>NZ_MJEI01000099.1 GCF_002095395.1 Williamsia sp. 1135
TCTGCAGGCTGCGGCCGACAACGACAACCGTACTCAGGCGCAGCGTAATCATGACGCTCTCAAAGCGATGCTGATGTATCTGCTCGAGTCGGGTCAGCTCGGCAAGACCCACCGTGGGTTGCCGGTGCAGCTGATCATCACCATGACCAAAGACCAACTCGACGACGCCCTGCGCCAGCAAGAGGCAGACGCCGAGCACGAGTCTGAACCAACGCCAGAGCCCGAGCCCGAACCGGAACCAGAACCAGAACCAGAACCGGAGCCGGCGCCCGAGCCGGAACAAGAATCTGAACCAGCTCCGGAGCCGGAGTATGCCGATCCGCGGACGCAGCGGCAGGACCCGAACTGGTTGCCCGCGTTGACCGGTGGCCCGATGCGTCCGTACGGGAAGGGTGTTGTTTATACCGCGACCGGCACGGTGTTGCCGATCAGCGATGCCATTAAGCTGCTCGCGCGTAGCGACAAGACATTGGCGGTATTCGCCAACCACAGCAACGAAGTGCTGTACCTGGGCCGGGCTCGCCGGTTGGCCAGCGAGGCCCAGCGGTTGGCGATGTTCGCCGCGCACCGGGGATGCTCGTTCGGTGGGTGCTCGAATCCGGCGATGTGGGCCGAAGCCCACCACACCACAGAGTGGGCCCTGGGTGGGCTCACCGACATCACACACCTGGCCCCGGCATGCCCACAGCACCACAAGCTGATCGGGCCGGGTGAGCATCAGTGGCAGACGATCATGATCACCGACGGCCCCGACGCCGGACGCTGCGCGTGGATACCCCCAGCATTTCTAGATCCGGACCGACAACCTCGGGTCAACCGGGCCCACCATCCCGACGAAGCCCTCATCGAGGCCCGCCAGGCCATGCTCGCCCGCCGCAAAGCAGACCTCGAACAACGCAACCGAGAACTCAGCGGGCCACCGCCCGACACGCCGACGCCTCATGCTGGCGGGGATGAAACATGTTGACAGCACGTCAATTATGGGGCGAGCAGCAATGCGCAGCACCTGCGGTCCGTCTGACAATCATTGGCCGCTGACGTTCTTTGCCTTGCCGAGGGCGTCGGCAAATGCGTTGATGGTCTTTGTGTATCGCGGGTAGCTCTTGTTCGCACCGTAGTCCCACAGGACCAGTTGGCCCTCGGAGACGGCCGGACTGCGCTGGAAGATCGGGAAGCGTTCGCCGATATCGGCGAGATTGACGTTCGCGGCGCCTGATACGTCGTGGTAGACGAAGAGCAGGTCGGCGGCATCGGTGGGGTACGTCTCCCAGGCGAACTTGCGCCAGTATCCGTCATCAGTGGTGTCGGGTTTGTACATGTTCATTCCCCAGCTGGTGTAGTCGCTGAAGTCTGGGTCCGCGCTCGGTTCGAGAACGTAGGCAACCTCGAGGGGCCAGATACCCATGCCGACCACGTCTCCGTGATCTGCAGCCACCTTCTTGAAATTGGCGACTGCGGCATCGAATTCGGCTTTGATACGGGTCATCTCGTCGTTGTTCTGATTCACGCCCAGAGCCGCACCGAGAGCTTGGTAGTTCTCGATCGTCTGGGTGGTCGAGGTCGTATCGAGCGTGACGCCGAGGGTGGGCGCGATCTGATCGAGCTGGTCGCCCTTAGCTGAATCCTCGGCGGACGTGAGCTTGCCGAACTGCTCGAAGCGGGGGTTGTACTCGCCCACAAACAGATCTGGCTCCAGCGAAAGAGCCTTCTCCAGATTTACTGTGCCCCATGTCTCGCCCACTGACTCGACGCCCTCCAAGTCGAGGCATTTGAGTATCGGACTCACGCTGAGCGGAGTCGTCGACCAGATACCTGCGGGCTTGATGCCCATCGAATACAGCGCGGCGGCCGACTCTTCGTCGGCGATGATTCGCGTGGGCTGCTCGTCCAGCGTGATGGTGCGGCCACGGCCGTCGGTGAACGTGAACGGGCCGGAGGCCCGCTCGGCCGGGGCGACGTTGTCTGCGTCCGTGCAAGCCGCCGGGTCGGCGTTGAGGTCGATCGGTTCCTGTGGTGCCGTCTCGCTCGAACTACATGCAGACGACACCAGGGCCGCGGCGCTCACCACGAAGGCCGAGATCACCGACCTGCTGTGGATCGGGAACCGGGACGAGACTGGACGGCGGGACATCGAACTCCTCGAAAGACTTAGGCGGGCGCGCAGATCACCGATGTCATGCGCGCAGATCGCGGCCGTTCCGGCGGACGCGACAGAGTGAGGCTAGCCTTACTATCGAAGTCGGTCTATGCAGCCAAACGGACTTGAGTAGCGGAGGAGGGACATAGCGGATGTCCGCAGAGTCATATGTGTCTGATCTCGCTGTGGCATCTCCGGTAGCCGATACGGCTGATCGGACATCTACCGCTTGCGAAGTTTTTGAGTATCGGACCGAGGGAGTGCTCGACTTCGGCGAACATCACCACCGCGAACATCAATTGGTCTGGATGCGTCGCGGTCGGATGAGGGTCGTGGTCGGAGCCAGCAGTTGGCACGTGCATGCCGATCATCTCGTGTGGCTGCCCGGTGGAGCGATCCACCACATCACCCTGCTCACAGAGGGCAGCATGATCAGCCTGTACTCACCGCCGGAACGGACCCCTGACGGCGATAGGTGGACGCGTCCGCAACCACTCACCGCCGATCCCCTTGCCGTGCAGCTGCTGACCCATCTGACCGATGCATCGCTGCCTTCTGCTCGGCGGCGTGCCTGTCAGGAGCTGCTCTATGACTTGATGAACGACAGTACGGAAGGAGCACCGGACGCCTTGGTGCTGCCGCACGATCATCGAGCACGGACGGTCGCACGTGCGATCATCGCAAACCCGGGCGACCAACGGACTCTGTCCGAGTGGGCCCTCGAACTCGGCGTCAGTGAAAAGACAATTCTCCGAGGGTTCGCCGCTGAAACTGCGATGACGTATGGCCGCTGGCGAACGCGTGCTCGAATGCTCGCCGCTGTCGAACTCCTCGACCGGGCCGAACCCGTACACGCCACCGCGGCGGCGGTCGGTTACACCACGAGTAGCGGGTTCATCTCTGCTTTCACCAGTGAGTTCGGCGTCACGCCGGCGCGTTACTCGCGCGCCAGTCAGAATTCATCCACGTAAATCGCTACAGCACAGCAGTTCTCACACATCCCAGGTGTGCACTGCGGCACCGTCGTGCATCCGATCTATGTACTCGCGCAGCATCCCGGCCAATGCCACCTCGCGGCTGTCGCCTGCTTCCTCTCGGGCTACCAAAGACGCCCGCTGCCACACCGAACCTGTCTGGCGCGCGAGGGCCCGGCCCTCGATGACGGAGAGATAGCGATCACGCGCATCCGCGCCGACACCGAAACTCTGGAGGCCTTCGTCCGCCAGTGGCAGCAACCGGCGCAAGACCAATTCGTCAGGTTGCACCCATCCCATTGTGGGCCAATACAACTGGCAGTCCATGCCGTCGCGGGCGGCGGCATGGAGATTCTCGGACGCGGCGTTGAACGACATCTGCGACCAGATCGGACGATCCGAATCGACCAACGCACGCAGGACGCCATAGTAGAACGCGGCGTTGGCCATGATGTCGAGCACCGTCGGGCCCGCCGGCAGCACTCGGTTCTCGACCCGCAGGTGTGCTTGCCCACCGATCACGTCGTAGACGGGCCGGTTCCAGCGGTACACGGTGCCGTTGTGCATGCGGAGTTCGGTGAGCTCAGGGGTCTCTCCGGCGTCCAACTGCGCCAACGGATCGTCGTCGGAGACCACTGGGAGCAGCGAAGGGAAGTACCGGGTGTTCTCTTCGAAGAGGTCGAAGATCGTGGTGATCCACCGTTCTCCGAACCACACCCGGGGACGAACACCCTGATTGATCAGCTCCTGCGGACGCGTATCGGTCGCCTGCTCGAACACCGGGATCCGGCTCTCGTGCCAGAGTGCGGACCCCGCCAAGAATGGTGAATTGCCTGCGAGTGCGACCTGGACGCCTGAGATCGCCTGCGCGGCATTCCAATGGTCGGCGAAGGTCTCGGGCGCCACTCGCAGGTGAAGCTGCAGCGAGGTGCATGCTGCCTCGGGCAGGATCGAGTCGATCGAGGTCCTGAGTTTCTCGGATTGGCCTCCGAGTGTGAGTGGCACGCCGGTAATGTCGAGCTCGATGTCTTCCCCGCGGGCCGCGAAGATCTGCTGATTCAGCAGGTCGTAACGGGGATTTGCCGAAATCCACTGATGGGCGAAGTGCTCTTGCCGCAACGTCGGCAGCATGCCGATCATCACGAGGTGGTTGTCGGTTTCGGCGGCCTTCGCTTCGGCGCGATTCAATGAATCACGCAGTGCGTCCTCGAGGGAGACCGTGTCGCCGCCGGTGAATGGCTGCGGTGCGACGTTGATCTCGATGTTGAATTGCCCGAGCTCGGTTTGGTAGTCGGGATCGGCGATGGCCTCGAGCACGGTCGCGTTCGACATCGCCGGGTTCATGGCCCGGTCAACAAGATTGAGTTCGACCTCCATGCCCAGCAGCGGCTCCGGAGGGTTGCCTTGGTCGGTGAAGAGGCCGTCCGACAACATGCGGGCGACGGCTTCGGTACAGCGCCCCACCTGCTCGCGGAACCGGCGTCGGTCCTCTCGGCTGAACTCGCGGGTGCTCACATCCGTGCCCATGGCCCCATCGTGTCACGGACACCAAGAGGTCAGCAGAATTTCGACTCAGACCAGAGCGTCGGTGAGTGTCCCGGCGTCGAGCACCCACCGGCGGGTTGCGCGAACCGTCGAGAGCATGCGTCGATCATGCGTGACGAGCAGAACGGTGCCGTCGAACGATTCAACGGCCTGCTCGAGCTGTTCGATGGCGGGTAGGTCGAGGTGGTTCGTCGGTTCGTCGAGGACCAGCAGGTTCACGCCCCTCGCCTGCAGTAATGCCAGTGCGGCCCGGGTTCGTTCACCGGGGGACAGAGAACTGGCCGACCGCGTCACGTGGTGCCCACGCAGACCGAACTTCGCCAGCAAGGTGCGCACCTCTGCGTCGGTCTGCTCGGGCACGTGTGCGGCGAACGCGTCGACGAGGGGTGCGTCACCGGTGAAGAGGTCGCGCGCCTGGTCGACCTCGCCGACGAGGACTCCCGATCCCAGGGACGCAGACCCGGAGTCCGGTGCCTGCGTGCCGAGCAGCAGGGATAGCAGTGTCGACTTCCCTGATCCGTTCGCGCCGGTGATGACGATGCGATCTCCGGCGTCGACCTGGGTGCTGATCGGGCCGAGCGTGAAATCGCCGCGGGTGAGTGTGGCGTCGTTGAGCGTGGCAACCACGGTTCCCGACCGCGGGGCGGCGGCGATCTCCATCCGCAGCTCCCACTCCTTGCGTGGCTCGGCGACTTCCTCGAGGCGCTCGATACGGCGCTGGGTCTGCCTCGCCTTCGACGCTTGCTTCTCGGTCGACTCCAGGCGAAGTCCTTTGCTGACCTTGTCGTTGTCCTTGGACTTGCGGCGCGCGTTGCGTACCCCGTGTTCCATCCAATTGCGTTGCATCTGTGCGCGTTCGGTCAGCGCGTCCTTCGTGCCGGCGTACTGCTCGTAGGCTTCGCGGGCGTGTCGGCGTGCGACCTCGCGTTCGATCAGGAAGGCTTCATAGCCGCCGGAATACACCGACACCTGCTGCTGGGCCAGATCTAGTTCGACGATGCCGGTGACGGTGCGGGCGAGGAACTCACGGTCGTGGCTGACCACGACCATGGGTGTGCGGGATCCCGCCACGAACTCTTCGAGTTGCTTGAGGCCGTCGAGATCGAGGTCATTGGTCGGCTCATCCAGCAGCAAGATGTCGTAACGGGACAACAGCAGGGCCGCGAGGCCTGCGCGCGCCACCTGCCCGCCGGACAGCGCCTGCATAGGGAGGTCGAGGTCGACCGTCAGACCCAGGCTCGCGGCCACCTGGTCGGCTCGTTCGTCGAAGTCCGCGCCACCGAGGTGGAGCCATCGTTCGAGTGCGGGGGAGTAGAGGTCCTCACCACCGTCACCCAGCGCTTCCGCCGCCGCGTCCATCGTGGACTGCGCCTGGGCGACCCCGGTGCGTCGGGAGAGATATTCGCGCACGGTCTCGCCGGCGGTGGGAGAAGCCTCTTGCGCCAAGTAGCCGACCTCGGCGTCCGGCGGGCTCAGGGTGATCGTTCCGTCCTGATCAGCAGTTCCGACCCCTGCGAGCAGCGTCAACAGCGTCGATTTGCCCGCGCCGTTCGCGCCGACCAGACCGAAGACGTCTCCGTCTGAGACGGTGAGGTCGAGATCGGAGAAGAGTGTGCGTTCGCCGTGTCCGGCGGAGAGGCCGGAGGCGTGCAGGGTGGCGCTGATGGCGGTGACGCTCCTTACGAAGTGCAGGTTCTCCGTAAAGCGTAGTCGGCGTCAGGCGAAGGGTTCAGAGGTCGTCCCCGGTGGCGCGGATGCTCGCGAGGTTCTCGGGTGTGTACCGCCGCTCGTCGAGATCGACGAAGTACTGAAAGACCTGGACGCCATTCTCGGTACTGGCATTCATGTCGATGACCAAGCCAGTCGGGCTTACTCCGGACCCAAGGCTGAACTTCTCTTTCTGATCACCCGCATTGGCCGCGATGCTGTTCCACGTCGTCACGCTGTCTGGGTGTATGCCCCAACGGGCCGTGACCGCTGACAGCTCTTGTTGCGCGGCCTCTGCGCTGTAGAACGCGCGCCAAAACGTTAGGTAGTCGAACTTGAACTTGCCTGCGACGCCGAAATGGACCGTCCATATCGTTTGAGTGGTAGTTGTCTCCTCGCCGTCTGGCCCGACCAAGGTCATCTGTATGTCGTGATCTCCTGGACTTCCGATGATGGCATCCGCGCTGTGTTCGGGTGAAAGGCCGGATTCTGCGTTGGTCAGGGCGCGGTCGCGGAGATCGAAACGTGTGCACGCCGACTGTCTCGGATCTCCTCGATTCCGGCTCCGGTGAGGTAGGAAGACTGATCCTGTCGGAGCAAGCCTGCGGCCGACGATGACGTTGGTCCGGTTCGGTTGTCGACGGCAATTGCGGCGAGCAGCGTGACGGAGAATGTCAGTACAACGGCACACGCCAATCTCACTCGGGGTTTCTCGAATGCGGTTCCTGGCCCGGTCGCGATGTGTTGTCTCGTCGCTGCCGGACCCGGAGCCGTTGATGGCCGGTTCAATCGCTGAGCGCACCTCACGGCCAAGAATTTCTATGCTGGCGGGTAGAGGCGCTTCGGGCAGGTGGTTTCAATTGACCACTCGCCTACCGATCCCGGTTGAGCGGATATTTGCGATGTTCTCCGCGTTGTAGTTTCGGGGGTCCAGGTCAACAATGTAGTGAAAGACTTGGCTTTCTTTTTTGATACTCGCATTCATTCCGACAATCAGTCCGGTGGCGCCGACTCCAGTCCCCAGGCTCCGCTTCACCTTGTCGTCCTGAGCTTTTTGTGAGACGTTCGACCACATTTCTATATTCTCCTGAAGAATTCCCCATCGTGTGACTGCCTCGTCGAGTTCCAGTTGCGCAGTTTCGTGTGTGTCGAAAGCGCGAAAGAAGATGATCTCTGTAAAGCTGTGTTCGTCCAAATGTGTAAACCAGATGGTTTGGGTCGATATGGTGACTTCGCCTTCGGGGCCGACCAGGGTCAACTGAATATCAGGGTCACCGGGGTTCCCGATGATTACTTCTTGCCTGGACTCGGGAGCCACCCCAGCTTCGGCATTGGTGAGGACACGGTCGCGTAGGTCGAAGCGTGCTCTGCCCGTGTCCTTTATTTGTTGCACTCCATCGTCGGTGAGCACTGAGAATTCTGGCTGTGTGTTGGGACTTGGAGTAGATTCCACGAAGCTGCCTTCACTTCCACCTGTTGTTGAGACGCATGCCGCAGACAGGGCAATTAGTGCCGATATCGTCAGTAGTCGTAACGACTTCACCACTGATGTTCTACCTTCCAGTCGTTAATCATGCGGTCGATGACTTGTCCGGACCGGTTTGAAAGTCGCTGATCTTCGATACGGGAGTCGAAGTCTGAGCCGATTATCTGCCTGGCCACTTCCGGGTTACTGGCCAACAGTTCCTGGTAAGCGGGTAGCGTGTCCTCCGTGATCAGCTTCCAGCGGTCATGTCGGTCAGCGATGTTTCCGTCCGGAAATGGCGTTTCGATTGTCGTCTCGCCGGGGATATATCTTGAGTTGTCGACCGAGAACTCGGTCGGGAACACCTCGGGATAGGCCTGAGCTTCGGGTATAGACGGCGTACCCACCGTGGTCAATATCCAGGTCATGGCTTCGCCAGTCACTGGATGGCTGCGCATTTCGTCGTAGTCGTCGTCGATGATCTCAAGTTGCTCACGCTGCAGAAGTTGCTTGTTTCCCTCCGCAACGAGCTGAGGGCTGTGCTGTTCAACTCCGCTGTCTATTTGATGCCAGGCCACCTGGGTCTTGTCGTCGATCAGAACGGCCCGCTGCATGCGATCGATTTCTGCGGTCCCTCCATGCAGGTACGCCTCATGCATAGGCGCCTGATCTTCGAAGATCTCTTTTTGCATGCTCAGAAACTTCTGCTCGTAGTACGCGAGTTCCTCGTCGCTCATACCAGCGATGGCGCGGGTCATACCTTCGATCTGGTCGGGAAGCACCACACCGGCGGGGCCTTTGATCGCCTTCGCGATATCGCGCATAGCTGCCAGATCGTAGAAACCCCCGGCGAAGGAAGGGCCATTCCGGCCCATTGCATCTCTGGATGGTCCAGGAACAGTTGGCCGTAATACTCGTACACCTTGGTGATCGTCTCGCTGTTGAACTCGGTGCCCTTAGAGGGATCCCATTGTGAAGGGTCGATTCCGGCGTCTTCCAGCGACTCTCGAAGCCAATAACGTTGCAGGAACGTTCCGTAGAAGTCTTTCGGAATTGTTCCCGCGTCAAAGGCTGCATCCAACAACGGCTTTGCTGCATCAGGATGGTTCTTCACCCACTCTTGGAACCGCGGGTCGTCGACGACAAGTTTGGCTTGTTCCTGCGTCAGGCCGACCAGTGAAGGGGGTGCGTAGTCGCGTCCGGCGGCGACGTCGACCTTCGTGGCGTCCAGTTCGTCGTTCGCGCTGTCGAGTGCGAAGGCGACTGCCTCGTCTTCGTCGGTCAGCTGTTTCACCGCGTCGTCGATGGCTTCTTGGTGAGCCTTGCGTGCTGACTCTTGCGCGGCGACTTCGTCCTTCGTGAAGGGACCGGCAATCGAGTAGTGGCCCACCTTCCAGTCGTCACCGACCTGGAACTGACTCCAGATCGCGGAGTCGACCTTGGCGATCGCGTTGTCTCGGACCGACTGCAGTCGTGCCGAGCCGCTCCGGAGAGTCTCGATCACCGCGTCTGTGGCGTCGGCGGCTCGTATTCCTAGGCGATGGTCCTTCTCTGCTTTGTCCCAGGCCGCATCCGCGGTCGTGCCCTGAGAGCCCTCGTGCAGCGATTGCGCCACAGCTCGGGCCGCGTTCAGCTTGGCCTCGAAGTCGCTGTTCGCAGTCGCGAGATCGGTCGCCGCATCGCCGAGCTCCGACGGTCGCCACCCCCTGACGCCGCCGACTGTGTAGCCCACCTCAGAGCCACAGCCCGGTGAACGCACGCGAAGCCAGATCCTCCGCGCCGTCAAAAGCCTCACGACTCTTGTCTGTGCTGTCCGCATAGCTGCTGAGCCGGATCGCAACCGCGGATAACGCCGTATCGACTGCTTCTCCACTGCGCGCCGCGACGACGGCGGTCTTCGAACCCGTCAGCGCACCGGCGACCTGGCCGGCCGCCGAAGTGGCGTCCAGTTCTTCGATCTCCGCCCCGTATGCGCGGTACTTCGCCGCGCTCGTTGTCATGCTCGCAGCGTCTGCGCGAAAAACTGACATCGGATGGCCCCCTCCAACGTCAATGACAATAGCGCTCGAATCCGACAGCGGCACCGAAGCCCGAGCGGGTTGTGGATAACTGACACCATGGGGGTGTGGCCACCTACAAGACAGTCGAGCCCGCCGCGATGCGCGCCGCCGTCGACGCCGTTGCGGAGTGGTTGCGCGACCCCGACGCCGCCGAGCCGACGCGACCCCAGATCGCCGACGCCGTCCGCACCACGGCACGCACTCTCGCGCAGCTGGCACCGGGTGGCTCGGTCGAGGTTCGGGTGCCGCCGTTCGTCGCGGTGCAGTGCATCGAAGGACTCCGCCACACCCGGGGGACACCGCCGAATGTCGTCGAGACCGATGCCCGTACGTGGTTGCTGCTGGTGACCGGTCGTCTCGACCTGGCGGGGGCCCTCGACTCCGGAAAAGCGTCGGCGTCGGGGAGCCGCGCGGGTGACATCGTTCACTGGTTACCGCTGGCAAGAGTCTGACCAGGAGGTTGACGCGGGGTGTCACGCAGACACGCCGCGATGATTCGCTTACGTCAGGACCCAGCCCGTAGACTCAGCTATACGCCCTCCACCAGCCCCAGCCCAACCTCATGGGAGTGCCAGTGACCGAGCTGTCGATCAACAGCAAGAACTTGCTCGATATTGACGAGCCAGAAAACGAACCCCGCGAAGAATGCGGGGTTTTTGGTGTCTGGGCCCCTGGTGAGGATGTTGCCAAGCTCACCTACTACGGCTTGTACGCGCTGCAGCACAGAGGGCAGGAAGCGGCAGGCATCGCCACTGCCGACGGCTCACAGGTGTTGGTGTTCAAGGACCTTGGACTGGTCTCGCAGGTTTTCGACGAGCAGACCCTTGGCGCCATGCAAGGTCACGTCGCCATCGGTCACTGTCGCTACAGCACCACCGGTTCCACCACCTGGGAGAACTCCCAGCCGATCTTCCGCACCACCGCTGCCGGCACCGGCGTCGCGCTGGGCCACAACGGAAACCTCGTCAACACGTCGGAACTCGCGAGCAAGGCCCGCGAGCTCGGCCTGATGGATTCGCGTCGCGCTGGGGGAGCCACCTCGGACTCCGACGTCGTCGGTGCGCTACTGGCTCACGGAGCTGCCGACTCCACCATCGAACAAGCCGCCATGGACCTGCTCCCGACGCTCAAGGGTGCGTTCTGCCTGACGTTCATGGACGAGCACACGCTCTATGCAGCTCGCGATCCGCACGGCGTACGCCCGCTGTGTCTCGGCCGCCTCGACCGCGGCTGGGTGGTCGCCTCCGAAACCGCCGCTCTCGACATTGTCGGCGCATCGTTCGTCCGCGACATCGAACCCGGCGAGCTGCTGGCCATCGACGCCGACGGCGTCCGTAGCTCGCGATTCGCCAAGCCCACCCCCAAGGGCTGTGTCTTCGAGTACGTCTACCTCGCCCGCCCTGACAGCGTCATCAACGGCCGGTCGGTGCACACCACCCGCGTCGAGATCGGCCGCCGCTTGGCTCGTGAGTTCCCCGCCGACGGCGACCTGGTGATCCCGGTCCCCGAATCGGGCACACCCGCCGCTGTCGGGTACGCCCAGGAATCGGGAATTCCGTACGGCCAGGGGCTGATGAAGAACGCCTATGTCGGCCGCACCTTCATCCAGCCGTCGCAGACCATTCGTCAGCTTGGCATCCGGCTCAAGCTGAACCCGCTCAAAGAGGTCATCCGCGGCAAACGACTTGTGGTCGTGGATGATTCGATCGTCCGCGGCAACACCCAGCGTGCACTGATCCGGATGCTGCGCGAGGCCGGTGCAGCCGAGGTGCACGTTCGTATCGCCTCCAGTCCGGTGCGGTGGCCCTGCTTCTACGGCATCGACTTCGCTTCTCCGGCAGAGCTGATCGCCAACGGCATGGACTCCGAAGAGCATCTCGTCGACGGTGTGCGTCACGCCATCGGCGCTGATTCGCTGGGCTACATCAGCACGGAAGAGATGATCGCAGCCACCGAGCAACCGGCCGAAAATCTTTGTGCCGCATGTTTCACCGGTGAGTACCCGATCGAACTCCCGAAGGAGACATCGATGGGTAAGGCAGTGCTGGAGACCATGCTCACCAACGCTGCGACTGGTCAGAACGCCCTCGCCGACAACGACAACGTCAGCGCGGTCCGCAGGCCCTGAGCGGTCGTTGGTGTGTGCGGCGACAGAGCCGTGGGACCAGTCGATTGCGTGTTCAGAACTGCGCATTCGATCCCATGAACAAGCCACGGAGAACCTCTCGGGTAGCGTGAGACCGGATTATTCACCCGGCAGATTCGAACTGCCACCTTCGAGAACGGGAACCTCACGCCGATGACCGACAACGAGCCCAGCGCCTCATATGCTGCGGCGGGAGTGGACATCGATGCCGGCGAACGGGCGGTAGAGCTCTTCGCGCCGCACGCCAAGCGCACCCTGCGACCGGAGGTCATGGGTGGACTGGGCGGATTTGCCGGCCTCTTCAAACTCAAGGGCGACTATCGCGAGCCTGTGTTGGCCTCGTCCACCGACGGCGTGGGCACGAAGATCGCCGTCGCGCAGGCGATGGGCAAGCACGACACCCTGGGCCGCGACCTGGTTGCCATGGTCGTCGACGACCTGGTCGTCTGCGGCGCCGAGCCGCTGTTCCTGCAGGACTACATCGCGGTGGGAAAGGTTGTCCCCGAAGTGGTCGCCGAGCTCGTCAAGGGCATCGCCGACGGCTGTGTGGAGGCCGGGTGCACCTTGCTCGGCGGCGAGACCGCCGAACATCCCGGCCTGATGGCGGAAGGTGACTACGACCTGTCCGCCACGGGTGTCGGCATCGTCGAGGCTGATTCGGTGCTCTCCCCGGACCGGGTTCGGCCGGGCGACGTCGTGATCGCGATGGGCAGTTCTGGGTTGCATTCCAACGGCTACTCACTGGCGCGCAAGGTGCTGCTGGAATGGGGCCACATGGATCTCGGCGGGCACGTCGAAGAGTTCGAACGCACCCTCGGTGAGGAAATGCTGGAACCGACGCGCATCTACGCGAAGGACTGCCTCGCGCTGGCCGCCGAGACGGACGTGCGGACGTTCTCTCACGTGACCGGTGGCGGACTCGCCGACAACCTGGCGCGAGTGCTCCCCAGCGGCCTGGTGGCCGAACTGGACCGCGGCACCTGGACCCCTGCGCCCATCTTCCAGATGATCGCGCAGCGTGGCCGTGTCGAGCGTGTCGAGATGGAACGCACCTTCAACATGGGTGTCGGGATGGTTGCCGTGGTGGCGCCAGAAGACACCGACCGCGCTTTGGCCGTACTCACCGCACGCCACCTGAACTGCTGGGTGCTGGGCTCGATCAAGAAGTCTCACGCGACCAAGACCGGCGAGCACGCGAAGCATTCGAAGACCGGCGTCGCGGAGCTGATGGGCGAGCACCCGAGGTTCTGACCTCGGCGGACTGGTCACACGACCGGCATAGTGACACAAGTAAAACCCCGGGACGGAGAACATCCCGGGGTTTTTGCTTGTGTACGTGCCGTCGGACGATTGGCCTAGGGCATAGAAATATGACCGCCTGAGGCGAGCTGTCAGGGGGTTGTGAAAGATGGGCTGGAAGCGACCGCTAGGGCCATGCCTCCGAGCGCGTTGTCAGGCGCGCCGCCAGCTCTCTTCGTCGGACCACCGATCGTCCGTGATTTCATCGTTCGGATCCACGGAATCACCGCCTGACAACTCTCGTTGCAGACTGTCGAAGTCGGTATTCGGTGTGCTGTACTTCAGTTCACGAGCAACTTTAGTCTGCTTCGCCTTAGCCCGGCCGCGGCCCATAGGGGACCCCCTCGCGCAATGAAGGGGCGGCCAAACATGTGGCGGCCCCATTCTGTGTTTACAAATATGGTCGTGAGAAACAGTCTAGCGCGCCCGCAGGCATGATGCGGACCGGCTCGGCTCGGGAGCGGCGAATTTACTTGGACTTCTTGCGTTGCCACCGGGTCGCGTCCCTCACGACCTTCGGTGGGAGGTCCTCGCCTGCGAGCAGTTTCTCGAGCGATGCGGGGTCGGGGCCAGTGATCAGATGTCGGACCAGTACGCCGTGATCGGGGCGGGAGGTCACCCTCACGTCGTCGCCGGCCGCAATCGCACCGGACTCGATGACGCGCAGGTAACAGCCGACGTCGGCGCGTTCGTAGAAGCGTTTGACCCATCGGTCCTCGTCGGACCAGTCGGCGAAGGTGCGACACGGGGTCCGCGCGATCGTGACCTCGAGCAGCGTCTCGCCGATCTGCCAGCGCTCACCGATCATGGCGTCGGTGGTCGGCATGCCTGAGATCCGCAGATTCTCACCGAACCAGCCGTAGCCGAGGTCGCGGCCGAGCTCGGTCGCCCAGCGTCGGGCCTCATCGTCGGAGTAGGCGTAGACGGCCTGGTCGATCCCGCCGTGATGTTTCACGTCACAGCTGTGGTCGATTGTCAGCCCGAACTCATCGACGGCGACCGGGCCTTCAACCGGCCGCTTGTCGATGGCGCTAAGTCCCACGGCGCCCGCAAGCGGCAGATCCTCATGAACAGCGCAGACCGCTAGGACCTTGCCCCTGGGAAGGGTCATTTGCCGCGCAATCTCTCGATGGCTGCCCGCCCGGCCTGGACGCGATCGTCCGCGGGGACCGAGGCCGGATCGATGGCGGCGCTCGTGCCGCCGGCTTCCAGCGCTGTGTCGGCGGGGACGCCTCGCTTGATCAAGGCCAGGGCGATGGGGCCGTACTCGTAGTGCTCGACGACGGTACCGATGCGCCCCACGGTGCGTCCGCCGGCAATGACCGGATCACCGGTGACCGGGCGCGTATCCGCGCTCCCGTCCAGATGCAGGAGCAACATCTGCCTGGGTGGCTTCCCGAGGTTGTGCACCCGGGCGACCGTTTCCTGGCCGCGGTAGCAGCCCTTGTTCAGGTGCACGGCACCGAACTCGGACGCGGAACCGATCCAGTTGACCTCGTGCGGAATCGTCCGCTCGTCAGTGTCGGCACCGAGGCGGGGGCGCAGTGCCGCGACCCGCAGGGCCTCGTAGGTCCAGGTACCAGATGGCCGTACGCCCACCGCGGTGAGGCTGGACCACCAGGTCGTGAGTTGATCGACCGGCACGATCAGATCGATCGTCTCGACGGCCGCGTGTTCGCCAACAGCGGGCATGACGCGCCAGAATCCACCGCCGGGGAGGACTCCGGCATCGTAAACTGTTGCTGTGCTGGGTATCTCCAGCAGTTGAGCGATGGCGCCGGTCCGGGTTTCGGGACCGATGAGCGTCAGTACCGCCATATCAGGACGCGCCGCGACCTCGACCTGGGCCCAGAACACCATCTTGGTCAGGAAGCCGGCGAGCGCCTCGGCGCGAAAACCCTCGGTATCTATCCAGGTTGTCCCGTCGAGGTCGGTCAGCAAGAAGTGATCTTCGACCCGCCCGTTGCCGTCCAAGCTGAGGTTCTCGGCGCTCCGCCCATCGGACAGATCCGTCACCAGTTGGCTCGAGATGGTGTTCAGCCAACTGAGACGTTCAGGGCCGGTCAGCGTGATGACACCACGGTGGGAGCGGTCGATCATCACCGCCGACGTCGCAGCGGCACGTTGCTCGCCGAACGGGTCACCGAAGTGCCAAGCCACGGCTTCGTCGAGTGATTTTTCCGGGCCGCCGACGGCACCGATGGCGCGCAATGAGTCCAACAATTCAGTCACGTTGTCAATGGTACGAGCGTCCTCGCTACTCTTGCCGATATGGCTGAATCGATCTTGGTGACCATCGACGGTGCTGTCCTCGATCCAGACGTCCCGATCCTGCATGGGGACGACCTCGCAGCGGTGCGTGGTGACGGCGTATTCGAGACCCTCTTGGTCCGAGACGGTCGGGCGCGGATCGTTGACCTGCACCTACAGCGGCTTGCCCGGAGCGCGAAGGCGCTGGACCTACCGGCGCCGGATGAGGAGAAATGGGCTTCGGCGATTGATACCGGCGCGCGGGTGTGGGCGGAAAAGAATGACAACGCAGAGGGACTGATGCGGGTGGTCTACTCGCGCGGCAGGGAATCCGCGCCCGTCGACGCGGTGGTCAGCAGGGAACGCGACGACACCGGACTCACACGCGACATCGGCGGAGCAACCGAGTATCTGACCGTCGGCCCCGTCCCCGCGCGTGCCGCCGTGGTCCGCGAGAACGGCGTCAAGGTCATCACCGCTTCGCGTGGTTACTCGATCGACCTCGCCGCCACCGCACCGTGGCAGCTGCTGGGCGCGAAAACCCTGAGTTATGCCACCAACATGGCTGCGCTTCGGTATGCGCAGGACCAGGGGGCCGACGATGTGATCTACCTCAGTAGTGAGGGAATCGTGCTCGAAAGCCCACGCTCCACGGTGATCGCAGTCGAGGGAAAGAATCTGATGACTCCGCCGGCCGAGAGTGGAATCCTCGGCGGCACAATGCAACAGGCGATTTTCACGCAGGCAGAGAAAGAAGGCTGGCAGACCGAGATCGGGACGCTGCGCCCCGCAGATCTGGTGTGTGCCGATGCGGTGTGGTTGGTGTCGAGCATCACTCTTGCCGCCCGGATCACCGAGTTCAACGGCTACCAGATGTCGGCTCCGGAGCAGCCCGAGGACTTCTCTGCACTGGTCGATCGCGCGATCGACTGACCGTCGGCGCCGTCGCCCAGGAGCGTACGACGTCAAACCCGTGGACATAGGTCCTCGTGGTGGTGGGACCTTGTACCCGACTTACCCATATGTGGTCAGCGGCACGTCGTAAATCCCTGATTTTGCTTGTTCGAGGCTGCTCGAGCGGCGTAACCTGCAACTACTACGGTCGGTAGTAGCAGTACGTCGAATGAGGCAAAAATGGATGCACTGGACGTCTCCAGGTGGCAGTTCGGAATCACGACGGTCTATCACTTCATCCTGGTCCCGCTCACCATCGGCCTGGCGCCGATGGTCGCGATCATGCAGACCGTGTGGGTGGTGACCGGCAACGAAGCGTGGCTGCGCGCCACCAAGTTCTTCGGCAAGCTGTTCCTCATCAACTTTGCGCTGGGCGTGGCGACCGGCATCGTCCAGGAATTCCAGTTCGGGATGAACTGGAGTGAATACAGTCGTTTCGTCGGCGACGTCTTCGGTGGACCGCTGGCGCTCGAGGGTCTCGTGGCCTTCTTCTTGGAGTCGACATTCCTGGGCCTGTGGATCTTCGGGTGGGACCGCCTGCCGAAAAAGGTGCACTTGTTGACGATCTGGATGGTGGCCATCGGCGTCAACGCTTCGGCATGGTTCATCGTTGCCGCGAACTCGTGGATGCAACACCCGGTCGGCGCGCAGTGGAACGAGGAGAAGCAGCGTCCTGAGCTGAAAAGCCTCTGGGACGTCATGACCAACAGCACGACTCTGGCCGCGTTCCCTCACACGATCGCCGGTGCGTTCTTGACCGCGAGCACCTTTGTCGCAGGTATCGGTTGCTGGTGGATGGTCCGAAACATGAGGCGCGCGAAGAAGCTTCGGGTTGCGGTGCCCACTGGCTCCGGAGTGGGTTCGACACCCGCCGTTGCCGATGACCTCGCGCCCTCGATGCACGGCAAGACGGCAGATCAACTCGAGCACGACGCCCGCACCCTGTACCGTCCGGTCGCGCGGCTCGCACTCTGGATCATGATCATCAGCGGAATCGCGTTGGCCATCAGCGGCGACCAGCAGGCCAAGCTCATGTTCAAACAACAGCCGATGAAGATGGCGTCGGCAGAATCGTTGTGCAGCACGGAAACCGGGGTCGGGTTCTCAGTTCTCGCCATCGGGACACAGAACAACTGTGAAGCGGTCACGCACCTCATCGAGATCCCGAATCTCCTCTCGTTCCTGGCCGACAACAACTTCAATTCGACCCTGCAGGGTGTCGAGGAGTTGCAGGCCGAACACGTGGCGAACTTCGGACCCGGGAACTACAAGCCCAACCTGTTCGTCACGTACTGGGCGTTCCGCGCGATGATGGGCTGGGCGGTCGGCTCGGGCGCTCTGGCCCTGCTCGCACTCTGGCTGATGCGGCGCGGGCGGATCCCGGACTCGAAGAAGTTCGGCACGTTCGCAATCTGGATGATCCCGACTCCGTTCCTGGCCAACAGTTCTGGCTGGATCTTCACCGAGATGGGCAGACAGCCCTGGATGGTGGCGCCGAACCCGGAGTCGCTCGGTGCCGGAGGCGGCCTGGAAAACATCCACCTGACGGTGCAGGAGGGTGTGAGCAGGCACTCGGGCTACCTCGTGCTGACGTCGCTGATCATCTTCACGCTGCTCTACGGTGCGCTTGGACTCATCTGGTTCACCCTGATCCGCAAGTACACCCGCGAGGGTCCGGCGGCACCGGTCGCCGGCGCCGCAGGTGGCGGGCCGGACGATGACGGCGGGCCGGACGATCCGTCGACGCCGGAGGACGGTCCGAAGTCCGACGAACCCAAACATCTCTCGTTCGCCTACTGAGATCGGCAGGAGTACTCAATGAGTTTGCCAGAGTTCTGGTTCGCGATCGTCGGGTTCCTATTCCTCGGATACTTCATCCTCGAGGGATTCGACTTCGGCGTCGGCATGCTGATGCCTTTCCTCGGCCGCGCGAAACACGGGGTGCCCGGTGACACCCGGCGGCGGGCGATGCTCAACACCATCGGTCCGGTCTGGGACGGCAACGAGGTGTGGCTGATCACCGGTGGTGGCGCCCTGTTTGCGGCGTTCCCCGCCTGGTACGCAACGATGTTCAGTACCTTTTACATCCCGCTGTTCCTGATCCTCGTCGGGTTGATCGTGCGGGTGGTGTCCATCGAGTGGCGTGGCAAGATCGACGATCCGCGGTGGCGCTGGTGGGCGGACGTCGGGATCGGCATGGGCTCATGGATACCCGCAATTCTGTGGGGTGTTGCGTTCGCGAACCTGGTGCGCGGCCTGCCGATCGACGGCGAAGAGCAGTTCACAGGCAACTTCTTCGATCTGCTCTCGCCGTATGCCCTGCTCGGTGGTGTCGCCACGGCGATGTTGTTCGCAACCCACGGTGCGGTGTTTCTGGCGCTCAAGACATCGGATGAGCTGCAACAGGATTCGATGAGGGCAGCCAGGTGGATCGCGGTGCCGACGACTGTCGTGGCAGCGGTGTGGGGTCTGTGGACTCAGATCGAATACGGCAAGGACTGGACCTGGGTCGCGTTGGGAGTCGCGGCAGTGGCGATCATCTCGGCGACTGCCCTGGCGTTCGCCCGCCGGGAGGGGTGGGCATTCGTCGCCACAACGGTCGCCATCACGGGCGTTGTGGTTCTCATCCTGGGATCGATGTTCCCGAACGTGATCCCGTCGACCACCGATCCCGCCTTCGACATGACCATCGAGGGCAGTGCCTCCAGTCATTACACATTGGTGGTGATCACCTGGGCGGCAGCGATCATCACCCCAATCGTCATGTGCTACCAGGCCTGGACGTACTGGGTGTTCCGCCAACGCATTTCGACCAGTCACATCCCGCCGTCGATCGGACTTCCCTTGCGAGAACGGAAGGTGGCCGAGAAGTCGACATGACGTCGACCGTCCAGCCCACGAAGACGGGACGACGTTCGACGTCGGGTCCGCCCATCGACCCGCGGTTGCTCAAGTATTCCTCGGCATCGCGGCGGTACGTCGGGCTCACCGTGGTGATGGCGGTCATCCAGGTGATCGCGGTGATCGTTACCGCCGCCATGGTCGCGTCGATCCTGTCGGAACTGATCGTCTCGCCGAGTCTGCGGAGTCTGGATGCGCAGGCCTGGCATCTGACCACCCTGGCTGCGGCGATTCTGATCCGGGTGGGGGCTGTCTACCTCCACGATCGGTACGCCCACCGCGCGAGCACCAGGGTGATCGCCGAATTGCGCGACGCCGCGCTGACGGCGGTGTCGGACCCTGCCCGGACGTCGCCGCGGGAGCTGCTGCGGGCACGGGATCGACTGGCCACGACCCTCACCCGGGGACTGGAGGCAGTCGGCCCGTACCTGACCGGATACGTTCCGGCCCTGATCCTCTCGGTGATCATGATTCCGGTGCTCGTGGTCGTGATGGCATGGGCGGATCTGACGTCCGCGGTCATCGTGGTCATCACGCTGCCGCTCATCCCGATCTTCATGATTCTCATCGGACTGATGACGCGTGAGCGCACCGCCGATCGTCTCGACGCGATGAGCCGGTTGTCATCTCAACTCCTCGACCTCATCGCCGGCATCCCGACTCTGCGGGCACTCGGGCGTGAGCGCGATCCCGCAGCACGGGTGGAAGAGCTGGGGCAGGCCCATCGCCGGAGCACGATGCAGGCTCTGCGGGTCGCTTTCCTCTCTGGTGCGATCCTCGAGTTCCTGGCGACGCTCAGCGTGGCCCTGGTGGCGGTGAGCATCGGCCTGCGACTGGTGTTCGGTGAGATGGGTCTGTACGGCGCTGTCTTCGCGCTGATCCTGGCCCCCGAGGTCTACCTGCCGTTGCGGACGGCCGGCGCACAGTTCCACAACTCGGAGGCCGGAGTGGCCAGTGCGCGAGAGATTTTCGCGATCATCGAAGACGAGAAGACCCGTATGGCACCCGCCACCCGCTCGGTGGCGGTCGCGGGCGCGGTCATCTCCGTTGTAGGGCTCGGGGTACACGGCCGCGATGGCTGGGCACCGCACGATCTGACCGCCACCATCACCCCGGGTCTGGTGACGGTGCTGACCGGACCCAACGGCAGTGGCAAGTCGACGTTGCTCGCGGCGATGCTCGGACTCCAAACCCCCGACGAGGGGTCGGTCCTCATCGGCTCGGTGCCCGTCACAGAACTCGACCGGCAGGCGTTGTGGGAGCAGGTCGCGTGGCTTCCGCAGCATCCTGTCCTCGTGCCGGGTACCGTCGCCGAGAACTTCGAACTGCTCGGACCCGTTGGCGACCCCGAGCGCGAGGCTGCGTGCCGGGTCAGCGGCTTCGACAGCGTCCTGGACGATGTGCCGGACGGGTGGCAGACCCGACTCGGCACCGGGGGAGTTGGTCTTTCGGCGGGGCAGCGGCAACGACTTGCCCTGGCACGGGTGCTGTCGTCGCCGGCCCCACTGCTACTGCTCGACGAGCCGACCACCCACCTCGACCCCGCGTCGGAGGCCGCCGTGGCACGAGCGCTGCAAGCCCGTGCCCGGTCGGGAGACACGGTCGTGGTGGTCGCGCATCGGCCCGCGATGATCGCCATCGGAGACGACATCATCGACGTCGCGGAGGTGCGTCGTGCGTGAACGACTGCGCGGCGACCCGCTCTGGCGTGCGATGGGTTTGCTCGAACTGCGCGGCAAGCCCGTCGCCAAATCACTCGGGCTCGGGGTCCTGGGAGCAGGGAGCGCGTTGGCTCTCGCCGCGCTGTCTGCCTGGCTCATCACCCGGGCCTGGCAGATGCCGCCGGTGCTGTACCTCTCGGTGGCCGTGACGGCGGTGAGGGCACTGGGGATCTCCCGCGGCTTGTTCCGCTACCTCGAACGGTTGGCAACGCACGACCTGGCCCTGGACGCCATGTCGACTGCCCGCCGGCGGCTCTACCAGGCGTTGGCCGGAGGACCTTCGGGCTATTCGGTCAGTCTCCGGAGGGGCGAACTGCTCGCACGTACGGGATCGGACGTCGACGAGATCGGCAACGCGGTCATTCGCGCACTCATCCCGATCGGGGTGTCGTCTGTGGTCTCGGGCGCGGCCGTCGCGGTCATGGCGATCGTGTCGTGGTGGGCTGCTCTGGCCTTGGCGCTGTGTCTGGTTGTCAGCGCCGTGATCGCGCCTTGGCTGGCCGCACGTGGTGCAGCGCGGGCTACCCGCGAGGGTGCGGCCGCGCAGCAACGTAGCGCCGAGGCCGTGATGACCTTGCTCGACCACGCTCCCGAACTCGCCGTGGCCCGGCGGCAACAGGGTGTGCTCGCCGACGCGCGGGCCGCCGAACTCGATACCGAGCGGTCCGCTGATCGAGGCGCCGCACAGGGGGCCTGGGGAACGGCCGCAATGCCGCTGGCCGTGGGCATCTCGGTCATGGTGGCCTCGCTGGTCGGGATCGGGCTGGCAAACGAGGTCTCACCCATGGCCCTCGGCGTGTTGATCCTGTTGCCGCTGAGCGCGTTCGAGTCAACCGGCGCCATGACCGAGGCCGCGCTGCAACTGCAGCGCAGTCGTGGCGCAGCCCGCCGCATCATGGCCATGATCGATCGATCGGATGACTATCGTCCGGTGAAGCCACGCCTCTCGCCCGGCCTCGAGCGCGGCGAGATCAGGGTGCGCGGGCTGCGCTGGGGATGGCCGGGCGGTACCGAGTTCGGCGGTGACACCGGCCTCGACCTCGATATCGCGCCCGGGACGCGCATAGCGGTGGTCGGACCCAGCGGGTGCGGCAAGTCGACCCTGCTCCTGACGCTCGCGGGTCTGCTGAATCCGGTGGCGGGCAGCGTCGAACACGCCGAAGACATCGAATCGATGGTGCGGTATTTCGCCGAGGACGGGCACATCTTCGTGACCAGCGTGCGGGAGAACCTTCTGGTTTCACGGGGCGATGCCGTCGAGGACGAACTGATGTCGGCCATTGAGCGGGTGGGACTGGGTGCGTGGGTCCGCGGTTTGCCCGACGGCCTCGACACCGAGCTCGACGCGGGGGCCGATTCGATCAGTGGCGGCCAGCGCCGCCGCCTGCTGCTGGCCCGGGCCCTGATCAACGCTGCACCGATCCTCCTCATCGACGAACCCGCGGAGAATCTCGACCGTAGCGACGCGGCAATCGTGCAGGCACAGCTGCTCGATGGGCATGGCGGCATGCTCGAACCCGAGCGGGCGATGGTGATGGTGACCCATCAACTACCTCGCGATCATCGGGCTGACCTGGTCGTCGATCTCACCGCTTGTTCGCCGGAAGAAAAAGCTGTTGCCGAGTCTCGCAACCGGGAGTAGCTTCGTTTTTACACGAGGAAGGAGGTGGTCTGAAATTGATTTCTAGGACACGTGAGGTGACCACCAGCTAACCGGCCGTTTTGTGGAATGTTCTGTGCCTCAGGCGGTATGGAGCTAATCCACGGTGGTCACCGGACCCCGCACCTCGACCTCGTCCAAGGTCGGTCAACCCGCTCCCCGCGGGTGGTGCGGGGTCTGTTCTCGTTGTGAGGTGGACTTCGAATCCGGATGGGTGGGCAGCAATGATTCTGCCGATGGCGGTGGCCACCGGTGTGGCAGACGGTTCCGTATCGCTCGCCTTTCGCCGCTGGGCGCAGGCTCGGGTCAAGGTGGACGAGGTCTTCCACACGTATGCGGGTTTGGTGCGGATTACCGCAATCGACGACATCGACCCGGCATCGATCAGCGAGGACGATGCACGCGCCGCGGGCGAGGCATCCGTCGCGAGCATTCGAAGACGATTCCGAGGCAAGGACTCCGATCCCGTTTTCCGGATCGGTCTGGAATGGGCCGGGCCCGATCCGCGTATCGCCCTACGCGGCGCCGATGATCTCAGCCCCGCCGACCTCGCCGACATCACCGCCAGGTTGGCCCGTTTCGATGCGCGTAGCCCGGTCGGACCGTGGACCAGGGCCACACTTGATCTGATCGCGGAGTGTCCAGGCCTACGTGTCGTTGAACTCGCGGAAAAGGTTGAGCGTGAGAAGGATTCATTCAAGCTGGATGTTCGGAAGCTGAAAAATCTGGGTCTGACACACAGTCTCGCTGTGGGATACGAACTGTCCGAGCGTGGTCGCGCCTTCCTCGCTGCGGAGGCTGGTCACGTCTGACTGCGAGCACCGGGGCTCTCGGAGCGCGGGTCAGCCGGCGAAGCGACTCAGTTTGGCGGAGGCGCGGGGCACCAGGTCGCCGTCCGAGTCGACGCGTTCTTCGACGTAGGCCAGGTCCCCGTCCTCGACGAGTCCGTACAGGCGCTTGGCGCCACCGGCCTTGACGCCCGAAGCCGCCTTGATCACGACATCGGTGGCCAGTTCCCAGGACGTCTGGTTCAACGGGGTGCCGTAGAAGATCTCGACCCAGCCTTCGGCGTGAGTGAGGAGGAGTTCGATGGTGTCGTCGTCGCCGATCCGCCAGAAGCCGGTTTCGCGGGCGTCGGGGCCGACGTAGTTCGCATCGTCGTCGATCGTCCAGCTGCGGGCTTCCCAGTTCAGGTAGTTCTGTCCGTCGTGGCTGACGATGAGCTGCTGTCCGAAGCGGTAGTCGCCGGTCTCGGGGTGGTTACCTTCGCCCTCACCTCGCCAGACGCCCACCATCGGGAGCAGCGCCAGCAGGCCCGGATGCAGGTCAGCACCCTGACGGAGGTTGGCGGTGTCGTCGGGTAACGGCAGGTCAGGCAGCGCCGGAACGTTCCGGGCGCCGGTTTCCTGCGCCCGGATCTCCGCCTGGTTTACCGCCTCGTTGCCGGAACGGGTCACGATTCGTCGGTGACCAGCCGATAGAGGACGTACACGCCGAACCAGGCGATCAAGATACTCGCCAGAACCAAGAGAGCTTCGAAGAAGATGACCACCTAGGCATTCTAACTCGCGCCGCCTGCACGGTGCGTGTGGGGATTACCTCACTTCAGACGGGCTGGTCGGTCACGTCAGGGCGCCTGATCGAGGACGGCCTGGGGGAGTCGGCAGGGAGTCCTCCCGCTGAGGACGGTCGCTTTGCCGGACCCGAATTGGATGCTGAAGCCGCCCGCGGAAATGACGGTGTCGTGGACGGAGGTGTTTTCGTGTAGTGAGCCCGTGTCGACAGGTCCCAGCGAAGCGGCGTGGTCGGCGACTATCTTCAGGGCGCGAACCCAGTCGTCGTGCGCAGCGACCGGTGCGTCGGCGACTCGGTTGGCTGCCAAATAAGAATGAGCGGAGGTGCCGTCGCACGAGACGAACGTGCTCTCGCGCTTCCATTCGAACGTTAGGTATGGCAACGCATCGGCAAGGGCATCACTGGTGCTGACAAGTACTGCATTGAGTTCTCTGACGGCGGCTTCGTAAGAGGGTTCACCTCGAAACCGTGCGTCGTTGAGGGCGATCGTTTCATCGGGCATCTGATTCCCATTCGTTGGGCCGGACTCGAGCGATTGATCGAGGACGAACATCCCAATCCCCAATACCGCTGCGATAGCGACAAGAACGGCGCAAACCGTCAACACTGGTTTAAACCAGAGGCGGCGACCGGACGCCATCACTGCTCCCGCAGCTCAAGGCCCGAGCCAGCGACAATAGCGGCCAGGTTGTAGCCAGGCATTTTGAGCTGCCGCTCGTGGTTGGGAAGCACGGTTGAGCGAGGGTAGTCGGCATGACTGTCGCCACCTTCGCGATGAACACCGGTGAGGTCTGTCCCTTCACCGGACGATAACTGAACAAAGTCTTCATTGCTTGCTGGGTCGCCGCCGAACAATCCGGATCCGGCAATCAGATCACCATCAATTCCGATGACGTAAGCGTCGCCTTTATCCAATCCCAACTGTTCTGGACCAACTGCTGATGACCAAGGTGCGGCGACGATCTCACCTAATCCGGGCGACCCGTAAAATACCGCCTCGTCGACGCCGGCACCCTGAGAAGATTGGAGCGCGTAAGAAGTCGCCACGGACCCGTACGAATGGCCTAGTGCAACAATACGCGGGTCCGCGGTTTCCGCCGCCGCGTCGAGTCCTTGATAGAAAGTTGCCAGTGGCCGGGCTGCGTCGCGCGCTTTGGTTTCACTGGTCACATCGCTATACCCTCTCTGCGCGTCGAAGTTTCCTTGGCCGGTGCTATTTGGTGTGTCGTAGCCAATCCAGGCGACCGTAGAAACGGTCGTGTTTTTGCCCGCCCAGTCGAGCTGCCGTTCCGCCTCGTTTTTCAGGTTGGAAGCCTCGTCGATCATTCCGCCAAGGCTTCCGTTGACTGTCGTACCAAATCCGGGGGTGGTCACCGAGATATTGTCCGCTGTGTCAGGGTTGCCAACAGCCACTGCGGCGTGGCCTCGTTCTCCGCTTGTCATGTCAAGAACCAGCAGCTTCAAATCGCGTGGTCTGTCGGGTGTTTCCGGGTTCCCGTCGGATATCGTTTTCGCGAGCTCTGTCTCAACCGCATCCAGATCCTTTAGCTTCTGCTCCACATACCAGAGTGCTGCGTCCTCATTCGTGAACGTGCCGCCGAAGATATTGTCGTCGATGTTGTCTTGCAACCGTTTACGTTCTGCTTCCAGTCGGGCCCTCTCGACGGGGATCATCGCTCGGTTGGCCTTGTCGCGAACTGCGGCCGGAATGCCGTCGACGTTGCCGACCCATCCGGGATGTTGGGATAGGACGTAGTTTTGCTGCTCAGGCGACAGCGCGTCCCAGTACTCTTTGGCCTCCAGCGGCGTCAGTTGTGGTGCCGGCGGATCTGTTGTGAGACTTCCTTGTTCGCGACCGGTCTTCTTGATGTCTTCGGTGGACGTGGCGTCACCGGCGGTTATCTCGCCCGATGCAGCCTTGTGCAGTACGGCAGTCGCATCGGAATCGACGTCGGCGGCCTGCGTGATCAAGGCGCGCGCGGCTGTCTCGATCTGCAACTCCGCGCGCTTCAATCCTTCGATTTCGTCGGCTTCTTTACCGGCTGTGCTGTAGGTGACCTGCCCGTCGTCGTGCAGCATCATCTGGTTCGCCGCGGCATCGCTCTCGAGCTTCTTCAGCTCGGCCTGCAAATGCTCTACTGCGACTTCTGTCTGTCGCGCGAGTTCCTGCACCGCGCTGACCGTCGCAATTTCGTCGGAGAGGTCATCGGCGGTGATGGTGAACTTTTGCCTCGCCGCGTGAACCGATTCGCCCTGCCAGCCCGGCAACTGGCCGATTGACTGCAGCTTTGATTTGACGTCCGTGAGCGTGTCCCCTCGACTCGACAGCGTCGTCTGCAACGTGGACAGTCCCGCGACGTCCCACGCACGAATATCCCCCAGGTCCAATTCGCCCCCTCGAACGACCAAGCCACGACACTCGGTGTGGCGGACATTAGCCTAGGGTATTGCTCGGGGAGTCAAGCGAGGGGGAGCTGTGTCTGAAGATTTGCGCGTGTCAATCGAAGATGTCATGACCGCGGCGACGATGACAGTGCAGGCTGGGTTGCTGGCCGACGACGAGCTGTCCGCGGGCGAGACAAAGATCAATACTGGCGGTGCAGACTCGTTCCGTGGGACTGCAAACGGGGCTCTGGGGGAGTTCACCACCTACCTGAGCAAACGGCGACAGTCTTTGGACTTGGCGGTGGATGACATCGTGCAGGGCCTGCGGGGAGCCGCCATCGCTCTCGGCACCGCCGATCAGGATGCGGGGGAACAGCTTCGGCTGGTCGCGAAACATGCTTCCGCACAAAGAAGCTCGGTTCTGGATCTTTAGCGCACAAGTGTCACCAGATTCGGCCCCCTGCGTGGGCGTCGAGGGACATATGCCCTCGAGTGGTCCAGGCGGGGCCGAATGTGGTGGGCATAACGTCTGTTGCACAACAAAACCCGGCCCACCTCGAAAGGCCGACCGGGTTCTGCAGTGGAGTTCTTACTTGCTGACGACCACGTCGTGCTCGTGGACTCCGGCACCCTCTGGATGCACGGTGACGTCGCCGTTGCCGGTCGACGACAGGGCGCGCAGCGTCCAGGTGCCCGGAGCGGCGAAGAAGCGGAAGTCACCCGTACCGCTGGCGACAACCTCGGCGGTGAACTCGCCGGTCTTGTCGAGCAGCCGCACGAACGCGCCGGCCACCGGGTTGCCGTCGGTGTCGAGCACCTGACCGGTCAACACGGTCTCTTTCTCGGTATCAACACCGGCGGGCAGTTTCTGACCCTGTTTAGGCGCAGCACACATATTATTTACTCTCCCAGTTCGATCGGGGCGCCGACGAGTGAGCCGTATTCGACCCAGCTGCCGTCGTAGTTCTTGACATTGGTCTTGCCGAGGATCTGATCGAGGACGAACCACGTGTGGCTCGAACGCTCGCCGATACGGCAGTATGCGATGGTTTCTTTGCTCTCGTCAAATCCCTTGTCGGCGTAGAGCTTTGTGAGATCGTCGTCCGACTTGAAGGTGCCGTCCTCGTTGGCGGTGGTGCTCCACGGGATGTTGATGGCTCCGGGGATGTGGCCCTTCTGCTGAGCCTGCTCCTGCGGGAGGTGGGCCGGCGCGAGGATCTTGCCCGAGAACTCATCTGGGCTACGCACGTCGACGAGGTTCTTGCTGCCGATGGCGTTGATGACCTCGTCGCGGAAGGCGCGGATGTCGTTGTTGGGTGCCTCTGCCTTGTAGGTGGCGGCAGGTAGGTTGACCTCGTCCTTCGACAGCGGGCGGCCGTCGAGTTCCCACTTCTTGCGGCCGCCGTCGATCAGCTTGACGTCCTTGTGGCCGTACAGCTTGAAGTACCAGTACGCGTATGCGGCGAACCAGTTGTTGTTGCCGCCGTACAGGACAACGGTGTCGTCGTTCGAAACGCCCTTGGCCGAGAGCAGCTCGGAGAACTGTTCCTGGTTCAGGAAGTCGCGACGGACCCCGTCCTGCAGGTCCTTGCGCCAGTCGAGGCGGATGGCGCCTTCGATGTGGCCGCCCTCGTACGCCGAGGTGTCCTCGTCGACCTCGATGAAGACGGTCTTGTCTGCTTTCAGGTTCTGCTCAGCCCAGTCGGCGCTGACCAGGACATCGGAGCGAGCCATGGTTTTCCTTTCGTTGGGGGTGCGGCAGTGAGAGACCGCGATGAAGATACAGCTGTGGGTGCTTGCTGGGGCGCAAAGTGATCGCCTGGAGCCAGAAGATGCGACCAGGGGTGCGCGCCGGATGCGACCGCAGAAGAACTGCGGAACCGCCGTTACCGGCTCAGACAGCAACAGTTGGCGATGCGACAGAAGTCGATCGCCCGGCGACGTGTGAGCATCAACTCACGGCCCAGTTGCATGGCAGTCAGCGTACCGCAGCGAAATCGGACCCGATCACGACCCTGGCAGGAAGTCCCGCGCGGTCACCACGAGCGGTTTCGGCTCCCCGTCGACGACCACATCGCTGCCCTGACTGGCCGCGGAGACGGCCCGCAGCGACCAGGGCAACGGCAACACCGGCAGCGTTTGACTGAACTGCGCCAGCACGAAGGGAACCTCGGCGTCGGCGACGTCGCTCTCCACGTGATCGGCCGACCCCGAATACAGGGAGGTGGCGTCGATCCGCAGGGCGCCGTCACGCACGGACAGATCAGCCGAGACGCTGACCCTTTCCCGCTGCGGTGCAGTGGTGTGACCGGAATTACCCTTATCGGGCAAATTGACCGTTCCGGTCAGAACGATGCCTTTGTCGCTCGACAGGATCCCGTCGCCCGGCCCGCCGCCACCTGCCTTGTCCTCGGGTGCGGGAGTAGTCACGGTGAGGTCCTCGATGCCGAGAAACCGGCCGAGGTTGACCGAATCGATCTTCAGGGACCCGGTCACCTCGTCCACCCGGAGCTGGGTCGACTCGGTGATCACCCAGTCACCCCCGATCCGGTGCACCCCCGACAGTCGCGAGCGAAGGTCTCCACGTCGTCCCTCGCCCAGGTCAGTGCCCCTTGCGGTGATGCCGATCTGCTCGTAGTCGTCACCGGCCGCCTGCGCGATGAACGGGAACCCGGTGATCGTCACCTCGGGGTCGAAGTCGAGGTCCGACGCCGCCCGCAGCGCCCTCGAATAACGGTATTCTGCGTAAGCCGCGACAGAGAAGTCGGCAACAGTCGCGACGCAGAGGACGATGAGCACCCCGGCGAGCAGTTTGCGCACCAAATCCCCTCTACACACGAAATTTGCTCGCTCGGCAACGGCGCCGGCGGAACCCTGGGCAGGTCCCCGAGAGGACTTGTTAACAGGTACTGACTGAAATGACGCTATTCTGTCATCTATCTCGCACACGCCCGTAAGGCAGCGTACATATACGAATAATCGAGATCGGAGTGGTTTGTGGATCTCTTGTTGTTGACAGCCGATCCCACCCCTGAAGCCGTACTGCCGTCGTTGTCGCTGCTGGCTCATACCGTCCGCGTCGCACCCACCGAGGTGTCATCGCTGATGGAAGCCGGAAATGCTGATGTTGCCATCGTCGATGCGCGGTCAGACCTTGCCGCCGCGCGTGGCCTGTGTCGGCTCTTGGGGAGTACTGGTTCGTCTGTCCCCGTCGTTGCGGTACTCACAGAAGGCGGCCTCGTCGCCGTCAATTCGGAATGGGGTCTGGACGACTTCCTCCTACCTGCCACGGGCCCGGCGGAACTGGATGCGCGACTGCGACTTCTCGTCGTCCGCAGCCGTGGCGTCACTGCCGAAGAGGCCAGTGGCAAGGTCACGCTGGGCGATCTGGTCATCGACGAAGGCACGTACACGGCTCGGTTGCGAGGCCGTCCGCTCGACCTGACCTACAAGGAGTTCGAGCTCCTCAAGTATCTCGCCCAGAATGCCGGCCGGGTGTTCACCCGCGCCCAGCTGTTGCAAGAGGTGTGGGGCTACGACTTCTTCGGCGGCACCCGCACCGTGGATGTTCACGTTCGACGACTGCGGGCCAAGCTCGGGAGTGAGTACGAATCGCTGATCGGAACGGTCCGGAACGTCGGCTACAAAGCGGTCCGACCGAACCGCGGTGGTCGCGGCGGAAGCTCCGAGCCTCCCGAGGATCCGACCGACGGACCCGATCTCGACGACGTGACCGGCCCGGACGGCGTCGATTTTCCCGATCAGCAGTTCAGTTCCAGCACCAATGGGAGTTGAGTCGACCCAGCGGGTCCGCGACATCGTCGCCGCGGCAACTCTCGCTGACAAGGTGGCACCGCTCGGTGAGCAGGCGGTCGCGGCGATCGGGCGTCCCGGAATCGCGGAGTTCACGGTGTCCAGCGGCGACGACGTTGTCGGTTACGCCAACGTGCAGCCGTCTCGCGACGGCGAACCGGCGATGATCGAACTTGTCGTCGATCCCGAGCACCGTCGGCAGGGCCACGGAAAGCGCTTGTTGACAACGGTTCTCGGCCAGGTGCCGGATGATCGGCGAGTCTGGGCGCACGGCGATCTGCCCGCGGCGAGCGCGCTGGCAGAGGATATGGGTCTGGCCCCGCTTCGTGAGCTGCTCCAACTGCGTCGCCCCCTCACCGATCCGCTTCCCGATCTCCTCGTACCCGACGATCTAGTCCTGCGCACCTACGGCGGGCCGACCGACGACCCCGAGATCCTGCGGGTGAACAACGCGGCGTTCGCGTGGCACCCCGAGCAGGGTGGCTGGAGTGCCGAGCAGATCGACGAACGTACCGGATCCGACTGGTTCGATGCGGCGGGGGTGTTCTTGGCCTTCGACGCCGCGGACCCTGAGCGACTCCTCGGGTTCCACTGGACCAAGGTGCACCCCGCGGAGGGGGACACAGCGGAATTGGGCGAGGTGTACATCGTCGGGGTGGACCCAGCCGCCCAGGGGCGGGGACTGGGCCGGATCTTGACCCTCGCGGGGCTGCATCACCTCCGCGATCTCGGTCTCGGTGAGGTCGAACTGTATGTCGAAGGCGACAACACGGCCGCGCTGAACACTTACAACAAGCTCGGATTTACCCGTTACGCCATCGATGTGGCGTACGGATAGACCCGAACGCTGCTGTTCACCAGGGTTGTTCGTACGCCTGGTTGCCCGAAGGTGAACGGCGCATGTCCACGCGGATTTTCACCTGCGCCGAACCGGTGAATTCCGACACCCTTCAATTCATCTTCGGTTAACCATGTGTAGGTAATCCGTCCATGACCGGGCTCTAGCTTTCATCAGGTAACGCGTAAGGCGTTCGGAAACTGACGTGGCATCCCGAAATCACGAGGTGTCATGAGCAAAGCCCATGGAGGAATCTTCGGTGAGAATCAAGTCAAGTGGCGCCATCGTGTGTGCGGCCGCAGTAACTGCCCTGGTAATGGCCGGCTGCAGCAGCGAGGACTCTAGCGGTGGGACCATCAGCGGTGAAGGCTCGACCGCGCAGCAGAAGGCGATGGAGCACTTCCAGACGGTGGTCGCCGACAACGGCGGCGTCGTCTTGAACTACACGGGCTCGGGCTCGGGCGACGGTGTTGCCAAGTTCCTCAGCAGTGACGTCGACTTTGCCGGATCGGACTCGGCACTCAAGGACGACGAGATCACCGAAGCCAGCACCCGCTGCGGCGGCAACGAGGCCTGGAACCTCCCGATGGTCGCGGGCCCGGTTGCGATCGCCTACAACCTGGATGGCGTCGACAACCTCGTGCTCAACCCGGCGGTCCTGGCCGGAATCTTCGATTCGAAGATCACGACTTGGAACGCCCCGGAGATCGCGGCCCTGAATCCCGGTGTGACCCTGCCGAGCACGGCGATCGTGCCGGTGCACCGCAGCGACAGCTCGGGCACCACCGACAACTTCCAGCGCTTCCTGCAGAACGCGGCTCCGCAGGCCTGGCCGTACGAGCACGACAAGGCGTTCAAGGGCCAGGGCGGCTCGGCTGCGGCCAAGTCGACCGGCGTCGGCGACACCGTGAAGAAGACGCCGGGCTCGGTCACCTACGTCGAGTGGGGCTTCGCCCAGGAGAACCAGCTCGGCGTTGCCAGCGTCGACTTCGGTGCCGGCGCGACAGAACTGACCGCCGACACCTCGGCGAAGGCGCTCGACGCGGTCACGTTCAAAGACCCCAACTCGAACAACCTGGTCGTCGACACCGACGCGCTGTTCTCCATCAAGGAAGCAGGTGCGTACCCGCTCCTGCTGACCACGTACGAGATCGTGTGCTCGGCGGGTTACGAAGGTGACATCCAGACGACCATCAAGGATGCCTTCACGACCATCCTGAACGAGGGCCAGGACGGCCTGTCCGACCTGGGCTACACGCCGCTGCCGGATGCGTTCAAAGCTAAACTGCAGACGTCCATCGACGCTCTGAAGTGATCTGAGAGCGACGGGACTTCCAAGATGATTCGAAATGACGGTAGTCGAGAATGACTGAGCTCGACGATACGACGAGGGCGAAAGGGCAAATGAGCTCCTCGACGACTCAACAAGACACCACCATCGGTGGCGGACCGGCCGGACCAGACGACTCGCTGATCAAGACAGACGGATCCGCAGTTCGCCTGGGCGACCGGATCTTCCGAACACTCTCGGTGGGTTCGGGTGTCTTCATCTCGGCGATCATCGGCTTGATCGCACTCTTCCTGATCATCCAGGCAGTCCCGTCGCTGCTCGACAACACAGCGAACTTCTTCACCTACACCGGTCCGTGGATCACCGACGGTGACATGAAGTTCGGTATCCCAGGGCTGCTCTATGCAACCCTGCTGGTGTCGTTCATCGCACTGCTGCTCGCGATGCCGGTCGCATTGGGTATCGCGATCTTCCTCACCGAGTACGCACCCCGCCGGCTGGTCAGCCCGATCTCCTACGTGATCGACCTGCTCGCCGCAGTTCCCTCCATCGTCTACGGCCTCTGGGGCATCCTCGTCCTGGGTCCGGCGCTGGTTCCGCTCAACGAGTGGCTGGTCGGCAACCTGGGCTTCCTCCCGTTCTTCCAGGAGCCCTCGCAGGTCGCGAACATGTCGACCGGTGGCACCATGCTCACGGCCGGGATCGTGCTCGCGGTCATGATCCTCCCGATCATCACCTCGGTCACCCGCGAGGTCTTCGTCCAGACCCCGGTCGGCCACCGCGAGGCCGCACTTGCCCTCGGCGCCACCAAGTTCGAGGTCGTCCGCGTATCGGTGATCCCATTCGGGTTCTCCGGATACATCAGCGGATCGATGCTCGGTCTCGGCCGCGCGCTCGGCGAGACAATGGCTCTGCTGCTCATCATCTCGACGGTCGGACCCATCGACTTCAACCTGATGGAGAGCGGCGAGACGTTCGCCACAAAGATCGCCAACAACGCGGCGGAGTTCGACTCCCCGGCCAAAACCGGTGCCTACATCTCGGCCGGCCTGACCCTGTTCGTGCTGACCTTCATCGTCAACTCTGCAGCGCGCGCAGTCATCAGCGGACGGAAGGCCAAGTGACATGACGACACTCGACGCAAGTACCGCCCCGGTCAAACGCACCCCCTCGGGATTCACCCCGGTCAAGCGAAGCCGCAAGATCGGTGACAAGGGCGCGGCCGTCCTCGTCACCGGTGCCGTGGTCATCGCCATGGTCCCGCTGGTCTGGCTGCTCTGGACCCTGGTCTCCCGCGGTTTCGAAGCCATCATCGACCCGAGCTGGTGGCAGAAGTCCGAGCTGCGAGGCGGAGCCCTCAACGCGATCATCGGCACGTTGCAGCAGACCGCGATCGCTGCTGTCATCGCCATCCCGATCGGCATATTCGTCGCCATCTACCTGGTCGAATACGGCAACAACTCGAAACTGCAGAAGATCACGACCTTCATGGTCGACATCCTCTCGGGTGTTCCGTCGATCGTCGCCGCGCTGTTCATCTATGCGGTGTGGCGCACCACCTTCGACCTCCCGCGATCAGGCTTCGTGGTGTCGCTGGCATTGGTGCTGTTGATGGCGCCCATCGTGGTCCGGTCCACCGAGGAGATGCTCAAGATCGTCCCGCAGGATCTCCGGGAGGCGTCCTACGCGCTCGGCGTGCCCAAATGGAAGACGATCGTGATGATCGTGCTCCCGACCGCACTCTCGGGCATCATCACAGGCGTCATGCTGGCGATCGCCCGCGTGATGGGTGAATCGGCACCGGTCCTCATCCTCGTGGGTTCCACGAAGGTGCTGAACAGCAACCCATTCGAAGGTAACCAGCAGTCGCTGCCGCTCATGATGGTGCAGCAGTACAACAATGGTCCGGGCGCCTTCGACACCGTGTGGGGCGCCGCACTGACCCTCGTGATCTTGGTGGCGATCGTCTACTTCGGCGCCAAAGTCGTCTCAAAGGTCTTCTCGCCCAAGAAGTTCTGAAGACCCGACAAGACTTGTAAAGCACCCACGGCCGAAGCAACCGAAAGACTCCTCTCATGGCAAAACGTCTCGACATCAAAGACCTGAACATCTACTACAGCGCCTTTCACGCAGTGAAAGACGTGAGCCTCGAAGTCCCGCCACGCTGCATCACGGCCTTCATCGGCCCGTCCGGTTGTGGCAAGTCCACCGTGCTGCGCACCCTGAACCGGATGCATGAGGTCACCCCCGGTGCCCGCGTCGAAGGCAAGGTGCTGCTCGACGGCGAGGACATCTACAACAAGGGAACCGACCCGGTCTCCGTGCGCTCCACCATCGGCATGGTCTTCCAGCGCCCGAACCCGTTCCCGACGATGTCGATCAAGGACAACGTCGTCGCCGGCCTGCGTCTGCAGGGCCTGCGGGACAAGAAGCAGCTCGATGAGACCGCAGAGCGCAGCCTGCGCGGCGCGAACCTCTGGGAAGAGGTGAAGGACCGCCTCGACAAGCCCGGCGGTGGTCTGTCCGGTGGGCAGCAGCAGCGTCTGTGCATCGCCCGCGCGATCGCCGTCTCGCCCGAGGTGCTCTTGATGGACGAGCCCTGCTCGGCACTGGACCCGATCTCGACGCTGGCCATCGAAGAGCTCATCAACGAGCTCAAGAAGGACTTCACCATCGTCATCGTCACGCACAACATGCAGCAGGCTGCGCGTGTGAGCGATCAGACCGCGTTCTTCAACCTCGCGGGTGTCGGCCAGCCGGGACAGCTGATCGAGGTCAGCGACACCGAGACCATGTTCTCCAACCCCGCCCAGAAGGCGACGGAAGACTACATCTCCGGCCGATTTGGATAGTTCGCTCGTGGGCTGGGCCTCATTGCGCGCTCTTCGCTCGTCACGTGCCCGCTGCGCGTCCGCATTTCTCACTGCATCGCGCGCGGCCCAGCCCTTCGCTCACGGGGCGCCACTGCAATGATGGACGGGTGACGGCTAAACATCCGGTCAGCGTGCTGCCCGGCCGCGGTGTCGCACTCCGGCGCGGACCATCGCTGCTGCTGGTGGACGCGGATCCGATGCGGACCAGCGCCACGCTGACCGAACTCGCCCAGTTGGCGACGGAGTCGCTCGACGGTGTCGAAGGGTCACGGCTGCGGTCGTTGACGAAATGGTTGCTCGCGAACGAGGACAGCAGCCCCGACTTCGCGGTCATCTCGTCGGACCGGCACGGCGGGCTCGAGGTGTTCGCCTACGGCGCCGCAACGGTTCGGGTGTACGTCACCGAGTTCGCGACCCCTGAGGTGATCCGCGGCGCAGACGCCGGGTTCCTGGTCCAGCGCAGTTACCCCAGCACGATCTTCGCGCTGGCACTCACGATCGATGCGATCGACCCGCTGGCCGGTGGACCGATCGGGGCGACCGGGATCGCCCCGTCCGAGATCTTCAGTCTCGAGAAAGGGTCTGCGCCGGGCGCCGGGATGGTCCTGTGGCCTTCGGCCTCGCCGTCGACCGACAGTGCCGTCTACACGATTCCCGAACCGCCCCCGGTCGCAACGCCGGAACCGACCGCAGGCGATGGCGTTCTCGTCGGATCCGCAACCGCCCCGGCTGACGCGACACCACTGGTGCCACCCACGTTCGCCGTCCGCCTCGACGACGTCCCGCCGCTGCCCAGGTCCGCCCGCACCCCGCTGCCCATCGTCGGTGGACCCCGTAAACCGGCGGCGTTCCGGCAGGGCATCGCCGAACCCACGCTGGTGCCTCCGCGCGATGTCGTGGGTCCGGCCGATGCGGCGTTGTCGTCGGCGCCCACCGACGTCGCGAACCGGCCTGTCAGTGCGGTCAACCCCAAGGTCGCGCTGCGTGATCAGCAGCTGCAGATCAACGGATTGCTCTGTGCCAACGGACATATCAATGATCCTCGGTTGCCGGTGTGCACGCGCTGCGGGATCCGGATCGATCGCATGACCGGCGCGCTGGTGCAGGGACCCCGACCGCCCTTGGGGCTGTTGGTGATCGATGACGGCACCACGTTCGTGGTGGCAGGCGACCTGCTGATCGGCCGTGACCCGGAGCCCATGGTGGCGAGCCGTGGCGGTATCGCGAGTGTGGGCATCGGCCCGCTCGACCCGATCCGGATCAACGACACCTCGGGCTCGATGTCGCGAGCGCATTGCGAACTGCGCCTGGTTGATTGGGAGGTGCGGGTGGTCGACACCGGTTCGGTGAACGGAACCTACGTCCGATTGCCCAGGGCGCCGGGATGGATCACTCTGCGTCGCGGGCAGGAAGCGGTCCTGTATCCGGGGTCGCAGCTCCGGGTGGGCAGCCGGTCGCTGCTGTTCGAGGCACCCCACGGGAGGATCAGCGATGTTCGTTGACGGCTCGCCCAGCACTGATTCCCGCCGCCTCCCGCCGGCGATCGCGGACTACCGCATCGTTCGCGGGCTCGGGGCGGGAAGTCACGGCCTCTGCTACCTCGCTACGCCGCCCGAGCGACTGGGCCTCGAAGTCGAACACGTTGCGCTGAAAGTATTCTCGAATCCTTGTGGTGAGGATGCCTTCCATCGAGGGGCGCGAGAACTGCAGACTTTCGCAGCGGTGAACTCGAGGTACCTCGTGCACTTGTACGAGGCGGCGCTGCACGATCTCTTCATGTATTCGATGGTGTATTTCGCGGGTGGCTCGATGGCGGCCCCCGCGATGCCACTACAGCGGGATCAGGCGCTGGCGGTGCTGGAGTGTGCGGCGAGGGGAGCGCACGACATGCACGAGGCGGGCCTCGTGCACGGAGACATCAAGCCTGCCAATGTCATGATCGCCGGGGCGGGTGCCGGTGGGCCGGCGGGAGCACTCTCCGGGCTCGGATTGGCTCGGGTGATCACCGCTGCCACGGCCGTCAGTGGCATCGGGTCGTCGGCGACCCTGGAGTTCGCGGATCCGGACACCCTGGTCGGTCAGACACCCTCTCGTGCAACGGATTTGTGGGCACTCGGGGCCACCATCCATCGGACGTTGACCGGCGAGGGGCTGTACGGCGAATTGCCCGACATGCAACCGCTGGTTGCGATCCGCACCGTACAGTCGACCAAGCCGAAGCTCGGTGAGACACTTTCACCCGCCGAGCGTGACCTGATCTCAGAATGCCTTGCACCGCACAGTGATCGTTTCAGGACTGCAGCCGAACTCGCCGAACGGATAGCGGCACTTCGTTCGTCGTCACGCTGAATCATTCTGCAGCACAACGACAAAAGCACACACTCGAGCCAAAATCACATGTTGCAACGTGTGCTTATGGCCGGAGCGTGTGCTTTTGTGGAGGCGCTAGACCTCGATGAACTGTTCCGGGGTCTGACCGGTCGCCTGGAACACGACACGCCGGCCGATCAGCACGGCATGGTCGGCGAAGCGCTCGTAGTAGCGGCCCAGCAGGGTCACGTCGACGGCCGCGGCGACGCCGTGGCTCCATTCACGGTCCATCAGCACCGTGAACAGGTGACGGTGCAGATCGTCCATCGCGTCGTCATCGTCCTGCAGCTTCAGGGCGTCTTCCGGGTTCTGGGTGGTGAGCACTTCGCGGGCGTTCGACGCCATGGTGATCGCCAGCCGGCCCATCTCGGCGAAGTAGCCGTTGACCTCTTCCGGCAACGCCTTGGCGGGGTGCCTGCGGCGTGCGACCTTCGCGACGTGAAGGGCCAGCGCACCCATCCGGTCGATGTCCGCGACGATCTGGAAGCCGCTGACGATCGACCGCAGATCTCCGGCCACCGGTGCCTGCAGCGCGAGGATGGCGAACGCTCGTTCTTCGGCTTGGGTCGACAGTGTCGTCAGGTGCTCATGGCTCCCGATGACCTCCTCGGCGACCGCGAGGTCCGCCTGGAGCAACGCCTGGGTGGATCGTTCCATCGCCACCCCGGCCAGTTCGCACATCTGTCCCAGAACTCCGTTGAGTTCTGCCATCTGCTCAATGTAGGCACTACGCATGTATCAACCGTACTGCCACAATCGGTGTTATTGGTGGTCGGCTGGTGAACTGCGAATGAACGAGTGTCCGACGTCTGGGATTAGCTGCAGCTGGTGTCGCCGGCGTTGGTCACCGTCAGGTCGTTGGGCAGTTCGCCGCCGTCGGCGTCGCGTGCCACTTCGTCCGCGCTGATCTGTGCACCCTCATACGGCGCCTGGCCGAGATCGCCGGTGAACGAACTGCCGACGATCACCTCGATACCGGCCTCGAGGTTCGGGTCCGACTGGATGGTCGTACCCGGGAACATCTGCGCGACGGTCGCGGCGGCAGCCTGCTGACCTGCGCCGTAACGGACAACCGTGTCGGTCCGGTTCTCCGACGCATCTGCGACCCCGTTCACCTGGTAACCCTGGGCGGCCAGGCTCTCCGAGATGCCGCTCGCCACGCCGGTGGTGCCGGTGCCGTTCAGGATCCGCAACGAGACGGCGTAGGGCGACACCGCGCTGACGGTGACCACGGACGGTTTCGGCGCCGCCGAGGTCGTGGGCCGCGTGGTCGTGGTCCCGCTCGACGTGGTGGGTGTCGTTTCCTGCTTCTCTCCGGGCAGCGGCTCGTCGTTGATGATGGCGTCGAAGATGGCGCGGATGTCGTCGTCACGCGGGATCTCGTTGCCTGAACCGTCTTCGGCGGTCCCCGACGTCGGAGCGGTCAGGAATGTGACCCGGCCGGCGTCGAGACCCTGCATCGACTGCGCGAGTTGCAGCAGGTCATCGGTGTTCACCTGGTCGACGAAGCTGTACTGGATGAAGGTGTCGATGATCCCGTTGAGGGTCGCCGGGTTGGCGAGCACCTTGCTGGAGAGGGATGCACGCAGCAGCGAGGACATGAAGAGTTGCTGACGCTTGATACGGCCGTAGTCGCCGGTGCCCTCGGTTTCGATGTTGCGGGCGCGTACGTAATCGAGCGCCTTGCCACCCCTGAGCGTCTGCTTTCCCGCCTTGGTCAGGATCGGGCCCAGTTCGTAGTCGTTGAGCGGAACTGTCGAGCAGACCTCGACGCCGCCGATCTTGTCGACCACCTTCTCGAAACCATAGAAGTCCATGGCGATGAAGTGGTTGATGTTCAAGCCGCTGATGTCGGTGAGGGTTTCGACCATGCACTTCGGGCCGCCCTCCCCGTACACGCTGTTCAACTTCACGCCGTCGGCCGGTGGCAGCACATCGGTGGTGTACGTGCCGGCGTCGTTGTTCCAGCCCGTGCACTCGGGGCGGTTCACCTGCAGGTCGCGCGGGAAGGACACGGCGACCACGCGACTACGGTCGGCGGGGATGTTGACCAGCAGCACGGTGTCCGATCGCGCGACGCCTTCGAACAGTTCGGCACCGCCGGCCCCCATCTTGCCGTTCTCCCCGGACCGGGTATCGGTGCCGACGATGAGGTAGGTCTCGTCGCCGGTCTGCAGCTGCTTGTCGCGGATCTTCTCGCTGTCGGAGTTGACGGCGTCGACGGTGTTCCAGTTGCCGTCCTTGACCTTCTGATATCCCCACACGACACCGGTGCCGAGCAGGGCCATCACACAGGCGACGGCGATGACGACGCGTCCACCGATGGTGGCGGTACGGATCAGGTGCAGTCGGTCGCGCTGGCTGCGGGGAGCGGCGTGGCGTCTGCCGCCGCCGGTGGCCGCCGGTGCGACGGTGCGGGGGACCCGGGTGGTGGGGTTGTCGTCGTCCGCGGGGGGATCGGAGGGGACCTGCCCCTGCGATTCGTTCGACGCGCGGCGGGCGGTGGCGGTGCCCGACAGATCGGGACCGTTGTCGGTGTCGACCTGAGGGATGTACCGGGTCACCTCGACGTCGTCGGCGACATCATCGGGCGCAGCTGCGCCTCGGGGGGTGGCAGGAATGACCTCGGTGTTGGGCTCATCGGCGGGTGGGCGGCCGGTGGCGCCGACAATCGTCTCGGTGGGCGCATCGGCCGGGCGGAAACGTCGCGGACGGCGGGCCGGCTGGTCGGTCCCCGACTGGGAGCTCGGGGCGGCGGCAGGCGGTTGGGCGTCGGCATCCGGACCGCCGGCGGCGTTCATCCGATTGAGCAGTTCGCGGACCGTCAGGCGGTTGTCGCCTGAGCGTGAATCGGCGGAGCGCGGACCGGCGGAGCGTGAATCGGTGGGGCGAACGGGGGGTTCGCGCAGGACTTCGTCAGACGGTGCACCGAGCCGGCGGCGAATCTCGTTGCGGCGTTCTTCGGGCGTGCGCCCCCGCAGTTCGTCGTCGCTCACTCATGTTCCTTCGGCCTCATGGGCGCCGGGCTGGATCTCAGGCCCGATGGACTGGAGACCAGCCGGGCACGGCGCGGTGTCGATGATACTGGGCCAACCGGGTGAGGAGGGTGTGGCGAGGAGATACACAGCGTTCATGACACGTTTGCATTCGACAACATGAAACCAGCGTTTCCAGATGCAGGATTTGCTGAGGCGAACTCAGCCGCCGGAATGCATGACCTCGGCGCCGTCGGGAACGGCCTCGTCGTCGGGATCATCGAGCCAGCCGTCGGGCAGCGCCACCGCCGACGGCGAGCCCTGCCGACCGCGGGGACCGTGACCGTCGGCCGGAAAGGGCACGTCAGCGGGTAGTTGGCCGACGAGGTCGGCGAGGTGCTGCACGGTCTCCACCAATGCCATCTCGCGTCGCAGCTCCGAACCGACCGGAAAGCCGCGCAGATACCAGGCGACGTGTTTGCGGATTTCACGCATGCCCTTGAACTCGCCGTGATGATCAGCGAGGAGTTGTCCGTGACGAATGATGATCTGCGCCACTTCGCCGAGATTTGGTGCCTCTGGGGCAGGTGTGCCGTTCAACTCGGCGCTCAGTTCGGCGAAGAACCATGGCCTCCCGAGGCAGCCGCGGCCGATCACAACACCGTCGCACCCGGTCTGCTGCATCATCCTGGTGGCGTCGCCGGGTTCGAAGATGTCGCCGTTACCCAACACCGGTACATCGGTGACGTGTTCCTTGAGACGGGCGATCTCATCCCATGCGGCGGTACCCGAGTAGCGCTGCGACGCCGTACGGGCGTGGAGTGCAACGGCTTTGGCACCCTGCTCAGCGGCGATGCGGCCCGCGTCGAGGTGTGTGTGATGGTCGTCGTCGATGCCGATCCGGAACTTGACGGTCACCGGGATGTCGGTGCCCTCGGTCGCACGGACGGCTGCGGCGACGATGTTCGCGAAGAGGCGACGCTTGTACGGAATCGCCGATCCGCCGCCCTTGCGGGTCACCTTCGGGACGGGGCAGCCGAAGTTCATGTCGATGTGGTCGGCGAGGTTCTCGTCGACGATCATTTTCGCGGCGGCGTAGGTGTACTCCGGGTCGACCGTGTACAGCTGCATCGATCGGGGGTTCTCGTCCGGGCCGAACGTGGTCATGTGCATCGTGACCGGATGGCGCTCGGTCAGGGCACGTGCAGTGACCATCTCGCACACGTACAGCCCCGCCACCGTGCCGGTGCGGGCAAGCTCGAGCTCGCGGCACAACGTCCTGAAGGCAACGTTGGTCACCCCGGCCATCGGAGCCAGGACCACCGGGCTCGAGAGCTCGATGGACCCAATCCGGAGAGACGAAGGCGAAGCCGGAGCTCGACCCGTCTGTTCAGCAGCGGGGGAATTGGTCGTCTGGGGGAGTACGGCGGTCAGAGCAGTGCTTTCTCTAGAGTCAGGACGCGGCGGAGAGCTTCTCGCGCTTGGCAGCCTCACGGGCCAGCGCGCGATCGCGCATCTCTTCGAACTTGAGTGTGTCGGCGCCGAGCTTCTCGAGGAACGCGGCCAGGTCCTCGCGGATCTTCTCGCTCTCGGCGCTGAAGTCCTCGCGCTCGAAGATCCTCCACTTGCGCAAGACGGGCTCGATGACCTCTTCCAGGTGCTGACGCAGGTCGTAGATGCCGTGCTTGGCCATCAGGACGCCGTTCCGGCGGAAGTTGGGCATGCCCGCGCCCGGCATCTGGAAGTTGGAGACGACCTCGTAGATGGCGCGCAGGGTCTGATCAGGAGCCAGGTCGAGGCCGGCGCCACAGATGTTGCGGTAGAAGACCATGTGCAGGTTCTCGTCGGCGGCGATGCGCTGGAGCATGCGGTCGGCGACCGGATCGTTGCAGGCCTTGCCGGTGTTTCGGTGGGAGACGCGGGTCGCGAGTTCCTGGAAGGTGACATAGGCGACCGAGCGCAGGATTCCGGCCGAGCCCTCGCCGTTGTCGAACTCGCTGGCGCGGTCACCGGCGGCGGCAATCGACGAATAGCCGTTGGTCATGTGGATCATGCGGGCCTCTTCGAGGGCCACGGGATCGACTCCACGGGTCACGACGAGGTAGTCGCGCATCACGATGCCGTGACGGTTCTCTTCGGCGGTCCACCGGCCGACCCAGTGTCCCCACGCGTCGTCCATCGTGAAGTTCTCGGCAATTTCACGGTGGTAGGAGGGCAGGTTGTCCTCGGTCAGCAGGTTCGTGATCATGGCGGCCTTGGCCACCTCGTCGAGCTGCGACTGCTCGGGGTCCCAATCCTTGCCGCCCAGGGCGGCGAAGTTCTGGCCCTCGTCCCACGGCACGTAGTCGTGGGGATGCCAGTTCCTGGTGGTGCGGAGATGGCGGTTGACGTTTTCCTCGGCCGCCGGTGCAAGTTCCTTCAGAAGCTCAAGTTGGGTCAACTCGCGTGCCATTAGATATTCCTCCAAGAAGGCTAGGCTGTAAGGCTCCAGGATACGGGGTCGTTGCGCCGCCACCCTAGTTGTAAACAACGCGCCGTGTCACTCATCGGCGTCACATCGATCAAGGTTCTGTCTCTGTACGGCTTCGTCGCCGGTGGGGCTGGTGTTAGCCGGGCTGGGCACCGTGTGGTGCAGCTAACGCGCAGGAGGTCGAGATCCCACGCATCCGATCAGAAGTACTTTCCCACCGTTTCGAGCCATTTGGTGGCGTCGTCGGTCAGATTCCCCAGCTCTCGGGCCTTATTGCACCAGGCTTTTGCCGCTTGGGCAAACTCCATCGGGTTGTAGACGTCCTCTTCCTTGGCCCAGAGGCCATCGCCTCCATACGTGAGGATGGTGATGTTGGTGGCGGTGAATACCGTGCCGTCGCCCGGGTCGCGCATGGGGTTGTCGATCTCACAGATGATGCGGCCGGTCTCTTCATCGACGACGTGCCACAGGGACAGGTAACCCACCATGTGATTGCCGGGGAAGCGTCCCATCGTCTTCTTCACCCAGGTCCGGATCTCTTCGCGGCCCTTGAAGGTGCCCAGGGCGTGTTCGACGTAGTCCGCGTCGACGGTGAACTGGTCGGCCCACGGGTCCCAGTCCTGGGTGATCGCGACCTTGTCGTTGAACGCCTTGAACTTGGCGAACTCCGCCTCGAGTTCTTCTCTGCTGAACTGCCCCATCAGTTGCCTCCCGTGATCAGGTTTCCCGGCCGGACGGAGAAGGTCGCGTCGATGCGCGCGATGTCACACGCGCTGTTGAACGCGAAGGTCTCGTCGATGGTGGAATCGGCAATGTTGAGATCGCCGACGCCGTATTTGAGGTCGTAGATGACGCGGATGAGGTTTCCGGCTCCCGACCAGTGCTGGTTCTTGATTCCCGTGATGCCGCCGTACTGCAGGTGTGCCGCCAGCTCGGCCTGCATCACGTCCCCGGAGAAGCCGGTTTGAACGCCGTTCTCGAATCGGACGACGTCGTCGGCGACGGGGACGTCGTAGGCGAACGACGGGTCGGCCAACGCCGCTACGTATGTCTCGGCGCCGGCGAGTAGTTGCGCCGGAGTGCAGGTGGCGACCGGTGCTGCCGCAGCGGTCGATGGGATGAGGCACAGTGCGGCACCGACCAGCAGAGCGCAGGCGAGGATCCCGGAACAAGGCGATTTCATGAGTTGAGCGTATGTGCTTAACGGAAGGAGTGCGAAGGATTCGCCCGGATCGACGCGAGGATCCGCCCCAATCGACGCGAAGGATTCGCCCCGATCGATCAGACGGTGTATTCGGTGAGCGATGGCTGGTGTGGCCGCCGCGGCGCTGGATAGTATCTGCCTAACCTGCCGACAGCAGGTCAGGTGAAAGGCAATGGCGATGGGCGTGGCGATCGGTTCCCATATCGGTGGCTATCAGATCTTGGAGCTGATCGGCCGTGGCGGGATGGGCGAGGTCTACAAGGCCCAGCATCCGCGGCTGCCGCGTGCCGACGCGATCAAATTGCTGAACAGCACCTACGGCACCGATCCCGACACCAGGGCGCGATTCGAGCGCGAGGCGGACCTGGTCGCGCCGCTCAGTCATCCGAATCTGGTCAACGTTCTCGACCGCGGGACACACGAGGACCAGCTCTGGATCGCGATGGAGTTCGTCTCGGGTACCGATGCGGCGCAACTTCTCTCGGGAGGCCCGCTGCACCCACGCCTCGCCGTGCGGATCGTCTCGCAGATCGCCGATGGTCTCGACTACGCCCACCGCAAGGGTCTGCTCCATCGTGACGTCAAACCCGGCAACATCCTGATAACCCCCGGTGCCGACCCGATGAATCCGGATGCGGTCAAGCTCACCGACTTCGGTATCGCCCGTATGGCGCAGGAGACCGACAGCAGCCTCACCTCGGTGGGGATGACGGTAGGCACTCTGCGGTACAGCGCGCCCGAGCAGATCGGCGGCGAAGAGATCGATCATCGCGCCGACGTCTACGCCCTGGGCTGCAGTCTCTACGAATTACTCACCGCCGCCGCTCCTTTCGATGCACCCACCAGTCAGGGACTGATGGCGGCGCATATGTTCAACCCGCCGCCGAATCCTGCTGCGGCCAACCCCGCGGTCCCGGCCGCGATGGCGGCTGTCATCGCCAAGGCGATGGCGAAGAAGCCCGCGGACCGGTTCAATTCGGGCCGCGAGCTCGCGGACGCGGCGCACGAGGCGCTCAAGGGCGGTGGCGCCCCGAACAGTACCCGCGCGCAGCAGGCCTTCATCCCACCGCCGCTGATTAAACCCGTTCCACCGCAAAATAGTTCACCGCGCAACCCGGTCGGCGCCGTGACCTATCCGCCGAAGTCCCCTCCGGTGCCCGGTCGTGGGCAGTCCACTCCCTATCAATCCAATCCGTATCAGCCCGGCCCCGTGAATCAGGGGTACGGGACGTCGCGGCCTGCTGCCCCGGTCGGAGTTCGGTCGTTGCCGTCGAGTCCGCAGATGCGCAGTGGCCAATACCCGCCCTATGGCGGTCAGGGGACCCCACCCCCTGCGGGGCCCGGGGGTGCGATGTACGCAGCAGCCGGCGCCGGTGGGTCGGCGCCGAAGGTGCCGTGGTTCAAGCGGGCCGCCGTCATGGCCGGTCCGATCATCGCGGCGGCGCTAGTGGTCGGCGTGGTCGCCGGACTGTTGCTGTTCGGTGGTGCGGGGAGCGCACTCGCGACTCCGGCGCCGCCGACCGCCACGATCGCGGATGCGTCCGTGGACATCAGCTGGCCCGAGGTCGACGGAGCCTCGGAATATGTTCTCCGTCAGGGTGAGTCGATCATCTACGTCGGCAGCGAACCGAAGTTCTCTCAACCCATGCCATTGCCCGGCACGTACACCTACTCGGTCTCTGCCCGCTCCGGTGACCGGGACGGATCGCCGTACAGCGAGGCCAGCGGTGAGGTCAAGGTGGCACAGCGCTGGCACGGCCTCGAACAGATCGCCGCCACCTTCCCGGAGATCGTGGGCCCGAGTCCGTTGTCCAGCGACAACTACGGCCGAGAAGCCTGCTTCGGCGGGACCGGCACGGTCGACACCGAGATCCCGAAGTCCGGCAGCATCCTGTGCCGTGACTCCGGCGGCGACTTCACGATTCGGATCAGGCAGTACCCATCGCGGCAGGTGCGGGACGATTACCTCGCCTCGCTGGGTCTGAAGACGTCGTCGGAGACCACAGACCAGGGTGCGTCGGGTGTTCTGTACCAGTCGCCGAGCGCCACCAGCGACTGGGCGGGTACCGCCATCCTGGCCTTCGACGACAGTGACCGGGAGGTCTACGACGTGTCCGTCGCGATGGAGAACGGCAAGGACGCCGATGCGAAGGCGCAACTGGACAGGTTGCCGCTGTGAAGCGCTGGGCGTGGCCGCTGTTGATCGTCGGCGCGGTCGTGGCGCTGGTGGTGTCGCTTGCGGTCACGTACTTCGTGCGGGGTGCGGGTGATTCGGTCGGTGCGCCAACTGGTCTCAGCGTCAGCGAGGAGGACGGGGCGGTGAAGGTGTCCTGGACGGCGGATTCGGCGGCGTCTGAATACTTCTTGAGTCGAGGTGACGAGGTCGTGTACTCGGGCCCGGACACCGAGTTCCGCGACATCTCGGCCATCGCGCCGACCGGGAGCAACACCGTCGCGTACTCGGTGCGTGCCGTCGACTCCGAGGGACGGGTGTCGCCACCCAGCGGCACCGAGTCGGTCGAGGTCGGGCCCGGTTGGGGGTTGTTCGCACAAGCGGCTTCCGCACTGCCCGAGTTGCTGCCGGCCTCGCCGTCCGACGAGGGCTGGAACGGAATGCGCTGTGAGACACGTATGGACGCCGTCCCGCCGGAGGAGGCGGCCGACGTGAACGGGTCGGGGGAGCAGTTCCTGAAGGCCGGCTTTCGCTGCGTCGTCGAGGTCGACGGCGCCGAATACGATCTGTGGACTGACTTCTACGTCAGTCCGGAGGCTCTGAACAGCCGGATGGACGAGATCCGGACCTGGGACGGTGTGAGCTCGACGACCTGGCAGCACGGCCGCGCGATCAACGGCGGCGGCGGCGAGGACACCCGCTGGATGGGCATGTCGGTGGATTCGATTCCCGACCTCTACATCGAGTTGTCGGCCGTGGACAAGAGCACCACCGTGGAGGAATTGGCCCAGGTCGCCGACAGTCTTCCGGTGAACTGATACGCGGTTCGGCGAAAACCCTCCACCGCGGAGGCGTACCCGATAACCTCGCTCCCGAGGACCGGCAATGAAGCCGTAGGGGGCGCCGCGTGGGTACATGGGTGGGGACTGCACGATCGATGATCAGGGCGGCGCTGACGCTGGCGGTGGTGACCGCCGCCGCAACCGCATTGACCATGAGTCCGGCGATGGCGACAGCCCCGCCGGGCTACAACGACCTGACCGACGTGTGGCCGACCGCGGCCCCGCAGGCGAGCTGCCGCGACGGTGACCGGGTCGAGACCGGTATCCAGGGTGAGGTGCCGCTCGAAGACCGCAAGTCAGGCCGCAGCACAAAGGGATACAACTGCAACATCGATCTCGTCGGCCGGTATCAGGGCCAGGGCGCAGGCATCGTCAGCGCGACCTACAAGAACTGCTCGTACACCGGCTCGACCTTCCCGACCAACTTTCTCGGACCCAACCCGGGTGTGCAGGTGCTCGATGTGTCGGATCCTCGCGCCCCGAGATTATCTGCGGTCCTGACCGAACCGGCCATGGTCGGTGGTACGTGGGAGTCGTTGAAGGTCAACCAGAAACGCGGATTGCTCGTCGGCACCGGCGTCGGGCTCCTCGAGGGCGCCGGGTACATCTCGGTGTACGACATCTCCCAGGATTGTGCACATCCTCGACTGCTGAACCACGGGGCGGGTTCGCAACTGACGATGCCGATCCCCATCACCACGCACGAGGGCGACTTCTCCCCGGACGGCAACACGTACTGGGTGACCGGCATCGCGCCGGGCTACGTCAGCGCGGTCGACCTCACCGATCCACGTAACCCGATGATCGTGTGGTCCGGGATCACCGGAATCGAGGCGCACGGGGTCGGTTTCTCACCCGACGGGAACACGCTGTACCTCTCGAATTTGTTGGGGCTGACGGTCATCGACGTCACTGCGGTCCAGAACCGAAAGCCGCGGACCATCGTGGCGCAGTTGATGCCGCACGTCGGTGAGAAGCTGTGGGCCGACGGGCAGATCACCCAGCACACCATCTACGCCACCTACGCAGGCAAACCGCACGTGTTCTCTGTTGATGAGGGTGGCTCGGGTGGGGTGAAGCTGTTCGACGCGGTCGACTCCTCGAACCTACGGCAGCGCAACGCCCTCAAGCTGGCGATCAACTTGCCCGAGAACGCGAATCGGTGGGCCCGCAGTACCACCGCGAACGGGGTGTTCGGCTACGACGCCCACTACTGCGCGATCGATCGGCCGGACGACCCCACGGCGATGGCGTGCGGTTGGATCCAGTCGGGCATCCGTGTTTTCGACATCCGTGATCCGGATGACTTCAAGGAAATCGCCTACTACAACCCGCCTGCCCAGACGGGAAAGCACCTGCAACTGACCAATTCGATTCACGCACTGCTCGGGTCGATAGCGGCGCCCCCGATCATCGGGACCCTGGCGGTCGCGAGAGCGGTGCTGCAGGGTGATTCGCCGATCGACGGGATCATCAACGACCAGAGCCGGCTGATCGGCGGCGATCTGTCCGCGGATTGGTGCCTGTCGCCACCGGAATTCCATGGCGATCAATTGTGGGTGACGTGCATGGACAACGGGTTCATGACCCTGCAACTCGATCCGGCGGCCTACCCGCTGACATGAACGTCGCCCTGCGCCAGTGGCTCTGGCCGGTCATCGTGGCGGTCGTCGCCCTCGTCATCGGTCTGTGCGTCGGCCTTGCCGTCGACAGCGGAGAGCGTGACGCGGTGGCGGCGCCGGTGGCCACCGCGGTCGACGTCGGCTTCGCTCAAGACATGTCCGCACATCACCAGCAGGCGGTGATGATGTGCGACCTGGTACCGGGCGACGCCGCGCCGGATGTGCGTGGACTCGTTGCACAGATCCGTAACGCGCAGTGGCGTGAGATCGGGCAGATGATGGGATGGCTGCAGATGCTCGACGCACCGTTGCAGGGTGCGGACCCGATGAGGTGGATGGGCGATGCCGGGCACGGCCACGGCGGCGAGACCGGGGAGATGCCCGGGATGGCCAATGGCGATGAACTCACAGCACTGCATGCCGCATCAGGCGTCGACGGCGAGATCTTGTTCCTGCAGTTGATGATCCGCCACCACCAAGGCGGGATCGACATGGCAGGCCACGCGAGCCGCACGGTGGCGAACCCGGAGATCAGGCGAGCTGCAGTCGCCATGGTGAAGGGCCAGTCCGATGAGATCGCGGTGATGACAGTGATGCTGCATCAGCGCGGTGGCGAGGCCTTGCCCTACCCGGTCTGACCGCCGACCGTGCCGAAGCTGCCGCCGACCGTGCCGAAGCTGCCGGCGAGCGTGCCAAAACTGCCGCCGAGCGTGCCGAAGATGGCTCGCTCACCCGGCGAGATGGCGGTCACTCGGGTTTCGGTGCGCTCTCCGCCTCGTGGGCCTCGACGTCGCCGGCCCGTTTGTCCAGCGGATCCACGCCGTCGACACCTTCGAGCACCGTGAACTCCTGCTCGGCCTTCGCAACGAAGCCCTTGGCTTCTTCTTTGATCTTGTGCACCCAGTCCGACATGTTCCAACGCTCCCTGCTACTTCGCAGGCGCCTGTGCGGCACCTTCGGTCAGCTTACTGGTGGGGGTTCGCAAGATATGAGTCAACGCGGGATGAGCGGCTGCTCCTGATCCCAGACACCCATGAGTTCGGTGATGATGTCCACCGCCATTCCGAGCCCGCCGAGATGGCTCTCGCCGGTCATGGTAAAGAGCTTGGCGTCGGGGAGCAGGTGCACCATGTGTTCGCCGTGAGTGTGCGGGATGATGTGGTCGTGGTCGCCATGCCACCAACGGACCGGTCCGGTGATGTCGCCAACCGAGAAACCCCAATCCCTGGCGAAGACAACAACATCGGCGAACGGCGCTTCCAACTGTTTGCGGCCACCGTTGAGCAGGTCATCGAGGAACATCGCCTTGAACTCCGGCCGTTGCAGCAGTTCTCTGTCCGCAGCGGGGGAGAGGCGGCCGTAGATGGCGATGGCCGGTTCGGCGATCGGCCGCGCCACCCGGACGAACGAACTCAGGACTCGTCCGATCGGGGCCCCGATGACCGGCAACATCGGCGCGAGAAACTTGCCCAGCACCATCTCGCCGCCGTCGATCGCGTCGGGTCCCTCGGTCGGAGCCACTCCGCCGAGGATGCCGGTGACCACGACCCGCTCGGGCATCGCATGAGCGACCCCCAGGGCGTACGGGCCGCCGCCGGACAGCCCGATCACCGCAAAGCGGTCGATGCCGAGGGTGTCTGCGACGGTCGCGAGGTCGTCGGCGAACGACAACACGTTGGGATAGCTGTACGACGTGGACGAACCCACACCCGGACGATCGAGTCCGATGAGCCGGATCTCGTTCCGCTCGGCATAGGTGCGGGCTTCGAGTGGGATCTGGCGGCGGGCACCGGGGGGTGCCGTGGAGCCAGAAGACGGCGCGTCCGGTCGCGGATCCGAACTCGGCGAACCCGATGCGCCTGCCTTCGCCACGGCAACGCTGCCTTCGAGCTTGGGACGGTCGATGTCGATCACCAGTTCAGGATGGCATTGATTGCGACGGCGATGTGGCAAAAACGTGTCCGCTGACAGCTGATCAGTCACCGGTCGTGGTCAGGACGAGCTTTCCGTGATCGAGGCCGGGACGTTGGTGTGTCGAGCGCAGCAGCAGGATCGCGCAGAACGCGGCCGAGATGGCGCTGACAATCCCGCCGATGATCAGCGGAGCCCGCGGGTCGGTGACCTCCGCGAGCCACCCGAGCAGGGGACTCCCGATCGGTGTGCCACCCAGGAAGCACAACATGTAGATACCCATGACCCGGCCGCGCATGTCCGATTCGACCGAGAGTTGCATGATGTTCATCGCTGCTGTGCTGAACATGATGTTGGCGATCCCGACCGGGATGAGCATCACGGCCACCAGCCAGAACGTGGGCATGAATCCGACGATGACCTCGGCAATCCCGAACGCGAAAGCCCCCACCAGAAACTGGCGGACACGTGCCGGTCTGGTGCGCCGTGCGGCCACCACGGCTCCGCCCAGGGTGCCGATGGCGAGCATCGTCGACAACAGTCCGTAACCGCCGGCCGAACCCTCGAAGGTGTTGGCCGTGAGCAGCGCGAGCGAGAGCGGGAAGTTCAGGCCGAACGTCGCGACCATGAACACCGTCGCGAGCACCACCACTAGATGGCGATGACGCCGGACGTACCGGATGCCGCTGCGGATCGATCGATCGCGAATGGATTTGGCGCTGCGCATCAGCTCGCTGCTGCGCATTGCCAGCAGCGCGAGGATGACCGCGATCGAGCTCCCGGCGTTGATGAGGAAGACAGGGCCGGTGTCGATGAGGGTGATCAGGAGTCCGGCCAGCGCAGGGCCGACGATCCGGGCGAGGTTGAACGTCAGCGAGTTCAACGCCACCGCGTTGGGTAACTGCTCGACCCCTACCATCTCGATGGTGAACGACTGCCGGACCGGGGCGTCGACCGCCGAGATGCACCCGAGGGCGAACGAAAGTGCGTAGACCAGCGGCAGGTTTGCCGCACCACTGACGTCGATGACGCCGAGGAGCAACGCGCACATGGCCATCGCGACCTGGGTGCCGATCAGCAGCTTGCGTTTGTCGAATCGATCGGCGAGAGCGCCTGCGGGAAGCGAGAGTATCGCGGTGGGCCCGAATTGCAGAGCCATCACGATCCCGACCGCCACACCGCTGCCGCCGGACAACTCGAGGACCAGCCAGTCCTGGGCGATGCGTTGCATCCAGGTGCCCGTCAGCGACACCACTTGGCCGCCGGCCCAGAGCCGATAGTTCCTCACCCCGAGGGACGAGAACATCAACGGCAGCTGCACACCACCAGTTTAGTTGCGACTTGCAAACTAATTCGAATCGCTCCCCGGCACGCCGATGATGGGTTGTTGTGCCGGCGCCGACCTCGGCTGATGTTCGCCACGACGACCCATTTCCGGAAGGTGCCGGAGGAGCGTCAGCCGATGAGGGTCTCGATCGGCTCTTTCGCGAAGTACAGCACGAACAACCCGGCCACCACCCAGAGCAGCGGATGAATCGTCCGGATCTTGCCGCGCGCGGTGGCCAGGACGACCCAGGTGATGAAGCCGACGCCGATGCCGTTCGCGATCGAGTAGGTGAACGGCATGACGACAATCGTCAGGAAGCAGGGGAGCGCGTAGTCGAAACGGGTGAGGTCGATGTCACGTACCTGCGAGATCATCATCGCTCCGACGACCACGAGGGCAGGTGCGGCTGCTTCGAGGGGCACCACCGAATACAGCGGGGTGAAGAACATCGCGATCAGGAACAGCACGCCGGTGACCACATTGGCGAGCCCGGTGCGGGCACCCTCTGCGATACCCGATGCGGATTCGACGAACACCGTGTTCGACGATGCCGATCCGACGCCGCCGGCGATGGCACCGGTGCCCTCGACGACCAGCGCCTTGCCGATGTTCGGCAGATTGCCGTCCTTGTCGGCCAGCTCGGCCTCTTTGCCGAGGCCGGTCATCGTGCCCATGGCGTCGAAGAAATTGGACAGCACCAGGGCGAACACCAGTACCGACGCCGACAGGACACCGATTCTGGTGAACGCCCCGAACAGGTCGACGTCCCCGACCAGGCTCAGGTCCGGCAGGTCGCCGACCGAGGATGGGACATCCGGGATGTTGAGGCTCCAGCCCTTGCTGTCGTCGACGGATGGGCCGAGGTCGGCGAAAGCCTGCACGATCATCGCGACCACGGTGGTCACGACGATGCCGATCAGCAGGCCACCGCGGACCTTGCGCACCACGAGGATGCCCATCAGCAGCACCCCGAACACGAAGATCAGGGTCGGCCAGGTCGCGATGGAGTTGTTGATGCCCAGGCTCACCGGCACGTTCGTGCCTGCGACGTCGGGGATCCGTTTGACGAAACCTGCGTCGACGAAGCCGATGAACGCGATGAATGCGCCGATGCCGGCCGCGATGGCCGCCTTGAGTTCGCCGGGTATCGCCCGGAACACCGCCGTACGGAAACCGGTGACTGCGAGCAACACGATGATGATGCCGTCGACGACGACCAATCCCATTGCCTCAGGCCACGTGACCTGTGGTGCGATGGACACTGCCAGCAGGCTGTTGATGCCCAGGCCTGCAGCGATGGCGAACGGATAGTTGGCGACGAGCCCGAAGACGATCGACATGATGCCGGCGACCAGTGCGGTGACCGCGGCGACCTGTGCCAGTGGCAGTACATCTGCGAGGACGTCGGCGTTCTTGGCGTTACCGGGCACGCCGCCGATGATGATCGGGTTCAGGACCACGATGTAGGCCATCGTGAAGAACGTGACGAGGCCGCCGCGCACCTCGCGGGCGAGCGTCGAATTGCGTTGAGTGATCTTGAAATACCGGTCGATCGCGGACTGTGGTCCGGACTGTTCGGTGACCTTGTCGCTGCCGGTCGTCATCTGTTGCCGCGTCCCTCCCGACTCGACCGACGATGGCCGAGACCGACTCGTTCGAGATCGTACAAACCCCTACCGGTCGAGCACAATCGCCGAGCTGGTGTTCCGGTCAGCTCTCGGCGTCGCGGCCCTGTCTGCTGCGTCGATAGGCGACTTCGCGAATCGACGAGAGCCAGCTCGGTCCCGGTCGGACAGTGCGGGTGGTGTGCACGGTGGGGTCGAAACCGATGTCCGGATAGTCCGATTCGTTGGCGGTGGCGGTGAGTTCGACGCGGGCCAGCGGGAAGAAAGGGGTGTGTCCTTGCGTCTGTTCGAGTTCGAAGACAAGGCCGCGATCATCGATGCGGCGTGCGATCTGATCCGTCGCGATGCACTTGTCCGCCCGCTCCGGCACGAGCCGAGCCCGCAACCACCAGGACGCGTCGCGGTGGTCGAGCGGTTGCAGCGTGCTCAGGACCGCGGTGTCCACCGAACGCGCCGGGAACGGAATCGTCTTACGCCAGCCGGTCCCGCCTAGTGCACTGGCCAGCAGTAGGTCCCAGGGGGTTTCATCGCCTTCGTGCGGCTCCATCCGAATCGCGAGTCCGATGACGTCGGGTAAGGCGCCGGGGGCACCGACACCCTTGGATACCCGGGCGATCACGGGACCGGTCTCGACCGGCAGGCCGACGCTGTCAGATGCGGTGCGCGTCAGGGTTCCGGTGGCCAGCACGCCATTCGGATGGAAGAGGCGGGCGCCCCGGATCGCGGCCCCGGCTCTGATCGGGAGACCGGCCAGTTCGGCAGCTCTCATGGCTCTCCTCGGCCCGAAGATGGGCTGCTCGAAGGGGATTTCTCCGGGCGCATACCCGGACCAGGGCACCGCGAAACCAGAACGTGATCTGATGGGAGTGGTTTACGCCACCTGTTCGGGGGGCATTAGGTGTTCGGACCCGCCGCCAAGAAGTCGCGTCGGTGTCGCACAGCAGCTCAATCGCGAGGAGCGAAGAAGATGGTCGCAGCCCAGCCAGTCCCGGCAATTCTCGACACCGACACAACCGATCCGGTCGACGAAGCACTCGAGATCTATCAGTCGATTCGAGTGCCGGCTGGAGTGTATGCGCCGCAAGAGGATTCGTTGTTGCTACTGACTGCGCTGGCCGAGTGCGACCTGGTGGCCGGCCGGCGCGTTCTGGATCTGTGTACCGGTAGTGGCGTTCTGGCGGTCGGGGCGGCCGTTCTCGGAGCTGCCCGCGTCAGTGCCTACGACATCGCGCCGAGGGCTGTGCTGGCCACCCGCGCCAACGCCGCAGCCGCCGGAGTGGTCGTCGAAGCCCACAAAGGGTCGCTCCATGAGGCGCTGGGCGCGGGTCCCTACGATGTGGTCGTGTCGAATCCGCCCTACGTACCCGCCGACACCCTGTCCGACGCCGGGGTCGGACTGACCCGGACCTGGCATGGCGGCCGGGACGGACGGTCGCTGCTCGACCCGCTGTGTGTCTCCGCGCCGGATCTGCTCGCCCCCGGTGGGACGATGCTCTTGGTGCAGTCGGAGTTCTCCGACGTCGACCGTTCCCTGATCGGCTTACGCGCCGGCGGCCTTCGCGCCGAAGTGGTTGCACGTCAGAAGATCCCGTTTGGACCCGTGTTGAACGCGAACGCCCGTTGGCTCGAGGTGCTCGGTCGGTTGGAACCTGGTCGCCGGGAAGAGGAACTGGTCGTGATCAGGGCCGACAAGGCTCCGGCGACAAGTGCGGGCGGCGTTCGTAGATGACCGAAGCGGACCGTCCGACACAGGGCCGCCCTACCACTCACATCCGGGTGGTGGCGGGCGGTCCGATCATGGTCGAGGGTCCGGTTAGCATCGAGATGCCCGACGGCAGCATTGTCGATTCGGACCGCTTCACGGTTGCCCTATGTGCGTGTAAGCGCAGCAAGAACTATCCGCTCTGCGACACCAGTCACCGTCGCAAGAAGGCTCTCCCGCAACGGGACTGAGCACGTCGAGCACGTCGAGGCGGACTGCTTCAGTCGACCGGGATGAGCAGCGAACTGCGACCTTCGCGCCACGCTGCCATCAGCAGGTCTGCCAGCTTGTCCTCGAGGTATCCGAATGCCCGGATCCCGAAGACCACGTCCGACTCCAGTTCCGGTTCGCGCGCCAGTAGGTCACCGACGACCTCGTGGCGCATGAGTTGTTCGTGCACGGCGTCGGCTTCGACATGCTCGCGGTAGAACCGCACGCAGGCCTCCGGCGCGCCCATCCGTTCGAGTGCGTCCATCAGCCGCCGCGACCCGGGCGACGATGTTATCTCGGTGGCCGCGAAGTGCCCGATCGTCGCGCCACGGAGGGAGCGGTGCAGACCGATCATCGACATCAGGTTGACCAATGCCAGAGATTCACCGGGAACGTGGTCGATGTAGGCGAGGTAGCCGGCGTCGAGGCCGGCGGCGGTGAGGAGGTCGGCGAAGAGTTGTTGGTGCAGGTTCTCGCCTTTTCCGCCCCCGAACTCGTCGAACTCGACCGCCACGAACGAGGCCTTCGCCTGCCCGGTCAGTCGGGGGATGGCGAACGCGTGCGGGTCGGCCTCTTTCAAGTGGTAGATGGAGCGGTGGACGAAGGTTTCCCGCATCTGTTCCCAGGTGCCTTCGTCGCGCAGGTGAAATGACGGCCCGTCGCCTTCACCCGGTTCGATCGACAACGCTTCGATCTCCGCGGTGGCGTCGTCTCCGGCCTCGATATCGGCGCGCAGGGCACCGAGGAAGACCTGCTCGAGTTGCGCTCGGAACCGGAGGATGTCCAGGTTCCACTCCCACTCGTCGTCGACGTCGGTGAAGCCGCGATAGTGCAGTTCGTAGCAGATGTAGAGCGCAAGCTGCAGATCCTTGCCGTACGCCTGGGTGTCCCAGGCGCTCTGGCTGACGTTGGGTAGTTCCCACGACGTCGTGGGTGTTCCGGCCAGCGCGTCGGTCACCGCCGACGACAAGGGCCCGCACGGCGCGGGCAAAGTGCGGGTGATCGGGCTCAGGGAGGAGGTCACAGTGCTCAGCTACCCGGTCGGAGGTTGCTGGAAACGTTCAGCGCCATGCGAACACCGGTTGTTCGAACTCGCCGACGCGGGTGGCACGGCCGCCGAGGACCACTTCGGCGAACTGGTACATCACTGCGCCGGTCGGGGCGTGGATCAGCGATCCCACCAGCGGCATCTGAATGACCGGGCGCTCGGATTCGGGGATGTCGATGAACCGCGGAGTGACCTGTAGGTCGGCCATCGGGATGAAGAAGAGTTGCGCGACCTCGCCCGGATTGGGGGTGGTCTCCCTGTCGGGTCCGGCCCAGCAGACGATCGGGGTGATGACGTACCCCGACCTGGTGACGTAGTCGTCGAGCCGCCCCAGGACGTCGGCCCGGTCCACCTCGACGCCGAGTTCCTCGTGGAGTTCGCGCAGCGCGGCGGTCGCGTAGTCCTCGCCGGGTTCGATGCGACCGCCGGGCAACGCGAACTGGCCGGGGTGCTCGCGCATCTTCGACGGTCGCTTGGTGAGCCAGATGCCGTACTCGCCGTTGCGGCTCGTCACGGCGATCACCACCGCGGCGCCGCGGGCTCCGTCGAGTGGTGCCGTGGTGTGGTCGAACTCGTCGAGGCGTCGGACGATCGAGGCGCGTAGCTCCTCGGGGTTGTCCTGGTCTGCGCCGGTGGTGGTGATGCCGCTCATGTACTTCACAATGCCGTACGACCCGGTCACCTGCTCGGGTGGCGTCGGTGAGTGGTCGTCAGTCGTCCTTGTGACTGACGATGTTGACGACGTTCCCGTCGGGCGCCCGGACCAGGAATCGGCGCACCCCCCATTCCTCGGTGGTCAGCGGATGGACGATCTCGAACCCGCGGCGAACGGCGTCTTCGTAGGCTGCGTCCACACCGTCGCCGACGTGCACCGACATCACCGAGTGGACCGGGGAAGTGGCGTCCCGCGTCACCACCTGGACCGCTGCGCGTCCGTCCGGCGATTGGAAGTGCGCGACCCAGCCGAGATTGAACGCCTCGACACCGAGCCCCAGGAAGTCTGTGTAGAACTCGCGGGCCTCCGGGATGTCGGGGACGGAGAGATTGGCGACAATGCCGGTGGGTTGCATGGAGACTCCTCGAATCGGTTGCGGGACGCTCTCATTCTTGTCTCGGTGACAAGGAAAAGCAGCGGTCCCGCAGATCTGGATTTGCTCGCAGGTATCGGTCGATACCCTCGGTCGCATGGAACCGTCGTCGTGGTCGCCCAGCCGGTTGGGCATCGTTCGGGGCAAGCGCATCGTGGTCACCGGGGCCACGAACGGGATCGGGTTCGCGACCGCCAGAGCGTTGGCGAGGGCAGGCGCGAACGTCGTCCTGGCAGTTCGCAATGCGCAGCTGGGTACCGAGCGAGCCGCCGAGATGGGCGGGACCACCGAGGTGGCCCAGGTGGACCTCGCTGATCTGTCGTCGGTGCGCAGGTTCATCGACAAACTCGGCGGTGAGGTCGACATCCTGATCAACAACGCCGGAATGGTCCCGCAACATCGCACGTCGACGGTAGACGGATTCGAGACCGCGATCGGCACCAACTTCCTAGGTCCCTTCGCCCTGACAAACCTACTGTTGCCACGGGTGCGGGAGCAGGTTGTCCTGGTGGGATCGAACGCCCACCGGAACGCGACCATCGACCCCGAGGACCTTCATCTCCGGCAGGTGAAGTGGCGTATCTCGCGCTCGTACGCTCAGTCGTTGCTCGCGGTGATGCTGTGGGGTCTCGAACTCGATCGGCGGCTGCGGGTGGGCGGGTCGCCGGTCACCGCCATGCTGTCCGACCCCGGGTGGGCGGCGTCGAACATCTCGAACAAACCCAAGCCGGGCGTGGTCCACAAGGTGGTGCAGGCCGCGGCCAACACGTTGGCCAACGACATCGACGCCGGTGCCGCCCCCACGCTCTATTGCCTCACCGAACCGATCCCGCCGGGGTCCTACGTCAGCGTCGACGGGCTGCGTGCGCTCCGGGGAGTGCCGGTGCTCTACGGGCGGTCGGCGTTGGCGTGCAACTACGAACTCGCCGGTCGCCTCTGGCCCGCAGCGGAGAAGGAAACGGGCACGTCATACCCGTTGTGAACGAATTCGCGTACGTTGGCACACATGGCAGATGCACCCGTGACAACAGTTGATTCCGGACCGAAGAAGGTTTCGCGCCAGGTTGTGGTGAACGCGCCGGCCGCCGAGATCTTTGCGTTGGTGGCGAATCCACACCGACATCCCGAACTCGACGGGTCGGGCACTGTCCGCGACACCCCCGTCAAGGGACCGGACCGCCTCAGCTCCGGCGCGAAGTTCAGCGTCGGGATGAAGCAGTTCGGCGTTCCGTACAAGATCACCTCGACGGTGACGGCTTTCGAGGACAACAGGGTCGTCGAATGGCAGCACCCGCTCGGGCACAAGTGGCGCTGGGAGCTCCAGGAGACCTCGCCGACCACAACCACCGTGGTCGAGACGTTCGACTACTCCACGGCCAAGGTTCCGCAGATGATCACCGTGATGGGCTTCGACAAGAAGAACGGTGACGGTATCAGCGGCACGTTGAAGGCGTTGGCTGCTCGCTTCGCCTGACCGGGCCGGACATCGGATCAGTTGTCGGGGGAGTCGATCTCTTCGTATCGTTTGCGAAGTCGGTCGCGAATGTCGTCGGCCGAGTATGCATTTCGCTGCCGCTGATCGCGCGCGACGAGCACGCCGCTCGCCGCAACCCCGACGACCCCGGCCAGTCCGATCCACTTCCACGCATTGCCCACACCGGTGAGACTATCGCCGATGTGCGGTGCTGCGTAAGTCACGCCGACCCGTTTAGTCTTTGGGGGTGCATCCCCACAGGCCCCCTCCCATCTCGCTCGACCAGGCGCTGGAACAAGCGAGAACAGGAGACATCTGGCTGTTTCGCGGACGGTCAGGGCCGGATCGAGCGATTCAGACCCTCACCAACAGCCCGGTCAACCACGTCGCGATGACCGTCGCGATCGACGATCTGCCGCCGCTGATGTGGCATGCCGAACTCGGGAACAAGCTCACCGACATGTGGACTGGCACCAATCACCGCGGGGTGCAGTTGAACGACGCGCGGGAGGCTGCGCTGCAGTGGATGGAGAAGTACGGGCAGCGTTGCTGGCTACGTCAGCTCACGCCGTACGCCCAGCGCGAGCAGGAGGATTTGCTGCTGAAAGTCATCGCAAAGATGGACGGCACTGCATTTCCTACCACTGCCCGGCTGGCGGGCCGCTGGTTCCGGGGTCGAGTTCCGACGGTAAATGACGTCACCCGAGGAATTCCTGTGCTCGACAAAAAGGTTCGTAAGACTGTCGAGAAGATGAATCAGAAAAAGCAAAATGCTGGACTGGAAACCGCTTATTGCGCCGAGGTGGTGGCAATGACCTATGAGCACATGGGCTTGCTCGCGACCGAGAAACATGCGAATTGGTTCGACCCAGGAAAGTTCTGGAGCGGCGATACGCTCCCGTTGGCGCCGGGGTATGCCCTCGGCACGGAGATTGCCGTCGACCTCCGATAGGTGATCTCTAACCTCCTGCTGGGCAGGAGGTTAGAGATCGGGCATAACTGCCTGGTCTTATCCGATGTTGAGATTGAGCGTGATGCTGAACAGGTCTCCACCGAAGATGTAGAACGAATCCAAGAACTGGGTGAGTGCGGGGAACAAAGCGTCCATGTAAATGCCTCCGAGTGCTCGAATTGAGTCGCACCGCAAGTTGTGCGGCCCGGTAGATCATGACACAGAAGATCAGAAATTGCCCAACGTCGCGCGTAATGCACTGTGCACGCCGAATGAATAATCCTATTGTCGGCGACTGTTCGCCCACTCCAGGACCCGCTCGACGGGCCAGGTGGTCACGATGCGATCGGCCTCGATGCCGAGGCGGGTGGCGCGTTCGCAGCCCAGTTCTTTGAAGTCGAGTTGGCCAGGCGCATGGGCATCGGAGTCGATGGCAAACAGGCAGCCGAGGTCGCGGGCCAGTTCGATGAGTTCATCGGGTGGGTCGACCCGTTCGGGCCGCGAATTGATCTCGACGGCCGTACCTGATTCGGCGCAGGCCTCGAAGACCGCCCGAGCGTCGAACTTCGACTGCGCCCGCTGGCCGCGGCCGCCGGTGACGAGTCGGCCGGTGCAATGCCCCAGGACATTCACGCGGGGATCGAGCGCGGCCGCGACCATGCGCCGGGTCATCGGCCCGGCATCCATCTTGAGCTTGGAATGTACTGATGCCGTGACTATTTCGAGCTGATCGAGCATCTCGTCGGTCTGATCCAGCGAGCCGTCGTCGAGGATGTCCACCTCGATACCCCGCAACAACCGGAACTGCTCACCGAGGGCGCGGTTGAGCTTGTCCACAACCCCGAGCTGTTCGGTGAGCCGCTTGGCCGACAGGCCGTTGGCGACGGTCAATCTGGGGGAGTGGTCGGTCAGCGCCATCCAGTCCTGGCCGAGGTCGATGGCGGTGCGGACCATCTCGATGATGGGTGAGCCGCCGTCGCTCCAGTCCGAGTGGGTGTGCAGATCGCCGACGGTGGCGGTGTACAGCTCTTCGCCACCGGCGGCGAGAGCGCCGATCTCTTTGTCCTGCAGCGACTCCAGGTACTCGGGTAGCTCGCCGTGTACTGCTTGGGTGATGACCGCTGCCGTCGACTTCCCGATCCCGGTCAGCTCGGTGAGCCGGCCTCCGTCGACGCGGGCCGCCAGATCGTCGTCGGAGAGCTTGTCGACCACCTTGAGCGCCTTGCGAAAGGCTTCCACTCGGTAGGTGCCTGCGCGGGAGCGTTCGAGCAGCAGCGCGATGCGGCGTAGCGACTCCGCTGCGGTGACGGGTGCGGTCAGTGGCGATACGGACTTCACCTCACCAGCTTGCCACTCTCGGAAGTCTTGCCGGAAGGGGTGGTGTCGACAGAGGTGGGGTCGGTGTCGTCGGAGTCGTTGTGCATTCCGTCCACGCGCGGAATCCATTCGAGCCAGCTCGGGAACCACCAGTTCGCCTTGCCCAGGATCTCCATCGTCGACGGGACCAGCAGCAGGCGCACGATGCTGGCGTCGATCAGCACCGCGACCGCCAGCCCGACGCCGAGGATCTTCAGGCTGCGGTCGGGCAGGAAGGCCAGCGAGAGGAAGACGCAGATCATGATGAGGGCCGCGCAGGTGATGACCCGCGCCGTGCTGGCCAGACCCTCCGCCACCGACGTGGTTGCATCGCCGGTCTTCTCGTACCGCTCTTTGATCCGGGACACCAGGAACACCTCGTAGTCCATCGCCAGCCCGATGGCCGTGACGAACAGCATCATCGGTACCCAGCTGTCGATCGGGCCCGCCCGTCCGACACCGAATATCGATGCACCCCAGCCCCACTGGAAGATCGCCACGATGACGCCGTACGCGGCACCGAGGGAGAGCACGTTGACGATCACGGCCTTGACCGGGACGACGATCGACCGGAATGCCAGGACCAGGAGCAGGAATGCTGCCGCGAGCACGGCCGCGATCGACCACGGGAGCAGATCCAGGGTGACCTCCGCGTAGTCGATGGAACCAGCGGTGATACCTGTGATCTGCACCGACACATCCGAATTCGGTCCGAGCGAGTCGGGGATGATCTCCGATCGCAGCCGATTGACGAGATCGGTCGTCGCCTCGTCCTGTGGTCCGCCCTTCGGGATCACCGTCATCACCGCGATCTCCGACCCATCGGTGACGCCGACCGGAACGACCGGGGTGACGCCGCTGTCGATGACGTCGGGATCGGCGGCTATACGTTCGGAGAGAGTGTTGAGCGTCGCGGCGGGGTCACTGCCCTCCGGGTATTTCGCCACGACGATCAGAGGGCCGTTCGCCCCGATCCCAAATCCTTCGGTGACGTAGTCGTACGCGACTCGTGTGGTCGCTTCCGTCGACCGGTTGCCGGCATCGGAGAAGCCCAACCGCATCTGGAATGCCGGTATCGAGAGGATCACCAGGACCAGCACGGCGCCGATCACCCCGACCCAGGGCCGCTGCTGGATCTTCTGACTCCACTTCTGCGCCCAGACCCCCTCCAGCGCGCGATCGGGATCCTTGCCGCGGCGTTTGCGCAGCCAGTGCAGAGACAGTCGGTTCACTCGGGTGCCGATGACCGAGAGCAGGGCCGGGAGCAGCGACATCGAGGCGACCAGCGTGCCGAGAATGCCGATGATCGCGGCAAAGGTGAGCGCGGGACCGAGTTCTCCGCCGGAGATGAGGATGCCGCACATCGCGATGATGACGGTGCATCCGGCGAACAGCACTGAACGGCCGGCACGTTGCATCGCGACTGTCACAGCCCGTTCGGGGTCGAGCCCCTCGTGCAGACCTGACCGGAAGCGGGTGACGATCAGCAACGCGTAGTCGATCCCCACGCCGATGCCGAGGATCAACGTCACCGAGATCGCAAAGTTCGGAATGTTCATGAAGTTCTGGACGATGAACAATATCGACGCCCCGACCCCGACCCCGAACAGCGCCGACAGGATCGGGAGACCGGCTGCCACGACCGATCCGAAAGCGACGAGCAGAATGATGAGCGCGAGTAGCACTCCCACGCCCTCGGCAGCCCCGCTCGGCGGTTGCTCGTCGAAGCGGGGATCGCTGAACTCGACTCCGACGCCGGGTATCTCGGTCTTGTCAGCGATCGTCTTGATGCTGTCGACGCGATCTTGCACCTCGGAGTCTGTGCCGGTGCCGAGGTCGAGGGTGGTCACCGATATCCGGCCGTCCTGCGAGATCTGCGCGCCGGGCGCATAGGGATCGCCGACGGTGACGTCGGGCGAGGAACCCCTGATCTCGTTGACCAAGCTGTTCACGGCCTGCGTGACCTCCGGATTGCGGACGCCGCCGGGTACCGCCGGGACCGCTGCGATGACGATTTGTCCGGCCGTCGCCTCGTCGCCTTGCCCGGCGTTTTCGAGTAGCTGGCCGGCCTTGCCCGACTCTGTCCGGAGGTCGTTGGTGAAGGTTGTCGTGGTGGGGCCCGCCCACATTGTCGCCGCCGCGATGGCCGCGATGAGGACCACCACCCAGGCCCCGATGACAGACCAGCGCCTGCGAATGATGAATGCGATGTAACGGTCCATGTCGTGCTCCCCGGGCAGTGGTCGAGTGGACGTCTCTCATCATTGCCCTGTTCGGAGGGCAGCGATATCAGGATTGACCCTGATATCTCCCTGAACTCATCGGTGCGTCAACGGTAGACCCGCACAACGTCCGATGTCTGCCCCTTGTCGTGTTCGTGTCCATCTATCGGGGGACAAGGGCGTGTCATCCGACAGAACCCCTGATCAGCGGGTACTCGTCCATCAATTCCGGACGCATTGTTGTCTCATCGCCGCAACATGAGGTGAACAACCACTCGAGACAAGGAACGATAATGAACGCCTCGCAGCTCACCCTCTCCCAGACTCGCCTTCGCACCCGGGTTGCCGGCGCGGGTGCGGCTCACGCCGGAACGGTGCCGGTGACCAATCCTCCCGAGCCTTCGATCGCCATGACGATCACCAACCACACCGACAAGACCGAATACCTCGGAGACTCGGGCCCCAACGGTGGCCAGTGGGTCCAGGCCCCCAAGCACGAACTCGCACCGGGTGCGTCGGAGACCGTCGTCGCGGTCGCGCCGGGTCAGACCTCACTGACGGTCAACGTGAACTATCACGTCGGGTTGTTCGGGCCGACCGCCGATACTCGATCGAGAACATGGCAGCAACACCAACTTGATCAACACCGGGGTCTACAACAACAACGTCGGCCACTACATTGTTGACGCCAACATGGCGTCGTCCTTCCCGAACGCCAACGTCGTCTACGATCTGGTCTGACTCGCGGAGCAGCGCCGCGGCGGTGGTGCTGCCGCCCAGCCCATCTGGGCGGCAGCACCATGCGGTTTTACACTATGGAGTTGTCAAAGAAGCATGCGCGGTCCCGACGTTGGTCGGGTGCGGCAGGAATTGAAAAAAGACTATGGGGTCGAGGGGTAGGGGTCAGGCCGCGAGTGTCATGGTCCGGCGGTTGTAGGCAGGCAAGGGTCTTCGCAGCGGATCTACATCAGCCGGCGGAATCAACCACGGATGGCCATCGCTACCCATCTCGATCTCCCACTCGGTGTAATGGATTGCGCGATGGCAGGTTCGGCACAACAAGCATCCATTTCCGACCGTGGTGGTACCGCCGTTCGACCAGTAGATGATGTGGTGGCAGTCTGACCAACCGGCGGGTGCCCCGCACTTGATGCAGCACGTGTCGCGAATGATGATGGCTTTACGGACAAGTCCTGTGAACAGGCGTTTCGGCGGGCTCAAGTCGATCGGCACCTCCTGGCCGTCCAGGGTGATCGAGCTGATGGTCGAGTCACACGCCAGCATGGCGGCGGTGGCTTCGGTGATCGGACCCATCCACTCGAGCGACGCCCGGTTCGGATGGTCGGCCGGCACCGATACATTGACCTCGGTCCGCGGCGCCGAAATGAACCCATCCCCGCCGCCCCCACCGCAATCGAGCAACTGGTGAAACGCGTCCGCCCGGATCTGTGTCTTGCTCCGCGGATCCTTAGAACCATCAGGCTGGGGCCGAGGTTTACTCCAGAAGCTCAGTGCCGAGTGCACCTTCTCGGCGATCTGCGCGTCCACATCGAACCGGCCGACCAGGCGACCTTCATTGACCTCGAAGTCAAAACTGTTGAGCGAAGGATCTTCTGCCGGCGGGGGGCCGCCGGTGTCGTCTGCGATCTGATTGCCCAGTCCGCGAGCGGTCTTCTCGACTTCTGCCGGTGGTGCGCCGGAGATAACGTGAGACAGGAGAGTGCTCTCGTACCCAGATCGTTCCTCCGTCGTTACTCCCACCTCGGAGCGTCCATCGATATGATGAAGTCCCTTGACGATCGCGTCGACGTGCTCGGTCGAGAGGAATCCATCTCGAAAATATCCGGCTGTGCGATCGAGGTTCACCAGGCCGGTGCCCACCCGTACCCAGCGGGCAGCCGCAGACGGCGCAGCACCATTGGCTTGCAACAACTTTGACGTGGTCGAGCCCGCCTCCCGCGCGACACCCAGCCTTTCCATCACCGCAGCGCACACCGACAACTGATGCTCCGTCGCATTACGCAACGTGATCAGATCCTTCACCAGCCGCAGTACACCCGCCGAATCATCAGGCACCTTCAGCTCAATCAGAGCGTCGACCGAATCGAGAACGTTCATTGCACAACACCTCCCATGAGAAACCGTCAAGGATCAGTCGGCGGCATCTTCCCGGGAAGGGGGCATGTATCCAGATTCGTCATCAGTGGGGCCGACTAAGTCCAATGTAACCCGTCGAACGTATGTGCGCAAGGTGTATTTTCGATCAATTCCACTGATGTGCAACATCTTTCGACACCCGAACGCTCGGCGCGGATCTGACGATCACAGCGTACCGAAGCCCTCTGACATCAAGAATTCAGTCAAGGTCGGGGTAAGACCAGCCGTAGTGCATGGGCAACGACGGCGTCGAGGTCGTCTCCGAGGTTGCCGTTCAGCCATTCCTGCGCGAGCTCGGCCATCGCCCCGGTGTACATCGAGGCGCCGACCCGGGCCGCGACCGGATCGGACGCCGGTTTGATGTGTCCGCTCTCGGTCAAGACGACATCGCGCAGCAGGTCCTGGGTGAGCGCACGACGCTCGGCCAGCACGGGGTTGGCGCGGGCGTCGGTGAACAGGACGCGTCCTCGTCTCGGGTCGGTGGAGCTGAACCCCAGTACGGCCTTGATGCCGGCGTGGGTGCGCGCGCGAACAGAAGGGCCGGCTGCGGTGATCGCCCGCTCGACATCTGTCGCGAGATCGAGCGCAACCCGGTCGTAGACGGCTCCCAGGAGTTCGCCCGTATCGGTGAAGCTCTCGTAGAAGTAACGGGTGTTGAGCTCGCACTCTCGGCACACCGACCGAACGGACAACGCTGCCTCGCCGCCGGATCCGAAGAGCGCGAACGCTGCGTCGACGAGTAGCGCACGACGTTCTGTGCGGCGGTCGTGCAACGGGACGCCGGCCCATCGGGTGGGGGAGGACATCACCACACCATAGATCGTTCGGGGTTTCTTCGGTCAAGGTCTGGTCACGGCCGTCTCCAGAACCTATTCTGGTCACAGACGTAGCCAAACCACCTCGGAGGATTGATCTCATGTTGCCGGTCTTGCCCCATCAACTAGCCGGTCACTGGCTCAATCAACGCTTCGACGACAACATCCGTAAGAACTACTTCCGCGGAATGGACTTCGCGGGCCCTGAGGGCGACCCGGGCTGGTTCGGGCCCGGCAGCGCAGTCTGGCACGTGCACTCCCACACGTCGGTGCTGATCTTCGGGCTGCAGTGCGCGTCCTACCTCGAGCGTCTCGATCCCAGCATTTTCTGGATGGGGATGCACCACTCGCGCCTCGTGGAGAAAGGCGGCGACGGTGAGGCGACCGGCCGACTCGATCCGGCCGGGATCGCGGTGCGGTTGGGCCACTCGGTGGCGTTCTTCATCGGAACCGCCTACGGGTCGACGGAGACCGCGGAGCGACTGGCACGCACCGTGCGGGCGATGCATCACACCATCAAGGGGATTCGCCCCGATGGACTCTCCTACGATGCCGACGATCCCGAATGGTTGCGGTGGAACTACGCCACTGTCGTATGGGGCATCGCCACCGCCCACGAGATCTACCATCCGCGCCCGCTGCGAGGCGACGAGTTGGACCAGTACTACGGCGAGTTCGTACGCGTCGGGCATGCGCTGGGCGGTACTGATCTGCCGACCACCAAGGCCGAGACGCTCGACTGCCTCAAGTCGTACCTTCCCAAGCTCGGCCTGACTCACGGAAACGCGGTGGCCACCGGCATCAACGTCACCGACCCGTTCCAGGGTGCGGTCGACTGGGCGGTCCGCGACACCATGCCAGGTTGGGCTGCGCAACTGGTGATGTACAAGCCGCCGAATGTCATCGAGCGCACCGCCCGTCGCAGCGCAGTCTGGACCTCACTCAACGCCTTGCAGACGGCCATGGGTACTGCACCGGAGTTCACTGCGGCCAAGGCGAGGGTGGCCGGCGGGACAGCCGTGGCGAACACCTTGCCGACCTACGAGCTCGGCACAGATCCTGTACGCGATCGGGAGACCGTGGAAGCGACCATGGCATAGTCGGATTCATCGTGGTGCGCTGCGCGTCAGTTTCGCGTCAGTCGCATGGGCAATCCGTCTGCGGGTGTCGGGCCGGTTCCCCACGTCATCAGTGGGGTGTACGACTCCGGGACAGTCCAGGCGAAGTCGAGGAGCATCCTGTGCAGAATCGCCTTCACCGTGAGTCCGGCGAAGTGCAATCCGATGCATTTGTGCGCACCGGCGCCGAACGGTGACCAGGCGTACCTCTCGAGCTTCTTGAGGGTGGCCGGATCGTCGAATCGGCCGGGGTCGAACACATCCGGTCGGTCCCACCAGGTGTCTATTCGCATCGACGTGTGGACGCTCAGCGCGATCTCGGTGCCGCGCGGGATGAAGTGGCCGGCAATACTGGTGTCTGCGGTGGCCTGCCGGAACAGCGTGCCTGCGGGTGCATACATCCTGAGCGACTCCTTGAATGCGCAGTCGAGAAGATGTGCAGAGTTGAGTTCCTCGATGGACGGTTCTTGGGGGAGGCGGCGCGCTTGGTTGCGTAGGTTCTGCTGCAGCTCAGGGTCTTTGCCGAGGTGGTACAACAACATCGACAGGGCGATGGTGCTGGTGTCGTGCGCTGCCATGAGCAGGAAGATCATGTGATTGGTGATGTCATCATCGCTGAACGTGTGTCCCTCCTCCGTCTCGGAGTGGCACAGCACGGTGAAGAGGTCATCGCCGGTTCCTGCGCGCCGCTCGGTGATCGCACCACGGAAGTAACGTTGCAGTTCGCGTCGTCCTCTGAGGCCGCGGGACCAGCGTCCGGCCGGAAAGGGCTGCCGCACAATGACTTGTGCGCCGCCCACCGCGTCGTCGAAAGCGCGCGTGAGAAATCGGGCGGTGGCCCCGTCCGCGGGTTCTCCGACAAACACCTGACTCGCCATTGCGAGCAGCAGGCGCTTGACCTGGTCGTAGATCAGGATTCGATCTCCCGGTGCCCACGTTGCCAGGGTGTTGTTCACAAGGGGTCGCGTCATGTCGAGATAGCCGATGAGTCGTGCACGGGTGAACGCCTGCTGCATGATTCGACGATGAAGGAGGTGTTCGTCGAAGTCGAGCAGCATGAGTCCGCGGTGGAAGAAGGGACCGATGACAGGCTTCCAGCCGGCTTCGCTCGAGAAGACCTTTTCCCTGTCGAGCCACACTTCGTGCAGCGCGTCGGGGCTGACCACCGTGACGACCCGAAACCCGACTGCACCGGTCCAGAACACCGGCCCGAATCGTCGATACCGATTGCGTCCGAACTCGAGTGGTTCGGCGATACTCTCCAGCGCGTGTCCCAGACCGGGCATGCCGTAGCTGCCCATCACCGGCTTGAGGCCGCTGCCGGCGGGAGGCGTCGCCAGCGGTTGTGCCGCGGCCGGATACATCGACGTCACCCGCGCACCGGTGCGCTGAACTGCGTGAGCGACCGAGGCTCGCGAGAGCAGGTCTGCAGTCTTCATGGTGTCGTCGTCCTGTCGAGGTAGGCCTTGCGTTGGCCGGGGTCGAAAGCGCCGGGTTCTCGTCCCCCGACCAGACGTTTGGCGCCGAGCAGGAGGTTCTCGGGAACTCCCTGCTCGACGAGACCCATGGGGGCCAGCCAGCGTGGCACCGTGACCTCTGGACGACCGTGGCGGGTGCTGGCGACGATGGCCCGTGCGACGTCCTCGGGTTCCAGGGTCGGCTGGAGTCTCAATGTGACACCGGACGTCAGGTCGGTGCGGGTGGCGGCAGGCATCACCGTGGTCAGGGTGACCCCGGTCCCGATCAGCTCGGCGCGGATCGCTCGTGACAACGCAACGACCCCGAACTTGGAGGCGCAGTAGGTGGCCATCCCCGGAGTCGACACCTTGCCGGCCATGGACGACACGTTGACGATATGCCCACGCCCACGAGAAATCATGTGAGGCAGCACAAGCCGGGTTCCGGTGACCACGGCACCAAGATTGATGGCCAGTTCACGGTGCAGCGCGTCCAGACCGTTCTCGACGAACCGCCCCATGAGCTGGATCCCGGCGTTGTTCACCGATACGTCGATATCGCCGCCGTCGGCGTTGGCCACCACGAACTCTCGGAAGCTCGACGTGTCGGTCACATCGAGATGGTGCGAGCGTGCACCGATCTCACCGGCGGTCGCCGTGGCGACGTCGAGGTCGACGTCTCCGATGGTGACGATCGCGCCGCGTGCTGCCATCGCCGCGGCAGTTGCCTTACCGATGCCGCGTGCCCCGCCCGTCACACCCACTCGGGCACCGTCGAGGTCGATCACAGCGGGCTACCGATGGGCTGGAGCAAGGCAAAGTGCGCGATGAGGCGAACCTCTCCTGACCGCATGGTGAGTAGCGCTCGGCCGAGGTAGACCCCGGGCACGATCTCGACGATCTCGTCGCGGGTTCGCTTGATGGGAAAGGTTCGAACACTGGGATTCTTGTATGCGGGAACCCCGTAGTCGAGCGCGCGGACCATCACCCTGGGCTCGATGCGGCCCTCCTCGATCGAATGGTCGAAGTCGAAACCTTCCACTTCGCCGTCGCCCCGACGCAATCCCCGGTACCCGACAGCGACGATCGGCATCGCCAGGCGAGCGATGGACGCGAGACGGTTGAAGCCTGTACCGGCCCGGAGATCGAATGTCTTCCCTTGCCAGGTCGGATTGATGCGCATCAGCGGATTGGCCAGGTATGCCTCCGGGATCCCGAAGAGGTTCCCGACGATGAGGCCCTCGAGTTTGCCGTCGGGACCGTCTGGTGCCGTGCCTTCGCCGAAGAGGATCCTCAACGCAGGCAGATCGTTTCGATCACCGAGTTCCTTGATGTACTGCCAGGTCGCGGCCCGTGCGACTGTGGGGCGGGTCTGAGCCAACCCGCGCAGTTCGACGAGCATCGCGGTGACTGCCGAAGCTTCTCGCTCGGCCGCTATAGGTGAGTCGACCTGCTGCGTTGGTGCAGACATCGGGAAACCTCCGAATCTGGTACGAATCAGTGCCAATTGACACTGTGGGACGAAACGTACCAGATTGGATGGGCCCGTCAAGACGTGTTTCGACCGGTAAATGCGAAACTTGCGAGCGTGATTGGTGGCGGTGAGCGCAACTATGCGGGCACAAGTGCGGCGGCTCGCGTCGAGAAGAGACGTGCGAGCTTGCTGGACGCTGCCCTCTCCGAGATGGCGCAGAGTCGCTGGCGTTCAGCGACTGTTGCGAGCGTGTGCACCGAGGCGCGATTGAACAAGCGTTACTTCTACGAGAGTTTCGAAGATCTCGACCAACTCGCCGACGCGGTGATCGACATGGTCGCCGGTGAAGTGGTCGTTGCCGCCATCGGTGGCTTCATCGCGACCGCAGAGTCTCCGCTGGACGAACAGGCGCGCACTGTGGTCGCCGCGGTGGTCGACGTACTCGGTGAGGATCGGCGCAAAGCGTTGGTGCTGCTGGGTGGTGTATCGACGGCGACCAGTCAGGATGACAAGCGGAGGGCGGCGATCTCAGGGCTGACAACTGTGCTGGTCGATCATGCGAGGAAGATTCATGACGTTGCGCTCGAGCGGGATTCGCTTGCCGCAACCGGTCCGGCGTTCGTCATCGGTGGAACTGCCCAAACGATCCTGTCATGGGTTAATGGAGACCTGCCGGTCAGTCGTGAGCAGTTGATTGAAGACATTGCTGCCCTGTGGCTGGCGCTGGGCGAGAGTGCCTCCGGGATCGCACGATCGAGAATCGAGCCGGAAGAATGAGCAGCGCCGCGGCCAGAAACCATGTGATGAGGGACAGGATCAGCATGATCGCGGCGTCGGGCATCCAGATCCGCATCACCTGGAGGTTGGTGCCAAAGAGGCTGGGCAGCAACCAGAGTGCGCTGATGATCACAACGGCGGCGGCAGCCATCGTCCAGCGCAGTCCACGTCGCGCCGGACGCCACCAGGACGCAATGGCTATCGCGAGACCGAGTGCCGCGACTGCTGAGACCACCCAGGGAAGCGCCGTCAGCAGCGGGTCGCCGCTTGTCGCCGTCGGCGATTGTCCGTCGAGTAGCAGTAGCAAGTTTTCGGCGACCGAGGCGAGTGCAGGGGCCTTGGCTTCGCTGTAGGCGTTGGCCAGGACAACCACGGCCTGACCGTCCGGGCCGAGCATCACATGGGCGAAATAGCCTGGCGTGGCTCCGGTGTGGTGAACCAACGGTCCGAGATCCGACGGTGTGATTCGCCAGCCGTAGCCGTACTCGTCGTCACCAGCGTCGACGCGGGGGTCATGGAGCTGTCGTAGTGCGTCCGGGCTCCGGACATCCGGGGCGCCACCGTTCTGTGCCCGTGCGTAGCGGACCATGTCGTCAAGCGTCGAGGAGACGTAACCGTACGGCGTCCCCGAGTCATCGAATCCGGGTGAGTAGCTGCGTGGTGATCCCCACCAATACCTATGTCCTGCAGAGAGGGCCGTTGCGGTGTCGGACGTCGTCGCGGTGTGGTTCATGCCCAACGGTTCCAGGAGATCTGACCTGAGGACCTCGCCGAAGGGCCGGTCGTCGAGTTCTTCGATCAATGCGCCGAGGATCAGGTAGTTGGCGTCGCTGTACTCGTATTGCCCACGGGTGCCGGAGTGTTCGAGGTCCTCTGCCGCGTGTCGGACCGCGCCATCGGTGTTGTCGAAGCGTTCGGCGACTGCGAGTCCGTCAGCGGTTGAGTAGCCGCTGGTGTGGGTGAGCAACTGCTCGACCGTCGGCGAGGCGTCTGCGAGCCAGGGCAGATGGTTGCTGATCGGCTCGGACAGGGTCAGCTCGCCCCTGTCGACGCGCTGCACGATCAACGCCGCTGTCATGGCCTTCGCCACCGATCCGATCAGAAATTGGGTGTCAGGGCCGATGGGCGCGCCGTTGCCATCATCGCCGGACAGCCACTCGAATCCGGTGGCCTCTGGGGTGACGACGGCGGCCGCCATCCCCGGAATGTTCTGGTCGACGGCGACTTCGGAAAGGTACGCAGAAAGATTGGCATTCGTGTCTGGACTCACCGGGCTGGGTGTGGCTGCCGAAGGTCCGGCAGTTGCCGTCAGCGCGATGACGCCGAGGGGCACCAGGCATCCGAGGACCAGGTGTCGGATTCTTCTCACGGGCTTGCCTCCATTCCAATACAACTATATTGCTATTTCAACATAGCCATATTGTTTTGAATGGCAAGGGGGCCTAGAGTCGGGGTATGGCACGCACGGCGAATCACGACGAACGGCGGACGCAGATTCTGGGGGGCGTGCGCGCCGTCGCCACCAGTTCGGGGATCGGGCGGGTGACGGTCGCTCGTGCAGCCGAAGCGGCCGGTGTGTCCGTGGGTTTGGTCCAGCACTACTACGGATCGAAAGAAGACCTCCTCATCGACACATTCGCGTCGGTGCGCGCTGACGTGCTCACCAGGATCGATGCCGAGATCGCGCGGGCTGACAGGCGTGGGGCCCGCGTCGAGGAGATGCTTTTCGACGGCTTGGGCCAGTTGCTACCGATCGGTGCGCGTAAACGGGATGAGGTGTACGTCGCGCACGCGTTCGCCGGACTGGCTCTGGAAGACGCCAAGCTCCGCGGGCATTTGCGTACGGCGAATGAACAATTGCAGGAGCGGGTCGCCACGGGTCTGACCAACGGCAAGGAATGCGGTGAGGTCGATCCGAGTCTCGACGTCGATGAAGCCGCCTACGCGTTGGTGGCGTTGACCGATGGTCTTGCCGCGCAGTTGCTGATCCACGCGGGCGCGGCTCAGAGGAAGTGGGCGCTCGACTCGATTCGGGCACGCGCCGGCGAGCTGTGTCCAGGGGAGTGTGGGCACCGCCGGGTCAGCAGCGGATGAGGCCCTGCACCGAACGTGTCGCGCTCTGGAAAATGTGATCTGAACCACATTAGCCCCACCTGCCCCAGCGGGAGGGCGAACAACAGTTCAGAGCGAGTGTTACGGCGTCGCCGCGTACGCCGCCGCGAGGTCGATCCGCAACCAGCCGCCGTCGGGGCCGGACTGGTCGAGCGGGTAGCCGGCCGGGATGGCCGTCTGCTCGAGGATTCCCAGGCGTTGCTGATCGGACAGGTGCGGGAACTTGGTCCGCAAGAGCGCGGCGGCCTCGGCCGGGATCCGGTTCTGCCGCCCGGGGTTCACCTGCGGGAGCCCGTACGTCATCAGTGTCTGGTGCTCCGCCACGGCCTGCTCGGTGGTCAGGTACGGCGTGTCGGTGGCGATGTACTGGGCCAGCGGCAGCCCGGTGGCCTTCTCGAGTTGTTCACGAAGTTGGGTGCCTGCCTCGTCGATCAGCCGGTCGAAGCCGGGATCGGAGAGGCGGGCCGCGGTGAGGTCCATAGCCATGAGCCTTCCGCCCATCACGTCGAGCGGGTAGTGGACGCCGAGAACGACGCGTCCGAGTCCGATCTCGCCGGCGCGGGCGATGATCTGAGGGCCGAGTTCCGGCAGCCAGGACGCCAGGAGCGCCCCCTTCCAGTACCCCATGTTCGCGTGACCCGACGGGTACGAGCCGTTGCCTTCGAGCTCGGAGTAGAGGTGGCCGCCGGGCTCGTCATACCGCTTGATACTGGCCGGTGCCGCGACGAAAGGTCGCGGATTGTTGAAGAACTGCTTCTCGGGCAAGGTCGTTCCCGACGGCAGACCGGCGCGAGCCAGGTCACCCTCGGCCAGCGCGGCAACCTTCGGCAGCTTGCCGTCGTCCAATAGCTTCAGGAAGACGGGGCCCAGCTTCTCACCGAGCGCTGCGGCGAGCGAGACCAGGCGGTCGTCATAGTTGATCTCGATCGCGTCCTGTTGTGCCTCAGGGGTCGCCTCATTGTTGATACGCACGACGGTCTGCAGGTTCTGCGCCATCAGGGCGGGGTTCTTGTCGCGCAATTCGGTGAAGCCATCCAGGACCGGCAGATACGTGCCGCCTGCCGGGAGGTCCGACGGGTACGGGCCAATCAGCTGGGCAGGAGTGAAGCTCTGCGGCGCTGTATCGGCCGTGGCAACCCCGCTGACCGGAAGAACGAGGGCGACGGCCGCCAGCATCGTCAAGACGATGGAGCGTGAACGCGAAAACGACATGACCAGGATATTTCCCGAAGCCGACCGCGGGCACAAGTTTACGAATCGCTGATCGAGGTGCGTACTGGGCGAACGCCGAACCGGTTACCGCGATGTGGAGCGGTATTCATCTCGCGGCAACCCCAGCGCCGCCGCCGAAAGCGACGGCCCCGGACGGGGCGGTCTCGCCTCAAGTTGATGGTGGTGCCCCCTCTCGGGCTCGAACCGAGGACCTGCGGATTAAAAGTCCGTAGCTCTACCAACTGAGCTAAAGGGGCGTGCCCCGGAACCGTCGGTTTCAGGGCGTCACGAAGTTTACAGATGAGGTGCACGTAGATGAAAACGGGGCAGTGCCATTGTCGGAGGGGCTAGGGCTCGCGCACCCTTTGGTGCCTGCCGCACCGGATCAACCCGGTGCGCGGAGCACCACACGGTGCAGCAGCTACGTCCGAGTGAGGTGTCGAAATGGCAGAAAACCGAGGTTGACGTGCTGATTTGGGATTTGCCGCATCGGTGTCATATTCTGATTCAGCTCCCAACGGAGATTACCGGCCCCCTTCGTCTAGCGGCCTAGGACGCCGCCCTTTCAAGGCGGTAGCGCGGGTTCGAATCCCGTAGGGGGTACGCATGGCCATAGTGACGTATGGCTGAGCACAAAGCATGGCCCTGTGGCGCAGTTGGTTAGCGCGCCGCCCTGTCACGGCGGAGGTCGCGGGTTCGAGTCCCGTCAGGGTCGCTTTACCGTCTCCGGTTCGCCGGAGGCCGCAAGACAGCAGTAGGTGTGGCATTCGGTTCGAGTGCCGTCCGGCCAGGTAGCTCAGTTGGTACGAGCGTCCGCCTGAAAAGCGGAAGGTCGTCGGTTCGATCCCGACTCTGGCCACCACTAAGTTTCAGGTCACAGGCTCAAAGCCTTCAATCCGGTCCTCCATGAGGGCCGGATTTTTTCATGGGGCAGATATGGGTCGAAAGTCTTGACTGTTTCTCCGCTAAGCGGCAGGTCGGTCGACATCAGCGACACGATCTCGGGAAACGGGCTCAAAGGCTCGGACCCACAGCGATGGCTACGGGGTGCCGGTGGCCTTGGTCCACAGCAGTGCGTCGAGGAGTCGCAGGGGTTCCTCGTCGATGCGCAATCTAGCTTTTGCTGCAGCCTCGCGAAGTTGCGCGAGTTTGCCCTCGATCAAGTCGTGCGTCATCAGGTACGCGAACACCTGGATGTCGTTGCTGAAGCGTCCGAGCCTGCCCGTACCGGCGCCCAGCGCTTTCCAGCCGGAGAGGTAGCCGCAGACTTGGCTGTCGCGTACGGGGAAGAGGTTTGGTCGTTTGCGGGCGCAGAGTTTGGCTGCGAACACCCAGTGGTTCGAATCCTTGGTGTCGGTGGCGAGCAGTGTGCGGAAGAGATCGTGAAGTCTCCACATCTGCTCAAGGACGCTGGCGTCGAGACTGGCGGCGATGGCGAGCGATGGTGGCAGGGCGGCCAAGAGGTCAGTGGCTTGATTTCTTGTGGGTCCTGGGGCGAGGAGGCATCGTCCCTGTCGATTGGTCACGGTGATGCTCAGGCGGCTCACGGCGTACAGGTCGTCCGCTTCGATCGACGTCTCTGAGTTGTGGCCCGCGTCGAGGAAGCTGGTACCGGCGTACTCCCTGAGTGGGTCATAGAAGTAGCCAAGTCTGCGGAGTGGGTCGTCGCCGGTGAGGGCCTCGAGCGTTTGCGAGAGCGCAGTTTGTAGGGTCTCTTGTTCGACGGGCTCCCACGACTCGGGAAGCGCGTATGTGCGGTCGTTGGCGTACTGCCCGGGGTGACTCATGACTTGACCGTAGGGAGTTGCGCTTCATTCTTGGCGGTTATGGCCAGTAGCGGCGGGATTGGAAGTATTGGGTAGCTTCGGGTTCGGTGGTGTACTCGAGGAGGTTGCCGAGTTTGGTGGCAAGGACGTCGCGGACTTGCGCGGGGGGTGGCGAAGAAAAACTCTCGTCGTGGGTTTGCGTGGTTCAGGCGCAGTTCTGTGAACTGTTGGTGCAGTTGGTTTTCGAGTGTGACGGCGTCGTCGGAGAAGTAGATGGCGTGGACGTCGAAGGGGAAGGGGACTGAGGCGCTGCTGAGTTCTCGGATGCGGTCGAGTGGCTCTAATCGGCGGGTGAGTCCGATCTTGACGACGTTGGGTCCGAAGGCTCCGATGTTGGAGATCACGTAGACGTAGCCAGCCCGGATGTTCGCGGCGCGGTAATCGTTGTCGGCGATGGCTTGGTCGAGGCGTTCGAGCTCTTGCTGTGCTTCGTCGCGTTCGGCTGCGCTGGTGACGCGGTCGAGGAGGTTTCGGTAGTGCTCGCGTTCCTTATCGAGTAGCCGCCGTTGGTTGGCGAGTTCCTGTTCGGCTTTGCGTTCGTCTTTGAGGCGTTCGCGTTCTTCGCGGGCGGCCTCGCGTTCGTCTTGGACCTTCATGAGGTAGTCAGCGGTGAGTTCGAGTTCTTGGGTGCGGAGGCCGTGGTAGTCGGCGGCGATGTGCATCTGCATAATGGCGCCGTGCTTTTCGATGTCGGCGGCTGCTTTGTCGAGTCGTCGGGTCGCGGTGACGAGGTTGCCGGCGCGGATGGTGCGGACGCAGTTCTCGGCCTCGGCGTTGTAGGCGCGGAGCATGAGTTTGGCGAGATCCCCGGTCAGACGTCGGCCTTGGGCGAGGGAGTTGTTGAAGCTGAATTGTTTTGACACTTCGATGGCGTCGCCGCCGGTGATGGCGTCGCGGATCTGCGAACGCAGGGCGGCGAGGCTGACTTTGTACGCCTCGGCGTTCTCGAGGGGATGGTGGTACTCGTACAGTCCAACCTCTTGGAGAACCAGCGCGTCGTCCACAGTAATGACACGTTCGTCGATGACGGGCGTGGCGGGGGCGGAGACCTGGGGCGGAGGCACGTGCTTGAGCTGCGTGGTCAATTCGGTGACCTTGTCCTGCAGGTTCGCAGCTTCGCGCTCTTTTTCGACGAGAGTGCGGCGCAGTGCGGTGATGACGTCTTGGGGGTTGCTCATCCGCGGATGCCCTGTCCGGCAAGCGGGATCAGGCCGTAAGGGTTCTTGGACACCGCTGCGGCCAAGTGCTTGAGGGTTTCGATGGGTTCGACGCGGGCCAAATCGATGGCCAGGAAGTTTTGGCGGTCGACGGCGAGTTGTGCGAGCGGTACGCGGCGGTCGTGGCCAGTTGCTGGGTCGACGGTGTCGACGGCAACGGTCAGGGAGATGGCGTCGACGATGCCTTCGCGGTCGGCTTAAAACACTTCGTGCGGCGTGCGTAGCGCAGTCTGATGGATGGCGTTGTTGTAGCGGCGCTTGAGCTCGGCGGCAGACAGCCGCGTTGTGGTGAACTCGTCTTTGGCCTTGACGTAGCGGACGGCTTTCACGGCGGGGAACTGATCCGGAGTTGGGACGAGGACGGTCACCGCGAGTTCGCGGTCTGCAGTGATGAACTCGTAGTCATAGTCGACCTGGAACTGTTCTGGGTAGGTGGAGTTGGCGAGCACGATCCCGACGTACTGCTCGAGTGCGCGCCCGGCGCCGTTTCGTAGGTCAGCGATGAGCTGGTCGAGCTCGGAGTTGGTTCGTCGGATTTCTTCGCGCCGCGATTGATTCACAGTCTCGTGGTCCCGTTGGGCTTGTTCGAGTCGGGTGAGGCGGTCGAACTCGATCGCGAGCCAAGCCTGGCGGGCGACGCCGTTGCGTGTGAACAAATCGTTGAGTTGGCCGTGCCAGTAGGTCATGCTGCTGGCGTACTGTGCGTGTGTGGCGGCGAGTTGCGCTTCGTATTTGCGTTGACCACCCAGTTTTGCGCTGAGGCCGGACGGCTGTTCGGGCGCATGGAAGTGCGGTCGAGGCGGGATCGGAATGTAGGTAGGGGCCGGGGTTTCCGTCGACAGGGTGCCGGTGGCGAGTGTCGTGGGTTCGAAGACTTGCCGGAGTCGTGTCAGGTCGACCCAGTCGTCGATCTCTAGCGTTGCTGCGAGTAGTTCCTCAATTTCTTGCTGTTGGGCGACCGCTTCGGCGGTCTTCTCTGCGGCTTCGGCTTCGCACTCGGCGGCGTAGGCCGCCGCCATCTGCTTGTTGAGACGAACCTGCTCAGCGCTAGAAGCGCGCCGCGCCGCGTCAGATGCTCTGCGATGGGCACTTGCTGCGCGCTGCCGAGCTAGTGCGGCCTGGTTGTACTGACGTACTGCGAGCCTTTGTTGCTGAGCCTTGCGCTTGGCGGCCAACTGTTGCTGATGTTGTAGCTCGGCAAAGAAACCGCGACGACGGGCCATCGCATCTGAATACACCACGCGGCATCGAATTGCACGCAGTAGGGCCCCAAATCTGGACTCAGCATACGAAGCTCTGCGAACTCGCAGAGTCGCACGCGCGGTGCAAGTCTCATCTGTTTGGACTCTATCGGAGTGCCTATGAAGTCGTGTAGGACAGCCAAGATCGCTGAAGGTTTCAACTCAACTACCCCTAGTCCATTTGGACTGGATGAGGAGCAGTGCTCCGGTGTTCTCGACGATCCCCATTCTGGTGAGCCGCGTTGACCGCGTTCACGGTGGTGCGGTCGAGGATTTCCAGCATCGACGGGGCGATCCCGGCGGCGGCGATTGCCGAGACCGCTACGTCGGATAGAGCCGGGAGCGTTGCCACAAGTGTGTGCGCTTGTGGTGGCGCCGGTAGCAACCGCAGGGTGATCTCGGTGATGACCCTAGAACAGGCTATCGTCGTGTGGCTGGCTATGCACGGTAACTCCACGTCCAGTCAAGAATCTAGACGTGGCAAGACTCAGACTTGAACGGTTTAAGAGGCTGCCTCCGCTATAAATTCTGAGGCCTATGCTCTATTCCGTTCGAAGCGAACTCGTGCGGTCCACGACGAGTTCTACAAGACCCGCGTAATGCCAGGTGCCAGAACGTTTGACCTGCCGTTCGACCGGGCCGGCCCAAATCAGTGTCGTACACCGATGAAGATTCGGGCGAGAGATCTTTCCGTAGGCGAATACTTCTCGCCTAGCGGCATTGCTCAGAAACTGCACATCGTCCCCGATGACTTCGTCTGACACCGCTGGAAGGTCGTTCGAGGCCTAGGTTGTGGCGTGCGCTTCGTATGGCGCCCAGGGCGTTTCGCGGAGTGCGGGACAGTGTTCAGGGGTGGGGTGGTGCGCGATGTGGATCATCTGGTCGAGGGCGTCGCGTGCGGCGGCCAGATCCGCCATGGCGGTGGTGATCCGGTCGCGTTCTGCTGTCAGTAAGTCGAATGTTTCGGGGGAGGCCTGGCCGGTGTCGACGCAGGGCAGCAGCTGCAGGACGGTTCGGCTCGACAGCCCGGCGGTGAAGAACTGCTGGATCAGCTTCACGCGCTCGATGGCTGATTCGGGGTAGGTCCGCTGGCCGCTGAGGGTGCGTTCGGAATGGAGCAGTCCCTGCTCTTCGTAGTAGCGCAGCGCGCGGGTGCTGACCCCCGCGCGGTGTGCGACGTCGCCTATCCGCATCCGACCAACCTCCTGTGACCAGGCAATCCACGGTCGGACTTGCCCTTGACGTCAACGTGAAGTTCTAGATTAGCCGATGTCGGGCCGCATACGGCCGGACCAGCACAGGAACTCTCTCAGAAAGCAAGGTCCCCCAATGGACGTCAACAACCAGATCGCGCTCGTCACCGGAGCAAACCGCGGCATCGGCCGCCAGTTCGTCCTCGAGTTGCTCGACCGCGGTGTGAGCAAGGTGTACGCGACGGCTCGCCGTCCGGAGACACTGGACTTCGACGACAACCGGGTGGTGCCGGTGCGGCTCGACCTTCTCGACCACGAGTCCGTCGTCGCAGCGGCAGCCACGGCGTCGGATGTCACCCTGCTCGTCAACAACGCCGGTATCTCAACCGGTGCGTCGCTCATCACCGGTGACCTGGCCGAGATCCGTCGCGAGATGGACACGCACTTCTGGGGCACGTTGGACGTCATCCGGGAGTTCACCCCCACCTTGGCCGTGAACGGTGGCGGCGCGATCGTGAACGTCCTGTCGGCGCTGTCGTGGTTCTCAACGCCGAGTACCGGTTCGTACTCCGCCGCCAAGGCTGCCGAGTGGAACATGACGAACGGTGTGCGATTGGAACTTTCATCTCAGGGCACGTTCGTGCAGGGTGTGCTGCTCGGCGCCGCTGACACCGATATCGCGGCAGGGTATGACGGGCCGAAGATCGATCCCCGTGAGGTTCCGCGCCGCTCACTCGACGGCCTCGTCGACGGCTCGATCGAAGTCATCGTCGACGACTGGACCTCAATGGTGAAGGCCTCACTCGCGGGAGACCCTGCCGCGTTCTATGCGCAGATGAGCGAACTCCTCGGCGCCGGCTGACCAGTTACCCGGCGTGGCACGCGAGGTCCGAGCACATCGACTGCCAGTGTCTCTAGGCTGTGGACATGGAGCATGTCATCTGGTGGCAGGTGTACCCGCTGGGGTTCGTGGGAGCCGAGGCGACGTCGATCGAGGGAACGGAGCACCGGCTGGAACGGATTGTCGATTGGTTCGACTATCTGCTCGAGCTCGGATGCAACGGCTTGTCGCTGGGCCCGGTCTTCGCGTCGTCGACGCACGGCTACGACACGATCGATCACTTCCGGGTCGATTCTCGGCTGGGCGAGACCGAAGATCTCGAACGGCTGATCGCGGCGGCGCACGACCGCGGCATCAAGGTGATGCTCGACGGGGTCTTCAACCACGTCGGCCGGGACCACCCGAAGTTCCGTGAGGCGCTGCGGGGCGGGCCGACTTCGGAAGCAGGGCAGTGGTTTCGGTGGAATGGTGACAAGCCTGTTGCTTTCGAGGGCCACGACATCCTGGTCACGCTCAACCATGACAACCCGGCCGTGCAGCAGTACATCGCGGACGTGATGACGCACTGGCTCGACCGCGGGATCGACGCCTGGCGCCTCGACGCCGCCTATGCCATCGCTCCCGCGTTGTTCCGGACGGTGCTGCCTTCGGCGCGTGAACGGGCGCCGAAGGCCTGGTTCGTCGGGGAGATGATCCATGGTGACTACGAGGGTTACGTAACCGCCTCGGGTCTCGACTCGGTGACTCAGTACGAGCTCTGGAAAGCGATGTGGAGTTCGCTGAACGACGAGAACCTCTTCGAACTGGGCCATGCCATCGAGCGCAACAACGGCATGCTGGAGACCTTCGTGCCGGCGACATTTGTCGGCAACCATGACGTGACGCGCATCGCGAGCACCCTCTCGGACGAGCGGGTCATTCCGGTCGCGGTGGCTCTGCTGTTTTTTCTCGCCGGCGTCCCGAGCGTCTACTACGGCGACGAGCAGGGCTTTCGCGGCGTCAAGGAGGAGCGGGTTGGTGGTGACGACGCCATACGTCCCGTCTTTCCCTCTGGCCCCGATGATCTCGCGCCGTACGGGCGCGGTCTGTTCGAGCTACACCAGGCGCTGATCGGCGTGCGGCGCCGCCATTCGTGGCTGCACAGTGCACATACAGAGGTGCGTGACTTGAGTAATCAGTCAGCGACTCTGATCTCCAGAGGCAGCGGTGAGGAACTCATCTTGACGATCGATCTCACTCGATTGGATTCAGATCCTGAACCCCACGGGTTGGTGGACGGCAGCCGTCATGTCGTGGCCAGCGGTTCAGGTTGGTCGATCGCCGAGTCTGTCTCACCGGCGGCGGAAGGTCGGTAGTTTCGGCTTGTGATGCCGCCCGCTCACTCGGATCGACGTGAGTGATCACACCGCGACCGGTGCCGAAACCATGCCTACCGTTGGGGCATATGCGCGAATTGTTCACTCCACATGCCCGACTGTCCTGGATACTGGCCGGACTTGCCGGTCTGGTGGGCGCTGCCGCCTTCACGAATACCGCCGGCTACTTCGTGACCTTCATGACCGGCAACACCGAACGCGCCGCCGTCGGATTCTTTTCGGGCCAGAATGCGCTGGCAGGTGCAGCTGTCCTGCTGGTCTTGGTTTTTGTTGCAGGAGTGGTGATTGCGTCGTTGTGCCGCCGCCATCTGTGGCGAGATCACCCGCACGGAGCGACTGTCCTCACCACCGCGGCCCTGTCGATTGCGTCGTTGGTCGATGTCCTGATGACGGGTTGGAGTGCCCCGCAAGTTCAGTTCGTGCCTATTTTGTTCATTTCGTTCGCGATGGGCGCGCTCAATACGTCTTTCGTCAAGAACGGTGAAGTCTCCATTCCGTTGAGCTATGTGACCGGCACTCTCGTCAAGATGGGTCAAGGTATCGAACGGCATATCAGCGGTGGCTCCGCGAAGGAATGGCTCGAGTACTTCCTGCTGTACGCAGCATTCACCCTGGGCGCGGTGACCGGAGGCGTCATGAGCCTGGTCATCACCGGACCACAGGTGCTGATTGCAGCGACGACTGTCTGCGCAGTGACCACGCTGTACACATACCGACGCACCGAGGAGAACTCCACGGTCCTCGGATGACGTAGCGGGTGCCGCGCTTGGTCCACCACATTCGTCCCCGAATCAGGATGCCGAGGGGAATATGCCCTTGATCGGCCGCTAGGGGTCCGAATCTGGTGGTCAAGCGAAACAATTCACGTGCCGAGTGGCCCCTTGCCCACCCTCACCCTCGTTCGATCAGCACTCGGTGATGTGATGTGCGCATTGCGCTGATCTGCCTGAGATGTGCTGAGCTGCACTGTCCTTCCGAGTGTGTGCTCGGAGCGTTGCTCACCACGCAGGAGATGGGCCAAAATCCGTCGACCCGCGGCACGTGCTCACCTCGAACAAGGGCTACCACTACCCGGCAGCGATGATCATTCGTCGATCAGGTCGTATTCCCAGTTGGCCTGTTGGATCTCCAGGTCGATGTGTCGAATGCGCTGGGCAAGATCGTCCGCTGTTGCCCTCAACTCTGAAACGGGCAGCGCCGCTACGTAAACGAGCTCCGAACGCAGCTGCCGCTGTCCGAATCGATCGGATTCTCGCCCCGACGCGGCGTCGGCGGCCGACGAGGTCACCTTGTGCCGCATCCGCAGCACATCCCGGTGCGCGAGCGCGGCCGTGACGGTCTGATCGCGCACCGACGCCCTGCTGTTGGTCCGATTGATCCTGCGGATGAGAACTTCCAATCGGTCGAAGACCGCACTGAGCTCCGAAAGCAGCGCAGACGCGTCCTCTGCTGGTGATTCACCGTCTTGATAACGCGCGTTGGCCAGGATCCGAGACTTCAGATGCTCGGATCGGCGTATCAGTTCCCCTCGTTCAGCGAGGGCTTCCGCGAGCTTCATGATCTACGCTCCGGGGCCGAAGTGCCGGAAGCGGAAAACGTGGGGGCGCTCATGCGCCTTTCGACGTATCGAATGTGTTCATTCACAACAAGTACCACATCGCGGCCATCATCGGAACCCTCGGGCGGCGTCCGACTCGTGCAGCGGACCTCGGAGCCTCGTCGCGGTCTCGCGGTAGGTTGTCGTGATGATGCTTGTCGGAGCGAGTCTCGGCGGTTGCCTGATCGAAGGGATCCGCCGGCAGCTGATTCGACACCAGGACAGATAGATTGGACCACGTATGACGATTCTCCCAGTCGCCGAACTGCACCTCCACCTCGAGGGAACGCTCGAGCCCGAGACGATCTTCAGTCTCGCCGAGCGGAACAAGATCGAGCTGCCGTACGCGGACGTCGATGAACTGAGGGCACGGTTCGACTTCGCCGACCTGCAGTCGTTTCTCGATCTCTACTACGCCAACATGTCCACACTGCAGACCGCCGCCGATTTCGCCGAGATGACCAACTCGTATCTGGCCCGTGCGGCGCTTGCAGGTGTCCGGCATGCCGAGGTCTTCGTCGACCCGCAGGCTCACCTTCTGCGCGGCATCGCATTGGAGGAAGTGATGGGGGGAATCACCTCAGCGCTTGATGCTTCCGTCGCAAACCACGGTGTCAGCACGGGTCTGATCGTTTCGATGCTGCGCGACCAGAGCGCGGAGTCTGCCATGGACGTCCTCGATGACGTGATCGCGCTGGGAATCCCGATCCTCGGAATCGGACTCGATTCGGCTGAAGTCGGGCATCCGCCGTCGAAGTTCGTGGACGTCTACGCGAAGGCACGCGCAGAGGGTCTGCATCTTGTCGCACATGCTGGGGAAGAGGGCCCGCCGGAGTACATCTGGGAGGCGCTGGACCTGCTCGGTGTCGAACGGATCGACCACGGGATCAGGTGCCTGGAGGATGAACGGCTCGTCGACCGCCTGGTGACTGAGCGGGTCCCGCTGACCGTGTGTCCACTCTCCAACGTCAGCCTGAAAGCCGTTGATCACCTGTCCGACCATCCTCTCGCCGCCATGCTCCACCGAGGACTGAACGTGTCGGTCAACTCCGATGATCCGTCCTACTTCGGCGGCTATGTCGACGACAACCTCATCGGGGTGCGTGACGCGCTTGATCTCGATGCCGACGACCTTGTGACGTTGGCGCGGAACTCGGTCTCGGCATCCTTTGCGGAGGATGGCCGAAAAGCTGAGATCCTGGCAGAGATCGCGGTAGCGGCACGGACCCTGTGAGGGTCGGGGCGGCGACCGCGGATATGTCTCCGGTTCTCCGTCTGAAAACTCTGCACTGCAACACTTCTCGGTCTGATTCGTCATGAGTGTAGGCTGGAGATAGCTCCCGAGACGGGTGTCTCGGTGTGTGAGTGAAGGGGGAGCTGATGTCCGATCGTCCGGTCGTTCTGTACGACGGGGTGTGTGGCTTCTGCAACAGTGCAGTGCAGTTCCTGCTGCGGATCGACCGTCGCGGGGAACTGCGTTTCGCCGCGCTGCAGAGTGACTTCGCCGGCGGCGTCATTGCTCGGCATCCCGAACTGGCATCGATGGATTCCCTTGTCTACGTCGGTAATCCTGAGACTGCAGCGGAATACGTGGCCGTGCGGTCCGACGGTGCGCTACGTGTCATCGCTCACGCCGGTCGGCCGTGGCGGTGGTTGCACATCGCTGCGGTTATCCCTCGTCCCGTGCGAGACCGGCTCTATGACGGTTTCGCCGCCATCAGGTATCGCGTGTTCGGCAAGCTCGACACCTGCCCGATTCCGTCACCGGAAGTTCGCGCGCGATTCCTGGACCAGGGCGACCCGGCACAAAGTTTGTGACCTGGCCGGATCAGTCATCGCGCGCCGATCGTGCTGTCACCGCGGATGCGGTCGGCTCGTGCACGTCATCGGGCTCCCAGCGCAAGAGATCGCCTGGCTGACAGTCGAGTACGTCGCAGATCGAGGCCAAAGTCGTGAATCGAACCGCCTTGGCGCGTCCGTTCTTGAGGACGGCGAGATTGGCTGGGGTGATGCCGATCAGTTCGGCGAGAACACCGACCGGCATCTTGCGCCGGGCGAGCATGACGTCGATGTCGACGATGATCGGCATCAGATGACCTCGTCCAGCTCAGATTGCAGATGCTTGGCCTCACGGTCGAGAGCGACCGCTTGGGCCAGTAGCGCGCGCAGAACGTAGACGACGAGGGCGACGCCGCCCACGACGAGAGCCGCACCGCAGATGAGACCGACCAGACCCGGGGCCACCTCGTCACCTGGTGAGCTGTGGTTTGCGAACCGCGCCACCACTGCAATGGCGAGAATCAGGACCCCTCCTGCGGCGATCGCGCCGATGATGCCGTCGACATAGCGGAAGGAACCGTGCGAGAACACGGTTCCGCGGCGAATCATGTTCAGTAGCCGCCAGATACAGATCGCGATCACCTGCAGACAGGCAACACCCACGATGCCGATGACCGCCAGCGATACGCGGACACCCGCGGGGGCGTCGTCCATGTCGAACCACAGCACCGGCGCGATCGCTATCTGCACCACCACAGAACCCGCGAGTGCCATCGCGATGACGGCACGCAACGTCAGTACAGCCCACTTGCCCATCCGGAACCCCTCAGTCGGTCTTCGTCTGTTTCGGTCGAAGATCAACCAAAATCTATCGTATAACGATAGATATGGCCAGTGGAAGCAAGCTCGCGGATACAAGGAACGCCGTCAACGCAATAATCGAGGCATGACTACCGAATCATTCGATCCGCGCGAACTGCTGGCGAACAGCAAGCTGGGGGTGCTGGCGACGATCAAATCAGATGGCCGTCCACAGCTGTCTCCCGTCACGCCGTTCTACGACCGGGCGGACGAGTCCATCTACATCTCGGCCACAGACGGTCGCGCCAAGACTCGGAACCTGCGCCGCGATCCGCGTGGCGTCCTCGAGGTAACCAGTGCCGACGGGCGGTCGTGGGCGACCGCGGAAGGGAGCGTGACCATCATCGGGCCAGGCACCGATCCGCACGGTCCTGAGGTGGAAGCACTGGTCGGGTACTACCGCGCTGCGGCAGGCGAGCATCCCGACTGGGACGAGTATCGGTCGGTGATGGTGTCCGACCGAAGGGTTCTGGTGACGATCCACGTCGACCACGTCTACGGAGAACACATCGGCTGATCGCCATCAGGCATTCCAGCTGTCGGGGGCGGTGCCGTCGACGTCGGTGAAGCCGTATTCACGGGCCAATTCTGCTGAACTGACCGACTTCTGATTCCACCGCGCCCGGTTCGGGTCCGCGGCGATGGCGGCGACCGCACGGCCGACGTAACGCGGCGATTCGGAGGACGCGAAGGCCGGTGGCGCGGTCGGCAGCCCATCACCCCGGTTGTCCTGCAGGGCCTCGCGCCAGGTGGCCTCGGTGACCTGCCAATTGTCGAGCATCATCTCCGAACGCAGCCAACCAGGCGTGATTGCGACGGCAGTGGCGCCGCGCTCGGCCAATTCGTGGCCTTGCGAGTAGGCGAGCCGGTTGACCGCCGCCTTCGCCAAGTCGTAGAACACCGATATCCGGTAGCGGTCGGCGTTGTATTCCGCTGTGCCATCGGTGATTTCCACCAGCAGACCACCGGGCTCAGCGACGAGTAGGGGTAGCAGGTGGTGCGAGGTGATCAGGTGGGTATCGATGCCAAGTCGCAAGATGCGGAGACCGCGATCCAGGTTGTGCTCCCAGATCGGGGTATTCCATTCCGGTGGAGCACCTTTCAGTTTCTCCGCGCCCCAGATGTCGTTCACGAGGACATCGATGCGACCGTAGTCGCGTCGTAGCTTCTCCGCGAGCTTGTGCACTTGCTGCGGATCAAGATGGTCGACCTGCACCGCAACGCCGGTGCCGCCGAGTCGGGTGACCAATTCCGCGGTCTCTTCGATGGTCTCGGGACGATCGTAGTCAGAGTCGATCCCGCCGCTGCGGCTGCTGCGGCCGGTGCAGATGACCGTCGCACCCGCCTCCCCGAGACCCGCCGCAATACCGCGACCGGCGCCTCGGGTGGCGCCGGCCACGACGGCTACCTTGCCGCCCAGTGCCTCGGGAGAAACTCTTGGGCTCATGCATCTGCCGTCCGCAACGCGTCGACGACAGCGGCGATCCGCCGGTCGCGGGTGTCGTCGCGCTTGGCATCGGCGACGGACCGAGCGTGTTCTTTTCGGCGCGACGGCGACAGTGCGTCGAAAGCGGCGCGGAGCGCCGGGTCGGCATCGAGTGCCGTAGCGAGTGTGGGCGGTAACTCGACCTCACGCGGCTCGGCGTCGAGTTCGATCATGACGTCCACGGTGTCGCCGGCTTCTACGCCGAGCTGCGCGCGAACACTTTTGTTGAAACCGAGCAGATTCTCGCCGCCCATCCGACCGATGCGACCGCGAACGGTTGTTTCACCGATGGTGAATCGGACTGGCGGGGTCTTCGTGCCACCGAGCGTCGCGACCTGTTCGTCGGACAGCACGATGGCAGCAGCCGGCCCGCGTGGTTGCAGCGTGGCGGTCAGTTGCAGCGATTCTCCGGTCATGGCCAGACTCTAGCCAAGCGCAGGTGGGGCGCACGGGCCTCTCGCGAAAACGATTGAATACGTGGACTCCGATGAGTTTGCGCCCGCGCTCGAGTCGGCATTGGTGTATCGCATTCGATGAAGGAGGAATCATGCAGATCACGCATACGCTGTCGGTCATGAAGGTTCGCGATCACGATGCGGCCGTTGCTTGGTACACGGCCCTTTTCGGGCGGGGGCCGGATCGGCGCCCGATGCCGCCGTCGGCCGAGTGGGACCTCGGGTCCGGGCGCGGCGTCCAGGTATATCTCGATCCCGATCACGCCGGTGCTCACGACATGATCATCGGCGTCGCCGATCTCGACAAGGCGCTCGCCGAATTGAGTGGCCGCGGGATCGATGGGGAGGCGTACACCGTGCCGTCCGGGCAGTTCAGGCTCGCCATGCTGTCCGACCCGTCCGGGAACTCGGTCGTGCTTGCTCACGAAGAAACCGCCTGAGTAGGTGCCGGTATGACGACTCCGGTCGGCGAGTCGCCCCTTGCCGGTCTCGACCCGATCCTGGGCCGGTGGAAGACCTCGGGCACGGTGTTCGATGGAGGGGGTGCGATCGAGGCTCGTGTCTCTGGCACCGACACCTACCGGCTCCTGCCCGCCGGTGCTTGGATCGCTCACGAGGTCGACGTCAGAATTGGCCAAAACCACACGGTGGCACACGAATTGATCGGCGGGGAGCACCCAGACGGTGGATGGACATGCGTTTCGACCGAATGGACTAGACGGCAACAGCTGCCTCTCGCGGCAGCATTGGTTACGATCCCGCCATGGACAAAGGGGCGGCCGGACGTCTGGCTGAAGGACGACTCGAGGAGTGGAGTCGAGCGGTGAGTTATGACGAGCTCGTCTGGGCGGACAACAACGAATCGACCACCAGGCGGCAGGTGTCGCAGGATGGTGTCGACTACACCATCGAGTCGACGGTGTATCGGGAGCAAGGGGCGAACGTGTACACGATGGCGGTGCGCGTCAGCGAGGTCAAGAAGAGTTCGTTCTTTCGTAAGTCGGTCTCCCGATATGGTCGTATGTTCCCCGACGGAAGGTTCGTCGAAGGCGCGTGACGCCTCGGCTTCAACCCCTTGGTCGGCGGTCGATGGCGGAGGCGAGGGTGTCGGCCAGTGCGGGGTCGACGGCGGTGACGACGAGGCGAGCGGCCGCGCCGAGGTGCTCGAGTTGATCGGCCCCCATGGCGTCAATGACGAGTCGCCGGACCTCGCGGACGTGTGAGGGCGCAATACGTTGTAGCTCTTGCCATCCCGTTTCTGTCAGAATCGCCTCGGTGCGACGGCCGGCGCCGCCGCACGAGCGCCGCTCGACCCACCCCGCACCCTCCAGTCGGGACACCGCGTGCGACAGCCGGGACAGAGATCCTCGTGCCAGCCCGGCGAGGTCACTCATCACCCGCACATGGCCGGGGGCGTCAGACAGCGACACCAGGATGTTGTATTCGAAGAAGTTGATCCCGGCCTCGTGCTTGAGCTGTGCGTCGAGCTTGCCGGGCAGGGTCATGATCAGCGCTACCAGTGACGCCCAATCGCGTTGCTGATCGCGGGAAAGCCACACATCGCCCGTCTCGTCCTGGTTGTCGGTCACCGTCCCATCGTATCGAAGTTGAACATTCAACAAATGTCGGTATGGTTGAACTTGCATGTTCAAGTTCAACGATCCGTCCCGCCCGTTTTCACTAGGAGTCCCCATGACCCTGTTTCGTCTCGACGCCAGCATCCGTGTCGAGGGTTCACACAGCCGCGCGATTGCCGACATCGTCGAACGGGAGTGGCGGGTGGGTCATCCCGACGACAGCATCGTCCGACGCCAGGTCGGAACCGAGCCCATCCCTTCCACCACCTGGGGGACTGCAGCCTTCGCCGGCTACACGCCAGAAGATCAGCGCACAACTGAGCAGCGAGAAGCGCTGGGGCTGGCTGCGACCCTCGCTGACGAGTTGATCGCCGCCGACGCGTTCCTGTTCGCAGTGCCGCTGTACAACTTCGGGGTCTCGCAGCACTTCAAGACCTGGGTCGACACGGTCCTCACCGATCCGCGATTCGGGCCCACCGGCCCTCCGGCGATCGCCGGCCGACCTGCAGTGCTCGTGACCGTTCAGGGCGGCAACTATTCGGCAGGCACGCCGCGCGAGGGCTGGGACCATGCGACGGGGTGGATGACGCGCATACTCGCCGACGTGTGGAACTTGGATCTCGACGTCATCGAAGCCCCGTTCACCTTGGTCGGTGTGAACCCTGCCCTCGACGAGTTCAAGGATCTCGCCGCAAGTCTGCGATCCGATGCCGACGCGCTCGCCACGAAACACGGCCAGGCGCTTTCCGCACCGCGGGGCTGACGACCGCTACCGTTCGGCGAGCGCGGCCAGCCTTTCGAGCGACGCACGCAGATTGTCGGCAGTCGTCGCGCGCGCCCGCACCAGACGTTTCTCGTCGCTCAGATCCGACCAGTCGTAGGTGTGGGTCACGCGCGTATGGCTGTCGTCGAGCGGTTCGAGCTCCCAGCGCCAGAGGTGACCAGGCGGCTCGTGACCCGCTTCTGAGGGGAGCCACGCGATGAGGCGTCCTTCGTCGAACTCCACGATGTGGTTCTCGCGGTCGGCTCCGGTGGTGAGAGTCATCGTGAACACATCACCCACCGCGCGGACACGTTGATCGGCCGAAGCCGCGGTCAGGTTGTCATTGCCGTCCCAGCTCGGCTGCAAGGACGGGTCCGCGATCAGCTCGAAAATCTGCTCGGCGCTGGTTGCGATGTCGCGGGACGCGCTCACCACCCGGGTTTCGATGTTCTCGGCCATCGTCAGATTCAAGCATTCGTTCGCGACCTGGCCAACCTCGCAATGCCTGCGTGCTGAGTATCATGAGCTCGTGACCGAGGAGCCGCCGGCAGGGCATGTGGTTCTCGTGGTCGATTCCTTGGACCCCCCGTCGGGCCCACCTGTATCGCTGAGGTATCCGCAGCGGGTGTCCCGAGTCATGTTGGTGATCATCGGGATCGCGCTCCTGGCGCTCTCCGCGGGGCTCACCACCGCTCTGGTCGCCTTGTGGACGGCCGACAGCCCCGGCTCCTGGTTCAACGTCATCTTCACGGTGATGGGTGCAGTGTTCGTCGCCGGCGGGTGGGCGGGTTATATGAGCTATCTGGGTGACGCCGCGGCTCGCGAGGACGCTGAGACGAGGTGGGCGATGGTGGGCCCGACGGCACAGCCGCTCAGCGGCATCATCGCCGACCGCGAGGTGTCCCTCGGCGAGACCGGCGAGGTGTCGCGTTTCAGGTTGGTCATCACGACTGAGGTGGGGGTTCTCGGTGCCATGTGGCGTCCTGAAACTCGTGACAGCAGAGCATTTCTGCAGACCCAGGTGCCCGGTGTCGGCGGCGTCGTACGCGTGTGGCATGCGGGTACGGGCGAACCGTTCGTCGTCGAAGTAGCCGACCCGACAGTGGTTGCATGATCCGCGCCACCTGCGGACGGGCGCGCCAGTTGCAACCGGAGCGTTCGCTCCCAGGCGGCGCGAACCTTCGACAGCTCAGGTGCCGCAGAAGGTTTGGAACGATTCGCTGAACACCGGGGGAGCAGGTGTTGCGTAGTCAGCCCAATCGTCGCGGCGGTCGAACGGATGGGTGACGATGTCCAGCAACTTCTCGAACGGAGCGAGATCACCGGCGGTGGCGGCCTTCAGAGCTGCATCGAGCTGATGGTTGCGCGGAATGTACAGCGGGTTGACCGCATCCATCGCATCCGCGGCGTCGTCGCGGCCATACCTGGCCAGTTCAGAGCGCCAACTCGTGAGCCAGGATCCGAGCTGTTCGCGCGGGATGAGGGCGTCCAGAGCGGTTGATTCCCCACGTAGTTCGCCTGCAAGAGCTCGGAACGTGCCGGTCCAGTCGGCACCGTGGGTCTTCATCAGTGCCAGCAGATCATCGATCAACGCCGGGTCGATGGTTTCACCGCCCACGCCGAGCTTCGCCGACATGCCGGCCGCATAGTGGTTCTGGAATCGCTCGTCGAAGGAGTCGAGCACTGCCGAGACCGCGGCGATCGCGTCGTCGGGCGTGGAATCGATCAGTGTCAGAAGCGTTTCCGCCAGCCGCGCCAGGTTCCACTTCAGGACAGCCGGCTGGTTGCCGAACGCGTAACGGGCACCCTGGTCGATGGAGCTGAACACCGCGGCCGGGTCGAAGGCGTCGAGGAACGCGCACGGTCCGTAGTCGATGGTCTGCCCGGAGATGGTGGTGTTGTCGGTGTTCATGACGCCGTGCACGAATCCGGTGAGGATCCATTGCGCCACCAGAGCGGCCTGCGCCTCGACCACGGCTTCGAAGAATGCCAGGTACCGCTGATCGGCCGGCAGTTCGGTCAACGCCGGGTAGTGGCGCGCGATCGCATAATCGGCGAGGGGTTGCAGGACCTCGCCCTGCCGGACCGCGAACTCGAACGTGCCCACCCGCAGGTGGCTGGCGGCGACCCTGGCGAGCACGGCCCCGGGCTCCGCGCCGGTTCGACGAATGTCCCGGCCGGTTGCGACCACCGACAATGCTCGCGTGGTGGGGATACCAAGGGCGTACATGGCTTCGCTGACCAGGTATTCGCGCAGCATCGGGCCGACGGCGGCGAACCCATCGCCACCTCGGGAAAAGGGCGTCGGCCCAGACCCCTTGAGGTGCAGGTCCACGCGCCCGTCGTCGCCGACGAGCTCGCCGACCAGTAGTGCGCGGCCATCCCCGAGCAGCGGTGTGTAACCCCCGAATTGGTGGCCGGCGTAGGCCATCGCGACCGGAGTGGCGCCGGCAGGCGCTGACGCCCCCGACAAGACCTGGACGCCGTCGGCGCTACGCAGGACGTCCACGTCGAGTCCCAGGGATTCGGCCAGCGGTTCGTTGACGATGAGCAACCGTGGGTCAGGCGCATCAGCTCCCTGCCAGGGCACGGCCAATGCACTCAGTTGCTCGGCGTACGTGCTTTCGAGGCCGGTGATCGCTGGGTTGCTGCCCACTGCGGAACTCGGTGTTGTAGCCATCATTCGAGGTTAGCCACTCCAGTGCTGTATGCGGTGTCGCCAGTGATTTCAGAGGAGGTCGAAGACGCGACTGAACAGCCCGACGGCGATGATCAGGACGAGGAATACCGCGACAGAGATGACGATGATGGGCAGTGCTCTGCCGCGCTGCGGCGGTTCGTGGTTCGGACCACCCACGCCGGTCTCGGCCGGCGGGGTGTCACCGGGTGTGACGCTGCCGCCGGCTTCCAGTCCCGCGGTGTCGTTCGGTTCGGGGTTCTGCGGTTCGAACGCGAAGTCTTCAGAGTCTCGATTGGGCATGGTGGCTGAGTACCCGATCCCTCGGATGCCAACCAGCGACGGCAACCGAGGTCAGGGGATCGGTGTCGGTGCCAGGCTGTTGCCGGGCGGGATGGTCGCGCAGTTACTGCGGGTGGGTAGCCCGGCGAACCGCTCGGTCAGGAATTGCAGCCCCTGGGCCTCGAACGGCGCAAAGGCCTCGGCGTGGGTGAGTCCGTTGAACTGGGAGTAGGTCACGTCGACACCACGCCCGCAGTACTCGTGCGCCAGGCCGACGACGTCGTCGGTGATCATGATGGTGTCGCCGAGCGCGTTCGCCTTGCCCACTCCCAGGAGCATCGGAGTACGCGGGGTGCCCTGGCTACCCATGATGTTGTCATCGATTGCCGCGACGACTTCGGGAACGTCGAGCAGTGAGTTATACGGCGCCTTGACCATCGACGCGTCGGTCAGGGTCGGGTACTTGGAGGCGAAGTTGACGATGCATTCGGAGCTGACCTGCTGGGTCACCTGCTGGCCGTACGGGGACAGGAACGTGCTCGTATCGAGGTTGTACGTTCGCTGATAGGCGACGACGAGTGCGGGGATGACGCCCGCCCACTGCTTGCTGCCACTGACGTAGGGCAGGTTGTGCGCGAGGTCGACTGGCAGCCCGCCTGCCGCGGCACCGACGATGTTCAGTTCGGGTGAGTACTTCGGTGCTATCTCAGCACCCCACTGAGTGGGAACCGAGCCGCCGGAATAGCCGACGAGGCCGACCGGTGTCGAGGAGGGAGCGTCAAGAAACGCCTGAGTCGCGCGGATCCCGTCGAGCATTGCGTACCCCGACTGTCGGCCGATGGTCCATTCGAGCTCTTCGCCCTCGTAGTCGGGTGCGACGACGGTGTACCCGGCGGCGAGGTATCCGGCGATCAGATTCTGCTCTCCGAAGGCGATGAGGTTCGTCGACCCACCGCTCAGGGTGTAGGAGGGGTCGCACTGGGAACCGAGTGCGTCGTACGCCATCTGGTACGACACGATCTTTGTCGGGCCGGGTACCAGCGGCCGCAGGACGGTCGCGACGGTGACGGCGCCGCGCCCCTGCTGATCGGTTGTCCGGTACAGCACCTGGTTGCCGGTGATGGGGGTATCGAGACTGGGCGTTCGGAAGTTCATCGGCCGCGAGCGCAACACGGTGCCGGGCGCGATGCCGTCCAGGGATCCGTCATAGCTGTAGAAGGGATCTGCCGAGGGCAACGGCGAACCCGGGCCGGGATCAGCCTGTGCTGTCGGAACGCTCGCCAATGCCAGCGACCCGGTGATGAGGGCGGCCACGGCCACCAGACGCAGGGCGAACGCGCGAACAATGAGCATGGCGATCATTTAAACACCGACACGGTGCATCGGTACCTAATCGAGACAATCGAACGCACTGAAATCGGGCGGTAACGGATTGGCGATGTGTCGCGACAACTCTTGAAGCACTTGTTTCGGTCGGGACCGAGATCAGGAGAGCTCCCGCGCATGCCCAGTTCGTTCAACCAGTTCGGTCACTCCGTCCCCGCCTGGAAGGTCGTCGGAGAGGCTCGGCACGCGCACCCCGAGACGCCGCGGCGTCGCCGCGGACCCCGCGTGCTGGTGCTCGGCGCCATCGTGGCCGTGCTGAGCATCGCACTCACCGCCATCAGCTCGCTGCTGTTCTCTTTCGGCACCGCAGGTGCAGTTGCCGGCCAGCCGGACAAACTCCGCCCCGGATGTACCTGGGACTCTTCGGCCTACTACGTGCAGAACTGCCAGGTCTGGTCGAAATCCCAGAACAAGAACGTCATAGTGCAGATCCGCGCCTCCGAGGGCAGCAACCGGGGCGTCTATCTGCTCGACGGGATGCGGGCTCGCGAAGACCGTTCCGCGTGGACGACAGACGTCAAGGCCGCGCAGGTCTACGACCGCAGTACCGACACCACACTTGTCATGCCGGTCGGCGGAGCGTCGTCGTTCTACACGGACTGGGACGCCGGCGCCGGTGACCAGAACGCCACCATCAAGCAGGAAACGTTCCTGACTGACGAACTGCCCGCCTACCTCGCCGAGAACTTCGGTGTCAGCCCGTCCAACAACGCGATCATCGGTCTGTCGATGTCCGCCGGACCGGCGGTCACCCTGGCCGAACGCCACCCCGAGCAGTTCAAGGTGGTGCAGGCGATGTCGGGTTACTACCAGACAGACAATCCCGTTGGCGCGCTGGGTGTTTTCGCGTCCCAGACGCTTGTGTCGAACTACACGAACGGCATCGTCAACATGTGGGGTGCGCCGGGTAGCAACCGGTGGACCGAGAACGACCCGTCGAAGAACGTCAGCAAGCTCAAAGACAACGGCCAGGTGCTCATCATCTCGTCCGGCAACGGCTTCTTGACCCCGGGCGAACTGGCCAAGCTGGCGCCCCAGGATCAGATCAGCGCGATCGCCCTCGAGATGCTGTCGGCCGTGTCGACCATCCTGATGCAGATCCAGGCAACGCAAAGCGGCGCGAACGTCGTCGTGTTGCCCAACTACGGCGGCCACACCTGGGAGAACTGGGGACGCGCTCTGCGGGACGGGCGGGACGAGGTGACGGAGACGCTGCGGAACACTCCGCCCGTCACCGCGAAGACCCAGGTCGTCGACGCGACAGGCGGCGAGGTTGCCGACGGAACAGCGAAGGCCACCAAGGCTGCGCTGCGTGCCGCCGACGAGCCCTCCGTGCTCCCGGCAGACGTACCCGCGACGACTGAGTCGAGCGTGGCACCATCGGGCGCCGAATCAGCGACGCCGACAGAGCCGCCGGTATCGGCCACCTCCACCCCGTCGGAAACAACTGGGGCGGATGCGGTCTCGACCGATCCGGCGCTGACGTCCACCGACACCTCGGGAACGAGCACTCCGACGACCACCACCACGACGTCGACCTCCCCGGCGCGCTGACTCGACCGCACCCCGCTGACTCGACCGCACTGCCGCTCACAGAACTTCGTCCCGCTCGTGAAATAGTGCGAGCAAGACGAAGTTTTGTGAGCGTGACTTCCGAGATCGCGACTGAACGAGCAAGGGTGTGGCGCCGTGTCCGGCAGGTGGTACCGCAGTGTGCTGGTCCGCTTCTACCTCGTGGGTGGGGCCAGCGCGCTCGCATACGTGGTGTTGTTCGTCCTGCTGCGATTCGTCATGCCGTCACAGCTCGCGAATGTATTGGCGCTTTTGATTTCTGCGATCGCCAACACCGCGGTCAACCGGCGATTCACTTTTGGGGTCCGCGGCACTGACGACGTCATGCGGCACTATCTGCAGGGCCTCGCCGTTTTCGCTCTGGGACTCGCGGTCACCGGTGGAGCGTTGTGGCTCTTGCACATCTGGATATCCGATCCGTCGCGAGTGCAGGAGGTCTCCGTACTGTTGGCGGCGAATCTCGTTGCCACAGTGGTTCGCTTTGTGGGCCTACGGCGTGTGTTCGCACCTACCTGACGGGGGTGCTACTCCCGCTGGGTGGATGCCGCCGCAGGGCGTCGTCGTCGGGCCAGGATGAGGGAGACTGCCAGCAACCAGATGACGGTGAGAGCGATGACGACGCTGACGCCGTAGGGACGATCGAGGATGGTCGCGTTGTCGGGTGTCTTGTCCGGAGAACGTGGTAGCAGTACGGGCAGTGAGAGGATGAGCACCACCAGGCTCGCGGTGACGGCGAGCAGCGCGGGCGGCCACCATCGTTGTGGCAAGACTCTCTTCGCGGCGTAGCCGAGGGCGATGCATGCCGGCGCGAACAGTGCGTCGTGGACGATCAGCCCGCCCGCGAGCCAGAAGATGATCGAAAGCTGATCTGCACGGGGCATGGCCCAGAGCTGTGAGAGTCCGTACCACCCCAACGCCAGGGCGGCGAGGATCAGGATCGCCCGAATGAAGCGGAGTGTCATAGGATCTCGATTCGGGTCAGCCACTTGGTCTGTAGCACCCCGGGCCGGTTCGGCGCGATGAGCCGGCACGGGTAGCCGTGGTCGACGATCAACTGCTCGCCGTGCAACCTGAGGGCGACGAGCGAGAGTGGATCGTCGGCGGTGTTCGCGGGCAGTGTGCTCACTCCGTAGAGTCCGGCCTCCAGCGAGATGAACCGGACGTCGCGGTTTCGGTCTCCGCCGACGAGCGCCACAAGGTTGCGTACCTGAACTCCGCTCCACCTACCGGTCGCGCTCCACCCTTCCACGCACGCGATCGGAAGGGCGCTGTCGTGTTGCGGCATGGCCCGCAGCTGTTCGAGGGTGAGTTCTTTCGTCACGTTTCCGTTGCTGATGGTCAGCCGGTAGTCGGGATTGCGGGCCGACTCCTGGACTCCCGCGGCCGATGCCGTTCGGTTGATCGGTATGCCTTGTGGTCCTTCGCCTGAACGCGGCGCGAGAAACGCGAACCAGCGCAGGAAAGGCACCGTTTGTCCGGCGAAGGCCAGCACAGCGAGGGACCCGACGGCGATGGTGCCCCGTAGAACCGTGCGCCGTGACACCACCCCGTTCTCCGGTGCTGGTTCGCTCGTGGGCCTTTGCGGCTCGGACGTCGTGCCAGTCGTGTCGATCGGTTCGGTCGACTCGACCGGACTTCCCAGGGCGCGCTGGATGATCGGCAGTTTGACGGCTATGTGCACCAGGATCGACGCCACCACCAGGAACGACATGGCGTAGTGGGTGGTGGTGAAAAAGAACTTCCATGGATACCACTGGGCGGTGTTGAGCAATCCGGTCAGGAGTTGAAAGATCGTCGAGCTCACCAGGACTGCGATCGAGGCGCGCTCCACGGCTCGTGCGGGTGTCCCGATCACGGGCCTGGCGAAGAGCTTCGGGTAGACGAGTTGGAGTTTGATCAGCAGCAGCGGGATGGCCACGACGCCGGTGATCACGTGCAGTCCCTGCGTGGTCTGGTAGAGCCACACCGGACGGGACGGCCAGTAGAACCATCCGGGAGGGTGTTGTATCCAATGACTGAGCATGCCGGTCAAGAAACACACGGTGATACAGATCCCGAGCAACATCCCGACGCGCGCAACCAGCCGGGGACTACGCAGACCGGTATCGCGATCTGCGTCAGCGTCGAGGGCATTCATCGGATCATCGATCTCGTGCGTCGGCGCCCTGAACCCATCCGGGTGGGAGCGGGCCGCGAATACTCAGTACGCGACGGGTACATGACAGCTGGTCCCTTGCTTCGGAGGGCGCGATGTGGAAAGTGGTGGATCATCTAGATGAGCAGCCGAACACTCGTTCTCGACGACCTCATGTTGGCTCGGAACGATCCGGCTCTGGCGTCGTTGCGAGACAGCGGTTTGTTCGCTGACCTCGCTGCGCTTCATGCGCGCTCGCACGGCGAGAACGTACGCGGTGTGGTGTCGGCAGGATGGATCGGACCGAGCACCGTTCGAATTTGTTACGACGTGGAAGAGTGCGCAGCCGTCACCAGTAAGCCCCATGCTCGACATCGATGATCACCGCCCGGTGAGTTCCATCAAATCGCGACCGCCGATGGTCTCACAGCGATAGCGCAGCCCGACGGTCTCTGCGAGTTCGCAGGCGTAGTCGATGCCGACCCGTGCCCACGGAAACCATTCGCCGTAGGAGCTTTCGGTCTCGACGCGAGCGGCTCCCCGCCAGAGTCCGGCCAGGCCGCAGTCGAGTTCGACGATGATCGACCCGCCCGCCGCGATCAGCTCGGACGCGCGTCTCGCCACCCGGTCGGGATCTCCGCCGATACCGATGTTTCCGTCCAGCAACAGCACGTGCCGCCAGCGACCTTCGCCGGGAAGTCGGTCGAACAGACTGCGTCGGATCGCAACTCCGCCCTGCGCGCGGGTCATGCTCACTGCCTGATCGCTGTGATCGACACCCAGCGCCGCGATCCCCCTGTCGATCAGCCGATGTACGAGCCGACCCGGACCGCATCCGAGATCAACCGTGGGCCCGAAGCATTTGTCGGCCACTCGGCGATCGAACTCCGAGTCCGAACCGACTAGGCTCGTACCGAGCCACCGATCGACTGGCAACAGATCGCGTTGGCCATCGGCGTGCCGCAACCATGTACGTTGGCCGGCAAGACCTTGTGAGACTGCGCTGTCGAAGTATTGGGTATCCGCGGTCTCGTCGGCGACGGTCATGATGATCGTTCCATCAGAGTCGCAGCGGTTCCCGCGAATCGGCTGCCGGGTGCACAGCGACGCGCGACTCCGTCGATGTCCTCGGGATGGTCGACATCGCACAGTTCGGGTAGCTCGGTCACCCGGAGCCCTCCTGACTCCAGTGCAGCTCGGGTTGCCGCTCCGGTTTCGGCTGATGACATCGGCACGCCGGTGAGGGTGTGCGCGCCCCGGGCGTCGTGGAGTCCCAGCCCCCACCAGCCCCCATCGGTGGCGGGGCCGAGGACACAGTCCGTCTCCTCCAACGCTGCCAATGCGGCCCGGAACTGGCCGGCCGTGATCTGGGGCGTGTCCATCCCGACCTGGAAGACCGCACCATGGACCACGTCGTCGGTGTCTCGATGGGCGTTCTGAAGCCGTTCGCCAAAGGTGTTGCCGTGCTGGATGATCAGCGTGGTGTGGCGAAGTCGCCAGCCGATCTCCTCGCCGGCGACGGCATCGCCGAGAGCGCCGGTCATCGCGACGACGACCGGCGCGGTCCCCACCGACAACGCGGTGTCGAGGGTGTCGAGAAGTGCGGCGGCCGCGAGCTCGGCCGCTTCGATCTCCGAGAACTTCTCGGTGAGGCGGGTTTTGACCTGTCCTGGTACCGGCGCCTTGGCGACGATCAGGATTCCCTGGGGCGTGTCAGTGAGCAACTCTCTCCTCCATCTGGTGAAGAACGGTCAGGAAGTCACGGGTTGCCCGCAACGTTCCCTTGAGTGATCCCGACACTTTTGATCTACCGCCCGACCGCGGCCGATAGGTGATGTCCAATTCTGTTATCTGCCAACGGGCGGCACCTGCTCGCGCAAGGAGTTCGACCGGGTACCCGAAACGGCGGTCGGTGATCCCCAGCCCCAAGAGATCGTCCCGCCGGACCGCCCGCATCGGTCCGATGTCGTGAATGGGTATGCGGTACCGGTTTCGGAGGCGGCGAGCTATCCACTGGGTTCCCAGTCGAGAATGCAGGGGCCACGTGCGGCGGTCGACGGGCCGGCGTCGCCCGACGGCGAGATCGGCGCCGGCGGCCACGGCAGCAACCAGTTGCGTGAGGTCGGCGGGATCCATCGAACCGTCACCGTCGATGGTGCAGACGATCTCCGTGGTGCAGGCTTCGACACCTGCGTGCACAGCCGATCCATATCCGGGAAGCGGTTGACGGACAACGGTGCAACCCAGCGCAGCAGCGACGTCGGCGGTGCTGTCGACGCTGCCGTTGTCCACGACGAGTGCCTTGATCCCGGCGGGCAGGGCGCGAATGATCGCAGGCAAGGACTCGGCTTCGTCGCGGCAGGGGATCACGACGGTGGCACTGATGCGTGATGTGTTCTGCTGTCCCATGTCTTCGACGCTATGGGCGAGCGCTGAACATAGCCAGCAGAATCCGGTGACGGAAAAGTGACGTCTGGTCGGAAGTCGCAACGGTGCAGCGAACGACGCCTAGTTTGGAAGAGTGACCGAAACCATGAACACTCTCACGGATTCAGACACGTCAGGACACCAGCGCTGGATCAGCCGAGGAGATCTGGTATCCCTCCTAGCCGCAACAGCTTTGCTGACGACCGCGGTCGTCGCGCCCATCGTCGGCGATACCGAGTGGCGCATCAACATCTTTGCGCTCGCACCACCGCTGTTCGGTGAATACGGACCGCATTTCGGATACGGCACGGTGGCTGCGGTCCTCGTCGCGCTTGCCGTCATCGCGTATGGCCCGACGCTCGCGACTCGATTGTCGTGGAGATCGGTCATCCTTGCCGCCATGGCGACGTGCCTGGCGTGGACCTTCTCGTTGGCGATGATCGACGGCTGGGACCGCGGTTTCGCCGGCCGGTTGATCAGGCCGGACGAATACCTAGCCGAGGTGCCCGGTGTCACGGGTATCTCTGGCATGCTCGACGAGTTCTCCGGCCGAATACTGGACTTCCAGCCGGACTCGTGGACCACCCATGTGTCCGGCCATCCTCCGGGATCCCTGCTGACCTTCGTCCTCCTCGACCGCATCGGTCTCGGAGGCGGCGCCTGGGCGGCGATCTGGGTCGTGCTCGTCGGGTGCAGTGCGGCCGGTGCGCTGCTGATCACGACCGCGCACTTGAGCGATGAGGCGACGGCGCGGCGGATCGCACCCTTCGTCGCGCTGACCCCTGGCGCAGTCTGGATGGGTGTGTCAGCCGATGGCTATTACATGGGAGTCGCAGCGTGGGGAATCGCGCTGCTTGCCATTGCCGCGACCACGTCCGGCACGCGTGCGGTGGCAGCTGCTGTCGGGAGCGGACTGGTCCTGGGTTGCGCGATCTTCCTGAACTACGGGCTCGTGCTGATGGGTCTCGTTGCGATCGCGGTCCTCGTCGTCGCCCGGGTGTGGCGACCGATTGTGTACGCCGTCCCGGCCGCGCTGGCTGTCGTCGGGATCTTCGCCGCGTTCGGGTTCTGGTGGCTAGAGGGCTACCACCTGGTCGTCGAGCGCTACTACCAGGGCGTCGCGACGCAGCGGCCATTCTCGTACTGGGGCTGGGCGAACTTCGCCTCGGCACTCTGCGCGGTCGGGCCGGCGGCCGCGGTAGGCATCGGACGCGCCTTCCGACCAGGATTGATCCGCCGTCGCGAAGCCGTGGTGCTGCTGGCGCTGGCCGGTCTGCTGGCGATGATCGTCGCCGACGTCAGTGCACTGAGCAAGGCCGAGGTCGAGCGGATCTGGCTGCCGTTCAGCGTATGGCTGCTGGTCGCGACGGCGCTGTTGCCCCGACGATCCCACCGGTTCTGGCTGGCCGGTCAGGCCATCACGGCCTTGCTGATCAACCACCTCGTGTGGACCTATTGGTAGAAGACATGTTTGCTGGTGTGGTGCGAGTTCTGATGGCTGACGACGATCCGATCGTCAGCGACGTGGTGCGTCGATACCTGGAGCGCGATGGGCTGCAGGTGGCGTTGGTCGGCGCCGGGGACGCCGCGCTCGAACATCTTCAGAATCACCAGGTCGACCTCGTGATCCTCGACGTGATGATGCCTGGCCGTACCGGCATAGAGGTGCTGACCGACATTCGGAGCGGACCTCTTGCCGGGATGCCTGTCATCCTGCTGACGGCGTCCGGCCAGGAAGAAGATCGCCTCGTCGGATTGGCCGCGGGGGCCGACGACTACGTCATCAAGCCGTTCAGCCCGCGGGAGCTGGCGCTACGGGTGCAATCGGTGTTGCGGCGCAGTGTCGCGAACTGGTCGGGTACCGCAGCAGCCGACAACCTTGCCGACGGTGAGGTCGTGATGGATGCGGAAGCACGCAGCGTCACAGTTGCCGGCACACCCGTCAGCACGACCAAACGCGAGTTCGATCTCCTGCGCTTTTTCCTGTCCCACCGTGACGCGGTGTTCAGTCGCGAACAGTTGCTCTCTCAGGTCTGGGGATGGTCGTTCGGCGACTTGTCGACCGTGACCGTGCACGTCAAGCGGTTGCGTGCCAAGCTCGGCGACTGCGATTCGCTGGAGACCGTGTGGGGTCAGGGCTATCGGTGGGTCTCCGCGTCGGTCGACGAACGGTGATCTGATGGCCACCGACATCCGGCAGATCGTCGGACTCTCGCTGCTCTGGTCGGCGCCGGTGGTGCTCCTGGGCACCTTCTTGCTGCTGGGTCTGCGGCGGTTGTCGCTGGTGACGAGCACCGTGGTCCTGGTCCTGATCCCGCCGATGGCGATCTTGATGGGCGTCATCGGGGTCAGTGGGTTCATGTTCACCGACGACCTCAAGCGCACCGCGACCGTCCTTGCCTCGGTTGCGATCATCGTCATCCCGGCGGCGGTTCTGCTCGCCCGGTTCCAGGCGCGACGCACGGTCTGGGAGCGTCACGCCCGGGATCAGGAGCGGGCGGCCGAACAGTCGCGCCGCGAGTTGATCGCCTGGGTCAGCCATGACCTTCGCACCCCGCTCGCCGACATCCGGGCCATGGCCGAGGCTCTGGCCGACGGCGTGGTCTTCGACACCGACGAGGTATCGACGTTCGCACGTCAGATCGATCGGGACGCCGTGCGGCTGTCGGGGATGGTCGACGACCTGTTCGAGATGTCCAAGATCAACGCCGGCGCCCTGCGGCTCGAGCGCGAGAACCTGGATCTGCGCGAGGTGGTCGACGAGGTCGTCGCGGGGTGCGCTGCCGCTGCCGACCGTGCCGATATCCGACTGCGGCCCGTCATGCCGGACGACGCGGTCATGGTCGACGCCGACGGTCGAGCGGTCTCCCGGGTTCTCACCAACCTCGTCATCAATGCGATCGCGCACACGCCGAACGGCTGCCCCGTGGAGATCGAGGTGGGGCGCCGGGATTCGCACGCGTTCCTCCGCGTCGACGACGCCGGTCCGGGAATCGCCGAACACGAGATGGCGAGGATCTTCGAGATCGCCTATCGCGGCACATCCGCGCGGACGCCCAAAGACGACAAGGGCCTACCTGTCGGCTCCGGAATGGGACTGGCGATCGCCGAAGGTCTGGTCTCCGCCCATGGCGGCCGGATCTCGGTGTCGAATCGGGACCCGGGCAGCCGGTTCGAGGTACACCTGCCCGTTCCCGGCGGCCCTCCGGTTCCGAAGGCTCCCGAGATCAGCGCAGAGGCGCCGTCGCGAACTCGCGGAGGCCGCGCTCCGGCATGATCGAGGCGCGGAAGCCGAGCATGGCGGCTGCCAGTGCCGGGTCGGCCACGATGTGGCGGACGTCGCCAGGCCGATAACGGCCGGTGGTCACCGGCGCCGGACCGGCGATGCCGGTGGTGAGCGATTCAGCGACCTGTTTGATCGATATCGGCTGTCCCGAGCACACGTTGAACGCCTCGAACCGGCCGCTGCCCGTGTCGGATACGAGTCTTTCGATGGCCGCTACGTTGGCAGCGGCGATGTCGCTGACGTGGACGAAATCGCGCATCTGCCCACCGTCCTCGAACACCGTCGGCGCCTGACGGGCCTCGAGCTGTGACCGGAAGATGGCCGCCACGCCGGCGTACGGGGTGTCCCGGGGCATGTGCGGGCCGTACACATTGTGGTTAGCGCAACGCTGTCACCGCACCTCCGGTCTCCAATGACCAGGCGCGGCAATATGATTCCTGCGCCGCCTTGCTCGCCGCGTAATAGCTACGAGGTCCCACTGGAGCATCCTCGGGTGTCAGGGCCCAGGCCGCGGGTTCGCCGCCGGGTAGGTACCTCTCGAATCTGCCGGCTTCGAGATCGGCGGTGCTGCGTGCCGGTGGGTCCACGATCGCCCCGAGGCCATCGCGGTAGGTGCCGTCGCCGTAGACGACCATCGATGACGCGAGCACCATTCGTTGACACCGTGTTTCGAACATGGCTGCCAGTAGACGCGCGGTGACGAGGTCATTGTCGGCTGCGTAGTCAGGGGCATCACGGGCATCGACACCGGCACCGACCCGAGCAGCCTGATGGCAGACGACGTCCACGCCGTCGAGCAGTTCGACCAGTGATGCCTGCCGAAGATTGGTGACCAGTACGCCGTCGGGTGCGATGGCGTCCGATCCGTGTGCGGCGGGAATCATGCCATCCACTGCGACGACGTCGTGGCCGCGTTCGGTCAACGCCGATCTGATGTGGGACCCGATGAATCCGGCGGCGCCGGTCAGCAACACCCGCGTCACAGCTCTGCCTCCATGAGGGAAGAGATGTCGTGTTCGCCGCGTGCGCAGAGACATTCGGGTTCCATTGCAGCCACACCGATTGCTCTGATGAGTACCTCGCGAACATGTTGGAGCCCGCGCTCGAACACCGCGAATACCTCCGACGCGGTGACGCCGTCGCCGGCCACCAGACCCGCGTCTGTGTCGGTCACCAAAGCGATGGCCGCGTAACACATCTCGAGTTCACGAGCCAGGACCGCTTCGGGGTGCCCGGTCATGTTCACCAAGGTCCACCCTTGCCGGGCGTACCACTGGCTTTCGGCCCTCGTAGAGAAGCGTGGACCTTCGACGACCACCATCGTGCCGTCGGGGACGGCGTCCGGGGCGGCTGTGGCAGCTGCGCGACGCAGCGTCGGACAGTAAGGATCGGCGAATCCGACGTGGATGGCCGGGCCGTCGAAGAAGGTCTGCGCGCGACCGGTCGTCCGGTCGACGAGCTGATCGGGAATGACCATCGTCCCTGGTGCGAGGTCAGTATTGAGTCCACCAACGGCACATGGCGCGAACACCTGTCGAACACCCACCGACCGCAACGCCCACGCGTTGGCCCGATACGGAACGGTGTGCGGCGCGTACTCGTGCGATAGCCCATGGCGGGGCAGGAACGCCACCGGTACCCCGCCGACATCGCCGATGGTGACAGCGGCACTGGGATCGCCGTACGGAGTTCTGACCTCGACCTGCTCGGCACCGGAATGGAAGAACGAATAGAAGCCGGATCCGCCGATGATTCCGATGCGGGGTTGTGTGGCAGCGCTCATGAATCCAGCCTGCCTTACGCAGCACGTCACCGATGAGCCGCAGTGATGACGTCACAGATTCGTAATACCGTGACCGGCCGCAGACCTGAGCACCATTCCGAGGGAGGAACGTCGATAGGGTGGGGAAGTGCCCTATCTCCGGATCAACGACGTGGACCTGTACTCGGAAGTCGACGGCACGGGACCTCCCGTTCTCTTGCTCCACGGTGGTTACTGCTCGCTCGAATCCCTGCGCGCGCAATCCGACGCCCTGGTGCCGGATCATCAGGTGTTCGCGTATGAGCGCCCCGGCCATGGACGTTCGGCGGACATCGACGGGGACTACGACTACGCACGCGGGGTTGCCGACACCCTGGCGTACCTGGATGCCCACGAACTGACGAGGGTGGACGTGATCGGCTACAGCGACGGCGCGATCATCGGATTGCTGCTGGCGATGAGCCATCCGGATCGGATCCGTTCGCTGGTTGCGATCAGCGCGAACCTCGACCCGACGGCGTTCACGCACTCGGACGAAGCCGCCGGCGCCGTGGTTCTGGATTCGCCGGTAGCGGCGGAGGACGCCGACGAACCGGACCTTGAACGGATGCATTACGAACGGCTCTCCCCGGACGGCCCGGAGCATGCAGATGTGGTGCTGAACAAGCTGTTTCGTCTCTGGACCAACGAGCCGCGAATCGCGCCCGCCGACCTGGCCGCGATCACCGCGCCCACCCTCGTGATGTCAGGGGACCGGGACACCATCAGGCCTGATCACAGTCTGCTGATCGCTTCGTCGATCCCGGGCGCTCAGCTGTCCATCGTGCCGGGTACGACGCACAACCTCATCGCCGAACGACCTGAGCTGATCAGTGTGCTGATCAAAGGGTTTCTGCAGCAGTGAGATCGGTGAGGCGTTTCGTGGCTACCTGTTCGACCGACTGAGCAGCCAGACGAAATAGGGCGCGCCGACCAGCGCGATCATCAGCCCGGCGGGAAGCTGAGCGGGCGCGATGAGGGTTCTCCCGAGAGTGTCGGCGACACAGACGAGCAGTCCACCGAGCAGCATCGACACCGGGATCACGCGTCCGTGGCGGGTGCCGACCAGCCCGCGGGCAAGATGCGGGGCGACCAGTCCGACGAATCCGACCACACCGACCGCGATCACACTCAGGGCGGCCAGGACCGCCGCGATCGTCAACAGGATCAGGCGGGTGCGCTCGAGCCGGATGCCCAAGACCCGCGGGGTGTCCTCGTCGATGGCAATGATGTCGAGGCGGTGCCGCATGCCGATGAGCACCGGTACCGCGAGCACCAGAGCGAGGGCGATCGGCACCACGTCGGGGAGCGTACGTCCGTAGGTGGTACCCGAGAGCCACGTGAAGATACGTGGGGTGTCATAGGGATTGGCCCGCAACAGCAGGAAGGTAGTCACCGCGCTCAAGCCGTAACCGCAGCCGATGCCGATCAGCACGAATCGGTCAGGGAGTAGCCCGCCGCGCCAGGCGAGTGAGGCGATCAGCGCAAAGGTGGCCAGCCCCAGTGCAACTGCCATGAGAATGATCAACCCACGCCCGCCACCGGAGGTGGACGTCACGACGATCACCGCACCGAGTCCGGCGCCTGCCGAGATGCCGAGGATGCCGGGTTCGGCCAACGGGTTGCGAACGGTGCCCTGCACGACGCACCCGGCGAGAGCGAGCGCCGCACCCGCGAGGACGGCGGCGGCCACCCGTGGGACGCGTTCGTCGAGTGCGCGTCCGACGAGGTCCGGAGCGGTCCCCTGCAGCCAGAGCACGATGTCGCCGGTGCGCAGCCACAGGGTCCCGGCGAGGAGATCGATGATGATCGATGCGATGAGCAAGACGGCTGCGATCGCCAGGGTCACCAGGAAGGTGCGCCGCGAGCGAAGCCGGATTCGCTGTGACGGCGGTGGTCGGGTGGACCCTGAATCACGTAGGCGCATGGCGAGAGCCACGATGACCACGGCGCCCAGCAGCGCGGTGGGCACGCCGGTCGGGATCGACGCGGCACCCTGTGCGCCGAGGATCGCGCGGAGCGCGACGTATGCGAGGAGGATCAGCAGCGCCCCGATCAGGCCCGAGACGGGGATCAGGAAAACATGCCGGTGCAGGGCGTGAATGCGTCCGGCGAGCAGGCGGGCGAGCACGGGTGCCGCAAGTCCGAGGAAGGCGATCGGCCCGGCCAGGGTGACCGAGATGGCGGTCAGCAGTACGGCGCAGAGCACCGCGACGATGCGGGTGGATTGGATCGGTACACCGACAGCGGCAGCGGCGTCGTCGCCGAGACCGAGCACGTCGAGCCTGCGGGAGAGCAGCAGGGCCACGCACACCATCACGATGATGACCGGGGCCGCGCGTACGAACGCGTCGATGTTCAGCTGCGCGAGAGAACCGTTGCCCCAGGCGAAAAGGCCGGTGGTGTTCTCCTTGAAGACGATGAGAAGCATTGCCGTCGCCGCGTCGAGAGCCATTGCGATGGCGGCACCGGCGAGGATGAGCCGGGTGGTTGCGGTGCCGGCCGCGCGGCCGGACAACCCCAGCACGATGGCCGCGGCAACCAGGCCTCCGAGAAACGCGACGCCGCCCGACGCCCACAGCGGCACAGCCAGTCCGAACGCGGCCGCCAGGGTGAGCGCGAAGTACGAACCGGCGGTGACGGCCAGGGTGTCGGGAGAGGCGAGGATGTTCCGGGTGATCGACTGCAGCAGTATTCCGGCGACGCCGAGGGCGAAACCCGCTGCTACACCGGCCAACAGGCGCGGCAGACGGGATCCGGTCAGTATCTCACCGACCGGGACCCCGCCGACGGTCTCGTCCGCGCCCCCGAGCATGCGCAGCAGGTCCCACATCCCGACTCCCGAGGTGCCCTGGGTGAGGTGCCACATCCCGATCAGGACAACGCCGATAAGCAGCGTGACCAACACGGTCGCGCCGCCGACACCACCCCGGACGCCGACGTCGGGCAGCGACTGCCGCTGCTCGACGTCGGCGGAACGCGTCGTGGTCAAGCGTTGGTGAGGACGTCGACGTAGGCGTCGACCGCCTGCTGGCAGGAGAGTGGACCGCCGGCGCCCCAGACGCCCGGAGGGAACGCGTGCGCGCGGCCCTGTTGCACTGCGGGCAGCGACGTCCAGATCGGGTTCTTCGCCATCTCGGTGACGTAGCTCTCGGCCTCGTCGTCAGTCGAGTAGAAGAGGTTGGCGTTGCCCACGGCGGTGAGACCCTCGATGTCGGTCTGTGCCAGTCCGTAGGCGGGATCGACTCCGCCGCTGCCGTATTGCTCGTTGATCTCGTTCGTCCAGGCCGACGTCATGCCGAGCTGCTCGCCCAGTGCGGTGAACAGGGCGCCCTGACCGTGGGGGCGGATGATGACGTTGCCACCCTCGATCCAGCCGTCGAAGAACAGGAAGTCTCGGTTGGGGAGCTCGACGGCCCGACCTTCTCCTTCGCCTGGGCGAGGTGGTCGTCGAACTCCTGGAGTACCTGGTCGGCGCGTTCGGTGCGGCCGGTGGCCTCACCGATCTGCGCGAAGACGTTCTTCATGTTGCCGATGGGGTCGGCGCCGTCGGCTCCGAGCGTGGCGAGCACGGGGACCCCGCGGGCCTCGAGCTGACCGATGATCTCGTCGTCGGCGCTATGCCTCGACGATGATGAGATCTGGGTTTGCGGCGTAGAGGGTGTCGAGGTCGGGTTCGCCGCGGGTGCCGACGTCTGCGACGCCCTCGGGGAGCTTCTCGGCGCTGACGTACGTGGAATAACCCTCAGCGTCGGACACCGCCACCGGCGAGACGCACAACGTGAGCGCGTCCTCGATCTGCTGCCACTCCAGCACGGCAACGCGCTTGGCAGGCTGGTCGAGTTCAACGGTGCGGCCGACGCCGTCGGTCAATGAGACCGAGCCGGTTGATGTTTCGGTCGTGTCATCGGTGCAGGCCTGCGAGGTCGGCGGTGCGACGCTGCTGCTGTCGGCCTCGTCGACGCTGGTGGAGCCACAGCCGGCGACGGTCAGGGCCACGACGGCAAAGGCCGCCGAGACTGTCGCGAAACTCTTGGTGCGGGTCACGAAAAATCCTCTCGAGTGGGGTTGGTGGACGTGTTCGGGGCATCACCCGAGAGCCGGGCGGGGTGCCGTCCGATGGGGTCGATGCGCAGGCGGTTCGTGCGATGGTCGAGGTGGACATCGACGCCGATGTCGTAGACGTTCTCGATGTTCTCGGCGGTGAGGACATCGAGGGGCGCGCCGGAGGCGTGAATTGTGCCCGCAGACATCAGGATCAGGGTGTCGGCGACATGCGCTGCGTGATGGAGATCATGTAGGACGATGCCGACCGCTGCGCCGTGTTCATCGGCGAGATCTCGGACGAGGTCCAGGGTGTCGATCTGATAGCGCAGGTCGAGGTGGTTCGTCGGCTCGTCCAGCAGGACCACTCCGGTGTCCTGGGCGACGCACGCGGCAAGCCAGACCCGCTGCACCTCGCCGCCGGACAACTCGCCGACAGACCGCTCGGAAAACCCGTGCACGCCGGTGGCATTCATCGCCTTGTCGACGGCTTGTCGGTCCTCATCGGACAGTCCCGAAAAACCGCGCCGGTAGGGGTGGCGCCCGAACGCGACCACTTCGCGCACTGAAAGTCCCTGTGGTGCAGGGCGGGACTGGGTGAACAGGGTGACTTCCCGCGCGAACTCGCGCGAACTCAGCAGCGAGGCCGCACGCTCGTGCGCGCCGAGGCGTAGCTCGCCGGCGTCGATGTTGTGCAAGCGAGCCAATGACCTGAGCAGAGTCGACTTCCCGCTGCCGTTCGGTCCCACCAGGGCCGTGACGTGGCCGGGCCGGAGCTCGACCGACACGCCATGAACCACTGGCTGCCTGCCGTATCGCAGCGTCAGGTTCTCACCCACCAGTGCCGGCGGGTGGGCTCGCGCGTCAGGGCGCGGAGCGGGCGAGGAGGTCATGGGATCAGTTCTGAGTCGAAGTGGCCACCCGCGCCGTTGACCGCGGGTGTCGACCACCCTCGGCGACACCGCGCGAGATCAGCAGAAGGTTAGGCAACCCTTGCAAGTGGACTATAGGGCTAGGACCCTCGTGTCTGCAATCCGGATATCGGGACGGCCGATACGGGATTCAGGACATCTGTCGTGTGGCGCGCGGCGCTGCGCAGAAGGCACCGGGTGTCGTTCCCATGACCCGGCGGAAGGCTTCGATGAAGGTGCTGGGTTGCGCGTATCCCAGCAGCTCGGAGGCGGTCTGCACCTCGTATCCCTCGGACAGCAGGATCAGCGCCTGGTGGACACGCAGCACCTGCCGCCACTGCGCGAAAGACAGGCCGGTGGTGCGGCGGAACAGACGGGTGGTCGTCCGTTCGCTGATTCCCAGGGTCTCCGCCCAGTCGTCGAGCGCGCGGTTGTCGGCCGGATCGGCGAGTAGCGCTGTAGCGATCGCATCGATCCGCTGATCGCCGGGCAGCTGCAGGGTCAGTTGCCGCTCGGTCGGCTCGAGGACGTCGAAGACCACGAGTTCCGCCCGCGCTCGGGCATCGTCGTCGAGGTCGGTGCGTGCGAGGTGGGTCAGCAGGGACTCGAGGACGGGAGTCATCGAGATCGTCGTGGGGCCGTCGAAGGTATCCGGGGTGTGGTGGGGCGCGAAGTACGCGCCGTGGAACTGCGCGTTCGCCGTCAGCCGGCCCGCGTGCACCGTTCCCGCCGGCAGCCAGAGCGCACTGCCGGCGGACACGGTGAACACCCGTTTGTCGATCAGCGCGGTCAGCGTTCCATCGCGAACCCACACCAGTTCGTGAGTCGGATGCGCATGCGGCTCGTACTCCAGGGGAACCCCGGCGGTCTCCGACTCGGCGAAGATGACGAACGACAATGGCGTGCTGTCGGTCACCGTGCTGGCCCGGCGAACCACGGTGCCCCGCTCACGCGGCCACGATCCGACGCCCGTCCGTTCACGAGCGGGCGATGGCATGCCGACGAGAATACGGCAGCGCCGCCGGCTGTCGCCGGTAGATCACCCGCTGCCGAACGGCCGACCGGTTACTTGGGCACGCGCAGTATCAGCGCCGATCCTTGTCCGCCACCGCCGCACAGCGCTGCGACCCCGACACCACCGCCTCGACGCCCCAGCTCCAGCGCCAGGTGCAAAGCGATTCTGGCACCGGACATCCCGAGGGGATGCCCAATGGCAATGGCACCGCCGTTGACGTTGACCCTCGTGGGGTCGAGTCCGAGCTCACGCGTCGACGCGATACCGACAGCCGCAAAGGCCTCGTTGATCTCGATGAGATCGAGTCCTGTGGGGTCGATGCCTTCGGTGGCACAGGCAGCGGCAATGGCGCGCGCGGGTTGCAGTTGGAGCGTCGAATCGGGGCCTGCGACCATCCCGTGGGCTCCGATCTCGGCGAGCGGGGTGAGGCCGAGAGCGTGCGCCTTGGCCTTGCTCATCACGACGACCGCGGCAGCACCGTCGTTGATCGTCGACGCGTTGCCTGCGGTGATGGTGCCTTCCGGGGAGAACGCGGGTCGCAGACGCGCGAGGGTGGTCGGTGTCGTGTCGGGGCGGATGCCTTCATCGTGGGCGAAGATGACCGGCTCGCCTTTACGCTGCGGAATGGGCACGGGCACAACTTCGTCCGCGAACAGTCCGTTCTTCCAGGCGGTGGCCGCCCGCTGGTGCGACGCGGCGGCGAACTCATCCTGGTCTGTGCGGGCCAGCGGGTTGACGCTGTCGGTGAGTGCGCCCATGGCCTGATCGGTGAAGATGTCGTGGAGCCCGTCATAGGCGAGGTGGTCACGCATCGTCACGTCGCCGTATTTGAAGCCCGTACGAGACTTCTCGAGCATGTGCGGGGCCTGGGTCATGGATTCCTGCCCACCGGCGACCACGATGTCGACGACACCCGCCCGGATGATCTGATCGGCGAGCGCGATCGCATCGACTCCGGACAGACACACCTTGTTGACGGTCAAGGCGGGCACCGACATCGGGATGCCTCCGGCCACCGCGGCTTGCCGGGCGGGGATCTGCCCTGCCCCTGCGGTGAGGACCTGGCCCATGATGACGTACTGCACCTGATCGCCCGTGATCCCGGCTTTGTCGAGCGCCGCCTTGATTGCGATGCCGCCGAGATCGGAACCCGAGAACCCTGACAGTGAACCCATGAGACGGCCGACGGGTGTGCGTGCTCCGGCGACGATGACCGAAGTCGTGTTGTCGCTCACGAGATTTCGACCTCGAGGCCGGCACCGGTGGCTGCGATGACGTCGTCGGCGCTCACGCCGGGTGCGAGCTCCCGCAGGACGAGGGTGCCGTCGCCGACGACGTCGATGACCGCGAGGTTGGTGATGATGCGGTTGACCACGCGCTCACCGGTCAGCGGCAGCGTGCAGGCGTCGAGGATTTTCGGGCTGCCGCTGCGGTCGGTGTGTTCCATGAGGACGATGACCCGGGCGGCGCCGTGGACGAGGTCCATCGCCCCGCCCATGCCTTTGACCATCTTGCCGGGGACCATCCAGTTGGCGAGGTCACCGTGGCGTGAGACCTGCATGCCACCGAGGACTGCGGTGTCGATGTGGCCACCGCGAATCATGCCGAAGGACAACGAGGAATCGAAGAATGCTGCACCCGGATTGACGGTGACGGTTTCTTTCCCCGCATTGATCAGGTCGGCGTCGACCGCGTCGTCTGTCGGATACGGGCCGGTGCCGAGGATGCCGTTCTCGGAGTGCAGGGTGACCTGTACGTCGGAGGTCAGAAAGCCCGGAATCAATGTGGGCAGGCCGATTCCGAGGTTGACGTATTCGCCGTCGATCATGTCGGCGGCGGCGCGCGCGGCCATCTGGTCTCTGGTCCATCCCGTGACAGTGGTCGGTGCGCTCATCGGGTTGCTCCTGCGGTCGCTGTGACGGTGCGCTTTTCGATGCGCTTGTCCTGTGGTCCGGTGTGCACGATTCGCTGGACGAAGACGCCGGGTAGATGCACCGATGCGGGGTCGATCTCGCCTGGTTGCACGAGCTTCTCGACCTGCGCGATGGTGATGCGGCCCGCCATGGCGGCCAGGGGGTTGAAGTTCATCGCTGTCTTCTCGAAGACGAGGTTGCCCTCGGTGTCGCCGACTGCGGCATGAACCAACGCGAAGTCGGCGTTGATCGACTCCTCCAGGACGTAGCGTTTCTCGCCGAACGTCCGGGTTTCCTTGGGAGGCGAGGCGATGGCGATCGAACCGTCGGCGGCATAGCGCCATGGCATTCCGCCTTCGGAGATCGGGCTTCCGACACCGGCTGGGGTGAAGAACGCCGGTATCCCGGTGCCACCGGCACGAAGGCGCTCGGCGAGGGTGCCTTGCGGGGTGAGTTCGACTTCGAGTTCGCCGGCGAGGTACTGACGCGCGAACTCCTTGTTCTCACCGACGTACGAGGCGGTGACGCGCCGGATGCGGCCCAGCGACAGCAAGATGCCGAGACCGTGGTCGTCGACGCCGCAATTGTTGGAGAACACTTCGAGGTCGCCTGCCCCGGCATCCGCGATGGCGCCGATCAGGGCGTCAGGAATGCCGCACAATCCGAACCCACCGACCGCCAAGGTCGCGGCGTCTCGGATGTCCGCGACCGCGTCGGCGGCGGAACCCACAACCTTCGATGCCATCAATGCTCCTACTTGTTCACTGGATAAACGCTCTGCACGATGGCCCCAGTGAACGTTTTCCCAGTTCGCAGGTCAAGAGGTCGGGGCTGATGGAATCCCGATTGATCGCCGTGCGAACACTCAAGGGCATTGCGTTCACTGAGTGAACGCGCGAGACTTGGCGCATGGCTGATCTGGACAACCCAAGCGTGGTGGCGCGTGTCGGTTCGCTGTTGCGAGCCGTCGGTGCCGCCGAACCCGCCGGGGCGTCGACCACCGACCTGGCCAAGGCAGCCGGGATCGCCCGTCCGACCGCCCACCGGTTGCTGACCTCACTGTCGGATGAAGGCCTGATCGACAGGGACACGAAGACCGGACGCTGGGCGCTCGGACCGGAGTTGTATCTACTCGGTGCGAGCGCCGCGAATCGCTACGACATCACCGGCCAGGCCCGCGACATCCTCGACGGCCTCGCCCGTGACACCGGGGAAAGCGCGTTCCTCTCCGCACGCCGCGGCGACGAAACGGTGTGCGTGCTCAGTCAAGAGGGCAGCTTTCCGCTGCGATCGCACGTCCTGCACGAAGGCATCCGTTTCCCGCTGGGGGTCGCTTCTGCAGGCTTGGTGATCCTCACCCATCTCCCCGCGCGGGAGGTCGACGACTTCTTCTCGCGGACCGACCTCGAACGCAATTGGGGTGAGATGCATTTGGAGTCATCGATTCGGCGGCGGATCGCGGCGACGCTGCAGAGTGGTTACGCCGTCAACCCGGGGCTGCTCGTCGAAGGGAGTCACGGTATCGGGGCGGCCGTATTCGACCGATCGGGCCGTCCGGCCTGGGCGCTGAGCCTGACCGGGGTGCAGACGCGGTTCCGGCCGGAAAGGCTTCCGACGTTGGGTGCAACACTTTTGGATGCGGCCCACCTGTTGTCCACGCGGCTTCGGCTCTCGTGTCTGCAGATTTTCGAGAGCGCTCGAACCTGTTCAATTCAGGAATGATTTCCCGTACAGTTATAAAGTAAGTCGATGCCATTGCCGCGGCAATGGTATTGGCCAGGTATTCGGGTTCAGCCCCAACAGGTCGGATGCTACTCATAATTGAGCCCCCTGACACCTAGCCCATAAGTGGTGTCAACGAGACATGAGCTGCTCGGCGCCCGACCCGGTCAACGCATCTTCTGGCACCACCCGGCCTGACACCGCGAGCAGCAGATCGATGGCCCGGCCATGCGCCGCCTGACCCTTCTCGGACCCTGTTGCCAGATCGGCGTCGGTCGCGACCAGTCGTAACCTTTCGATGCGCTCTCGCCCGTCGCCGAAGCGAACGGTGGTTCTGCACTGATAGTCCAGCGCTTCGACGACGGAAGCGGTGGGATAACTCGCGTTGATCTGCAACGGCCGACGAATGTCCTCCCCGTGGACGAACGCCTCGACCAGTCGAGTGGCAGGGTTCGCGGGCGGCGTGCGCGTCGACCCGACGACTGCACGCATCGCTTCCAGGGTGTCGCGCGGGTTGTCGCCTCTGGCCCTGGCGATCCCGGAGGCATTGTCTTCGTCGAAATCGAAACGCGCCACGATCATTCGCCGAACGAAGCCAAGCCTGGAGGTCCCTGCGGAGTCGACCAGGTGTGCCAAGACGTCGTGGACATCCCATCCCGGACACAGTGACGGCGTCGCCCACGAGCCGTCGGGGATCCGACTCAGGTCTCCAACGAGTTGCGCTCGCTCTGCGTGAACTACCGGCCATACGTCGGACAATGCGATTCCCATGCTCCGTTAGACCGGTGCCGGACGGAGAACTCATCGCGGCCCCGAGTCCGCGGCCCGTTCAATTCTTGCTGAAGCGGTCCCCGGTCACGTCGTAGAGATGGTGCACGGGGTCGTGGATGAAGTAGATCCCCAGAGTTTCGACGGTGAACTCGCTGCCGTCGCTCCGCAGGCCACGCCGACCGAGTGCGTCGTCCGGAACCTCGGCGAACGCGTCGGCGACTCGGGTGGCGGCAGCCGTCAGTTCTGTCGCCACGTCACCGGGATCCTGATCTCGATAGCGCTCGGCGATCGCGGTGGCGTCCTGATCCCAATTGTCGAACTCGGGGACATCCTGGGACAGCATCTGCTCGACGCGTTCGGTGAACTTGGTGAACACGTCGCGAACGTGGGCCGCGTACTCCAGCGGTGACCAGGTGTCATCGTCGGGCCGCAGGCGAGCGTCACCGCCGGCGAGCGCAGTCGGCCATGCCGATGCGTTCTCCATGACCAGCCGGGGTATGTCCCGGTAGTCGACGATCGCGGGATCGCATCCGCAGTCCGGGCACGGCCGGTCGAGGACCCATGTCCAGTTCTTGGTGTCCGGTGTGATCGCCATCGGGTCTCCCGTCATCAGGTGCGAGGCAAGATTACCGCTCTGGCGCGAGGGAGTGGGCAATTCGCGCGCGGCGGCCGTTATCTTTTCGTGACTTTTCGTGACCTTTTCGTGATGTTCGGTGCGTCCTTGCCGACACCTGGTCTGTTCACACTCGAAGAGGTCGAGCAATGGCATTGGACATCAACGGATTCCAGGAAGGAACACGATGGCTGCCATCTTGTTTGGATCAATCAGTACCCTTGCGGATACCTCCGAAATTCAGCGCCGTGCGTTCAACGAAGCGTTCGAAGCCCACGGATTGGACTGGAAGTGGGGTCGAGACGACTACATCTCCATGTTGGCGAGTAACGGTGGTGCGCAACGTATTGCCGACTATGCCGAGTCTCGTGGCGAGACCGTTGATGCGGCTGCGGTTCATGCAACCAAATCGTCGATCTTTCAGGAACTGGTGGCGATGCTGGGCATCGAGCCCCGTGCCGGCGTCTTGGACGCGGTTGCGGCTGCGAAGACCCACAACGTCAAACTCGGCCTGGTCACGACGACGTCACCCGAGAACGTCACCGCGCTGCTCGCCGGACTCCCGGACGTATCTCGCGAAACCTTCGATGTGGTGGTGGATTCGGCGACGGTGGACACGGGGAAGCCCGACCCGGCGTCGTACAACTACGCACTGGATCAACTCGGGGAAGACGCCGGCTCGTGCGTCGCGATCGAGGACAACGTCGGCGGAGTGCACGCGGCCACAGCCGCCTCCGTGATCTGCGTGGCATTCCCGAATCAGAACACCGTGAGTGGCGACTTCTCTGAAGCCGTCGAGGTTGTCGGTCAGCTCGATGCAGATCGTCTGCGCGCCTTGACCGACACCGATCGCTAGCGCTCACCGGCAGTCAGAGAGGATTCAGATGAGCGACATCCAAGCCAGCGTCACCGCCACCGAACGCGCATTCCACGTCGAAGGCTACGAGAAGATCGAGTACGACCTGTTGTACGTCGACGGCGTCTTTTCCATCGACCAGCCACACCTGGCCGATACCTATCGCGGCTATGGCCGCTGCCTGATGGTGATCGACGAAAGTGTGTACGCGCTTTACGGAACGCAGATCCATCGGTACTTCGACCACCACGATCTGCAGCTCACGGTTGTTCCCGTCGGTATTGCCGAGACCGCGAAATCGCTCCGCACCTACGAAGACATCGTCGGCAAGTTCGACGAGTTCGGTCTTGTCCGGACCGAACCGGTCCTGGTGGTGGGCGGCGGCCTCACAACCGACGTGGCCGGTTTCGCGTGTGCCAGTTATCGACGCAATACACCGTACATCCGCATACCGACCACCTTGATCGGACTGATCGATGCCAGCGTGTCGATCAAGGTGGCGGTCAATCACGGCAAGCACAAGAACCGGCTGGGCGCTTACCATGCCTCCCAGAAAGTGTTGCTGGACTTCGCTTTTCTCCGAACCCTGCCTGCCGACCAGGTGCGTAACGGTATGGCCGAGCTCATCAAGATCGCGACGGTCGGTAACTCGGCCATTTTCGACATGCTCGACGAGTACGGCCCCGAGCTCCTGCGCACCCGATTCGGGCATCTGGACGGAACTGCAGAGCTACGCGCAGTGGCGGACAGCCTGACCTATCAGGCCATCGAGACCATGCTCGAACTCGAGGCGCCGAATCTTCATGAGCTGATGCTCGACCGGGTCATCGCGTTCGGGCACACGTGGAGTCCCACACTCGAACTGTCGCCTCCGGAACCGTTCTTCCACGGTCATGCGATCAATATCGACATGGCACTGTCGACCACGCTCGCCGAGAAGCGGGGACTCATCTCGGTCGATGACCGCGACCGGATCCTCGGGGTGATGAACCGCCTGGGCCTCGCCCTCGACAGCGACCATCTCACCCCCGAATTGCTGGCTGAGGCAACGCAGTCCATCCTCAGGACGCGAGATGGACTACTGCGGGCGGCGGTACCGAATCCGATCGGGCAATGCCAGTTCCTCAACGACGTCACCGTCGACGAACTCGCCGACACGCTCACCGTGCACAAGAAGATCTGTCTCGACTTCGAGCGCGAGGGTGCAGGGATCGACATGTTCACATCTGCGCCGATGGCCTCCGTCGATGGCTGAGATGGTGTCGATCCCGTCGCACCCGGTCACGCCGTCGACAATCCTTGCGGTGGAGCTCGCCGAACTCGTGGAGTTGGTCGATGCGGCGCCCGAGCCGGCGCCGGGGCTCAAGGACCGGTTGCGACGGGCGCGCGACTTGGCGCGCGGTCTCGACCCCTACCTGGAGGAGTGCACGACCCCGGAGTCACCCGCGCTGGCCGCTCTGGCGGCGCGTACTCGGGCGGAGCGCTGGGGAGAGCGGTCGCTGGTCTCCGGATCGGGGCCGTTGGAACAGGAGATGCTGTCGGGACATGTGGAGGGCCAGACACTGAAGTTCCTGGTCCACATGACCCGCGCCCGCCGGGTCCTCGACATCGGGATGTTCACCGGATACTCGGCGCTCGCCATGGCCGAGGCGCTCCCCGAGGGCGGCGAGGTGGTGGCCTGTGAGGTCGATCCATACGTCGCCGACGTCGCCCGCCAGTGTTTCGCCGAATCACCTGCAGGGAGCCGGATTCGGGTGGAAGTCGGTCCAGCGCTGAACACCGTTCTCCGGCTCGACGGGCCGTTCGACCTGGTGTTCATCGACGCAGACAAGACCGGGTACCTCGACTACTTCCACTACCTCATCGGCAGTGAGCTCCTCGCGCCGCACGGAGTGATCGCCGTCGACAACACACTCTTGCAAGGGGAGCCCTACGCGAACAATGGTTCCCGTTCCACCAACGGTCAGGCGATTGCCGACTTCAACCGGGTCGTCGCCAACGATGCCAGGGTGGAGCAGGTGCTGCTGCCGTTGCGCGACGGGGTAACCCTCATCCGGCGAACGGGTGCGGACGGGCCATGACGGCAGCGTCGTCGGTCAGGACAATCGGTGCACTGGCGGGACTCCTCGCGACGTTTCCGGTCGATCTCGCGGTCACTGTGATCGCCGTGCTCCGGCGCGTGCCACCGCCGGTGGTGGACGAAACGAGCAGGCGCCGCACGGTTCTCATCACGGGTGGCAAGATGACGAAGTCGTTGTCGCTCGCCCGCGCCTTCCACCTGGCCGGGCACCGGGTCATCCTGGCCGAATCAGCGAAGTACCGGTTCACCGGCCATCGTTTCTCCAAGGCCGTCGACACGTTCCACTGCCTCCCGGAACCGACGTCACCGCACTACGCCGATGCATTGCTCGACGTGGTCAAGCGGGAAGAGGTCGATGTCTTCGTGCCGGTCTCGAGCCCGGCGTCCAGTGTCTACGAGGCGGATGCGGGCGAGATCCTCGGAGACTTCTGCGACGTCGTCCACGGGAATCTGCGTACGGTGCGGATGGTCGATGACAAAGACCAATTCTCGGAGTTCGCGCGGTCGGTCGGCGTCCGGGTTCCGGATTCGCGGCGCATCACCGACCCGGTCCAGATCTCGGAGTTCGATTTCCCGCCCGGCCGCGAGTACATCCTGAAGCGTATCGCCTACAACCCCGTCGGGCGCATGGACCTCACGAAGCTCTCACGCGAGACGCCCGAGCGAAATCTGCAGTTCGCTGCGAGCTTGTCGATCTCCGAGGATGATCCGTGGATCTTGCAGGAATACATTGCAGGCCAGGAGTATTGCACGCACGGTACCGCGCGTGCAGGGAATCTACAGGTGTACGCGTGCTGTGAGTCGTCGGCCTTTCAGGTCAACTACGAGATGGTGGACAAGCCGGAAATCCTCTCGTGGGTGCAGACGTTCGTGGGTAGGCTCGGTGTGAGCGGCCAGTATTCGTTCGACTTCATCGAGGGTGCGGACGGGCATGCCTACGCAATCGAGTGCAATCCCCGGACTCATTCGGCCATCACCATGTTCGAAGGCCACCCCCAGCTGGCCTCCGCCTATCTCGACGACCGTCACCCGATGATCGTTCCGGACGCGGATTCACTGCCGACGTACTGGATCTACCATGAGCTGTGGCGGTTGCTGACCGAACCGGGTCGCCGCCATCGCCTGCGGGTCATCGGACGAGGACGCGACGCCATCTTCGCAGCATGGGATCCGCTCCCATATCTACTCGTTCATCATCTTCAGATCCCGTCTCTGCTCGTGAAGAGTCTGATCACCGGAAAAGTCTGGACGCGTATCGATTTCAACATTGGCAAGCTTGTCGAGCTGGGGGGCGACTGATGCGACCGGTGAAAGTTCTCGCCCTGGCGGGCTCGCCCGTCGACTACTTCCGCGCCGACCTGTCCCGGGTGTACTCGACGGGCTTCGTAGATGCGTTCAGGGGTCTGGACGGCTACCGCATCGAGGTGGCCTACGTCTCGCCTGATGGCCGCTGGCGGTTCATGAGCGAGCTGAACGCGGACGAGATCGCTGCAGCGCGGGCGGTCTCCCTCGCGGACGCCGTCGGCTACATCCAGGCGCGACGCTACGACGTGATCGTTCCTGAGATGTTCTGTCTCCCGGGTATGACGGCGTACCGGTCTCTGTTCGACGTGATCGGCGTCCCGTACCTGGGTAACCGTGCCGATGTGATGGCACTGACGGCCGACAAGCATTTGACGCGCGTTGTCGTCGCCGGGGCGGGAGTCGCGGTGCCCGCAGGTGAGGTGCTCAGGGCGGGTGAGAAGTACACCGGAGAATTGCCCGTTGTCGTCAAACCTGCGGACTCCGACAACTCCATGGGTGTGACCTTGGTACGAGAGAACTCGGACATGAACCTCGCAGTTGACGATGCGCTGCTGTACTCGGATTCGCTACTCGTCGAGACCTACGTACCACTGGGCCGAGAGGTGCGGTGCGGCATAATCGTTCGCGATGGCGAGTTGGTGTGCCTGCCCCTCGAAGAGTACGCAGTCGACGAGCAGGATCACCCCATCCGCGCTCGCGCCGACAAGCTGGACCGGACCTCCGACGGTCAGCTGTACCTGGTGGCGAAAGAGTCCACCAAGGCGTGGATGGTCGACGTGGACGACCCGGTGACCGAGGCGGTGTGGGCCGCTGCCCGACGCGCTCACGTCGCTCTCGGTTGCCGGCACTACAGTCTGTTCGACTTCCGGATCGATCCGGACGGCGTGCCCTGGTTTCTCGAGGCCGGACTGTACTGCTCGTACTCACCGAGCAGCGTGATCGCAGTGATGGCTTCCGCCGCCGGTATCACCGTCGATGAGTTGTTCGCCATCGGCCTGCGAGAGATCGCGCGAGAGAAGGCTCGCTGATGCAGTATCAGGTCGTCGATCCGATCGGTGCTCGCGTCACCGATCTGTCCTTGGACGAGGTGGACGGCGGCGACATGGCCCGGCTCGAGAAGCTGCTGGCGGAGGCCGGTGTCGTGGTCATTCCAGACCAGAACGTAGACGACAGGGCATTTCTCGCGTTCCTGGAGCGGTTCGGTGAGCTGATGTTCACCAAGGGCGAGATGCCGCTCGCGGGCTACCCTGACCTCAACGTCATCAGTAATGTCGGCCGGACGACACCGCCGAGGTCCACCTTTCACGTCGACACGACGTATGTGTCGCAGCCGCCCCGGTACACCGCGTTGCGTGCGGTGCACGTGCCCCAAGAGGGTGGTCACACCCAGTTCAGCAATCAGTACGCGGCGTACGACACGCTCCCTGATGAGATTCGGGAGGACCTGGCCGGCCGCCTCGTGACCCATGTTGTCACCGGGGTGGATCCGGGCGATGACGCGGAAACGTCCGCTGTCCATCCGATCTTCCTGGCCCACCCGTTGTCGGGGAGGACCGCGCTCTATTTGTCGGCAGCGGCGAGGTGTGCGGCGATCAGCGGCAAGACGTCGGAAGAGACAGCGGAGGTCATCGCCTACCTCATCACCCACTCGACCCGAGAGGACAACGTCCTTCGGCACGCTTGGTCCGCCGGTGACGTCGTGATGTGGGACAACCGGGTTGTCATGCACCGCGCCGACCACAGTGGTGTGGTCGGCGACCGCGTGATGCATCGGGGAATGGTCAGGTAGATGTCGCCTGTGCGTTCCCCAAGGCTTTACCGGGTAGCGACGGAAGCGCCGTGGAGCAGTTGAGTAACGTCTGCCGCGCTCGGCAGTATGTGGGTGAGAGGTTGTTGCTCAAGGGTTTCCGCGCCGAAGGAGCCGGATAGCACGCCGACGACGAAACCGGCTGCGGCATTGTGTCCGGCCAGAACGTCGCTGGGGGTGTCACCTGCGACAAGTACTCGCCGCACATCGGTCACGCCGGTTGCCTCCATGCAGCGATAGATCAGATACGGAGCCGGACGGCTGGCCGGGACGAGGTCACTGGTGATCAACGCGTCCACGGTGTCGCTGGGATAGCCGCCGACCGTCCAGCCCAGGCCGTCGAGTATGGCTTGTGCGATGTCGGACGAATACCCGGTCTGTAGCGCGATCTTGACGCCGGCTTCGTGCAGCGCGGAGAAGGTCTCACCGATTCCTGCCACCGGCTTGGGCGGGGCGTCGCGATAGGCGGTCGTGAGGCGTTCGACGAAGTCGGCGAACACCACGTCGACCCGCGTGGTCTCGGCCGGTTCACCGAGTTCGGCGAGAAGGCCGGCGATGGCTTCTCGCTTGCTGGTCCCTTTCCATCGGGCGAGAAGATCGTGCGGTACCGGGTGACCGACGGCGTCTGACACGACGCGATCGAGTACGTCGTAGACAAGTCCTCCCTCGTCGACGGTGGTGCCGGCCATGTCGAGCGCGGCGAGGTCGAAGGTGCGAGTGGTCATGAGCTCTCTTTCACGATGCGCATGTCGCCGATGGCGCGAGTGGATGCGGGTTGGGTGTTGTCGATGGTGAACGTGACCTTGTCCGGGCGGTACCGGTCGTCGGCGTACTCGATGGGTTTGCCGGCATGATCGACCGCACGACGCCTCTCCCGCAGCAGGGGAGCGCCGGGATCGATGTCGAGTTGCGCTGCGTCTACGTCGGAGGCGGCGACAGCGTCGATCGTGTGCCTGCCCTCGAACAGGTCGGCTCCACGCCCGAGGAGGTAGGCGTAGATCGAACCCGAGTCCGGATCGAAGTCGAAAAGCATGCGCCCGACGGGCTCGATGAAACTGGAGCGTTCGAGCATGGCGGGTGTGCCGTCAAGTGTTCGGAGGCGCAGCACGTCGACGACGGGTTCGCCCTCCTCTACGCCGAGGGAGGCCGCGGCGACCGCGCTAGCACCTCGTCGGGCAACTTCGATCGTGCGCTGGCCGGGGACGCGCCCGATGTTGTTCGCCCAGGTGGTGAACGACATGAACGTCTCGAACGGTTGTGCCACCGCCGCCTCGCGGACGATCGGCGGGCGACCGCGGCTCACGCTGATGAGTCCCTCGTGCCGCACCGTGGCGAGCGCGGCGCGCACTGTGCCCCGTGACGCCTCGAAACGCGCACACAGACTGGACTCTGACGGTAGCGCGGACCCGACGGGTAGTGTGCCGTCCAGGATTTCGTTGCGCAGCACATCGGCGACCCTCGTATGTAAGGGAACGGCCATCCGACACCTTCTTTCTGTCGATCGAACCTGTTTGAACAACTCCACCACGAACAGACTTAGCATGCCTCAATTCGGGGTTGCTGTCCCGAACTGCAAGGTAAACGTTCGGCAAACTTGTACAAACAAGTTGCGCTGAGGTCTTGACCGCAGTTGGTCTCGGCGGTCACGGTTGTCGCATGACCTCAACACACAACCGTCACGACCTGGTGATCGTCGGTGCTGGAATCGTCGGCCTCGCGCATGCGGCCGAGGCGCTCTCACGGGGCGCGTCGGTTGCGGTCGTCGAACGTGACGAATACGCGGTGGGTGCTTCGATTCGCAACTTCGGTCACGTGTGCACCACCGCGCAGGATGGCCGGGGCCTCGAGTTGGCGTTGGTGGCTCGCGAGCGCTGGCTCGAACTCGGCCGCAAAGCGGAGTTCGGGGTAGAGGAGTGCGGCACAGTCGTTCTCGCCCGCACAGAAGATGAAGTCGCCGTCCTGGCCGAGTTCATCGACACCCGGGGCGCAGAGCAGGCCCGATGGCTCGATCGAGCCGATCGCAGCGCCGTGATCGGTGGCGCCGAAGTGCTGGAAGCCGCGTATCTGCCGCTTGATCTGAGGGTCGACCCCGAACGTGCGGTAGGGTCCCTCGCCACGTGGCTCGCTGCAGAAGGTGTCGAGTTCCATTGGGGCTCACAGGTCACTTCCATCGATACCGATGAGAACGGGGTCGCGGTGCGAACCCCGAATGGTTCCGTTCACGCACGCACTGCTGTCCACGCTGTCGGCCACGACGTCGACAGGTTGTATCCGCAGATCGCCGCGGACTGGCAGGTGCAACGGTGTCGCCTCCAGATGCTGGAAGTCGAGGCGCCGCATGGACTTCGCATCGAACCGGCGTTGCTGACCGGCCTGTCGATGCTGCGGTACGCCGGGTTCGCGGCCATGCCCTCGGCTGCCGCTGTCCGTTCCCGCTTCGAAATCGAATCGCCAGAACTCCTCGACGTCGAGATGAATCTCATGCTCACGCAACGGCCCAGTGGCGCGCTCGTCCTCGGCGACACCCATCACAACGCCCGCACCCACACCCCGTTCGACGACGAGCGAAACGCCGAACTCCTGCTGCGCGAGGGCGCCCGGCTCTTCGGTGCGCCGCTACGCGTGGCCCGCCGATGGCGTGGCGTCTATGCGACCTCACCGCTGACCGACTTTCTCGTCGCCCGGCCTGCCCCCTCTGTTCGGGTCGTGTCGGTGACGTCGGGAATCGGTATGACCACAGCGCTCGGATTGGCCCCCACCGTGTTGAACGACCTGCTCTGAATCGCCCTGAACTGCCCTACTTCACCCCCCGCTCGACTCATCACCATCAGGAGAAATCATGTCCCGCACCATTCGTCGTCGCTCGTGTGCAGTGATGGCCGCCGTCACGGTCGCAATGTCGGTCGTCGCCGCCTGCGGAGACGGCAGTGACAGCGCCGCCGCCTCACCTACCTGCCCGAACGGCAAGATCCGGTTCGGCGTGGAGCCGTTCGAGGATCCCGCAAAGCTCACCCCGGCGTTCCAGGTGGTGGCCGACGGACTGTCCGAAAAGCTGAATTGCCCGGTCGAGGTCACCGTCGTCGACAGCTACTCGGCCGAGGTACTCGCGATGCGCAACGGGCAGATGGAGCTCGGCGTGTTCGGTCCGCTCGGGTATGTGTTTGCCGGACAGGAAGCCGATGCCAAGCCGCTCGCGTCCTTCGGTACCGCAGACGGTGTGCTCTCTACCTACACCGCGGGTATCTGGGTGCCCGCAGACTCGGACATCCGATCCATAGACGATCTCCGCGGCAAGGATCTGGCGCTGTCGGAGCCCGGATCGACCTCGGGGGACGGTCTGCCACGGATGGCGTTGAAGAACGCCGGCATCAAGGAGGGTGATGTGAACATCACCTACGCCGGTGGTCACCCCGAGGCCCTGTTGGCACTGGCCAACGGCAAAGTCAATGCCGCTGAGATCAATTCGCAGCAACTCAACACCTCGGTCAAGGAAGGCGCGTTCGATCCGACGAAGTTCCGGCAGGTCTGGACCTCCGAACCCATCCCCAACGATCCGATCACGGTGTCCGGCAGCACCAGTCCCGAGTTCCAGAAGGCTGTCGCCGAGGCATTGCTGAACCTGCCACCGGAGGCGGTGGAGAAGGCAGGCGCACTCCTCGACGTCGAGCCCGCCGGCCAGCTGCTCCCGGTCGACCAGAGCACCTACCAGCCCCTGTTCGACCTGGCTTCGGCACTGGGACTCACGTCCAAGGATGTCGAATGACCCGCGTCGCGTCGACTGTGGACCTCAACATCGCTGCGTCCCAGTCGTCGTCGGCACTCGCAATTCGGGGTATCAGGGTGCGGTACGGCAACAAGGTGGTCTTGGACGGGGTTGATCTCGACGTCGCTGCCGGCGAGGTGGTCGGCGTCCTGGGTGCCAACGGTTCCGGGAAGTCGACCCTGCTGCGATGTGTGGTCGGACTGGCGACAACCACGGACGGACGCATCACGGTCGCGGGACGGCCCGTCGACATGCATTCGAGGGACCCCCGGTCGGCGGCGATGGTGTTCCAGAAGATCCACCTGATCCCGCGGAGGTCGGTACTCGACAACGTGTGCGCCGGCGCACTCGGTCGACTCGACATCCGTCACTCGTGGTCGACGTGGGCGTTCGGTCGAGAGCTCAAGGAGGAGGCCATGGGCTGCCTCGACAGAGTCGGCCTCGCCGATCGTGCTCATGATCGTGCCGGTCGTCTGTCCGGCGGTCAGCAGCAGCGGGTGGCAATCGCCCGTGCGCTGTGCCAACGCGCGCCTGTTCTGCTCGCTGACGAACCCGTCTCGGCGCTCGACCCTGCTGCGGCCGAACAGGTCATGCGACTGCTGTGTTCTCTCGCAGGCGATGGCATCGCGGTCGCCGCGGTCCTGCATCAACCAGATCTCGCACGCAGGCACTGTGATCGCCTCGTCGGACTCTCGGACGGTCGAATCACGTTCTCGGCCAGACCTGATCAGATCGACGACGACGTCGTCGCACGGCTCTACCTTTCCGAGGAGACGGACCGATGACGACCTTGACTCTTCCTCGACTGCCGGTGCCGACGCGACCGCGCCGGCGCCTGGGCCTGATCGCCGGCGCACTCATAGCCGTCGGCCTGATAGTGGTCCACATCTGGGCGTTCACGCTCACCGACTTCTCGGTGTCGGCGCTGATCGGTGGCTGGTCGGGCATGGTCGACTTCCTCTCCTCTGCCATCCCGCCCGACCTGTCGTGGTCGACGGTCGTCCAGCCGGGTATCGAGGCGTGTCTGGTGACACTCGCCATCGCGCTGGTGGGCACCACCCTGTCGATCCCGTTCTCCGTGGCGCTCGCGGTCCTCGGGGCACGCACCACATCGCGCAATTCGTTTGTGTATCAAGCCGCTCGAGGCGTGATGTCATTTCTGCGTGCGGTTCCGGACATCGTCTTCGCGCTCATCTTCGTCACGGCCGTGGGGTTGGGACCGTTTGCCGGCGTGCTGGCCTTGATCTTCCACAACTCGGGCGTGATGGCGAAGCTGTGGTCAGAAACGATGGAAGAGATTGATGACGGTCCGACCGAGGCGCTACGCGTCGGCGGAGCGTCGAGCGCGCAAGTGGCCGTCCACGCCGTACTCCCATCGGTGGTCCCTCAATGCGTCGGGCTGCTGCTGTACCGCTTCGACGTCAACGTGCGGTCATCCCTGGTGCTCGGCCTGGTCGGCGCGGGAGGTATCGGCTTCCTCATCAACCAGTCGATCGCACTGTTCCGATTCGATCAGATGTTGACCTACATCCTCATGGTGCTCGTCATGGTAGTCGCGGTCGACCTGCTCAGCGGTGCGGTCCGGCGCCGGCTGGGGGCGGCGTGATCGCCACTGCCGCAGTCTGGTCGGGGAGCGGCTTCACGCTCACCGAAGTTGCGCCACCCGTTCTCGGCGACGGTGAGATGTTGATCGAGAACGAACTGGCGACGATCTGCGGAAGTGATGTGCACACCGTCGGTGGACGCCGGACCACACCCGTCCCGACGATCCTGGGACATGAAGCCGTCGGACGTGTGGTCTCCGCCGGACCAGGTGCGGCGGCGACCCCCGGAGATCGGGTCGTGTGGACCGTGGGCACGGCGTGCGGCATGTGCCGACGGTGCAGCCGCGGAGTGCCCCAGAAGTGCGTCAACGTCCGCAAATACGGCCACGAGGCAACAACAGATGCATGGACTCTCAACGGCGCGTTCGCTTCCCATGTCCCTTCGCTGCCGGTCAGCTCTACGGCCTGCGGTCTCCTCCAACCACCCCGACCCGTCCTCGCCGCCGCCGGCGCCGTTGAGCAAGTAGACCGTTGGGGCGCCGCGAAGGTCGCCGGAAGGCCGAATCAGCTGGAACGGGATGTCGGCACCCATGGCCGGGGAGTGCACGGTGATCTCCCAGCGGCTGTCTTGTACGTGGCTGAGCGACGTCACGTGGGGGCCGGAGTCCGGCGCCGGATCGGCGTAGGCGGTCGCCGGGAACATGACGCCGGTGACGATGAGTGCTGCTGCGGTCGCCAACAATTGGAGCCGGCGAATCGTCGGCCGGCGGGTAGGAATCACGGCTTACATTAGCGTGGCTAAGCACAAACTTCAGTGCCTGCGATGACCGAACGAGCGAGATGTGCTCCACTCGAACGAATCTGCTCCACTTCCAGCGTGCTGGAAGTGGAGCAGATTGCGATGAGTAGAGCAGCTGTGGGCGAGTGCCTACTTGAGGGCCGACCCCAGCGCTTCGTTGAAGGTCTTGCTCGGACGCATCACAGCAGCGGTGACCTCGGGATCGGGGAAGTAGTAGCCACCGATGTCCACGGGCTCGCCCTGCGCGTCGCTCAGTTCCTTGATGATGGTGTCCTCGTTCTTGCTCAGCGTCTCTGCCAGTGCGGCGAAGTGCTTTTGCAAATCCTTGTCGTCGGTCTGGTCGGCCAGCTCCTTCGCCCAGTACAGGGCGAGGTAGAACTGGCTGCCACGGTTGTCGATCTCGCCGACCTTGCGCGACGGTCCCTTGTTGTTCTCCAGCAATTTGCCGGTTGCCGCATCGAGGGTCTTGGACAGGATCTTCGCCCGCGCGTCACCGGTCTTCTTTCCCAGGTCTTCGAGGCTGACGGCGAGGGCGAGGAACTCCCCGAGCGAGTCCCAGCGCAGATGGTTCTCTTCCAGCAACTGCTTGACGTGCTTGGGTGCGGAACCGCCTGCGCCCGTCTCGTACAGTCCGCCGCCTGCCATGAGCGGGACGATCGAGAGCATCTTGGCGCTGGTGCCGAGTTCGAGGATCGGGAACAGGTCCGTGAGGTAATCGCGGAGGATGTTGCCCGTTGCGGAGATGGTGTCCAGGCCGCGGACAACCCGCTCGAGGGTGTATCGCATGGCACGGACCTGCGACATGATCTGGATGTCGAGGCCGTCGGTGTCGTGGTCTTTGAGGTACTTGTTGACCTTCTTGATCAACTCGTTCTCGTGCGGACGGTACGGGTCGAGCCAGAAGATCACCGGGATCCCGGAGTCGCGGGTGCGCGTGACGGCGAGCTTGACCCAATCCTGGATGGGCGCGTCCTTGACGATGCACAGTCGCCAGATGTCACCGGCCTCCACGGTCTGCGTGAGCAGAACCTCTCCGGTGGCGAGGTCGGTGATGTTGGCGGTGCCGCCCTGGGGGACCTCGAAGGTCTTGTCGTGTGAGCCGTACTCCTCGGCCTTCTGCGCCATCAAGCCGACGTTGGGAACGGTGCCCATGGTGGTCGGGTCGAACGCGCCGTTGGTCTTACAGAAGTTGACCATCTCTTGATAGATGCGGGAGAACGTCGACTCGGGGTTGACCGCCTTGGTGTCCTTGGGCCGGCCGTCGGCGCCCCACATCTTGCCGCCCGCGCGAATCATCGCGGGCATCGACGCGTCGACGATCACGTCGCTGGGGGAGTGGAAGTTCGAGATGCCCCGGGCCGAATCGACCATGGCGAGTTCTGGGCGATGCTCATGGCACTTGTGCAGGTCGTCGATGATCTCTTCGCGCTGGGACGCGGGGAGCGACTCGATCTTGTCGTAGAGATCCGACAGGCCATTGTTGACGTTGACGCCGAGTTCCTCGAACAGGTCGCCGTGCTTCGCGAACGCGTCTTTGTAGAAGACCCGCACGGCGTGGCCGAAAACGATGGGATGCGAGACCCGCATCATCGTCGCCTTCACGTGGAGCGAGAACATGACGCCGGTCTTGTAGGCGTCCTCCATCTGCTCTTCGTAGAACTCGATGAGCGCTTTCTTGCTCATGAACATGCTGTCGATCACGTCACCGTCGGTCAGCGAGACCTTGGGCTTGAGGACGATGGTCTCGCCGCTGTCGGTGAGTAGTTCCATCTTCACTTCACGGTCACCGTCGACGGTGGTCGACTTCTCGCCGTGGTAGAAATCGCCCTCACGCATGTGCGCTACATGGGTCCGCGATGCGGGCGACCACTCGGTCATGCTGTGCGGATGCTTACGTGCATATTCTTTGACGGCCTTGGGCGCGCGACGGTCTGAGTTGCCTTCTCGCAATACGGGATTGACCGCACTGCCGAGGCACTTGGTGTACCGGTCCCGGATCTCGGTTTCCTCGTCCGTCTTCGGGTTGCCCGGGAAGTCGGGAAGTTTGTAACCCTTCGCCTGGAGTTCCTTGATCGCAGCCAGTAGCTGTGGCACCGAGGCACTGATGTTCGGCAATTTGATGATGTTGGTCTCGGGCAGCTGCGTCAGTCGCCCCAGCTCGCCGAGGTTGTCCGGCACCCGCTGGTCTTCAGGCAGGAGATCGCTGAACTCGGCGAGGATGCGGGCGGCCACTGAGATGTCGGTGGACTCGACGTTGATGTCGGCAGCATCGGCAAACGCACGGATGACAGGCAGGAATGCGTGGGTCGCAAGCATCGGCGCCTCGTCTGTCAGTGTGTAGATGATCGTCGGCTGCTTTGCGTTCATAATCGCGTTCGTCTCCATGTTCGTCACGTGCGGCAGGGATCTTCCTGTCTTCATCTACCAGTATCACGTCGGACTCGAGATCGTGCGTACGAACGGGTCGGTCGGGGGCCTGCCACCCAACGCACCGCCGGTGCGTAACCGTGTCGCTGCTACGCATCGATACGGCCGGCGGCGGTCGGGTGGCGAGAAGTTCAACTGTCTGTCACCTAGGCATCGTCGGTGGCGTCACCCAGATGTTCTGCCCCGGGGGTTGCCGGTGCCAGGACGGCGTCGTCGTCCGGGTCGGCGGGTGGGGACGCGGGCGATCCCAGCTTTTCCGATCCGGGGGTGGCGGGTGCCAGCACGTCGTCCGTCGCCTCGACGTCGGGTTGGGAGTTCTCTGAGGTCATTCCGGCTGCCTTTCGTGGTGTCGACCATGAGATGAAACTGATCCTCTTCTCCAAGGAGAAGGTGATTCTTATACGACGATACCCACAGGCGTGCTGGGGAAACCCTCAACGGTCTTCGGGAGCGGCGGCGAATGCCCGGAACGCTCGCATGAGCGAGGGGATCAGCTCTCGCAGCGTGTCTTGCCCGAGGTGCTCGGTGAGGGCTTGATCGACCTCGGCGTATGACGCCATCCCGACGTCGATCAGGCGTTGTCCTTCGTCGGTGACGAAAAGCCGCGCGCTGCGCCCTCGGCCGCCGCCGCCGATTCTCTCGACCGCGCCGATCTCCTCGAGTTTGTTCAGCGTCGCCTGCATGCTCTGCGGCGTCACGGCCGCCCTGCGGCCGAGTTCGCTGTACGACAGTCCTGGATTTCGCGACAGGTGGCCGAGAGCAGAGACGTGGCGGACGGCGATGCCCTCGCTGTGCAGCGCGGCGTCGACCCGGTCGCGGATCTGGCGACCGAGGACCGACAGGAGAAATGCCGCGCTCGGCGTAGGGGTCGAGAGGGCCGAGTCGGGGCCGGGCTGTTCATCGGCCATGTTGACAACACTTCCACACAAGTTGCAGTCTAACTGAAACTACGGCGCGGCGGTCAGGTCGCCGCCGGCAAGTCGAAGAAAGACAGTGCATGGAAACATTGCGGGACGTCGTCATCTGGATCCATCTGATCGGCTTCGCCGCGACCTTCGGCGCCTGGGCCACCGAAGCGGCAACGCGACGACTGCGCACGACTCGGGTCATGGACTACGGCCTGCTGGTGTCGCTCATCAGCGGCGCGATCCTCGCCGCGCCGTGGCCCGCCGGCACCGACATCAACTACGTCAAGGTGAGTATCAAGCTGGTCATCCTCGTGGTGCTCGGCGGCCTGCTCGGCATGGGTAATGCCCGGCAGCGACGCACCGGGGAAGCCGTGCCCCGCGCACTCTTCTACGCAGTCGGCGGACTGTCCTTGCTGGCTGCCGGGATAGGGGTCATCTGGCGATGAGTGTCCGGCACGTGCCCACATCGCGCGCCCGCGGTCACCGCCCCAGGTCGATCGGCTACTCCTTCGTACCGGTGGTCGGCAGCACGTTGATGAGGACGAAGGCAACCGCGACTGCGACCACCACCTGCGGCGTGACCGACACCCCGTCTGCGCCGAGCAGCAGAATGCCGAGCAGCGCAGACGTCAGCGGGAGTCGCAACATCACGGCACACATGGCACCGATACCCATCGCGATCGCGGGCGCCGAGCTCATGCCCGGCAGTCCGCTGATGGCGATGCCGAGGACGGCGCCGATGAAGATCGCCGGGAAGACGGGTCCACCGCGGAAGGCGCTCAACGAGATCGAGTAGACGAACGTCTTGCAGAGGCCCAGGAGCAGCAGCACGCCCACCGAATAGTCGGCGGCATGCGCGACGAGGTCGGGCAGGGCGTCTTGCCCGGAGAACAACACCTGCGTGAACGTGTGTCCGGAGATCAGTTGATAGGCGGTCGCGGTCAGGCCGATGAGCAATCCGATTCCCGCCGTGACAAGGACACGGCTCGAATGCACGACGGGCCGCAATGCCAGTCCGATCCAGCGGATCACCCAGCCCAGCGCAGCGGCGAAGGCTCCCACGACGACTGCCCAGCACAGGGTCGCGACGGTCGGATTCACCGCTGTCGGGACCGATGTCAGCGCCAGCGAGAAGGTGCCGAGCCCGGTCAGGTTGTCGAGTCCGATGAAGACCACGGCGCCGATGCCGGATGCGAGAAGCCCCGGTACAGCTACCAGACTCAGTGTTGCGCCTCCGATTCCGGCTGCCTCCATGATCAAGAACGCTGCGAGGATCGGTGAACCGAACAGGGTGCTGATGGCGGTGAAACTTCCCGCCGAGGCCATGATGACCAGCGCCATCGGTGGTGCGTCCTTCTTCAGCAGGTGCACAGTCAGGACGGCGAGACCGCCTCCGATCGCGATCAGCGGAGCTTCCGGGCCGAGGACTGCGCCCAGACTGAGCGTGGCCAGTGAGGCCAGGATGATGCCGGGAAGCTCTTTGTCCACCGGCGTGCCTCCGGCGTGGAAGCCGAAGGCGGGGGAGTGTCCTGCGTTGCCGGGCAGGTATCGGATGGTCAGGGCGGTCAACACGCCGCAGAGCATGAGCCACGGGATGGGCCACCACGAAGGTGTACCGCCGGAGAAGATGTCACCGGGTAGGTCTCGGAACACGTACTTCTGGATCTTCGTGACGGCGGCCAGGAAACCGTAGGCGACCAGAGAGATCGGGATGCCCAGGGCCGCTGCCAGCAGGAGCGCCACCGCATAAGCTTTCGAGCGCACGACCGTGACCAGATCGACGTCCGGGGTGGGCGTGGTCATCGGACCTCCAGAAGCTGATTCCCGCAGGCCGGGCGGCCTGACCGGAGGTGTTGCGACCGTGGCGGCGCGATCAGCTTGTCAGCCTGGTTCGAGCGCTGTCGTCACCCGTAGTGGATGAGACCTGCGCAGACGAGGCCGTAGGCGACCGGGCCCAGAACGTTCAGCAACCGTGAGTCGACAAGATCCTCGAAACTTTTTCCGCGACCATGTCGAGAATGGGACGTCGGCTCCGTCCTAGTGGTACGAGCGGCCACAAGGGGCCGCGACGACGAAGGAGAATAAACATGAAATATCTGATGCTCAAGCACTACCGCGGTGGCCCGGGAATCAACTCCACCCCGATGGACGAGTGGACACCGGAGGAGGTCGATGCTCACATGCAGTACATGAACGACTTCGCGGATCGACTGCGGGACTCCGGCGAGTTCGTCGACTCGCAGGCGCTCTCGCAGGAGGGCACGTTCGTGCGATACGACGGCGAAGGTCGTCCACCGGTCACCGATGGCCCGTTCGCCGAGACGAAGGACCTCATCGCCGGCTGGATGGTCATCGATGTGGAGTCGCAAGAACGCGCCTATCAGCTGTCGGGCGAGCTTTCTGCCGCACCGGGCGCCGGCGGCGAGCCGATCCACGAGTGGCTGGAGGTTCGGCCCTTCCTCACGGCCCCGACGACTGTCACCGAGTGAACTCTGCGCTGCTGCGGGAACTGGTTCCCGCAGTGATCGGCGTCCTCGTCCGGCGTGGAGCGGATTTCGCGTCGGCCGAGGACGCCGTGCAGGAGGCCTTGATCCAGGCGCTGGACGTCTGGCCGGCCGATCCGCCACGGGATCCCAAGGCGTGGCTGGTCTCGGTGGCGTGGCGCAGGTTCATCGACGCCACCCGCTCCGACTCCTCGCGTCGCGGTCGGGAAGTCGCGGTGGACCTCGAGCCCCCGCCCGGGCAGGCGTCGGCTGTGGACGACACGCTTGCGCTCTACTTCCTCTGCGCGCACCCGACGCTGCCACCGGCATCCGCCGTGGCGTTGACGCTGCGAGCGGTCGGTGGTCTGACCACGAGGCAGATCGCGCTGGCGTATCTGATCCCGGAAGCGACGATGGCGCAACGAATCAGCCGGGCCAAGCGGCGGATCGCCGGTATTCGGCTCGATGAGCCCGGTGACCTCCACACCGTGTTGCGGGTCCTCTACCTCGTGTTCAACGAGGGCTACGGCGGGGATGTCGATCTGGCGGCCGAGGCAATCCGGATCACCCGCCAGCTCGTCGCGCTGACCGACGAGCCGGAGGTCGCCGGTCTGTTGGCGTTGATGCTCCTTCATCACGCCCGCCGCGAGACCCGCACGGGCGCGGGAGGACGTCTCATTCCGCTGGCGGAGCAGGACAGGTCGCGGTGGGACTCGCGCCTGATCGCCGAGGGCGTGACGATCCTGCATACCGCGTTGGCCCGCGATCGCCTCGGTGAATACCAGGCACAGGCGGCGATCGCGGCGCTGCACGCCGACGCCACGAGCACGCCCGAGACCGATTGGGTCCAGATCGTGGAGTGGTACGACGAATTGGTGGCCCTCACCGACAGTCCGGTGGTCCGGCTGAACCGTGCGGTCGCGGTCGGGGAGGCGGACGGTCCGCAGGCGGGGTTGGCCGCCCTGTCGGACGTCAGCCCGGATCTACCGCGCCATACCGCAGTGCGGGCCTACCTGCATGAACGAGCAGGTGATCTCAAACGGGCTGCTGCGCTGTATTCGGAAGCGTCCCGGCTGGCGACCAGTGTCGGAGAAGGCGACCACCTCACGCGAGAGGCTGCGCGGGTGCGGCAGATCCTGCCATCGTGATCTGCCGGCAGCGAGAATAATTCGGCGGTTTCGCTTGCGCGACATCCTCCGTTCCCCATATTGTTACGGAGTTGGTCCGCCTGGCGGACCCGAGGGGGATGCGTCGGTTGGGACGCCTTCGATACGTTCGATCCGTATGTCCTCCACCACGAGTTCGCGGTCGGCGCACTTCATCGGTCACGGCCGCGGATACATGAGCGCAGGGCCGAGCCATCGTTCGAGGTAGCTTCGCAGATCTTCTGCGTTGCGGGGTGGGCTACCGGGATCGATCACGAACGACTGGATGAGCCGGAGAACGAACTCGACCAGTTCGTCCAGCGCTCGTTCGTCGAATCCTGCGGCCTGCCAATCGATGTCGAGACGACTCAGCATCATCTGTCCGAAGCCGCGAGCGGTGTCCGACGTTATGCCCGCCGAATACTTGCCCTGCTGGGACGGGGCGAGCAGCACACTCAGGTGGGGCTGCCGGGGCAGGGTCTCCAGCGTGTACGCAACTGCTTCGATGACGGCCTGGGCGGGACGGACTTCACCCACGAGGTGTTCTGCCAGTTCTGCGAGGTAGTCGTCGGCCGCTCGAATGGCCGTCGCGGCGAGGAGTTCATCTGCGCGCGAGAAATACCGGTACACCGTTTGGCGGGTGACGCCGAGCAGGCGAGCGACCTCCGCGATGTTGAAGTCGTCGCCGCGTTCGTCGACGACGGTACGTGCGGCGGTGAGTATTCGGTCGACGGCCTCGTCGTCGGATTTCGGGGTGGCGCCGGACCAGCCGTGGGTTCTCATGGTCCGATCCCGAACCGGCGTCGCCGACCGTTCGGCGACCGGCGTTGCTCTTCGATCGCCCTGACATACACAAATAGACCATACACTTTCGCGCCAATGTATGGTGTGGTCGCAGTCGACGGATCAACGGAAAGCGAGCCCGCCATGACCACCGCTCAGACCGTCCTGGTGACGGGTGCCTTTGGTTTGGTGGGCTCGTCGGTGGTGACCGAACTGGTGAGCCGGGGTCACAACGTCGTGGCGACAGACCTGGAATCACCTGCGAACCGAAAGGTCGCATTGAAAAGGCCTGGGGCGCAGGTGTGGTGGGCCGATCTCACCGACCCCGCCGACGTCGAGAAGCTGCTCACCTCGGTCGCGCCAGATTCGATCATCCACCTGGCGGCGGTGATCCCTCCGCTCTGCTACGCGCGTCCCGACATCGCCCGCAAGGTCAATGTCGGCGCGACAGAGAATTTGGTGCGCGCCGCGTCGGCGATGCCCGTACCGGCCCGATTCGTCCAGGCGTCGAGCGTTGCTGTGTACGGACCACGCAACCCCTACCGCGAGACAGAACTGCTGACCGCGCAGACGCCTCGTCGCCCGGCGGATGTCTACGGCACCCAGAAAGCGGCCGCGGAAGACATCGTCCAGTCTTCTGGATTGCAGTGGGCGATACTGCGACTCGGCGGGGTTCTGACCGCGGAACTAGGTGCGACCATCAACCCGGACGCCGTGTTCTTCGAGGCGTCTCTGCCGGCTGACGGACGGATCCAGACGGTGGATGTACGCGATGTGGCCACCGCATTCGTCAACGCGTGCACCATCGAAAAGGAACCGGCTGTGTATCTGATCGGTGGCGATGACAGCCATCGGCTGCGCCAGTCCGACATCGCCTCTGCGACCTCGGCGGCCATCGGTTTGTCCGGTGGTTTTCCGGCGGGTAGGCCAGGTGATCCGGGCAACGACCCGAGTTGGTTCGCCACCGACTGGATGGACACGGAGTCGTCACAGCGAGTTCTCGCGTTTCAGGAGCACTCGTTCGCCAATCTCATGGCCGACACCAGGCGTGCGGCCGGGTGGAGACGCCACGTGGTCCGGCCCACGTCGCGGTTGGCGCGCGCAGTTCTCACCCGCAGATCTCCGTATCGCGGCTATCCCGGTTCGTACGCCGATCCGTGGGGAGTCGTGGCAGCGAAGTGGGGTCCGGCAGCGTCACCGGAGTGAAGAGGTAAAGTAGCCATACGAAACCTATTCGTACGGGAGGTCGGCCTATGACGGTGTCAGAACAAGAATCGGCTGCACCGGCAGTGCGTCGGCGACGCGTGAACCACGAGGCTGTCATCGCGGCCGCTCAACAGATGGTCGACGAATTCGGTCCCGACGCACTGACGATGACAGCGCTCGCCTCGAGTCTCGGCGTGCGGGTTTCGTCGCTGTACAACCACGTGAAGAGCCTGGACGAGATCAAGAACGAACTGCAGTTGCGTGCCATGCGTGAGCTGGGCGACCTCGCCAAGCGGGCCGCGATGGGCCGGACAGGGGTGGACGGTCTACGGATACTCGCCCGTGTGTTCGTGGACTACGCCGCGAAGTGGCCTCATCGATGCAGGTCACTGACCCGAGTCCCTGCCGACACCGCGGCGTTCTCGGCGGCGAGCGCGGAAGCGGGTGAAGCGCTCGCTGTCATGATCCGCACGGCGGGGGTCGCCGATGAGCGGGTTTTGCAGACGCAACTCGCGCTGTTCGCCGCGATCAGCGGTTTCGTCACATTGCAGCTGTCCGGCTTCTTCGCAGCGTTCGGCAACGCCGACGACGTATTCGAGCAGATCTTGCGTGGTGCGGTCACCGCGGCGGTTGTCGGCTGACCCTCGCCGCGCGGGCTGACGCCCGACGCCTGCGGTGATGTGGGCCACGAATGCCGATCGCCGAGGCGCGGTTTGTTATGGTCGCTTCAATACGAATACCTTTCGTATAAATACGAAGCCAAGCAGCTGGCGTGTCCCGCAGAGGAGGCGAGGGATCGTGGAACGAATGTCCGGGCCGGACGCCCTGATGCTGAACATGGAAACCGCGACGACGCCGATGCACACGCTCAAGCTCGGAATCCTCGACACCGGGCGTCGCGGAAGTCCGTTGAGTCTCGAGGAGATCCGCACCGCCCTGGCTCTGCATCTCGGCGCGTTCCCAAGGGCGACGCAGCGCGTGACCTCGATCCGTGGGCACCGGGCGCGGCCCTTTTGGGTGACCGATACCGACTTCCGATTGGACCAGCACCTGGAGGAGGTGACTCTGGAGGGTCCCGGCGACGAGTCCTTCGATGAACTGCTCGCCGAACTCGCAATCAGGCGGCTGCCACGTGAGCGGCCACTGTGGGCTCTCACCTTGGTCCACGGTCTCGCCGACGGCAGACAGGCTGTGGTGGTGCGGGTTCATCACGCGGTGGCCGACGGGTTGGCGGCGCTGAATTGTTTTCTCCACGCCACGAGCGAGTCTGCCGGTGGTCCGCTGCCGCAGCGCCACCCACTTCCAGAGCCCGGCTCTCCCGTCGCGGACGGACGGGATCTCGATCGTCGGCAGATGCGAGCACTGGCGCGCCGCGACACCCTGCGGCTGGTCGCCGATCTGCCGTCGGTCGTCGCCGGCGTCGCCCGCACGGCGCGCGCGGCATATCGGTTCGATCGCCGCGCTCTGGTGCCACGTTTCATGGGTGCGCAGCGGACCAGTTTCAGCACCCCCAGTGCGCATCGCCGCCGATGTGCTCGAAGTGTGCTGGAACTGGCCGATGTTCAGCGCGCGGCAGTCGCGACCGGCACCACGGTCAACGGTGTCTTCCATGGCATCGTCGCGGCGGCGGTCCGTCAGGAGATGATCGCTCGCGACGAGGTGAGCTCCAATCCGTCGGTGGCGATGTTCGGGGTGTGCCGGGACCTGACGTCGACCAGGACCGAGGGCAACGATCTGGCGACGGCTGCAGCGTATCTCCACACGGAGGTTGCCGACCCGATAGAACGGGTGCGCAGGACGGCGGAGAGTTGCTCCGCATCCGTGGCCCTGCGCCGGGCGACGGGCTTCGAACTCACCGATCAGTTGGCAACCTACACAGGACGTTTGGGTCCGCGTGCTCGACCTATCGCGGCCCCGATCGCCCCTCGGGTCATGAACAACGTGACCACGGCCAACATGCCGGGGCCGAGGCGGCCCCGTTGGGTCGGCGACATCAAAGTCGAGTCATGGACATCGTTCGCGCTGGCCATCGCACCTGCCGACGTCAACCTGACCGCGTACAGCTACGCGGGAGTCCTTTCTCTCGGTTGATCACCACGCCGGAGTCGATGCCCGACCCGGCCCGATTCCTCCGCCGGATGAGCGAGGCACTTCAAGAACTGACCGAAGCCCTGGCCGCACGGGGCCTCCTGGATACGAGAACGTCTCGCCGTGACCACATCTGACGACAGCGACGATCGAGGCCGTTGGACCAATCGCTTCGAGTCTTCCCTCACGAGGTTGAGCCTGATCGCCGAGGTGATGCCGCGTGCTGTCGTCAGTGCTCGGACGGCGAGTCGGCGACCGCCGCACCGCTCGATTCCCCCGTCGTCCTTCGGAGTCCGGACGGTAGGAGAGTCGGCCCTCGATGAGTTCTTCATCGCGGCATTCTCCATGGTGCGGGCGGTTCCCGACGAGCATGTGGTGCGGGCCTACGTGAACGAATGTGCCCGCGAGGCCGTCGCGGTGAAAGCTCTGGGCGTGGGGGTCAACCTCGCGCCGACCGAGTTGTCGATCACCCGCAAGCTCCGGAGGAATCTCGGGGGGATGTCCTATGACCGCATCGACTTCACCTGCGCCCCTGTGTATTCGATGCGCGCGGGTGCGGAAGAATCCGAAGCGGATACGGTCGCGACGGCCCGCATGCTCGTGCACCAGGACAAGGGTCACCCGTGGCTGCTGTGGGTGCACGGCGCCGGTCAAGGACGTATCGACGATCTCCTGTCATTGCGTGCCGCGCAGTTGCACGAACTCGGATACAACGTCGTCTTCCCGGTGCTGCCAGGCCATGGTCTGCGCCGCCGTCGCGGCGGGGTCTATCCCAGCTTCGATGTCTTGACCAACGTGGAACTCACGGTGCGGGCTGTCGCAGAGGTGCGGGCGCTGATCCAGTGGATGGCGACCGTGGACGACACCCCGGTGTCGGTCGGCGGGATCTCGCTGGGCGGACCCATCGCGGGTCTGATCGCAGGCCTCGAACCCAGCGTGGAATCCGTGTTGGCGGTGGTGCCGATGCTGGACCTGCACGAGACGATGGCCCACCATCTCGTCCGCGGGGGAGACCGGGCCGGGTCGATCCACTGAGCAGATCTCAGGTCAGAGCGTCGGGTTCGGCATCGGCCAGGAGCTCGTCGCGGTCGGATTCGAGGACGACACCGGCGGCGATCGCGGCGTCGGTGGCGGCGGTGTACCGCCGCAGGTAGTCGTCGACATCGCGGTATCTCTGGGCAAGTACTGCCGGCTCGATTCGATCGGTTCTGCCGAACAGGCGGCAGATCCGGGACTCGTCTTGTCGCCCGAGGCCGCTGAGGACAGCCACGGGGACGTCGACGCAGGGTGTGCGCACACCACCGCAGACATTGCCCACATCGTCTGTCTCGAAACGAATCTCACCCTCCGTGGGGTTCGTGGTGAGCAGGCGCTCTGCAGGCGCCGGACCCTCACCCGTCCTGACCCAACGGGTCAGTGCGCGTAGCGCGGCACGCAATACGAACCGCTGTTGGCCCCTGTTCACCGGACCCGAGCATCCGAGGAACTCCTCGAACGGACCGACCAGGTAGCGGTCGGCATGAGCGTTGCCGGCTATCTCCCACAGTCGGAACAGCGGCCCATCCTTCTGTCGCGCATCGTGATAGCGGAAGTCGCCCAGGATGTCGGTCTCGGTCTGAACGACGAAGACAGGGACGGTGAGGTCGTCACGTATCGGCGTCGCCGGTTGCCGGAAGACGGGTAGCAGGTCGATCGCGCGCTCAGGTGTGTGTAGCGGCAGGCCTGCGGCGGCCCGGCTGTGAATCAGGAATCCGTCGAAGATGTTGTCCAGCTGGGACACACAGTTGACGTAAGTCGTGAGCGCGAGAGCGGATTGCGATTCTCCGATTGCGAGCAAACAGGTGATGTCGACATGTTCGAGGGGTCCTTGCGAACCTCCCAGTGCCCCGGCGACCTGGGTGAAGATGTCGTAGCAAAACATATCTCCCGGGTGGGACAGCTCCTGGTACCGCTGCTGGCCGATCAGGCCGGGGGCCGGTGTCGACCCCGCGGCGCCGACGGTTCCCTGGCCGCCGGCGACACCGATGTATTGGGCGGAGATGCCCACCCATATATCTCCGTTCCGAACCAGTTCCTCTGCGAGATAGGTATATCCGGCACCGGCATCGGAGCCACTGCTGACATTGAGCCATTCCACGACGACGTTGCCGCTGCAGCGTGCGCTCTCGGCCGGTTGTCGCACCAGCGCGCGAGTGCAGAAATCGGCGACGCCGGTCACCGTCACGGGGTCGCCGCTTTCAGGTGGTGCGACCTCGAAGGACCGCGCCTCGCCGCGCACCGCGAACTCGGTCTCGTCGTATCCGGCCGCGGCGAGATCGGGACCCGGAGTGGCGGCGACCAGTCCGCCGCCGTCTGCCCGGGCCAACTCGGTGAAGGAGGCAACCATGATCTGACCATACATGCGCGGGCAGCTGTATGGTCTGGCAAGCTCGGTGTGTTTTTCAGCGCCCCCGGATCGGTATCAGTTCAGGGCGGCCGCAAGCCGCCGCCACTGCTCGCGCGGATACGCCTGCGGATCGGTGTCGAGCACTTGGACGCAGACGTGATCGGCACCCGCCGACCGGTGTTCGTCCACCCGGCGTGCGATGGCGGCCTCGTCGCCCCACGCGATGATCGCGTCGAACAACCGGTCCGACACCGTGTCGATGTCCTCCTGGGTGAACCCCGACCGCAGCAGATTGTTCGCGTAGTTCGGCAGTTGCAGATAGCTGCGGAGCCATTCGGTGCCGATCGAGCGGGCGTGGTCGGCATCGGTGGTCAGGATCGCGGTCTGCTCGGGCAGCAGCAGTGGGCCTTCGCCCAGGGTTTCTCGGGCCGTGGCGGTGAAATCCGGGGTGACCAGGTACGGATGCGACCCGTTGGCACGAGTTGCGGACAGCCGCAGCATCTTCGGGCCCAAAGCGGCCAACACACGTGCCTCGACGGGGACCGTCTCCTCGGCGGCATCGAGCCCCTCGAGGAACGCTTCGGTGGCCGCGAGAGGCTTCTTGTACCGGCCCGGATTGCCCGCGTCGATCAACGGCGCGTGCGAGACCCCGATGCCGAGCAGCAGCCGGTCCCCGTGCCTGCCGGTCAGGGTGGTGTACTGCGCCGCGACATCGGCCGGTTCGTGCATCCAGAGGTTGAGGATGCCCGTCGCGATGACCGACTCGGTCGTCGCTCGCAGGAGATTGGCGACTGCATCGAACACCGGGCCGCCCACGTCCGGGATCCACAACGCCGAGTACCCCAACTCGTCGAGCTCTGCGGCTGCCTCCGCGGACTGGGCGAGATCGCCGTAACGCAACTGCGAACTCCAGATACCTACGCCTGCGAGCTTCAAGACTCTCCTCCTCGGTGACGCCGAGAACTGGCGTTCTGCCGGTCCTCGTGCGCTCAGTGGTAGCTGGTCGCCGATGCTAGCCGACGGCGGATCCACGGCAGGGTCGGTATTCCGGTGCGCTGTGGGAACAGGGATGTGCGCGCAGGGTCAGATGGCCCCGGGCAGGCGCGCATAAGGTGAGCCCACCTTGGTTCACATCGAAAGGCTTGCCATGTCAAACACCGCTCCGAGACCACCGGTCCGCCGGTCGCTGCTCGCCGCGACTCTCGTCGCTCTGTTCCTCTCGGTACTCGGGCTGTCGGCGGCTCCGGCTTCTGCGGAGACGGCGAAACCGACTGTCGTGCTGGTGCATGGAGCGTTCGCCGATTCGTCGGGCTGGAAGGACGTCGCGACAGAGCTGGCCGCTCAGGGATATCCGGTGCAGTTGTTCGACAATCCTCTCCGTGGCCCCTCCCACGACTCAGCTCTCCTCGAAAAGCAGCTGTCGACGATCTCGGGCCCGATCGTGCTCGTCGGACATTCTTACGGCGGCGCAGTCATCACCAACACACACGACCCGGACGTGGTGGCGAACGTGTACATCGCCGCATTCGCGCCGCAGCAGGGTGAGTTCGTGCAGGGCCTGCTCAATCCGATCACTTTTCCCGGCAGTCGGCTACTGCCACCTGCGTTGCAACTGAAGGTCGTCGACGACCAGACCGGTATCGCAGGCAAGAACGTGGACGGCTACATCGCACGCGAGTACTTCCGGGAGATCTTCGCCCAGGACGTCACGCCTGCGGTCGCCGCAGACATGTTCGCGCACCAGAAATCGGCGGCCCTGGTCGCCAACCTCGAGCCGTCGGGCGCGCCGTCATGGCAGAAGGTCCCGAGCTGGTACCTGGTGTCCGCGCAGGACAGGGTCATTCCGCCTGCGCTGCAACGCTTCATGGCCTCGCGGGCTGCTCCCGGTCACACCTTCGAGGTCGACGCAGCCCACGCATCACTCGTCTCCCAGCCGGCGGCGGTGACCAGAGTGATCGTCGCGGCCGCGCAGGGCTGACAGTCATGCGCCCTTCTGCTCGCCGCCCGTCATCACCTGGGTCCACCACGAATCGAGAGGGCTCGGGCTCGGCCAACGCACATCGGGTGCGACCCGGTCGTCGCGCGAGCGCGCGGTGTGGCCGGATGATTCGTGCGTTCGATCCTCGGCCGCGGACTTCCGGGGTGCCTGCAGGCTCATCGTGCGCCCCCGACCTCGGTGTGCACCGGTGTGGGCGGGTCCTCGGACGTCGCTTCCCGCGTGGCCCGCGACGCGCACGCGACGGTCGGGTAGATCGCGATCTCCGCGGACAGGCCGACCTGGTGCATGGGCCGGGCGGTCGCAGGCCCGACGGCGGCGACCGCAAACCCTATCCCGTTGGCCTGGGCCTTTTCCATTGCCATGAGGGCGGCCATGCCGGCGCAGCCCAGGAACCGGGTCTGCGTCAGGTCGACGATCAGGACGGATGGGGCCGTGGACAAGGTGCAATCGACTGATTCGACGAACCGGGGTTCGGTCGTCTGGTCGAGGTCGCCGTGCACGTTCAGAACGGTGACCTCGACGTGGTCGTCCGAGGCGATCACCGAGCGCGGACGGCCGGAGGTTGACTGGTCGAGAACGAGTTGTGACGTCATCATTGCAAACGCCCCTCACTGTGGACGGGGAGGCGCTGGATACGCAGGAGTGGCCAGCGCTGGGCGCGGCTGGTTTTCAACCTGAATTCATCCTTGCAAAACACATATCGTTTCGCAACAACTTTCTTCATACGGGTACATGCCGTTGCGCGACAACATCATAGAGCTCGCCGTGAGCGAGCGAGGAGCCTCACTCCGGCGGGTGGTCCTTGTGCACGAGGTCCTGGGCGAGCTTCGCAAGCGGAATGTTGCTGTCCTGGGACAGCTTTCGCAGCAGATTGAACGCCTGCACCGCATTGATGTCGAAACGTTCCATGATCATGCCCTTGGCCTGGCCGATGATGTCGCGACTGGCCAGGGCGCTACGGAACTGAGCGCCACGCTCGGTGGCCGCCCACGCGACGGCAGCGTGTGCCGCGTAGAGGAGCCCGATCTCTTCGGCGTCATCAGGGAATGAGTTGGGTGTGAGCGAGTACAACGTCATCGACCCCAGCGTCTCGCTGTGGGTGTAGAGACGAAACGAGAGGATCGAGCGGAACGGGGTCATCGCGACGGCATCGGCAGCGTACTTGGGCCACCGGGTCTCGGTCGTCAGATCGTTTACCCGCACCACGGGTTCTTCCCACGCGGCCTCCAGGCAGGGTCCCTGCTGGTGGGTCACCTGGATCTTGTTGTGGGTGTCGACCAGCGGATCAGTCGAGACCTGAGTGCTCAACGAGTCTCGGTTGGTCGTGACGGTGATCCCGGCGTGTTCGGCACCTGCCACGTTCTCGACCGCAGCCGTGACGACACTTCCGAGTACTTCGTCCAGCGCTTGCTGATCGCTCCCGTGCAGGCCACGTGCCAGATCGGCGATCGCGATATGGATATCGGTGATGGTCTGCTCGTCGTCAGGCATGGGACTCCAAAGAACGGTGCTAGCGATGGCAGGTCGAGGTGGGCTTCGTTTCGACCAACCGCCCATCTTGCCACGACCCGGGTGCCCGATGTCAGCGATGCCGGCCGCGCTCACGGCCTCCGGATCCGAAGTAATGCAGTGCGCTGGTGCCCGAGTGGTCCGGCTCGTCGCTTCTCGTCTCGGTGGTCGTCTCCGCGGTCGTCGGTCGACCGGACCGCAGTGACCATCGCAGATATCGGGTGACCAGCCGATCGGTGGTGCCGGGTGCGATTGCGCTCGCGACCGCGGCGCTCCGGGACCACGCGCCTACGTAGACATCTCGGACGGGGAGTTGGGCAGCGCGGAGTATCGCGTTTGCGACCGTTTCCGGCGGTTGCCGCAGCCGAGCGTGCGGCCGGCGAGCGCCGGGATAGTGGTGTGCGTGTTCGACGTGGGGGGTGTCGATACGTCCGGGATGGACCAGGGTCACCGAGACGGGTGAACCTTTGGCCTCCTGCTCGGAGCGAAACGCGTCGGTGTAGCCGCGGAGTGCGTGCTTGGAGCCGGAGTAGGTCGACTGCGCCGCGATTGCCCGGTTACCGAGCGTGCTGCCGACCATGATCAGCGCGCCGCCGTGTATGCCGTCCTGGCGTCCGGCGATGTGCCGCGCGAGCGCCAGCGAGCCGTACACAGCACCCCAGTAGTTGGTGTCGAACAGGCGGTGCATGTCGTCGACCGACACCTGGTCGGCGCTCCCGAACATGGCGACCCCGGCATTGTTCACCCAGGTGTCGAATCGACCGTAGGTGGAGATCGCGGTGTCGGCGATGCGTGCGACGTCGGACTCGATCCCGACGTCGGCGGTCACTGCGACCGCGCTCCCGCCGCGGCGCCGGATGTCGTCGACGATGTCGGCGAGTGCGGCCTCGTTCCTGGCGGCGAGCACCACCGCCGCCCCGGCCAGCGCGGCGCGGCGGGCGGTGACCAGACCGATGCCGCTCGAGGCGCCCGTGATGACCATCACCTGATCCGGCAATCGGCGGAGTGTGACGCGCATCGGCTTCCCTCGAGTGTGATCTGACGCGAAAGGCAGGCTGCGACAACGTGGAACAGGTGGAGCCGCGATGGACTGAGCGCCTGGTACCCCGACGTCGTCGGCCGCAAACCCTTGCTGCCGGGGCTCGACGACACTCTCACCTGGTCGATATTGCTGCAATGGATCACGTTGTCTGGTTTGGGATTCGGACAGGCAAGGTACTCACCGTCCATGACGTCGACGTTTTCCCGTGAGGATGCTTTTGCGGGTTGGTCGCGGCTACACGGCGGTATCGATCCGGTGAGCTCGGTCTGGATCAGGGGCTGGGTACGTATCGCGCATGCATGTGCGAGCCCACTCATCCGGGCGGGTGTGAGCCCGAGTGTCGCGACGGTTCTCGGGGTCCTGGTGACGGCGTCGGTTCCCATGATTGCGCTCGCCGGCTCCGCGTGGCCGCTGCTCGCACTGGTGTTTGTGCTGGTGGGGGCCGTGCTCGACGGCGTGGACGGGGCAATCGCATTGCGGACGGGCACCGCATCCCGTTGGGGTCGGGTGCTCGATCCGTTCGCGGACCGCTGTTCGGATCTGCTGCTGATACTCACCCTCGTGATCCTCGGCGCTCCGGTGTGGCTCGGCGTCGGCCTTGCTGTGACGACGCTGATGCTCGAGTCGGTACGCGCCAGCGCTCAGGCAGCCGGGATGGAAGGTCCCGGTGCACTGACGTGGTGGGAACGGCCGTCGCGGGTGATCGTCACTTCACTTGCCGCGGCGAGTAGTGGAATCGTGTGGTGTGCAAGGCAACTCGGGGGTAACCGTGCTGCCCTGGATCGACGGGGCGAGCCTGGTGACGCTGTATTCGATCGCTGCTGGGCTGCTGGCGGTGGTCGGGCTCGTGCACCTGCTGGTTGCCGTTCACCTGCAGTTCCGCCGATAGCAGCCGTCAGTCGGCCACGCCGATCATGTTCGCAACGATCGCGGCGGACATCATCACCAGGGGAAGACCGCCACCGGGATGCGACGATCCGCCGACGAGATACAGCCCGGGCACCGGACTCCGATTCGAGGGCCGCAAGAACGCAGCCAGCGCACCGTTCGACGAGGTGCCGTAGATCGACCCGCCGGGGGTCAGTGTCCGCCGCTGGAGGTCAGCGGGACTGATGATCACTCGGTGCCGGATCCGGTCGGACACATCCAGGCCGCGCGCGGCCATCAGGTCGAGGATCTGGTCGGCATATTCCTCCCGTAGCCCGGGCGCGTCCCAGTCGGTGCCCTCTGCAGGGTCATGCGGTGGCGCGTTGACCAGGACGAACCAGGCCCCGGACCGGGCGTCGGGCGTCAACGTATGGTCCGCCGGCGCGCTCACGTAAATGGTGGGGCGGGGAACCGGGCGCGGTCTGCCCTTGCGCCCGAACACCGCGTCGAACTCCTCGTCGTAGTCCTCGGCGAACAGCACGTGATGGTGCGGTTGATCGCTCGGAGGATCATCGAGTGCCAGCAACAGCACGAACCCCGACAGTGAACGTGTGGTGCGGCGAAGTCGTCGAGCCGCGCGGCGCGCGCCCGGATGATCGGGGGAGAGCAAGTCGTTGAAGACCTGCTGGGCGTCTGCGTTGGCCACCACGAACTCGGCGTCGGTCACGGAGCCGTCGGACAGCTGCACTCCGCGGACCCCGGTTGCATCGGTGAGGATCTCGGTGACCTGGGTACCGAGGCGAACCTCCACACCCAGTACTTGCGCCCGGTTCAGCAACACGGCGGCGATGCGGCCGAGCCCGCCGTCGACATACCAGGAGCCGTAGGCTTGTTCCGCGTACGGAACGCTGGCCAAAGCGGCGGGTGCCTGCCTCGGATCGGACCCCGTGTAGGTGGCATAGCGGTCGAGCAGCATGCGTAGCCGAGGGTCCGACAGGTAGGACGTGCCGAGTCCGCGCAGAGACTTCCACGGTGCGATGGTCGTCAGGTCGCGAAGTCGGCGGGAGAGTCGGAGCATCGTCCGGACGTCGATCGGCGATTCCAGGAACGGTGTCAGGGTGGCGTCCCAGATACGTTCGGCCCGTTCGGAGAAGGCGCTCCACTGCGCGCCACGTCCGGGCCCTAGCGCGGCGTCGAGTGCGCGCGGGATCTCGGCCGCTTCACCGGGCAGGTCCAGTACGACGCCGTCGGGGAAGGTGTATCGGCAGGCGATCTCGAGCCGCCGAAGCGGTAGTTCGTCGGCGGTGGGGGGCCCGCCGATGGCTGCGAAGAGGTCATCGAGCACGTGAGGGAGGGTCAGCAGTGAGGGGCCGGTGTCGAAGACGAATCCGTCGACCTGCTCGACGCCGAGCTTCCCGCCCACCACGGGTGCCTGCTCGATCAGTGTGACGGAGTGACCCTGTGCTGCCAGCCGGGCTGCCGCCGCCAATCCTCCGACGCCGGCGCCGATCACGACGATCTGGCTCAAGATCTCCCTTTCCTGGTCGGCGTACCGACCCGACTGTCCACCGTGGCGTCGATCGAGCGCGTGAGCGACCATCCCGCGATCAGCACCATATGCAGTATCCACAACCACAAGCCCACCGCGACGACCCCGCCGACCACCGTCAGCCCTGCGAACGGGAGGCCGACATCGATGGGGATGGAGAGGAACAGCGCGAAACCCTGGAGGAAGCCGGCCAGCATCGACGCAGTGACGAGTGCCCCGACCACCGCGACGCGCCATCGCGGGGCCCCTGGCATGACGAAGCGGAAAACCCAGGTCAGCAATACCGCCAGCATGAGCCAGGTCGTCAGGAAACCCAGGTAGTAACGCAGGACGAGGTCGCCGAAACCGCTGCCACCACCTTCTGGGGTGAGGCCGACCAGCTGCTTACCGATCGTCGAATAGATCCACGCCAGCGGCGGCACCACGACGAACAGGGCAAGGACTGTGCCGCGCGCCCTCCAGGCACCCAGGGTTGAACTCCGCTCCGCTTCGTCTCCTGCAATGGTCGGCTTCGACTCGGGCGACAACAACAGCGCCGACCGGCGAAGCCCCTCGCCATAGAACGACGCGGGGAACATCAGCACCAACGCGCTCAGCAGGCCGGCGTGCACACCCGCATCGACGAGAGCGTCGTAGGCCGATCGCGCACCCATGTCCGGCGGAATCAGCACACGCAAAGAAAGCAATCGCTGTTGGACCTCATCCGTGTCGTCGAACCAGCTGATGCTCCAGACGGCGAACAGCAACCACGGCACGATGGCGATCGCGGAGTAGTACGTCAGGGTGGCGGCCGTGCCGGCAAGGTCTCCCCGGGAGAGTCGGCCCGAGGCATCACGGACGGTGGTGCCCAGTTCGGCCGTGACCCGGACGCGGGTGTCGGTGGGCGTCGATGCCGCAGCCGGCCTGTCCATCACCGTGCCAGGATGCCCCGGGATGCCGATCTGAAACCGCCCACCGACGGATGGACGCCAGAGCGTGTTTGACATCACCCGCGGCTGGGAACACTGGACCAGCAGTCGACCGCCTGGCGGTTCGACGCGTGGTGGGGGTGAATGCTCGGGGCCACGCACTGCTGTTGACCCCCCCAGACAAGCGGGCCGGCACTTTTGTATTGGAGTCCCTGGAGAGGCGTGAAGATGACTGCTTACCGAATGGTCCGTACCGCTCGGGGTGCTCCGGATATGTGCCGAGTGGCACCTATGCTGTCACGCACGTCCGCGAGCCCCGGGGCCGGTCGCCGATGACTGTCGCCGGAATGACGAGTAGGCACAGCGACACCGGCAACGAAGCCTGGACGGTGCGGTGTGATCGATGCGAACACCGATTCAGAGTGGTGGCTGTCGGGCACCGCGCCGACGCGGAAGTGGTTGCCGCAGCAAATGGTTGGGACATCAACGACCACCGCACGCTGTGTCCGGCGTGTGCGTCGGTGCGCTGACGCCGAGGCTCATGGCAGTCAGAGTTGACGGCCCGCGAACCCAGTGCAGACGATGTCGCCTGCGTTTCCCGAATCGACTGACGCTGCTGTTAGTGCGACGTAAGGTCACACGTAGCCTGCCACAAGCGGGCACACTGTTAGTTGCAGCCACACCTGTCAAGCCCCGATGCAGGTGACCGACATGCGCGTATCCCCAGGATGCGCGAACTTGGCCCGGGAGTTGTCCACGTGAACGTTCCACCGAGCACGACCCTGTCCCGCCCCGTCTGGTGTGACAACGCAGTCTGGTGCCGTCATGGCTGAACGCGGCGCGAAACCCAACGTCCCGACGTTGCGACGTCAGGCTCTCAAGGCGATCAGTCATCTGTTCAGCCCGCTGGAGCCCGACGATTACCTCGAGATGATCAACCCGCTGTGGACCACTAAAGAACTGCGCGGGCGAATCGAGGAGGTTCGGCCCGAGGGCGCGGATGCCGCTACGGTCTGGATCAGACCCGGATACCAGTGGCCGGGGCACATGCCGGGACAGTACGTCCGGCTTGGCCTGGTGATCGACGGTGTCTTCCATTGGCGGGCATATTCATTGACGTCAGACCCTGAGCCGCGCGACGGCCTGATCGCCGTCACGCCGAAACTCGTCGAGAACGGTGTGGTGTCGCCCTACCTGGTCCGGAAGATCCGGCCAGGCGAGATCATCCGGCTCGGCGAGATCGAGGGCGTCTTCACGTTGCCCGATCCGCGTCCGGAAAAGCTGCTGTTCATCAGCGCCGGCAGCGGTATCACGCCGATCATGAGCATGCTGCGAAGTCTGGACCACAACGACGCCATGAACGACGTGGTGGTGATCCACTCCGCACGCACCGAGGACCAGGTCATGTTCCACAGGGACCTGCAGGAGATGGACAGTCGGCAGGACGGGATGCAGCTGATCATTCGACTGACCGGTGACGACGGGCGTATCAAGCCCGAGGATCTCGACGACCTGTGCCCGGACTGGCGCGAGCGGGAAGCGCTGTGCTCGGGCCCTGAAGAACTGTTGGACTCCCTCGTCGAGCACTGGGAGAACAACGACCTCTCCGACCGCATCCACTTCGAACGATTTCAGCCGGTCATCGGCGGGAACGCGGGCGATGGCGAGGGCGGTGGGGTGCGATTCGTGAAGAGCAAGACCGATGCCAAATGTGAACCCGGACAGACCATCCTCGCCGCAGGCGAAGATGCCGGACTCGAACTCAAGTACGGCTGCCGGATCGGGATCTGCCACACGTGTGTCGGAACCCTGAAATCTGGGCAACTCAGAGACCTGCGTACCGGTGAAGTCAGCGAGCCGGCCGGAGCCTCGGTGCGGATCTGTGTGAACAGCGCCGAAGGCGATGTCGAGATCGACCTGTAGATCGAAGGAGAAATATGACGATCCACGAAGCGAAGCGGGAAACAAGAACGTCCAGCAAGCCGGACCCGCGGAGTCCGCTGGCCCATCTGTCCGACGAGACGATCGAGCAGTTGGGCAAGGAGTTCGACGCCATCCACGACGAGGTCTACGGCGACCTCGGAGACGCCGACCGTCGATACATCAAGACGGTGATCGCCACCCAGCGCAACCTCGCCGTCGCGGGTCGGGTCCTGCTGCTCGGATCACGATCCAAGGTGGCATGGGTGGCCGGCACGTCCTGCCTGGGTATGGCCAAGATTCTCGAGAACATGGAGATCGGCCACAACGTCATGCACGGACAGTGGGACTGGATGAACGATCCAGATATCCACTCGTCGGTGTGGGACTGGGACACCGCGTCCACCGCGGAGGCGTGGAAGCACTCGCACAACTACATCCACCACACGTTCACCAACATCCGCGGCAAGGACAAGGACCTCGGCTACGAGATCATGCGGATCGATCCGCATCAGCCGTGGAACCCCGTCTACCTCGCGCAGCCGTTCTACAACTTCCTGCTCACCGCGTTCTTCGAATGGGGCGTCGCCCTACACGATCTCGACCTCGACGCCATCCGTAAGGGCGAGAAGTCGACGTCCGAGCTGTGGCACGACCTCAAGGGGATCGGAGTCAAGATGCGGCGGCAGGTGATCAAGGATTACATCGGCTGGCCCGCGATCAGCGCCGGCGCTTTCGCGCTGACCCAGCTCGCGTCAGGCGGCAACATCAAGCAGCCCAAGACGTCCAGGCTGGCGAGCCGGCTCCGCCGCGCTCCCGGGGCGGGCAAGCGATCGAAGTCTGTTGCCGCCGTCATGGACCGTGCACTACCGGGTGTGGAGCAGACGTTCCTGGCAACTTTCGCTGCGGACTTCACCGCCAACATCATCCGGAACGTGTGGGCGCACGCGATCATCTTCTGCGGCCACTTTCCCGACCAGACCTACACCTTCAGCAAAGCGGAAACCGAGAACGAGACCCGCGGTGGCTGGTACCTGCGGCAGCTGCTCGGCTCGGCGAACATCGAGGGCAGCCCGCTGTTCCACGTCATCTCCGGCAACCTCGGTTACCAGGTCGAGCACCACCTCTACCCGGATATGCCCAGCACTCGCTACTCACAGGTCGCCCCGAAGGTGAAGGACATCTGCGAGCGTTATGAGTTGCCGTACAACTCCGGCCCCTTCGGTCAGCAGTGGGGTCAGGTGCACCGCGCCATCTTCCGGCTGGCACTGCCGGGTGGAAAGCCGCGCCCCAAGCCCGACCCCTTCCATCGGCCTCCGCACAGCGCGGCCGACCCGGAACGGGTGAGCGAGGCCGCTCGCTTCCGGTCGCGGGTTCCGGCGAGCCATCCTGATGCCGGTCCCGAGCACGAGTCCGGTGGCGTCAATGTGGAGCCCCCGCCCCGCGACTGAGCATCCCGCCACAAACCCAGTCGTTCCGGGCAAACCCAGGTGTTGCAACACCTGGGTTTGCCTGCAACGCATGGTTTTACGGGACAGAAGGCAATCCGTCTTTGCTAGTGAAGTCGTGCCGCCGCGGCGGCTGCTGATTCCGGGGAGTGCAAGAACGGCCCCTGCGCCTGCTGACAACCGGCCGCAGCGACCGCCTCGAGTTGTGCTGCCGTCTCGACACCGGTGGCGATCACGGTCATGTCCGCGGCCCTGGCAATCGCGACGATGCTCTGGATGACCGTGTCCGCGAAGTGCGAGGTCGTCAGATCTCGGATGAACGTCGGGGCGATCTTGATGACGTCGACCTGCTGCAGTTGGACCAGTGAGGAATAGCCCGCGCCGAAGTTGTCGATGGCGACCTCGACCCCGAGTTCGCGCAATCGCCGCAGCTGATCGAGCGGCCGGATGCCCTCGGAGAATTCGTCTGCGGCGAAGGCGGTTTCGGTGACGTCGAGTCGTAGGTCGCCGGGGTGGACACCGCATTCCTCGAGTGCCGTGGCCACACTCTGCGGGAGCCGGTCGTCGCAGAACTGACGGGGCGACACCGTGATGGCGAGCGTGAGTTCGCCCGCGCGGTAGCCGAAGACGTTGTTCAGGTCGTGCAGCGCCTTCGAGAGGTTGAGCCGCCCGAGCGCGTCGCCGAGTCCGATGTGATCGGCCAAAGTATTGAATGTGTTCGGTTCGATCTCGTGGTGAATCGGGTGGTGCCAGCAGAGCGTGGCCTCCATGCCCACCACCCGGCCGGTCGCGGTGTCGTGGATCAGCTCGTAACGGTTGCCGAGCTGGCCGCCGGCCGGAGAAGCGATTGCCGCGCGCAGATCCTGTTCGAGCTGCTGCCGGAACTGGAACTCGCGCCGCAGCCGCACATCGAAGACTGCGGAGCGCGCGCGGCCGGACTGCTTCGCGTAGTAGAGCGCGATGTCGGCGTCGCGCAAAAGGTCACCGCCTGAGCGGTTCTCACCCTCGGTCGTGGACACCGAACCGATGCTCGCGGTCATCCGGACACTGGAGATGCCGGTATCGATCGGGGACTCGGTGATCGCCGTCAGCAGGTGTTCGGCCTGCTTTCGAGCCGAGGCTGAACCGGTGGCGTCACCGGGGCTGACGATGCTGAACTCGTCGCCCCCGATCCGGCCTACGGACGAGCCGGGCCCTGCGGCCGCAGCGAGGCGCCCCGCCACCACCCGGAGCACCTGGTCCCCGTGGCCATGGCCCAGCGAATCGTTGATGATCTTGAAGCGGTCGAGGTCGAGGAAGTGCACATTGATCGGACTGGGCCGTTCGGCGTCCGGTGCCAGCTGCGTGTCGAGTTGTTTCAGTAGACCGTCGTGGTTGAGCAACCCCGTGAGGCTGTCGTGGCTCGCGCGATGGCGCTGTTGTTCGGCGTCGAGAACCTGCTGGGTGATGTCGGTGTACGAGGCGATCGCCCTCGGCTCGTCGAGATCGACGTCGAATGCCTTGCAGGTCACCGAGAACCACCGATGTTCGCCGTCGGTTCGAGTGGCCAGCTTGCCGGTGAATCCGTCGCCGGTCTGGCGCATGTGGTCGACGAGTGCCCGGATGTCGTCATTGGGGAACATGACGGGCAGACTTCCGAGGTGGGCGCCGGGGACCGTCGATGGATCGAGCCCGAGGAGGGTGGCCGAGGCGGGGTTGGCCATCTCGATGAAGCCGTCCGGGTTCAGGACGAGGACGGCCTCGGTCAGTTCCGAGACCACGGTGCCGAACAACTCGATCGCGCGGCGAGCGGCGGTCAGGTCAGCGCACAGCAGCACATAGCCTGCACCCATCGCGGTCACCGATACCCGGACGTTCCGGATGGCGCCGTCTCGATGACGATGGACGCTCTCGATCGTGCCACCGAGCGCGAGGGCTTCGCGGGGGACGAAGGCGGCGCCGATCACGTCGGTCAGGTCGCGGCCGAGTGCCTTCGACGCGGACGTGCCGTATACCTTCTCGGCGGCCGGATTCCACGCCTGGACTACTCCCTCCGCGGAAATGGCGATCACGGCATCGCTCACGTGATCGACCAGAGCGGCCTGGTATTTCAGGGCGTCTTCCGCGGCCTTCTTGGTCGAGATGTCGCGCATGATGACCTGGAACGCGGGGCGGCCCTGCCACTCGGTTCGCACCGAGACGATCTCTGCGAGTTTTGTGGTGCCGTCGGTCAACAGCATGAGGGCTTCGGCGGGCTCGGTTGCGGTGTCTTCCTCACCGAGGCTCGCCAGCCTCTCGAGCATGCCCGGAATCGAATCGGGGTGGACGAACTCGGTGATCCAATGCCCGACCATCTGGTCGATGGACTGCGCCCGCGCCAGCCGGAGCCCGGCAGGGTTCACGTAGACGACGACGCCGCCCTCGTGGACGCAGATCGCGTCCGGGCTGAGTTCGACGAGCAGGCGGTATCGCTTGGCGAGCGACTCGGCGGAATCCGGCTCGACGGGTACGACGAGTTTGTCTTCACCGTCGGAGAGGGCCGGCGACGCGTTGTCACTTTCGCTCACGTGCACTTCCCTCCCTGTTCACAGCCGGTCCTGATCCCCGATCGGTTCTGGCGGCAACATCACTTCGAGATGATTTGCGAATGAAATTAACCATAGTCGTTCGCACAAATCATGCAGGTCAGGGACGGTATAGGGGCACGCATTTGTGCACATACCATTTCACGGAAAGAGGCCAGAATGAATTCTATTGCTAACGCCCGGATCGCGGGACTGGGCGCTGTCACGGGGTACGGCTGGGGAAGGCAGGCGTTGTGGACAGGTCTGGCATCCGGAAAGCCCGCAGCCGAGCTCACAGCGGGCTTCGGCGGCAGTCCGAGCGAGTCCGGTTGGGTGTCGCGGATCCCCTCCGGCGGCAACGTCGAAGACGGATCGACGCGATTCGCCCGGGCCATGCGGTGGGCCGCACGGGAGGCCATCGAGGATGCCCTGGCGCACGGATGGACTCCCGGCCAGCGGGTCGGTCTCGTCCATGCCACGGTCCTGGGCGACCTCGAGTTGAGCCGCGCGTTCCAGCCCGGCCAGGGTGAGGGGTTGTCGGTTCGCCAGTACCTGGGTATGGCGCCCTCGACCCCGGCGTCGCTCCTCATGCGCGACTACGGATTCCATGGGCCGGCGGTCAATGTCTCCGCGATGTGCACGTCCGGCACCGTCGCCTTGCTGACAGCGAAGATGTGGCTCGACACCGACACCGTCGACGACGTGATCGTGTTGTCGACGGACCTGTCTGCGACCCCCGAGGTGGTCTCGCAGTTCGTGCGACTCGGGGTGGCCATCACCGATGCCGAGCCGCTTGACGCCTGCCGACCGTTTCAAACCGGTAGTCGAGGTTTTGTATTCGGAGAGGCTGCTGTCGGTTTCGTGCTGTCCAAGCAGGACACCGACGGATATCTCGACCTGCTGGGTGGAGCCATGAATCACGACGGCTACCATGTCACATCGGTCGATCCGTCGCTCGAGCACGTCAAGGGTTGCTTCACAGGCGCTCTGACCGATGCAGATGTCGAGGCCGACCAGGTGTCGTACCTCAACGCCCACGGTCCGGGAACCGCGCAGTGTGATGCCGCAGAAGCGGCTGCGGCGACCGCGCTGTTGCCGAGTGATATCGGTATCTACTCGGTCAAACCGCTGGCCGGGCATTGCCAGGCAGCGGCTGCGGCCGTCGAGATCGCGGCTGCGGCAATGAGTTACACCGATGGTGTGGTCCCGGGTGCGCCGTCGGTCGCCGAAGGTGATGCTCGCCTGGTCGACGGCCTTGTCCGCATGGAGCCGGGGATCACCGTCAAGTCGTCGCTCGGTATGGGAGGGCACAATTCGGTGGCAGTGCTCGGCCCGGTTCGCTGAACAGTGCTTGAGTGACACCTGGTCGGTGGCGCGGGGGCCTGTGCGGGCCCCCGCGCCACCGCGTGTGGCGTCACGCCTCAGGCGGGGTCGGCCTGGTCGGCGGTCTGGTGATCGCCGCCGATGTCGGTTCCGGATCGGGCGGGGTTCAACGACCGCCTGACCGCTTCTCGGGTCGAGAGCCGTTGCTCGCTGCGGGGGTCGGGGCCGCAGATCATGTCGTGGCGCAGGCTGTCGACCAGTTCGACGACCGTGTTCCTCGGTATCCCGGTGATTGCCGCTGCGACCCGGCCTACGAGGCCGGTCGGGATCCCGGGAATCGAGGGGCGGGGCCGGCGGACGTCGAGTTCATCCGCGATGAGCCCGATGAGTTCGGGATAGCTGAGTCGGTCGGGGCCGCCCAGATCGTGATGGCCGTTGGTCGGCTCCCCGGTGCCGGCGTCGACGAGGGCCGTGATGACATCTTCGGTCGCGATCGGCTGCACCCGGGTGTTCATCCACTTCGGAATCGGCAAGACGGGGAGACGCTCGATGAGCCGCCGGACGAGTTCGAACGAGGTCGATCCGGCACCGATGATCAGCGCCGCCCGTTGCACGTTCGCAGGGGTCTCGGCGTCGAGGAAGATTCGCTCGACCTCTTGACGCGAGGCGAGGTGGTCAGAGAGTTCGACACCCTCTGGGATGAGTCCGGACAGGTAGACGATCTGACGTACGTCCGCCAGGCCGCAGGCGTCGGCGAAGGCATGCGCACCGGCGGCGTCTCTCTCCTCGAACCCTTTGTCATCCATGGAATGGACCAGGAAGTACGCCACGTCTGTGTCGGCGATCGCAGCGGAAATGCTGTCGGGCTCTTGTAGATCGAAATGGCGGACCTGCACCGCGTCAGCCCACCCGAACTCGGAGGCGCGGTCTGGATCGCGCATTCCCGCAACAACCTCGTGGCCCGACTCGAGCAGGGCCGGGATCAGTCGAGATCCGATATAACCGGTCGAGCCGGTGACAAAAGCACGCATGGTGTGATCTTCCTGCTGGCGGTTACGGGCGGAAGATCGCGCGGACGCAATTGTCCGACTTCTCCTCGAATGGCTGGCGGCCGGCGCTCATCTCGTCACAACGCGCGAACGGCTCAGGTCACCCATAACTACCCCGCAGGTCGCTGCGGAAAACGTACGCATGAGATTCGCCGAATCCGGGTAGTACCCCTCGTGTTCGAGAAGCGAAGGGTAGTGATCGTGTCGGAGGATTCGGGGCGGGAGGACGCGCAGGTGGGAAGTGCGTGTATGCCCAACACAAACAGACTAGCGGCGATGAGTGTCGATGACGTCGGTGTCGACGGAGCGGCCGTGGCGATAATGACCGATGCCGCTCGGTCTCGTGACCTGTTGTGCGCGACCGACTCCGTGGCAGCGCGCATCGATGAGTTGCAGTTCACCCTCGGCGAAGGTCCGTGTATGGATGCATTCGTTGGCGGTGAGTCGATCATGACGGCTGACCTCGGTGAGGAGACCGCTGCGGCGAAGTGGCCGGCGTTCAGCTCAGAAGTGCTCGACGAGGTCGGTGTCCGGGGGATCTTCGCCTACCCGATTTTCGCCGGCGGCGCGCAGCTTGGTGTGCTGGAGCTCTACCGGCGACAGAACTCCGCGCTCACGTCGTCGCAGAACACTGCAGCGCACGTACTCACGGTCCGTCTTGGTGCGGTGGTGTTGGGTGAACTCGAGAATTACCGATGGTCGCTCGACGAGGCGCACTATCCGCGGTGGGAGGGAAGTCATCGATTCGCGCGTGCTGACGTGCACGCTGCAGTCGGCATGCTGTCCATTCGCTGGGGGACGTCCGTTGCCGACGCGGGCTTGCGGCTGCGTGCCCGGGCGTACGCGGAGTCTCGGTCCATCTCATCGATGGCACACGACATCGTGCACTTCCAGGGCCGGCTTCCGGACGAGGATGCGTCGTGACTGAGAGCACTCACGCCATCGCGGCGATGGCCTGGTCCAGGGTCGGGTAGAGAGTGAGCGTCTGATCGAGTCCGACCAGTTGAATCGGCCGGGACGTCGACGGGCCGTCGGCGACGACGCCGAACAAGCCGCCGGGTGCGATCGCCTCGTACGCCGTGACCAGTGCGCTCATGCCGGCGGAGGCCAGGAACTCGGTGCTCGTGAGGTCGATGATCAGTCCGCGGGGCTCGCCGCTCAGCGCACTGCTGACGGCGTCGGACAGCTGTGGCGCCGTCAGGACGTCGATGCTGCCCTGCACGGTGAGGATCGCCAGCTCGTTGTGCTGAACCGTCAAGATCGTCAACGCTGCGGTTCCTGCGACAGAGGTCTGACCATCGGTAACAAACGCATCGGCATCTTCGGAGTGCACGGCGGGATTTCCTTTCGGCAAGCTGTCTCATCGACACTCGGTCAGAGTCACCTCTGCGAGTGCGACGGCGTCGTCTTCACCGATGGATGCCATTGTTTCATGCCCGCCGACGCTCACGGTCCCAGCAGTGACCTCGGGGCTCGGTGGATGGGGACTCGAGCGGCTGGAGAAACTCGAAAAATCTAGTAGAATAGTCGCCTGACCTGGTACTAAAGCGAAGGGAAGCGACGTGGGTACCCGCGGCGACGACGACGTGTACGTGAAGATGGCCGAACTGGTGCGGGACATGAGCGCCAAGGTGCCGGACGATCCGACCGACGTGCTGCAGGAACTTCTCGAGAGCGCGGTCGCACACATTCCAGGATGTGCTCACGCGAGTATCACCACGATGGTGGGCCGTGAGGAAGCCGCAACCCCGGTGACGACGCACGAGCACGCCCGGACCATCGACTCCCTCCAGGTCAAGCACGGCCAGGGCCCGTTCCTGGAGGCCGCATCCGAGTCCGGGTTCGTCCACATCGCTGATCTGGAGTCAGAAGGGCGTTGGCCCGAGTTCACCGCCGACGTGTGCGACCGAACGCCGGTGCGGTCGATGGCGATCTTCCAGCTGTACATCGCACGCGGCGGTCTGGGCACTCTGAACCTGTACGCCGACAAGCCCCACGCGTTCGACGAAGAGGCGCGCGACCTCGGGTACGTCTACGCGTCCCACGCCGCCGTAGTCTGGGGCACCGCTGCGCGCGGCGACCAATTCCGTAGCGCGCTCGCCAGCCGGGACGTCATCGGCCAGGCGAAGGGCATGTTGATGGAGCGTTTCGACATCGGCGCTGTGCAGGCGTTCGATCTGTTGCGCAGGCTTTCTCAGGACTCCAATGAACGTCTCGTCGACATCGCGGCCAGACTCGTGAGGCGGGACCACCCCGCCGGCACCTGATCCCGCGGAAACGGGCGCCCTGTCAGTGCAGGCCTGACTTTCAGGTCGTGCGGATCGCGGCCACGTCGCGCTGAACACTCTGTGCAGTACGTTCGGGCAGTGGCGGGACGGCGGCAGCGGCTCTTCTCGCGCCGAGATAGGCAACGACCCCACCCACCGCCAGCAGCGCGACTCCGATGATCAGCGCGGCGAGCCAGGCCTCGACCACGGTGGCCAGAGCCAGCACGCCGAAGGCGACGAGGGCACCACCGCAGAAGACCAGGACACCGAGGCCTGCCGCCGAGATACCGAGACCCAGGCCCAGTCGCGAGCCTTTGGACTTCACTTCTGCGAGGGCGTTCGTGATCTCCGTGCGAACCAGGGTGCGTAGCTGCGCCTGGAGGCGATCGACGAGTTGAACGACCGTGAGATCGTCAGCCGCGGCATGGTCTCCGGTGGCCGTTGACTCGTACCGCTGCGGTGGTGTTACCGACGATGTCTCTGGCGGCGTCGGCGCCGAATCATTTGCGTTCGAGGTCTCCGGGACGGGACCCGCAGTGGAAGAGAGACTTCCGTTGTCGTCGAGAGCATTGTCATCGTCACCGTGGGTCCGCCGCAACTGCCTGCCGCGCTCGACGAAGTCGGCGTCCTTCTCGGCGTTCTTGTCGGACACCTTGGTGTCGCGGGGAGGCAGCTGCAACGATTTCTCGGCGGGTATACCCGCTTGCAATTGCCGGCCACGCTCCAGTTCGGCGTCGACTTCGGCGCCGAACAGTAGGGCCAAGTTGGTGATCCACAGCCACAGTAGGAAGACGATGACGCCGGCCAGGGCGCCGTAGGTCTTGTTGTAGCTACTGAAGTTGGAGACGTACAGGGCGAACAGGACCGAGGCGACGATCCAGGTGACGATTGCCACCGCCGCACCGACGCTGATCCACCTGAACTTCGGCTGCTGCACGTTGGGGGTGGCGTAATACAGAATCGCCACCGTCAGGACCACGAAGATGAGCACGATCGGCCAGCGGGCAATGTTCCAGACCAGCAGCGCGGTGTCTCCGAGGCCGATGACGTCGCCGATGGACCGTGCGACGGGTCCGCTGATGGCGAGCATCAGTGCCACCGCGGCCGCCATCACGAGCGCGATGACAGTCACCAGCAGCACCACCGGTCGCAGCTTCCAGATCGGGCGACCTTCGTCGACCTCGTACATCCGGTTCATGGCGCGGCCGAAGGCGCCGACGTAACCCGATGCCGACCAGATCGCGCCGACGAGACCGATGATCAGCGTCAGGCCGGCCGACGGCGCGTCCACCAGTTGCTCGACCGGCCCTCGCAGAGTGTCCACCGCCGACGATGGGCCGAGGTCATCGACCATCTGCAGGACCGAGTCCACCGTCTTCTCGCCTTGACCGAAGATGCCCAACAAGGAGACCAGGGCGAGTAGCGCAGGAAAAAGTGAGAGAACGGCATAGTACGTCAGCGCGGCGGCCAGGTCGGTGCACTGATCGCGCGAGAATTCGCGAACGACCTTGCGCACCACGTAGAAAAAAGACGGCTTGGTCAGATCCGTCGGTGAATCGGGCTTTCGTGGGTCGTCGGGGTCTGGTGTGTTTGCTTCCGTCTTTCTGGCCTGGACTTCGCTCATGCCAGTGGTTACCCCTGGTGGGTAGACCAGAAACCCAAACCAGCCCACTTGTTTCGGGCGTGAGCGGTCAGTCGGTCAGTCGATCTCGAAGTCGATCAAACGAGCCTCGGCCGCCGCGAAATCATCGATCGCAGCCAGGACGAACGTGGTGAGAACGTCTTCGACCGGGGCCGTCGGGTCGCTGAGCTTGCTGTCCAGCACCTCGACCGATGAGACGGGCCGCGGCTCCTCCCGGACCCGCGGATGACGTCGCCACAGCGACACCTTGAGTGTCGGGAAGCGCGGCCTCCTGCGACCTTCCCTGTTCATGATGGCAACGGTATCAAGCGCGGTCAGTCAGCGCCGAGCACGGAAAGCCGGTATGGATCCATCACTCAGTCACCAGTCGGCGATGACCGGGATGACGCGGTCTCCCAGGATCTCCAGAGGGGTGATCGCCGCGACGTTGGGGACCCACCCGTGGACATGGCTGATCCCGAGGTCGGCGAGGGATTTGAGCTGCCCGAGCATGTCGTCGACGCCGGCGCCGTCCGCACCGGGATCGAGCGGGAACATCACGGTTTTCTCGATGGCGTCGTAGTCGGTGCCCAGCGTCTCGCAGTGTCCGCGAAGAACATTCAATTTTTGCTCCACGTCCGGTCCGCCGAAGAGGTTGCAGGCCTGGGCGTATTGCGCGACCATGCGCAGGGTCTTCTTCTCTCCACTCCCGCCGATGAGGATCGGTGGGTGAGGACGGCGCAGGGCCTGGGGCACGTTGAGGGTGCTGCCGAGCTTGTAGTGGGTGCCGTCGTAGGGCCCCCGATCGTCAGTCCACATCTGCAGGCAGATCTGCAGGGTCTCCTCGAGTCGCTCGAACCGTTCGGCAGTGCTGGGGAAGGGCAGGCCGAGGCCGACACACTCCTCTTCGTTCCAGGCGGCGCCGATCCCGAGGTAGGCGCGGCCCTTCGACAGCACATCGAGGGTGGTGACCGCCTTGGCCAACAGACCGGGTTCGCGGTAGACGGTGGCCGTGACCCACGCCAGCAGGTCGACCTTTTCGGTGACCGCGGCGAGGTAGCCGAGCGCGGTGTAGGCCTCGAGCATGTCGGTGTCGACGGGGCCCACCGGTCCGATCTGCCAGAGGTGGTCCATCACGCTGATCTTCGCGAAACCCTTCGCCTCGGCGGTCTGGGCGATGGTCACCAGATCGTCCGCCAGTGCGGGCGGCCCGCCGGGGAAGGTGAAGTCTGCGATGTGCAATCCGAGTTCCATGCATTCAACGCTAACGCCGTTTGTAATCCTTACCCAGGGACTGAGGATCCTCCCCTCGCGGGCCTGTGGTGTGGTGAGTTCGACCGGGGCCGTCCCGGCAGTTCCGAACATGTTGTGCACCAGAAAGATTCGTGAACAAGGGTAAAACCCAGAGTGAATCATTTGCCGCGCTTGGAGCTCGCGGCCCTCTCACCTGCGTTTTTTGACTGAGTCAAGAAAACGGCAGACACGGGCAGCATGCTGTGGTTATCGTTGGGCATGGCCACAGCCCCGGAGAACGCGGAACGCCTTCGCTCTGCCTCGCTCCGCGTGACACGCCCCCGCGTCGCCGTGATGGATGCTGTCCATGACCACCCGCACGCCGACACCGACACCATCTTCGGTGTTGTGCGCGCAGTGCTCCCGCACGTTTCGCGGCAAGCGGTCTACGACGTTCTCGACGCCTTGACGTCGGCGCGCTTGGTACGCCGCATTCAGCCCGCCGGGCATGTCGCCCTGTACGAGTCGAGGGTTGGCGACAACCATCACCATGTCGTCTGCCGCACCTGTGGCGTCGTCGCCGATGCCGACTGTGCCGTCGGAGATGCTCCCTGTCTGACTGCGTCCGACTCTCACGGCTTCCTGCTCGACGAGGCCGAGGTCATCTACTGGGGTTTGTGTCCCGATTGCGTGAGTAGCCCACAAGTTTGATCACAGCCCGTGATCACAGCCCAATTGAATCAACCCGAAAGGAACGCTGTGACTTCTGATAGCCGCCCGCCCAACCCTGACACTGAGACCCGCAGTGGCAGCGAGAGCGAGAATCCCGCGATCAAGTCGCCGGAGCCGAAGGGCACCGCACCGCGGACCAACAAAGACTGGTGGCCGGAGCAGATCGACCTGTCGGTGCTGCACGCGCACACATCGAAGTCCGACCCGTTCGGTGGGGAGTTCGATTACCCGACCGAATTCGCCAAACTGGATGTCGACGAGCTCAAGGCCGACGTCATCAATGTGCTGACCACGTCGCAGGACTGGTGGCCCGCCGACTACGGCCACTACGGCGGTCTGTTCATTCGACTGAGCTGGCACGCGGCAGGCACCTACCGGATCTTTGACGGCCGCGGTGGCGGCGGTCAGGGCGCGCAGCGGTTCGCGCCGCTCAACAGCTGGCCCGACAACGCGAACCTCGACAAGGCCCGCCGGTTGCTCTGGCCGGTCAAGCAGAAGCACGGCAACAAGATCTCCTGGGCCGACCTGCTGGTGTTCGCAGGCAACACCGCCCTGGAGTCGATGGGCTTCAAGACTTTCGGCTTCGGCTTCGGTCGCGCGGACATCTGGGAGCCCGAGGAGATCTTCTTCGGTGAAGAAGATGCGTGGAAGGGCACCGACAAGCGGTACTCGGGCGAGCGTGAGCTGGCCAAGCCGCTCGGTGCCACCACGATGGGTCTGATCTACGTGAACCCGGAAGGCCCTGAGGGCAAGCCGGATCCGGTCGCCGCTGCGCACGATATCCGCGAGACGTTCAGCCGCATGGCGATGAACGACGAGGAGACCGCCGCCCTGATCATCGGTGGCCACAGCTTCGGCAAGACCCACGGGGCCGGCACTGCCGACACCATCGGACCCGAGCCCGAGGGCGCTCCGATCGAACAGCAGGGTCTGGGCTGGAAGAGCGGTTACGGCAAGGGCAATTCCGAGGACACCGTCACCAGCGGCCTCGAGGTGGTGTGGACCTCCACCCCGACGCAGTGGGGTAACGGATTCCTCCAGAACCTGTACGGCTACGAGTGGGAACTGCAGAAGAGTCCGGCCGGAGCATGGCAGTTCACCGCCAAAGACGGTGCCGGGGCAGGAACCATCCCCGATCCGTTCGGTGGGCCCGGACGTGCGCCGACGATGCTCGTCACCGACGTGGCGCTGCGCGAGGATCCGGTCTACCGCGAGATCACCAGTCGCTGGCTCGACCACCCGGACGAGCTCGCGGAGGCTTTTGCCAAGGCCTGGTACAAGCTCCTGCATCGCGATCTCGGTCCGATCACCCGCTACCTCGGACCGTGGATCCCCGAGCCGCAGCTGTGGCAGGACCCGGTTCCGGCGGCCGAGGGTGAGGCGATAGACGAAGGCGACATCGCCGCACTCAAGAGCAAGGTACTCGAGTCCGATCTCTCGGTCGCCCAGCTCGTGGGCGTCGCGTGGTCGTCTGCGGGTAGCTTCCGCAGCACCGACAAGCGCGGCGGAGCGAACGGCGCGCGCATTCGGCTTGAGCCCCAGAAGAATTGGGACATCAACGAGCCCGCTGAGCTGGCCAAAGTGCTGCCCGTCCTCGAGCGGATCCAGCAGGACTTCAACGGCGGCAGCAAGAAGGTCTCGTTGGCAGACCTCATCGTGATCGCCGGCGCCGCGGCGGTCGAGAAGGCAGCCAAGGATGCCGGCCACGACGTCACCGTGCCCGTCACCCCGGGCCGGACCGATGCCTCTCAGGAGAGCACCGACGTCGAGTCCTTCGAGGTGCTCGAGCCGCGTGCCGACGGGTTCCGCAACTACGCCCGTGCGGGTGAGAAGTTGCCTTTGGAGAAGCTCCTGCTCGAGCGTTCGTACCTGCTCGACCTGACGGCTCCCGAGGCCACCGTCCTCATCGGCGGACTGCGCGCACTGGGCGCCAATTATGGTGGCACCAAGCATGGTGTCTTCACCGACCGGCCGGGGACGCTGACGAACGATTTCTTCGTCAACCTCCTCAGCTTCGACACCGAGTGGAAGACCTCGGAGTCCGAGGAGAACGTCTACGTCGGCACCGATCGCACGACCGGTGACACCAAGTGGACCGCCACCGCAGCCGATCTGGTGTTCGGCTCGCACTCGCAGTTGCGCGCGCTGTCCGAGGTCTACGCGCAGGCGGATGCGGACAAGAAGTTCGTCGACGACTTCGTCGCGGCGTGGGTCAAGGTCGCGAACAACGATCGGTTCGATGTGAAGTGATGTCCCGAGACCGACGCATCTGACGTCGCTCGCACGGCACCCCGCTCGCCTCTGGTGAGCGGGGTGCTGTCGTTTACGGTGAGAGGGCGGTGCTTGGGGATGAACGAGCTGTTGACAGGAGTGGACCACGGTGGACGAAACGTCCGACAAGGCTGAGCGACTGGCTGCGGCGAAGGCCGCGGGCAGGACCCCGACGTCCGGTGCGCGCTACGCACTGATGGTGGTGGCGTGCATCTTTCAGGCGCTTGTCGCGGTGTTCACGCTGATCCTGCTCGTGGACACCACGATGAACTCGACCAGCTCAGTAGGCACCAAGGCCGTCGTCTTCGTCGTCATGCTGGCGGTGATCCTGGGTTTTTCCGCCGGAACGGTGATCACCGCCCGCTCGCTGTCGCGCCGGGCCATCGTCTGATCAGGCAGCGGGTCCGGCAAACTGCCGTCGATACGCCGTAGGAGTGGTGGAGTACGCAGACATGAAGTTCTGTCGAAAGGTGACCGCGCTGCCGAAGCCGCAGGCGGTAGCGATCTCGTCGACGCTCCAGTCTGTCGTCTCCAGTAGCAGCCGCGTAGAGTTGAGCCGCTGTTCGAGAATCCACCGGGCCGGTGTTGTTGCTGTGGCACTTCGGAACTGGCGCACGAAGCTGCGGCGACTCGTCCTGGCCTCGTCGGCCAGTCTGTCGACCGTGAGCGGTTCGTGTAGCCGGCTCAGGGCCCACTCCTGAACTCTCGAAATGGCGGTGTCAGTGGCCGCGCGGGCGAGTGGGCGCTCGATGTACCGCGCTTGACCGCCGTCCCGGTGTGGCGCGACCACCAGGCTGCGCGCCACCCGCGTCGCGGTGGCGGAACCGAGGTGCTTGCGGACGAGGTGAAGGCATGCGTCGATCGCAGAGACCGTGCCTGCCGAAGTCAGTACGTCCCCGTGGTCGATGTACAGAACGGATTCGTCCGACGTCATGCCCGGACGTCGTGCGGCGAGCTGGGGCATCATCTCCCAGTGGGTCACTGCCGAGCGCCCGTCGAGGAGTCCGGTGTCCACGACGGCGAACGCGCCGAGGCACAGACCGGCGATCGTCGCGCCGCGGCGGTGCGCTGCCTCGAGCTGGCTGCGCAGCAGATCGCTGACCGCGGGAAGGGCGGCCGGCCAGGATGGGATCACGACGATGTCGGCCCAGTCGACTGTTTCCGGACCCGCCACCTCGCCGATCGGGTACCCCTCGACTGTCCGGACCGAGCCTGGCCGATCGGACCACAGCCGGGTCTCCCAGTCGGCGGCCAACTCGAGCCGCACCACTTCTCCGAACACCATCAGCGGCGCGGCGAGATGGAACATGGTGATGTTGTCGAAGGCGTAGATGGCGATGCGCACAATTGCTCCCAGGGTGGCCCGATCTCATCGAAAGTATGCATCCATGCCACTGTCGGCGCCACCCTTGCTGCTCGACAATGGAGGAACCGCACCCGTTCGAGGTGCGACACCGAGTCCGATCTCAGTTTGAGGAGTGAACAATGACTGCACCTCGCCGCGCGTTGATCGTCGTGGACATCCAGCAGGAGTATTTCGAAGGGCCTTTGGAGATCCAGTACCCGCCGCGTGAGGAATCGCTGTCCAACACGGTGAACGCGATTGCGGTGGCCCGTGACAACGACGTGCCGGTGGTCGTAGTTCAACATCAGATGCCCGAGGGTGCACCGGTGTTCGTCGAGGGATCGACGGGCTGGTCGTTGCATCCCGACATCGAGGCGGTCCTCGACCCGGCGACCAAGCGGGTCCACAAGGTCTACGGGAGCGTGTTTGCCGGCACGGACGTCGCAGAGTGGTTGCGCGCGAACGACCTCGACACCATCACGATCGCCGGGTACATGGCGAACAACTGCGACCTGGCAACCGCTGTCGAAGCCGAGGGATTGGGCTTCGCCGCCGAGATCCTCTCCGATGCCAGTGGCGCGATACACCTGGCGAACGAAGCCGGAGAAGTGTCCGCAGAGTCGCTCCACTCGACGCTGATGGTTCTGTTGCAGTCGAACTTTGCGGCGGTCACCACTACGGCGCAATGGACTGATGCGGTCCGGGCCGGGACCGACTTGCCGAAGAGCAACCTGGTGGAATCCGCACTGCAGGGCCGTTCGATTGCGGCCCGCTGAACCTCAGTTGCTGTAAACCCTTGTGATGCTGATGAATATGACCGCGCGGCCTTGTTGGGCCATCACGCGGTCGTATTCGTCCCAGTCGTCGTGGGTGCCGCCTGCGGCAATGAAGACCTCCCGACGCAACCCGCGCAGTCGTTCGTCGTCGAGCCACGGCTGAGGGTCCTCTGGACCAGCGATCTCCGCGGTGCCCTCAACCGTTGCCCACTTCCAGTCCTGGCGGAATGTCGTGGTGACCTGGGGGCGGGCCCGTAAGTTGTTCAGTTTGACCTTCCCGTACGTGACGAACCCGAGAACCGATTCGCCGGTGTCGGGGTGGGGGAGCAGACCGACGTTGACCATCGAAGACTGAATGGTGTTGTCCGCGCGAAGGGTGGCGACAATCGCCAGACCGTTGTCGTCGCGGGAAAGCGCCACCGCGTCCTCGACGGTGTGAAGTGCGGTCATGGTCAGGCTCCTTCTGTCGATCGGCCGGGAGATCGGCGGTCAGTGTTCATTCTGCCGAATCAGGTCGGGCCACATCGGTCTCCCAACGTGCTCGCCTCTCCTCGTCTGTCTGTTCCCACCAGGGGGTGCCGCGCTCACCGAGCGCGACCTTCGCGGCCTGGACACCGGCCCGCGATTTCGCCGCCCCTTCGGTTCGGCGGACCTCCCGCCGCCACGCCATGAGTATCGACCTCAGTTCAGCGTTCCGCTCCTCGGGGATCGCGGGATCCGTCGCGCGCCATCGGCGCCCCTTCACCACGATGTAGCGTCCGTCTTCTGTGTGCTCGGGGCCATCCGCCATTGATCCAGGTTGCCAGATGCAGCGACATCGGGCCAAGGTTCACGATCTGACGCCCCGTCCGACAGAAGCACACCGTTCAGTCATATGCACACGTTGCATAGGCTGTTGCCTAATCCCGCGGGCGTGTTTGATCGTGGGGGTTCGTGGCCCGGTCGGGGATTGGGCCGGGGCCGTGGCCCCGGGGTCAGATGGTGGCGAGGTTGTTGACTTTCACGTAGCGCAGGAAGTTGGTGGCTGCGGCGGCGAGGATGAGTTCAGATTGTGCAGCTGCGAGGCCGCGTCGGGCGAATCGTCGTAGGGTTCGTCGGTCTTTGAGGTGGGCGTTGACGGGTTCGATGATCCCTGCGCGTTGGCGGTAGTGGGCGGTTCCTTCGTCGGTGCCGATGCGTTCTTGCATCTCTTCGATGGCGGTCCGGTCGTATTTCCCGGGCTGGGTGACTGCCGTTTTCTTCGATGTTGCAACATCTTTGGCTTTGCCGGGCGCGATGAGTCTGTTGGGTCCGGCGGCGGCGAGGTTCTCTCGTGAGAAGTAGCCGGCGTCGGCAAGGACGGTCCCGATGACCCGATCGTGACCGGCGGCGGCGAGCTCGCTCAACGTTTGCTCGACGGCGGCGACCGTCGGTATGTACTCGCCAATATCGATGCCGCGGTCGGTGACATACGCGGCGAGGATGAGGTGATCTTCGGAGACGGCCAGCTGGGCGTTATAGGCCTGCCGGAACCCGAATCGGGTCTTCATGAGCCGGGACTGCGGGTCGGTAAGGTTGCGTTTTCGGACTGGTTTGGAAGCGTTCCGGCGCTCGAGCGCGGCCCGCGCATTGATCAGGTTCTGCCGGGCTTTGAGCACGTTGACATTGCGATCGGGATGCACCGCCCGGCGTCCGGCCGGGCGCCGTCCTTGCGCGAGTACCTGCTGCTGAGCGGTGTAGATGGCGGTCGACTCTTCGGTGAGACGGCGTTCTTTGGCCTCAGCACGCTCGACCCTACGTATCGTCATCTTTGCTGCACTGCTGGGTCGTTCGCGGCGATCTTTCTCGATCGAGGCCAGCGCTTCAGCGATCGCAGCTTGGCGAGTGGCCCTCGACTGCAACCGCGGCGGAGTCTGATCGCCTGGGTCGTCGAGATCTTCTTGATCATCGACAGCAGCCGCTTCGGCGACGATCTCGCTCGCCATCTCTCGCAGTCTGGCTTCGGTTTTGTTCGCATCGATACTGGCGTTGGCTTCGATCTTGGTGCCATCGACGGCGATGGTCCCGACCTTGACCATCCCTGCCGCCGCACACAGCTGCAGGACCTGGGTAACAGGCTGGTGAAGTGGGTTTCCTGGTCTTTGCGGAACCGGGCGATGACGGTGTGATCAGGGGCGTGTTGGGCGCACGCGACCCGGAACGCGACGTCGGTGTGGCAGCGTCGTTCGATCATCCGGGAGGACCGCTCCCCGACGCAGTAGGCATAGAACAGCAGCACCAACATCATGTCCGGGTCGTAACCGCGCCGTCCGGCGTTTGAATCGGCCGTGGCCCGACGCTTACGCCGGCCATGAAACGCCGAGGTATCCAGCGCCTGAACAATATCGGCGATCAGCCACACCAGATGACCGGGCGGCAACCACTCCCGCATATCCGGCGGCAACAGAAACTGCTGATCACGATCAGCATGGATGTACGACTTGGCCACACCAGAATTCTTGCACCAAACACGCCGAATCGCGGGCGTTACCGCCCGCGATTCGGCAACAGCCTCTGCAAC
>NZ_MJEI01000046.1 GCF_002095395.1 Williamsia sp. 1135
ATCACCCCAAACGGTAACTAACCGACACCAAGGTCGGATCCACCGTTAATCGGACACTCCCTCCGCCGAAGAAATCTGCGGGGGTTCAGGCCTTGTCGAGTCCGAGCGCGCCGAGGCACATGCTGTCGAGGGTGTCGAGGAGGGCTTCGGCGTCGGCCGTGTCGCCTTGGACAAGCCAGAGGTACAGGGTGTGATCGACCATTGCCGCCATGGCGCGGGCTGCCAGGACCGGGTCGAGATCGGCTCTGACCCTGCCATCTCGTTGCCATCGGTCGATGGCGCGCGCGGTGCGGTCGGTCAGTTGACGGCGGTGCTCCTGGCGCAGGAGGCGGAAGTCCTCATTGAAGGTCGCGACCTGTTCGACGATTGCCATCAGGGGGGCGTTACGTCGGTAGGCCTCGTAGTAGGCGCGATTGGAGGCGATCAGCTTCTCGGCAGGGGAGCCTGTCGAGTCCGATGGCTCTCGGTGATGCACGTCTTCGAACAGCCGAGTACTCAATTCTCGGAAGATCTCTTCCTTCGACTCGAAGTAGCGGTAGAAGGTGCCGTACGAGACATTCGCCTCTTGCGCGATCTGTTCTACGCGCGTGTCGAGGAATCCGACGGTCTCGAACACCGTCCTCGCGGCGTCGATCAGCGAGTCGCGCGTCTTGCGGCCCCGTGGCGTCAGCGACTCGACGGTTGCGGGGCCGGACGGGGGGTTGACAGCCGACTTGGTCACAGACAAACTCTCGCAATAGGTGACATGACTGTCAAGTCATGTTTGGGACAGCTCACGTGAGCAATCCCACCGCGTCGGAAGGACTCGTATGAGCACCTCGAACTCGAAATATCAGCTCGGCGGCATCAATCACCTGGCACTGGTGTGCTCGGACATGAAGCGCACCATCGACTTCTACTCGGGAACGCTGGGCATGCCGCTCGTAAAGACGATCGAGCTGCCCGGTGACCTGGGCCAGCATTTCTTCTTCGATTGCGGCGGAGGCAACACGATCGCGTTCTTCTGGCTGGCCGACTCGCCGGACGCGGCGCCGGGCGTCGCTGCGCCCAAGGGGCTGCCCGATGAGGGCGAACTGGCCAGTGCCGTGGGGTCGATGAACCATGTCGCCTTCGCCGTCCCGCAGGAGAAGTTCGACGAGTATTACAGCCAGGTCAAAGCTGAAGGCCTGAACGTCAGCCGAATCCTGAACCACGACGACAGTGCGATCGGTGCCAGTCGCCACGTGCACGCGGGCACTTTCGTCCGGTCGTTCTACTTCCAGGACCCCGATGGGGTCCTTCTGGAGTTCGCCTGCTGGACCAAGGAATTCACCGACGCAGACGTCTCGCATGAACCCAAGACCGCCGCGGATCGCCGCGTCGCCGGCCAGTTGTGACCATTCCTGAAAGGAGCCACCGTGCCCCGCTTGCGTGAGATACCTCGCGACGAAGTCGTCGACGAGAAGATCTTGTTCTTCTACGACCGACTCTTCGGTCCCGACAAGGACCCGGCCGTCGACCACGGCACCGTCCACGGGACGCCCGGTGACTGGTGGACGGTGTTTGCCCAGTCGCCGGATGTGTTCAGACATGCGGTGAAGGGCTTTGCCCTCTATCGGGACGCGACGCTGGACCCGCACTTGCGCGAACTGGGTCAGAGTCGTGCCGGGTACGCCCGGGGTAGCCAGTTCGTCTTCTCTCAGCACTGCAAACAGATGCGATCTCTCGGGATCGCCGAAGAGAAGATCGCGGCGGTTCCGCACTGGCAGATCGCGGACTGCTTCTCTGTCCTCGAGCGGGCGGTCCTCGCCTACACGGACGGGCTCGTCTACGACGGCGGTCGGGTGCCCGATCAGGTCGTAGACGTGTTGCGGGCCCACCTGACCGATCCCGAAGTTCTGGAGTTGACCTACATCACGTGTCTGTACGACATGCATGCGACGATCTGCCGGGCATTGCGCCTCGAGTTCGACGACCGGCCCGAACTGGTCACCGAAGTCGAGATCCCCGAGGGGGTACAGGCTCGCGATCTCTCGTCCGACTTGTCAGGTGATTGATCCTCGCAGCACTGCGGGGAACCCCCTGATGAATTAAGTTGCGCTCAGGTGCATAATGAATCACATGATCGTGTCTGTGGCAGTCGCCGGCGCCAGCGGGTATGCGGGTGGGGAAATTCTCCGCCTGCTGCTCGGTCACCCCAAGTTCGCCTCAGGCGAGTTGCGAATCGGGGCCCTGACCGCCGGGTCCAACGCCGGGTCTCTGCTCGGGTCCCATCACCCCCACCTGCTCCCGCTCGCGGACAGGGAACTCGAGGAGACGACGACCGACATCCTCGCCGGACACGACGTCGTCTTCCTCGGTCTGCCCCACGGTAGCTCCGGGCCGGTGGCCGATGCCTTGCCGCCTGCCACCCTGGTGATCGACTGCGGTGCAGACTTCCGTCTCCAGGACTCGGCGGAGTGGGAGAGGTACTACGGCGGGAACCACGCCGGAACGTGGCCATATGGCCTGCCCGAGCTGCCGGGGAACCGGGAGGTTCTCGCCGGCGCGGCGCGGATCGCGGTTCCGGGTTGCTATCCGACGGTCAGCACCCTCGCGCTGCTTCCCGCGGTGGCCGCGGGCATCGTCAATCCCCAGGTCACCATCGTCGCCGTCAGCGGCGCATCGGGTGCAGGCAGGTCTCCGAAGGTGGATCTGCTCGCGGCAGAGGTGATCGGTTCGGCCCGGGCGTACGGGGTCGGGGGCATGCACCGGCACACGCCGGAGATCATCCAGAACCTCTCGGCGGTGGCGAACAACCCCGTCAATGTGTCGTTCACCCCGGTCCTGGCGCCGATGGCCCGCGGAATTCTCGCGACGTGTACCGCGCCGACCACAGTGAGCACGGCAGAAGCTCGCGCCGTCTATGAAAAGGCCTATGCCGATGAGCCTTTCGTGACCCTGCTTCCCGAAGGCCGGTTGCCCGCCACCGGATCAGTGATCGGGTCCAACGCGATTCAGCTCAGCGTTGCCGTGGACGAACGTTCCGGGACCCTGATCGCAGTGGGTGCGATGGACAACCTGACGAAGGGCACGGGCGGCGGCGCCGTGCAGTCGATGAACCTGGCGCTGGGCTGGGGAGAAACCGAGGGCCTGAGCACTGTGGGAGTGGCGCCATGAGCGAGCAGAACGTAGACCTGGCAGGCAATTGGCGCGAGGTCGCAGGTGGACACCGGATGACGCATCTGCAGGGCGTCACCGCACCACTGGGGTTCCGGGCCGCCGGCATCAAGGCCGGCATCAAGGCGAGCGGAAAAGCTGACCTGGCACTGGTGTTCAACGAGGGACCGGAATACGCCGCTGCAGGAGTGTTCACCGCCAACAAGGTGAAGGCCGCTCCCGTGCTGTGGAGCCAGCAGGTGCTGACCACCGGGCGCCTGCGCGCGGTGGTACTGAACTCCGGCGGCGCGAACGCCTGCACCGGACCCGGTGGATTCCAGGACACCCATGCCACGGCCGAAGCCCTCGCGGCTGCCATCAGCGATTGGGGCACCGAAACCGGCGCACTCGAAGTCGCCGTCTGTTCGACAGGTTTGATCGGCGATCGCCTTCCCATGGACAAAGTGCTCACCGGCGTGACCGAGATCGTCCACGAGATGGGCGGCGGGATGTCAGGCGGCACCGACGCGGCGCACGCGATCATGACGACGGACACCGTGCCGAAGCAGTCGGCATTCCACCACACCGCTGGATGGAACGTCGGTGGGATGGCCAAGGGTGCAGGGATGTTGGCGCCGTCGCTCGCAACGATGCTGAGCGTCATCACCACCGACGCTGCCGTGACCGCGGAGCAACTCGACGAAGCCCTGCGCGCCGCGACCTCACTGACCTTCGACCGGCTCGACGTCGACGGCTCCTGCTCGACCAACGACACTGTTCTGTTGCTGAGTTCGGGCGCCAGTGAGGTCACCCCCAGTCAGGACGAACTCAACGAAGCCGTCCGGCTGGTGTGCGATGACCTGGCCACACAGCTGCAGGCCGACGCCGAGGGCGTGACCAAACGCGTCGTGGTGACCGTGACCGGTGCGACCTCGGACACCGATGCGCTCGCAGCGGCACGGACAGTCGCGCGTGACAGCCTGGTCAAGACGGCACTGTTCGGCTCCGATCCCAACTGGGGCCGGGTCCTCGCCGCAGTCGGTATGGCCCCGGTCGAACTCGACCCCGACCGGATCTCTGTGCGGTTCAACGGCTATCCGGTCTGCGAGAACGGCATGGGTGTGCCGGGGGCCCGGGAGGCGGACCTGTCGGGCATCGACATCGACCTCACTGTCGATCTCGGCATCGGCTCCGGCACGGCGTTCATCCGGACCACGGACCTGTCCCATGCGTATGTCGAAGAGAACTCGGCCTACTCGTCATGAGCGACTCGACACTGCTGACGGCGCTCGACAAAGCGCACGTGCTGGCCGAGGCGTTACCGTGGCTGAAACGCTTCTCCGGCAAGGTGATCGTCGTCAAATACGGTGGCAACGCCATGATCGACGACCAACTCAAAGCCGCTTTCGCCGAGGACATGGTCTTCTTGCGCACGTGTGGGATTCATCCGGTGGTCGTACACGGAGGCGGTCCGCAGATTTCTGCGATGCTCAAACGCCTCGACATGACCGGTGAGTTCCGCGGGGGCTTCCGCGTGACGACACCCGAGGTGATGGACGTCGTCCGCATGGTGCTCTTCGGTCAGGTCGGGCGCGAACTCGTCGGACTCATCAATGCGCACGGCCCTTACGCGGTCGGCATCTCGGGCGAGGATGCACACCTGTTCACCGCCACCCGGCGTTCGGTACTCGTCGACGGTGAGGCCACCGACATCGGACTGGTCGGCGACGTCACCACTGTGAATCCCGCCGCGGTCACCGATCTCATCGCCGCCGGCCGTATCCCGGTCGTGTCGACCATCGCACCCGACGCCGACGGCGTCGTCCACAACATCAACGCAGATACCGCGGCTGCAGCTCTGGCGCAGGCTCTCGGTGCCGAGAAGCTCGTGATGCTCACCGACGTCGAAGGGCTGTACACCGACTGGCCGGACCGCGGGTCGCTTGTCTCCGAGATCGGTGCCACCGCACTGGCGCAGCTGTTGCCCGGACTCGACGCCGGCATGGTGCCCAAGATGGAGGCGTGCCTGCGAGCTGTCGCCGGGGGTGTACGTCGAGCTCACGTGATCGACGGCCGCACACCGCATTCGACACTGCTCGAGCTCTTCACCACCGAAGGCAACGGAACCATGGTCGTGCCCGATGAGGATCGCGTGATCCCTGGGGCATACGGCGAGAAACCACCGATCGAGGACAAATCATGACCAACCCGACAGACCCGACGACCGCCATGCAGGAGCGGTGGACGTCGTCGCTCATGAACAATTACGGCACCCCCAAGGTTGCGTTGCGCTCGGGTTCCGGTGCGGTGTTGACGGGTGCCGACGGGCGCGAATACCTCGATCTGCTCGGCGGGATCGCCGTGAACATCCTCGGCCATGGCAACCAGGCGATCATCGACGCGGTCACCCGGCAGCTGGCAACGCTCGGGCACACCTCGAACCTCTACCTCAACGAACCTGCCGTCGAACTCGCCGAGGCCTTGTTGTCGCGGTGGGGCGTGCCGGGTAAGGCGTTCTTCTGCAACTCCGGGACCGAGGCCAACGAGGCGGCCTTCAAGATCGCGCGACTGACCGGACGGCCGGAGATCATCGCCACCGAACTGGCATTCCACGGGCGGACGATGGGCGCCCTGGCGCTGACCGGGCAGCCCGCGAAACGGGCGCCATTCGAACCGATGCCTGCCGGCGTACGGCACGTTCCCTACGGTGACATCGATGCGATGGCTGCCGTGATCGGTCCGCAGACCGCTGCGGTGATCCTCGAACCGATCTTGGGCGAGAGCGGCGTGGTCACCCCACCTGCCGACTACCTCGCCGCAGTCCGCAGGCTCACCACCGCCCACGGAGCGCTGTTCATCCTCGATGAGGTGCAGACCGGAATCGCTCGTACCGGAACGTTTTATGCCCATCAGGCCGCAGGTATCACCCCTGACGTGATGACCCTGGCCAAAGGCCTCGGCGGTGGGTTGCCGATCGGTGCCGTGCTGGCCACCGGTGCGGCGGCTGATCTACTCCAACCGGGGCAACACGGCACGACGTTCGGAGGCAATCCGGTGTGTGCCGCGGCGGCGCTCGCGGTGATCGAACAGGTTGACACGCTGGGACTGGCTGATCACGCGGCCACGTTGGGCAAACACATCACGTCCGCGATCGACGATCTCGATCATCCACTGATCTCGCACACCAGAGGATCGGGTTTGCTACTCGGGATCGTCCTGACCGAACCGATCGCGGCCGCAACCGAAGCCGCGGCCCGCGACCGGGGCTTTCTCATCAACGCGCCCGGACCCGATGTCCTGCGGCTGGCGCCGCCGCTGATCCTCACCGAGGAACAGGCGAACGGATTCGTCCAGGCGCTGCCCACCATCCTCGACGCCGCGAAGCAGGCCTCCTCATGACACGCCATTTTCTTCGTGACGACGATTTGTCGCCCGGCGAACTCACCCGGGTTCTCGAGCTGGCGGCAGAGTGCAAGCGAGACCCGTTCGCGCACAAGCCGCTTGCCGGACCCAAAGGCGTCGGTGTCATCTTCGACAAGAACTCGACGCGGACCCGATTCTCGTTCGAGGTGGGTATCGCCCAGCTCGGCGGGCACGCGGTCGTCGTCGACGGCAAGGCCACCCAGCTCGGGCGAGAAGAAACGCTCGCCGACACCGGCCGGGTGCTCTCCCGGTACGTGGAGGCAGTGGTCTGGCGGACCTACGGTCAGGACCGGCTCGAAGAAATGTCGTCGGCCGCCACCATCCCGGTCGTCAACGCGCTCTCCGACGACTTTCATCCGTGCCAGGTGCTCGCGGATCTGCAGACCATCGCCGAGCACAAGGGTGCGATCAAGGGCCTGACCCTGACATATCTCGGCGACGGGGCCAACAACATGGCGCACTCGCTGATGCTCGGTGGGGTCAACGCCGGGATGCATGTCCGGGTCAGTGCGCCTGAGGGGTTCACGCCCGACGACGTCTTCGTCGGGTATGCGCAGGACCGAGCGGTGTCGACCGGAGGCAGCGTCGAGATCATCGGCGATCCCCGGGCGGCCGCTGCGGGCGCCGATGTGCTGGTCACCGACACGTGGACGTCGATGGGGCAGGAGGACGACGGCAAGGATCGCGTGGCGCCGTTCCGGCCGTACCAGATAAACGCGGAGTTGGTTGCGCTCGCTGATCCCAAGGCCATCGTCATGCATTGCCTGCCGGCCCACCGCGGTGAGGAGATCACCGACGAGGTCCTCGACGGGCCGCGCAGTGTGGTCTACGACGAGGCGGAGAACCGGTTGCACGCGCAGAAGGCGATCCTCATCTGGCTTCTGGAACAACAGTGACCACCAGGGCCGGACGTCAGGCTCGGATCATCGCGTTGCTGGCCGGCCGGCAGGTGCACAGCCAGACGCAGCTTCAGGGACTTCTGGCCGACGACGGGGTGGAAGCCACCCAGGCGACCCTGTCCCGCGATCTCGACGAGCTGGGTGCGGTCAAACTGCGCGGGCCCGACGGTGGCACGGGTATCTACGTCATCCCGGAGGACGGTTCTCCGGTGCGTGGGGTGACCGGGGGAACCGACAGGCTGTCCCGGCTGCTCACCGAGCTGCTCGTCTCCGTCGACTCGAGCGGTTCGATGGCTGTTCTACGCACACCACCGGGCGCCGCGCACTATCTGGCGAGCGCGCTGGACCGGGCCAGCCTGCCGGATGTCGTCGGCACGATCGCGGGCGACGACACCCTGTTCGTATTGGCACGCGAACCGGTGACGGGTGCGGACCTTGCCGTCAGGCTCGAGGCGCTGGCATGAGATTCTGACCGTTAAACGAAGACTTTCCAGATCATCAAGACTCTTGCAGTAGTACAACGAATAGAAACAAGGAGTGACCCCCTCATGGCGGAGCGCGTAATCCTCGCGTACTCGGGCGGCCTGGACACCTCGGTGGCCATCAGCTGGATCGGTAAAGAGACCGGCAAGGAGGTGGTGGCCGTGGCCATCGACCTCGGTCAGGGTGGCGAGGACATGGAGGTGGTCCGCCAACGGGCCATCGACTGTGGCGCCGTCGAATCCGTGGTCGTCGACGCCCGTGACGAGTTCGCGGACGAGTACTGCCTGCCGGCGATCACGAGCAACGCGCTCTACATGGACCGGTACCCCCTCGTGTCGGCGATATCGCGGCCCCTGATCGCCAAGCACCTGGTGACCGCTGCTCGCGATCACGGCGGCACCGTCGTCGCCCACGGCTGCACCGGCAAGGGCAACGATCAGGTCAGGTTCGAGGTCGGATTCGGCTCGCTGGCGCCCGAACTCGAGGTCATCGCCCCGGTCCGCGACTACGCCTGGACCAGGGAGAAGGCGATCAACTTCGCCGAAGAGAACGCGATCCCGATCAACGTCTCGAAGAAGTCGCCGTTCTCGATCGACCAGAACGTGTGGGGCCGCGCGGTGGAAACCGGCTTCCTCGAAGATCTGTGGAATGCGCCGACCAAGGACGTCTACTCCTACACCGAAGATCCCACGATCAACTGGCAGGCCCCGGACGAGGTCATCATCAGCTTCGACAAGGGCCGCCCGATCGCCATCGACGGACGTCCGGTCAGCGTTCTCGAAGCGATCGTCGAGCTCAACCGGCGCGCGGGTGCGCACGGTGTCGGACGCCTCGACGTCGTCGAGGACCGCCTCGTCGGTATCAAGAGCCGCGAGATCTACGAGGCCCCCGGCGCCATGGTGCTGATCCGAGCCCACGAGGAACTCGAGCACGTCACCCTCGAGCGTGAACTCGGACGCTACAAGCGCCACACCGACCAGAAGTGGGCCGAGCTCGTGTACGACGGCCTCTGGTTCTCGCCGCTGAAGGCGTCGTTGGAAGCATTCGTCGACCACACCCAGCAGCACGTGACCGGCGACATCCGGCTCAACCTGCACGGCGGGCACATCGCGGTCACCGGCCGGCGTAGCCCGGAGTCGCTGTACGACTTCAACCTCGCGACCTACGACGAGGGCGACACGTTCGACCAGTCCGCTGCCAAGGGCTTCGTGCACCTGCACGGTCTGTCGTCGAAGATCTCGGCGAAGCGGGACCTGGCCTAGTGTCGCAGTCCTCGTCGAACGAAGGATCCGCCACCAACGAGGGCTCGCTCTGGGGCGGTCGATTCGCCTCGGGGCCTGCCGACGCGATGGCGGCTCTGAGCAAGTCCACCCACTTCGACTGGGTGCTCGCGCCGTACGACGTGCGTGCCTCCCAGGCCCACGCGAAGATCCTGCACAAGGCGGGGCTGCTGTCGGACGACGATCTGGCGACGATGCAGGACGGGCTGAATCGCCTCGCCGCCGATGTCCGCTCGGGCGCGTTCGGCCCGGCCGAGAGCGACGAGGACGTGCACGGTGCGCTCGAACGTGGTCTGATCGAGCGTGTCGGCGCTGAGGTCGGGGGCCGCCTGCGGGCGGGCCGCTCTCGAAATGACCAGGTGGCGACCCTGTTTCGGATGTGGCTCCGGGACGCGGTGCGGCAGGTGGCGGCGGGCGTTCTCGACGTGGTCGACGCGCTGATCGACCAGGCGAGCGCGCATCCTGACGCGGTGATGCCAGGTAAGACCCACCTGCAGGCCGCGCAGCCGGTGCTGCTGGCGCACCACCTCCTGGCTCATGCACATCCGTTGATCCGCGATGTGCAGCGGCTCAAGGACTTCGACAAGCGCGCCGCGGTGTCGCCATATGGGTCGGGTGCACTGGCCGGTTCCTCGCTGGGCCTGGACCCGGAGGCGATCGCTGCCGATCTCGGGTTCGACTCGGCGGCGGACAACTCGATCGATGCCACGTCGTCACGGGATTTCGCGGCGGAGGCAGCATTTGTGTTCGCGCTCATCGGGGTGGACCTGTCCAGGATGGCCGAAGAGGTGATCCTTTGGAGCACACCGGAGTTCAGATATATCACGCTGGCGGACGAATGGTCGACGGGTAGTTCGATCATGCCGCAGAAGAAAAATCCCGATGTCTCGGAACTGACCCGGGGAAAGTCCGGCCGACTGATCGGCAACCTGACGGGTTTGCTCGCGACGCTCAAGGCGCAGCCACTGGCTTACAACCGGGACCTCCAGGAAGACAAGGAGCCGGTCTTCGATTCGGTCACGCAGCTGTTGCTGTTGCTGCCCGCGATCGCCGGACTGATCCGGACGCTCACGTTCCACGAGGAGCGGATGGCCGAGCTCGCCCCCGCAGGGTTCACCCTGGCCACCGACATCGCGGAGTGGCTGGTGCGGGCGGGCGTTCCGTTCCGGGTGGCACACGAGGTCGCCGGCGCGTGCGTCCAGGTCGCCGAGAAAAACGGGGTCGGACTGCCAGATCTCACCGATCAGCAGTTCGCCGACATCCATCCGGCGCTCACACCTGCGGTGCGGGAGGTCCTCACGGTAGGGGGCTCGATCGCATCTCGTGACGCCCGCGGTGGTACGGCGGGGACCCGGGTTGCCGAACAATTGCATAGGCTTGCGGAGTCGGCCGCAATGCATCGGCAGTTCTAGTCGGCTGCCGGGCATTCCGGTCGCGGGCACGGGGGTAGAGTGTGACGCCAGTCACCGTCCAGGTAGTTCGTCGTTCGTGAGGGGTGTTTGTGCGCGGCCTTCCCAACATCAAGGAATCCCTTGATCGTGTTGTAGCCACGGCTCAGAACGGACTGGAGGTCATCCGGTACGGCAGTCTCGAAACCGGCACCAAACCGGCCCCCTTCCGGGTCGAGGAAACGGTCCCGATGTACCGGTTGCGCCGGTACTTCCCCGACGATGCCGCCGATGGACCGCCGGTCGTGCTCGTGCCACCGATGATGGTGTCGGCCAACGTGTACGACGTCACCGCTGACAACGGGGCAGTGACGATCCTGCACAACGCCGGGCTCGACCCGTGGGTGGTGGACTTCGGGTCACCCGACAAGGTCGATGGCGGGATGGACCGAACGCTCGCCGATCACATCGTGTCGATCAGCGAGGTCATCGACAGCGTGCGCGAGGTCACCGGCCGAGATGTCCATCTCGCCGGGTACTCCCAGGGCGGAATGTTCTGCTATCAGACGGCGGCGTTTCGGCGATCCAAGGGCATTGCCAGTGTGATCACCTACGGCAGCCCCGTCGACGTGCTCGGGGCGCTGCCACTGGGTCTGCCCGCAGCCTTGGTATCGCCGGGTGCGCAGTTCCTCGCCGACAATGTCTTCAACCGCCTCGCGATTCCCGGCTGGCTGGCGCGCACCGGTTTCCAGCTTGTCGACCCGGTCAAGGCGGCGCGCAGCAGGATCGACTTCCTGCGGCAGTTGCACGATCGCGAAGCTCTGCTCCCGCGCGAGGATTCGCGACGGTTCATCGAGGTCGACGGCTGGGTCGCCTGGTCCGGCCCGGCGGTGGCCGAACTGTTGCGGCAGTTCGTCGTGCACAACCGGATGGTCGGCGGCGGGTTCGTCATCGGGGATCAGGTGGTCACGCTGGCCGAGGTCACCAGCCCGGTGCTGGCCTTCCTCGGCGAAGCAGATGACATCGGCCAACCAGTCGCCGTTCGCGGGATCCTGCGGGCCGCGCCACTGGCTCAGGTGTACGAATCTTCGCTGCCGGTCGGACATTTCGGACTGGTGGTCGGCTCGACCGCGGGAACCCGGACCTGGCCGACCACCGCGGAGTGGATTCGCTGGCACGACGGTACCGGGCCGCAGCCCGAGGCCATCGAGAAGATGCACGACGACAGCGACCGCAGCGGCCAGACCGGTGTGAGTTTGTCATCGCGATTGGCGCACGGTCTCGGGTCTGCTGCGGGCGTCGGTGCGGAAGCGGGCCGCGACATCGTCGGGGCGGCGCGCTCGGTCACCCGCACCACCGACGCTGTCTTCCGTGAATCCGCGCGCGTACTTCCCAGGCTCGTCCGGCTGGGGCAACTGCAGTCCCGGACCACGATCTCACTCGGCAAGCTGATGAACGAGAACGCGCGCAAGCACGGTCAGCAGGAGCTGTTCCTCTTCGAGGATCGGGTACTGAGCCATCGTCAGGTGAACGACCGTATCGACAATGTGGTGCGTGGCCTCATCTCGTGCGGGGTGCGCCCGGGTCAGCACGTAGGCGTGTTGATGGCCACCAGGCCAAGTGCCCTGGTGGCGATCGCGGCTCTGTCGCGGCTCGGTGCGGTGGCGGTGATGCTCTCACCGGGGAACGATCTCAAACAGTCGCTGCGCCTTGGTGATTGCTCGCTGGTGGTAGCCGACCCCGCCAACCTCGACGCCTCGGCCGCAATCGCGGATCGTGTCCTGGTGCTCGGCGGCGGCGCGGGCGACTCCCGCACCCTGGCGCAGGCAGACGGTGAACGCATCATCGACATGGAACAGATCGATCCCGACGCCGTCGAGGTGCCGTCGTGGTACCGGCCCGATCCAGGTCGGGCCGGCGATCTGGCATTTGTCCTGTTCAGCAAAAACGGTGGCACGCTGGAGAAGTGGCCGGTGACGAATCACCGGTGGGCATTGTCGGCCTTCGGCGCGGCGTCTGCTGCGGCGCTCAGTGGCAGCGACACCGTGTACTGCCTTACGCCGCTTCATCATGCCTCCGGCCTTCTCACTGCGCTCGGCGGTACCGTCGCCGGAGGTGCGCGGATCGCGCTGTCGGGCGAGATCGATCCGGAACGTTTCGCCGCGGAGGTCTACCGTTACGGCATCACGGTCGTCTCGTACACCTGGTCGATGCTCCAGGACGTCATCAATTCCGACGATCTGGCGATCGGCGTGCACAACCCGATCAGATTGTTCATGGGTTCCGGTATGCCAACCGGTCTCTGGGATGATCTCGTCGAGCGGTTCCCGAGGGCACGGGTACTGGAGTTCTTCGCCACCGGCGACGGGTCCGCGATCCTGGCCAACGTGACCGGTACGAAGGTCGGTTCTGCCGGTCGACCCGTGCCCGGCGTCAACGATGTCGCGATCGCTGCCTTCGACCTCAGCGAGGGACGGTTGATCACCGATACCAACGGCTTCGTGCGGGAAGCGCGTGTCGACGAGGTCGGGGTGATGATGTCGAAGGCGGGGCAGCAGTACGAAGTAGGCGCGACCGTCCTGCGCGACGTATTCAATATCGGTGACCGCTGGCAGCTGTCCGAGCACATGTTCAAGCGGGACGCCGACGGCGATTTCTGGTTCATGGGTCACACCAGTGGCATTGTCATCTCGAGGGATGGCTACGTGTACCCGCAGCCGATCATCGACGGATTGTCGCGCCTGATCCAGGTGAAACATGCGGTTGTCTACAAGGTGGGGGAGCCAGGTAACCAGTTGGCCATCGCGGCCGTCTCGAAACAGGAAGGCACCGGATCGCCCACCGGGTCGTCGCTGCGCCTTGCCCTCGCCGGGTTGACGCCCGCACAACGACCGCACATCATCCGAGTCCTCGACAAGATCGAGGTGACGAACTCGTATCGTCCCCGGGCCGAGTCGATGCGCGAGGCAGGGATACCTGCGGCGGGCGCAGGCGTCTGGTTCCGCGATGACGATGGCCGGTATCGCCGATTGACCAGGGCGATCGCGACTGAGTTCGGGTGGGAACCCGGCGCCACGGTCGTCGGTGCCGTAACCGAGCTCCTCTGATAGCCGAGCTCCCCTGATTCCCTGATTCACTGATGGCTCCGAGTTACACCATGGCGGAGCCGGGTACGGTTGATGCCGTGTCACACGAAGCCGGTTTGAGCCCTCTGTTGCTGACGTTGCTGGCGTGCCCGCAGGACCATGGTCCGCTGCTGGTGATCGGCGACGAGGAGATGTACAACCCTCGATTGCGTCGCTCGTACCCGATCGATGACGGCATCCCGGCGCTCCTGATCGATGACGCCCGCGACGTCGACGCCGACGAACACGAGGCACTGCTCGCTCGCGCCACCGCGACCACCGGACCTGTCCCGGACTGATCTTGGCTGATCTCGTCCCTTTCGACGTCGTCCGCTTGTCCACCGCCACCCCGTTGCAGGCGGCGCGGCGACTTCTCGGGTCGCTGTTGGAGGTCGACGGCCCTGACGGGACCGCCCGGATGCGCATCGTGGAAGTCGAGGCCTACGGTGGCTCGCCTGATAGTCCGTTCCCCGACCCCGCATCTCACGGATATCGGGGCCCGACCGATCGCAACCGGGTGATGTATGGCAGCGCCGGTCACCTCTACGTGTACCGGTCCTACGGGATCCACTGGTGCGGCAACATCTCGTACGGACCAGCTGGTCAGTGCGGCGGGGTGCTGATGCGTGCGGGTGAGATAGTGGCCGGACACGACCTCATGTCCGCGAGGCGTCCGACCGCACGCAAAGAATCTCAATACGCCTGCGGCCCAGGCAATGTGGGATCCGCGATGGGCATCACCCGAGAATTCAACGGTTCGGATGTGAGCCAACCCGATTCTCCGGTTCGACTGTTTCGTGGGCCGCGCATCCCGGCGTCCGCGGTGAAGTCCGGACCCAGGGTTGGGGTCAGTTCGGCGCAGGACCAACCGTGGCGGCTATGGGACGGGCGTAGTTCGGCTGTGTCCAAGTACCGGCGCGCCGATCCGATCGGTGCCCTCCGGCTTTCGGTGCCGCGTGTCGATGGGGGAAGATCGGGGTCGTGACCGCAGCGAATCCTGACCAGCCCTCAGCAATCCTCGACGAACTGACGTGGCGTGGACTCATCGCCCAGAGCACCGACCTCGACGAGCTGCGCAAAGTGCTCGCCGACCGCACGACGTTGTATGCGGGATTCGACCCCACCGCACCGAGCCTTCACGCAGGTCATCTTGTCCCGCTGCTCACATTGCGCCGCTTCCAGCGGGCCGGACATCGTCCGATCGTCCTCGCCGGCGGAGCCACCGGCATGATCGGCGATCCGCGGGACGTGGGGGAGCGGGTCATGCAGACCGCCGAGACGGTGGCCGATTCCGCCGAGAAAATTCGGCTCCAATTGGAGCGTTTTGTCGACTTCGACGAGAGTCCTACTGGGGCCGTGGTAGTCAACAATCTGGATTGGACAGGCAAACTCTCGGTGGTCGACTTCCTACGCGATGTCGGCAAGCACTTCTCGGTGAACACGATGCTCGCGCGGGACACCGTTCGTCGTCGCCTCGAGAGCGACGGCATCAGCTACACCGAGTTCAGCTACATGCTCCTGCAGGCGAACGACTACGTGCAGTTGCACCGCGAGTACGACTGTGCGTTGCAGATCGGCGGATCGGACCAGTGGGGGAACATCATCGCCGGCGTAGATCTGACCAGGCGTGTCGTCGGTGATTCGGTGCACGCTATGACGGTGCCCCTGGTGACCGCTGCGGATGGAAAGAAGTTCGGCAAGTCGACGGGTGGTGGCAGTCTGTGGCTCGATCCGGAGAAGACAACCCCTTACGCCTGGTACCAGTACTTTCTGAACACCGCTGACGCTGATGTCATCAGGTACCTCAAGTGGTTCACGTTCCTGGGCCGCGAGGAGATCGACGAACTCGAGCGGGTGACGGCGGAGACCCCTCATCTGCGGGAGGCGCAGCGACGTCTCGCCGCCGAGATGACGACCTTGGTCCACGGCCAGGCGAATACCGATGCGGTACAGGTCGCGAGTCAGGCTTTGTTCGGTCGCGCCGAACTCACCGACCTGGACGAGGGAACCCTCGCAGCAGCGCTGTCAGAAACCACCGTGGCCCAGTTCGATGCTGGCTCGACACCCACGATCGTCGAGCTTCTCGTGGGCACCGGACTGTCTGAGAGCAACAAGGCTGCGCGTCGCACGGTCGGCGAAGGTGGTGCATACGTGAACAACCAGAAAGTCACCGCAGAAGACTGGCAGCCTGCCGGCACCGACCTGCTCCACGGTGCGTGGTTGGTCGTGCGTCGAGGCAAAAAGAACCTCGCCGGCGCTCGGATCGGGTGAGTTCGAACGTGACGCGCAGTCCGCAAGCCCCTGACCTGGCGATTTGACTCCTGGCACGGTGGTCCCGTAACTTTCTTCAAGTCAGCGAGTGAGGCGCCGGGGAGCGAGAGTCCGGAGCGGCCCTAACACCGACAGGAAGTTTCCTGAAGGAACAACGTTGATCGCCCAGGATGGAAACGAGTCCACTTCAGTGTGGAGCGTATCGTCGTGGGTGGCCGAAGGTCGACAGACTTCAGCCAACAGACCGGAAACGGAATGTTGCGAGCAGGTTTCAAGGCTGGTAGGTTGGGAGACCTGCGCCAAACTGGGTTTGGAGTAGGACTTCTAAGCAAGATAATACATAGCTCCTCCGGGATGGCGCGCTACGTGAAGTGCGTGTCGAAGTCGGGGCGAGTGTGTTCTTTGAGAACTCGATAGTGTGTCGATGGATTGTTAGTGCCATTTAGGTGCTGCTTCTGTCACGGTGACGAAACTTCCTTTGTGGGGGGTTTGGTTGGTGATGGTTGTGGTGCCGGCATTAGTTAGATATTTTATTTTTGATCCCATCGCAGGTTTTGAGTCCTGTGGTGGTGTCAGTTTTTGTTTGGTTGGGATTTTGGAATCTCTTCAGGACATATTTTTTTGAAAAGCGTCTCCCTTTTTGGGGGATGGTTTTTGGAAGGTTTTCATGGAGAGTTTGATCCTGGCTCAGGACGAACGCTGGCGGCGTGCTTAACACATGCAAGTCGAACGATGAAGCCAGCTTGCTGGTGGATTAGTGGCGAACGGGTGAGTAACACGTGGGTGATCTGCCCCAAACTTTGGGATAAGCCTGGGAAACTGGGTCTAATACCGAATATGACCACGGAATGCATGTTTTGTGGTGGAAAGCTCCGGCGGTTTGGGATGGGCCCGCGGCCTATCAGCTTGTTGGTGGGGTAATGGCCTACCAAGGCGACGACGGGTAGCCGGCCTGAGAGGGCGACCGGCCACACTGGGACTGAGACACGGCCCAGACTCCTACGGGAGGCAGCAGTGGGGAATATTGCACAATGGGCGCAAGCCTGATGCAGCGACGCCGCGTGAGGGATGACGGCCTTCGGGTTGTAAACCTCTTTCACCAGGGACGAAGCGTGAGTGACGGTACCTGGAGAAGAAGCACCGGCCAACTACGTGCCAGCAGCCGCGGTAATACGTAGGGTGCGAGCGTTGTCCGGAATTACTGGGCGTAAAGAGTTCGTAGGCGGTTTGTCGCGTCGTTCGTGAAAACTTGGGGCTTAACTCCAAGCGTGCGGGCGATACGGGCAGACTTGAGTACTACAGGGGAGACTGGAATTCCTGGTGTAGCGGTGAAATGCGCAGATATCAGGAGGAACACCGGTGGCGAAGGCGGGTCTCTGGGTAGTAACTGACGCTGAGGAACGAAAGCGTGGGTAGCGAACAGGATTAGATACCCTGGTAGTCCACGCTGTAAACGGTGGGTACTAGGTGTGGGTTCCTTTTCACGGGATCCGTGCCGTAGCTAACGCATTAAGTACCCCGCCTGGGGAGTACGGCCGCAAGGCTAAAACTCAAAGGAATTGACGGGGGCCCGCACAAGCGGCGGAGCATGTGGATTAATTCGATGCAACGCGAAGAACCTTACCTGGGTTTGACATACACTAGAAAGCCATAGAGATATGGCCCCCCTTGTGGTTGGTGTACAGGTGGTGCATGGCTGTCGTCAGCTCGTGTCGTGAGATGTTGGGTTAAGTCCCGCAACGAGCGCAACCCTTATCTTATGTTGCCAGCGCGTAATGGCGGGGACTCGTGAGAGACTGCCGGGGTCAACTCGGAGGAAGGTGGGGATGACGTCAAGTCATCATGCCCCTTATGTCCAGGGCTTCACACATGCTACAATGGCCGGTACAGAGGGCTGCGATACCGTGAGGTGGAGCGAATCCCTTAAAGCCGGTCTCAGTTCGGATCGGGGTCTGCAACTCGACCCCGTGAAGTCGGAGTCGCTAGTAATCGCAGATCAGCAACGCTGCGGTGAATACGTTCCCGGGCCTTGTACACACCGCCCGTCACGTCATGAAAGTTGGTAACACCCGAAGCCGGTGGCCCAACCCCTTGTGGGAGGGAGCCGTCGAAGGTGGGATTGGCGATTGGGACGAAGTCGTAACAAGGTAGCCGTACCGGAAGGTGCGGCTGGATCACCTCCTTTCTAAGGAGCAACATAAAC
>NZ_MJEI01000034.1 GCF_002095395.1 Williamsia sp. 1135
CCGTGATGGGGCGGTCCGGATCGTCGAGGAGACGGGTAAACCGATCGCCCAGGTCGCGCGCGATCTGGGGGTCAACGAGGGCACCCTGGGCAACTGGGTCAACCGTGCGCGCGCCGAGCGCGGCGGCGAGGATGAGGCGAGCGGCGATAGTGCTGCCGAGCTCAAGCGGTTGCGTGCCGAGGTGGCCGAGTTGCGGATGGAGCGCGATGTTTTAAAACGATCGGTGGTCCTGTGGGTGAAGGAGGCGACGAAGTGATGCTGGCCCGCTTCATCGCAGAGCAGAGGACCACCTATCGAGTGCCACATACGGTCACGTGCGCGCTGCTTGGCGTGAGTATGGCGTGGTTCTACAAGTGGTTCAAGCGTTCTCAAAAGCCGGGTGCAGCAACAGGATTGCATACCGCGCGTGACTATCGGCGCGACACGGTAGACCGCGCAGTCAAGGTCAAGTTCATGACATTGCGGGGCTTGCATGGTTCCCCGCGGCTGCACGTGGACCTGCGTGAGGACGGGTGGACAGTGAGCGAGAAGACGGTCGCGGATTCGATGCGCCGGCAGGGTTTGGTGGCACGCCGGATCCGTCGCCGAAACGGGCTGACCCGGCAGGACAAGACGGCACCGAAGTTCCCGGATCTGGTGCGCCGGAACTTCACCGCGACGCGTCCGAACGAGAAGTGGGTCGGCGATATCACCGAGATCCCGACTGCGGCCGGGAAGTTGTATCTGGCGACCGTGATCGACCTCTACAGCCGCCGATTGCTGGGTGCGGCCACCAGCGTGCATCCAGACGCACCGCTCGCGTGTGCAGCAATCGAGATGGCGGTGGCCACCCGAGGCGGTAAGCAGGCCATAAGGCGTGACGAGGAGTCCGAACGGGTCATCTTCCACAGTGACCGCGGGTCGACGTACACCTCCAACAAGTTCACCAAGCTGTGCCGTCGGATGGGACTCCGTCAGTCGATGGGCCGCGTCGGGTCATGCTTCGACAATGCCGCTGCCGAAGCGTTCTTCTCTTCCCTGGAGTGGGAGGTACTGTCACGCAACGATTTCGAGACTCTTGCCGGAGCCAAGGCCGGTGTGCTTGACTGGTGTTACGGCTTCTACAACCACGTCCGCCGGCACTCCACGATTGGGATGGTCAGCCCCATCGACTACGAGAACGCTGCAGTCGCGGAGCCCGAAGCCGCATAGAGGAGTCCTCCACGATTTGGGGGGAACCACAGTCCGCTGCGGACAAAGGCATTGACGATGTGGCGTTGCAGCACGATGTAGAGCACGAAGATCGGGAGGCAGGCGAGGCCGGCGAGGGCCATCATCGGTCCCCACTGGTCTCCTTCGGTGCCCATGAAGCTGCGCAGGCCGAGTTGCAGGACGTCGTTGCTCGACTGGAGTACCACTGCGGGCCAGAAGTATTCGTTCCACGAGTTGATGAACAGCAAGATGGCCAGGGCCGCCAGCGCTGGCCGCAGGTTCGGGACGACCACGGTCCACAGGATCGACCACGACGAGCGGCCATCCATTCGTGCCGCCTCGATCAGTTCCTTCGGAAACCCGGACATGTGCGTACGCATCATCAGAACGGCAAGAGCAGAGCTGAGTGTCGGGACCACCACACCAGACAACGTGTTGAGCAGACCCAACTGGTTGAGCAGAACGTAATTCGGCAGCATCGTCACCTGATACGGCACCAGCCAGGTACCGACGAATGCCAGGTACAGCAGCCCTTGGAACTTGAACTTGTAGACCGCAAACGCGTACGACGCCAGGATGGCGATCAACATCTGACCGCACGTGGAGGCCAGGGCAACCCCGAAGGTGTTGACCATCAGCCGTATGACGTCGACCTTGTCGGCAGCGTCGAAATAGTTCTCCACCGACAGCGGCCAGGGCAGCGGTGTCAGCGAACTGACATCGCCTGGCCGGCGAAGCGATGTCGCCACCAGCCAATAGATCGGGAACATACAGGCGAGGGCGATGACGGCCAGGGTCAGGTGACCCCAGATGCGGGCGAGTAGGCCGGTGGTCGGAGCCGCAGCGGGCACCGGCGGCGGGGCACTGGTGAGCGTCTCCTCCGGTGCTGTCTTCAGAACGCTGTCAGTTGTCATGGAAGGTGATCCGTTCGGACAGCCAGACCAAGAAGCCGGCGACGACGCCGAAGCCGAGGAACAGGACGATGCCTGCCGCCGCGCTCAGGCCCGCATTGAATGAGTGGAATCCGTAGTCCCAGAGCAGGTAGTAGATGTTGGTCGTGGCCCCGGCCGGTCCGCCCTGGGTCAGGGTGTCGATCAGCGGGAAACTCCACTGGGCGCTCAGCAGGATGGTCATGAGCGTGAGGAAGACCAGCGTCGGCGACAGCAGGGGCATGGTGATCCGGGTGGCGATCTGGAGACGATTCGCGCCATCGAGTTGAGCTGCCTCGTCGTAGTCTGTACTGATTCCGGCGAGGCCGGCGGCCACCGCCAGCACCGCAATGCCGATGAGGTGCCACCCGGTGATCACGATGATCGCCATCTGGGCGGTGTTCTTGTCGTAGATCCAGTTGTGGTCGGTGCCCAGGACCCGGTTGACGATGCCGCCGCTGGGGTCGAGGAGCCATCGCCACACCGCTGCGCCTGCCACCGGAGCCACCAGGAACGGCGCGAAGATGAGACCCTGATAGATTCGCGAACTCCGCACCGAGACACCGCGCATGGCGAATCCGATGACCACCGGCACCACCACCGTGAACGGCAGCAGGCCGACGATGAGCACCACCGTCAGCCACACCGCATCGCCGAGCGCCGGCAGCTCGAACAACTGCTGGTAGTTGTCGGTGCCGACCGACTTCATCGGGCTGGCAGGCAGCAAGTTCCACGACACAGTGGACAATTGCACGGCTTGCACCAGCGGACGATAGGTCCACACCACCAGCAAGATCAACGCCGGACTGAGGTACAGGTACGGTACGACGCCCCGCCGCAACCGCGACCACCGCCGGGGCCGCGACGGCGGAACCGGAGTGTTCGCTGGGCGGCGGGACGTCGTCGATTCGGTCTGAACGAACATCGTCAGTCAGTTCGCATTCGGGGTGATGGCACACAGTCGTTCGAGCGCAACCGATTGAGGCTCGCTGTACACGTCGTCGACACCGACGACATCGATGGACGTGGCCACCGCAGATTCGCCGAACAGGTCGATGCGGCTGAACCCGAAACCGACACCGGCCCGGTGCCGCCCCTGAGGCGGGAACGGATCGGTGCGGTAGGACAGCGGTGGCCCGATCCAGACCGGGATACCCGAGATGGCCGATGCGCCGGCGTAGTGCGCATGACCGCACAGGATCATCCGCACATCAGAGCCCGCGATCACGGACTGGAGCGCGCTCGGGTCAGTCAGCCTCAGGAAGTCGACGGTGGCGACCGGCGAATGCACCGGCGGGTGGTGTATCACCAGCAGGGTTCCGCGCGGCGCCCGGTCTTTGAGCACTTCGGCGAGCCAGTCCAACTGGCTGTCCTCGAGGCTACCGTCATGACGCCCGGGCGTGGTGCTGTCGAGTATTACGATGCGCAGACCGCCGATGTGATGAACGACGTCGTAGGGCGCGCCCAGGTCGGTCGAACCGTTCCGGCTCAGATCCAGACCGATACGAAATCCGGCCCGATCGTCATGGTTGCCCATTGCGTAACACACTGTGGCTCCGAGCCGGGCTGCGTTGGGTTCCAACATCGTTCGCAATGTTCGGTAGGCCTCGGGCGATCCGGCGTCGGCCAGATCGCCGGACACGATGATCGCATCGACAGTGCCATCCCATGCGTCGAGGTGATCGAGTGCTTTGCGCAGATTCTTTGTGGTGTCCATCATTCCGTGCATCAGGTCGCCGCCGGTACTCAGGTGAGTGTCGGTGAGCTGGATGACGGTGTGGTCGGGCGTTGTCATGATACCGGGAGGAGCGTGTTCGCCTGCTCTTATGCGGCGGTCATGGTGGCAGCGGGGTCGGTTCCCTGGAATACCGAGGATTCCACGGCGGACATCATGCCGTCACGGATCTGGAGATATTCGTTGCCCGGCATCGAGATCCACGGCTCCATCGACTTCAGCTGTTCCAGGTTGGGCTCGAGCAACTGGTTCTGCGCCGCCCAGTCCTTCAGACCGGCCGGGTCATCCATCAAACCGGTACGCAGGGGCAGGTAGCCGATACCACTGGAGATCTTCACGTAGGCCTGTTCGCTGGTCAGGAACTTGATCAGCTCCCATGATGCGCGCTGCTTCGCGGGGTCCTGCGAGAAGATGAACAGCGACGCGCCGGAGTTGGTCGGGACGACGGGCTTGTCGCCGAAGCTCGGCATTGTTGTGGACCGCAGGTCCCACTTGTCTTTGGCGCCCTTCACGAATTGGTCCTGGATGGCACTTGTTTCGAGCAGCATCCCCATCTCGCCACGAGCAAACGCCTCATAACCCTGCTTCTGGGTCAGTGTGGGAGTCGCCCCGGAGTTGACCATGCCCTGTGCCATGCTGACGACCTCGACGGCAGCGGGATCGGCGAACGTGAGGCTGTCCCGGTCATCCGATATCACCTGGCCGCCGTTCGAGCGCACCAAACTCTGAAAGCACCAGTCCTTGGCGGTCTTGGTCAGGCAATCGATGTAGGCTCCGCCCTTGCCCGTCTTGTCAGCGATCGTCTTGGCAGCGACTGCGACGTCCTCCCACGTACGCGGGGGATTGTTCGGATCCAGTCCGGCCTGCTCGAAAGCGAAGCGTTGTAGTAGAACACCGGGGTGGAGAAGACGAACGGAACGCCGTACGTCTGGTCGTCCCAGTCGCTCAACGTGCGTGCGGTCGGAGCGAAAGGATGCGTTTCGCCTTCGAAATTCTGCTCGACTGCCTCGTCACCGACCAGCGCATCAAGTGATTTCGCCTGCAGTTGGTTGACGGTGAAGTCGAGGTCCGAGAACCCCAACTGTGCGACGTCGGGGGGATTTCCCGCGGTCATCTGGTTGCGGATGCTCGAGATGGTGTCGGTGGCCGGGTTGGGGCTGTTGCCTGCCGGCTTCTGTGCGGTGACGGAGATGTTCGGGTGCTCTTTGGCGAAGTCGGCGAGCAGGCTGTTGAACGTGTCCGTCCATGCGCCCGCCAGGCCGTAGTTGTAGCTCTCGAAGACAATCGAGACCTTCTGGTCATCAGCCAGTTCCGGGATGGCCGAGGTCGTGGTCTCGTCGTCGGACGTACTCGACAGACAACCGGTGAGCGCCACCAGTGACGCGATCAACGGAACGGCAAGTATATGTCTGGCCTTCACGGCGGTGCTCCTACGTAAAAGAGAGTTGAGGGTGGACGGGTCGTGCTGCCGGGTGCTGCCAGTGCAGCCGCCGGCCGTTTTCGGGATCGAACACATGGAGATCGGAGGTGTCTGCGGAAAGTGTGATCTCCGAACCGACACCGAGGCCGCGGGCCGCCCCGACGCGAGACATCCGTGCGCACAATGTCACCGAGTCGACTGTGACGTGCAGCAGCACGTCGCCGCCGAGATTCTCGGTGAGTGTCACCACCGCAGGAAGCCGTATGCCGCTCGGTGGCTGAGCAGGTCTCGTGTGATCGTCGCGGTCGTCCAGGCGCAGACGCTCCGGACGAATACCCAGGGTCAGGCGTCGGGCGTTGATGATCCCATCGTCTGCGGCGTCGATCCCCAGATGGACAACCACCTCTCCGACCGTCGCGACCAATTGCCCTGCTTCCACGCTGATGTCGGCGTCGAAGAGGTTCATGGGCGGTGCACCGAGGAAGGACGCCACGAATACCGACTGCGGGCTGTCGTACAGCTCTTCTGGTGTTCCGACCTGCTCGACACGGCCCTTGTTCAGCAGGGCGATGCGGTCGGCCATCGTCATTGCCTCGACCTGATCGTGGGTGACGTACAGAAACGTCTTGGTGACGCGTTTGTGGAGTTCGATCAGCTCTGTGCGGGTCACGGCGCGGAGCCGGGCGTCGAGGTTGGACAGCGGTTCGTCCATCAGGAAGGCGCCGGGATCGCGGACCATGGCGCGGGAAAGGGCGACTCGCTGCCGCTGACCGCCCGAGAGCTGGCCCGGCCTGCGGTCCAGTAGCTCGGTCAATCCCAGTGAGGCGGCGACGCGTTCGACAGTCGCTATCGTTTCCTGCTTCGGAACCTTGGCCGTTTTCAGGGGAAAGGCGATGTTCTTCGCGACGGTCAGATGCGGATACAACGCGTAGCTTTGGAACACCATCGCCAGATTGCGTTCGCGCGGTGGAACATCGGTGACTTCGGTACCGTCGATCACCACGTTTCCCTCCGTGGGCATCTCCAGGCCCGCGATGATCCGCAACAGTGTTGACTTGCCACACCCGCTGGGCCCGAGCAGGACCATGAACTCCCCGCTGCGAACGGTGAGGTCGACTGAATCCAGGACCGTGGTGCCGTCGAAACGTTTGGTCACCGCGTTAAGGAACAGCTCGCTCATTTGTCCATGGCCATGAAAAAGTCCCCATTGGTGGCCAGGTCGAGGTCCCCACTGGTGGCCAGATAAAAGTCCCCACCCTGTGCTCGTCGTGTCGACCCGGAACTGAAGGCCCAGGCGATGACGGTGAAGGTGCCAACCACACCATCACCGCCTGGGAGTTCCATTGAAGTCTGCGAAGGACCGTATGGACATCATTTCTGCTTACCGCGAAGTCGGAAGCTACCGAGGAGCCGCCGAGCTGTGCGGCACCACCCACAAGACCGTCAAACGTGTCGTCGACCGGTTCGAGGCCGGCGACCAAGACCCTCCCGAGCGCGTTGAGCGCTCCCGCAACTACGACGCAGTCACCGCCCTGGTCGATGAACGCGTCAAGAGATCGCACGGCAAGATCACGGCCAAACGACTCCTGCCGGTCGCCCGGACCGCCGGTTACGACGGATCGGACCGCAACTTCCGACGTTTGGTCGCACAGTCAAAAGCGCAGTGGCGCAGAGATCATCACCGTGGACGCCGTCCCGCGGTGTGGGCGCCGGGTGACTACCTGGTCATCGATTGGGCCGTCGTCGGCGGCATCCATGTGTTCTGCGCGGTGCTCGCGTTCTCGCGGTGGCGGTTCGTTGCCTTCGCGACCAACGAAACCGCAACGACCACGTTGACGTTCATAGCCCACGCCCTCGAGGAGATTGGTGGAGTTCCCAAGCGGGTCCTGGCCGACCGGATGGGTTGCCTCAAAGGCGGTGTCGTGGCGAACGTGATGATCCCCACCCCGCAGTACGTCCGGTTCGCTGCCCACTACGGCTTCGCACCGGACTTCTGTCACGCCTCAGACCCTGAATCCAAAGGCATCGTCGAGCGCCTGTGCGACTACGTTCAGTCGGATTTGGCCATACCGCTGTGGACTGAGGCCAAGGTCGCGGCCGGCCGCGACGACGTGGTCCTGGATGTGCATCAGGCCAACACGGCCGCCCACGTGTGGTGCGTGGAGGTCAATTCCCGGCAGCACTCGGATACCTTCGCCATCCCGAACGAGCGACTCGAGGCTGAGCGGGAAGTGTTGGGGCAGTTGCCGTCTCTGCGGATGCAGGTCGGTCCGCCGCCGGTGACCCGCAAAGTCGACCGACTCTCATGTATCCGGTACGCTTCGGCCCGCTACTCGGTGCCCACCCGGCTGATCGGAACGACCGTGACCCTGGTGCAGGATGCGGGCCGGTTGCTGATCATCGAACCGAAATCCGGTGAGGTGGTCGCCGATCACCAGCTCGCTGCACCGGGTGAAGCGATTATCCTCGATGAGCACTACGGCGGCCCACGCCCGGCCCCGGACCGCGGACCCAGACCGAAAACTGCTGTGGAGAAACGGTTCTGCGCACTCGGCGAACCCGCTGAGCAGTTCCTCATCGGTGCCGCCGCGATCGGCAATACCCGCCTGAGCTCGGAGTTGGATGCACTGCTGGCGTTGGGCGCGGCCTACAGCGACACCCTGCTACTCGAAGCGCTGACCCGGGCGGTGGCGTTCAAACGGTTCCGGGCCGCTGATGTGCGTTCCATCCTGGCCACCGGCGCCGCAGCACCCACCCCACGACCACCCGGTGACGCCCTGATAGTGGACCTTCCCTCGGCGCCGACCAGATCGCTGCAGGCCTACAAACACACCCCGGCCACCGATAGCGAGGCCTCCTCATGACGACCGCCAAGACACCTAAACCAGCTGCACCACAGTCTATCCCAGAGCTGCCCGCCGATCTGGACCTTGCCCTGCGGCGGTTGAAACTGGCGGCGATCCGCCGCACCGCACCCGAAGTCCTGCTGACCGCCAAGACCCAACGCTGGACTCCTGAGGAGGTGGTGCGGACCCTGGTCGAGACGGAGATCGCTGCCCGCGATGCCTCCAACATCCGCAATCGTCTCAAGGCCGCGGCGTTTCCAGTCGCCAAGACGTTGGAGTCCTTCGACGTGGCGGCATCCTCGATCCAGCCGAAGGTGTTCGACTACCTGTCGTCGCTGGAATGGATACGAGCACAACATAACTTAGCGATCATCGGCCCCGCGGGTACAGGTAAATCTCACACCCTGATCGGGCTGGGGATCGCTGCTGTGCACTCCGGGCACAAAGTCCGGTACTTCACCGCTGCCGACCTCGTCGAAACGCTCTACCGCGGGCTGGCCGACAACACCGTCGGCAAAACCATCGAAGGACTGCTCCGCCAGGATCTGCTCATCATCGACGAAGTCGGATTCGCACCGCTCGACGACACCGGCACCCAACTGCTGTTCCGGCTCGTCGCCGGCGCCTACGAACGCCGATCCCTGGCGATCGCCTCGCACTGGCCGTTCGAAGACTGGGGCCGGTTTCTGCCCGAGCACACCACGGCCGCCAGCATCCTCGACCGGCTGCTGCACCACGCCACGATCGTCGTCACCGACGGCGACTCCTACCGCATGAAACACCGAACGGAGGGCCCCACCACAACCT
>NZ_MJEI01000088.1 GCF_002095395.1 Williamsia sp. 1135
CCGTGATGGGGCGGTCCGGATCGTCGAGGAGACGGGTAAACCGATCGCCCAGGTCGCGCGCGATCTGGGGGTCAACGAGGGCACCCTGGGCAACTGGGTCAACCGTGCGCGCGCCGAGCGCGGCGGCGAGGATGAGGCGAGCGGCGATAGTGCTGCCGAGCTCAAGCGGTTGCGTGCCGAGGTGGCCGAGTTGCGGATGGAGCGCGATGTTTTAAAACGATCGGTGGTCCTGTGGGTGAAGGAGGCGACGAAGTGATGCTGGCCCGCTTCATCGCAGAGCAGAGGACCACCTATCGAGTGCCACATACGGTCACGTGCGCGCTGCTTGGCGTGAGTATGGCGTGGTTCTACAAGTGGTTCAAGCGTTCTCAAAAGCCGGGTGCAGCAACAGGATTGCATACCGCGCGTGACTATCGGCGCGACACGGTAGACCGCGCAGTCAAGGTCAAGTTCATGACATTGCGGGGCTTGCATGGTTCCCCGCGGCTGCACGTGGACCTGCGTGAGGACGGGTGGACAGTGAGCGAGAAGACGGTCGCGGATTCGATGCGCCGGCAGGGTTTGGTGGCACGCCGGATCCGTCGCCGAAACGGGCTGACCCGGCAGGACAAGACGGCACCGAAGTTCCCGGATCTGGTGCGCCGGAACTTCACCGCGACGCGTCCGAACGAGAAGTGGGTCGGCGATATCACCGAGATCCCGACTGCGGCCGGGAAGTTGTATCTGGCGACCGTGATCGACCTCTACAGCCGCCGATTGCTGGGTGCGGCCACCAGCGTGCATCCAGACGCACCGCTCGCGTGTGCAGCAATCGAGATGGCGGTGGCCACCCGAGGCGGTAAGCAGGCCATAAGGCGTGACGAGGAGTCCGAACGGGTCATCTTCCACAGTGACCGCGGGTCGACGTACACCTCCAACAAGTTCACCAAGCTGTGCCGTCGGATGGGACTCCGTCAGTCGATGGGCCGCGTCGGGTCATGCTTCGACAATGCCGCTGCCGAAGCGTTCTTCTCTTCCCTGGAGTGGGAGGTACTGTCACGCAACGATTTCGAGACTCTTGCCGGAGCCAAGGCCGGTGTGCTTGACTGGTGTTACGGCTTCTACAACCACGTCCGCCGGCACTCCACGATTGGGATGGTCAGCCCCATCGACTACGAGAACGCTGCAGTCGCGGAGCCCGAAGCCGCATAGAGGAGTCCTCCACGATTTGGGGGGAACCACAAGCTGCCGTGGGAGGCGCCGTTGGTGTGGCCGGGGGTGAAGCGTTCGAGCAGGACGGTGTCGACGCCGCGGCGGGCGAGGTGCCAGGCCGCGGCCGAACCCATGGCGCCGCCTCCGACGACGATGGTGTCCACGCGGGTGGCGCTCATATGCCCGTTCCCACTTTCTCGTTGTCGTGTTGTTGTTCGAGGGTTGGTATGGCTGCGAGGAGGGCGCGGGTGTAGTCGTCGGTGGGGTTGGTGAAGATTTGTTCGACGGTGCCGGTTTCGATGGCGTGGCCGTCTTTCATGACCAGGACGCGGTCGGCGACGTGGTAGATGACGCCGAGGTGGTGGGAGATGAAGACGTAGGCGATGCCGAGTTCTGCTTGCAGGTCGGCGAGCAGATCGAGGATCTGGGCTTGGATCGAGACATCGAGGGCGGAGACGGGTTCGTCGCAGATGATGATGTCGGGGCGGGTGGCCAGGGCGCGGGCGATGGCGACGCGTTGGCGTTGCCCGCCGGAGAGTTGGCGGGGGCGGCGCCCGAGGTAGTCGGCTCCGAGGCCGACGAGTTCGAGTTGTTCGAGGACCCGGGTGCGACGGTCGGCGCGGTTGATGCCGCCGGTGGCCAGGAGTGGTTCTTCGACGATGCGGGCGACGGTGTGACGGGGGTCGAAGGAGCTGAGGGGGTCTTGGTAGATGACCTGGATGTTCTGGCGGGTCTGTCGGACTTGCTTGCCGGTCAGGGAGGTCCAATCGGTTCCGTGGACGCCGACGCTGCCGTCGTCGGGGGTGTCGAGGTTCAGGAGCAGGCGAGCGACGGTGGATTTGCCGGAGCCGGATTCGCCGACGATGCCGAGGGTTTCCCCTCCGTGGAGGGTGAGGCTGACGTTGTCGACGGCGCGCAGTCGCCGATTGCCCGACAACGCGAAGTGTTTGGTGAGGTTGTCGGCCTGCAGGACAACGTCTTCGGAGATCGGTGCGCGCTGCAGGGTCTGGACGCCGCCCGTGGAGGACAGGCGGGTGCCGCGGGCGTGGGCGACGGGGATGGCGTCGAGGAGTTGGCGGGTGTAGGCGTGTTGGGGGTTGTTCAGGACGTCGCGGGTGGGTCCGTGTTCGACGAAGACACCGTCTTTCATGACGTAGAGGTAGTCCGAGACGCGGGAGACGACGGCGAGGTCGTGGGAGATGAGCAGCAGAGCGGTGCCGTCACTGCGGCGCTGTTCGAGGAGTTCGAGGATCTGCGCCTGGACGGTGACGTCGAGGGCGGTGGTGGGTTCGTCGGCGATCAACAGGTCGGGGTCGGCGGCGATGGCGGAGGCGATGAGGGCGCGTTGGCGTAGGCCGCCGGAGAGCTGGTGGGGATACTGCGTCGCGCGCAATTGGGGGTCGGGGATGCCGACGGTGGTGAGCAGTTCGATGACCCGGGCGTCGACGTCGCTGCGCCCTACAACCCGGTGAGTGTTGAGCACCTCGCCGATTTCGGCGCCGACGGTCCGTAGTGGGTCGAGGGAGACGAGGGCGTCTTGCAGGACGAACCCAACCTGCTTGCCGCGTAGGGCGCGCCACCGCCGCTCGGAGTATTTTCGGGTGTCGGATCCGCCCACGTGTAGGCGGTCGGCTCGGACCTGGGCGTTGCCGCCGATGAGACCGACGAGGCTGCGGGCGGTGACGCTTTTGCCCGAGCCTGATTCGCCGACGATCGCGACGGACTGTCCGCGGTCGATGGTGAAGGAGATGCCGTCGACGGCGGAGATGGTGCGGGCGACGGAGGGGAAGCCGACCCGCAGGTTCGCGACCTCGACCAGTGGCGACGCGGAATCGCCGGTCGCGGGAGTGTGCGTGGTGAGGGTGGTCATCACGAGGTCCGTCCGTCGGTGCGTCGCTGGAGGTATTGGCCGACCACGGTGACCGAGAGAACGGTGAGCGTGATGGCGAGGCCGGGGAAGATGGCGGGCCACCAGGCAACGGAGAAGTAGGTGCGGCTGGCCGAGAGCATGCTGCCCCATTCGGCGGTGGGTGGTTGAGGTCCCAGACCCAAAAAGCTGAGGGAGGAACCGATTCCGATGGCCGAGCCGATCCCGATGGTCGCCAGGACCAGGACCGGTCCGAGGGCGTTGGGGATGATGTGGCGGCCGATGATGTTGGCCTGGGTCCAGCCCAGGGCTTTGGCGGCTTCGACGTAGACGGCTCCGCGCAGGCGGATGACTTCGCCGCGGACGAGTCGGGCGTAGCTGGGCAGGGTCACGACAGCGACGCCGATGATGGTGGTGAGGGTGCCGGGGCCGCGGGCGGCGACGATCAGGAACACCAGTAGCAGCCCGGGGATGGCCAGGAAGACGTCGAGCAGGCGGGAGACGACCCAGTCGCCGGTGCGGCCGCCGCGGGCGGCGAATACCCCGATCGCGGTGCCGGCCAGGAGTGCGAACACCGTTGCGCTGACGCCGATCAACAGCGACGGCCAGGCGCCGTAGATGATGCGGGCGTAGATGTCGCGGCCGTTCTGGTCGGTCCCGAACAGATGCTCCCAGCTGGGCGCCAGGAGCATGTCCAGTGGCTCACCCGCGTTGGGGTCTTTGCCCGTGAACAGCGACGGGAACAGTGCAGCCAGGGTGATGGCGGCGATGAAGATGCCACTGAGGATCACCGAGATGCGCAGACGCCGGATCCGTTGCACCACAGTCTGCCCGGCGGCGAAACGGACGGCCGGTGCGGGGTCGGGCAAGATGTCGGGCGTGGTCATCCGGTCACCTTCTCTGCTGTGGTTGCGGACGAGCTCTGGGTGCGTAGGCGGGGGTCGAGCCAGCCGTACGCTGCGTCGATCAGGGTGTTGACGATGGTGTAGAACGTGGCGGCGATGATGACCACGCCGAGGACCAGAGGCAAGTCCTTGCTGGTGACCGCGGCGATGGTCAAGCGGCCCAGTCCTTCTCGGGAAAAGACCTGTTCGACCACGACGGCGCCGCTGATCAGGGCGCCGATGATCCAGCCCCACAACGTGATCACCGGCATCGCTGCATGCCGGAGCACGTGGCGCAGCAATACTGCGGTCTCCCCGACGCCGCGGGAGCGGGCGGTGACCACGAACGGTTCGTCCAGGGTTTTCTCGACGCCGTGGCGCAGCACTTGCGAGAGCAGGGCGGCCGGCGCCGCCGCCAGCGCGATGGCGGGCAGCACCAGCGAGGAGACACCTTGCGAGCCGACCGAGGGGAACCAACCCAGCTCGAAGGAGAAGATGGTGAGCAGCAAGATCCCGAGCCAGAAGGTCGGGACGGCCACGGTCAGCACCTCGAAGGAGGTGATCGGTCCGCGGATCCACCCGGGGCGGTTCGCGGTGGCCAGGCCGACCACCAGAGCGACCACCAAGGACAGTATTGCGGCGACGATCACCAATTGCAGTGTCGGCCAGATCTGCCCGCCGATGGCCTCGGTGACCGGCATCCGCAGCGCGTAGGACCGGCCCAGGTCGCCGTGCAGCAGGCGCCACAGATAGTTTCCGTACTGGGTCAGGATCGGGTCGTCGAGCCTGTAGTCGCTGATGATCTGTGCCCGCACCTCGGGTGAGACCTGGGCGGTCCCGATGATTGAGTTGATCGCCGAACCCTTACCGGAGTGGATCACGATGAAGGTGGCAGTGATCGCGCCCCACAACACCAGCAGCGATACGGCCAACCGACGGGCGACCGCCCGACCGAGAGTCCGAGTGCGCGGAATCTCGGTCGGGACAGCCACCGTTTCGATCACGACTGTCATTGCGTGACCCAGGCGTCATAGAACGTCGGGAACGCCTGTGGCTCGAACTTCACACCCTGGACGTTGTTGTTGCGACCCAGAGCGTAGTTGAAGACGTAGACAGGGAAGACCGCGGCGTCGTCGGCGATCTGCTGCTGTGCGCGGCCGTAGATGGCCGACTGCTTGGCCAGGTCGGTCTCGGCCAGTGCTGCCTTCAGATCGGCGTCGACGGTCGGGTTCGAGTATCGCGCAAGGTTTGTGCCGAAAGAATCTCTCGGGATGTTGCTCGAGTCCGAGAGCGTGCGGAGGGCATCGGGTGATGCGCGTTGCCAGCTGATGTCGAGTACGTCGTATCCGTTGGTGTAGAGCGCGGTGTAGTACTCATCGACGGTGATGTTCTTGATCTGGTAATCGGCGCCGAGCTTCTTGGCCGACGATTGCACCTGCTCGAGCAGGGTGTCGCGCTGTTCGCGGGCGTACTCCTTGAGGTACGGGTGCACGACGGTCAGGCGCTTGCCGTTCTTGGTGCGGTATCCCTCGCTGTCACGTCCGGTCCAGCCGGCTTCGTCGAGGAGCTGGTTGGCCTTGTCCTCGTCGTAGGTGTAGGCCGACTCGCTGTCCTTGTTGTATCCGACCGTGGCAGGACTGAGGGTGTTCTTCGCGGGCTGGAAGACACCGAAGTACAGCTTGTCGACGATGGTGTCCCAGTCGATGCCGGCCCGGAAGGCCTCGCGGACCTTGACATCGGAGAACACGCCGGCCTCGGTGTTGGGGTAGTAGTTGTAGTTGCCGCCGGGTGCCTGGGCGGTGTCGACGGTGAAGCCGGGGGTGTCTTTCAGCTGCGAGACGTTGACCGGTGGCACGCTGGCGATCGCGTCGACCTGGTTACTGGTCAGCGCGCCGTAGCGGGAGGAGTCCTCGGGGATCTCCTGGATGCTGATCGCCTGCAGATGGGCCTTGCCGGTGTGGTCGGCATTGCCCGGACCCCAGTTGTAGGCGTCGTTCCGGGTGTATTCGATGCCCTTGTTAGGTGTGTAACCATTCTCGCTGACAAACGGTCCGGAGCCGATAATTTTGCTGCACAGTGCATCCGGGCTCTGCGTCAGGGTCGAGGGCGCCTCGATACCGAGATAGGCCGTGGCCAGCGACGGCAGGAACGCAGAGTTCGGCTCGGAGAACGTGACCTCGACGTGTGTCGGGTCGATGACGTTGGTGCCGGTGTAGGTCGCGATGGTGTTGGCGGCGAGCTGTGACTTGGTCGCCGGGTTGACGATGTGGTCGAGGTTGGCCTTGACCGCGTTGCCGTCGAACTTCTCGCCGTTGGAGAAGGTGACGTCGTCGCGCAGGGTGAACGAATAGGTCAGCTGGTCGGGGGAGACATTCCACTCAGTTGCCAGCCACGGATCCAGGGTGCCGTCGGCGTTCAGCGCGACGAGCGAGTCCACAATCGGCCGGGTGTAGAAGCCGGCGATGTCGGCGGGACTCTGATGAGGATCGATGCAACCGCCGGGCCCCGAGGCGCTGGCGAACCGGAGTGTTCCGCCGTCGACGGGATCGCCGGTGGCGGTGGCGGATTCGCTGCTGTCTCCCGAGCTACAGGCGCTGGCGATGAGTCCGATCGACACGGCAGCGAGGACGGTGGCCTTCGATCGGTGTCTGAAGCGGCCGGGTGGTCGGGACATGGGTGTTCTCCTGAGGTGATGGGTGACTGACGCTGGGGCTACAGGAACCGCTCACAAGCAGGCGTGAGCGGCACAGGGTGAGGCAAACCGACTTCATCGGCCGGGTACGGCTGATCATCGAACTCCCGATATCTCTTCGGGTTCGCATGTGTGAACCCGCGCTTGCTCCATGCCCGTTGCGGACTGGAGCCGTGTCTTTTATCCAGGGCACCCCGCCGCGGTGGAGGGTTGCCGACCAGCCAGCTGGAACTTGGCACTGGTACTCGTTGACACATGGCAGTCGAAGTCCACCAAAGGGTTTGGAGTCGACCGCCTGAACAGAAGGGTACGCAGACTCGCCACAGAATCAGTAGTTCGTAGGCACTTCGAATCTCGAAGAACTTAATCTGGCGCGGAGATGTCACCAGGGTCTAGTGGAGCCGTTCGACGGATGGCACTGGCGGCCGGTGCATCAGTTTGCTAGCATTCGTCTCGGTCACGAGTATCAGCGCACAGCCCCGGCTTGCTGATCGGCAACCCTCCACCGCGGCGGGGTGCTCCGGGTGATGACCTGGCCGGCTGGAACCCTCAGTCGGCAAGCGCGGACCCCCTACGTCCGGTAGTCGCAGATCAGTTCTGCGACCCCTGTGCGTTGTGGCGTCCTCTATCTCGCTGGAGGATTGACGATGAGTACCACCACCGAACTCGAATGTTCGCTGAAAGCCGTTGCCGAAGTAGAAGGTTCGGACCTGCGAGCACCGCTGGCAGATGGTTCGACCACCCGCTACATCAACTTCGACTACGCGGCCAGTTCGCCTGCGCTCCGGAGCGCGGTGAGTCGGATCGGCGAGTTGTTGCCCACCTATTCGAGCGTGCACCGGGGCGCCGGATACGCATCTCAGGTCACCACACAGGCATACGAAGACGCCCGGGCGGTGGTGACCGAGTTCGTCGGCGCCGCTGATGACCAGTGCCTGGTCTTCACCAGGAACACCACGGATTCGCTGAACCTGTTGGCCGGCTGCGTACCGGGTCCGGTGGTGGTACTCGACATCGAACACCACTCGAATCTGTTGCCGTGGACAGATTGTCACGTCGTCCAGGCTGCGAACAGTGTCGAGGAGACCGTCGGACGGGTGGACACAGAACTGCAGCGCACCGGGGCCGCGTTGTTGGCCGTGACAGGCGCGTCCAACGTCACCGGCGAGATTCTGCCGATCCGAGTACTCGCCGATCTGGCCCATTCACGGGGAGCGCGGATCGTCGTCGACGGTGCTCAACTGGTCCCGCATCGTCGGGTGTCCCTGGTCGCGGACGGCATCGACTACCTGGCCTTCTCCGGCCACAAGGTCTACGCCCCATTCGGTGCCGGAGTCCTTGTCGGACGACGGGATTGGCTGGACGCGGCCCCGGCGTATCTCGCCGGCGGTGGAGCGGTGCGCAACGTGACACGCGACGACGTCGAGTGGGCACCGTCGCCTGCTCGGCACGAAGGCGGATCGCCCAACGTGCTCGGCGCAGCAGCGCTGGCGGCCGCCTGCGAGGAGATCGCGTCGTTGGGAGACGCTGCAGCGCTCCATGAAACGGCACTCACCGAGCAACTGCGGTGGGGTCTTGCCGCCGTCGACGGTGTCGAGGTGCTGAAGATCTTCCACGACATCTCAGACGCCGTCGGTGTCGTCAGCTTCGTCGTCGAAGGCCATCGGGCGGTGGATGTGGCGCGGTATCTGTCCACCGAACACGGCATCGGCGTGCGGGACGGCCGGTTCTGCGCGCATCCGCTGCTGGGCCGACTCGGCCACGACGGCGGAGCAGTTCGGGCCAGTCTTGGCCTGGGCTCGAGTTCTGCCGATGTCGACGCGTTGCTGTCTGCGCTCGCGCAGTACGTCACCCGCTGACCAACCGCCGACGGTGCCAAAGCAACCGCCGACCGTGCCGAACCGACACGCGAGCGTGCCAAAACTGCGGTCGGACGGTACCTTTCGGCACGGTCAACGGCAGTTTCGGCACGCTCGACGGTGTTATCGGCACGCTCGGCGGAAGGGCCGGGGTGTGATCAGCCTGCGGACACAGTGCGGGTCAGCAGGTTTGCCAGGGTCTTGCTGAACGCCGCAGGCTGTGTCGGGCTACCGCCTTCGGCCAGCAGGGCCGCACCGTAGAGCAACTCTGCCGTCTCCCGGAGCGCAGCATCGTCGCCGCGGTCGGCGAACGCCTTCTGCAATCCCGACGTCAGGGCGTGGTCCGGGTTCAGTTCGAGGATGCGCTTGCTCTCCGGCATGGGGATCCCGGAGTCGCGATACATCTTCTCGAGTGCCGGGGACAGGCTCTGTGCCTCGCCCACGATGCACGCCGCCGAGTCGGTCAGCCGCGACGACAGGCGCACCTGGCTGACATCGTCGACGAGCACGCCGGTCAACCACGTCAGCAGTTCGGCGAACTGCTCGTTGTCCTTCTTGTCGTCGTCGTCCTTGTCGGTCTCGTCACTCAGGTCGACCTCGCCCTTGGCGACCGACTGCAGGGGCTTGCCTTCGAAGTCGGGAATCGACTGGATCCACATCTCGTCGATGGGGTCGGTCAGCAGCAGCACCTCGAGGCCCTTGGCCTTGAACGCCTCCAGATGTGGGGAGCGCTCGATCTGCTCCCGCGATTCGCCGGTGGCGTAGAAGATCTGGCTCTGCGTGTCCTTCATCCGCTCGACGTACTCGGCCAGCGATGTCGCTGTGTCGACCGAGTGGGTGGAGCTCAGCGAGGTGATGGCCAGCAGGGCATCGCGGTTGTCGACGTCCTGCAACAGACCTTCCTTGAGGACGCGTCCGTACTGCGACCACAGGGTGTCGTACTTCTCGCGGTCGTTCGCCCGGAGATCCTTGATGACCGACAGCACCTTCTTGGTGAGCCGCCGCCTGATCGCCTTGATCTGGCGGTCCTGCTGCAGGATCTCGCGGGAGACGTTGAGCGACAGATCCTGCGCGTCGACCAGACCCTTGATGAACCGCAGGTACTCGGGCATCAGCTCTTCGCAGTCGTCCATGATGAACACCCGCTTGACGTACAGCTGCACGCCTGCCTTGTGCTCGCGCATGAAGAGGTCGAACGGTGCGGTCGACGGGATGAACAGCAGGGCCTGGTACTCGAACGTACCCTCGGCTTTCATCGGGATGATCTCGAGCGGGTCATCCCACGCATGGCTGACGTGGCGGTAGAACTCTGCGTACTCCTCGTCGGTGACCTCGGACCGAGGCCGGGTCCACAGGGCCTTCTGCGAGTTCAGTGTCTCGGTGACGTGAGTGGGTGCCGGCTCGGTTTCTTCAGCAGCCTCAGCATCAGTCTCGGCATCAGCGTCCTCGTCGGTCTCCGGTGCCGGGGGAGCGGGCGGGGCGGGCACGTCCATGCGGATCGGCCACGAGATGAAGTCGGAGTACTTCTTCACCAACTGGCGGATCTGCGACACCGACGCGTAGTCGTGCAGGTCGTCTTCGGCATCCTCGGGCTTGAGGTGCAACGTGACCGTGGTGCCCTGCGGCGCATCCGCGACGTCTTCGATCGTGTACGTGCCCTCGCCCGCTGACTCCCAGCGCGTGGCCTGCTCCTCGCCGGCCTTGCGGGTCAGCAGGGTGACCTTGTCGGCGACCATGAACGTCGAGTAGAAGCCGATGCCGAACTGGCCGATCAGCTCCTCGGACGCCGCCGAGTCCTTGGCCTCCTTCAGTTTCTTTCGGACCTCCGCGGTGCCCGACTTCGCGAGCGTGCCGATGAGATCGACGACCTCGGCGCGAGACATGCCGATGCCGTTGTCGGAGAGGGTGAAGGTCCGGGCCTCAGGGTCCAGGGATATCTGGATGTGCAGATCGGAGGTATCCGCCGCGAGGTCCTTGTTGCGGTAGGTCTCCATGCGCAGCTTGTCGAGGGCGTCCGAAGAGTTGGACACCAGCTCACGCAGGAAAGAATCCTTGTTCGAGTAAACCGAATGGATCATGAGGTCGAGCAATTGCCGCGTCTCCGCGGCAAACTCCATCTCTTCGACCTGAGCGCTCACGTTGAAGCTCCTTGGGGTGTTGTGCTTGTAGTTGGTGCGTGGAGTTGTTGCGTGCTCCGACCGATCATTTTATGCAGGCGGCTCGTAGTACATTCAGACCTCATGTCTGGTACCCCCATCCGGCGGCAGCCGTGAGCCCGGTCATCCAGAACGTGCTCGGTCGGGAATTCGAGAACCTGCATCCCAATTTGCAATGGCGATATGGGATCGATTCCACCTCTCAACTCTCCCAGGCCTCGCACGGGATCATGGAGTCGGTATACAGCTCGCCCGTCGTAGCCACCGGTCTGCGTCATTTCGGGAAGCGCAACGCGATGCCGATCAGGACGAGCCGACTGGTTCCTTTCACGATGCACAACTACTGCTATCGGGACGAACTCGGTCGCGAATCGCTGGCGGTGATGCGGTCGCTGAACTACACCAGCGGCGCGCATGGACTCAATTCGCTGCTCGTGGACGGCAAGGAAGGCCTGGTCGACTACTTCGGCGACGGGCCGGAATTGCTGTGGCCCATCGAGGCATCGGTGGACCGGCACGGCTCGCTGGTGTTCGAGAGCGGACCGATGCGCCTGCTGGCGGGCCCGAAGATCGGGATGCGCGGTTTCATGGCCGCCCGCATGCAGTACATCGAGGGCTGGGACGATGCGCACAATCGCTTCCGCGTCGATGCGACCGTCCGCAACCCGGTTCTCGGGGAGCTCATCCACTACCGGGGCTGGTTCACGACCCACGACGAGCCGTGCTCCTTGCGGGAGATCCCCGACGAGGCCTGGCCGGTCCGCCTGGAGGCGCGCGAGCGTTGAGCTCGCGTCGCGCGCCTCGGTCGGCGCGTCAGACTCCTGCGACCGCGGATTGGGTCAGCCCGAGGTGATCGCGCAAGGTCTCGCCCTCGTACTCGGTGCGGTAGACGCCCTTCTCCTGCAGGAGGGGGACGACCGTGTCCGCGAACTCGTCGAGCCCACCCGGGGTGATGTGCGGGACGAGGATGAATCCGTCGCTGGCGTCGGCCTGGACGAATTCGTTGATCGTATCGGCCACGGTCTGCGGCGAACCGATGAACGCCTGCCGACCGGTCACCTCGATGATCAGTTCCCTGGTCGTCAGGTTCTCGGCTTCGGCCCGCGCCCGCCACTCGGCCGCGACATCGCGCGGATCGCGATGGATCCGGACGCTGGCCCGGCCCTTGGCGACGGTGTTCTCACCGGGCAGCGGATCGATGGTCGGTAGCGGACCGTCAGGGTCGTGGTCGGAGAGATCCCGGTTCCACAACTGCTCGAGGAACTTGATCGCAGTCTGCCCGCTGACCTGCTGAAGCCGGATCTCGTGCGCGCGCTCGGCCGCGTCGGCATCGGTGTCGCCGAGGACGAACGTCGCGGCGGGCAGGATGAGGAGCTCGTCGTGGCCGCGACCGTAGGTCGCGAGTCTGCCCTTGACGTCCTTGTAGAACGCCTGACCGTCGTCGAGGGTCGAGTGCCGCGAGAAGATGGCGTCGGCGCGCGCTGCCGCGAACTCCCGGCCGTCCTCTGAATCGCCTGCCTGGAAGATGACCGGGCGCCCTTGAGGACTGCGCGGGACGTTGAACTGACCGGAGATGTCGAATTGATCGTCGGTGTGCCTGAACGATCCCACGTCGGGCCGGCTCAGAAAGATTCCTGATTCCTTGTCGGCGACGATGTCGTCGGCCTTCCAAGAGTCCCAGAGTTCGGTTGCGACCTCGAGGAACTTCCTCGCCCGGCCGTAGCGCTCGTCCTTCGGGAGGTAGCCGCCGCGGCGGAAGTTCTCGCCGGTGAACTCGTCCCACGAGGTGACCACATTCCACGCCGCCCGGCCGTCTGTGAGGTGGTCGAGGCTGGCGAACTGGCGGGCCACCTCGTACGGCTCGTTGAAGGTGGAGTTGATGGTGCCCGTCAGGCCCAGCTTGTCCGTGACGGCCGCCAAGGCGGCGAGGATGGTGAACGTGTCCGGGCGCCCGACCACGTCGAGGTCATAGATGACGCCGTTCTGCTCCCGCAGACGCAGGCCCTCCGCCAGGAACAGGAAGTCGAACCTGGCGCGTTCCGCGGTCCTGGCGAAATGGGTGAACGAGTCGAACTCGATGTGGCTGCCCGCGGCCGGATCGCTCCAGACCGTGGTGTTGTTGACCCCGGGGAAATGTGCCGCCAGGTGAACTTGCTTGGTCATCGGTTGATCAGCTCCTGTGCTCCTGCGTAACGGTTGGCGGGCCGGGTGAGGCCGAGGTTCTCGCGCAACGTCGTACCGGCGTAGCCGGTACGGAAGATGCCGCGGCGCTGCAGCTCCGGGACGAGTGCCGACGTGATGGCTCGAAGGTCGTCCGGAATCGCTCCGGGTCGCAGTCGGATGCCGGTGACACCTGCGGCCTTGAGTTCTTCGATCCGGTCGGCCAGACCGGCTGCGGTGCCGACGAAGATCTGGGCGTCACTGGTGTACTCGGCGCCCGCGCGCTCGTCGAGCCGCGACTTGCGACTCGCTGCCTCGGAACCGGACTCGGCGAGGAAAACGACGAGATCGGCGAAGACGTGGACGGTGTCGTCGCCGCGGCCCGCCCCTAGCTGAGCATCGCGGATCTTGCCGACGATGGATGTCGCGTCGGCCGGGTCGGTGGGGGTGATGAATCCGAGGTCGGTGGACGCGGCGATCAGTTCGAACGGGATCTGCTGATGGCCCAGCGCGGCGATGATCGGCTGGCCCTGGGGTGGGCGCGGGGTGATCGATGGCCCGCGCACGCTGAAGAAGCGGCCCTCGAAACCGATGTAGTGCAGCTTGTCGCGGTCGACGAATCGCCCGGTGGCCTTGTCGCGAATCTCGGCGTCGTCTTCCCAACTGTCCCAGAGGCGCCGTAGCACCTCGGCGTAGTCGCCGGCTTCCTCGAAGAGGTCGGCGATGAGCGCCTGCGCGGTCGGGCCCGCGAGGTCGGCTCTGTCGAGCCGAGGGAACTCTCGGCGTCCGAGAAGAGCCGCCTCATGCGGCTGTGCCGAGACCTGGAGCCTGACCCCGCCCCGGCCTTTGCTGACGTAATCGAGCGTCGCGATCGCCTTCGACAGGTGGAACGGTTCGGTGTGCGTCACCACGGCTGTCGGGATGATCCCGATGTGTGTGCTCGCCGGCGCGACTCTGGCCGCGATGAGAACGGAATCGAGACGCCCACTGACGAGGTCGGTGCGCGGTTGCAGACCCTCCAGCGTGGCAGACCGCAGCCCGAAGGAATCCTCGATCGTCACGAAGTCGGCGAGACCGCGTTCGGCCTCCGCCACGAGTTCGCCCCAGTAGCGCGGCGAGAGCAAGCGGTCCGGTTCGGCGTACTGCTCGCGCCACGCGGCGGGATGCCACCCCGCGCCGTCCAGCGCGATTGCCAGATGGACCTGGTCAGATGTCGGCATCATTCATCTCCTGTGGTGTGGTTCGGCGGGGCCGGCGAGAATTCGAACTCCCACCTCAGGCTGACAACGCCCCGTGCGCGGGTGGAGATTCCGCAGCGGCCGGGCTCGGATCAGCGTGAATCTAACCCTCGCCGGGGCGGCAGTTCGGGTGCTCAATGGAGAGAACACTCAACCGGGAGCTGCCGCATGTCACTGTTCACCACGCTGATGTCGGTCGACCATCTGCTGATGGCCGCCGCCGCCGTGCACCCCGAGGCCCCGCCTCCCCTACCGATGATCGAGCGGTGCGGGCACGCCGCGGTAGCCACTCAGGACAACGACGGTGTGCGATGACACGCGCCGACTCTCTCGTGCTGGTGCGGGTGCGTCCGAATGATGCCCTGGCCAGGACAGTGCTCTCCGAGCTCGCCATCGAATACAGCCACCGCTACGGCGGCACGTCGTGCAACTGGTTCTCGAAGCTGACCAAGCAGTCCGTCGACCGAGACGGGTCCTTTCTGGTGGTGGTGGCAGAAGGTGTCGCGGTCGCCGGAGGCACCTACCGCCCCGTCGATGAACAGACCGTCGAACTGAAGCGGATCTGGACCGCGTCGAAGTTCCGTCGCCAAGGACTCGCGCGGCGGGTGCTCGCCGATCTCGAAGCCGACATCGCGGGCCACGGTTACCGGCGGGTCGTGCTGACGACCGGTCCGCGGCAACCCGAGGCGCACAGCCTCTATCGCGCCGCGGGCTACCGACCGTTGTACGACACGGGCCGCGATGCCGACGAGATCGGCCTCCACCGTTTCGAAAAGGACATCGCCGCCGGATGCTCGCTGGCGGCCTCCGCCTGAAGTGGCTCGTGCGCTCGGAGTGAAACCCTCTGTAACGCACAGTTGTTGAGAAGTGTCCAGGTCGGGTGTCCGGGATTGACGGTTCGTGTTTGTCAAGCATTCGATTCTGTCCGACACCAAAGCTACGCCCGGATGCTGCGATGAGAGAAGCTCTGATGGCAGGCATGGTAGAATACAGGAGTGGGTGATCGCGATGGCGGCCTTCGGTCCGGAAACCGGTGCGGTGGGATGGGATTGGCGAGTGCACGGAACCTGTCGCGACGCCGGCATCGATTGGGATGTGTTCTTCACCCCGTCCGGACGTGAGTCCGCAACCGCGCGTCGACGTCGTGAAGCGGAGGCGAAATCGCTGTGCGCGACGTGCCCTGTCGTCAGGCAATGCCGAGAACACGCGGAGACCTTCGGCGAGAAACACGGGATCTGGGGAGGTTTGACGGTCGACGAACTCGCCGATCCGAGCTCGCGGATCCGCTCCGCCTGAGCTGTTCCGGCAACCCGCCGACATCGCGGCCCGTACGCTGAAGTCATGACCACAGACGTACCTGCAGTCGAACTGAACTCCGGCACCTCCATTCCGCAACTGGGACTCGGGGTTTGGCAAGCCACCAACGACGAGACCGAGCGTGCGGTGCTCTCGGCGATCGACGACGCGGGCTACCGGCACATCGATACCGCGGCAGCGTACGGCAACGAGGAGGGGGTCGGCCGAGCTCTGGCAGCCACCTCGGTCGCCAGGGAAGACCTCTACGTCACCACCAAGCTCTGGAACGCCGACCAGGGCTTCGAGCCCGCCCAGGCGGCGTTCGACAAGAGCCTGTCGCTCCTCGGCCTCGACTATGTCGACCTGTATCTGATCCATTGGCCGCTACAGAACGACGAACGATTGCTCCGGACGTGGGACGCCCTGGAGGCGATCGCCGAGTCGGGCCGGGCCAAGGCCATCGGTGTCTGCAATTTCGAGCCCCATCACCTGCAGCTTCTGGTCGACCGCGGTGGCACACTGCCCGCCGTCGACCAGGTCGAGCTGCATCCGCACCTGACCCAGCACGCGATTCGGGAAGTCGCAGGAGAGCACGGCATCGCGGTGGAATCATGGAGTCCACTGGGCGGCACCAGCAACTCGGGATGGGGCAAGGCGTCCAAGCCGAACACCCTGTTGTCCGATCCGGTGATTGCCGGTATCGCAGAGCGCCATGGCAAGTCACCCGCCCAGGTGCTCATCCGCTGGCACCTCTCGAACGGTCTGATCGTCATCCCGAAGTCGGTGAACCCGGAGCGGATCGCTCAGAACATCGACGTCTTCGGATTCGACCTGACCGACGCCGACCTGCAGGAGATCGCCACCCTCGACGACGGGGTCCGCGTCGGCATCCATCCCGACGAGATGAACCTCGGCGCACCCGAGTAATCCCCGGTTCATGCGCCGTTGACAGCTCGCTCGCCCACCCGTTTGCGCGCCGCCCACCCGAAATTCCGGGTGGGCGGCGCGAATTCAGGTGGGTGGGAGTCGTGGGGGCTGGTCGCCGTGCGGGATCGGAGGTCCCACCGCGAGAAGGCTGCCCACGGTGCGGCCCTTGCCCCAGCCGAGCTTTTCCCGGTAGGACCCCACGGCGGCATCGGCGAGCACCGATCGATCACGCAGCGGCGCGGATTCCGGTGACACGTAGAGCGCATCGGTGGGGCAGTAGGCCTCGCACATGAAGCACGTCTGGCAGTCGCTCTGCCGGGCGATCTCCGGAACGCCGTCCGGCCCGCGGTCGAAGACATCCGTGGGGCAGGCCTCGATGCATTTGTCGCATCCGATGCAGGCCTGCGCCAAGACCAGTTCGATCATGAGGCGTGTGCCAGCAGGACTGTCTCGGCGGGGCTGGTCGCGGTCCAGACGTGGTCGAGGCCGCCGGTGAGGATGTGATGATGCTGGCGCGGATCCAGGTCGGGATGATCGTCGCGCTTGCTCATGCCACGAGATTCGGTGCGCAACAATGCCGATCGGTACATCCAGCGACCGACTGCGGTCATGGCGGCGGCCTGCCGGGAACGGATCCGATCGATACCGCCGGTGGGAGCCAGCCCGGCGGACAGGTCGATCCACAGGTGGTCGAGTTCGTCGGCCGCCGCGGTCAACCGGTCTCCGCTGCGGAGGTAGTTCTTCTCGAAGGGGAGCAGTTGGGCCTGGGCGGCGGCGACCACGTCCTGGGCAGACACGGCCTGCCTGCCCTCGGGTCGCAGACCGGCGCGGCCGGCTCCGATGACATCGATCGCCGTCACTTTTCTCACCTGCCGGGCATGACGGGCCGCACCGGCACCGGCCCAGGTGCCCGACGACATCGCCCATGCCGAATTGTGGCTGCCCCCACCGGTGAATCCGCCGCAGATGCGCTCCCTGGTGGCGGCGTCGCCCGCCGCGAACAGGCCGGGCACCGTCGTCCGGCAGCTGTCGTCGACGATGTTGATGCCGCCGGTCCCGCGGACGGTGCCCTCGGCCAGCAGGTCGACCTCGAACCTGTCGGTGAACGGATTGATTCCACGGCGGTCGAACTGCAGGAAGAAGTTGGGCTGTCCCATCCGCATCTGCCGCTGGACGTCCGGGGTCGCCCGGTCCAGCTGGGCAAAGACCCTCTCCTGCAACAGGGTCCGGGCGATCACCGAGCGGCCCTTGGTGGAACCGGCGCCTTCGACGACCCGGCCGTCGCCGTGAAAGAATGTGGCGTAGCCGTAGTAGGCGGTCTTGGTCACGGTGGATCCGGCCGGAACGATGCCGTAGGCGTTGGAGAACTCCATCCCGGAGAATTCCGCACCGACCTCGGCTGCCATCAATGCACCGTCACCGGTGTTCACGTTGGTGCCGAGCGCCCGGGACAGGAATGCGCATCCGCCACTGGCGAGCACCACCGCGCCGGCAAGAATCGTGTAGTCGCGATTCTCGTGTCGCTGGTATCCGGCCGCACCGCGGACCGATCCATCGGTTTCGACGAGCAGTTCGAGAGCGGGTGAATGATCAAGGATTCGCACGCCGACCCGCTGGATCCACGCGCGCATCCGGCGCATGTATTCGGGGCCCTGCACGCCCGTACGGTCCTGCGCGCCGGTGGTCGGGTCGACCGGGAACGGGTACCGGCCTTCGGTACCGAGGCGTTCCATGTTCGTGAACGTCTGCGGGAGAACCCGATCCATCCAATGGTGGTCGGCGAGATGGCCACCGAGTGTTTCCCTGCTCGCCTTGGCGGCGCTGCGCTTCTCGGGATCGGGCGCGACGTACCAGACCCCGGTGCCCGATGGCGCGGTTGCGCCGCTGGTCCCGCAGTAGCCTTTGTCGACCAGGACCACGTCCGCGCCACTCTCGCGGGCATGCAGGGCCGCCCACGTGGCGGCCGGTCCACCGCCGATCACGAGTACATCGGTGGACAACTCCAGAGGTGCGGACACGTGAACTCCTGACGAGGTGGCGGTCCACCGTTCGGCGGCCGAGACGCGGCGGAGCTCGACCAGTCCGGTGGGACATCTGCCGGTCAGAGTAGGACGGGCGTACCGGGTCCGAGAATGGTTGCGGTCAGGTTGATTCTGGCCCCGGGGTCGTTCCTGACTTGCCAGGATGTGCCCGCACCGCAATAGTCGGATCATGTCCTCCGAAGATGCTGCTCTCATCGAGTTCGTCACCGAACACACCCGCGGCACCCTGGCCACCATCCGGCGCAGCGGGGTACCGCAGCTGTCGACGATCAGTTATGCCTTCGACCCACGGGCGCGGTTGTTCCGGATCTCGGTCACCGCAAGCCGTGCGAAGGTGGCGAACCTCCGTCGCGACCCCCGGGCCAGCATCCACGTCAGTAGTGCCGACGGTTGGTCGTACGTGGTCGCCGAGGGACGAGTGGAGCTCAGTCCGGTCGCTGTGCAGACGCAGGACGACGACACGGTGTCGGAGCTCATCGACGTTTATCGGGACATCCTCGGCGAGCACCCTGATTGGGACGAATACGCCCGTGCCCTGGTGTCCGACCAGCGCCTCGTGATCCGGCTCCACGCAGACCACGTCTACGGGCAGGTGTCGGACCCGATCTGATCGCGGCACAGAAACACACGCTTCAGTAATTTGCACACTTCGCAACGTGTGCAAATGGCCGGAACGTGTGCATCTGTGGACTACGCAACAGGGACGGGGAGGCTGCGCGCCTGGCGATGCTGTCCCATCACGCTGCTGATCGGGACAATCGGGTCGCCCAACTGGCGGAACGACACTCGTGACAGGCGTCCAAATTCTGCTATCTGGTTCCGCTCTAGAATTGCCCTGATTTCTAGTGGCGGTAACGATGCTCCGGCGCGCTACCCTGGGTGACATCAGTCACTTGCCCGAAGGGGGTTGCCGTGTCACCGGAAGCACAAGAACTACTGGATTTCGAGGTCCGCTGGTACCCGCTGGGTGGTGGACCGTCGCAGCAGATCCACGAGCAGTTCGGCATGTCCGATCGCGACTACTTCGTCAAGATCAACGACCTCCTCGACACCGAGCCGCCTGAGACGCTGTCACCTGTCGCGGTCGACAAGATGCGCAGCGTCGTCCGGCGGCGGCTCTGGCTGGCGAAGTAGTCGCGGGGCGAGTTCGGAGCAGGCTCATGAGAGCCGGCGTTTGGCTTCTTCCTTCAGGCCCTTCTGCGCGGTGTTGAGCGCCGTCTTCTGAGCCTGCTTGACGATGAGGCCCGGGAGCTTGATCTTCAGGTCCACCTCGAGCTCGAAGGCAATGTGCGATCCCTCGCCCTTTGCGGTCACGGTGTACTGGCCGTGCTGGTGCGAGAGCTGATCTGCCTCGATCAGGTCCCAGGTGCAGGTGTTCTCGGTCCAGGTGTAGTTGAGCAGCTGGTGGTCGGTCATGCCGACCGCCTGGAGTTCGAGCTTCACGGTCTTGGGCGAACCATCTTCGTGTTCGTCGACGATCTCGGCCTTTTTGTGGGGTCCGGACCAGTCGGGGAGTGCTTCGACATCCATGAGGATTTCCATGATGACCGCAGGGGGTGCATCGATATCGAATTCGGTCTTTGCGTTGACAGGCATGGAACAAAAAGTACACCGAGGAGGGCCGATCCTGAGACGGGTTCCGAAGAGGTGGACACCGGTGTCGTAGACGGCAGAGAATCGGACGCCGCCGTCAGAGGGTGGCGGCATCGCAATTGAGCCTCGTGACAACAACATTGACCGGTGAGGACGGAGCGCTCGGTCGGGTTCTATTTCGTGACCGGACCGATGCAATCGAACGGCGGCACGAAGGCCATGGGCGGGAGTACGCTCAGCCCTGAGCGGCGCCCGGGGGCCAACCCGGGTGGCGCGGGTGCTTGAGGAAGTCGCGGCCGGATTCGGTCCGTTTCGCCGAGCGCGGGGGACATTGCACATTTCTATCTCGATGGGACCAAGGTTGTTCATTCGCAAGGTGTTTCGCAGGCGTCAGCGGACCGCGGTCCGGGTCGCGGTGGTGGGTCTCGTCGGAACGGGAGCGCTCGCGCTGGCCGGTCTCGCCGGTGGTGGCGCGGCATCGGCAGATCCGCTGACCTGCACAGCAGCCAACGGGCACAACGTAATCCGGACAGATGGCCAAGGCGGTTGCGGCGCCAAGGCCGGCCCGGGAAGTACCGCGCACGCCGAAGACCACAGTCGCAAGGGCACCGCGGTCGCGTCGTCGAACACCGGCGGCAACGCCACGGCCATCAATCTGCAACCGGGTACGGCGGCTTTGTCGGGGGCGGTGTCCGGCGGCACGGGATACTCGGTGACCACAGGCCCCGGCGGCCTCGCCATCACGCAGGCCCGGCAGGGCGGCACCTCGCTCGCAGTTGCCGGTTGGGGTGGCACGGCCTACTCCGGCGAATACGGAGCCCAATGCACCGGCAGCTTCGCCGCTGCGATCGATACCAACACCGGCCAGGCCTGCATCGGCTCGGGTGGCATCTGGCTCTCGACACCGAGACCTCAATAGACCCAGGGCGGGGGCGCACACGAAAAACCCCCGCACTTCCAACGAAGGGCGGCGCCGCTGACGGTGTCGCCCTTCGTGCTGGATTGATGCCGGTCTCAGGCAGGAGCGATCGGCGGGCTGGAGAAACCGGCCGACCGCCCGGTCATCTCCCTGTCGAACGTCCGCTGGGCCACCTGCATCGACTCGGCATAGGCGGGGAGTGCGAGCCGGCGCCAGATCTCATCGTCGGGGACATCCTCGACCCTCGACACCACCCACCAGATGTTGCCGAACGGGTTGCGGACCCGGCCTCCGCGGTCGCCCCACGCGCTGTCCGACAACGGGGTGATCACTGTGGCTCCTCCAGCGACTGCATTGGCGACAGCGACCTCGGCGTCGGGTACGAACACCCGGAGCAGGGACGGCATCGTCGGCCAGTCAGGCCGACGGTCGAATGCGAGCAGTACGGTGTCGCCTACGCGGATCTCAGCGTGGCCGATGGTGCCGTCCGCTGTGGCCACGCGCGCGAGTTCGACGCCGCCGAACGCGGTGGTGACGAAATCTAGTAGGGCGCCTGTGTCGTCTGTGACCATCCATGGTGCAACCGAGGTGTAGCCGGCGGGAACTGAACAATTCATCTGGTGGGCCCCTTTGCGCTGTCGATCCGTCCGGTGTCTGCGTAGCGGATGTGTTGCTGGGTGGACGGTATGGCCGATCGAGGTCAGTTTCGGTCCGCAATGGCGGCGCGGGTCCTGGCGCGCATTCGTCCCGCGTTCATCGGCTCGCCATGTCTCGGTGGTCGCGACAGATTAGGTTTGATCGGTGAACGAGATCCTGCGCCTTTCAGATTTTGGTCCCGACCATCCCGACATCGGTCCGGACTTCAGTGTTGTCGCCGGGCGCGAGGCCCTGCAGCACATCGTCGACCTCGCCGATACGACCCAATTCCTGGTCGACGATCGCGACGACGACGATCCGCGACTGCTGACCCTCCCGGGTCGCAACGTCATAGACACCTGGCGGGAGGACTACCCGTACGACGAACGGCTCAGCCGCGATGAGTACGAACTCGACAAGCGGTTGTTGCAGATCGAACTGCTGAAACTGCAGCAGTGGATCAAGGCCACGAAGCGGCGGCACATCATGGTGTTCGAAGGCCGTGACGCCGCAGGCAAGGGTGGCACGATCAAGCGCTTCATGGAGCACCTCAATCCTCGTGGTGCGCGCGTGGTGGCCCTCGAGAAGCCCAGCGAGCGGGAGTCCACCGAGTGGTACTTCCAGCGGTTCGTCCAGCACTTTCCGGCTGCCGGCGAGATCGTCATGTTCGACCGGTCCTGGTACAACCGCACCGGCGTCGAGCGAGTCATGGGATTCGCCACCGAGGAGCAGCACGCGACGTTCGTCCGTCAGGCCCCGTTGTTCGAGCAGATGCTGGTCGACGACGGCATCAGCCTGACCAAGTTCTGGTTCTCGGTCAGCCCGCTGGAACAGCGCACCCGGTTCGCGATCCGGCAGGTCGATCCGGTCCGGCAGTGGAAACTCTCCCCGATGGACCTCGCTTCCCTGGACAAATGGGACCGCTATACGGCGGCCAAGGAAGAGATGTTCACCTTCACCGATACCGACCACGCGCCCTGGACCGTGGTGAAGAGCAACGACAAGAAGCGCGCTCGGCTCAACGCGATGCGTCATGTCCTGAACCTCTTCGACTACGACAACAAGGACGAGAGCGTCGTCGGTAAGCCTGATCCGCTCATCGTCGGACGGGCGCGTGACCTCGCCGGTGAATAGGCGCCTGCGCCATCTGCGGCTTGCGGATCGGTAGCCTGGGCCGGTGCGTTCATTCCTGACTGCTCTGCTGTGCCTCGTCGCCATCGTCGGGGCCGCCATCGCCGTGCCCGCGTTCTGGGTGAACGAGCACGTGGTCGACCGTGATGGGTTCTCCGAAACCGTTGCGCCCCTCGCAGACAACGCGAAGGTGCAGCAACTGATCGCCGACGAGATCACCACGCAGGTCGGGGTGGCCGCTCCGCTGGTCCCCTCGGCGCTGGTGCAGCCGTTGGCCGACGCCTACACCCGGGGCAGCGAGTTCCCGAAGGACTTCGCGGAGGTGATGAACCAGCAGCATGACTGGTTGTTCTCCGAAGCCACTCCTGAGGACGAGGGACGGGTCATGTCCCTCGACCTGACCCCGATGGTGAACCGGGTGCTGTCCGAGCAGGGGCTTGGTGCGATCCAGGTCGAGGGGCCCATCGAGGTGCCGCTGAGCGACTCCGCGCAGGCCGGGCTCGAGGCGGGCCGCTATCACCAGCTCGGTGAACAGATCGGGTACATCGCTTTCGGCGCGGCGATAGCGGCGATCGTCGCGACCCTCGGCGCGCTGATCTTCGCCCGCCGGCGTGGCCTGGTGCTGCTGGCAGTCGGTTTCGGCGTCGTCATCGGCGGGATCCTGACCTGGTTGCTCGGCGAATGGGCCCGCCGCCGGGCGCAGGACGAAGTCGGCGGCGCTGAGGGATCGGCGCGCGAGGTCGCAGATCTGATGGTCGACAAGGTGGTCGACAACATGCAGAACGTCGGACTGATCGCCGTCGGTGCAGGTGTCGCGCTGGCCGCGATCGGTCTGTTGATCTCAGCTCTGTTGGAGCGCCGGAGGTAGCGAGCCGCCGCTGTCGGTGACCCGTGCGAACATGTGTTCGTGTCGGATGAACCGGGATCGCACGCGCGGGTGGTGAGAGAGCAGGCGAGCATTCTGCACGCCGATCTCGACTCCTTCTATGCCTCGGTCGAGCAGCGCGACCACCCGGAGCTGCGTGGACGGCCCGTGATCGTGGGCGGTGGGGTGGTCCTCGCCGCAAGCTATGAGGCCAAGGCCTGCGGTATCCGGACTCCCATGAACGGCCGCGACGCCCGGAAGCTGTGTCCTGAGGCGGTGGTGGTGCCGCCTCGATTCGATGCGTACACCGAGGCGAGCCGCGCGGTCTTCGAGATCTTCCACGACACCACGCCCTTGGTCGAGGGCATCTCGATCGATGAGGCGTTCCTCGACGTCGGCGGTCTGTATCGGGTCAGCGGCACCCCGAGGGAGATCGGCGCGAAGCTGCGTGAGCAGGTCCGCGTGGACGTAGGGCTGCCGATCACCGTGGGCATCGCGCGGACGAAGTTCCTCGCGAAGGTTGCCAGCGCGGTCGGCAAACCCGATGGACTGCTCGAGGTCCCGGCCGACCAGGAACTGGCTTTTCTGCATCCGCTTCCGGTGGAGCGATTGTGGGGCGTCGGAGTAGTCACCTCGCGGAAGTTGCGAGATGCCGGGCTGAACACCGTCGGTGATCTGGCCGCGGTGGGGCAGGTGTCCTTGGGTTCTCTGCTGGGGCGCGGCGCCGGACGGCACCTCTACGCGCTGGCCCTGGCGCGCGATCCGCGCCCGGTCGAGGGCGGAAAGCGGAGACGATCGATCGGGTCGCAGCGCGCCCTGGGACGCAAGCCCAAGTCCCAGGAAGACCTGGAGGCGACGATGGTGGCGATCGTCGACAGGCTCGGCAAGCGGCTGCGCACAGCTGGACGGGTGTGTCGCACCGTGGTGCTGCGGCTTCGCTTCGACGACTTCACCCGAGCCACCCGTTCGCGGACCCTGTACGAACCGACCGACGGCACGCAGGTGCTGATGACCGCGGCCCGCGGACTCCTCGCGGACGCGATGCCGATCATCCGGACCAAGGGCTGCACGTTGGTCGGGTTGTCTCTGACCAATCTCGACAGCAACAGCTCGATTCAGATGGCACTGCCGTTCGAGGAGCATCACCAAGAGAAGCTGGACATCACCATTGACGGTCTGCGTGACCGCTTCGGCTCCGGATCGGTGACCCGGGCGGTGCTGCTCGGCCGCGACGCGGGTATGTCGGTGCCGATGCTGCCGGACTGAAACCCCCGGGTCAGGCGGGGGCCGTGGCCAGCGCTTCGCGTTCGTTCCGCTCGGCGAGCTCCCGGATCGCCTCAGCAGACTCGGCGGCCGTGTCGCGTCGGTACTGGATCAGGGAGTAGATGAATGCCCCTACCCAGACCGCGATGATGATCGAGTAGATGACCCAGCGTGCGCCGGTGTCCAGCGCGAAGCCGTCTTTGCCGATGATCGTGCGGGTGTTGGTCAGGATGATGAGGCCGCCGACGCTGGCACCGAGCAGTCGGGGTGGGAAGTGCCGGACGAGAAACGCCGCGATGGGTGCGGCGATCACACCGCCGACCAGGATGGCCGCCGCGTAACCGAAGTTGATGCCTTCACCGCTGAGATTGGTGAGGAATCCGATGGACGCGGCCACGGCGATGATAAACTCGCTGGTGTCGATCGTGCCGATGACCTTGCGCGGTTCCATACGGCCGGAGGCGAGGAGCGCGGGCGTGCCAACCGGCCCCCAGCCACCTCCGCCGGTGGCGTCGATGAAACCGCCGAAGACCCCGAGTGGCGTCAGGAACCGGTGCCGCAGCGGCTTTCCGAGGTTCGTCGTGTTGATGCCGCGGAAGGTGAACCGGACCAGGACGTAGATGCCCAGCAATAGCAGGATCGTCGCCATGAGCGGCTTCGCGACGTCGGTGGGCAGATTCGAGACGAAGGTGGCCCCGAGGTAGGCGCCGATGCCGCCAGGGATCCCGATCTTTGCGACGACCTTCCAATCGACGTTGCCGAACCGCCAGTGCGAGAACCCGGACACCAGGGACGTGCCGATCTCGGCGAGATGCACCGTCGCGCTCACGGCTGCCGGTGACAGCGTGGTCAAGGCGAGCAGGAAGGTGGTCGCGGTGACGCCGAACGCCATGCCGAGGCTGCCGTCCACGAGTTGACTGAACAGCCCTACGAAGGCGACGACAAGCAGGGTGGGCATGAAACCTCCGGAGGGGTGTGGTGGCGCTGAGCGGCACGGGTAACCGACTTGTCTGAGCTTGTATAACAACCACGAGACTGCGGCCGGAGGTTTCGGCGCACCGTGATTTTCTCGGCGGCCAACGCTGGACAACGCGACCCGGGCGTGGTTGCGGAGGTGAGCCGCCCGCACTGCTGTTCGAAAACTGCAGGTAGAAGGGTCGCGAACTCTTCGCTACGGTGTCTAGATGGCTTCACCCACCGTCTCCGACTCGAACGACCTGACTCCAGACGTCGTCGATGACAAGGGGCCGGCGCCTGTCGATGCTCGCGCCGGCGAAAATCTCTATTGGGGTCGACGGGCCGCGGCACGCCTGCAGCTGTCGTCGTGGCAGGCACCCTGGGTGGTGGCGCTCGCGACCTTCGCGATCACCGCGACCCTCTACATCGTCTACGCCGTGAGGCGGTATGAACGGCTCGGGTTCACCGGCTGGGACCTGGGGATCTTCACGCAGGCGGTCAAGGCGTACAGCCGCTTCGAGTCACCGATGGTGCCTCTGGAGGGCACCGACATCAATTTGATGGGCGACCACTTCCAACCCTGGATCGCGCTCATCGGCCCGCTGTATCGACTGTGCCCGTCCCCGATCACGTTGCTGATCGTGCAAGCTCTTCTGTTCGCCGTTGCCGCGATCCCGATTGTCCGGCTCGCCACCAGGCAACTGGACGTCGTGATCGGGGTCCTGATCGCGATCGCCTACGGTCTCGCGTGGGGCGTGGCGCACGCGTTGGCGTTCGACTTCCACGAGATCGCCCTCGCGGTACCATTGATGGCCTTCTCGCTCGTGGCGTTGGTAGAGGAGCGTTGGCGAGCAGCATTGCTGTACGCACTGCCGTTGGTGTTCTGCAAAGAAGATCTCGGACTGACGGTTGTTGTGGTTGCGGCTGTCGTCGCATTGCGCTGCGGATCGCGGACGTACCGGTGGGCTGCAGCGACCGCGGTCTGGGGTCTGGTCTGGACCGTGCTCGCGGCGAAGGTGATCGTGCCGGCCTTCAGCAGTGCCGACTACTCGTACGGATCGAAGTTCGCGGAGTCGCCCGCAGAGGGTGTTCGCGAATTGGTGCTCGGGTTCGCCGCCGGAGACGCCAGGGCCTCCACCGCCTTCATGCTCCTCGTCATCACGGTGTTCCTCGCGGTTCGCTCACCGATCGCACTCGTCGCGATCCCGACCATCGCGTGGCGGTTCTGGAGCACCAATCATCTCTACTGGTCCGACGACTACCACTACGACGCCATCCTGATGCCGGTCGTGTTCGTCGCGATGATCGACGCGTTGATGACCTTGCGCAGGCGTGGCTGCTCGCGCCGGGTGCTGACCGGGTTCGCCGCGGGCGCCGCGGTGATCGCAGTGGTGCTGACCGCGGGTGGCCCTCTGCACCGACTGGCCGAACGCGACTTCTATACCCCGGCCACCGCCGCACAGGCAGTTGCGGCGCTCGAAGAGCAGATACCGGCCGGAGCATCGGTGGCCGCCACCAACAACATCGCACCGCAATTGGTGGCCGACCACGAGGTGACACTCTTCCCGCGGCTCGACCGGGATCGGTCCATTCCGCAGTGGATCATGGCGGACACCAACACCTATGGCATGTTCCCGACCAGTCCGCAGGGTGTGCGGGACGCCCTCGAGAAGGTCGAGAACGGTCGCCAGTACCGCGAGGTCGCCGAGCGGGGCGGGGTCGTGTTGCTCGAGCGACGTTGACCCTGACCACCGTTCACGGCCTCAGCGGCTCAACTTCTCCCACAGGAACTCGTAGGCCAGAGCGGACTTGAACGCCGCCTGTTTGTTGTCGGCTGCACCGCCGTGCCCGCCCTCGATGTTCTCGTAATAGCTCACCGTGTGGCCGTACTCCTCGAGGCGGGCGACGAACTTTCGTGCGTGTCCCGGGTGGACCCGGTCGTCGCGCGTCGAGGTGGTCATCAGGAGTTCAGGGTAGGTCGCGTCTTCACGGAGCAGTTGGTAGGGAGAATATTCGGAGATGAACGCCCACTGCTCCGGGTCGTCCGGATCGCCGTATTCCGCCACCCATGAGGCCCCGGCGAGCAGCAGGTGATAGCGCTTCATGTCCAGCAGCGGGACCTGGCACACGAGTGCGCCGAAGAGCTCGGGGTAGCTCGTGAGCATCACTCCCATGAGCAACCCGCCATTCGATCCACCCTGTGCCGCCAGCTGTTTCGGAGTGGTGAGTCCGCGATCGACCAGGTTCTTTGCGACACTGGCGAAATCCTCGTAGACGAGATGACGCCCGGCGAGTTGCGCCTGGGTGTGCCAGGTCGGCCCGTACTCCCCGCCGCCCCGGATGTTCGCGATCACGTAGATTCCGCCCCGCTCGATCCAGCTGCGTCCCGAGATCGCGCCGTATGCGGGTGTCATCGAGTTCTCGAATCCGCCGTAACCGTAGAGCAGGGTTGGCCCGGTGTTGACGTCATCCCGCTTGACGACGAAATACGGCACCTGGGTGCCGTCATCGGACGTGGCGAAGTACTGTGACGCAGTCACATTCGCGGTGTCGAAGAGGGCAGGCGACTGCTTGATGGGCGCGACACCGTCTGTGCTCGACCCGTGCAGCAGGCTCGGAGGCGTGGTGAAACTGCTCGCCGACAAGAACAGTTCGTCACTGTGATCGGGATCGGTGTCGAGGACACCGATGGTCGCCAATTCCGGTAGACCTGCGAGCTCGGAAACACTCCAGTCGTCGACGCTCAGCAACCGGAGTTCGGTCTGCACGTCTCGCAGGGTCACCAGTACCAGATGCGCGGACGTGAACGAGAAGTTCTGCAGACTCGTGTGCGCATCGGGCGAGAACAGCACCGTCGCATCGCGACTGCCGCTCTTGTAGGTGTCATAGTCGAATACCAGTAGGGTCCCGGTCGGGTAGGTGGTCTGTTCGTCGAGCCGCCACGGCGACCGGGTGAAGATCAGAAGCCAGTTCCGATGGACGCTCGTGTGCGCGTCGCTGGGGACATCGATCAGAGTGATCGCGTCGCCGTCGAGTTCGTAGAATTCTTGGTTGAAGAAGTCCGTCGACCGGATGAGGAAGTGACGCTCGAATCCGATCGTGTCGTCGTACATCGCCTGCACGGCCACGTCTTCGACGGCGCCGGTGTACACCACCGGAGCCTGTTCCAAGGGCGTACCGCGGGTCCAGCGTTTGACCACGCGCGGATAACCGGAGTTGGTCAGTGCGGAGCCACCATCGGGTTGGTCGCCGAAGTCGGTGCCGACGTAGACGGTGTCCTCGTCGATCCAACCGATGTCGGACTTGTTCTCGGGCAACGTGAATCCACCATCGTCGGCGGTGATCCACGTCCGTGTGACCATGTCGAACTCGCGGACGATCGATGCGTCGGCACCTCCCCGCGAGAGCAGGATGAGTGCGCGGCGGTGATCGGGGCGCAGCACCAGAGCGCCTTTCCACACCCAGTTCTCGTCCTCGTCGGCGGCGACGGTGTCGAGGTTGATCAGCACGTCCCATTCCGGGGCGTCGGTACGGTACTGCTCCAGGGTGGTGCGACGCCACAGGCCTCGGGGATTGGCGGCGTCGCGCCAGTAGTTGTACAGGTACTCGCCGCGGCGGCGGACGTACGCGATGCGGTCGTCGGTGTCGAGAACCTCCAACGCGCCGGACTGCAGGTCGGAAAACCTCGTCGATGTGGTCAACGTGTCGATGGTCGGCTGATTGTGCTCGCGGACCCAGGCCAGGGCCTTGTCGCCGGTCACATCTTCGAGCCAGAGGTAGGGATCGGAATCACTCACGCCGACCAGTCTGCCGCAACGGTTCACCACCGGGCAGTCAGGGAGTCGAGGGAGGATTCTGCAGATGCCCGGCGAGGACGGCCAGGTTCATGGTGAGTATCTCGAGTGCGAGGGCCTGATCGACGGTGTCCAGGACGTCGCCCGCTGTGTGCACGTCGGTATTCGCGCGGTCGTCGGCCTCGATGATGAGAACCGCCGGGAGTCCGGCATCGATGAACGGGACGTGATCACTGGCGAACGGGTTCAGCGACGTGGTCACCTCCAGCGCCGTCCAGGTGCCTGCAGCAGCGACGAGTTCGGACATCAAGGTCTTCGATGCTGGGCCGCCCTCGATCATGACTCCGGGCTGCGCGGTGTTCCTCCTGCCGATCATGTCCATGTTGATGATCGCGCGCAGGCGAGCTCTGGTCTCGGTGTCGAGGCCGCCGACGTAGTCGAGGCTCCCGAGTAATCCCTGTTCCTCTCCGCCGAACAGGATCAGCACGACATCGTTCGACCAGTCCCTGCCGGCGAGGACGCGGCCGAGTTCGAGGACGCCCGCCGATCCACTGGCATTGTCGTCGGCACCCGGCGCGGGAAGGGATCGGCCTTCCTGGTTCACCGAATCGAGATGCGCGGTGACCGCGACGAGTCCCCGCGGGGCCGCGCCGGTTCCGGTGCGGTGGGCGAGCAGGTTCTCACTCCGGCCGTCTCCGACGGCGATGGGACTGCGGGTCACGGAGTAGCCCAGACCGGCGAGCTCGGTGGCGGCAAAGGACATCACCGCAGCGAACTCCGGGCTCAGGGAGTGGCGGGTGGTCGGGGCCGCGATCGTCGTCAGGTACCGCGCGTAGTGCGCAGGGGACAGGGTCGCGACGAGTGTGGCCAGCTCCGGATCCCGGGCGCCCTCCACCTTTGGCGGATGCTCGAGCGGCGACAGTTTGATCCGCCCGGTATCCGATCGGCGACAAGTTTTCTCGTGCTCGATCACAGTCGGCGTATCTCGAGTCGGTCATCGGCCTGATGGACGACTTCGAGGGATGCGCCGGAAGCGTGCGCCGCGCGGCTCGGGGTGTCGTCGCGCCCCAGTCCGAGCTCGACGACGGTGCCGTCCGGGTCGAGCTCGAGTCCGCGACGTCCCCGGGCCGGCGGGAAGCCGAAGCCGTCGGGCCTGTAGACGGCGACGTCGTCGTGGTCTTCCTCGAAGGAGTGCCACCAGGTCTGGGCGGTCATGGTCAGCTACCTCGTCGTAGTCGGCATGGGCGCCCGCAGTGATGACCGGGCGGTCTCGAGGCAGGTGCGCATGCGGCTGACCTGCCCGACTGTGAACATGACCATCGTGTCGTCGTCGACATAGTCCATATAGTCCATGAACAGATCGCCCGAGGGCCCGTTGTTGCAGCTGACCTTGGGAAAGGTTGGCTTGCCGGTGTTCTCCGAACCCTGATTGGGGGTATCGGAGACCTCATCGGTGCCGCCGCAGCCACTACCGTCGTCGCCCCAGATGTGGAACAAGTTGAGGTAGTGGCCGACCTCGTGTGTCGCTGTTCGACCGAGGTTGAACGGTTCTGTGGCCGTTCCTGTGGTCCCGAATGCGGTGTGGGTGATCACCACGCCGTCGGTGTCTTTCGGGCCGCCGGGGAACTGCGCGTAGCCGAGGAGCCCGCCGCGGAGCTGGCCCACCCACATGTTGAGGTAACGGTCGGCAGGCCAGGCGTCGGCGCCGCCGCTGTCGCTGTATTTGATCGCGTTGTCGGTGCCGAAGGAACTCTGGGTCGTCGAGGTGCGGGTGATCCCCGACGTCGGATCGCCGTCGGGGTCGACGGTCGCCAGGACGAACTCGATCTTGGCGTCGCCGACGAGGTCGGAGAAGACCTCGGGCACGGCCGCCAGGTCTGCGTTGGTCGCCCGGTAGTCGTGGTTGAGGACCTCGATCTGGCTGACCACCTGGTCTTCAGAGATGTTCTCGGCGTCGGTACGGGCCACGACGTGCACGACCACGGGGATCTGGACCACCTCTTCGGTGGTCCGCTCCAGCCGCTGGAAGTCCCTGGTGGTGTTCTCCAGGTCGGCCCGGGCGCGGCGGTATTGCGACGAGTCGGTCAGCAGCCGGCGGTGCTCGGCCATGGCCCCACACGTGCGGCGGGCCGGGGGTTCGATGTTCGTCATGTGCATCAGACGCCCCGGGAGCGATCTCGGTTCCCCACCACCCCGATCTTGGTGGGTTTTGGCGCAGTCGAGCTGGGGTTTTGATCACCAGAACCCACCAATTCGGGAACCGTGTCGATTCGAGCGGACGTCGATCGTCATCACTGTGCAAGCGACAATGAGCAAAGAAACCAGAAGGAGAACATCATGCGCTACTCACTACTGTTGAACAACGCCGAACCGGCCGAGGGCGAGATTCCGGCGAAGGCGATCGAAGAGATGCAGGAGGCCTTCGGTGTCTACGGCAGGGCGCTCGAGTCGGCAGGCGTCCTCGTCGCCGGCGAGATCCTGCAACCGGTGGCCGCGAGCACCACGGTCACGTTGCGGAACGGAAGCGTGCAGGTGCAGGACGGACCGTTCGCCGATACCAAGGAAGCGTTGGCCGGGGTCTTCGTGATCGACGTTCCCGACCTCGACGCGGCGCTGGCGTGGGCGGAGAAGTGCCCGGGTGCGCAGTACGGCGTGATCGAGGTGCGTCCGGTCGCCATCTCGCTGATCGACGGCGCCTGGCGTTGAGCCGATGACCGATTCCGATGCGAGGGTGCGGGCCGCGCAGGCTGCCCGAACGTCGTACGGGCGGTTGCTGGCGTTGCTCGCGGCGGCCGACGGTGACGTACCCGCCGCGGAGGACGCGCTCTCGGATGCGTTCGAGCGGGCGCTCACGCGGTGGCCGGTTGACGGGACACCGGACAATCCCGACGGCTGGATCCTGACCGTTGCCCGGAACCGGCAGCGGGATCGCTGGAAGTCGGCATCGCATCGGACGTCGGTGGAGATCGATCCCGACCGCGACTGCGGCGCACACCTCGACGCCATCGACCCCGACGCGATACCGGACAGGCGCCTCGCGTTGATGCTCGTGTGCGCGCATCCCGCGATCAACCCGGCAGTGCACACCCCGCTGATGCTGAACACCGTGCTCGGTTTCACCGCCGAACAGATCGGACGTGCGTTCGCGATTCCGTCGAAAACTCTTGCCGCCCGCCTGGTCCGGGCAAAACGCCGGATCAAGGATGCTCGGATCCCGTTCCGGATACCCGACCGTGACGTCCTGCCCGGCCGGATGCCCGCCGTCCTCGAAGCCGTCTACGGAGCCCATGCCATCGACTGGCACAGCAGTGGCACCGAGGTCCGCGAGTCGCTGACGACCGAGTCTTCGTACTTGGCCCAGACGCTGGTGGACGTGGCTCCGGGTGACGCCGAGGCGCTCGGACTCGCCGCGCTGATCTGGCTGTCGAATGCGCGTCTGCCCGCCAGATTCGACACCGTGGGCAATCTCGTCCCGCTGCCGGAGCAGGATGTCGCGCTGTGGGACGGTGCCTTGATCGACCGCGGTATCGAGCTCCTGCGGGCCGCCCATCCGCTGGGTGATCTCGGTAGATACCAGCTCGAGGCCGCCATGCAGGCCGTGCACGTCGCACGCCGGGACACGGGGACCACCGACTGGCCGACGCTGCGGGATCTGCACCAAACGCTCGACGCGGTGGCACCGAGCCTGGGCGGAACAGTCGCGTTCGCTGTGGTGACCGCCGAGATCGACGGGCCGGCGGCAGGGCTCGAACTGCTCGACGCCATCGGCGACGAGTCGGCGCATTTCCAGCCCGCATGGAGTGCCCGGGCGCACCTGCTGGACCGCCTCGGCAGACGCGAGGACGCGATCACCGCGTTCGACAAAGCGATCTCCCTGACCACCGATCCCGCCGAACGCGGCCATCTCGTGGCGCGGCGAGAGGGTTTGAGCTAGGCCACCACCTCGCCGGTCCTGACCGGGCAACGGGTGTGGGTGTAGATCGTGGGCATACAGAGATTGCAGTGCGTGCACTTCGACACGGTCGTCGGATCGGCCTCGATTCGCAGCGGCAGGTCTGGTTCGCGGAGCAGCGCCCGGCCCATCGCCATGAAATCGAAGCCCTCGGCGAGCGCGAGGTCCATCGAGGCCCGATCGGTGATGCCACCGAGCAGGATCAACGGCATCGACACCGCGGCCCGCAGTTGGCGAGAGAGGGGCAGCAGATAGGCGGGGTGGTAGTCGTACTCCTTGAGAAAGAAGGGCGCGACGGCCTTGAGTCCCCATTTCATGGCACCACGGAACGCGTCGGCGAACTCCTTGCGCGGAGCGTCGCCATGGAACAGGTACATCGGGTTCAGCAATGAACTGCCCGCGGTCGGCTCGATGGCGTCGAGGTAGCCGTCCGACTCGAACAGCCTCCCGACCTCGCAGGCCTCGTCGACGCCGAAGCTCCCCGGGAATCCGTCGTACATGCTCAGTTTTGCCCAGACAGCGATGTCAGGGCCGACCTCGTCGCGGACGGCCTGGGTGATCTCGCGGCAGAAGCGTGCGCGGTTGATCAGCGAACCGCCGTACGCATCGTGGCGGCGATTGAGCAGTGGGCTCAAGAAGCAGCTCGCAAGATAATTGTGGCCGAAATGGATCTCCAGCCCGTCGAACCCACTGTCCACGGCGATCCGGGCGGCCCGCCGGAACTTTGCGAGAATCACGGCGATGTCGTCGGTGTCGACCTTTTTGCACAGCGCCATACCCATCGGGGCGGGGATACGCGACGGGGCGAGCGCCCTGGCCTGATTGGAAATCGAGTTGGCGACCGGCCCGGCATGGCCGAGCTGTGCCGCCGCGAGGGCGCCTTCGGAGTGGATGGCGTCGGTGAGTTCGATCAGACCGGGTATCGCCTCGGGTCGCATCCAGATCTGATGGCGGTCGGTGCGTCCTTCCGGGGAGATCGCGCAGTAGGCGACGGTACACATCGCAACCCCACCGGCGGCGACCTCGCGGTGGAACTCGATGAGTTGCGGGGTGACCAGCGCGTCGGGCGTGGCCCCTTCGAAGGTCGCGCACTTGATGAGTCGATTGCGCAGACGCAATGGACCGAGGTCGGCTGGAGCAAAGGGTGTGGGCTGCACCTTCGCGACGGTATCGGTGATCGGCACGCCAAACAAGAACATGTTCTAGTTCGGCACCGTAAGGGTTCAATCCGGACGCGGTTGGGTACCGAATACCAGAGGAGTGCACATTCAGATACGAATGTGTGCTGCGAAGACACAGAGCGGTCGGGGACTGCGACGTAAGGGCGTTCCAATGAATGCACGGACACATCCGAGCCCTCGACATCTGCGGCTGTGCGAACCCGAGAACAGCCCGGCCTTCGACGGACTCCCTGCCGACCCTGACACCGCCGAGTACCGGGACAGTGGGTCGGGCAGCGCGGTATCGATGGCGCGTCCCGACCGTTGGCTGTGGATTCCTGCGGGCTGAGGAAGTAGTCACCGAGAACGGTTTTTCCGTCCGCGTGTTCGCCTGCAGCGGTCTGGGCCCCCACAAGGGGGTATCCGTCAGCGCCCGGAACTGCTGAGACGTAGGGTGGACGTCGTGGCTGAACACTTTGACACAGTTGTCCTTGGCGGAGGTCCGGGAGGTTACGTCGCCGCGATCCGGTCGGCGCAACTCGGAGCAAAAACCGCAGTAATCGAAGAGAAGTACTGGGGCGGTGTCTGCCTGAACGTGGGCTGCATCCCGTCCAAGGCGTTGCTGCGCAACGCCGAGCTGGCGCACATCTTCAACCATCAGGCGAAGACCTTCGGCATCTCGGGGGACGTGAGCTTTGATTTCGGCGCGGCGTTCGACCGCAGCCGGAAGGTCTCGGACCAGATCGTCAAGGGTGTGCACTTTCTGATGCGCAAGAACAAGATCACCGAGATCGACGGGTACGGCGTATTCAAGGACGCCAAGACCATCGAGGTCGGTGACCGGGAGATCACGTTCGACAACGTCATCATCGACACCGGCTCCACCGTGAAGTCGCTGCCCGGCGTGAAGCTGTCGGAGAACGTCGTCGACTACGAAACGCAGATCCTCACCCGTGAACTCCCCGGCTCGATCGTCATCGTCGGCGCCGGCGCCATCGGCATGGAGTTCGGCTACGTGCTCGCCAACTACGGCGTCGACGTCACGATCGTCGAGTTCCTCGACCGCGTGCTCCCCAACGAGGACAAAGATTCCTCGAAGGAGCTGGCCAAGCAGTACAAGAAGCTGGGCATCAAACTCCTCACCTCCACCAAGGTGCAATCGGTCGACGACCAGGGCTCGCAGGTCGTCGTCAAGTACAAAGATGCCAAGGACGCCGAAGGTGAGCTCACCGTCGACAAGGTGCTCATGTCGGTCGGATTCGCTCCCCGCGTCGAGGGCTTCGGTCTGGACAAGACCGGTGTCGAACTCACCGACCGCGGCGCGATCGCCATCGACGAGTACATGCGCACCAACGTTGACAACATCTACGCGATCGGTGATGTGACGGCGAAGCTGCAACTCGCCCACGTGGCCGAGGCGCAGGGTGTCGTGGCGGCGGAAACGATCGCCGGAGTCGAGACCATGCCGCTCGGCGACTACCGGATGATGCCGCGCGCCACGTTCTGTCAGCCGCAGGTCGCTTCGTTCGGACTCACCGAGGATCAGGCCAAGGACGAGGGCTACGACGTGAAGGTCACCACCTTCCCGTTCACCGCCAACGGCAAGGCCCAGGGTCTCGGCGAGCCCGCCGGCTTCGTCAAGCTCATCACCGACAAGAAGCACGATGAACTGATCGGCGGGCATCTGGTGGGCGACAACGTCTCCGAGATGCTGCCCGAGCTGACGTTGGCCCAGAAGTGGGACCTCACGGCCAACGAACTGGCCCGCAACGTCCACACCCATCCGACCCTGTCCGAGGCGATGCAGGAGACCTTCCACGGCGCCATCGGGCACATGATCAATCTCTAGAGTTTCCGTGACAGGCGTGGGGCCCGGCGATGTTTCGCCGGGCCCCGCGCCCGTCTCCAGGTTGTGGACCCCGCCCTGGCCCTTGGACATCCGGGCGACGGTAGGCCTGCACCGCCGCGGCAGCGGTGACCCCGCGATGAAGTACGCGCCGAACGGCTCGATCTGGCGGGCGATCCATACCCCGGACGGCCCGGGGACGTTGGCGATGTCGCGGTCGGGGGACGCGGTACTCGGACGGGCCTGGGGTCCGGGCAGGCAGTGGCTGCTCGATCAGCTGCCGCTGATGCTGGGCAGCGAGGACAATCCCGAGGACTTCGTCGCGCATGACGAGGTCGTCGGCAAACTCGCGCATCTGGGCCAGGGCTTGCGGATCGGCCGCACCGATCGGGTGTGGGAGGCGTTGGCTGCGGCCGTGCTGGAACAGAAGGTCACCGGCCGGGAGGCCTGGCGGGCCTGGCGGTACATCGTCAACAAGTACGGCGAACCCGCGCCGGGGTCGCCGAGTATGAAAGTCCCTCCGCCCCGGGCGGTCTGGCGTGAGATACCCCAATGGGAATGGCATGCCAGCGGTGCTGAGCCGCCACGGCGTCGCACCATCGTCCATGCTGCGGGTTACGACGTCGAACGCAAGGTGGACCGCCTGGAGTTGTTGCGCGGGATCGGACCGTGGACGGCCGCGGAAGTTCGCTGTCGCGCTGTGGGCGACGCGGACGCCGTCCCGGTGGGGGACTTCCACGTCCCGTCCATGGTCGGGCGGGCGCTCATCGGTCAGCGCATCGACGACGACCAGATGCTCGAACTGCTCGAACCCTATGCCGGACATCGCTTTCGCGTAATCCGGTTGATCATGCTGTACATGAAGATGCCCGCCCGCCGCGCGCCGAGGATGCCGACCCGGGACTACCGCAACATCTGACCCGAGACGCCGCCGACCGTGCCGAAGATGCCGCCGACCGTGCCCATCCGACCGTCGACCGTGCCGAACCAACCACCGATCGTGCCCATCCGACCGTCGACCGTGCCAAAGATGCCGCCGATCGTGCCAATACCGCCGTCGACCGTGCCCACATCGTCAGCGATAGGCGCCGCGGTCGCGTAGGTGCTTGTCGATATCTCTCAACAGTTCGTCGGACTCGTCGCGCATCCTGTCACCCGTCACCCGCAGGATGATCCACCCCATCCGCTTCAGCCGGGCGTCGCGAGCGGCATCATGCGCCCGCTGTTCGGCTGTTTCGTGGAATTCCGTTCCGTCGAACTCTATGCCGATCTTGAGTCGGCGGTACCCGAGATCCATCCTTGCGAACTCGTATCCGTTGTCGTCCAGCACGGAGATCTGCGCCTCCGGACGCGGGAGTTCGGCCTCGACGATGAGTAACCGCAGCCAACTCTCTGGTGGGGACTCCGACAGCGGATTGATATGGGGTATCAACTCGCGTATCTGCCGGATCCCGCGTGTGCCAGGATGTTCGACGACATAGCGCCACAACAGTCGGAGATCGATGTCTGCGGCATTGACCAAATCGTCGAGGCGACCGAGTGCTCGCCAGTGAGGTGGACGTCGTCCCAAGTCATAAGCGGTTCGGATAGGTGTGGTGACGCGCCGGCCGTCGATGACCATGACATCACCGGGCGAGAGATCGGAACGCACGACTCGAACGCCTCCACGGCAGCGACCTTGCCCAGTGGCATGGCGGCTGATCTCGATCTCGGAATCTGCCTCGTACCAAGAAATCCCGTGCAGGAACGCGGCGGACAACCCAGACACCACTGCTGACGGGCCCGCTCGGAGCAATGCGCCATCGATCAGATCGTGCGGGCCGAGCGACTTTGCCGCGCTGACCAGAACACCCCGATGCATTCTGCGGTGGTTCCGCTCCATCATTCGGCGCGTGATGCCGTCGGGCAGCGGTGCATCGGCCCCCCAGAATGGTCTGTCTCCACGTGTCATACCAAGGTTGACGTCGTCGATCGGGAAGCGGTTTCCACACTTGCCAGAGCGTGGATGGGTGACAGACCGGCCGGTCGGCACGGTCGGCGGTTGGTTCGGCACGGTCGGTGGTTGGTTCGGCACGGTCGGCGGTTGGTTCGGCACGGTCGGTGGTTGACGCTGCCGCATGTGGAGGGGATTCGGGGCCTGTCGGCGGTACAGGGCACCATGGGGTCATGACGACCACCGCAACGCGTGACCAGGCTCAGACGATTCTCGAGCAGCTGGCCGGCCCCGAGGCCGAGCTGCGCGACGACCAGTGGACCGCGATCGAGGCGCTGGTGGTGCAGCGTCGACGGGCATTGGTCGTGCAGCGCACGGGCTGGGGCAAGTCGGCGGTGTATTTCATCGCGGCCAAACTGTTGCGCGCCGAGGGTCGTGGCGCCACGGTCATCGTGTCGCCGCTGCTCGCGCTGATGCGCAACCAGGTGGCTTCTGCCGAACGCGCCGGGGTAAAGGCCGCGACGATCAACTCCGGCAATGTCACCGAGTGGGACGACATCCACCGGCGCGTCGCCGAGGGCGACCTCGACGTGTTGCTGGTCAGCCCCGAACGACTCAACAACCCCGACTTCCGCGACAACGTCTTGCCGGCGCTGGCCGCCGATGCCGGACTGGTCGTGGTCGACGAGGCGCATTGCGTCTCGGACTGGGGCCACGATTTCCGGCCCGACTATCGGCGCATCCGCACCTTGGTCGCCGAATTGGGTACTGATGTCCCGGTTCTCGCGACCACCGCTACCGCGAACGACCGGGTGGTCGACGATGTCGCGGCCCAGCTCGGGGTGGGTGGCGGCGACACATTGGTGCTGCGCGGGGGACTCGACCGCGAGTCGCTGCATCTGTCGGTGGTGAAGGTGGCCACCTCGGCCGAACGGGTCGCCTGGCTCGCTGCGCACATCGATTCGATCGAGGGCTCGGGAATCATCTACACCCTCACTGTCGCCGCGGCCCGCGACGTCGCCACGCTGCTCACCGACCTGGGGCACAAAGTCGCGGCCTACACCGGCGCGACCGACTCCGCCGAGCGCGAGCAGCTCGAGTCCGATCTGCTCGCCAACGACGTCAAGGCGTTGGTTGCGACATCGGCTCTGGGCATGGGATTCGACAAACCCGACCTCGGGTTCGTCATTCACCTCGGTGCCCCGTCGTCGCCCATCGCGTACTACCAGCAGGTCGGCCGCGCCGGCCGCTCCACCGCGAGCGCTGAGGTGATCCTGCTGCCGGGCAGCGAGGATCAGGAGATCTGGCGGTACTTCGCGTCGGTCGCTTTCCCTTCGGGGACATTGGTGCGCAAGGTGATCGACGTTCTCGACACCGAACGTCCGCAGTCCACCCCGGCCCTCGAACCGCTCGTCGACCTGGGCCGCTCGCGTCTGGAGATGGTGCTGAAGGTCCTCGACGTCGACGGTGCCGTCCGACGCGTCAAGGGTGGCTGGCTGGGGACGGGTCAACCGTGGACGTACGACGAGGACCGCTACGAAAAACTGGAGCAGGCCCGCCGCCGAGAGCAGCAGGCCATGCTCGATTACCAGTCGACCACCGACTGCCGCATGTCGTTCCTGCGGGCCCAGCTCGACGATCCCGACCTGGAGCCGAACAGCAAGTGCGGCCGCTGCGACAACTGTGCAGGCCAACGCTATTCGGCTGACGTCGATGGTCGCTCACTCGACGCCGCTCGTGATCAACTGCAGCGTCCCGGCGTCGAACTGGCGCCCCGCAAGCAGTGGCCGACCGGCATGAAAAAGCTGGGTGTCGAGTTGTCCGGAAAGATCAGCGAAGGCCCGTCGATGGGCCGCGTCATAGGCAGACTCAGTGACCTCGGCTGGGGCACCCGCCTACGACGCCTGCTCGACGAACCCGACGCTCCGGCATCCGATGACGTGATCAAAGCGGCCGTCGCGGTCTTGGCGGCCTGGCCCTGGCACACCCGGCCCACCGCGATCATGGGATTGGATTCTGACACGCATCCGATCCTGATCGGTTCCGTGGTCGACAAGCTGTCGCAGCTCGGACGCCTGACGAATCTCGGGACGCTGGGCTACTCACCCGATCGACGGCCGGTGACCGCTGCCAACTCGGCGTACCGTGTCGCCGCACTGGAGGGTTCGTGGGTCGACCCTGATCCAACGGTGATCGCTGACCTCACCGGCCCGATCCTGCTGGTCGACGATCTCTCCGACACCGGCTGGACCCTGACGATGGCGGCGCGACACCTGCGGCGCGCCGGTGTCGACGAGGTGCTCCCGTTCGCGCTCGCGAGCACCAACTAGCGGGTCTGATCAGGCGGCTCCGCTCGCGTGCTGATCCTGGATACGCGCGAAGGGTTGCGCCGCTTCGAGTTCGAACGCCAGCTCCAGCAGGGTGCGCTCATCACCGTGCGCCGCGGAGAAGTGGACGCCGATCGGTAGCCCGTTGGTGGCCCGTCCGAGAGGTAAGGAGATCGCCGGTCCGCCGGCGGCGTTGTTCAGCGGAGTGAAGCTGACGTAATTGACCAGGCGGGGGAACATCACGTCGAATCCGGCCGCCGGAGAGAGAAAGCCGAGCTCCGGGGTGGTGTGACCCAACACCGGGGACAGTACGACGTCGAGGGTCTCGAACGCTTCGCGGTATCGGCTCTCGCTGCGTTTGAGCCCGCGGATGGACACCGGCGTGAGCCAGGGTTTCCGGATGAAGTTGCGGGCCAACCCCTTCGTCAGGGCATCGGTCTTGGATCGGTCGAACGGATCGCCGGTGACCATCTTCCCGAAGTACTGGGTCGAGAACGCCATCAGCGCCCAGTAGTGGACGAAGTCGCGGATGAAGGTGTGGTCGGTCGGGACCGCGAAATCGACGACGTCGTGGCCCAGCGACGTCAGCAGTTCGGCAGTCTGCAAGACAGCGGCGGCGGTGTCGGCGTCCGTGGGGTCGCCGGCGATCGAGTCCGTGATCAACCCGATCTTCAGGCGCCGACTCGATGGGCCGGCAACGTCGCCGATCGGCTTCAGCTTCTTGGCCGGACGGAAGTTCTCGAGTGCAGCGACGAAAGCCGCGGTGTCCCGGACTGTTCGTGTCACTGCACCGTTGGACACGATGTCGACGGGCATCTGCTTGCCCTGCAGGGATTGGACCTCGCGGCCTCGCGTCAGTTTCAGTCCGACGAGACCGCATGCGGCAGCCGGGATCCGGATCGAACCGCCGCCGTCGTTGGCATGGGCGATCGGTACGACGCCTGCGGCCACGAGAGCCGCGGAACCGCCCGACGACGCACCGCTCGAGTAACCGGTGTGCCACGGGTTCCGCGTGGGCGGCAGGGACTGATATTCAGTCGTCGCATTGAAGCCGAACTCGGGCAGCGTCGTCTTACCGAGCATTGTCATCCCGGTGGACAGGTACTGCTCGGCGAACGGCTCGGTCTTCCGTTTCGCCTTCGATTGCACTGCCTGTGATCCGTGGCCGGTCGGGAGGCCGTAGAGGTCGGTGTTGTCCTTGATGAAGGTCGGTACGCCGGAAAAGGCGCCCTTCGACGGCGAGTCCGCGGCCTCGAGCGCCCGATCGAAATCCCTCAGTGCCAGCGCGTTGAGCGCAGGATTGACCAGTTCGGCCCGGGCGATGGCGGCCTCTGCCGCCTCCCTGGCACCGATCGCGCCGGACGCGATCGCGGCGGCGACACCGGTGGCGTCGAGGTCTCCCAATGCATCGTCGCCGAAGGCATGAACATGTGTGCGCTCAGTCATGGCTGACACGGTAACGCAGTCCTCTCTCGAGTTCCGCAGAATTGGTAAGACCACTTGACCTATGACCGTCGCACTTCTACCGTGGGGGTATGGCGTTCCAACCGATCGAGCACCGCAGCGTTCCCGAGGATGTCTTCGAGCAAATCGTGGAAGGTGTGCTGAGCGGTGAGCTTCCTGCAGGTCAGAACCTCCCCAGCGAGCGCGAGCTCGCCCGGGTGCTGGGTGTGTCGCGTCCGGCGGTGCGCGAGGCGATGAAGCGGGTTGCCGCGGCCGGACTGGTCACCATCCGGCAGGGCGGTGGCACGACAGTTCGAGACGTCCGCCGCTTCGGTGGCCTCGACCTACTCCCGAAGTTGCTCATCCGCGGCGGTGAACTGGACGTCGCTGTCGCGCGGTCGGTGGTCGAGGCGCGCGCCCATATCGGGCCCAAAGTCGCCGAACTTGCGGCGATGCGCGCCAGTGAGGACCAGATTGCCATCGCTCGGGCGGCGGCGGCGCAACTGATCGAGCTTTCTGACCCCATCGCGCAGCAGCGGGCTGCGCTGGACTTCTGGGATGCCGTCGTCGACGGCGCCGATTCGATCGCCTTCCGCCTGATGTACAACACAATGCGTTCCGCGTACGAGCCCGCGCTGCCCGCCCTGGCGTCCGCGTTGTCCGGTGAGGTCGGTAACGCCGACGGTTATCGGCGGATCGTCGACGCCATCGCAGGCCACAACCCGGGTGCAGCCGCACGTGCGGCGGCGGTCCTGCTCGAACCCGGGACCACGGCGTTGCTGTCGGCCTTCGGGGAGATGGAGAAGCTTCTGCAGGAAGCACTGTCGGAGACGGAGGAAGACAATGACGACTGATCGAGATGCTCGCGCGCACCTTCGAGCCGACGAGCGCACGCTGCGCAAGCAGCGGCGGACGGTGACGCTCGGTTCCGCCTTCCGGGAGTTCGTGCGGCACCCCACGCCGTGGATGATCGTGGCGTTTCTTGCCGGGTCGGCAGCCGCCAGGGTGAGTGTCGGAGACTGGGCGTGGACCGATGTCCTCGTTCCGGTGGTGATGATCCTGTCATTTCCGTTGGCGGAGTGGCTGATCCACGTGTTCATCCTGCACTGGCGTCCGAAGGTTCTCGGCCGGATCACCGTTGATTCGCTGCTCTCGCGCAAGCATCGCGAACACCACTCCGACCCCCGCGACATCCCGCTGATCTTCATTCCCTGGCAGGTGCTCTGCGGTGTCCTACCTCTCGCCCTGGTGCTGGGTTTGTTCGCGTTCGGGCGGGTGGGTCTCGGACTGACCTTCATGGTGACGCTCGGCGTGCTGGGCATGATCTACGAGTGGACCCACTATCTGATCCACACCGACTACAAGCCGAAAAGCAAGCTGTCCAAGGCGACCTGGCGCCACCACAGGTTCCATCACTACAAGAACGAGCACTACTGGTTCACGGTCACGACCTCGGGTACCGCGGACCGCGTACTGCGCACGAACCCCGACCCCGAGAGCGTCGAGAAATCACCGACCGCGAAGAACTTGCACGCCCTGTGACCCGCATCGCCGCGGAGCGGGCGAGATCATGGCTTGCGCGCGGTCACGTACTGAGCCTGCCCGGTGATGGTCTGCTCCACGTCGACGAGGCCGGCCGTGCGTAGCCGGTCGGTCACCTCATCGCGACCGAACAGCCGGTAGCCACTGCGGGCGGTGACCTTGTCCACGACACGTGAGGATGTCAGCCGGGTTCGAAGTGATGTGAAGATGGCGACCTCACCGCCGGGCGCGACCACCCGCGCGAGTTCATCGATGACCTCGTGCGGATCGGAGATGAGGTACAACGCCGCCAGGCAGCAGACTGTGTCGATCGAACCGTCCGGAAACGGTAACCGGTGGGCGTCGCCCCGCACGTAAGCCACCCGCTCGCCGCTGTTGTCGGCGACCGCCCTGGTAACCATCGGCACGGAGAAGTCGAGGCCGACGCAGACACCGTTTCCGGTCAGTCGCTCGGACAGACGCCGGGTGTAATTGCCCGGGCCGCAGGCCACATCGAGGATCGTGCGGTCCCCGGGCCGGCCGAGGTGGGTGACCAGCCTACGGTCGAACTTCGCAGCCGAGGTGCCACCGAGGCTGTACAACCGGGTGAAGATCGGCCGCCAGGCGCGCTCGTAGACGGCGGCGAACACCGCGTTCTGCATCACCCACAACGTGCTGCTCGCCGCCGTCTCCGGTGGTCCGAGCAGGTCGAGATAACCGCGGCTCTCATCGACGGGGCCACTGAGCCGGCCGGGGTCGAGCAACTCGCGAGCGCGCGCCAGTGCGTTACTCAAAAGTCCCGTTCGATCCGCAGGGTCCCGATGGTGGTTGCCAGCGAATCATATTGTCCGACAAGCAGGACGAACTCGATCAATTCGCGTTCGTCGAGGTGCTCGGCCAGCTCTTTCCACGCCAGGTCGCTGAGATCCTTGGTGCCGACCAACTCGTCGACGGCGCGCAGCAGAACCTCGTCGAGCCCGGTCCACCCTGCTTCAGGTCCCTGCAGAATCCTCGAGAACTCCGCCTCGTCGATTCCGGCACGCCGCCCCAGTCGCTTGTGGTGATCGAGCTCGTACTCGCACGCGCGTAGGTGGGCGGTCCGGATGATGACCAACTCGGTGGAATGTCGAGACAGCTTGCCGAAAGGCATCATTCGGCTCGAGTAGTGCAACCAGCCGTGAAACAGACCCTTCGCCCGGCCGAGGGTGGAAAAGATGTGCGCGTCGGACACCCCGATCACACGCGCCGCCCCCTTGCTGAACACCCAGTTGAAGGGCCCTAGTTGTCGGAACGTACCCGGGGCAATTCGTGGTGAACTCACGTCTGCCAACCTAGCGGACACAGCGGCCCGCGACGACTGATCGCAAACCTTTTGCGGCCACTGTCCCGGTGTTAGTGTTCGGCCAGCCAGAACGACCGACTGATCCTGGACTGGAGTAGCCCGTGCGGCGAATGCTGATGGTGTTGGTGGCCGGGCTTTTTGCCCTGCTGACCCTGGCTGCCTGCGGCGGCGGCGGCGAGGCCACCGGATACGAGAAGGTGGAGAAGTCAGGTGTGCTGCGGGTCGGCACCGAGGGCACCTACGCTCCGTTCAGCTACCACGACTCGGCGACAGGCGAACTGGTCGGTTACGACATCGACGTGGCCAAGGCGGTCGCCGATCAGCTCGACCTCAGGGTCGAGTTCGTCGAGACCCCCTTCGACTCCATCTTCGCCGCACTCGAGGCCGACCGGTTCGACGTCGTCGCCAATCAGGTCACGATCACCGATGAGCGCAAGGCGAAATACGATCTGTCCCAGCCGTACGCCATCGGCGAAGGCGTCATCGTCACCAGGGCCGAGGACAACTCGATCACCTCGTTGGAGGATCTGTCGGGGAAGACGACGGCGCAGTCGTTGACCAGCAACTGGGCCCAGGTCGCCGCGGAAGCCGGTGCGAATATCGAGGCCGTTGATGGCTTCACCCCGGCGATCAAGCTGCTCAACCAGGGCCGCGTGCAGGCCACCGTCAACGACAGTCTGTCCGTATTGGCTTATCAGGCCACCACCGGCGACACGAGCATCAAGATCGCCGCGAACATCGGTGAACGAAGCGAGCAGGCGTTCGCAGCGCGCAAGGACAGCGGCCTGATGGACGAGATCAACGGCGCGCTGGACGTCCTGAAAGCGGATGGAACGCTGGAGAGGATCTCGCAGCAGTACCTGAATGCCAACGCGGCCGGTACGTCGGAGCCCAAGACGGCGCCGAGCACGTGGGAGCTCATCCTGGACAACCTCTGGCCGATGCTCAAGGCGACGCTGACGGTCACGCTCCCGCTGACGGCCGTCAGCTTCTTCTTCGGCCTGATCATCGCCCTGGGTGTGGCGCTGGCGCGGATGTCGAGGAATCGGGCTTTGTCTGCGGTGGCACGGTTCTACATCTCTGTCATCCGCGGCACCCCGCTTCTGGTGCAGTTGTTCATCATCTTCTACGCGTTGCCCGAATTGAACATCTTGATCAATCCGTTCCCGGCCGCGGCAATAGCTTTCAGTCTCAACGTCGGTGGCTACGCCGCCGAGATCATCAGATCGGCGATCAGCAGCGTCCCCAAGGGGCAGTGGGAGGCGGCCGAGACGATCGGGATGAACTACGCGACCGCGCTGCGCCGGATCATCTTGCCGCAAGCCCTGCGCACCGCGGTTCCGCCGCTGTCCAACACCTTGATCTCGCTGGTGAAGGACACCTCGCTGGCATCGACGATCCTGGTCACCGAACTGCTGCGCACCGCACAGATAGCAGCGGCACCCACGTTCGAATTCTTCGCGCTCTACGGCACCGCGGCGGTGTACTACTGGATTGTGTGCCTGATTCTGTCCTCGTTCCAGGGCCGTCTCGAAGTCCGACTGGATAGGTATGTTGCGAAATGACCGATACTCCCGCACCGCTGAGCAAATCCGCACCCGGCCCAGCGGCCCCTGACCTGGTGACGGTCGCAGGACTGCAGAAGTCGTTCGGCGCCAACCACGTCCTGCGCGGCATCGATTTCACCGTGCCGTCGGGTTCGGTCACCACCATCATCGGTCCGTCCGGTTCGGGTAAGACGACGATCCTGCGTTCGCTCAACGCGCTCGACGTGCCTGACGGCGGAGAGATCACGATCGGCGACGTCTCGGTCGACTTCTCCCAGCGCCCGATACCCCGGGCTCTGCTCAAGCGCTACCAGGCGCAGAGCGGCATGGTCTTCCAGGGACACAACCTGTTTCCACACAAGACGGTGATCGAGAACGTGCTCGAGGGTCCGCTGGTGGTTCAGAAACGTGACCACGACGAACTCGTGGCCGAGGCCGAGGTGCTGCTCCGTCAGGTGGGCCTGGAGGAGAAACGGGATCAGTACCCGCACCAACTGTCCGGTGGGCAGCAGCAGCGCGTGGGTATCGCGAGGGCACTCGCGCTCAAGCCGCTGCTGATGTTGTTCGACGAACCGACGTCTGCCCTCGATCCCGAGCTGGTCGGTGAGGTGCTCGAGGTCATGAAAGATCTTGCCACTCAGGGCTGGACGATGGTCGTGGTGACCCATGAGATCCGCTTCGCCCAGAAGGTGGCGAATCAGGTGCTGTTCGCCGACGGCGGCACCGTCCTGGAGAAGGGCACGCCGGCGCAGGTCATCGGCGCGCCGGAACATGCTCGCACCAAGCAGTTCCTACGGCGTCTGCTCGATCCGGTCTAGACACTCGTGTGCAGCGTGAACGTGTCACTGCACCAGGTAGGGCGACACCGTGCTCCGGTGTTCGTTGATGTCGAGTTTCGCCCCGAGTGCCGGGAACGCGCGCTGGGGGCAGTTGACCCGTTCGCAGACCCGGCAACCGGCACCGATCAGGGTGACGTTTGCCTGCGGTCCGATCTCGAGTCCGTCGGAGTAGACCAGTCGTGCGGCGTGGCGTTGTTCGCAACCGAGCCCGATCGCGAAGGTCTTGCCGGGCTGGCCATAACGCGCGGCGCGACGCTCGACGGTCCGCGCCACCCATAGGTAGTTCCGTCCGTCGGGCATCTGCGCGATCTGGGTCTGGATCTTGCCCGGAGACCCAAAGGTCTCGTAGACATTCCAGAGTGGGCAGGTGCCGCCGCTGTTGGAGAAGTGGAAACCGGTCGCGGACTGGCGCTTCGACATGTTTCCCGCCCGGTCGACCCGGACGAAGGTGAACGGAACGCCGCGCAGATTGGGTCGCTGGAGCGTCGACAATCGGTGGCACACCGTCTCATATGAGACCGCGTAGAAAGCGGACAGACGTTCGATGTCGTAGCGATAATCCTCTGCAGCGCCGTGGAACTGGGCGTAGGGGAGGACAGCGGCGGCAGCGTAGTAGTTGGCCATGCCGAGCAATGCCAGCGCTCGCGCCTCGTCGGTGGTGAAGTTGCCTTCGTCGGCCATCTGCTTCATCAGGTCGCCGCATTCGAGGTACCCCAATTCGGCGGCGAGTTTGAACACCCGCTGTCCCTGGGAGAGGTGACCGGAGATCTCCAGGCGCCGGGTCTCCGGGTCGAAGCGGTGCAGCACCGTGTCGCCGAGGTCGACCCGTCGCACGATCTGGACGCCGTGCACGGTCTGGAGCCGGTCGGCGATCTCGCTGCGGACGTCACCGGAGTGCATACGCATCCGCGTGGTGAGCTCTTCGGCTGCGGTGTCGAGTTCGTGCAGGTAGTTGTGGCGCTGGTAGAAGTAGTCGCGGACCTCCTCGTGGGGGGCCGAGATGGATCCGCGCATGCTGCCGTCGCCGCGTTCGTCCGTCGCGGCCGCGAGCTGGTCGGTCGCGTTCCGGTACCGCCGGTGCAGGTTGACCATCGCCTTCGCGAGCTCAGGATGGCTGGCGACGAGATCGCTGATCTCTTGCGCGTCAGCGGTGGCGTCGACGTCCTCGTCCATGACCACCTCACGCATCTCGGCGATCAGACGCGCGTTGTCCTGGGAGTCGAAGAACGTGGTGTCGACACCGAACACCTCGCTGATCTTGAGCAGCACCGGCGCGGACAGCGGGCGGGCGTCGTGCTCGATCTGGTTCAGATACGACGGCGAGATCTCCAGGGACTGGGCCAACGCCACCTGCGACATACCGCGCTCGGAGCGCAGCTGGCGGAGGCGCCCGCCGACGTAGGTCTTGGACATTCTTTCAGGGTAGGCGGATTGGGCGGTCAGCCTGCCAGTTGGTCGGCCGACGCGGCGGAATGACGGGGCGGCCGCATCACGCCGTGGTCGATGTGCACCACGCGGTCGGCGAATCGCGCCACCTGGCGGTCGTGGGTGATGAGGATCGTCGTCCGTGACCCGACCGCGCGCCGGATGTCTGTCATCAACGCGAGGACGGTGTCGCGGTCGAGACCGGTCGTCGGCTCGTCGAGAACGAGTATCGGGGTGTCCCGCACGAGCGCGCGAGCGAGCGCGATCCGCTGCTGTTGACCACCCGATAGCGCGGTGCCGTACGCCCCGAGGACGGTGTCGTAACCGATGGGCAATTCGGTGATGAACTCATGGGCGCCTGCGGACCTGGCCGCGGCGATCACCGCGGCCAGGTCGGCGTCGGGACGCCCGTGCCGGATGTTCTCGGTGACGGTCTCGGTGAAGATGGCGGGTTGCTGAGGGAGCAACCCGACGCGAGCTCGTATGTCTTCCGCCGACATGTCGCTGATGTCGTGGTCGCCGAGTGTGATGGTGCCTCCCACAGGATCGAGGAAGGCCACCAGAAGTGCTGCCAAAGTGGATTTCCCGGCACCACTGCGTCCGGTCACCGCGACGATTTCGCCGGGCGCGACCCTCAGGTCGAGCCCACACAACACTGCCCGGTCGGAGCCCGGGTACCGGGCGAACACGTTGGTCAACTCGACGCCGGCGGGGCCACGGGGTGCAGGGGCCTTCGGGTGAGGCGGCCCAGGTCGCGCGACGGGGACGTCGAGTACGTCGGTGATGCGGTCTCCAGCGGCGGTGGCCGCAGTGGTCGACATCGCCAGATCGGCCACCTGCCGGATCTGTGGGTACAGGTAGCCGATGTAACCGGTCATGGCGATGAGACCGCCGGTGGTGAGTCGTCCGCGCGCGATCTCCCACACGCCGACCGCAATGATCGCGAGCAGGCACAGTAATTCGACCATCTTGGTGAGCTGCCGAAATCCCGTGGAGATGGCGAGTTCTGTCATTCGGGCCCGGCGCCAGCGGGTCCCCAGTGCGTCGAGCCGGTGGCGGTGTCGCACCGCCTGATTGTCGGCGATGATCACGTCGGCGTTGGACAGCCCTTCCGAGACCTCGGCATTGAGCAATCCGTTGACCTGCCGCTCGATACGCGACACGCGACGCAGCGGATCGCTGCATCGGTGCAGTACCAGGCCGACCAACGGGACCAGGATGAACGCGACGGCGGCCAGCTCCCAGCGCACCGCGAAGGCCGCAACCGCGAAGACGACTGCGCTGATCGCGGCAACGACCCCCGTGATCAGCCCGGACGAAACGAGGTGCTCGACAGACTCGACATCGCCGATGTGCCGTGCGATGAGGTCTCCGGGCCCGAAATCGCTGCGGGCGATACGCGGCATCCGATAAACGTGTTCGTAGAGCTGATTTCGTAGGCGCTGGATGAGTCGTTCGGTCACGGTGGCACTGAGCAACGTGCCACCTGCCCCGGCCAGTCCACCGACGAGCGCGATGACGATCCACAACACGGCAGGGGCGGGCAGCGCGCCCAGATCGCCGTGGCTCAGGGCGTGATCGACGATGTGGGCGAAGATCGCGATGGTCAGCAGATCTGCGCACGTCGAGACCAACAGCAGGCCGATCGCGGGGATCAGCAACCAGCGGGTTCGGCCGAGCAATGGGAAGAACCGGCGGAACAGCGTGACGACGTGCATGGCTGGTGGCCCCTTCCGTGAAGTCTGGCCGCACCTGTGACGCCCGGCGTGGGGTTCCGGGCGTCACAGGCTGGGTGCGTCAGCTGGTCAGCGACGGTTGTTCTGCTGTTGCTGCGGCTGGCGGTTCTGATTCTGGTTTTGGTACTGCTGGCGATTCTGCTGCGGTGCGAGCCACGGGAAGAACTGATAGAGCCAATTCATGCGGGTTCCTTTCATCGCGTCGGTCGCTTGATGGATTGGGCGAACCGACTCCGTTGCCGCCGAACATTTCTCGGCGACAAGAGCGAAGTTATGAGCACATTCTTGGGTCCCGCTTCGCGAACCATCTGATGTCGCTGGCCGTCACGGCCACCTGCGCTGATTCGACGACGCCGCAGCGCACGGGCCGATTCGGTCGGTGAGCCGCGGTGTCTACGCTGTGGGGATGCTGCGCGAGCGGGTGGGTGTCCCGGTGATCATCTTGGCGACCTGTGGCCTGTTGACCAGTGCGTGTGGCGGCAACGCCGACCCGGCGCCGTCGTCCGCGTCGCAGTCCGGACCGTTCACGCCCGCGAGCGCCCTGTTGCCTGCCCGTGAGTTTCCTGCCGGTTATCAGCGGGCCGAACTCGGCGTCGTCGACCTGCGAGACCAGAATGCGGCTGCCCTGGCGGCGGCGTCCACCGCACAGTTCGATCCGCCGCAATGCCGCCCGACCGCGGACGCGACGCTGAACGAGCAGCTCGATCCCTCGAACGCCGCGGTGACGGCGTGGCAGTCGTCGTCGGGCAACAGCATAATCGAGCTGGTCACGACCGTGCCGCGGGACATCGATGCCGATATCCGTGCCAATACGGGTGAGTGCGCCCGGGTGACGATCACGGTCACGACCGGCAGCACAGCCGGCGCCGGCGTGGTCACCGAGAACCAGCGCCTCACTCCTCCGCCGCTACCGACGTCCCTGTCGTTGTTGGTCAAGTCGGTTGCCACGACCACCTACCCCGGCGGCAAGACGGCGGTGGCACAGACGCTCGCCGGGTATGCGGTGGTCGACGGGGTCACCGTCCAGCTGGTGGCGGTCTCGACCCAGGACGCCATGACGGACGCGAAGTTCGCGGAGTTGTTCACCCGTGCAGTGACCCGGGTCGCCGGGTCCGTCGGCTAGCGACGCCATCGTCCGTTCGGGCGGCTCGAGGGCCACCCGTCGGATTGTCTGATTGTGATCGTGGACACACGGTGCGTCTGTTTCGGGCAGTCGTCCGCTGATGGTCGCCCCCGCGGGGGCTTGGAACAGCCCCTCTGAGCCGGTCGGCAAACATGCAGTACGCGCGTACTTTTTGCGTACTCGTCAGTAAGAAAATCGAAGTGGTTTTACAGACGAATCTTTGCAAACTTCGCAACGGGGCCATGAAAACTAGCCCGAATTCACACTCGCGACGTGTGGACCTGCGGGTTTGTGTGTGGCACCCTCAGTACAGGCACCGCCTAGCCGGAGTGAAGAAATTGCTAATTCGCACCGATATGGCTCGGCCCCGCTTCAGCACCTCGGGAGCAGGGCGGCCACACAGCACAGGCTCAACGAATATGGAGCGCGAGATATGAGCACCGTCGGAAAACCACGTACCGCAGCCGAGATCCAGCAGGATTGGGACACCAACCCCCGCTGGAAGGGCATCACCCGCGACTACAGCGCAGAGTCGGTCGCCAACCTGCAGGGCAGCGTTGTCGAGGAGCAGACCCTCGCCCGCCGCGGCGCAGAAATCCTCTGGGAGGGCGTCAACGCCGGAGACGGCAGCTACATCAACGCACTCGGCGCACTCACCGGTAACCAGGCCGTGCAGCAGGTCCGCGCCGGACTGAAGGCCGTGTACCTCTCCGGCTGGCAGGTCGCCGGCGATGCGAACCTCTCGGGCCACACCTACCCGGACCAGTCGCTGTACCCCGCGAACTCCGTTCCTTCGGTGGTCCGTCGCATCAACAACGCGCTCCTGCGCGCCGACGAGATCGCCCGCGTCGAGGGTGACGACACCGTCGACAACTGGGTTGTGCCGATCGTGGCCGACGGCGAAGCCGGCTTCGGTGGCGCCCTGAACGTCTACGAACTGCAGAAGGCCATGATCGCAGCCGGTGCCGCAGGCACCCACTGGGAAGATCAGCTCGCCTCGGAGAAGAAGTGCGGCCACCTCGGTGGCAAGGTGCTCATCCCCACCCAGCAGCACATCCGCACCCTGAGCTCGGCTCGCCTGGCCGCCGACGTCGCAAACGTGCCGACCGTCGTCATCGCCCGTACCGACGCCGAAGCCGCCACCCTGATCACCTCCGACGTCGACGACCGTGACAAGCAGTTCGTCACCGGCGAGCGCACCGCCGAGGGCTACTACCACGTGAAGAACGGCATCGAGCCCTGCATCGCTCGCGCCAAGTCCTACGCGCCGTACGCCGACATGATCTGGATGGAGACCGGCACCCCCGATCTCGAGCTGGCCCGCAAGTTCGCCGAGGCCGTCAAGAGCGAGTTCCCCGACCAGCTGCTCTCGTACAACTGCAGCCCGTCGTTCAACTGGAGCAAGCACCTCGATGATTCCACCATCGCCAAGTTCCAGAACGAGCTCGGCGCAATGGGATTCACCTTCCAGTTCATCACCCTGGCCGGCTTCCACTCACTCAACTACGGCATGTTCGACCTTGCTTGGGGCTACGCCCGCGAGCAGATGACGGCATTCGTCGACCTGCAGAACCGCGAGTTCAAGGCAGCCGACGAGCGCGGCTTCACCGCCGTCAAGCACCAGCGTGAGGTCGGCGCAGGCTACTTCGACAACATCGCCACCACGGTCGACCCGACCAGCAGCACCACGTCGCTGGCCGGTTCCACCGAAGAGGGCCAATTCCACTAAGCTGGAACCCCTCTCGGGAACTTTAGCGAACTAGTCAGGCGGTCCGCGACTACCGTTGCGGGCCGCCTGCTGGTATCCGGGTGAACTCTGGGCGTACCCCACAAGGGTTACCCTCTTCATCACCTTTTCGTGTTGGTCACTCTTAGTTCAGAGATTCTCTTCTTTGTTCAAAGATGTTGTGCTCGTTGTTTTTAGGAGCTTTTGTGAGCGAGAAGATTTCACGGGTCGGCATAATCGGTGCCGGTCAGATGGGCGCAGGCATTGCCGAAGTCTGTGCCCGGGCGCACGCCGACGTGTTGGTGTACGAGACGACCCGTGAGTTGGCAGCCGCTGGACGGTCCCGCATCCTGCGCTCCCTCGATCGCGGTGTGAGTAGCGGAAAACTCACCGAACGTGAGCGGGAACAGGCATCGTGGCGGCTGCGTTTCACCTCCGATCTGGGCGATTTCGCTGACCGGCAGATGGTGTGTGAGGCGGTGGTCGAAGACGAGGCCGTCAAGACCGAGATCTTCAAACAGCTCGACAAGGTGGTCACGGACCCCAATGCCGTGCTTGCTTCCAACACGTCTTCGATCCCGATCATGAAGTTGGGCATGGCAACCGCCAACGCTCATCGCGTCGTCGGTATGCACTTCTTCAACCCGGTGCCGGTACTGCCGCTCGTTGAATTGGTCACCACGCTGATGACCTCCGACGACGTCACCACGCGCGCCGAGGCCTTCGCCCGCGACATCCTCGGCAAGCAGGTCGTCCGATCGTCGGACCGCTCCGGATTCGTCGTCAACGCTTTGCTGGTGCCCTACCTTCTCTCGGCGATCCGCATGGTGGAGAGCGGTTTTGCCACCGTCGAAGACATCGACAAGGCGATGGTGCTCGGTTGCGCGCACCCCATGGGCCCGCTCAAGCTCAGCGACCTCGTCGGCCTCGACACCGTGAAGGCGATCGCCGACAAGATGTACGAAGAGTTCAAAGAACCGCTCTACTCTCCGCCGCCCCTACTGCTGCGCATGGTCGAGGCCGGTCGGCTGGGCAAGAAAGCCGGACACGGTTTCTACGTGTACGCGGACAGCCCGGCGAAGACCGGCGCAGGAAGATAAGCCGGGCGAGGCCATGACCGGCCAGGAGGAGACGATCGAATACGGGTCCTCGATCCTGGGGTATCCGCGCATCGGCGCCCGGCGAGAACTCAAGCGCGCGCTCGAAAAGTACTGGCATCTCGGTGGTTCGGTGGGCGATCTGATCGCCGTCGGGCGGCACCTGCAGGACGACATGTGGCAGGAACTCGCCGCGACAGGACTCGAACAGGTGCCGGGCAACACCTTCTCGTTCTACGATCACGTACTCGACAACGCGCTGATGTTCGCTGCTCTACCGAGGCGATTTGCGGCGCTCGAGCCCGAACTCCACCCGTTGGACTTCTACTTCATGTTGGCACGCGGGAAGGCCGACTTTCCGCCCCTGGAGTTGGTGAAGTTCTTCGGCACCAACTATCACTACCGGCAGCCCGAGATCGACCCGGATACCACCTTCTCGCTGCACGCCGAATCGTTGCTGGCCGAGCACGCCCGGGCCAAGCAACAGGGCATCGAGTTGCGGCCGGTGGTCATCGGCCCGATCTCACTCCTGCTGCTGTCGGCGGCTGCACCTGGTGCGCCCGAAGGCTTCTCGCCGATCGACAAGATCGATGAGCTCATCCCCGCGTATCTGCACCTGTTCAAGGAACTCGCTGCGCAGGGTGCCAAGTGCGTCCAACTCGACGAACCGGCTTTCACCAGCGACCGGACCGACGAGGAACTGGCGCTGCTCGGGACCGTCTATGACTCGCTGGCCGCCGTCAGTCAGCGCCCGCGTCTACTCGTCACCGGCCAGTACGGCGATCTCGGTGCGGCGCTTCCGATTCTGGCCGGAACAAAGATCGAGGCGATCGGTCTGGACCTGGTATCCGAGCCGATCAGCGCGGCGGGTCTGGCGAAGATCCCTGGACTCGATCGCAAGCGTCTGTACGCGGGTGTCATCAACGGACGCAACGTGTGGAAGGCCGACAAGGCGCGCACGCTCGACTATCTGCTCGCCATCAAGGCCGTCATCCCGGATGTGGTCGTGTCGACGTCTTGCAGCCTGCTCCACGTACCGGTGGACCTACTCGTCGAATACGACATCCCGGGCGACGTCGCTGACAGGCTCGCGTTCGCCAAGCAGAAGGTCGGCGAGGTCGTGGCGCTCGCGAAAGCCGTCACCCACGGGGCCCCCGAACACTGGTCGGATCGCCCCAAGTCGGTGCACTTCAAGATGAAGCACGATGTGCGTCAACGTGTCTCCGCGATCCGTCCGGATCAGCGGGAGCGGGCACCGTACGAGGTCAGGCGCAAGGCGCAACAGCAGGCTCTGGGGCTGCCGCTGGTGCCGACCTGCACGCTGGGGTCGTTTCCGCAGACCGCGGAGATCCGCCAGGCCCGGTACGAGTACGGTCAAGGCCGCTTGACCTGGGACGAGTACCGGCACCTGTTGCTCGACGAGATCAAACGCGTGATCGACCTGCAGGAAGACATCGGACTCGACGTCTTGGTGCACGGTGAGGTCGAGCGCAATGACATGATCGAGTACTTCGCCGAGCTGATGGACGGTTACGCCACAACGCATTTCGGCTGGGTTCAGGTGTACGGATCACGGTGCGTGCGGCCGCCGATCCTGTACGGCGACATCAAGCGCCAAGGTCCGATGACCGTCGAGTGGATCACTTACGCGCAGTCGTTGACCGACAAGCCGGTGAAGGGCATCCTGACCGGCCCGGTGACCATGTTGGCGAGATCCTTCGTCCGCCAGGATCAGCCGTTGTACGAGACCGCTGAACAACTGGCGTTGGCGGTTCGCGACGAGGTCGCCGATCTGGAGAGGGCAGGCATCCGGATCATCCAGGTCGATGAGCCGTCCATCCGGGAACTGCTGCCACTACGCGAACGGGGCCGGGTCGGGTTCCTCGACTGGGCGGTCAACGCGTTCAAGCTCGCCGTGGGCGGGGCCGAAGCCCAGACGCAGATCCATGCACACATCGGGTACTCGAGCATCGCGTCGGTGGTCGAGGCATTCGACGCCCTCGATGCCGACGTGACATCGATCGTGGCGACCCGCTCCATCGGCTGGGTCCTCGATCAGATCACGAGTTCGGGAACAGCGATCAAGCGCGAGGTCGGGCCGGGGGTATACGAGAGTCGTAGTGCGGCGATTCCTGACATCGACGAGATCGATGAGCGCATCCAGCGTGCCGCCGCCGCGATCGATTCGGATCGGCTGTGGGTCAATCCGGATGGCGGCCTCAAGACCAGGCACTACTGGCAGCTCGAGCCGTCGCTGCGCAACATGGTCGCTGCCGCGCGACGGCAGCGACGTCGGATCGATGCCCGCCCGCCCAGCTGAATTCGCGCCACCTGCGTGCGTACGCGACAGGTGCAACAGGCGCGTACGCACCTAGGTGGCGCGAATTCGTGGGTCACCCGTCAATCGATGGTGATCTCACCCATGGCCGACCAGTCGTCGGCGTCGATGGTGTGACTGATGATCCGCGGCGTCGACACCAGCGCCTGTGGCATCTGTTCCTGCGTCGCCTTCTTGAAGTGGTCGCTGTTGACGTGCGGACCAGCCGCATCGTCTTCGAAGGCCTCGACCAGGACGAACTCGTTGGGGTCATCGACACTGCGCGACCAGTCGAACCACTTGTTGCCCGGTTCGGCGCGCGTCGCCTGCGTGAAGGGATCGACGAGATCCAACCATCGCTCGGCCCACTCGGGCTTCACCTGGAACTTGACCACGATGAAAATCACTGCGCTTCTCCATTCTTCTCGTCCACCAGTGCACGCTCACCTGAAATCGTAGTTGCGTGGGTGAACGACTCTCCGGGCATTGAGGCCAAGAGGGGACTGCCGTCGCAAGATGAGACGGCCGGAGCAGGACAGACGAATGCCCCCACCGTATTCGGCAGGGGCATTCGATGGAAAGGTCCGACCAGCGTCAGCTGGGCAGTCCCGGGATCAGATTGGCGAGACCGAAGCCACCGAGTGAGCCGGTCGAGGCGCCCTCTTCTTCGGAGGAACCGACCTGCCTGAAGTCGGTGGTGCACCCGTTGAACTGGACCTTGTCGATGGTCGCCGTTGTGCCGACCGGGCCTTCGATCGAGATGCCGTAGTGCGTCACGACGGTTTGATCACCGGCCGCGGCCTTCAGCGCCGCAAGTGTCGACGGAGTGCCCCTGGCGATCGTTCCGAGATCTCTTGTCGCCCACCACTGGTCTGAACCAGCGGCGTCGGCGCCGTCGCCGGAGTGCACAAGCGTCGCAAAACCATTCTCGCCGGATACGTCGCCGGGGCCAGTCGTGTTGGCGCCTGTTACGCGGATCTGCCAGTTACCCGGGACCGCGCCCTCATGTTGGAAGGCCAAGGGGCCGGTCACGTCCTTGAGGAGCAACCCGCCTGCTTCATGATACGAAGCCGCACGGTTGTCAACCTTGGTCGTCGAGGGTGTATCGAACGTCGTGAACTTCAACGCTCCGTTCCCATCTTCACCGCCGGCAACGTGCACGCCAGCCTGGCCGGACTCGTCGCCGAATGTGTTACCCCATCCGTTTGCCTGGTTGCCTGTCGAAATTTCCGCGCACTCGGATTGTGAGACCGGCGCTGCCGATGCAACTGCGGGGAAGAACAGAGCTGCTGCGCTGACTGCTGCTACGGCGGTGGTGGTACGGAGAATGGTGCGGTTCATGCGAAGATCGCCCTCCAGTAAATGGACGTGCTGTTGGTGCTGAAGAGGTCAACGTAGCAAACGTCAGTCGGTTGAATGCAAATTGTCGGCAATATCCAGGAAATATACGCCTGAACGATGTACCGAGAACGTAACTTAACTTTTATTGCCAGTGTGAACTAACTAAGAGTTCAACTTCGAGAACTAGTGTCGTGAGAAGATTTTTGGAATTACGATCTTGATCTAAGAAGGTTGTGTAAGAGCAACTTTGGACGATCCCAGAATTTTTTAGAGGTGTCGGCGACAACTTCGACACTCAAACAATCCTAGACGCTTGTATTCGTGATATTCGAATTCTGATGGAGTGTACTGATCCGCGGAATCTGCTCCACTTCTGGCAATATGCTCCGGTTCCAGAGCTCTGGAACCGGAGCGGATTCCTAGAAGTGGAGCAGATTTTGGCTCGGCGGACCTTGTCAGGCCGGCGGGAACAGGGGTCCGCCGCCGAAGGGCTCGCGATGGGATTTCGGTAGTCCACCGTCATTGTTGGTCAGCCCGTAGGAAGCGCCGAGTTCGGCGGTGACGAGACTGTGTCCGTTGTTCTCGAGCAGCGACGGATCGCGCCACAGGCGATCGATGACGCGGCCGACGAATTGTGGGTGTTCGGCCTCGTCGAGCCGGAATCCGGCGAACTCCTCGATACCGAGTGAGAGCAGCAGCTCTGTCTGAATGAGCCCGAGCCACAACGAGATCGCGGCCACCCCGGTACCTTCGAGTTCGTGCGCCATGTCGAAGGCCATCTTGTCGAGTGCAGCCTTGCTCATGCCGTACAGCACCGAGTGGAGGTGTCCGCGGGTTCCGAACGACGAGATGTTGACCATCAAACCGGAGCCTTGGGGCACCATGATCTTTGCGGCTTCGACGCATGCGACATAGTGCGCGCGGACGCCGACCGTGATGAGGGTGTCCCAGTCGGATACGGGTCGCTCCCAGAACTTGTCGCTGAACCCGCCGAAGCCCTTGGGGGAGGCCCAAACGTTGTTGACCAGTAGGTCGAGACGACCCTGCTCGGCGTGGATCTGGCTGAACAACCCGGCGACGGCGTCGTCGTCGGAGTGGTCGAGACTCACCCCGACCGCGGTCCCGCCGGCGTTCTCGATCTCCGAGATGGTCTGCCCCAGTGGGTCATCAGGACCGGTCCCGCCGCGTGCGGTGACGTACACCGTCCATCCTGCCGCGCCCAATGCGGTGGCCACGCCCTTGCCGACACCGCGGCTCGCCCCGGTCACCAGTGCCACCGACCCTGTTTCGCTCACTTGTGTCCGCCACTTCTACCCATGGCGCCAATCTATCGGCTGGATCTCCGGGCGTGATGAGGATTGGGGCGTCTCAGTCGGCCTGTCGCGTCGACTCGGGTGTTTGCGGCATCGGGTGATCTTGCGCATTGAAGTATTCCGCGGACCCGCCGGCGGCGGCGATGCCCGAGATCGACGACCAGACCATCATCGTGAGGTAGTCGATCAACTCGTCCTTACCCAGGCGCTGCTCGACCATCCACCAGTGCACCGCGAGCTGGATCGCACCGACGAGGCTGTACGCCCACGTCTCGACCCCGGCGGTCTGCGAACCCTGATCGACCATCCGGTTGATCATCACGAACGTGAGCATCTGAGCGACGAGCTTCTGCGAGTCCGCGAGGACCTGTGCACCGGACCCGCCGGCCATGACGAAGGAGTAGATGTGCGGCTCGTCGGCCACGGTCTGGACGTAGACCGAGATCACCATGCGGGTCAGTTCGAACTCGCCGACGTCCTCGTTGATGGCGCTACCGAGCCGCGGCACGAGGACAGTCTCGAGGAAGCGCATCATCGCTGCGGTGGTCAAGTCGCTCTTGTCGCTGAAATAGCGGTAGAGGACGGTCTTCGACACGCCGATCTCGGAGGCGATCTCATCCATGCCCGCATCGGCGCCGAGGGCCCGCACAGCCGCGAGGGTGCCGTCGACGAGTTCGGTACGCCGGGCCTCCTTGTGGCCTTCCCAGCGCCGCTTGCGTCCGTCGGTCTTGACGTCGTCGGCGCCGACCTGGTTACGGATGGCCTGGGGGAGTGACACCCCCTTGCTCGCGGCGGTGGCGGCTGCGGCGACCGCAGCGCGGGCGGCCGCAGCCGGGTTGGGGCGAGGGGACATCGTGGGGCGTCATTTCTTGTTGTAGGCGCCGGTCGCAGCGCCGATGCGTGTCGACTGATCTCCAGCTTATGTTCCCGGGCACTCGTCCATGGCATCGAGAGGCGGGTCACCTGCATACCCGTGATTCCTCCAACCGGCTTTGGGTAACACTGGATGGATGCAACCGACACAAGCTCCGCGGCCGACGGCTGGTCCGGACGCGGACCGATCGCCGAGGGAGTTACCCGCCGGTCGGCATGCCGCGAAGGAAACGTCCCCCGCTCCGAAGCGAAACATCGCCGGGCTCAGCGAGGCGGACAGCGAACGCAAGGCCGCCCTGCGGCGGATGAAGCTCGTCGCCACCGGGCTCCTGCTGCTGGCCGCGATCATCTACCTGTTCTGCCGCTGGCTCGAAGACCGCGACGGTGAGAACGTCGCAGCGTGGGTCGGGTACGTACGTGCCGCGGCCGAAGCGGGCATGGTCGGTGCGCTTGCCGACTGGTTCGCCGTCACTGCGCTGTTCAAGCACCCGATGGGCATTCCGATCCCGCACACCGCGCTGATCCGCAAGAAGAAGGACCAGATCGGCGACCAGTTGGGAGGCTTCATCGAAGAGAACTTCATGACGCCGGACGTCATCGAGGAGAAGGTCGCGCAGTTGGCGTTGCCGACCCGGGTCTCCAGTTGGCTGGCAGACCCCAAGAACGCGCCCCGCGTCGGGGAAGAGGCTGCTCGCGGTATCGCGTTCGCGGCAGAGATGCTCGACGACGAGGACATCGAGAAGCTGATCACCGCGGCCATGCGCTGGGCAGCCGAACCCGAGTGGGGGCCGCCGGCGGGCCGGGTGCTCGAGCAGCTGATCTCGGAGAACCGGCTGGAGCCCGTCATACAGTTGCTGTGCGACAGGGCCCACGACTTCGCCCTGGGTAGCCAGGATCTGATCGACCGCGTGATCGACAAGGACGGTCCCGCGTGGGCTCCGAAGTTCGTGAACAGCCTCGTGGGAGATCGGCTCTATCGCGAGCTCGTCGAGTTCTCGTTCAAGGTCAAGACCGATCCCCATCATCAGGTCCGCCTGGCGATGACCGGGGTGATGGTGCAACTGGCGCACGACCTGCAGAACGACCCGGATACGATCGCGCGTCTCGAGGCGATCAAATGCGAGCTGCTCGAACGTGACGAGGTCACCGGGGCGGCGTCGACGGCGTGGAATGCGGGCAAGGCGTTGATCGAGCAGCTCTTGGCCGACCCGAACGGGACGCTCCGGGCGACGCTGACGGACTCGATCATCCAGATCGCCGAGCGTATCCGCGACGACGAGGTGCTCAAGAACAAGATGAACATCTGGATGGTCCGGGTGGCCAGGCACGTCTCGGAGAACTACTCGCAGGAGATCATCTCGGTGATCACCGAGACCGTGCGCGGGTGGGACGCCGAGGACACCAGCAACAAGATCGAATTGCAGGTCGGGCGCGATCTGCAGTTCATCCGCATCAACGGCACGGTGGTCGGTTCGCTGGCCGGCTTGGTCATCTACACCGTCTCTGTACTGCTCTTTCATTAAAAGGACGCCGCGATGTTTGTGGCCTTCATCACGGATTAGCTCAAGTGCTTGCAATTGCTAGCACGGGTCGGCAGTATGGCAATCGAGGCTTGAAGGAGTTACCGAGATGGTTCCAACGCCCGCTGATCCCGATGACGAGCCGGTGACGGCTGTGGTCGCGAACGCGGCACAGGACATCGCCCAGGACATCAGTGCCAACGTCGCCACTGCTGCCCAGGACATAGGTAGCTTCATCAGATCGCAACGGATGGGCGCCGAGGTGTCGCTACGCCAGCTTGCTGAGCGTGCAGGCGTCAGTAATCCGTACCTCAGCCAAATTGAACGAGGGTTGCGCAAGCCTTCAGCCGATGTGTTGGCCCAGATAGCCAAGGGTCTGCGTGTGTCGGCCGAGGTGCTTTACGTACGGGCCGGGATTCTCGAAGAGAGACCCGCGAGTCCGGTGCGCGACGCGCTGATGGCAGACACCGTCATCAGTGAACGCCAGAAACAAGTGTTGCTCGAGATCTACGAGTCCTTCTGTAAAGAGAACCGGGCTGTGGTCGAAAGTCACACGGATACAACACGATCGAACCCACGTGAATTCCTGGAGGAAACCAATGACCAAGTCTGACCGCAATCTCGCCAACCCCATCTACGCCGCCGTCGGTGCCGGCGACCTCGCTTTCAAGCAGGTCAACGAAGTGATCGCTCAGCTGCGCGAGCGCACCGAGACCGCCACCGAGCAGGCCCAGGCCCGCTTCGAAGAGACCCGCACCACCGCGCAGACCCGGATCGAAGAGACCCGTGAGCGCATTTCTGCTCTGCCCGAAGAGGTTCCGTCGAACATCGACGAGCTGCGCGCGAAGTTCACCTCTGAGGAGCTGCGCAAGGTCGCCGAGGCCTACATCGAGGTCGCGACCAACATCTACAACTCGCTCGCAGAGCGTGGCGAAGAGACCGTCGAGCGGCTGCGCACCACTCCGGCCGTGGGCGAGCAGCTCAGCCGCGCGGAGAAGGCCTACAACGACGCTGTCGATCTGACCGAGGACACCCTCGGCACCATCTCGTCGCAGACCCGGGCGGTCGGCCAGCGCGCTGCCAAGCTCGCGGGCATCGCCCAGGACAAGATCGAAGACGCGACCGAAGACGCCACCGACGCGATCAACGGCACCGCGGGCAAGGTCGAGAGCAAGGCGCGTTCGTCGAAGGATTCGCCTGCCAAGAAGATCGCCGAGGCCACGGCTCCGGCCAAGAAGGCACCGGCCAAGGCCACCCCGGCGGCACCCGCTGCCAAGGCTCCGGCCAAGAAGGCTCCGGCCAAGAAGGCTCCCGCGAAGAAGGCTCCGGCCAAGAAGGCCACCAGCTAGTCGGGCAACTCGAGCCATTGGCTCCGCCGCTGCGAACCCATCACGCGCCTGTCGCGACACGCGAACTGGACAGTAGGCTGCACCCGTGAATGTTCTCTCATTCTTGGGGTACGCCCAAAGTCTTGTTCTGCTGCTGCTGACAGTTGTCGCCGGGATCGCGGCGGCGGTGTCGTTGGTGCACGCCGCACTGCAGCGTCCGGACGCCTTCCCGGCGGTCGATCGCCAGTCGAAGGTGATCTGGGTGTCCATCCTCGCAGCCGCGACCCTGTTCATCTGGTTGTTCGGGGCCATCGGCATCCTGGGCATCGTCGGCGTCGTCGCCACGATCGTCTACATCGTGGACGTGCGGCCACGGGTCGACTCGATCCAGAACAAGACCTGGTTTCGTAAGCGCTGAAGTCCACCATCCATGGGTGGTGAATGGCGTATTCACGCAGGGTCGACACCCTTCCGCCGATCAAACGCTCGGCGAGCAGACCTAGAATGAGCGCATGGCTGAATACCGGATCAACGAACTCGCGGATGTTTCCGGCGTCAGCGTCCGCAACATCAGGGTCTACCAGGACCGCGGTCTGCTTCCGCCACCCAAGATCAAGGGCCGTACCGGCTGGTACTCCGCAGAACACCTGAGCCGGCTCAAGATGATCTCGCAGATGCTCGAGCGGGGCTACACCTTCGCGACGATCAGTGAATTGCTGATGGCAGCGCGATACGGCCTCAAGGTCGAGCACGTGCTGGAGGCCGAGCCGAAACGCGGCAGCCGGTGGAAGAACCTCAGGCGGATGGCGACCATCACCATCTCCGAGCTGCGCAAGGGACTCGGCGCCACTGACAACAACATCGCCCTCGGGCAACGACTGGGACTGCTGGTCAAAGAGGGCGCGGGTTACGCCGTCACCAACCCGGAGGTGCTCGCCGGTGCCGAGGTCCTGGTGAAGGCCGGTATCGACCTCGACGTCCTGCTCAACCGCTGGGAACGGGTGCAGGACGACCTCCAGGACATCGCAGCCAGCTTCGTCTCGATCGTCACCGACAAGTATCTCGTCGAGGGCGCGCCGTTCGAGATGGAGGAGAGCGAGGTGATCCGGCTGGCGGAACTCGTGCAGACCGTGCGGCCGATGGCTCACGACATCGTCGAGGTCGCCTTCAGCAAGGCGATGGACACCGAGATCTCGCGCGCGCTTGATCGCGGGGCGGAGTTGATGATGGCTGCTGAAGACGAAAAATCGAGCAAGGCAACGGGTTCCGGCCCTTAGATCCAGGTGGGGAAGAGTAATTCATGAACAAGAAGAAGGTCGCGGTCGGTGGGGCCGCGGTAGGTGCAGGCGTGGTCGCCGTGGGTGCGGCGATCACCGGAACGTTCCTTGGCTCGATTCTGCGGGCAGCTCTGCTGGCCCCTGATCCTGTTGCAGATCAGCCTGATCCGTTGCTCGAGACGCCCCGACAGGCGCCGGAACATCTCGATGTCCGTGCTGCGGACGGTACCGCGCTCAATGTCGTGGCCTATGGACCTCCGGACGGCGAACTGATGGTGCTGGTGCACGGGTGGACGTGCAGCACGCATTACTGGTACCCGCAGATCAACGCGTTCGGCGACCGGTACCGCGTCATCGCCTATGACCAGCGCGGTCACGGCGATTCCCCACGCGGCAAGACCAAGTTGAGTGTCGAACTCCTGGGTCAAGATCTCCAATCAGTGTTGACCTCGGTGGTACCGAAGGGTCGTCGTGCGCTGGTTGCCGGGCACAGCATGGGTGGGATGACGATCTTGTCCTGGGCCAAGCAGTTTCCGGAGGCGGTGCCCGAGGTCGCCCGTGCCGTGGTGCTGACGTCCACCTGCTCCGATCACCTCTTGCCGAACCTCGGTCTCATCCCGCTCGACCTACCCACGGTGCTCTCTCCGATGGAGTACTTCACCGGACGACTCGTCGCCGGGGCGACGGTGCATCTGCCACGAACGAAGATGTCGCGCAAGGTGACCCAGTACATTGCCCTCAACACCACCTCACGTCGCTCGCACGTCGACTTCGTCGACGAGATGGTGGCCGCGTGCCCGGGACGCTCCCGTGGCAAGTGGGGTAACGCGATGGTCGATCTCGAGGTCACCGAGGGTCTCGACGCACTGGTTGTCCCGACCCTGGTGGTCGTCGGCGCCGACGACAAGCTCACCCCGAAGGTCCATGCCGACGCGATGGCGGCGGTACTTCGCGGGCGCGGGCACCTCGAGGATCTCGTGGTGTGGCCCGGGATCGGCCATATGAGCAGCATCGAGAACGCGGAGGGTTACAACACCCTCCTCACCGACTTGCTGGACCGAACCGCCGACTGATGTCCGGCGGTCAGGCGCTGCTGCGGAACCCGGATGCACCTGTCGATCGACTGTTTGTGGAGCGGTCCGACGGTGCTTCCATCGCGGTCTGCAGTTATGGACCAGCCGACGCCGACGTGGTGGTGCTCGTCCACGGCTTCGCCGTCAACGCCAAGTACTGGTTCCCGCAGATCAACGGCCTGGCCGACAACCATCGCGTCATCGTCTACGACCAACGGGGACACGGGCGCTCGACCCTGGGCACCGGCCCGACGACGAACGAACATCTCGGTCAGGATCTCGAAGCCGTCCTCGCCGCCACCCTCGCCGACGGCGAGAAGGCAGTGATCGTCGGCCACAGCATGGGTGGCATGACAGTGATGAGCTGGGCCACCCAGTATCCGGACAGCGCAGCGCGGTACGCCACGGCGATCATGCTCGCCGGTACCGCGGCCACCGCGCCGGTGTCGAAGGCCCCGATCCGGCTGGCCCAACCCGCTACGATTGTGCGCAGAGTCGAGTACGAAATGGCCTGGCTGGGCTTCAACGCCATTCACCGACCCGGTGGGGACCTCATGATGCGGACCGGTCTGTCGTTGGCACGCACCATCTTTCCGGGGATCAGCCGCCAACAGCTGAAGATGCTCGATTCCATCCTGCGGGAGACCAGTTGGCGGGCAAGAGAAAAGCTCGGGCGAGCGCTCGAAGACCTCGACGTGAGCGCGGGCCTGCGGAACATGCCGGTCCCCGTTGCGGTCGTGGTGGGAGACCGAGACCGTCTCACCCCGCCGCGGCTCGCCGAACCCGTCGCCCTTGGACTGCGTGCTGCAGGATCACTCGAACGGTACGAAATCTGGCGAGGCGCAACTCATCTGCTCAACTGGGAGCAGCCGCATCGCTTCAACAACATCGTCAGGTCGTTGCGGTCTGCGCACCTCCCTCGTTGACCGGCGTTCAGGCCTGCGGAAAACCCTCCAGCACAGCGCGCGACCCGGAGAGCCCGAGGCGCGTCGCGCCTGCGGCGATCAGCTCCGCCGCGAACTCCGCGGTACGGATCCCCCCGCTGGCCTTCACCCCGACCGTGGCGGGCACCGCCGCGGCCATCAAGGTCACGGCCTCGGCACTGGCACCACCTGCGGGATGAAAGCCGGTGGAGGTCTTGACGAACGAGGCGCCCGCTTTGACCGCGACCTTGCAGACATCGGTGACGGTCTGCGGCCCGGCCAGGGCCAGCAGGGCCGCCGATTCGATGATCACCTTGAGCGTGACGTCGTTCCCGATCGCCTGCCGAACGGTGAGGACGTCGGCGAACACCTCGTCGAACTTGCCGTCCACCGCGGCGCCGACATCAATGACCATGTCGATCTCCTGCGCCCCGGAATCGACCGCGAGTTTGGCCTCCGACGCCTTGACCAACGAATGGTGCTTTCCGGACGGGAAGCCGGCCACCACGCAGCTGAGCTGAGCGCCGGTGTCGATCGGCAGCATCGACGGCGACAGGCAGACCGCGAGCACTCCGAGGTCGGCCGCTTCTGCGGCGGTGGCCTCGGCATCGGCGCGGGTCGCCTCGGGTTTGAGCAGGGTGTGGTCGACCAGGGCGGCGACCACTGAACGGGTCAGGTGCAGGCCGCTGCGGCCGGGCGCGGTGTCGGACATGATCCGAGCTTGGCACACTGTTTGGTTGTGACCACACTCTCGCCGGCAAATGGCGCCGACCACCGGTACGTGCTGACCCTCGGCTGCCCCGACACGACCGGCATCGTCGCAAAGATCTCGAGTTTTCTCGCCGACATCGGGGGCTGGATCGTGGAGGCCGCCTACCACTCGGATCCTGACACCGGCTGGTTCTTCACGCGCCAGGCCGTGCGTGCGGATTCGGTGTCCGTCACGGTCGAGCAGCTGCGCGAGCGCTTCGCCGCCGAGGTGGTGGCCGGACTGGGGTCGGAAACCGAGTGGCGCGTGAGTGATTCGGCCGTTCCGAAGAAGACCGTCCTGCTGGTGAGCAAGGAGGGGCACTGCCTCGGGGATCTGCTGGGCCGCTCGTACCGGGGAGAGCTACCAGCGGAGATCAACGCCGTCATCGGCAATCACCGCGATCTCGAAGATTTCAGCACCCGGATGGGCGTCCCGTTCCATCACATCCCGTTCGGCACCGACAAGGCCGGCGCTTTCGAGGAACTGCGCGCACTGGTGGACAGTCACAACCCGGACGCGGTGGTGCTGGCCCGGTTCATGCAGATCGTTCCCGAGGACCTGTGTGAGCACTGGGCGGGCAAGGCCATCAACATCCACCACAGCTTCCTGCCGTCGTTCATCGGGGCGAGGCCCTACCACCAGGCGTTCCAGCGGGGCGTGAAGCTCATCGGCGCCACCTGCCACTACGTCACCGGTGAGCTCGACGCCGGACCGATCATCGAGCAGGACGTCATCCGCGTCGATCACTCGGACACGGTCGCCGACATGGTGCGGCAAGGTCGGGACATCGAGAAGCTGGTCCTGGCCCGGGGCTTGCGCTGGCACCTGGAGGACCGGGTGTTGGTGCACGGTCGCAAGACCGTCGTCTTCAGCTGATCGCCGCACCACCCGCCGAAGTTTGCGCCGCCCACCCGCAACAGCGGATGGGCGGCGCAATCACGGGTGGCGCGGCTGAAGCGATCAGCGCAACCGGGTCAGACGACGCTGCAGTTCTCGGCGTCCGAATCCGAGGCGCCGACATTCTCCTGGGTCAACGCGATGTCGTTGCCGGAGAACGCGAACTCGACACCCTTGTCGGAGACGCTCAGCCTGTCGAAGCTGACGTCGTCGAACAGCGGCGGGAACATCCCGGCGCTGACCTGATCGACCAGGGTTTGCGCCCATGAGTTGGGGATTCCGAGAGTCAGTGCACTGGCTTTGACCACCTCGAACGTCAGCTTGCCGTTCTGCGTGACCGGCTTGAGCTCGGTCTCGGCCGGGATCGGGATGCCGAGCAACGAGAAGCTGGCCTTGAGGGTGACGGTGCCGGCCGCGGCGTTCCCGGTGACCGACTCGACGGTCATCCCGCCACCGATCGAACCGAGGAGCCCGGTCAGTCCGCCACCCTGATCCGGAGTGGGTGCGGTCGGCTGCGCGGTGGTGTCCTGCTGGCTCAGCTCCATGATCCGGCCGAACGGGACGTAGCCCTCGCCTTTGAGCCCACCGATGGTAGTGGTGTTGTCACCGGTGGTGATGTCGTCGCCCCTGGCGTGCAGCTTCATGTCCGAATCACCCTCGTCGCTGGTGTCGACCTGCACGTAGGGGATCTTGCCGGACACCCACTGGAACAGCATGGGCTGTTTGCTGAGCGACACCGAGGTCGAAGCGCCGGTGAGCTCACCGAACGACTGCTCCATGCAGTCCTTCGCCTTGCTCCGCAGATACAGTTCGCTGCCGACGCCGGAGATCACCAGCAACAGCACGATGCTGAGGGCGACCACTCCCGCGATCAAGCCCTTCCGCCGTTTCGGGCGCTGCGGCGAGACTCCGCCACCGTCAGGGCCTGGACCGTTGGGCGGTGGCCCGTCGGATGGGGGACCTGAGTAGGGCGCAAAACCATCCCGGTGCACTTCATCCGGGGGCACGTCGAGTTGCGCGGTGTCGTGGCGCTCCTGCGTGTAGGCCTGCGGCACCGAGCCGGGTGGGACCGGTGCGAACTGGTCCGTGGCTGGACTGGGGTCACCCGCCTGATTCTCGGGTATCCCGGGAACCGGCGCATCCGGAGGGGGTGGGTCGGCAGGGGCTGCCGGCTTGGTCAGATCGGAGCCCTCGGCGGGACCGGTGGTTGATTCAGGCGGCCCCCCGGCCGGGTTGGATTCGGCATCTTCGCGGTTATTCATCACCGTCGATGATGCCCGGTGGGACGTCGCAGATGGTAAGAGTTGGCTAAGTATCGGAGTCGGCGCAGGTCATCGCCGCGGAATTCACGTCCCGCCGGTTGGACAACACCGCAATTGAGGCCCCGGCCCGCTCGACCTCGCCGAAGTCGAGGTCGAGAACCGCGAGCTCCGGTTGGTCGCCCAACTCGGTGTGCACCGTGCCGAACGGTCCGGCCAGGATGGAATGTCCGATACCGGTGGGGGCCGAGGAATCGGCCACCTCGGGGTCGTTCGGGACGGCTTGTCCGACCGCTGCGACGAAACACCCGCTGTCGAGGGCCCGTGCGGCGGCGAGCGTCCGCCACTGCTCGAGCTTGCCCGGACCGCTGCCCCACGACGTCGGGACGACGATGAGGGTGGCGCCGCCATCGGCGAGGGCGGTGAACAGTGTCGGAAACCGGATGTCGTAACAGGTGGCGGTGCCGATCATGACGTCGCCGACCCGAAATGAGTGCGCCCGATCGCCCGCCTGCACCGTGCGAGACTCCTCGAACCCGAACGCGTCGTACAGGTGGATCTTGTCGTAACCGGAGATCGCGCCGCCGGGTCCGGCGATCACGAGGGTGTTCCGCACCCGTCCGCCGTCGCCGGGGGTGAACATGCCGGCGACCACCGAGACCGCATTGTCGGCGGCGATCTGAGCGACAGCCTGCGCCCACGGTCCATCGAGTGGCTGCGCGATCGGCCCGAGCTTCACGCCGAACCGGCACATGGTCGCTTCGGGAAAGATCACCAGGTCAGCACCCAGGGCGGCCGCAGCGGACGTCTGTTCAGCGACCAGCGCGAGGTTCTTGTCTGGATCGGTGCCGCTGGAGATCTGGGCCAAGGCGATACGCATACGACCACCCTACGACCGTTCATCGTCGGTAAGGGCACGGTCGGCGGGGGTCAGGAGGACGGGGCGACCTGGTCCCACGGGACGGTCAGGACGTTGTCGCGGTGTCGGCGTCTGTCGGGTAGTGGATGGATGCCATTGTCAGGTAACAACTCCAATGTCCGGAGCCACCGTTGGCGCGGACCGAACGGCGCCAACGGGGCCGCGATGTCCCAGCAGCGATCCAGGGTGCGGATCAACTGATGTACGGGTTCGCCGGGGATGTTGCGGTGGATCAGCGCCTTCGGCAGGCGCTCGGCCAGGTCCGACGGCCGCTGGCTGTGCAGCGGATCCCAGGCGAGCGTGAACGTCAGCGGCCGGTGTTCATCGAGCAGGATCCAGCAGCAGCGACGGCCGAGTTCGTCGCAGGTGCCCTCGACGATGAACCCACCTGGTCCCAGCTGTCGTTGCATCCGCGACCATGCGGCCGGCACCTGGGATTCGTCGTACTGGCGCAAGACGTTGAACGCACGGACGAGGTGGGGTCGCAGACCCGCCAGCTCGAAGCCACCCACCGCGAAGCGGACTCCCGCCTGCGGAGGCACCACGCGGGCAGGGTCGATCTCGAGGCCGACCATCTGGACGGCGGGCACCCTGGCCCGCAGCCGGGCTGCCAATTCGATGGCGGTGTCGGGACGGGCGCCGTATCCGAGGTCGACGGCCAGCGGCGTCGCGGCGTCGGACAGCACCGCCACGATCTCGCTGTGGTGGGTGATCCAGCGGTCTATCCGCCGAAGTCGGTTGATACCGGTGGTGCCCCGCGTGATCGTTCCGTCGGGACGGCCCGCACTGCCGGCGCGGACAGGCCCGTCAGAGGTTGGCGTCGATCCACCCTGAGGTGAATTCCGCCTCACCGCGGAACAGGTCGACCAGGTTCACCAGCATCATCTGTTCGAGTTTGCCGTTGATGAACGGGATGAAGACCTTGACCTCGGTGGTGCGGCGGATGGTGCAGCCGGTGTCGGTCGGGAAGAGTTCCTGCGTGCCGGTCAGACTCCCGGGGCCCGCGGGGATCGACGCGGCGTACGTGCCCTTGGTGTTCTCCGGATCGAACGGGCCGAGAGCCTCGGTGCGGGTGATGATCATGTCCTTCGACATCACCGTTTGAGCGATTGCCGGAAGCTCGGTGCGTGGTAGCACCTGCTTGAGAACGACGTCGATACCGTTGACGTCCACCGTGTAGGTCTCGATCTCGGACTGTGGCGTCAGCTTCCGGAACTCTTCCATCTGCGCGTCCCAGAACTCTCGCATCGACAGCGCTTGATAGACCTTCTCGGCGGGATGGTGGTAACGGGCTGAGTAGGACAGACGGCGTGCCATGGGGCAAAGCCTAACGTGCCAGGAACGCTCGACCCGGAGGCACCTGGTGTCCGCTCACTGCTGTCCGATCCAGTTGACCGTGTAGTCGCGCTCGGCGTCGATGAGTGCCTGCACTTCTTTCGCGATCTGCTTCTCGATCTTTCCGCCGACGAACGGAATCGACACCTCGACCGAACCGTCGAAGATCACCTGCGCCCCGGTAGCCGTGGACACCAGGGTCTGAGTGCCGTTGACCTTCGCGGGTGCGCCGGTGACGACCGCGGAGAAGGTGCCGTTGGTGACCTCGTCTCCGTCCACCGACCACACCACCGTGCGCGCGATCTCGAGGTCACCTTTGCGGATCTTGGTGATCACCGACGGGAGATTCTTCTCGGGGACGCGCTGTTGCAGGACGACCCGGACCTCGTCGTCGGTCGCGGTGAACGACTCGAGTTCGGACACATCGGCCGCGACATTGGCGACCAGATCGCGCCAATACTGCTCTGAGGTGATCGCCGCGGCGAACTGAGCCGGGGGACAGGAAAAGTCGAGGGAATGCCGAAGCTTGGTCGCCATGGATGCAGGCTACCGTTGCCGGGTGGTCACACATGACAACTCCCTGCCGCTGTCGCAGATCACCACCTTGCGGGTGGGTGGTCCCGCCAAGAACTTCGTCCGCTGTACCGACGCCGATTCGCTGATCCAGACCGTCGGCGACCTGGATGCGGCCGGGACGCCGGTGCTGCTGGTGGGTGGCGGATCGAACCTCGTGATCAGCGACGACGGATTCGACGGCACGGTGGTGCAGATCGCGAACACCGAGACCGATTGGCGATCGGACCACGTGACCGCCGGGGCCGGGGTGAACTGGGACGACTTGGTCGCGGAGAGTATCGAGCGAGGGTTCGGTGGTCTCGAGTGCCTGTCCGGGATCCCGGGCGCGGCAGGCGCGACCCCGGTGCAGAATGTCGGGGCGTACGGCGTCGAGGTCGGGTCGTTGTTGCGGTCGGTGCAGATCTTCGATCGCCGCTCGGGTGGCCTGAACTGGGTGGACGTCGGCGACCTGGAACTCGGTTACCGCACCAGCCGGCTCAAGCGGCGCAACGATGAACTGGTGGTACAGGTGTCGTTCCGGCTACACGAGGACGGTCTGAGCGAGCCGATCAGGTACCGCGAGCTGGCCGGGGCACTGAACGTGGCCGAGGGGGAGCGGGCACCGGCCGCGGACGTGCGGGCGGCGGTGCTGGGGCTGCGTTCGGGCAAGGGCATGGTGCTGGACCCTGATGACCACGACACGTGGAGCGTCGGCTCCTTCTTCACCAATCCGATTGTGCCCCAGGAGCATCTCCCGAAGGTGCTGACCAGGATCGTCGAGGAGCTCGGCGCCGAGGCGACGGTTCCCCAGTTCCCCGCCGATCTGGGCGTCAAGTTGTCGGCCGGCTGGCTGATCGAGCGCGCTGGTTTCGCCAGGGGATTTCCGGATTCCGGTGCACCGGCGCGCCTGTCGACGAAGCATTCACTGGCGATCACCAACAGGGGCGAGGCTCGTGCGGAAGACATCGTCGAGCTCGCGAAGCGGGTCCGTGACGGAGTTCACGAAAGGTTCGGGTTGTGGTTGGAACCCGAACCTGTGCTGGTGGGATGCACCCTCTGACGCTGTTGCGCTGGTCGTGGGCCCCGCGGCAGCCTTCGTGGAGGATTAGAGTTCCGGGCTACAGGTAATGTTTCGTGCATGAGTGAATACCGTGACCGCCTCATGCTGTCCAGGCGATCGGCCCTCACGGCTCTCGCCGTCGGCGCGGCCGGAGTGACCGCAGCAGCCTGCAGCAGTGACAACAAGTCCGGTGACGCGGCCCAGGAGAGCAAGGCACCCTCGGATCCTGATGCCACCGTGACCTACAGCCCGCCGCTCGACACCACCGACGCCTCCCCGATCGTGGAGGTCTCGGTCAAGGTCACCGACGGCGTGCTGAACCCGGATGTGAAGCTGACCAATGCCAGCGGTCGGGTCGTGACCGGCGCGATGTCGGAGGACCGTAAGACCTTCACCGTCACCGAGCCACTCGGCTACGGCGGCCAGTACACATGGTCCGGTTCTGCGATGGGCAACGATCGTCGTGCTGTCCCGCTCGCTGGCACCTTTGCCACCGTGACGCCGGAGAACCAGATCGGGCTCGTGGTCAACCTCGCAGACGGCCAGGAAGTCGGTGTCGCGACCCCGCTCATCCTGACGTTCGACGAAGTCGTCAATGACAAGAAGGCCGTCGAGCAGGCCCTCAAGGTCACCACGACGCCCGAGACCGAGGGCAGCTGGGCATGGCTCGGCGAAGACGGCGGATCGCGCGTCCATTGGCGGACCAAGGAGTACTACCAGCCGGGCACGAAGGTCTCGATGGTCGCGAAACTCTACGGACTCGACCACGGCGACGGATACTACGGCGAGGCCGACGTCACCAGCGACTTCGTCATCGGCCGCAACCAGGTTGTCCTCGCCGACGCCGACTCCCACCAGATCGTGGTGCAGAACGACGGCAACACCCTGATGACCCTGCCGTGCAGCTACGGCGAGGGCGACCTCGACCGCAACGTCACGCGGTCGGGTATCCACGTCGTCAGCGAGAAGCACGAAGACTTCTACATGAGCAATCCCGCGGCCGGATACTTCAACGTCCGCGAGCGCTACGCCGTGCGTATCTCCAACAACGGCGAGTTCATCCACGCGAACCCGGATACCGTTGGCGTCCAGGGCTCGTCGAACGTCACCAACGGCTGCATCAACCTCTCGCTCGACAACGCGTCGCAGTATTTCGCCACCGCGATGTACGGCGATCCGGTGGAGGTCACCAACACTCGCATCCCGCTGTCGGAGGCGGACGGCGACATCTATGACTGGATCTACGACTGGGAGACGTGGAAGTCGATGTCGGCGCTCGCAGGCGAGCCCGATGTGAAGTCGGCTCCGGCGACACCGAAGGACGCTCCGGATGTCTCGGGCATCCCGACAACTCCGCAGAACTCGGGGTCGCGGCAGACACCGGTCGGCTGACCGACACGCTTCACCACATTCGGCCCCGTACCGAGTGAGCGAGGGATATCTTCCCTCGGACACTCGGTACGGGGCCGAATTCGGTGCTGTCTCGCCGCGAGCGGCGCCGACCTCAGACGATCAAGGAACTGCAGGCGCCGACGTATCGGACGTGGGAGCAGTTGTCTCCGTTGTCGTCTCGGGTGCAGTTGTCGCCGTCTCGGTCGGGGCCGTCTCCGTGGCAGGAGCCGGGGCGGGAGCGGGCGCTTCCACCGTCGGCGTCGGGATGAGGGTCCACGTGGCCGAGAGCACGGTGACCCGCTCGACGCCGGCGCTGCTGGTCAGTGGAACAGTCCAGACGCCCGCCGCATCGGTACCGGAGGTGACCGACGATGTCTGCAGGTAGCTACTGGACACCGTGCGGGCAATGCCGTCGGTGCAGATGAGTCCGGCCGTCGGCGCGGTCACGTCGGGCACCGAACAGCTCACCTGCGTTCCATCCACGGTGAATGTCAGACTCGAGACGATGTCTCCGGTGCCGGTGAACACGGTCGGTGTCGGTGCGGCGCTGGTCGGGGCTGCAGGCGCAGCCGGGGCCGGTGGTGCCTGCGCAGCGCTGCTTTCTCCCGGCGCAGCGGGGACGCTCGGGTCGACCGGGGCTTGAGCGCTCGCGTCGACACTCGGCGAACCCTCCTGCGGGCCAGCCGATTCAGCTGCCGCCACGGATGACGTCTCGGAGTCCGTCGCTTCAGCGGCCTGGCGCAGGACATTCTCGGCGGGCTGACCGTCGGCCTGGACACCGTTCGCGGTCTGCACCTCGGGGTCAGGACTGACGAACGGGGTGTTCAACGACGCCGGTGTCGGCAGGGCGCCCTGCAGCGGCGGCAGCCCGGCCAGGTTCAGGATCCCGCCGACAGTACGCAACACGGGTTGCAGCGTGTTCAGGTCGAGAAGGGTCAGCGAGGCGGGCGCTGGAGCCGGATTCGGCGCGGCCACAACGGTTGTCGTGTTGTTGATGATCGTCGTGTGCTCATTGTGGTAGTTCACGTAGACGACCTGGCGAGGTGCGTAGTAGTCCCAGGGGGAGCCGACGGTGCGGTACCCGGACAGCGGGGTGCCCGCGGGCGGTGACAGCGGGTTTCCGCAGGCGCATCGCACGCGTGGGATGCCGTAGCTGTCGACGAGCACGGCAGTACCGGCCTGCAGCACCGACTGGAACGGCGTTGCGACACCATTCTCGTAGCTGTAGTTGGTGACCCAGGTGTCGTGGGTGAGCACGACGGGCGTCAGGGTGTCGAGGTAGTAGGGAATCTGGTCGACGCCGATTCCGAATACGCTCGCCCACGCCGCGGCCTTGCCCGGGTTGTTCGCCAGGAAGTTGGCCAACGCGGCGGTGTCGCAACTGGCTTCGCCGGTGCCGCCGTAGAGGCCGGCGGTCGTGCCTTCTACGGCTTGGACGCCGCGTGGTGTGACCGGGCCCTGTGGCGCCAGGTTGCGGGCGTTGGCGTCAAGCGGGCGATTGCTCACCGCGACCGACGGCGCGAACGGATCGAGTCCGTTGCTGTTCATCGCCTCCAACACGAGTTCCGGCGCCGGCGAGGCCTTCACCTTGCTCGAACCGGAGGTCAGGTACACCGCGCCGATCCCCAGGAAGGTCAGCAGCAGCGCCGCGACGACCGCGAGCACGATGATGATCTGTTTGCGATCGTTCGGGGGATTGCTGACAGGGCCGGCGGGCGCGCCATAGGGGTAGTTCACTCGACATCTCCAAGTCCGGTGCGGGCGCTGGTCCACATGCTGGCGAACCGGACTTCCCGATGTTGGATTATGTCTGGTTCTCGGACGGCGTGGGTAAGTCGTTACAGCTGGTCGCGATGTTCATCTGATCGTACGAGGGAATCAGCCCGGCCCGAGCAGCGCCGGTGGCCCCGACCCGTCAGCCGGTTTTGATGTTCCGGCGGGCCGAGGCTTGGTCGCGGGGCATCAGCAGGATGGTGTCGAGGTTGACGTGCGGTGGCCTGCTCGCGACGAATCCGATGACCTCGGCGACGTCGTCGGCAGTCAGCGGGGTCAAGCCCTCGTAGACCTTGTCGGCCTTCTCCGCATCGCCTTCGAACCGAACCAGCGAGAACTCGGTCTCGACCATTCCCGGCTGGATCTCGGTCAGGCGCACCGGCTTCCCCAGCAGCTCGGGACGCAACGTCCGGTGTAGGACGCCCTGGGCGTGTTTGGCCGTCGTATATCCGGCGCCGTTGTCATAGGCCTCGATCGCGGCGATCGAACTGATGGTGACGATCAGCCCGTCTCCGGAGTCGATGAGCTTGGGTAGCAGAGCTTTGGTGATGCGCAGGGTGCCGATGACGTTGGTCTCCCACATCCATCGCCAGTCGTCGAGGTCGGCGTCGGCGACCGTCGCCAGTCCTTTGGCGCCTCCGGCATTGTTCACCAGCACGTCCACCGTGGGGATCTGCTCGACGAACGCGCCCACGGACTGTTCGTCGGTCACATCGAGGACAATGGCCGTTCCGTTGATCTCGGCTGCCAGCTTTTCGATTCGGTCGACCCGCCGTGCGCCGATGACCACGTGATATCCCTGCGCTGCAAGCACCTTCGCGGTGGCGGCGCCGATTCCCGAACTCGCTCCCGTTACTACGGCGACCTTGCGATCACCAGATTTGGACGCGTCGGTGGTTGCAACTGTCATGGGTTCCATCCTAGAGCCGCCGCGACCGGTAGGTTTTGACCCCATGGGGACGCGCGCGGTGATCGGACGGGAAGGAGATGCCCCTCCCACGAACTCCGCGTCATCGATCAGGACCGTCTCGTTCGAGCGCGGCGACGGCGCTGCGGCTGCCGTCTTGCGGGCGGTGCGTACCCAGGGGCCGGTGACGCGCGACCGATTGCCGCAGGCCACCGGGCTGTCGGCGGCGACGGTGAACCGCCAGCTCCAGACGCTCGATCGGCTCGGTCTTGTCCGTGAACGCCCCGACCTCATTGCCCCTGGAGCGATCGGTCGTCCGAAGGTCCCGCTGATGCTGGATCGAGATCGATTCTGTGTGATCGCAATCCACATCGGTGCCAGATCCACGCTGCTGATGGTCGCGGATCTCGGAGGTAGGCCGCTGCAGACCGCTGCCATGTCCACCCCATCCGGTCCCGCCGGCCCCGCGCTCGCCCTCATCGCCCGGCGCGCGGCCGTCGTCGCCGACTCGTTCACCCAACGCACCGCCCTCTGGGCCGGAGCCGCGGTGGGCGGACAGGTGCATTCGGACGGCAGCGTCGACCACGCGCAGCTCGGCTGGTGCCGCGCGCCGGTCGGCCAGGCCCTCGAGGATGAACTCGGTTTGCCGGTCTCGGTCAGTCCACACGTGCAGGCGATGGCGGCCGCGGAGTTGTTGCTCGCCGGCGACCCGAACACCTCCGGCGTCGACCTGCTGTTCTATGTCAGGGAGACGGTCGGGTTGGCGACGACCATCGACGGCCGGGTGCGCGATCGGCCCGGGAACATCGGGCACCTTCCGGTCTCGGCGCCGCTGCTGACGGGTGTGCCGCAATCGACGCTGCAGGATGTCGTCGGCCGAAAGGTGTTCGACGATGCGGTGGCTGCAGGCGCGGACGCCGGGGAGTTGCTCGACGAGCGGGCGCGGGTCCTGGGCGAGATGGTGGCGTTGGTGCGGGACCTGATCAACCCCGATCGGGTGGTTCTCGCGGGCCAGGTGTTCGCCGAGCACCCTCACGGGCTGGCGCCGGTGCAATCGGCGTTCGACGGGGCGACCTCGTTGCCGACCATCGAACTGTCTCCACCGCGATTCGGCGCCCGGGTGCAGGAGGGCGCTGCGGTGGTGGTATCCCTCGGCGCGCTCTACGCTGATCCCATCGGTGCCTTGCAGAACCACACAGCCTGACTCGGCAGCTCATCTCGGAAGGATTGGTCGCCCATCAATGTCGGTCGAGTTCGCTCAGAGTGCCCAGCGTGATGTGTCGGTCTATCTCGATGTGGCGGTCAACGCGGCGACGGAGATCGAACTGCAGATCGCGGTGGCGAAGCTCCCCGGGATCGACCTCTACGAAGAGTTGTCGATCACGTTGAACGGCAACACAATTGTTCCCGAAGAGATCGTCACCGCCAGCGGCAGTCGCATCCACTGGCTGCACGCCGAGCCCGGCAATCTGTACGTCACCTACAAGGCCAACGTCTACACCCCGGCCGATCCGGTCGAGGTGGTGCAGTTCGATCGTTCGCTCTACCTGCGGCCGAGTCGGTATGCCGAGGCCGACAAGTTCTTCGGGTTCGCCGCCGGTGAGTTCGACACCACGGCGAGCCCCGGCGACCAGCTCATCGCGGTGACCGACTTTGTGCGACAACGACTTTCCTACATCTTCGGTGCCAGCGACCCGATCGACGGCGCAGTCGACACCCTGTTGTCGGGGGCCGGTGTCTGCCGCGATTTCGCTCATCTCGTCGTCGCTCTGTTACGCGGATTGGGAATACCCGCCCGTCTCGTCGCCGTCTACGCGCCGGGCCTGTTCCCGATGGACTTCCACGCCGTGGCCGAGGCGATGATCGACGATCGGTGGGTTGTGGTCGACGCCACCGGGCTCGCGCCCCGTCAGTCGTTGTTGCGCATCGCCACCGGGCGCGACGCCGCAGATACCGCGTTCCTCGACAATCACGGCGGCGACGTCATCCTGAACAGCTACCAGGTCAGCGCTGTCGTCGCGGGCTATCTGCCCATCGATGACCCGAGTCAACAGGTTCAGCTCCGCTGAGTCCTCAGAGCTTCCCGAATGCGACGCCGCGGTACGTCCAACCGGCGGCGGCGACGGCCTCCTGGATCGGCTTCTTCAGTTCGCCGCTGTTGAAGCGGTAGTTGTAGACCTGACCGAACTCGAGTTCCTCGGTGAACGCATAGGCGGTGCCGAATTGAACCGATGTCTTCTGGCCGCGGAATCCGGACGCCGCTGCATGCAGCGACGGGACTCCCGCGCGCCACTCGACCTCCCACTCCTGATCGACGGCCCGCACCTCGCGGCGCTCTGGATCGAGCTGCATGAGCACCCGAAAGGTCTTGCTCAGGCCGGCTTTCGCGAAGATCTCGTACCAGCGGGCATCGACGATGCGCCACTCGGCGATGAGGTCGACGCCGTCGCCGCGGCCATCACGGATCACGAATGGCGCGGTCGGACGATTGACCGCCACGATGGCGTCGTACACCTCACCAGGGGCGCGGACGGGGGTGTCATCTGGCGGTCGTTTGGTGCCTGTGAAGACGTCGAACATCCCCATGGGTATCTCCTTGCGTGGCGGGGCGGGTGGCTCATGAGATCACTGTGCCGCGCGGTGCTTGGGATTCGCTTGGAGAGTGCTTGGTCTTGCGTGCTCAGCCGTTCAGCAGACGCGCACATCGGAGCAGGCCGATATGGCTGTACGCCTGCGGGTGATTGCCCAGGGCCCGTTCGGCGACCGGATCGTATTCCTCCGACAGCAATCCGGTCGGCCCGGTGGCCTTCACCATCTGATCGAACAGGGCCTCGGCGTCGCCGCGACGATCGATCAACAGGTAGGACTCGATGAGCCAGGCCGCGCAGAGATGGAAGCCGCCCTCGCCGCCGGGCAGCCCGTCGTCGTGGTGATAACGGTAGACCGTTGAACCGCTGCGCAATTCGGCCTCGGTGGCGTTGACCGTGGCGGTGAAGCGGGGGTCGGACGGGTCGATCAGTCCGGCCAGCCCGATGTGCAGGGTCGCAGCGTCGAGATCCACACCCTCGTAAGCCGCGGTGTAGGAGTTGGCCTTGTCGTTCCAGCCCTGCTTGAGTACCTGTCGCGCGATGGTGTCGCGCAGGACAGACCAGCCCAGCTCCGTCTCGCGGTCGAACTCGGCACCGAGCTTGAGAGCGCGATCGACCGTCATCCAGCACATCACCTTGGAGTACACGTGATGCCGTGGGTTACCGCGGATCTCCCAGATGCCGTGGTCGGGCTCGGTCCAGCGGCGTTCGACGGCGTAGACCATGTCGCGCACCAGGTCCCAGTCCGCATCCGACAGTGGCGTCGGATCACCCGCCGCTTTGCGAGCATGTGACAGCGTCGAGATGAGGTCGACGATCGGCCCGAACACGTCGAGCTGAACCTGCTGATTGGCGGCGTTGCCGACGCGCACCGGGCGGGACCCCGCGTATCCGGGCAGGGAGTCGATCACCGCCTCAGGCGGAAGACCGGTGCCGGCAAGGGTGTAGAGCGGGTGGAGCCACTCGGGTCCACTGAGCGTGCCCAACACCTGGTGGAGCCAGCTCAGATAACCTTCGGCCTCGCTGTAGGAGCCGACCGAGACCAGTGCCGACGCAGTCAATGCCGCATCGCGCAGCCAGCAGTAGCGGTAGTCCCAGTTGCGGACGCCGCCGATCTCTTCGGGCAACGACGTCGTCGCGGCGGCCATGATCGACCCCGTGTCGGCGTGCACCAGACCGCGCAGCGTCAAAGCCGACCGCTTCATCAGGTCGCGTTTGATGCCGGGTAGATCCAGCGTCTTCGCCCAATCGCTCCAGTAGGCCTCGGCCTCGGCGCGACGTTCGTGCTCCGGTGGCTGATGGATGTCGAGATCTTCGGTGCCACATCGCAGTTCGAGAATGATCTCGCCGGCCGATGGATCGACGGTTGCGGTGGCGGTCTGGTGATGGCGGTCGCTCTCGATCTCCCAGGTGACGCCGGGAGCCCGCAACACCAGCGGTTCGTTGGAGCCGTAGACCCGTAGTCCGTCGTCGAAGGTCTCGATACGGACGGCAGCCTGCCCGAACTCCGGACGAGGCGCGAACCGGATCCTCGCCGCCACCTCGCCGCGGATGACGCGGGTCAGATCGGTGCGGCCCACCGGGACGTCGTGCGGCAGGTAGTCGGTGACCTCGAGTCCGGCCCAGCGGGTGCGGACGGTCATCGTGCTGTCGATGTACCGCTGGCTCAACGGCAGCGGAGCGGCCTTGCCCTCCTCGACCAGAGGACCGATCGCGAACTCACCGGCTTCGTCGGTGCCGAGCAGGCTGCCGAACAGTGCAGCGGAGTCGGGTTCGGGATGACACATCCAGCAGACTTTGGCGTCGGGGGTGACCAGCGCGACCGTGCGCGGGGAGGCGAGCATCGTCAGCCGCTCGATCGGGACCGCAGCGCCACCTCGCAGCCAATTGCGGCGTTCCTCGACCAGGAATGCGAGTGCGGTGGCGACCTGCTCGGTGTCGTCGACCCGATAGGTCGCCAGGGTGTCGCCCTCGCCGACCTTGACGCCGAAATCTGGCCCGTGCAGGCGGCGGAACGCTTTTTCGTCGGTGACGTCGTCGCCGAAGAAGATCGCGGCGCTGGCACCGGCCTCGTGGCGCAGGATGTCGAGCGCCTGTCCCTTGTCGGTGACGATGACGGCGAGTTCGATGACCGATTTGCCTTCGGTGACCTGCACGCCTTCCCAGGTGGCCGGTCCGATCCGGACGCGGTGCAGGGCGGCGTCGCCGTCGGTGGTCGAGGCGTTCCGGAAATGGAGCACGGTGCTCGCCGGCTTGGTCTCGACCATCACGTTCTCGTAGTCGGCGGCGATTGCGCGCAGTTCCACGACCAGGGTCTCGAGCAGTTCGGTGGCCGCCGGGGTGATCTCGTGGACGAACCCGACGTCGAACTCACTGCCATGGCTGCCCACCAGGTGCACTTCGGCGGGCAGTCGGGACAGGGTGGCGAGGTCGCGCAGCGCGCGGCCGGAGATGACGGCCGCGGTGGTGGAATCGAGTTCGGCGAGGGCGCGCATCGCCCGCACAGAATCGCCGTTGGGCCGGGCGTCTTCTGGGCGGGACACGATGGGCGCCATGCAGCCGTCGTAGTCCGAGGCGACCAACAGCCTGGGCATACGTGCGATTGCTTTGAGGGCGCGCCGCAGTTCCGGGACGAGGTCTTGTGCACTCACTACGCGAGTCTAAGACCGCCCACCCCAGCGGCGTCCAATCAGCGCCGCCCGGTGGGGCGAATTGACGTGTTCGTCACAGTTCCATCGGCAGGCGTGGCGGGACCTGCGGTCGCCCGGGTGGCCGATCAGACGACGTCGAGGCTGCGATTTCCGCCGGGCATCGTGTCGGTGTCTGCCCCGAGCGCTCCGAGGAAACTCTTCGCCCAGCGCTGCACGTCGTGGGTGAGCACTTGCCGGCGCAGCGCGCGCATCCGCCGTTTGCCCTCTTCCGGGTCTTGTTCGAGGGCAGCCAGTATGGCTTCTTTGACGCCATCGGTGTCGTAGGGGTTTGCCTGGAAGGCCTGACGCAATTCAGCTGCGGCGCCGGTGAACTCACTGAGTACGAGCGCTCCTCCGAGATCGCTGCGACAGGCGACGTACTCTTTGGCGACCAGGTTCATCCCGTCACGCAGCGGCGTGACCAACATGACGTCCGCCGCGACGTAGAACGAGACGAGTTCGTCGCGGGGCACCCCATGGTGCAGGTACTGGACTACCGGATGCCCGACCCGGCCGAAGTTGCCGTTGATGTTGCCCACGAGTTGTTCGATGTCGCCGCGCATCTTGATGTAGCTCTCGACGCGCTCGCGGCTCGGGGTCGCGAGCTGGATCATCGTGATCTCGTCGGGGTTGATGCGGCCCTCTTCGAGCAGTTCGGAGAGCGCGTTGAGGCGGACGTCGATGCCTTTGGTGTAGTCGAGGCGGTCGACGCCGAGCAGGATCTTCTTCGGGTTGCCGAGTTCCGCGCGCATGTCCGTCGCGCGAGTCCGGATCTCCTTGGACTTCGCGCGGTTGTCGAGTTCGCCCGAATCGATGGAGATGGGGAACGCACCGACGCGGACGGTCCGGAACCCGACCTGCACGACACCGAACTTCGCGCGGACCCCGACCTGCCCTTTGGACGTGGCCTGGCCTGCGAGCCGGCGCGCGAGGTACAGGAAGTTCTGCGCGCCGCCGGGCAGGTGGAATCCGATGAGGTCGGCGCCGAGGAGGCCTTCGATGATCTCGGTGCGCCAGGGCATCTGCATGAACAACTCGACCGGCGGGAACGGTATGTGCAGGAAGAAGCCGATCTTCAGATCTGGCCGCAACATCCGGAGCATCTTGGGGACGAGCTGGAGCTGGTAATCCTGGATCCACACCACGGCGCCTTCGGCGGCGGCCTCCGATGCGGCTTCGGCGAACCGGCGGTTGATCGCGACGTAGCTGTTCCACCACGAACGGTTGTACTCGGGCTTGACGATGACGTCGTGGTAGAGCGGCCACAGGGTCGCGTTGGAGAAGCCCTCGTAGTAGTCCGCGATCTCCTGGGTGGACAACGACACCGCGAAGAGCTGTATGTCGTCGACCTCGGGATGCTCGGCGGCGTCGGGGACGCCCGACCATCCGACCCAGGCGCCGGTCTGCGAACGCAGCACCGGTTCGAGCGCGGTGACCAGGCCTCCGGGGCTGCGCTTCCAGCGAACGGAGCCGTCGGGGAGGGTCTCCTTGTCGACGGGGAGTCGGTTGGCGACGACGACGAAGTCGGCGCGGTCGTCTGACTTTTTCTTCGTTCGCGAGGGCGCCACGAATCAGGCTTCGTCCGGCGCGATACCCAGCATCGAGAACAACATGCGGCATTCGTCGGCGTCGACGGCGTATGCGGCGACCACGCGACGAGCCGATGTAGCGGTCTCGTCAGCCACGGGTTCCAGGTCTTCTTCGTCAGAGATGTCAGTTTTGTCGCTGGTCTTGGCAGGCATGGCGAACATGATACCTGCGCCGAGGTCACCCCTCGGAAAGACCGGGGCGCAGGTCCATCTCGCGGAACGGCTCGGTCACCGCATCGGGATCGGCTTCGGGATCGGTCGTCATCCGACCCGGCCGGATGGCCGAGCGGGCGGTGAACAGAGCTCTGGTCGGACGGGTCGAGATTCGCGGACGTCGCAGCGTACGGGCGATGAACTCACCGAGGGTCACCCCGGCGGCCAGGGAACAGCCGACACCGATCGCCGAACCGATCGCGGTCAGGCCTTCGAGCGTCTGCTGACTGAGGAGTCCGTAGAGGCCGCGATAGATCGCCAGACCGGGTAGCAGCGGTGTGATTCCTGCGACAGCCACGACCAGAGGCGGCGTCAGCGCACGGCGGGCGAGCAGACCACCGACAAGGCCGACCATCGCGGCGGCGATGCCTGCGGAGATGACGGGTCCGACGGCGAAGTGGTTGGCGACGGAGACGATCGCCGCACCCATCGCGCCGCCGAAGAAGGCGGTCGGGAGGGCGCGGGTCTCGGCGTAACTCGCCAGCGCGAACGCGGCGGCGGCCAGACCGCCGGCGATCACCCTGGCCGGCGTGGTCGCGAGATCGAACGACGTCGTCGAGGTGATGGTGGGTAGGAAGATGCCGGTGGACTCCATCAACGTGATGGCGATACCGACACCACTGATGATGCCGCCGGTCATGATCAGGAGCTCGAAGAACCGCGCGCACCCGGTGATGGGTGCCCCGGTGATGGCGTCCTGCACCGAGCCGACCAAGGAGAGCCCGGACAGCAGCACCACGACGCCGGCGGCGATGACCTGGGACGGCATCAGGTCGAGTCCGAGAGCTTCCTGGTTCTGATAGACCACCGCAGCCGGGATGACGGCGATGAAACCGCCTGTCATCTGCTGGAAGAACAGTGGGGTACCGATTTTGTTGAGCAGGCGGTTGGTGCGGTCGATCACCGCGGTCGTGAGAAACGCGACGACCGCGACGAGCCAGCCACCACCGAGCAACACCGAGAGCGCGGCGGCCATCGACGACCACGCCAGTGTCGCGACCCAGCGGCGGTACGGGTGCGGTGCGGCGATGATGGCGTCGATCACCTGATGGCCTTCATCGGGGTCGATGGCCAGGTTGCGGATCTTGCGCACGAGGCGGTCCACCGCGGCGAGCCGGGTGAAGTCGAGCGAGCGGTAGTGGACGGATTTCATCGCGGTGACCGGCGGCATCGCGCCGCCGCGGGTGGCACTGACCCAGATCGTGTTGTAGGTGACGTCCACCTCACAGTTCTCGACGCCGTAGATGCTCGCCACGAATCGGACCTGCGTCTGGGTGTCGATGGCACCGGTTCCGGAGTCGAGCAGAACCGCCCCGACCTTGATCGCGAGGTCGAGGACCTCGGTGACTGCCGCGTCGTTGGTGAGGTCGACGGGCTGCCTCGGCGACACCGCCGGCTCGAACGGCTCGATCGTGTCGATCGTCGCTCGACGACTGCCGGCGAGGCGCTTACCGAGACTCGCGATATACTCGCGCACGCAGTTTGCCTCCTTAGCTCAGTGGTAGAGCACTCGCCTTGTAAGCGAGCGGTCGTCAGTTCAATCCTGACAGGGGGCTCCGAGATTTCGACCGTCCGTAGATGCACCCCGTGTGCAGCGTAGGAGTCATTGTTGGGGGTTTCAACGTGCCTCCCGACACGCCTGTAGTTCATCGCCGATTGCTAGGTTGACCGGTGCGGTCTCCGGTCGGTGCCGCAACCCGCATCTCGGAGGTCTCTCGCGTGAAATCGCCGGTCCCTGATTACCTGCGCGAGGTCCTCGACGGCCTCGTCGACGACCGTGACGGCGCAGTTGCCGATTACATCCCGGACCTCGCGAACGCGAACCCCGACGTCTTCGGTGTCGCGATGACGACCGTGGACGGACGGACCCACTCGGCGGGCGACGACGAGGTGGAGTTCTCCATCCAGTCCATCTCGAAACCGTTCGCCTACGCCGCAGCACTCACCGACCGTGGCTTCGACACCGTGCTGAACACCGTCGGCGTCGAACCGTCGGGGGAGGCGTTCAACGAGTTGTCCCTCGAGGGCGATTCCTGCCGGCCCAAGAACCCGATGATCAACGCCGGCGCCATCGCGACCCATTTCTTGCTGCTGAAATCCGGCGCGAGTGTGACGGACCGGGTCGATCGTGCGCTGGAGTTCTTCTCTGAGCTGGCCGATCGCACGCTGTCGATCGACGAGTCGGTATGCCGCTCCGAACTCGACACCGCCGACCGCAACCTCTCGATCGCCCACATGCTCCGCAACTACGGGGTTATCGATGTCGACGCCCATGACGTGGTCGAGGGGTACACCAGGCAGTGCTCCATCAAGGTGACCGTCCGGGACCTCGCGGTGATGGGCGCGACCCTGGCCAACGCCGGGGTCCACCCGGTGACCGGACGCCGGGTGGTGGCCACCGATGTGGCCCGCCAGACGCTGGCGGTGATGACCGGCTGCGGTATGTACGACGCCGCGGGCCACTGGCTCACCACGGTCGGTATCCCGGCGAAAAGCGGTGTGGCAGGCGGCCTCCTGGGCTCACTGCCCGGCCAGCTCGGTATCGGGGTCGTCTCCCCGCGGCTCGACGCGCACGGCAACAGCGTGCGCGGGGTGAAGATGTTTCAGCGGATGTCTGCCGACATGGGCATGCACCTGATGGACGCCGAACCTTACGGATCCACCGTGCTGCGCAGTGTCCGCCGCGATTCCGACGAGCTCGTGTTCGAGCTGCAGGGCGTCGTCCAGTTCACCGGCGCCGAAACGGTGCTCGACGCCTTGGAGCTCGACGAATCAGGCGCGAATACAGTTGTTTTCGACCTGAACCGGGTCGATCGGCTCAGCGATGTCGGCAGGCGGATGGTGCTCGAGGGCATGCGCCGAGTCCGTCTCGACGGTCGAGGCGTGGTGCTCATCGACCGCGACGGTGTACTGCCCGATCCGGATCTCGGTGACGGGACGTATCCGCAGACCCGGTGAGCGTGGCGATTCTCGTCCCCCACAGGGACCTCGGAGGGGAATACGGGTTGTTTCGAAATGAAGTTCTGGGTGTGGGTCTGTGGCGATGGGCTGCCG
>NZ_MJEI01000093.1 GCF_002095395.1 Williamsia sp. 1135
CCGTGATGGGGCGGTCCGGATCGTCGAGGAGACGGGTAAACCGATCGCCCAGGTCGCGCGCGATCTGGGGGTCAACGAGGGCACCCTGGGCAACTGGGTCAACCGTGCGCGCGCCGAGCGCGGCGGCGAGGATGAGGCGAGCGGCGATAGTGCTGCCGAGCTCAAGCGGTTGCGTGCCGAGGTGGCCGAGTTGCGGATGGAGCGCGATGTTTTAAAACGATCGGTGGTCCTGTGGGTGAAGGAGGCGACGAAGTGATGCTGGCCCGCTTCATCGCAGAGCAGAGGACCACCTATCGAGTGCCACATACGGTCACGTGCGCGCTGCTTGGCGTGAGTATGGCGTGGTTCTACAAGTGGTTCAAGCGTTCTCAAAAGCCGGGTGCAGCAACAGGATTGCATACCGCGCGTGACTATCGGCGCGACACGGTAGACCGCGCAGTCAAGGTCAAGTTCATGACATTGCGGGGCTTGCATGGTTCCCCGCGGCTGCACGTGGACCTGCGTGAGGACGGGTGGACAGTGAGCGAGAAGACGGTCGCGGATTCGATGCGCCGGCAGGGTTTGGTGGCACGCCGGATCCGTCGCCGAAACGGGCTGACCCGGCAGGACAAGACGGCACCGAAGTTCCCGGATCTGGTGCGCCGGAACTTCACCGCGACGCGTCCGAACGAGAAGTGGGTCGGCGATATCACCGAGATCCCGACTGCGGCCGGGAAGTTGTATCTGGCGACCGTGATCGACCTCTACAGCCGCCGATTGCTGGGTGCGGCCACCAGCGTGCATCCAGACGCACCGCTCGCGTGTGCAGCAATCGAGATGGCGGTGGCCACCCGAGGCGGTAAGCAGGCCATAAGGCGTGACGAGGAGTCCGAACGGGTCATCTTCCACAGTGACCGCGGGTCGACGTACACCTCCAACAAGTTCACCAAGCTGTGCCGTCGGATGGGACTCCGTCAGTCGATGGGCCGCGTCGGGTCATGCTTCGACAATGCCGCTGCCGAAGCGTTCTTCTCTTCCCTGGAGTGGGAGGTACTGTCACGCAACGATTTCGAGACTCTTGCCGGAGCCAAGGCCGGTGTGCTTGACTGGTGTTACGGCTTCTACAACCACGTCCGCCGGCACTCCACGATTGGGATGGTCAGCCCCATCGACTACGAGAACGCTGCAGTCGCGGAGCCCGAAGCCGCATAGAGGAGTCCTCCACGATTTGGGGGGAACCACACCCAACAGACTGCCTCACCTATCACTTTGAGTGATACCACTGATAATGGTATGCGAGATCGTTGACGGACGGTTTACTGACTACCACACTCGAGACCTGGGGACGCAAGAGTTGGAACCGTCATTACTGAATCTGGCGATGACAAAGGGGGATTCGTTGATGGGGCTAAGGCTGACTGGGCAGTCGGTTATCCGGATGGGGGCATCGTCGAGTTCGGCTGCAACGAGGTGGCCGCAAAGACCACTTTCGACATGCAGCGCTCGGCAACCTGGACGACGACGGGGGAGTCCGTTCGCCCGCGCCTGCTCACCAGGACGGACCGTCGCGGTCCGTACCTGGAGGTCGAGCACGGCGCCGCGTCCTATGCGACGGCAGTTCCCTCGAGTTCGACCAGCTGACCCGGGATGGCCAACCGCGTCACGCCGAGCATCGTGGTGGTCGGCGCCACGCCGGCGGCGCCCAGTCGCGACGCCAGCTCGCCGTAGTGTTGGAACAGTAGGTCGACATCGGTGGTGAGACGTTGAGCCGCAACAGGTTTGACAGAGACATACCCGCTTCGCCGAGTACGGCGACGAGGTTTTCCACACTCAGCCTCAGCTGGCCGCCCATGTCATCGGAGTGCGCGGGCGAGCCGTCGCTGTTCATCGCGGTCTGCCCAGAGCAGTAGAGGGTTCGGCTGTGTCCGGACACGAGTTCGCCCTGGTTGAAACCCATCTCCACCGACCACGCCACAGGGTTGACCGCTGTCCGCCGCACTGCCATTTCGACTCCATCCAATTGCTTCGTTTACTACCTGTCAGAAGCTTCTCAGCAATACACGACACCTTCTGTCATGTATTTCGATACCGTTCCTGGAATGCGCGCTGATCGGTTGGTCTCCCTGGTGCTGCTCCTACGCCAGGGCGGCCAGATGTCAGCGTCTGAGCTGGCCAGGGAGCTGGAGGTCTCGACCCGAACGGTTCTGCGACATCGAAGCGTTGTCCGTGGCCGGCGTTCCCGTATACGCCGAGCGTGGCCGCCACGGTGGCTTCACATTGTTGCCCGGGCTCCGGACTGAACTCACCGGACTCAATCACGAGGAAACCCTGGCACTGTTGGCGGCGGGATCGGGGAGCGGAGAGAAGGCGTTCGGGCTCGGATCCGCGCTGGCGTCCGCGCTGCGAAAGGTCGTCGACGCGCTACCGGAGAGTCACCGCGCCACCGCGGGCGGTGCGGTACAACGACTTCTCATCGATGCGGAATCCGACCTGCTCTCGCGCCGATCGCTCACCGAGGAGGTGGCCGGCCCAGCGATGATCGAGGTCCGACGAGCGGTCTTGGCCGGGCGCAAACTGCGGATTCACTACACGGCCGCGGGGCAGGAGCCACAATGGCGGACGGTGGACCCGATCGGTCTGGTCACAGCCCGCGGCAGTGCGTACCTACTCGCCACCCGAGCCGGAGCGGACCGCACCTACCGATTGTCGCGCGTGCTGGCGGCCGAAGTCATGTCCGAGCCCGCGGAACGCTCGGAGCACGTGGATCTACCGCAGATCTGGCGTGAGCGAAGTGCTCAGTTCCGAACGGGCGGAGAGCAATACACGGTGCAGGTCCGAGTAGACCCCGAACAGCGTGAGGAGTTGTCAAACGTCGCCCTGGCCGTACTGACCGAGGACACCGATCCTGATGGTTGGCTTCGGCTGACAGTGGCGTACCAGGATGCACGGCACGCCGAATGGGCGCTGTGGCAACTCGGTCCACACGTCGAGGCCCTTGCCCCGCAGCTGCTCAGGAACACTCTGCACGCCCGTGCAGTCGCGATCGCGCAGTGTTACGAACCGCCGTCCTGACCTCGTGCGGACTCTGGGCGGGGATACGCGCTGCGGTAGCGGGCCCGACGCAATCGCGTCATCCGTTTGTCCAAGTCCGGATCGTCGGTTTCATGCCTGTTCGAGATCAACACCGCGGCGGTGATGGACGCGAAGACGACGGCGACCACCACTCCGATCACCGCCCCGAGGGCAGAACCGCCCGCCCAGAAGAAGAGCGCAAGCGCGATCCCTGCAAAGGTCGCAAGACCGCTGAGGAAGCCCACCCATCCCTTGGCTCGCAGGCGGATTATTCTGCGGCGTCGTTCGATAGCGTCTCCCGGCATGTGATGTCCCTTCGATTTGCGGATCGAGCGCGTCCGTCACTCGTAGCTACATCGAACGTCGCTTTCTGAATGCAGCCTTGCCGGGCTGTCGAGAGATTGAATACCCACCGTAGGAACGGTTAAACGATCGACAACCCGACGCTAGGTCTATATCGACGTCTCGTCCCGCCATTTGGTCGTGGGAGAGCGCGATAAATCCCTCGCGCTGCTGCCGCCACGACTGTTAGCGTGGCGCTTCGCACCAGAGACCGACCAGAGCAAGGAATGAAAGCATGACCGCGATAACTGCCGCCACGGAGGCCCTGCGTCCTCATCCGCGTCAACTATCCAGTCAGCTCAAGAAGGTCTCATCATGTCTTCATCTTCGAAAGAACCTGCTTCTCCACACCTGATCGACCACGGTTGGAATGACCGCGTGGCGCACCTCTTCGCGCCCTTCACCGGCCCAGGTGTGGTTCCAGGCCGCGTTGTCTGCGTCTACCGAGGTCACTGCGACATCGCGACCCCGACCGGCACCGTTCGGGCGAGTACCCGGTCCGTTACCGGCGCCGATCCGGTGTCGGCGGTGTGCACCGGTGACTGGGCGGCGGTCGAGACGGCTCATTCCCCGCGGGTGGTCTCGGTGCTACCCCGCAGCAGTGCTCTGGTCCGTTCCACTGCGGATCGCACGCTCGGCAACAGGTGTTGGCGGCCAACGTCGACAGCGTCGTGGTCACCATCTCGGCATCGATCCCGCTCAAGAACGCGCGGATCGAGCGATTGCTCGCCGTGGCCTGGGACAGCGGGGCCAAGCCTGTCGTTGCAGTGACCAAAGCCGACCTGAGCGACGATGTGCAGGCATTCTCTGCCGACGTCTCCGCTGCAGCGGTGGGCGTCGATGTGGTCGTCACGAGTGCGACCACGACGGAGGGGCTCGATGCCCTGACATCGACACTCGACGGCACTGCCGTGCTGATCGGACCGTCCGGCGCCGGTAAGTCCACGCTTGCGAACGCCTTGCTCGGTGAGGACATCCTCGCCACCGGGCCAGTACGTTCCGCCGACGGAAAAGGGCGGCACACGACCGTGCATCGCGAGCTACGTCCAATGCCCGGAGGCGGGGTTCTCATCGACACCCCTGGGCTGAGGGCGCTGGGTGTCGCGGATATCGGTGCCGCGCTGGAGAACGTCTTCCGCGATATCGACCACCTCGCGGGGCAATGCAGTTTCCGCGATTGCACTCATCGGACGGAAGCGGGTTGTGCGGTCGCTGATGCAGTCGTCGCCGGGCGACTTGCTGCCGATCGGCTGGAGCGCTACCGCAAACTGAAGTGGGAAAGCGATTGGCAGGCTGCGCGTTCAAACGTGCGAGCGGCCAAGGAACGCAAGCGTCGTGACAAGGCGATCGCCAGGGACCAGCGGGCCATGTACCGGTTCCGCGACCGTCAGCGCTGACGCTGAAAACATTGTTGTGGTCGTCCGGGAACTTTCTGCGCTGACGGGTGCTCTTATCTACAACAACCGAGAACGACCACCACCGAGCAAAGGAAAACATCATGAGCGTCGAAAACTACGACACCAACGCAGACGGCTACATCGACACCGTCCTGACCGACACCAACGGCGACGGCTGGGCCGACGTCGAAGAGTACGACACCAACTTCGACGGCTGGACCGACACCGTCATGACCGACGTCGACTACGACGGCTGGAGCGACGTCACCGAATACGACACCGACTACGACGGCTACTTCGACACCGTCGCGGCCTGAGCCATCTCCGCCCCTGACGCCCGCTGATCGCCAACGCGATCGGCGGGCGTCTCTGTATGTGGAGACCACTTGCCAGATCGTAATTACTCATTTAGAGTAAAAGCCATGAACACATGGCATCCGGCGGAAGTGGTGGATCTGATCACACAGGCCCGCAGCGCATTTGATGTCTTCGGACCTGATTCCTCGACGCCGGCAGGCAAGCGCGCCGGCCGACGGCTTCATCGCGCACTGATTGCCGCTGTACATCCGGACCGCGCGGCGGCCGCAGGCCTCGACCGTGCACTCGCCGCACAAGCGACCGCGGAGCTGAATCGGCTCTACGACGCGTGGATGACAGTGGACGCGGACGTCCGAGGCCCGCATGTTGTCGGCCCCCACAGCACCTACGTTCTGAAGGGGCGCCTATGGGCGACACCTGGGACTGTCGCCTATCGCACCGATGACCCGCTGGTGCGTGTCGAGATCGCGCGGCAGGTCGGGGTCGGCGCCCAGCCTCTCGGGTTCTTGTACGACGCGCTTGCGGCACAACGGATGGATGCGTTCGTGCCCGAGGTCGTCGAGTCGGCGATCACCGACGGCCATCAGTGGACTGCCTACCGGTTACCGGCGGGGATGCGATCCCTGCGTGAGGTGCACGCTGCCTACCCTGCGGGCCTCGACGGACGTGACTGGGCGTGGATGGCGCGCCGCATTCTGATGACTCTGGCGGCGGCCAACCGCACGCACGGCGCTCTGACGCTCGACACTGTGCTGATCCATCCCGCCGAACACGGCGTGATGCTCACGGGGTGGGAGCCGGCGCGTGGTGGCGGCGACATCGACGGGGCCGCGGTTGCTGACCTCTTCGCGATCATGCTGGGTGATTCAGCAGCTCAACAGGTTTTGTTCGCGGGAGCATCTGAGCGACTCTCGCTGTCGCGGCAACTGCACGAATACGACCTGCTCTTGCAACGGCTGTATGGAGAACGCCGATTCCGGCGTTTCACGCTCGCCGACCAGACCACAGCGACGTCCACCGGGACGCGCTGAACGATGAAGGAGTAACACCATGGGTGGAGGATATTGGGACACCAGCGCCTACCAGGCGGCTGCAGCATCACGCCGGACTGCCGGCGTCGACGACTTCGGCTACTCGGCGACCATGCGAAATGTTCCGCGTAACAAACGCAAAGCTGCTCCCGCACTCGATGTTTTCGGGGCGCGCACCAGGGAGGCCCGCGATTCTGACGAACACCCGAACTCGACTCCGATCGTCGTGCTGTTCGATGTCACCGGCTCGATGGGACGTGTGCCGGTGACAGTGCAGCGGCGTCTTGCCGACCTGCTCGGACTGCTCACCAGGGGTGGATACGTCCAAGACCCGCAGATCATGGTCGGCGCGATCGGCGACGACCAATTTGATTCTGTGCCACTGCAAATGGGGCAGTTCGAATCCGACAACAGGATAGACGAACAACTGCGTGACATCTACCTCGAGGGCGGCGGCGGGGGTGACAAGCGTGAGGGTTACGCGCTCGCCGCATACTTCCTGAACACCCGCGCCCAGACCGACGCCTGGGACAAGCGCGGCAAGAAGGGATACGTCTTCATCATCGGGGACGAGATGAACAAGCAGGTCCTGTTCGCAGAGTCGGTGCGCCGCTTCATCGGCGACGATCTCACCGAGAACGTCGACGTCGAGCAGGTGTATCGCCGGCTGCAGGAGAGGTGGAATGTCTACTACGTCTTGCCGAACCTGACGAGCTACTACAACGATCCAGAGGTGGAAGCTCACTGGCGGGCACTTGTCGGCGAGCGGTTTCTCAAGCTCGACGACCCGGACGGTGTTGCCGATCTGCTCGCCTTGACCATCGGCATCGTCGAGGACGCGATCTCCCTCGACGAGGGATTGGCGGATTTGCAGAGAGCGGGGGCGACCACGGCCCCGGCTGTCGGCACCGCACTGGCGCGGATGCGCACCAGCACAGCCGTTGTCGCCGGCGGTGGCAGACTCCCGGCAGATCTGTGATGGACGCAGCAACGAGCGGTACCGGCCGGGAAGGCTTGCTTCCCGGCCGGGCCGCCGGCGCACCGATCATCGTCGTCGGACTCGGCTACGGCGACGAGTCGAAGGGTGCGACGGTGGACTACCTGGCCTCGCAGATCCCCGACACCGCCGCAGTGGTGCGCTGGTCCGGTGGAGCCCAGGCCGCACACAACGTGTGGCACGGCCCGCGCCACCACACATTCCGGCAGTTCGGCTCGGCGTCGCTGCTGGACGTCCGGACGATCCTGCGCGCCCCGATGATGGTGAACCCGCTCAACCTCGCGGCCGAGGCAGGCGAACTCGAAGCGCTCGGAATCGGCGACCCACTCGGTTTGATCACGGCCGACGCCCGCGCCTTGGTGACGACACCCATTCATGTTGCGATGAATCGAGCGCGAGAGATCCTGCGCGGCAACGCACGTCACGGGTCGACGGGTGAAGGTATCGGTGAGACCGCTGCTTACGCGCTCGCAGTCGCTGGACAGGCTCGGGCCGGTTCGATGATCGGCAACTTCCGGGTTCTCGTCGATGCTCCCGCAAGGCCGGCCCCAACGCTGTCCACCCTGCGAGACCGCGCTGCCACCATCCGGGCACTCGACGCGCTGGCGGGGTATGCGGCCCCACTGTTGGCCTCCGCCGGTGAGGGTGCATCGCACGAGTCGGTCGAGACCATCGCCGACGCACTCTGCAGCATCGCCGAGCAGATCCGCATCACTGACGACGTCGACACCGAGATCGCGGCTGTGATGGCAACGGGGACCGTCCTTTTCGAAGGAAGCCAGGGCGTCCTGCTGGATGAATGGAATGGATTCCACCCGTACACGACCTGGTCGACGGTCGTACCCACCGACCTCATCGAATGGGTCTCGCGAACCGGTCACAATCCCTACGTGCTGGGGCTGACCCGCTGCTACGCCACCCGCCACGGCGCAGGGCCGATGCCGACCGAGGATGCGAACCTCCAGTTGCCCGACGTCCACAACCGCGAGGGGCGCTACCAGGGAGCCTGGCGAACCGGTCATCTCGACCTTCCCGCCCTGCGCTACGCCGCTGCGATCACCGGTCAGATCGACGGAGTGGCGGTCTCGCACCTCGATGTGCTGGAAACCGCTGACCTGCAGGTGGCCGAGACCTGGAACGGTGACGCAGAGCCGCTCGCGCCACTGCGTACAGAGGACACTGCAGCACTGGAAGATCTGACCGCGCTCGCCTGCGAGGCCCGGCCCGACTACCGTCCACTACCGGTAGGTGTCGACGCCGTCACCGAGCTGATCGCGGGAGCAACCGGGGCTCCCGTGGTCCTCACCGCTGCAGGTCCGACTCGCACCGACAGGAGCATCATTGTCCAACGCCCCGCTCTCAGGGCCTGACAGCAGTTTCCTGAGCATCGTCTGCGTCGACGTGGTCGCACTCGCCTACGATCGCGGCGCTCGGCGGGTGCTGGTCGGGACACATCGTCGGGAGATCGCCCCCTTTCGCGGCAAGCAGGCGCTCCCCGGAGTCGTGGTACACAGCGGTGAACGACTTCGAGATGCTGCAGGCCGGGCGCTGGTCAAACTCGGGATCACCGCGCCGCTGCCGGCACTCGGGCAGCTGCGTACGTTCGACGAACCGTCCCGTGACCCGCGGGGCCCGTCGCTGTCGATCGCGATGTGGGCGGCATTACCTGATCACACTGTGCTGCCGCATCAGCCGGCGTTGTGGGCGCCCATCGACGCGGCGCCGACGTTGGTGTTCGACCACAACGAGATGGTCGAGGACGCTCGGGCCATTCTCGCGGAAAGGCTTTGGCGCGATATCGAGTTCACCCGAAATCTCACGGGAGCTGAGTTCACTGCGACCGATGCAGTTGCGATCACCGAGCAACTCAGCGGTAAACCACCGCACCGCGCAAATCTCAACCGGGATCTCGCGCACCTGGCCGGCCTGGTGGAAGCGGGCACCGCACCCGGGACCGGTGGGAGGCCGCCGAAATTGTGGAGGTGGGAGGCGTGACGATCGGACCTCTCAGCTGGGTGCGACCTGCCGCCGCGCCGACCGTCGGTTGATGATCACCCGGTAGGTCCGCTGCAGGATGGTGGTGCGGGCGGTCTCGGGATCCATGAACTCGTTCTCGGCCAGCGGGCTGTCCTCGCCGTCGATGACGTCGTGGTCGAACTCGACGAGCGTCTTTCCTTCACCGGAATGCAATTCGACCGCGGCGATCAGCGAGGAAGTCTCGTCGAGGGTGCGCTGGAACTCGTCCGGATCGATGTCCAGGTGCTCGCCGAGCAACCGGTTGCGTACGCCTCTGATGGCGGTTCGTTGGTCGTCGCCGTTCACCGTTTCGGGTCGTACCTCGACAGCGAGATCGCATTCACTGTCGAAGCCGAGTGACCGGTTGTTGAGATTCGAAGAACCCACGCGCAACAACTCGTCGTCCATGACCAGAATCTTCGCGTGGACGTAGATGGGTTCGCCGCTCTTCGTGACGGGATGGTATGCGCTGAAGCGGTTTTCGGTGTCGGCTTTCCACAGCATCTTCAGCAGGGTGTGGCGGGCACCGTCCATCGTTGCTTGCTCGAGCCAGCCATCGGCGTGCCGCGGGAGGACCAGAACGATCTCGGGTCCCTGCGGTTCTCGCAGCCTCGCGGCGATGGCTTCGGCGAGTGTTCTCGATGCAAGATACTGGCTTTCGATGTAGAGGTACTTCTTCGCGCCGGCGATGGCCGCGAGATACAGCGCCTCGACTTCTCGAACTTCTTCGCGCCCAGGGATTGTGGGTAGTGTTCGGGCGATCGCCACATCGACGGACCGCATCGTCGGTTCGAGCTCTCGTGGCCAGTGGTCCCCCAGGTCGTCGGTGATCGGCTCGAGCACCTGCCCGGTGGCCGCCTTCCACCGATCGCGGGCCATTTCTCCCACCGCTCGTGCGGCCGCGCCGTCGACCGCAGTGGTGGCATCGTGCCACGGTCCGTAAGACCTGCCGTTGGGTTTTGTGCGGTAACCGTTGCGGTCGTTGTGGTCGGACGTGTCCCAGCGGTCGACGGTCATGTCGATGCCGCCGCAGAAGGCGATCTGATCGTCGATGACCAGGATCTTCTGATGGTGTGCAGCGCCGACAGGGTGGGCGGTGTCGATTTCGAAATGTAGTTTGCGGTCGGTCAGCCAGTTCTCCACGAAGATCGGCGCCATGCCGCGGGTGACCGCGGCGTACGCGCCGAGGCTCCATTTGAGCAGGTGGATCTCGAGCTCCGGGTTCTGTTCCGGCAGCCACTTGAGGAAGTTGCCGAGCCGATTGGGTCCGTCGAGGGTCTTTTCGGCCGGCTCGAGTTTGATCCTGGTGTCGAAATCCCAGCCGATAAGGACGATTCTGCGGCGTGCCTGCAGCATTGCGGCCTTGGCGTGCCAGAAGTAGTCAGCGGCATCGACGATCACGGACAGGCGGTCGGCTTCGGCGATCTGCCAACAGGTGTCGCCGGGCACCAGCACGGGTCGTTCATCGCTCACGGGTTACTCGGTTTCCTTCGGCACGGCTGATTCGGTAGATGTTCCGGCAGTCGTGCATCGCAGCAAGGTGGGTCACCCGGTACTCCGTGTGCCACGTACAGAGTAGTGAGGGCTGTGTCTCAGCGATCGGCGAGGGCCAGCGACGCCCGCATCTGGCTGAACCGGAACAGGGCCGGTTCGCCGACCTGCTCCTGGTAGCGCTCGATGACGTCGTCGACGAACGATCCGACGTCAGTTCCCGGGAGGCGGTTGGTCCAGTCCGTGGCGCCGACGGCGAACCATTGCGAGAAGGTGTCGGTCGAGTCGAACTGCCACTGCAGATGCTGGACCTCCAGAGCGGAGACGGTGAACCCGGCGGTTGCTGCGAACTCCCGGAAACGGTCGGGTTGGACGTGGAAGTACGGCGGTTCATAGTCGGAGAAATGCTCTCGCCAGCGTGGGCCCGTCGCTACGTCCATCGCCACGTCTTCGATACTGCGCTGGTCGGTGGCGCAGACCAGCTGGATCACCGCCCGGCCGCCGTTGTCGAGACTGCGGGCTATCCCTCGTAGTGCGGCCGTCTGATCGCGCACCCAGTGCAGCGCGTTGAAGGACACCGCGATGTCGAAGTCATGGTCGAACGGGAGCGCCAGGGCGTCGTCGACGTGGAATTGCACTCGAAGTTGTTCGGCAGGCACCCGGGTCAGGGCTTTGTCGATCATGCGCCGGGACGCGTCGACCCCCACCACGGACCCTGCCGGCAATCGCTCCGCCAACTGCATGGTGATGAATCCGTCACCGCAACCGACGTCGAGGAGGCGCTCATCGCCGGCCAGTTCGAGGCCACGAACGGAGACCTCGGCAACCATGCGCTGAAGGGCGCTGACGTCGGAGTATCGATTGCCATCCCAGTCGACCACTCGCTCCTCCTTCGCAGGCCCCGATCTGAGCACAATTGTGCCGCACGCGCTGCGGATTGCTATTCTGAAAACACATGTATTCAGATGGGAGTCGCAATGGGGGAGAGCACTCGGCGGATGTCGCGAGCTGAGATGGACGAGATCGACAGCAGCTTCTTTGCGACGTCGCTGCTGTCCATGGGGCGTTCGATGAGCACGGCGAACGTGATCATGCAGTTGGCCAACCCGGCGGTCGGGTACGGCGTGGCCCGGAGCAAGGTCGAAAACGGCCGCCTCGACAAGCACCCGGTGAAGCGCGCGCGCACGACCGCGTCCTATCTCGCGGTGGCCGTGTTCGGCAACGCGGACGACCGCAGGCGCTTCCGGCAGGCGGTCAGCCGTCAGCACGTCCAGGTACGCTCCGACAGCGACAGCCCGGTGACGTATGACGCGATGAACGTCGACCTGCAGCTCTGGGTCGCTGCCTGCCTGTACGCCGGATGGGAAGACATCTACGAACGCGTCCACGGGCCATTGACCGGGCAGGATCGTGAGACGTTCTATCAGCAAGGCAAGGTCTGCGGCACCACGTTGCAGATGCCCGCCGAGTGCTGGCCGCAGGATCGCGACGCATTCGGTCAGTACTGGGATGAGCAGTCGATGCTGATCTCGATCAGCGACGAGGTGCGCGAATTTCTTCTCGGCATCGCCAACTTCGACTACGCCCACCCGGCCATCAAACGGCGATACGGACCGGTGAAATACGGGCGAACCATCGGCTATCTACCGCAACCGTTTCGGGAGGCGATGAGGGTCTCCTGGACGGAGGAAGACCAGGAGTGGTTCGACGGCTACGTCGCCGGCCTCGTCGCAGCGGAGCGCAAAAAGCCGCTGTGGCTTTCGCAGCTGGGTTTTCGCCTGCTCTTGTGGGACGTCCGGGTGCGCTGCAGGCTGGGTCGCCCACTCGTCTGAGGGCTCGGGTCTCGCGTGTCTGCACGCGATCGATCCCATCCGGATGGCGTTCTGCGACGAACTCCAGTCAGATGCAACCGGAGAAGGGGCGGCGAGGATGGCTACCAGCGTGAAGGCGTCAGCGGGCAACATGCGGCAGCGCGCTACCGACGAGCAGGTGCGCGTGCGGGTTCCCAGCGACCGCCCCACCAGCGGCGACAAGTTCATCGAGCTGGTCAATCCCGATGGCACCGTGACCTCGATCTGCCAGCGTGCCGACGGAACCATCGAGGTTCACACGGCGGCGATGGCATTGTCGGGGCACGCCGTAGGTGTGCCGCTGGCCGGATCCGTTGCGCCCGTCACCAGCAAGGGCGCGTCACGCTAGACCGGCGAACGGTCATCGGTCGACGGCTTCGGCGATCTCGGTTCGGCGCGAGCATAGGTTGACTTATTCTGGCCAGATGGACACGTTCGCAGACACCCGCATCTATGGCGGCAAGTCGATGGCTGTGCGACGTGCTGAACGTCGGGCCAAGTTCATCGAAGCGGGACTGACGGTCTTCGGCGGCAAGGGGTACGCGGCCAGTTCTGTTGCCGACATCTGCGCCGAGGCAGGCCTGGCGCGCAGCCAGTTCTACTCGGAATTCGGTAGTCGAGAAGATCTGTTGCTCGGCGTCTACGACGCCGTCCAAGACGATTCCCAGACGGCGGTTGTCGCGGCGCTCGAACGCGAGGGCGCCGACGCCGAGAAGGCTTTGCTGACCGCTGCCGCGATGGCAGCCCTGGTCCGCTCTGTGGGTGACGATCCGCGCCGGGCCAGGATCGTCTTTGTCGAGATGATCGGCGTCAGCTCTCGTGTCGAGAAGCATCGCGCGAACCGCCGAGCGTTGTGGGCGGAGTTCATCGCGGCAACGATCGCCGAGCGTTCGGACGGAGGTTTCACCCCGCCGGGTGGATACAAGTTGGCCACCACGGCCTTCCTCGGAGCTCTCACCGAATTGGTGCACGCATGGAGCACCAGCGACCCACGGCCACCGATCGATGACCTCATCGCGGTGATCACTGCAGTGCTCAACGCGCTGGTGCGGCAGCCGGCCGAGTAGTCGGGGTACGCAGACCGGGGTCAGGGTGCGACGAATCCGCCGCCGCCGGGAAGTGATGGCTGCCCGGCGTTGGGGTATGCCCACGAACCGGTGATCGACACGGTGAAAACAACGGGGCCAGAACCGGTGTGCACGGTCTGATGGGTCGGTGCCGAGTTGAGAAAGTATGGGCACGGTTTCACGACGCTGGTGCCGCGGTCGCCGGTGCGAACATTGACGTAATTGATTCGGACCAGCGAACCCCCGGCTGTGGTCGCGCATGTCTCAGGGCTCGCAGGCGTGGAAAAAGTCGTCTCACCCGGTGCCGCCGACGCGGCATTCACCGAGGCCAAGTGCGGGCCAGGTATCACCAGCCCGCTGACTTTGACACCGATGGCGGGTATCTGGAATACCGACACCGGCGCCGCGGTGAGGGTCGGACCGACGGGCGCCGCTGACGCCGCGGGTGCTCCGGCCACGGTGAATGCGCCGGCCGCCAGCAGGCCTGCTGCCAGCGCACTGAGCTGTCGTGAGAACTTCATCTTCACTCCTCGATTGGATGACGACGAACCTTTACCTACCTATCGCAGCGTCCGCCGGCCTGTTAGCCGAATGGCTTCCGTGTCCTGCCCGCAAAGGTCATTCGGCCGACCGGAGGTCGGCGTAGTTTGAGGGCCCAGAGGAGTCGACGACAGGAGACCCGATGCGGTCCATCATCAAAACCGGTATCGGTACGGCCACGGCGGCAGCTGTCGGCGCTCTCGCCTCTCAGGATGCGGACTCGCGCTGGTACCGGAGGTTGTCGAAACCGCCTTTCCAGCCGCCCGCAGTCGCGTTCCCCATCGTGTGGACGGCGCTCTATGCCGACATCGCGATCAGCTCGGCCGTCACGATCGACACCCTGAACGACGAGATGCGGCATATCGACGCAGCGGCATTCGAGCGCGCACTAGCCGTCAATCTCGTTCTCAACGGCGCGTGGACGTGGGTGTTCTTTCGAGCGCACCGCACCGGAGCCGCCGTGATCACCGCCGCCGCACTGACCGTCAGTGGTGCGGACCTGGTCCGCCGAGCCGCGCCGGCGTCGCCGCCTGCCGCGGCGGCGCTGGCGCCCTATGCCGGATGGTGTGCGTTCGCGACGGCACTGTCGACCGAGATCTGGCGCCGCAACCGCTGACCCGCGTCATCCTGCGGCGGGCGACGATGTGGTTGTCGTGGTGGTGGTTTCGGTCGGCGCCGGTTCTGCGGTGACCGTGGGCTCGGGCCCCGCGGTGGACGTTTGGGCCGTCGGCGGCGGTGCCACCGTGGTGGTCGGCGTCGTCACCCACATCGCAGAGGTCACCGCGACCGACTGCGGTCCGCTCGCCCCGATCAGCGATACCGTCCAGACACCCGCCGAGTCCGTCGCAGAGGCGACCGCCGAGGTCTGCAGGTTCGACGACAACACGGTGCGGGTCAGTCCGTCCGTGCAGCTCAATACCACCGGCGAAGCGCTGAGGTCATCTGCCGTGCAGGTCACTGCGGCACCGGCGCCGCTGAACGACAGGCTCGAGATCACATCGCCACTGCCCACGAACTGGGTGGGTGACGGCGCGGGCGCTGCAGGGGGCGCGCTGACCGGAGCTTCGGGTGCCGGTGCGGCAGCTGAGCTGGAGGCGCCTGGAGCGGGCGGTACCACCGCGGGAGATTCGACCGTGGTTCCGGCAGTTGCCTGCGAGGTGGACTCTGACGGTCCCGCCGCGGTGTCGGTCGCCGACGATTCCGTCGTGCTGGTGGACTCCTGCGCCTGGCGCAGGACGTTCTCGGCCGGCTGACCGTCTGCTTGCACGCCATTTGCGTCCTGCAGGACCGGGTCGTCGGTGGTGAACGGGACGTTCAACTGCGCCGGCGTGGGAAGCGTGCCTGCCATCGGCGGGAGCCCGGTGGTGTCGAGGATGCCGCCTGCGGTGCGCAGGAATGGTACGAGGGTGTTGAGGTCGATGAGCGTCAATTGCGGCGGGGCAACAGTTTCCGGGCCGGCCACCACAGTGGTGGTGTTGTTGATGACGGTGGTGTGGTGGTTGTGGTAGTTCACGGACACCACGTCGCGGGTGGCGTATCCGGGCCAGGGGGCGTTCACGGTTCGGTAACCCGCCAGCGGGGTGCTTGCCGGTGGCGCGAGCGGATTGCCGCACGAACACTGCACTCGTGGAACGCCGTAGGCGTCGATGAGCACGGGGGTGCCGGCCTGCAGCACCGACTGAAAAGGGTTGGCGCCGCGCGAAGAGTAGGTGTGGTTGGTGACGCGGGTGTCGTTGCCGAGCACCACGGGCGTTAGGGTGTCCAGGTAGTAGGGGATCTGGTCGACGGTGATCCCGAAGACACCCGCCCACACTCTGGCCGTCGCGGGATTGCTCAGCAGATGATTCGCCAGAGCCGCGGTGTCACAAGGCGGTTCGTTCGAACTCGCGTACAGCCCGGGTGCGGTGCCATCGACGACCTGCCCGAGCGGCGTGGCACTGCCTCTGGCGACGACGTTGCGCACGGCTGGATCGAGCGGGCGGTTCGTCAGCGCCACTGTCGGTGAAAACGGCGCATCGCTGACACTGCTCGCCGATTCGAGTACCAGTTCGGGGGCCGGGGTTGCCTGGGTCTTGCCCGCCCCGGTGAACATCATCACCGAGGCGACGCCCAGGACGCTGAGCAACAGGGCGGCGACCACCGCGAGGACGAGGACGATGGTCCGGTTGCTCTTCGGAGTCGGCGGGATCGGCTGCGTCGGATACGTGCCGTACGGATAGCTCATGCGAGACCTCACAGGTTTTGGCGACCCACCCAGCGGCACGGCCTTCTGCTTGATTCTCTGATGTGGCGGCCGAAAGGTTTCACCTGTGCCGCAAGTTCATATGTTCAGGTGACGACCAACCGCGCGATGTCGGTGGCCTGCTGTTGCATCGGACCCTGCAAGGTCGTGGGGCCCTCGATCTCGATGGCGATCAGGGCCTCGTCGACGCAGATGGTCAGCTGTCCCTCGGCATCGGTCGAGTTCTCGAAGTCCTGGGCTTGCCACCAGGCCGATTCCCCCAGACCGTCGACCGGAATGACCGGGTACAGATGGTCGGAGGGTTCGACGCAGTGGACCATCCCGTCATCGAATTGTTCTGCGAACGACAGGTTCAGGTCGACTTCCACCTCCCCGTCGGTGGATTCGAAACTGCACCCGACGGTCTTGTAGTTGAAGTCGTCGATGGTGCTGACTCCGCCGCTGGACTCCGTCGGCAGTTCGAAGTCGATGGAGAATATCGAGCCGAGGTCGTCATCTGTCAGGCCGGCGCAGTCGTCGCGCAGATCCGTGGCCGATGTGGTCGACGGGGTGGTGGTCGACACGGCTTCGGTCGTCGAAATCGGAGCCTGCGCTGACGAAGTCGTCGTGGACCTGCTTTCGTCCGACGAGCCGGCACCGTCGTCGGAGCAGCCGGCCAACACCGTCGTACCCAGCGCCGCCGCACAGAAGACTGTCGCCACTGCTCGTCGCATGATCCATCCCTGCTGTTCCGGGCCGCATCGGTCGGCCGTCGGAAACGAGAGTAGGACCAAGACAGTCACTTCGGAACCGAAAATGTAGGGAGGTCCGGTGATCGCACGACGTGCAGTCGGCGACCGGTCATCGCGGGGTGTGGCGCAGGTGCCGACTGACATCACCGAAAAGGTCGATGGTGACCTGTCGGTCGGCGAACCTCCAGTGCCCATCCACGTAATCGAACCGGTCGGCGTAGCGTCCGGCGACGATGGTCTGCAGGGGCAAGTCCGGCAGCGCCTGAAGAACCGTGAAATACGAACGGGCTGTTGCGCCCCCGGATTCCTCGTCGATGTCGATGAGCATGTTCGTCGTCACGTGCTTGGTCTTCGGGGTGCCGTCGGCGTACGTGACCACGGTCTTCTCGAACATCTCCTGGAGGACCTCTGCCCCGTTCACCGACCCGCCGCCACCGCCGAACGTCGCGTGTTCCAGCAGCCTCCCTACGAAGCCCATCGTGCCCTGCTGGGTGCGATCGAGGTGCGTGATCGGCCGTGCTCAGCGCTCGCTGTCCAGCGCCGCCATGTGTTCTTCCGGATACCGGGAACCGGCCGCAGCACCGGCCGGAACCGCAGCCTCTATGGTCGCCAACTCGTCCGGGGAGAGCCGGATGTCCACGCTGCGAAGCGATTCCTCGAGTCGGGCCACCCGGCGGGTGCCGATCAGCGGCACGATGTCGTCGCCCTGGGCCAGCACCCATGCGATCGCCAACTGCGCGACGGTGACGTCGCGCTGGGCCGCGATCCGGGCCAGCGCCTCGACCAGGGTCAGGTTCCTGGTCAAGTTCTCACCCTGGAACCGCGGGCTGTGCGAACGGAAGTCGGTCGGCTCGAGCTGAGTGTCCGAGGTGATGGCGTTGCTCAGCAGGCCCCTGGAGAGAACGCCGTAGGCGGTGATACCTATGCCGAGTTCGCGGGCGACAGAGAGGATCTCGTCCTCGATCCCTCGCGATATCAGCGAGTACTCGATCTGTAGGTCGGCGATCGGGTGCACCGCGGCGGCGCGGCGGATGGTGTCGCTGCCGACCTCCGAGAGTCCGATGTGTCGAACGTAACCGGCGTCGACCAGTTCGGCGATGGCTCCGACGGTGTCCTCGATCGGAACGGTGGGGTCGAGACGGCCGGGTCGATAGATGTCGATGTGGTCGACGCCGAGTCTGGTCAGGGTGTAGTTGAGGAAGTTCTTCACCGCAGCCGGCCGGGTGTCGAAGCCGACCCAGTTGCCACCGGGGGCGATCATCCCACCGAACTTGACGCTGAGTTGGACGTCGTCGCGGTTGCGGTCACGGAGCGCTCGCCCGATCAGGAGCTCATTGTGACCCATGCCGTAGAAGTCGCCGGTGTCGATGAGGGTGACTCCCGCGTCGATGGCGGCGTGGATGGTTGCGATCGATTCTTTGTCGTCGGCGGCTCCGTACGAGCCGGACATGCCCATCGCTCCCAATCCGACGCGAGAGACCGAGGGACCTGTTTTTCCGAGTGTTGCTTGTTGAATGCTCATGCACCGAGCCTGCAGCGGATGTCGACTCTGCGGCAGAGACCGGTCATCGGGGGATCGCCGGTCCCTGGATGGTGGGCAGGGAACGGTGCACAGTGGACGGGGTGAGCACCCGAATGGACCGCGCCGAACTGGCCGACTTCCTGCGCCGCCGTCGCGCGGCCCTGGTCCCGCGCGATGTGGGACTGCCCGAAGGTGTCCGCCGGCGCACGCCAGGGCTGCGGCGCGACGAGGTCGCGTCGCTGGCCGGCATGTCCACCGATTACTACACCCGACTCGAACAGTCTCGGGGTCCACATCCCTCGACGCAGATCGTCGCGTCCATGGCCCGTGCGCTGCGCCTCACCGACGACGAACGGGATCACCTGTACCTGCTGAGCGGGCACGCGCCGCCACCGCGGATCGGGGGCGACTCCCACGTCGGGCCAGGATTGCTGCATCTGCTCGACAAACTCGACGACATCCCCGCCTGCGTGGTCTCCGACCTCGGCGAAACGCTTGCCCAGAATCGGATGCACGTATTGATGGTCGGCGATCAATCGACGGTGACCGGGTTCGACCGGTTCCACACCTGGCGCTGGTTCACCGATCCCGAGACCCGGACCCGGTTCAATTCCGAGGACTGGGCTCGAATGAGTCGCAAGCACGTGAGTGACCTGCGGGCGCTGTCGGCCAAACGCGGCGGCGACGTCGTCGTGGCAGAACTCGTCGGTGCCCTCCAATCGGCGAGTGACGAGTTCGTCGAACTGTGGTCAGAACACCATGTGGCCACCTGGACCAGTGCACTCAAGAGGTTCATTCATCCTGAGGTCGGCGAGATCGCGCTGCTCTGCGAAACACTGGTCACCCAGAAGGAAGATCAGCACCTGCTCGTCTACTTTCCGCAGCCCGGTACCGAGGCGAGAGAGCGACTCGATCTGCTCGCAGTCATCGGAACCCAGGTCCTGGGCGATGGTGAGCACCTGACCAACTGACAAATTGTTGAGCGACGGTGAGTTCGTCGCATTTCTTCAAGCCACGGCATCGGTGTCTTGCGAGACTCAGGTCATGACAACCACAACTGTTGACCTGCTCCGACCGGTATTGGCCGATCTCGCGGTCGTGGTCGAGAACTCCGGCGGCCAGGAGAGCGCCCCGACCCCGTGCACCGAACTCGATGTCGAGCAGCTGCGCAATCACATCGCCGGATGGCTGACCACGTTCGCCTCCGGATTCTCCGATCCCGATGGACGGGCCCAGGCCGCCGGCGCCGAGGTGCCACCGGCTGCTGCAGACGCCGCTGCCGCGATCCGCTCCGCTGCGGACCGGCTCGACGCCGCGGTGCGATCCGGCGCCGACCAGCGACCGCTATACCTCGGCGAGAGTCCGATGCCCGGGCAGATGGCGATGTCGATGATCCTGTGGGAGTACATCGTTCACGGCTGGGACCTGGCGGTGGCGACCGGTCAGGACTGGGACCCGGCCCCTGAGGCGGCCGCGGTGTCCGCGGAGTTCGCGCCGAACATGCTGACCGTCGACTACCAGGGTCCGGGCAAGACCTTCGGCCCGCGGGTGGAGACGCCGGCCGACGCGACTGACCTCGACAAGTTGCTGGGATTGTCCGGCCGTGATCCGCAATGGAGCGCCCCCGCCTGACCAACCTTCGGCGGTAGAGTCGGCGTGTGACCCAATCCTTCACCGCACCTGTTGTCGCCGCCGGACTCATCGGCGGATTCGCCGCCGCCAGATACAGCGGCCGACGCGAACTCGGCGGGGTCGTACTCGCCGCCGCCGGCGCCTGGTGCACGACCGAATGGTTCAAGGCCAAGGGGCCGGTCGTCGCCGGGTCGCTCCTCGGCGGTTATCTCGTCGCATTCGGTGCTTCGCATCCGCTGGCCAAGAAGATCGGTGCCTGGCCCGCAGTGTTCGCGGTGACCACCGCGGCCGCCGGTGCGGCATACGCGGTCGCCGACCACTGATCCACCACCGTCTGATGCCGAGGTGAGCGACCACTGATGTCCGGGCTCGCGCTCACCGTTGCTCTGCTCGCGGTCCTACTCGTGGTGGGGGCAGTCCTGGCCCTGCGAGTCCGCACTCGGCCGACCCTGACGACGCCTGCCGAACGTGCAGTCCATGCGACGCTGCACACCGCCTCCCTGGCCGCCCGTCCGCTACGGCGTGGATTGGACGCGGACTCCGCGGCCGAGGCCGCGCCCCACCTGCGTGGGCTCACCGCCGCCGATGCCCTCGGTCTTGCCGACGCGAACGGCGTCGTCCTCGCATGGACCGGTCCACACGAGCGCTTGAGCACGCACTTCGCCGACGCTGCGGTCCGCGCGTCCGAGGAGGGCCGGCGGATCCTGATCAAGGCCGACGAACTCGACGAACCCGGCGTCCGGGCGCTGGTGGTGCAGCCGCTCCTGCCGGGTGAGTCCGGATCGGTGGGGGTGATGGGCGTGGTCACCCGCACCCAACCGGGGCCAGGAATGCTGTCGGCGATCGCCGAGGTCGCGCGCTATGCGAGCAATCAGATCGAGCTCGCCGAACTGGACGCGTCGCGGGCCCGGCTCGATCGCGCCGAGGTCCGCGCCCTCCGCGCGCAGATCAGCCCGCATTTCATCTACAACGCACTCGGGACCGTCGCGTCGTTCGTGCGTACCGATCCCGAACAAGCCCGTGAACTGATCCTCGAGTTCGCCGACTTCACCCGCTATTCGTTCCGCGCGGCAGGGGAGTACACGGTGCTCGCCGACGAATTGCGAAACATCGATCGCTACCTGACGCTCGAACGCGCGAGGTTCGGCGGCTCGCTCGAGGTCCGCCTCCAGGTGGCGCCCGAGGTGCTCAACGTGGTGTTGCCGTTCCTGGCCTTGCAGCCGCTGGTGGAAAACGCGGTGCGACATGGTATTTCAAGCAAGCCCGACGGTGGAACGGTGACCATCGTGGCTGCGGACGAGGGTACCGATTGCGTGATCAGCGTCGAAGACGACGGTATCGGGATGGACCCCGACCTGCTGCGATCCGGCGATCTCGACGCCATCATCTCCGGCGTGAGCGGTCACAGCGCCAGCGAGAGTGCTCACGTAGGGCTGGCCAACGTCGACGACAGGCTGCGCGCGGCGTTCGGGAACGACTACGGGTTGGTGGTGGAGACGGCACCCGGGGCCGGCACCAAGGTCAGCATGAGGGTGCCGAAGTTTCGTCCGGGAGTGGCGGTGTGACCGCGCTCGTCACTGTGGTGAGACAGCGGCGTTGTCGGCCACGAATCTGCGAACCAGGACCTTCTGGATCTTGCCGCTGGGTGTGCGGGGGAACTCCTGCACACCGTGGATCTCCTCGGGCCACTTCTGTTTCGCCAAACCTGTTGTCGCGAAATATGTCTGCACGTCGTCGAGCGTAGGTACCGCGACACCACCGCGTAGTCTGACGACCGCGGCGGTGTGTTCGCCGAGCCGTGGATCAGGAGCGGCCACGGCCACCGCCTCCACCACGCCGGGCATACCGAGTAGCGCTTCCTCGACCTCTTGCGCGCTGATGTTCTCTCCTCCGCGGATGATGATGTCGCTCTTGCGGTCGGTGATGGTGAGATACCCATCATCGTCGATCGTCCCGATGTCACCGGTGCGGTACCAGCCTTCGCTGTCGAAAGCGTTGTCGGTCAACAGATCGTCGGTATAGCCGATGAACAGATCTGGTCCGCGGGAGAGGATCTCGCCATCGTCGGCGAGCGCGATCTCGACACCTGCGAGGGCGCGGCCGTCGGTCGAGATGCGCTTGTCGACAGGGTCGGTCGGATAGGAGCTGGTGATCGACGGATGTTCTGTACTGCCGTACGACCGGTAGGCAACGATGCCGAGGTCGGTGAGCCGACGAGTGAAGGTCACAGGAACCGTGGCGCCGCCTAGTCCGATGTACGGCATGAGCTCGAGATGCCGCGGGGTGAAGCCGGGATGTTCGAGCAGGCTCGTCACAAAGTACGGTGCCCCTCCGCCGACCTTCAATCCGCGGTCCCCCATGAGTGATAGCACGCGCTCCGGATCCCAGATGTCGATGAGATGGACCGGATGACCACCCATCACCGGCAGCAGCAGTGCGCTGACCATGCCGATGAAATGGCCGACAGGCGCTCCGGTGATCTGGGGATGGCTGTCGGCAGTGCCGTGAACCGAGTTGTCGCGTCTCGAATCCCAGGGTGCGATGGCTGTGCACCACGCCCTTGGCTGCGGTCGTGGTCCCGGAGGTGAAGGCGATCAGAGCAGGACCGCCGGGGTCCACCGACGCCGTCTCGGTCAGGGGTGCGGGGGCGAGGAGATCGTCGAAATCGCGTCCGACGACACCGACGATCGGCACCTCGGAATACGCGCCGGGTTCGTACTGCATGCGCCCGAAACCGTGGGCCGTGATGACCGCCTTCGGGCGGGTCGTGGCGACGATGTGCTCCATTTCTTTCGGACCGTAGAAGTGCACCACCGGGACGATCACGGCCCCGAGGAACGACGTCGCCCAGAACGTCGCGGCTGCTTCCATGCAGTTCGGGAGGTGGGCGACGATGACGTCGCCGGGTCCGACGCCCTTGGCCCGGAGTCCGCCCGCCAATCGGCGCGCTGTCCGTTCCACCTCGGCGAAGGTTCCGGACCACGGCCGGGTCGCCGAGTGCACCTCGAAGGCGGTGTCGCCGTGCTCTGCCAAACCCCTGGTCAACAGATCTCCGATGGTGTCATCGGTCCACGAACCACTCTTCACGTAGTGCGCTGCGAGGTGGTCTGGGATGGGGCGCATGCGAACACTCCGATTCAATCATTATGAACATTAACAGGATGGAATTATTGCACGCCCTCGTGCGCGGCGGCGCCGAGTACGCCGTCGCACTTCGACCGGTTAGGCGTGGCACTATAGATGCGTTGTGACGCAGAACTCATCGCCGCCGAACCGGCACGGACCGCTGACGGTGCTGGCTGTCGACGATGAGGCGCCCGCCCTCGACGAGTTGGCCTATCTTCTCGGGAAAGAAGAGGCTGTCGGTGAGGTGGTGTCTGCCGCGGACGCCACGACTGCCCTGCGGGTGATCAAAGATCGGCCCGACACGATCGACGCGGTGTTCCTCGACATCAACATGCCCGGCCTCGACGGTCTTGAACTGGCCGGGGTGCTTGCTGCGTTCGCGAACCCGCCCGCGGTGGTGTTCGTGACCGCGCACGACGATCGCGCGGTGCGGGCATTCGACCTCGGAGCCGTTGACTATCTCCTCAAACCACTTCGAGCACAGAGACTCTCTGAATCAGTGCGAAGGGTGGTCGAACTGCGTGAGCAGCGTGACGTGTCGGCCACCCCGCCAGGTCCCACCGCGGAACCCGATTCCGATGAGGTGATCGCTGTCGAGATGGGTGGTGCCACCACTCTCGTCCAACGCTCGGCGGTGTTGTGGGTCGAAGCAGACGGCGACTACTCCAGACTGCACACCGAGACCGGCTCCCACCTGGTCCGAATACCTATCTCGGCTCTCGAAAACCGATGGGAGAAAGCGGGATTCCTCCGGGTGCACCGCTCCTACCTGGTGTTGCTGCGACTGGTCACCGGGATCCGCACCGTCGGATCGGGGACCGTGGTCTGTCTCGGTCCCGGCCAGGACGGTGCCCCCGTCGAACTCCCGGTCAGTCGGCGGCATACGCGCGAACTCAAAGACCGTCTGGTTCGAAGCTCCAAGCAGGGTCGATGACCTCCCCGGCCGGCGCCCCGCGGCCCCGCGAACGCGTGGTGCTAGCCAAGCGTCGTGGGGCTCGGAAAGTCCGCTCGCGGGTAGAGGTGCAAGAGCACACGGAGGTCGGCGATGCCCTGATCCGCGGTCTGATGCGAGCTCAGCTCGGACTGGCCTTACGGCTGGGCGGCCTGACCCTGCTGGTGCTGGGAGCGATCCCGTTGCTCGCGGCCATCTTCCCCGAGCTCTCGGACGTGACCGTGTTCGGTGTCAGACTGCCGTGGCTGGTGCTCGGCGCGGGCGTCTACCCAATGTTGCTGGCCGTGTGCTGGCTCTACAACCGGCTGGCGGACCGCAACGAACACGAGTTCGCCGACCTGGTCGACGACTGACACCGCCCTGAAGATGCAGACGATATCCGGCCAGTCGGTGCCCGTGCCGACATTGATCGCGCTGATCGCCGCGGCGGTCGCAACGGTCGCGATCGGAACCTACGGGGTTCGGCTGGCGCGCACCACCTCTGACTTCCTGGTGGCATCTCGCAGCGTGGGGTCGAACTGGAATGCCGCCGCGATCTCGGGCGAGTACCTGTCGGCGGCATCATTTCTCGGGGTCGCCGGACTCATCGCGAAGTACGGCGCCGATGCGCTCTGGTATCCGATCGGCTTCACCGCCGGCTACGTCGGACTGTTGCTGTTCGTCGCCGCACCGCTACGCCGATCCGGTGCCTACACCGTTCCCGACTTCGCGGAGTTCAGGTTGGGCTCCAAGCGACTTCGCAAACTCGCCACCGGGGTGGTGGTGCTGATCTGCATCCTCTATCTCGTCCCGCAGCTCCAAGGCGCGGGCCTGACGCTCAACATCCTCCTGGGGGTGCCTGCGTGGGTCGGGGCGGTGGTGGTCGGGGTGATCGTGATCGCGAACGTCATCGGTGGCGGCATGCGATCGATCACCTTTGTCCAGGCCTTCCAGTACTGGCTCAAACTGACCGCGATCGCGGTACCCGCTCTGGTGCTCGCCGTCCACTTCTACGGCGACGATCAGAAATTGGGTTCGGATGCACCCCCGACGGTGACCGAGCAGACCACGGTCGACGTCACCACGGACGTCGTCGTGCGGGTCTCGGGCGACATGGTGGTGACGGCGGTCGGACAGATCGATGGTGTCGAGGTCGGGGGGCCGGTGCGCCTGGCCCCCGGCGACCACGAGATCAGCGGCGGAACGTCACTGGAGCTGGCCGCGGGCTCCTCGGTGCCCGTGGTCGCGGGCGCGCCCGCCACCCACGACGAATGGGCCGCGCCCGGATGGGGTTTCGGCGGCGACCATCCCATGTATCAGGTGTATTCGCTGATCATCGGGATCTTCCTCGGCACGATGGGGCTGCCGCACGTGCTGGTGCGGTTCTATACGAACCCCGACGGCCGGGCTGCCAGGGCGACATCGCTGGCTGTGGTCGGCCTGCTGGCAGTCTTCTATCTCTTCCCCACCTTGCTCGGTGCCTTTGCCCGGCTGTGGGTTCCGCAGCTACTGATCACCGGTGCGTCCGACGCCGCGGTGCTGCTCCTGCCGGGGACCGTGGTGTCCGGTATCGGTGGACAGTTGCTCGCGGCGCTGGTGGCCGCCGGTGCGATCGCCGCCTTCCTCGCCACGTCGTCGGGTCTGCTGGTCAGTGTCGCCGGGGTCCTGAGCACCGACGTCCTGCGCGGACGTGTCCGCGACTTCAGGATCGCGTCGCTGCTCGCGGGCATCGTGCCGCTGTTGCTGGCGGTCGCGGTCACCTCCATCGATCTGTCCCGCACCGTCGGTCTGGTGTTCGCCGTTGCTGCCTCCACCCTGTGTCCGCTGCTGGTCCTCGGGATCTGGTGGCGGGGACTGACCGCGACCGGCGCCGCGGCCGGGCTGATCGTCGGCGGGGTCGTCGCGGGCGGAGCGGCGCTGGCGACGTCGGTAGGCGGCTTCTCCGACAGTCTCCTCGGCGGTTGGCCGGCGGCTCTGGCGGGCTATCCGGCCGCGGTGAGTGTGCCGTTGGCCTTCGCGACGATGGTGGTGGTCAGCAAGTTCACGGCGGCGCAGATCCCGTCCGACGTCGGCCGGTTGTTGACCCGACTACACGCGCCGGAAGGCCTCGGCCTGGGCAAGGACCGCGAGGCGAACCTGAATCCGGGGGAGCGACCACACACGGAGTGAGTGCCGTTCGTCGCAGATTTCCGACCGTTCACCGCATAGATCGACAGCTCACCGTGTGAGCGTCGCCACACCATTCTGCTGTGACCCAGACCTCACTAATGTTCGAACGAGTTCTACATCCCTTCACACCAGGAGTCTCCCGTGACCACATCAGACCTGAGCCCGGAGGCGTCGCCCGAACGACCTGCCCCGGACGCGCAGGCGTTCATCGACATGCAGGCCAGTCCGGAGTTCCAGGATCTGCGCCGTCGGCTGCGCGTCTTCGTCTTTCCCCTGACGGCCTTCTTTCTTGCCTGGTACATGCTGTACGTCCTCGTCGCCACGTACGCGCACGAGTTCATGGCCACCAAGGTGTGGGGCAACATCAACATCGGCATCATCTTCGGACTCGGCCAATTCGTGTCCACGTTCATCATCACCGCCGTCTATGTGCGGTTCGCCAACCGTGATCTCGATCCCCGCGCGGCCGCCATTCGTGACGAGCTGGAAGGCCCGCTCAAATGACCACTCTCGCCGCGGACGCCGCATCGGTCGGCAACCCCGCCCTCAACATCGCGATCTTCGTCGCGTTCGTCGTCATCACGATGACGATCGTGATCCGCGCCAGCAAGACCACCAAGAAGGCCTCCGACTTCTACACCGGTGGCGGACAGTTCTCCGGACCGCAGAACGGTTTCGCGATCGCCGGTGACTATCTCTCGGCGGCATCGTTCCTCGGTATCGCCGGCGCCATCGCCGTGTACGGCTACGACGGCTTCCTCTACTCGGTCGGCTTCCTGGTCGCCTGGCTGGTGGCATTGCTGCTCGTCGCCGAATTGCTGCGCAACACCGGCAGATTCACGATGGCCGACGTGCTGAGCTTCCGGCTTCAGGAGCGTCCGGTTCGCATGGCGGCCGCACTGTCGACCCTCACGGTCTCGCTGTTCTACCTGCTGGCCCAGATGGCCGGTGCCGGTGGCCTTGTCGCGCTGCTGCTCAACATCGACGGCAAGTTCGGTCAAGGCGTTGTCGTCGCCGTCGTCGGCGTGCTGATGATCGCCTACGTCCTCATCGGTGGCATGAAGGGCACGACATACGTCCAGATGGTCAAGGCCGTGCTGCTCATCGCCGGTGCCGGCATCATGTTCGTCTTGGTGCTGTTCGCGGTGAAGGGCAACTTTTCGCAGCTGATCGCCGACGCCCAGGCCACGGTCAGTGGTTCGGCGAGCGAGGCGGTCGCGGGTCGCGACATCGCCGCGCCTGGTGCGAAATATGGCATCAGCGACATGTCGAAGCTCGACTTCATCTCACTCGGTATCGCCCTGGTTCTGGGAACCGCGGGTCTGCCCCACGTCCTGATGCGCTTCTACACGGTCCCCACCGCCAAGGAAGCTCGCCGCTCGGTCACCTGGGCCATCGCCCTCATCGGCGCGTTCTACCTGTTCACCCTGGTTCTCGGCTACGGCGCCGCGAAATCGGTCGGCCCGGACAAGATCCTCGCCGCACCCGGTAAGGAGAACTCGGCAGCACCATTGCTGGCCTTCGAACTCGGCGGAACGATCTTCCTGGCGGTGATCTCGGCGGTCGCCTTCGCGACCATCCTCGCCGTCGTCGCAGGCCTGGCGATCACCGCGTCGGCATCGTTCGCCCACGACATCTACGCCAGCGTCATCAAGCGCGGTAACGCGACCGAAGAGCAGCAGGTGCGGGTCTCCCGGATCACCGTCGTGGTCATCGGCGTGGTGTCGATCGTGCTGGGTATCGCGGCCATGGGGCAGAACATCGCCTTCCTGGTGGCACTGGCCTTCGCCGTCGCCGCCTCTGCCAACCTGCCGACGCTGCTGTTCTCGCTGTTCTGGAAGCGGTTCAACACCACCGGCGCGCTGTTCAGCATCTACGGCGGTCTGATCACCTGCATCGGTCTGATCGTGATCTCGCCTGCGGTGTCGGGCAAGCCGACGTCGATGTTCCCCGACGCCAACTTCGACTTCTTCCCGATGTCGAACCCGGGCATCGTCTCGATCCCGGCAGGCTTCATCCTCGCGGTCATCGGCACCTACGTCGGCGGCCGCCGCAAGGAGAACGCTGCCAAGCAGGCCGAGATGGAGGTCCGCAGCCTGACGGGTGTAGGCGTGGAGAAGGCTGTTTCACACTGAGTTATCTGCTCGCACTGAGTCTTCTGCTCGCTCCGCTCGCTTTGTCGGATGTGGCCATCAGGCGGTTGTTCTTCCCTTCTCCTCGCATCGCTGCGCTCGCTCGTCGGCAGTCCAGAACAACCGCGGCCACGTCCTCCGACAAAATCCGGCCTCACCATTCAAAGATGGTGGGGCCGGATTCGGCTGTTCTCAAGCCAGTAAGCGCCAGAGGCCGATGATGCCGACGATCACGATCACCGCGCGTAGTGCGGTGGGGGAGAGTTTCCGGCCGTACTTGGCGCCGACCACGCCGCCCACCAGGGAACCGATGGCGATGAGACCTGCCGCAGCCCAATTGATCCGGTCGAATGCGACGATCGTGTAGGCCAGAGCGGCAACCACGTTGACGATCAGCGACAGTAGGTTCTTCGCGGCGTTCAGGCGCTGGATCTTGTCGTTGACGATCACCCCCATGGCTCCCATCAGGAGGATCCCCTGGGCGGCGGTGAAGTAGCCGCCGTAGATACCGACGAGGAACGTCGAGCCGGTCAACAGCCCGGTCCGCTTCGGTCCGAGGAAGGTGTCGTTGGGGTCGTCAGGTGACGCGACCATCCGCTTCGCCGTCCATCGCTGAATCCGCGTCTGTAATACGACGAGCAACAGCGCCAGGACGAGCAGCACCGGAACGATCGTCTCGAAAGCCTTTTCCGGGAGGTGCAGCAGAAGCCAGCTACCGACGATCGCACCGACCAATGACGCCGGGATCTGCCACTTCAGCCGCGGCCACTGCCCGGCCAGCTCGCGCCGGTAGCCCCACGTGCCGGACACGCCGCCCGCCACCAGACCGATAGCGTTGGTCATGGTGGCGGTGACGGGAGGGAAACCAAAGGCGACCAAGGTCGGGAAGGTGATCAGAGTGCCGCTTCCGACCACGGCGTTGATAGCCCCGGCACCGACACCGGCGAACAGGATCGCCACCACTTCCCAGATCGACATTGGTATACCGTGCCACGCTCGGTTTGCGACGCACCAATCGCCTGACTGGGCTTCACTGGTCAGTGATGAGCTACGACGTCTCGGTGACCGACGACAATCTGTCGGCTCGGCCGCAGGAGTATCCCGGCCGGCCAGTACCCGGTCTCGGGTTGCTGCACGAGGGCCGGTTCTCGACCGCAATCGACGTGGACGATCTGAGCGCCGATCTTCGTCGGCACAGGCTTGCCGACCTTGCCGGACGCACGGCGGTGCTCGCGATCGGGTCCAATGCCTGCGCCGCGGTAGTCCTCCGAAAATTGGCGTCGGTGGGCGTCGACGCCACCGTGCCGTTCCTTTCGGGAAGCGCGCCCGGTATCTCGGTCGGGCACAGCGCGCACCGCAGCGTCGCCGGGTTCATCCCAGCTGCGCCGTACGCCACCGTCAGCACCCGGAACACCTTCATCGTCAACATGTTCAACGGCGATCAACTCGCGGCCATCGATGTGACCGAGCCCAACTATCGGCGCATCACCGTCGAGTGTGACCTGCCTGGACGAGGTTCAGCGGAGCTCTATGTGTCCCGGTGGGGTGTGATCGCGCCGCCGGAAGGGCCGGTGTTGTCCCTGATGTCGCAAACAGCACTGTTTCGCCGGCTGAGCGAACAATGCCAGGGCTTCCGTGAGGCTCAGGTAGACATCAAACCCCGAACAGTCGCTGACCTCTTCATCGAGCGGGGCTGGGCGCGGGACCCCGGTCTGGGGTGAACTAACCTCGCGGGTGTTGACAACTTTCGCCCGTCGGATTGGAACAGGAGGTGATCGGTGTGGCTTGGCTGATCGTCGTTGCCGCTGTGGCGTTCGCGGTGCTGACACTGCTCGGCTTTCTCTGGTTCGCCTACGACTCGAACAAGAGGGTGCGTAGATTCGCCAACTCGTCCGATCTGGTGCCGGGTAAACCGGGTCGTGCGCCGGCGGAGTGGAAGAAGTCGCCAGAACCGGAAGCCCTGCTCCATCGCCGAATCCGTTATGCGATGGGTCTGGTCTACGAGAATCCGTCCCTGCGCAATGACGACGAACTGCGGGCCGCACGGGAGCGCCTGGACGATGCGGTGTTCGTGCTGGACGACGAGCTGATCGCGGCCGCGGCCGCGCCCGATCGGGACGACGACGACTTCCGACGGATCGGCTGGGCCGTGCGGTGGCTGGAACTACTGCCCGGCGAGTTGTACTACGCGCCGAAAGCGGAAGCGCTGGTCAAGATCGATGCCGCCATCGCGAATCTGCGCGACCCCGCAGAGCCTCCGCCTGTCGAACCCGAGAACCCGGACGATCCGGACGAAGAGGCCTGATCCGAGTCAGGGGTCAGCTCCGGGAGGCAAGCAGGGCGACGACTTCGGCGATTGCGAGACACGAAGTGAGCCCGGGAGACTCGAACCCGAACAGATTGATAAGGCCGTCGATGCCGTGCTCGGATGGGCCCTGGATCAGGAAGTCGGCATTGGGTTCACCCCGGCCGGCCAGTTTGGGCCGGATGCCGGAGTAAGCCGGGCTCAGCGCATCATCGGGTAGCTGTGGCCAATACTTCCGGATCTCGGCATAGAACGCATCTGCTCTGCCTGCGTCGACGGTGTAGTCGACTGCGTCGCTCCACTCGACATCCGGCCCGAACCGGGCCTGGCCCGCGAGGTCGAGGGTGAGGTGCACTCCTAGCCCACCGTCGGCGGGTATCGGGTAGACGAGGTGGGAAAACGGCGCGCGACCGTGCGCGAGCGAGTAGTAATTCCCCTTGGCCAGTGCGCGTTTCGGTATCCGTTCGACGGGAAAGCCGTCGATCGCGTGCGCTACGCCCCAGGCGCCGAGGCCTGCGCAATTGATTAGGGTGTCGCACCGGACCGGCGTTCCGTCCAGGTCGATCTCGGGCCGCCCGTCGACGATGCGGCCGGATGTCACCGGCGTACGAAGGACAGTGGTGGTCCCTGCGTCACCGGCGTCGCGGTGCAGAGCCGACATCAGCCCGTGGCTGTCGACAATTCCTGTCGAAGGCGACAGAAGAGCCTCCACCGCAACGAGTTCCGGCTCGAGGTCGGCGAGTTCGACTGCACCGACCCGGCGCAGGTCGAGCACACCGTTTGCGGCGGCCTGTGCATTGATGGCGGTGAGCCTCGACACCTGCTCCGGACCGGTGGCGACGATGAGCTTGCCGAGTCTGCGGTGCTCGACGCCGCGGTCGGCGCAGTAGTCATAGAGCATCTCGCGCCCGCGCACGCACAGGCGGGCCTTCACACTCCCGGTGGGGTAATAGATTCCGGCATGGATCACTTCTGAGTTCCGCGAGCTCGTCTGCGTTCCGATCGCGCCTTCTGCATCGACGATGACGACTTCCCGGCCACCGCGAGCGAGTTCTCTGGCCACCGCCAGACCGATCACACCGGCACCGACCACCAGGCAATCAACGGTCTCGGCCACGCACGCTCACCCCTTGCTACTCCATTCACCCGGCGACGACGTTTGGTCGGGCACCGCCCCGAGATTACGCCGTGCGCTGCGACCTGAGTGGCGAAGAAGGCTGCGCCGGTGGCCCCTGGCTCGCTATCGTCGTGGCATCTCGAGGACCGGAGGTGGGTGAGCATGGGTGAGAAGCAATTGCTGACCGTCAACGGGGTGGATCTGTGTGCGGAGTCCTTCGGCGACTCTCACGATCCCGTGCTGTTGCTCATCGGTGGGGCCGGATGTGCCATGGACTACTGGGACGTCGAGTTCTGCGGCGAACTGGCGACAGCCGGACGCCGGGTCATCCGGTATGACCTTCGCGACACCGGCCGCTCTGCCACCTACCCGCCTGGCGCGCCGACCTATACGTCCCGCGATCTGGTCGGCGACGTCATCGGACTGCTCGATGTCCTCGGCGTTGCCGAGGGGCATCTGGTGGGTATGTCGATGGGCGGCGGTATCGCTCAACTCGCGTCACTGACCCAACCTGCCCGGGTCAGGTCGCTGACCTTGCTCTCGACCACTGCAATCGGTCCGGTCGACGACGAACTACCCGGACCGAGCGCCGCCCTCATCAGGCACTTGTCGAATGCACCGGCGGAACCGGACTGGCGGGATGCGGATGCGGTGACCAACTACCTGGTGGCAGATCTGCGTGCATACGCCGGGACGCTTACGGTCGACGACGCTGCCGTGCGCGCACTCGTGCGCAGGATCGTGCTGCGTACCAAGAACATCGAGTCCAGTGTGAAGAACCATTCAGTGCTTCCGGATGACCAGGCTCCTGCGGATCCGCAGATGTCGGCGATCACGGCGCCGACGTTGGTCATGCACGGCACCGCCGATCCGCTGTTCCCCCTCGAACACGGCAGGGCGCTGGCCAGAGCGATACCCGGCGCGAGATTCGTTGCGCTGGAGGGGGTCGGGCACGAAATACCACCGCGGCCGGTGTGGCCCGTGGTGATTGGCGAACTCATTCGGCACACAGAGCCGACCGAGGTATGACGTTGCTGTTCAGCGCTGTCAGACCGCCGCTCGCGGAGTCGTCGACGCACGGGCGCGCACATCCCAACGATCGCGGGCGATCGACTTCGCGATCTCGCCCGCTCGAACAGCGCTGTTGGACAGCAGTGATGAGGATATCCCGTGCGTGTGTTCGGTCCCGCCCTGCAGGAACACGCCGCCGGGCAGGGGCGTCTTCGCGACCAGTCGGTAGTCGCGCGCGACCTGGGCGCCCTGGGCGTCGAACGCAATGCTGTCGGTGAGATCACCGAGTATGACGCGCAGGTTCATCGGGTTGAAGCCGGTCGCGCACACCACGGCATCGCAGGCGATGTCCTCGGTGAGGCCGGAGGGTTCGTGGCGCACGGTCACGGTCACCTCGTCCGCGCTCTCGACGACTGCGACGACCTGCGACGCGCCGTGTACGAACAGACGGCGCTGCCCGCGGACCCTCTCGTCGTACTCTCGCGCGTACAACTCCTCGATGAGCGGAAGGTCGACCGCCGAGTAATTGGTACCCCGGTGGTACCTCATGAGTTGCTGCCGAAATTCCGGTGTGGCCGAATGGAAGTCATCGACGGCCCCGGGGTCGAAAATACGGTTGGCGTACGGGCTGTCGTCGGCAGGACTGTATCCGTACTTGGCGAAGACCGCGTGGATCTGTGAGTCCTGATGGTGGGTGTGCAGGTACTCCACGACCTCAGCGGCGCTCTGACCGGCGCCGATCACGAGAAAACTCTTCGGAGCCGGGTCCGGCAGTTCAGCCAGATGCGACAGCAGTTGGTGGTTGTGGAAGACCCGCTTCGATGCTGCCACGCCGTGCGGCATCTTCGCTGCCAGCCCTGCAGCGACCACGATGTTGCGGGCGCGCACCACACCCGCATGTCGTCCCTCCACCTTGACCGCGAAGGTGTCGCCCGTGCTGTCGATCGAGACCACCCGGCTGCCGTACGAGACAGCGGCGTTCACGCCGCGGGCCGCCCACTCGAGGTAGTCGTGGAACTCATGGCGCGTCGGGAAGAACGTCTGGAAGTTGACGAATTCCGTGAGCCGGTTCACCTCGGACAGATAGTTCAGGAACGTGTAGCGGCTTCGTACATTGCGTTGCGTCGCCAGGTCTTTGAGAAACGACACCTGCATGGTGGTGCGAGGGAGCAGCATCCCCGGATGCCAACCGAACTGCTCTTTGGTCTCGACGAATCGCGACGTGAGTTGTTGCTCCGCCGGCAATTCGGCGTTGAGCTCTTCCAACGCTATCGCGAGGGCAAGATTCGACGGGCCGAACCCGACGCCGAGGATGTCGACGACCTCCGTGTTGTGGTCATTCATGATCCGCATCCTTTCCTTGTCCTTGGATGTTCCAAGCGGTCCACAACTGGGCGAAGGGGCCCGGCGTGGCGAGTAGTTCCGATGGTGTTCCCTGCTGGACCAGTACTCCTCGGTCCATGACGACCACCCGGTCGCAGGTGACCGCCTGGCTCAGTCGGTGGGCGACGATCAGCGTCGTGCGTCCCGCGGTGGCGGCGACGGCCGAACGATCGAGATCGCGGGCTCCCAGACTCCCCGCCTCCGCGGTGGCCTCGTCCAGCACCGCAACAGGTGGGTCGATCAACACGAGTCTGGCGAGCGCGAGTTGCTGTGCCTGGGCGTCGGTGAGTTCGTGGCCACCCTCACCGACGATGGTGTCGAGGCCATGTGGGAGATTTTGGGCCCACTCGAGCGCGCCGACGCCGGCGAGGGCCGCTCGGATGTCGTCGGCGTCGGCCGCCGGTCTCGCCAACTGCAGGTCCTCGACGATCGTGCCGGCGAACACATGCACGTCTTGGCTGAGCACCACGACGTGTTGGCGCACGGTGCGATAGGGCAGGGCATGAAGGTCGACTCCGCCGATCGTCGCGGAACCCGATGCCGGCGGATACGTGCCGGCCGCGATGGCCGCAAGCGTGGACTTGCCTGCGCCGCTCGGTCCGACGAGTGCCACCGAGGTCCCCGGTTCGATACGCAGGCTCACACCACGCAGCACCGGACGTCCTGCGTCGTAACCGAAGTGCACATCGCGCAACTCGAGAGCACTGTCAGCCGGCACGGTGTGAGCCGACCCGGGATCGGTCTCATTCGTCGTGTCGGCGTCGGCCACGCCGACGAGTCTGGTCAGGCCGGCCGCGGCCAACTGGAGATCGGCAAAGCTGTAGAGGATCATCCCTATCGGGTTGAACAGGCGGTGGAAGAGCAGCGCGGCGGCGGTGGTCGCACCCACGGTCACAGCACTGCCCTCGACGAGGATGAAACCGACCACCAGAATTGCTGTGAGACCGATGAACTCGGCCCGATTGACCCGCCCCACCAATCGTGTGAACAGGGTGAAGGCCGAGATGGAGATGTCGCGCGCGGCTGCCGATGCGGCTTCGACCCGCGCGATCTCCCGTTCTTCGATTCCGTAGGCGTGCACGGTTCGTGCACCGACGATCCTCTCGACGAGTACCTGGGATCGCTCGGCGACCGTGCGTCGTTCGGCTCTGTAGCGGGGTGTCGAACGTGGCAGGTACCAGTGCAGGGCGAGACCATACAGGGGGATCGCGATGGCCCCTGCGAGACCGAGCCGCCAGTCCAGACCCGCCATGGTGATGATGCTGACGGCAGCGAGCACCGTGGAGATCACGACCGTCGGCAGGACCGTCGAGACCGCTTTGCTCACCGCAGCAACATCATTGCTGACCCGGGACAGCAGGTCGCCCCTGCCGGCGTCCTCCATGGTCTCGGCGGGCAGCCGTAAGGCGGTCCGGATGACCGACTCCCGTAGGTCCGCCAACAGATCGGACCCGAGAGCGGCGATGAAGTACATCGAGAACCCGGTGGCCAGTCCGCCCAGCAGGGCGGCGGTGGCAGCGATCGCGGCGATCGGAAGCAGAACCGAGAGCCGGCCCTCGCCTGCCACCTCGTCGACCAGGATCCCGAGTACGAGGGCCGGCGCGACCGCAGCCACCCCGGCGAGCAGTGAGGCCACGGCAATCCGGACGAGGGCGGGTCTGCGTTGCGCCAGTGCGACGGTGAGCCGGCGACGAGTCGCGGCACCTGTTGCGACCGGCAGTGCCGCGTGCCCGGTCGGGCCGTGTGCGAGGGTCAACGGAGCACCGCCTCGCGGTAGCGCAGGTCGGCCGCGGCGAGCTCGGCATGGGTACCTTCGCCGCGCACCCTGCCACCATCGACGAAGATCACGCGGTCTGCCGACGCCAGTAGGGCGGGACTGCTCGTGATGACGATCGTGGTGTGGTCGCTTCGGCCCTCGTGGCGTCGTCGATAGAGTTCGGTGGCCACAGTCCGTTCGGTGACCGAGTCGACGGAGGTCGTCGGATCATGCAGTACGAGAACCGAACTGCCGGAGGCGAGTGCCCGGGCCAGCGCGACCCGCTGGCGTTGACCACCGGACAAGGACTGCCCGCGGTCGGAGATCATCCGGTCGATCCCGTCCGGGTGGGAGTCGATCAGGTCGGCTGCCGCAACGGCCCTGAGTGCGGCTGCGGCGTCCGACTCCGCCGCGGCAGGCGCGCCCGTGGTGACGTTGTGCAGCAGGGAACCGCTGAACAGGTCCGTCAGATGTGGCTGCACCAGCAGTGCGCGGGGGAGCTCGGTCAGATCGGCCGCGGCCGCCGGGATGTCAGAGACCCACACTTCGCCGCGGTGCGGCGTGGCGCTTCCGGCGAGCAGGTCGATGATGCTCGTGCCGTCGACAGGGTCTGTCACCACCACGCCCAGGCAGTCACCGGGTTTGGCGATCATGCTGAGTCCGTGCAGCGATGCGTACTCGACATTCCGGAATTCCACACCGTGCGGTCCTGGTCCGAGCCGTGAGACCGCGGCAGGTTTGGCGAACTCGGCGTCGGTGATCAGGGCCAGACGCTGCGCCGAGGCCCGGGCAGTTGCGGCCTTGCCCGGTAAGAGGGAGAGCATGGCGAGCGGTTCCAAGAAGAACTGGGCCAACCCCAGAACGGTGACCAGTTCACCGATGCTGATGCGGCCTTCGAGCGCGTACCACCCCGCTCCGGTCGCGACCGCCACCGCCAGGATCGCACTGACCCCGATCGCAGCCCCCATGAACGCGCCCTGCCCTGCGGCCGTGCGGCGCATGGCCGTCAACGCGTGCCGGCTCGCGGTGGAGTATCGCTGCGCTGCCGCGTCTTCGGCGCCGATACCGCGAAGAGGTCGCAGTCCGGCGATCAAATCTGTTGCAGCGCCGGTCGCTCTGGCGATGCGGGTCTGCTGGCTGAGGGTCTGACGGGTCAGCAGGGGAGCGCTCAGCTGCAGCAGACCCAGAACCAGCGGCACCCCGAACAGCACCGCGAGACCCAGTGGCACGTCGATGATCAGCAGGGCCACCGCGCAGACGGCGAGAGCGGCCAGGGCGCCCAGAGCCTGTGGCAGGTAACGCAACAGCGCGGCGGTCTCATCGGCGTCGGTTCCGGTCACGGCCAGCAGTTCGCCGCTGCGTAGGTCGGTCCGCAACCGCCGGGGACCGAGTATCCGGCGCACCGCGTCCATGCGCAGTCGATGAGCCTGATGCAGTGCTGCGTTCATTCCGAGGCGGGCGCCGAGCCGGTAGCAGATCGTCAGTGCCACGAAGACACCGGCGAGCACACCGATCCACCAGGCCAGGGCTCCGAGGTCGCCGCCGTCGACGGCCTGATCGACGATGACGCCGATGAGGATGGGAACCGCAACCTCGCACATCTGGTGCAGGCACAGCAGTACCGAAGCGGCGGTGAGTGTTCCGCGCCGGTCGATCAGGCTCTGCCGGATGATCGACCAGCCGGTGGTCGTGTCTCGTGCCGTCATCCGCCGGCCTCGACGATCTTGGCCGAGTGCGCACCGCGTTCGAGATGTCCCGCGATGATCGGCCCGGCCGTACGCAGCGCCGCAGGGCTGCACATCTGCCAATGGGTGACCGGTAGCGGATGCATCTGGGCAACGCCTGCCACATGGGGAGCCCAGGAGTCGAACGCTGCCGTCGAGCCGGGAGCATCCGCGTCTGCCGAGAAGAACAGCAGGTCTCCGTCGAACCTCCCCGGAACATGCTTGTGGAGCAACGCTGCATGGTGCTCGGCGGCCGCGATCAGACGCTGAACCTGGGGTTGGCGCAGCCCGGGCGGCATGTCCTCGATCTCGGCGAGGACATCGGCGATGGACTCCGTGGTCAGGTGACTGAGGTGGTCTGCGCCGACGTCGTCGAGACCCAGAGCGCCGAGGATGTCGGCGGCGCGCAGACCGGTGTCGTCGGTGGGCGCAACGGGAATTGCGCTGCTGTCGAGAATGATCAGCGATCCCACCTCGGCACCCGCTTGCGCGAGCTGCACTGCCATGGCGTGCGCGATGACGCCGCCCAACGACCAGCCGAGGAGGTGGTACGGCCCGTCGGGGGCAATCCGCCGGACCTCACGAAGGTAGCGCTGCGCGGTCGCCTCGATCGAGTCGGCGAGAGGTTCCTCGGAGTGCAACCCGGGCACCTGGAGACCATAGACAGGTCGGTTGTCGTCGAGGTGCCGGGCGAGACCGGCATAGCTCCACGACAGGCCGAGAATCGGGTGGATACAGAACAGCGGTGTCGTCGTGCCGGTCTCGCGGATCGGGAGTACGACGTCGAGCGCAGAATCGGCAGCCATCGGATCGAAGGTGTCGATGCGTCGGGCCAGCGCGAGCACCGTCGGGTCGGCGAGGAACCACTGCAGAGGAATCGGGCGCTGCAGCTCATCGCGGATCCTTCCGAGCACCCCGATCGCGGTGAGCGAATTACCGCCGATGGAGAAGAAGTCGTCGTGGACACTGATGGCCGGGACGCCCAGTGCGTCGGCGAACGCGGCTGCCACGAGGACCTCCGTGGCGGTGGCGGGCGCGCGATGAGGTACCCCGGACTCGAAATCGGGTTGCGGTAGCGCCCTCTCGTCGAGTTTTCCGGTCGGCGTGAACGGAATGGAGTCGGTTGCCATGATGACGCCGGGCAGCATGTGCCGTGGCAGGAACTCGGCCGCGAACTCCGAGATCTCATCGGTTCGTGATCCGTCGTGCGCCGGCGCTACGACGTAGGAGACGAGTACGACCTGTCCGCCCGGTCCGGGTCGGGCGATGGTCACGGCGCGATCGACGTGGGGGTGTCGCGTGAGGACTGCGTCGATCTCACCCAGTTCGATCCGGTGCCCGCGGATCTTGACCTGGTTGTCGGATCGGCCGTGGTAGCGCAGTTCGCCGGCGGGCATCATCGTGACGAGGTCGCCGGTTCGGTACATCCGGGCTCCGCCGGCGCCAAAGGGATTGGCTGTGAATCGATCTGCGGTGAGCGCCGGTCTGCCGTGGTAGCCGCGAGCGAGCGCCGGGCCCGCCAGATACAGCTCGCCGGTCACACCAGCGGGCACCGGGCGAAGGCGTGAGTCGAGAACCAGCAGTTCGAATCCGTGGACCGGTCGTCCGATGGCCACCGGGCGCCCGGCGTGCAGCTCTGAGACCGTGGCGATGTCGGTCGCCTCGGTGGGGCCGTAGCCGTTGCGCATCTGCCGTCCCGGGGCCCAACGATCGACCAGTTCGGCGGAGACCGATTCGCCGCCCACGCCCAGAACCTGTAAACCGGGCAGGTCGACCGGATCGAGCATGCCGAGCATGGTCGGCGTGATCAGCGCGTGGGTGACCCCGTGTCTGCCGATGAGATCGGAGAGTTCGGCGGGCGTGAGGTCGGGCGGGGAGATGACCAGGGTCGCCGCAGCCGACAGGGCAGAGATCTGTTCTCCCACAGCCATGTCGAAACTCGGCGACGTGTTGTGCAAGAAGCGTGACGTGCTGGTCATGTGGTACCGCAGGAGTCGCTCTGCGGCCAGGTTGGCCAACCCCTGGTGCGTGACGACGACGCCCTTGGGCGTACCGGTGGAGCCGGACGTGTAGATCATGTAGGCGGGGTGCCGGAGATCCGACGCGTGGTGGTTGGAAGGCTGTACGGGCGCGGTGAACATCTCCTGCGGAAGATCTTCGAGGACAACCCAAGTCACCGAGTCCGGCAAGCCGGGTCGTTGGTCGCGAGTGGTGATGCCCAAGGCCGCTCCACAGTCGGAGAGCATGTGCGCGATGCGATCAGCAGGATAGTGCGGATCAATGGGGACAAACGCTGCACCGGTCTTCGCGACCGCCCACACCGCGCGTACCGAATCCAGCGACCGGGGCACGGCGACGGCGACGAAGGTCTCGGGGCGGGCCCCGCGGTCGGCGAGTAGGCGGGCGAGAACATCGGTCCACTCATCGACGTCGCGGTAGCTGTACTCGCGGTCCCGCCAGAGGACCGCGGTCCCTGCCGGATTCGCGTCCACGGCCGATGCGATGAGCTGGGCCAGGGTGGCCTGGGGCACTGCTGCAGGACCCCGCATCGGGACGAGTTCGGCACGTTCGGCGTCGGACAACAGTTGCAGCTGTCCGGTTGGTGAATCCGGTTCCTCGGCGACAGCCCGCAGGACTCGATGCAGTCTCCCGGACAGCGCCTCGACGGCTCCACGCGTGAACGCGTTCTCGTGAAAGGTCAGGCGAAGCGTCAGCTCCGATCCGGGATTCGCGGTCAGTGACAACGGATAATGGGTGGCCTCGGAGCCGTCGACGCCGGTGATCTGCATGCCGTCGATCGATCCGGCGGCCGCGATCGCGTCTGCGTCGAGCGGATATGACTCGAAGACGGTCAGGGTGTCGAAGACGGAACCGGGTCCGGCCGCAGCCTGGACATCGACCAAACCGAGGTAGTGGTGCTCGAGGAGCCGGGCCTGCTCGGCTTGTTGTCGTTGCAGCAGAGCGGACATCGGTTCGTCGGCGTCGATCACGACTCGGACCGGAACGGTGTTGATACACAGTCCGACCATGGACTCGACCCCGTCCAGATCGGCAGGCCGTCCCGAGACGGTGGCGCCGAAGGCGACATCCTGCGAATCGACCTGCTGCGCGATGACGATGGCCCAGGCGGTTTGGACGATGGTGTTGAGGGTGACGCCGAACCCGGCTGCGACCGTACTCAGCGCAGCCGTTGCTGCCTCGTCGAGGACATCGGTCACGGAGTCGATCTCGCCGGTCGCACTATGGTTCTCGACCAACAGCGTGGGCTGGTCGCACCCTGCAAACGCCTCGGCCCATGCTGCCCGCGAGGCGTCGTGGTCCTGCTGGTCTACCCACAGGAGGAAATCGCGGTACGACGGTGCGGGTGGGAGAACGACGGAGTCGGCGTGTGTCGCGTACAGCATCAACAGGTCTCGGAGCAGTAGCGGCATGGACCAGCCATCGACATTGATGTGATGGAGGGTCACCACGAGCTGCCAGCGGTCGTGCCCGGTTCTGATCAATGCGAACCGCAGCAGGGGAGGCCGCTCGAGTCGGAACCGTTTGCCGAGTTCGCTGCGGCGCACGCCACCGACGGCACGGCTGGATTCGTCGATGTCCAGATCGCTGACGTCCAGTTCTTGCCAGTCGGGTTCGAGGTGGTCGACCACGATCTGTACTGCCGCGCCGCCGCTGTCGGTCACGAACGCGGTTCGGAGATTCTGGTATCGCCCGACCAGGGCCACTGCCGCAGATCGAAGGCGGGCGCCGTCGACCACACCTTCGAGGTCGAGCACGGTCTGCGAGACGTAGACATCGCGGACGGGCGCCAACTGAGCGTGGAAGGCAAGACCCTGCTGCAGCGGAGACAACGGCCACACGTCGGACATGTCGGGGTAACGCTGCAGCCAGCGGTCGAGATCGGCCTGGGCGACGTGGAACGGATGAAGATCCGAGGGAGTGAGCTCTCCACCGTTCGCTCTCACCTGATCGGTGAGCACTTGCAGCGAGCGAATCCAATACTCGGTCAAGGTGCTCACATCCGAGTGGGAGAGCACACCGCTCGCATACCCGAAGACTGCGGAGAGGACAGCGGAGCCGTTCGACTCCGTGACGAGCGCGTTGATGTCGAGCGCGGCGGCCGCCGGCATGTCCCGGTCCGCATCGGGTTCGAGGATGCCGTCGGCCGCGGGCATCCAGCCGAGCTGGGCGAGGTCCTCGGGAATCGCCTGTGCCCCAGTGCGTCCGAGGTAGTTGAAGCTGATCTCGGGCGGATGGGTCGTGGTGAGGGCGGCACTCGATGCCGGGTTCAGGTGACGCAAGATCCCGAATCCGATCCCGCGCCGCGGGACCGCCCGGAGGTGTTCTTTCACCCGCTTGAGGACGGCGACCGCGGTCGGCCCGGTAAGGGTCGCAGGCAGTTCGAGTCCGCTCAGGTCGAATCGGACGGGATAGACGCTGGTGAACCAGCCGACGGTGCGGGACAGATCGGCGCCCGGAACCACGGTCTCTTCACGGCCGTGCCCTTCGAGCTGTGCGAGCACGGACACCTGCCGATCGCCGTGCTCGGCCCGCCAGACGTACAGGGCGTGCATCAACGCGGCCAAGAGCACGTCTTCGACGTTGCCGCGGAATGCTCTCGGTACCTCGTCGATCACGGCCCGGGTCAGATCCCGATCGAGTTCGACCGTGATCCGCTCGACGCTTGCGACGGTATCGATCCGAGGGTCGAGATGCCGTGGTCCCAGCGGATGGTCCGGTGCTGCGAGCACCGACTGCCACCATGGCAATTCGTCCGTTGCTTCCGGCGCGATCGCGTGCTCGAGCAGGGCATGCGACCACCGACGCAACGATGTCCCCACCGGGGCGAGTACCGGAGGCAGGCCTGCGGACAGGGCAGCCCAGGCCGAGATCATGTCGGGCACCAGGATTCGCCAGGAGACGCCGTCGACGATCAGGTGATGGAGCACGACGACGAGTCGACCGGAATGGCCGGCATCGATCCACACGAACTGCATCATGTCGCCGGTGCGAGGGTCCAAGTGGCCCAGGGCCTGCCGGTATTCGGCTTCCGTCTCGGCGCTCGGATCTGTGCCGGCGGGCACCTCGACATGTCGCAGGAGACGATCGACCGCCACCGAGGCGGTCGGCCGGATCTCGAGTCCGGTATCGGTGAGGACGGCCCGCAGGGCGTCGTGGTGATCGATGACGGCCGACAGGGTCGAAACGATGCCCGCCCGGTCGATGCCCTCCGGGAGCTCGAGCACCAGAGTCTGGGAGAAGCGCCCGAACCCTCCGGGGCGTTCGACCATGTCCCGCATCACCGGGAGCAGGGGCAGCGAGCCGGTGCCGCCGCCAGGGAGTTCCGCGAGCTGTACGTCGTCTGCCGGATCGGTGCCGGCGACCTTGGCCAGCGCGGCTACGGTCTTGTGTTCGAAGACATCACGCGGGGTGAAGTGCACGCCGTGGGCGCGGGCGCGCGATACGAGTTGTATCGATCCGATGCTGTCACCACCGAGTGAGAAGAACGAATCGTCGACCCCGATCCTGTCTTGTCCGAGCAGCTCTGCCATCAGCTCGGCGATGGTGGTCTGGACCGCGTCGGCGGGAGCCCGGTAGGGCGTCGTGGCGGTGGTGAAGTCAGGCACGGGAAGGCGTTCCTGATCAAGTTTCCCGTTGACGGTCAACGGAAGTCGATCCACCACCACATACGCCTCGGGCACCATGTGCGCGGGTAGCGCAATGGTCAGGACAGTGCGGATCGCGGCGGTGTCGACTGCGACGTCCTGGCGCGGCACCACGTACACCACCAGACGGTCGCCGTGGTCGGTGACTCGTTTGAGGACCACCGCCTGCCGGACACCGGGCAGGCTGTGGGCCGCGGATTCGATCTCGCCGAGTTCGATGCGGTAACCGCGGATCTTGACCTGGTTGTCGGAGCGACCGTGATAGCGCAGTTCACCCTCGACCCAGGAGGCGACGTCGCCGGTCCGGTACATGCGGGCACCCGGGACCGAGAATGGATTGGCCACGAACCGCTCTGCGGTCAGCGCGTGTCTGCGGTGGTAGCCGCGGGCCAGTGCCGGTCCCGCGAGATACAGCTCTCCGGTGACACCGACCGGAACAGGCCGCAGCCGGGTGTCGAGGACCAGTAGTTCGAAGCCGTGGACCCCCGTGCCGATCGTCACCGGTTGCCCGGCCTCGAGGCGGGCCACGGTGGCGATGTCGGTTGTCTCGGTGGGACCGTAACCGTTGCGCATCTGCCGGCCGGGCGCCCATCGATCGATGAGCTCGGTGGTGACCGCTTCTCCTCCCACACCGAGGACGATCAGCTCGTCGAGCCCGGTGGGATCGAGCGCGGTGAGCATCGTCGGTGTGATCAACGCGTGCGTGATGTGTTCGGAGGCAAGCAGATCCGTCAATTCCTCCGGCGACAGATCGGGTGGCGAGATGACCAGCGTTGCCGCGGTCGACAGTGCGGCGATCTGCTCGCCGATGGCCATGTCGAAGCTCGGCGAGGTGTTGTGCAGGAATCGTGCGGACGGATGCATCGCGTAGTTCAGGCGGCGTTCCGCCGCGAGGTTGGCCAGCCCGCGATGGGTCACCACAACCCCTTTCGGGGTCCCGGTCGATCCGGAGGTGTAGATCATGTACGCAGCGTGCTCGATGTCGACGGAGACGTCGGCGGCGGCGTCTGCATCCCCCTTGACATCACCCTCCGAATCCGCACACGCGACCGCGGGCATGAGATCGTCGACGATGATCCAGTGCAGCGTGTCGGGCAGGTGGGCACGGTTCGCCGCAGTGGTCAGTCCGAGGCGAGCACCGGAGTCTTTGAGCATGTGTGCGATTCGCTCCGACGGATACGCGGGATCTACCGGGAGGAACGCGGCACCGGTCTTGATCACTGCCCAGGTAGCTCGCACCGAGTCCAGCGATCGGCGAACAGCGATGGCGACAGGGGATTCCGGAGCGGCGCCCTGCGATATCAGTCGCTCTGCGAGGTCGGTGGACCAGTCATCGACCTCTCGGTAGGTGTGTCCGACGCCCTGCCACTGCAACGCGACGCCATCCGGGTTCGCCTCGACTGCGGCTGCGATCAAGGAACCGAATGTCTGGGGCGCCACCGATGTGCGGCCGAGCGCGGGGACCAGGCTCTCGTACTCGTCGGAATCGAGGATGTCCACGTCACCGACCGGCGTCTCTGGTCGATCGGTGAGCTCGATGAGCAGCATCAGGAAGCGCGACACCATCGCCGCCGCGGTGTCCGCATCGAAGATGTCGGTGGCATAACGCAGTTCGCACCGGAGGGTGCCGTCGACCTGTTCATCGATGTTCAGTGCCAGATCGAAGTGAGTGGTCCCGTGTTCGAAGTCCAGGGCCCGGACGGCAAGTTCGGGGAGTTGAAGCGCGGCCGCCCCGTCACCGGTGGTCACCGTGTTGGTCTGCACGCTGAGGGTCACCTGGAACACCGGCGAGAAGGACTGCGACCGCGGCACGTCGAGCTCGTCCACCAAGCGTTCGAACGGTACGTCTGCGTTCGCGTAGGCGGCGAGGTCGGCGGCGCGCACCTGATCGACGAGATCGTTGAAGCTGGTCGCGGGATCGACGATCGTCCGGAGCGGCAGGGTGTTGACGAACATGCCGATCAGGTCGTCGAGCAACGGGTCCGATCGGCCGGAGATCGGTGTTCCGATGACGATGTCGGTGGTGCTGCACAGGCGTGACAGCAGGGTGGCGTACGCGGCATGCAGAGTCATGAACATGGTGGCGTCATGCAGCCCGGCGATGTCGTGCAGGCGACTCGTGAGGTCACGATTCACCACGAAATCGACTGCAGCACCGCGGTAGCTGACGACCGGCGGTCGTGGGCGGTCGGTCGGTAGTGACAGGATCGCGGGTGCGTCGCGCAAGACCTGCATCCAGTGGTCGATCTGCTTGGTTCCGGTTGCGTCGGGATCGTCCGGCGCCCCCAGCCACGTGTTCTGCCACACCGCGTAATCCGCATATTGGACCGGCAACGGCGGCCATCCCGGGGTGGCTCCTCGCTTGCGCGCCTCGTAGGCGATGGCGATGTCGCGGGCGAGTGGGGCCAGCGACCCCCCGTCGGCGACGATGTGGTGCATGATCACCACGAGCACGTGGCTGTGTGCGTCGAGTCGGAACAGCCGGGTGCGCAGGCTCATCGCCTGAGTGATGTCGAAGGGGACACCCGCGAAAGCGCCTATTGCCGGCACCAGTCCGGCGGGGGTGAGCGGATGCGGGGTGAGGTCGATGCAGGCCTGCTCGATCGGCAGCACCCGCTGCACGGGACCTGCATCGTCTTCTGGGAACACAGTTCGCAGAGACTCGTGCCGTCCGGCGACGTCGAGCATGGCCGCTTCCAAAGCCGGGGCGTCCAGATCTCCGTCGAGGCCCACCACCAACGGGAGATGGTAGGCGGTCCCGAGGGGATCGAAACGGTGGAGGAACCACATCCGGGTCTGCGCCGGCGAGAGCGGAATCCGCGCGGGACGCGTACCGGGAACCAGAATCGCGCGCGGGGGGCCCGATGACGCCGGGCGCCGGGCGATGCCGCTGACCGTCGGATTGTCGAAGATCTCGCGGACGGTGAGGCGGGTGTGCAGGTCTGCGTTCACGCGTGAGATGAGCCGGGTTGCCGCGAGGGAATCGCCGCCCAGATCGAAGAAGCTGTCGTCGGCGCCGACCCGGTCGAGGTCGAGCAATTCGGCAAAGATCGTCGCGACGCGGACTTCTGCGGGGGTTGCGGGGTCCCGGAAAGGGGCCGATGCCAGTTCTGGTTCCGGGAGGGCAGTCCGGTCGACCTTGCCTGCGCGGGTGGTCGGCATCTGTTCGAGCACGGTTATCACCGCCGGCACCATGTAGCCGGGAAGTGATTGCGCCGCAGCGGCCCGAAGGGCAGCCGGTTGCACCACCGCGCCCGGCGCGGCACAGATGTAGGCGACCAGGATCGTCTGGTCGCGCCGGTCTTTCCGGGCGACGACCACCGCTGTGCCCACGTCGGCACGGCGGTTCAGCAGTGCCTCGATCTCGCCGAGTTCAACCCGTTGGCCTCGGACCTTCACCTGTGAATCGGTTCGTCCCAGGTACTCGAGCCGGTGGTCGGCGGTCCAGCGAACTATGTCGCCGGTCCGGTACATGCGCCGGCCTCCGCCGACCGGATCGGCGACGAACCGTCCTGCGGTCAACGCCGGGCGGTCGACGTATCCGCGGGCCAAACCCGGACCCGCGAGGTAGAGCTCACCGGCGACGCCTTCGGGCATCGGGCGCAACCAACGGTCGAGCACCAGTGCCCGGACCCCTTGCAGGGGCGCGCCGATGGTGATCGCCGCAGGGGTGTCCAGGGCCTCGGACATGCTGACGACGATGGTGGCCTCTGTCGGACCGTAGCTGTTGAAGAACCGCACTCGGGTGCCGAACCTCGCAACGAGGTCGGGTGGGCACACATCGCCGCCGACCACGATGGCCTCGAGCGACTCGAGTCCGGTGGCGTCGAGGGTGCCCAGAACGGCAGGCGCGCTGACGATGTGGGTGACGTTCCCGCGGCGTATCACCTCGCCCAGTTCGTCACCCCCGACCACATCTGCCGGCGCGATCACCAGTGTCGCCCCGGCGCTGAAGGTCAGGACCATCTCGAAGATCGATGCGTCGAAACTCGGGGAACTCACACGCAGAACCCGGGACGTCGAGGTCACGGCCAATTCGGGACGCGCTGCCGCCGTGAAGGTCGCCAGGCCCCTGTGCGAAATGGCAACGCCCTTGGGCACACCGGTCGAGCCGGAGGTGTAGATGATGTACGCGACGTGGTCGAGACGCAGGCGCAGCCCACGGTCGGCGTCGGTGATGGGCGCATCGGATTCGGCGGCAACAGCGCCGCGGAAGGCGACCTCGTCGATCTCGAACCACGGGATCGTCTGCGGCAGCCCGGCGGTGGCGTCGGTCAGGCCGATCGTCGCCGCCGAGTCGGCGATCATGTGCTCGAGTCGCTCCGCCGGGAGCAGCGGATCAAGGGGGAGATACGTGGCACCGGTCTTCGCGATCGCCCACAGGGCGACGATACCGTCGACGCCGCGTGGGAAGGCCGACGCGATCACGGACCCGGCAGTGGCGCCCAGGCCGATGAGCCGCCGGGCGAGCCTGTTCGTGGATCGGTCCAGGTCGACGTAGTCGATGGTGAGGTCGCCGAGGACGAGCGCCGACCCGCCTGCGCTCACACCGCGAGCCAAGATGTCTGCCAGCGGGATCGGGGGGAGCGCAGGTGCGCCGAGCGCCGGTACGAGCGAGCGTCTCTCCGCCGCGGTGAGCACATCGAAATCGAACACCCGGGAATCAGAGGAGGCTGCTGCGAAGGTGCCCAGGAGATCGACAAACCGGCGGTGATGGTTGTTGAGGTCGGCGTCGGTGTAGGAATGGCGGTTTGCTTCGAAGTCGATTCGGGTGGTGCCATCGACGCTGGGATACAGATTGACCGAAAGGTCCTGAATCGGGCCGGTCGACAGGATCTGGAACCGACCGGACACGGGGCCGAGTTTGACGTCGGAGGGGAAGTTCATGATGTTGATCGCCGGCCCGTAGAAGCCCCGAGGATCCTCGCTGCCGCCCACGTCGCGACGTAGATCCTCGCTGCGGTACCGCTGATGGCGAAGGGCGCCGGTGAGCTCGAGCTGAACCTGCCCGACGAGCTCGGCGACGGTTGTCGTCGGCGATATCGTCACGCGGATCGGGACGACATTGGAGACCATGCCCCCGGAACGGCGGAGGATTGCGCTGGTGCGGCCGGAGACCGGGAGGCTGAGCACCACGTCGTCGGCGCCGGTCACGTGCGACACGTACGCTGCGAGCGCCGCGATGAGCATCGGGGTCTGGAACGACTTCGTCTGTTGGGCGGCGTCGTCGAGCGCGGCGGTGAGCTGCGGCGAGAGCAGGCCGCCGATGCGTCGCGGACAGACGTCCGGCGCTGCGGTTGTCGGTGTCAGGCTCACCGGGTCCGGCAGTCCCGCAGCCTTTCCCATCCAGTAGGCCCGGTCTTTCGCGAAACGCGGAGACGCGCGGTATGCATCCTCGGCCGTGTTGAGCTCGGTCAGCGGCGGCACCGACGGCGGATTCGGATCGTGGTTGTCCAACGCCGCGGTGTACAGGTCGCTGGCGCGGTTGATCAGCAGGATTGCGCCGTAGCCGTCGATGACGATGTGGTGGATGCAGGAGTACCAGTAGTAATGCTCGTCGCCGAGCCGTATCACTGCGCCTTTGATGAGTCGGTCCTGCAGCAAGTCGATCGGTGCCGAGTAGTTCGCGACCATCCAGGCCTGCGCGGCAGCTGCGGGGTTGGGCTCGCGGCGCAGGTCGATCCTCTCGAACCTGTCGGTGAGGGTGCGGTCCACGACTTGAAAAGGCGTACCGTCTATTTCGACTAATCGAAGCATGCCACAGTCGATCTCGTGCATGCTGTCGCGCACCACGTCGTCGAGGAGGTCGACGTCCAGTGGGCCGTTGATCTCCGCGTAGTTGGCGATGACGATCGGGGTGTCGGGCATCAGGTGCTGGGCGAACCAGATCCCCCGCTGAGCCGCGGTCAGCGGGAAAGCCGAGCCGTCGGCTGCGCTGACCGATCGGCCGGCGGGGCTGATCTGCGACGGATCTACCGATTCCACGTGACGCTCTCTCGTATCTTCTCTGAGCGCGTAAATCACCTGCCGAGGACACAGTCGTGGCCCGGATGTTAGGGAATGCTTCGCTAAGAATAGTTCGGTAAGGCTAGGTTTGCATGAGGCCGGTTATTCGGTCAAGCTGAACCCAATAAATCGCTGTGGCGCTGCCGTCGGGCACCGGCCCGAACGAACGAAAAGGTCAGTTCATGCGAGTAGCGACCTTCGGCTACCAAACCTGGGGCCACAAGACCCTGGACGCGTTGATCAACTCACACCACGATGTGGTGCTGGCGGTGACACATCCGCCGAGCGAGCACTCCTACGAGAGCATCTGGTCCGATTCGGTCGAGGATCTCGCACGCGCCCACGACATTCCGGTCCACCTGGCTCAACGCCCCGACAACGAGCTGATCGAACGCGTCAAACACGCCGAACCCGACATCATCGTCGCCAACAACTGGCGCACGTGGCTGCCCCGGGAGTTGTTCGACCTGCCCCCGCACGGCACCCTGAATCTCCACGACTCGATGCTGCCCAAGTTCACCGGGTTCTCGCCGGTCATCTGGGCGCTCATCAGCGGGGCGCCGGAAGTCGGTCTGACCGCCCACCGGATGGACGACGGGCTCGACACCGGCGATGTTCTGGTGCAGCGGGCCGTGCCCATCGGCCCGACGGATACGGCAACGGATCTGGTCCGGGCGACAATCGACATCATCCCAGCGGTGCTGCTGGAATCCCTCGATCTCATCGAGACCGGGACCGCGGTGTGGAAGCCGCAGAATCTCGCCGACCGCACGTTTTTCCACAAACGCGCCGACCTCGACAGCCAGATCGACTGGTCGTGGCCCGCCGCGGACATCGAGCGCCTGATTCGTGCCCAGTCGGATCCATATCCGAACGCGTACACACATTTTCGTGATCGACGCCTCCGCATCACCAAGGCCACAGTGTCGGAGGGTGTTTACGGCGGTACCCCCGGTCGGGTCTTCATCCATGAAGGTGACGGCATGGTCATCGTCGCCGGTTCCGACGCGTACCGGGGCAGGAACCGGGGTCTGGTCATCGAGCGGTTGCGAACCGATGACGGTGTCGAGCACTCGGGCAAAGATTTCTTTCCACGCGGAGGCGGCTATCTGACCTCGGTCTGAGTCGGCCCCTCTGAGCTGCTGGTCTTACCCGAAGTGTTTGCGGTTCTGCCGCAGTCGGGAAAGGATACGTAGACCGACGAAAGGGGCCGACGGGCGATGACAGCACCAGGACGACCGCATGTGGTGATCGTGGGAGGCGGGTTCGGTGGCCTGCACGCGGCCCGCCGTCTCAAGAACGCCGACGTCGAGGTGACGTTGCTGTCCCGGGGAACCAGTCACGTCTTCCAGCCGCTGCTGTACCAGTGCGCGACCGGCTTGCTCTCGGAAGGATCGATCGCGAGCCCTCTCCGGCATCTGCTCCGTCGACAGCAAAACGCTCACGTCGCGCTCGGGGAAGCGACGTCGATCGACCCCGCGGCGAAGATTCTCACCGCCAGCAGGGTCAACGGTTCGACGTTCGATCTGAAGTACGACTATCTCGTCGTTGCGGCGGGCATGCAGCAGGCCTACCACGGACATGACGAATACATCGACTGGGCACCGGGTATGAAAACCCTCGATGACGCGCTGACGATTCGCCGGAAGTTGGTCAGCGCCTTCGAGATGGCCGAGTCCCTGCCCACCGCCGAAGAACGCAAGCCCTGGCTCACGTTCGCGGTCGCCGGTGGGGGACCGACCGGGGTCGAGCTGGCCGGGCAGATCCGCGAACTCGCGGTACACGCGCTCACTCACGAGTTCAGGTCGATCGATCCGCGCGAGGCGAGGGTGTTGCTGTTCCACGGTGGTGACCGCGTGCTGGAGAGCTTCGACAAGAACTTGTCGAAGCGGGCCCTGCGTACTCTCGAAAAGGTCGGCGTGGAAACACATCTCGGTGTCCACGTCACGGACGTGACCCCCAGGGACATCGAAACCACCGCGAAGGCCGAGCCGAAGACGAAGACCCGCTACGACACCAGGACGGTCGTCTGGACTGCCGGTGTCGAGGCGGTGCCGTTCGCCAAGGCGCTCGCAACCGCACTCGAGGTGCCGCAGGACCGGAGCGGGCGTATCGCGGTGGAACCCGATCTGTCGGTGCCGGGCCACCCGAACATCTGGGTCGTGGGTGACATGTCGTCACGCGACAACTTGCCGGGCGTCGCCGAGGTGGCGATGCAGGGCGGACGGCATGCCGGGAAGTTGATCGCTGCGGAGGTCGAGTCGGGGGCGATCGAGTCGGCGCCGCGGGCGCCTTTCAAGTACCGAGACCTGGGCAATGCGGCGTACGTCGCGCGCGGTCACGCCCTCATCCAGGCCGGGCCACTGCACTTGTCGGGGAGTCTCGGCTGGATCTCGTGGGGCGTCATCCACATCGCGTTCCTGGCCGGTGCGCGAAACCGTGTCGGCACGCTGCTGAACTGGGGCGCGACGATGATGACCAACTCGCGACGAGAACGCGCGGTCACGTTCGGGGATTCGCGAATAGCACGCAATCAGTACTTCAAGAATGCCGAGAAGGAAGCGAATCAGTAGGCGGAATTCCTTCGACGCTGCGGATCAATACCCGCGTCAGGTGGCGAGTCCCAACGAGGCGAGCATCAACGCGAACAGGAACCAGCCTGCGCCTTGCCAGATCGGCCAGGTACCCGCCCGTTTCCATACTCGGTACGCCTGAACCAGCGCGCCGATGCCGCCGCAGAGCAGGATCACGGTCACGCCGAACGTCCACGTGAATCCCCCTGATCCGACGGTGAGCGCGACTACCAGCCAAACAGCGGCGACCAGGACGACCGCCACGACGTACAGGGCTGCGCCCCGGAACGCTGCGGGGTCGTTCCAGCGCTTCTCGACGTCGTTGGTCATCTGAGGGCCTCGGGTTCGATCAGTGCGAGGCATGCTCGCCCTGGAGCGGATAGTGCGTGCGGTATATGGCATGGTCCCTGCGACTCTTGAGGTAGTCGAGGTGGTCGTCGCTGAGCGCATCGGTTGCGCGGTAGGCGAAGAACGCCCACGTGTTGAGTCCGATGGCCGCCAAGCCGCAGAACAACGCGGCTTGCATGTGCCCGCCGGCGAGCGTGATCAGCGTCAGCGCCAGAGCGGCGGTACCGGCCATCACTGCGAGCAGCCCGGACCATCCCACCGGGAGGACCAGCCTCGAGCGGAGACTTCGCCGTAGAGGTTGTGCTCTCTTGGTTCCGGACATTTGGCTCCTCTCGAGTTCGGTAGATGAGTTCGGTTATGGGGTACCCAGTGGGAGTGCTCGAAAACAAACCAGCACCGGTCGGGACCGGAAACAGCAGCTCTGAGCAGGGTGTCGAGGGCAACACAACGGCTCTTCCGATGACCGCGCCCACGTTTGGGGTCGAGGAGGAACTGCTACTCGTCGACGCCCTGTCCGGGGCGCCGTTCATGGAGGGCACCGCCGTGCGCCATGTGGCGAACTCCCTGGGTCTGGATCTCGATCTCGAACTGACCCCGTGCCAGATCGAGACCGCGTCACCCATCCTGAACACGGCGGAGGAGCTGAGCAGGTTCGTGGTCAGCAGCCGGCGGACAGCCGACCTCGCCGCGCGAGAGGTGGGCGGCCGGGTGCTGGCCTGTGGGGTACCGCCCGCGGCCGGTGATGCCCGTCCGGTGTCTGCCAACGAACGCTATGGGCGCATCGCGGACAACTTCGGGCTGCTCGCTCGCGAACAGGGTGTCAGCGGATGCCACGTCCATGTCGCGGTTCCGGACCGTGCTCGTGCCATCGCCGTCGGCAACGCACTGCGTCCCTGGCTTCCGGTGTTGCTGGCACTCACGACGAACTCGGCGATCCACGACGGAGTCGACTCCGGCTACAGCAGTTGGCGAACGGTTCTCTGGTCGCGATGGCCCAGCGCCGGATCTCCGCCACACTTCGATTCGGAGTCCGACTACGACGCTGCGGTCACCCGCCTGCTCACGGTTGGTGCAGCACTCGACAAGGGAATGATCTACTGGGACGTACGACCGTCACGGGACTATCCGACGGTCGAGGTCAGAGTCGCCGACGTACCGGCCACCGCGTCCGAAACCGTCTTGTACGCAACCGTTGTCCGCGCATTGGTGATGACCGAGTTGGCCGCGATCGACCAGGGCAGGCCTGCCCACCCGACCATTGATCGGGAGCTTGTGCGCCTCGGCAAGTGGCGCGCCGCCCGCGACGGTATCGCAGGTTCGTTGGTCGACCCATTCAGCGGAGACATGGTTGCCGCCAGGTCGGTTGTAGATGCTCTCATCGAGCACATCTCGGACGCCCTCGATGTCTTAGGCGAGGGAACGGCTGTCCGGGACGGGGTGGCAAGCGTGTTCGCGGAGGGCAACGGCGCGGACCAGCAACGCCGGGTCTACGCCGAGTCTGGGGTAGGTGCCGTCGTCGAACATGTTGCGCGGCAGACGATCGCAGCCGGGACGTGGACATCGTAGGGTGTCCGAACGCGGCGAGGTGTCAGGCGGCGGTGAAGGTGCTCCGATACTCACTGGGTGAGGTGTTCATGATGCGGGTGAAGTGATGACGGAAGGTCACGACCGACCCGAATCCGACCATTCCTGCGATGCGCTCGACCGGGAGGTCTGATGTCTCGAGCAGTTCCAGGCTGGTGTCGATGCGCCGCGCGATCAACCATTTGATCGGGGTGGTCCCGGTGGTTTTGGTGAACTGCCGCAGATAACTGCGCCTGGACAACATCGCCCGGTCTGCCAATTCATCAAGACTGATCGGTGAATCTATGTGTGCCAAGGCCCAATTCATACCGTCGGTGATGGCGTTGTCGCCGTCGAGGGCAGGTATCGGACTCTCGACGTACTGCGCCTGGCCCCCGGACCGATGAGGCGCGGCCACCAGGCTCCGGGCGACATCGTTTGCGATCTGCGGACCGTAGTCGCAGCGGACGAGATGTAGTGAGAGGTCGAGGCCGGCTGAACACCCGGCACTCGTCAACACCGAGCCCTCGTCGACGTAGAGTGGTCGCGGATCGACATCAATTGCGGGATAGCGCTCTTGGAGCATCGTGGTGTAGCGCCAGTGGGTGGTTGCCCTCTTGCCGTCGAGGAGGCCGGCGGCAGCGAGGACAAACGCGCCGGAACAGAATGAGACGACCCGGGCGCCGCGGTCTGCAGCCTCTCGGACGGCGTCGACGAGTCGCGGTGAGGCGGGAGCGCGCACATCCGCGACACTCGGGATGATCACGGTATGTGCGGCAGCAAGCTCGCTGAGTCCGTGCGGTGTGCGCAGTGTGGCGCCACCCACGACGCGCACCCTGTCCCGAGTTTCGGTGCACAGCCTGAGCTCGTACCAGGGCTGACCGACCCCGGGCCAGAAGAGATCAGACAATTCCGAGAGTCCGAAGATCTCTGCGGCAATCCCCATCTCGAACGCCGTCATCCCGTCATACGCGAGGACGGCCACCCGCCGCGGCCCGGCATTGTCAGTTTTGCTCATGTCACTATCTTAGCGATCATAGGCATTGGTGCCACTGTCGAACGCGCCGGCCGTACCCCATGATCGATGCATGGGTACAGAGAACCGCCAAGCGGTACAGAAGTTCTGGAGTGCGATCCGAGCGATCGCGGCAGGTGTCAGCGCAGGAAATGCGGTGCGGCACAACGTCGCGCCGGCGGCCAACTCGGCAGCAATGGCCGAGGGGTCACCGAACTGTGAGGCAGCGCGCCGGGGATGATCAGGCGGGTCAGGACTGCTGCGGCCGAGTGGGGTACTGCGACATCAACGTCCGCGCGGAGGCCTTGTCGCCGTTCATCGCAACGATCAGTTCGTCAATCGAGTTGAACTGTTCCTGCTTGCGTACGAGGTGGGTGAGCTCGGTGATCGCATTCGCGCCGTACAGATCCTCGTCGAAGTCGATGACATAAGCCTCGACCGTGCGTTCGCGGCCGTCGAAGGTCGGGTTCTCGCCGACCGAGACGAGGGCCGGCAGCCAGGTGCCCGGGTGCAGGGAACCCCGGGGCGGATCGCCGTCCGCCAGGGAAAACCAGCCGAAGTAGACGCCGTCCTCAGGAATCCGGCTTTCGTCTTCGGCGGCGATGTTCGCGGTGGGAAATCCCATCGGGGCCCCGCGGCCCTCGCCACGAACGATTTCACCCGCTGCGTATCCGAGAAGGTTCACCCCTTGAGCGTAGCGGGACCGTCGCCTTCCGGTTCGAGACCATCGTCGTCCACGAATACGAGGTCCCCGTCGTCGAGGGCGACTGCCCAGCGCCTGGGCCTGGTCTCGTGGCCTCCCCCGAGGTCGACGGCCGAGCCTTCCACGGGAGGCCCGAAGTCATCGACGATCTTCCCGGACCTTCCCTCGTCGATCACCACCCTGGAGCCGACGGCAAAGGCGGTTTCGTGATCGCCCACGCCGGGATGGTTGGTCGGCGCCGGGTTCGGGTCGGAGGTCATGGCACACCCTTTCTAACGTAAGTGGGCCTACCTTAAGCACAAAGCATCGCTGATTTGCTTCATTGAACCCACGAATGGGTCACATCCTAGGTGTCGAGAACCTGAGCCACCCGCTGCTCGAGTCCGTCGATGCCGGTCAAGTTGATGCCGAATCGGTGGTCGAGGAGCTCGACGACCTCGGCGGATGACTGCAGAACCGTTTTCGTCGAGGTCCCGTCGCGGCCGTGCACGGAAAGATTTCGTCCACGAAGGTTCCAGCGGGCATCGTCGGTGATCCGAGCGACCGTCATCCCGACGACAAACCCCGAGGCGGGATGAGTCGACACATACCAACTGCCGACCTCGAGGTCGATCTGCGGCACGGGGGTCGGGGCGAAGGTGTATAGGGGTCGCCACGCGTCGCGCACCAGTGCCTGGAGCATTGATTCGTCGCCGTGTCGAACGATGCGGTACGGCTCGTGCCGAGTCGGCTGTGCCTCGTCGAGAATCATGCGAATCGGCGACGACAGCGTTTGACCGCCGAAACCGACGTCGACGAGATACTCGAGCCCGGTGCCCGGGACGGTCACCGACAACACCTGATGTGTGCGGGCCGGCATCGGTGCGTCCGCGGGCATCATCCACACCACGCGGCCGGCGAACGCCTCGACCGTGAACCCCAATTCCGCCAACACGTACCGCATCAGGCCGTTCTGCTCGTAGCAGTAGCCGCCGCGACCACGGCTGACCAGCTTTTCGAACAGTGCGCCGGCACCGAGATCCATGACCGGAACCCCCATCAGTGGGTCTATGGTCTCGAACGGGATAGTGCGGGTGTGCGCGGCCACCAGTGCGTGCAGGGTCTCCAGGGTCGGTGCGGCCGATCCAGCGTGCCCGACCCGTTTGAAGTAGGCGTCGAGATCGATGGTGGATGAAGTCGTGCTCAGCGCAGGGGCGCTCATGTCAGTGCTGCTCATCTCTCGATGGTGGAACCTCAAGTCAACGTGAAGTCAACCCCGAGCGCACTGATTCTGTGGACGAAAGACCAAAACTCTCACGGACTCAAACCCGTGGCAACGCCCCGATGCTGTCGTAATGTCACCGACGGTTCGGCACCACCGCCGGCCGCAGAGAGCGCTGGGAGTCGTCATGCCGCTGGTTCCGACCAGTTCAGACACGGAACCGGCCCTCTACTACCGCCATTGGCCTGCTGAACAGCCACGCGCAACGGTGGTCTTGCTGCACGGAATCGGAGAGAGCAGCAACCTGTATCACCGGCTGGCCTTCGCGCTTGCCGCCGAGGGCATCTCGACCTATGCGATCGATCAACCAGGCCATGGCCTCTCGTCCGGCGAGCGCGGTCAGGCCGCGCCGATCGCAGAGTTGGCGCAGGCGGGCGCACGGCTCATCGAGCATGCGCGCACCGATTTCCCGCTGGTCGTCATCGGGCACAGCCTGGGCGCCACGGCTGCGACAGTCATCGCCGACGAGACACTGGCTGCCATCGACGGTCTGGTGATCAGCGGCGGTCCGTTGGCATCGTGGGAACCCCAGGGTGAACTGGAACTCACCCCCGAGGCACTGTCAGCCGATCCGTTCTACGTCGACCAGCTCATCAACGATCCGTTCGGCCTTCCCGAACCCGATCTGACCGTGTTCTTCGGCCAGGACCTTCCGGCCCCCTGGGGCCGGCTGACCGGTCCGCTGCCGGTGAAGACGATTGTTCTACACGGCGGCGACGACCCGGTGGTGCCGGTATCGGTCGCCCGGAGTTTCGCTCAGATCGCGGGCGCCGACCTCATCGTCTATCCGGGCATCAGGCACGACCTGCTCAATGATGTGGGGCACGCGGAGGTCGCCGGGGATATCGTCGAGTTCGTGTTGGGACTACAAGAATGACTTTGGAGATCTCGGAGCAACACCGTAAGGCGCTGGCCGAACTGGGGCAGTTTCCACTGATCGACGCGATCGTAGGTCGCCGTTCGCGGAGATTCCCCGTGGGTGGCAGTATCCCGGACGGGCCGCTGGCCTACGAATCGACCGAGCCTCCACGCTCGATCACGGACGTCGAGCGCGCACTCATCGTGAGTGTTCTGGCCGGGGTGACGGGCTGGAACTACGGGATCACACGCCATCCCGGGTATGCGCCGAACGTGCCCAACTACCCGGGGTCGGCGGGCGGTAGGACGTTCCCGTCGGCGGCGGCCCTTCACACGAGCCAGTTGTTCTTCACCGATGACTCGGGAACCTACTTCTTCGGCTCGCGCGATGCGGCGCCGCAACAAAACCGCGCCGCAGAGCCGGCCGATCTCGAATCCTGGATCTCCTCGACCGCCGACAGCTATCGGCAGCTGTCGTCAGAGCGATTGGTGCTGCCGCGGGAAGAGCCGTACATGGAAGGCCACAACACCTGGATCGCGAACTGGCCCGGCAGTCTGCTGGCGTTCCCTGTCGCCGATCTCTCCGAGCATCTGGTGGCCAACCTCAACTTCTTTGCCGCCAACGGATATGTCATCTACGACGACGTGCACGACAACCCCATCCCCGGCATCGAGAAGTTCTCCTCGCTGGCGCATTTCGACGATCCGGTGCCGCTCTCGTTTGTCGAGCAATACACGCTGGCCGAGGCGAGCGCCGAGCTGGCGACCGCCACCAACACCGGCGTACTGCTCCTGCAGGGGCTGGGCCTGGGCGGTTGGATGTTCGACGGCCTCGACCGGCTCAGTGTCCTCGGTGCCAGTGGCGATCCGAAGGCGCCGGGTCTGGGATTCTCGTACGACACCGACGATCGCTGGCCATTCCCGAATGCGACCGGGCTCGAGGGGGTGTTCGAGACCCTCGTGCCACCCTTCGTCGACTCGGTCACCGCCGGCGTCGAGAAGTACTACCAGCGCAAGTTCGGCCCCGGTGGCCCCGGACATCCGGACACCCCGGGACCGTGGTCGGATTCGCCGAAGGTGCGGTCGAAATATCTTCCGGCACAGGGTCTTCAAGAGCTCGTCACCCTGCAGGCCGAGTACATCTACCAGCGGTTCGGGAAGCTGCCCGGCACCGTGCCGACCATTCATGTGCTGATGTACCTGCAAGCGCAGAACCTCGACCGAGGTTTCTACGATCAGAAGTTCGGGCCCGGTGCCTACCTGCCGACCCATACCCACCACGATGAAGTCTGGAGCTGACAACCTGATGTCCGACCCTGTGAAGGTCTCTGTAGTCGTAGGAAATCCGAAGCCGCAGTCGCGGACCCGTACCGTCGCCGAGGCGCTGGTCCCGGCATTACTCGCCGAGGGAACCTACGACCTCGAGGTCATCGAACTCGCCGATCTTGCCGACGAATTGTTTCAGTGGGGCTCGGAGAAGGTCACCGCCGCGAAGACGTCGGTGGCGGCCAGTCATCTGGTCATCTTCGCCACCCCTACCTACAAGGCGTCATACACCGGTCTGCTGAAGGCTTTCCTCGATCAGTACGGCACCGACGGCCTCAAGGGTGTGGTGGCGATCCCGGTGTTCACGGGTGGCGACCTGACGCACTCATTGGCTCCGCAGACAACTCTCGCGCCGCTGTTGCTCGAGCTGGGTGCCGCGATACCCGGCCGTGGGCTGTACTTCGTGATCGACGATCTGCCGCAGCTCGACGACTTCATCAAGAAGGCAGCCGCGGACTACTCGGCGGTCTTCGCATCACTCACGAACGTGGCGCGCGCGGTCGGCTGATCCGGTTGTCGCGCCCGAACGGTGCGAAAGTGGGACGATCAACGGTGTGACCGATGTGATCGAGCCCCGCGGGGCAAAAGAGAAGCGGGAACTCTCCCCGCACGTCGTCGTGTTGTTCGGGGCCACAGGCGATCTGGCGCGCCGCAAACTCCTGCCCGGGCTGTTTCACCTGTTCATGTCGAAACTTGCCCCGCCGATGCGGATCGTCGGAACCTCGCTCGACGACATGGACAGCGAAGGCTTCCGGGAGATCGGGGTCAAGGCGTGCAGTGAGTTCTCCAGCCGGGTGTTCACCCCGGAGGCCGCCGCCGAGTTCGGTGCGACCTTGACCTACGTTCCGCAGGGTGAGGGCGCCGAGGCGCTGGCCGCAGCGGTGCGGGAGCAACTCGACGTGCTCGGCAGCGAGGCCCGGATGCTGCACTATCTGAGCGTCCCGCCCAAGGCCGCGATGGCGGTTCTCGAGATGCTGCACGAGGCGAATCTCGTGAAACGATCGCGCGTGATCATGGAGAAGCCGTTCGGTACCGACCATGACAGCGCGGTGGCACTGAATGCGTCGATCCACCAGTGGTTCAAAGAAGAACAGATCTTCCGTATCGACCATTTCCTCGGCAAGGAATCGGCGCAGAACATTCTCGCCTTCCGGTTCGCCAACGGTCTGTTCGAACCGATCTGGAACCGGAACTTCATCGACTACATCCAGATCGACGTGCCGGAAAAGCTGTCGCTCGAGGGGCGTTCACACTTCTACGAGTCGACCGGTGCATTCCGGGACATGGTGGTGACCCACCTGTTCCAGATCCTCGCGTTCGTCGCCATGGAACCGCCGACCGCGTTGGCCCCTGGCCCCATCGGTGAGGAGAAGAACAAGGTCTTCCGGTCGATGCGGCCGCTCGATCCCCACAACGTGGTGCGCGGTCAGTACGCGGGTTACCGCGATGAGCCCGGGGTGGCCCCGGAGTCCGAGACCGAGACCTTCGTGGCGCTCAAGGCCGAGATCGACAACTGGCGCTGGGCCGGCGTCCCGTTCTATCTGCGCACCGGCAAGAGTCTCGGTGAAGGCCAGCGCATCATCTCCATCGCTTTCCACGAGCCGCCGAAGAGTATGTTCCCGGAGGGATCCGGTGTGGGACAACATGGCCCGGATCACCTGACCTTCGACCTCGCCGACGCGTTCAAGGTGTCGCTGTCGTTCTACGGCAAGAAGCCCGGCCCAGGTATGAAGCTCGACAAGCTGAGTCTGCAGTTCGCGATGCAGGACACCGATCAGGTCGGACTCGTGCTGGAGGCCTACGAGCGACTGATCCTCGACGCGATGAAGAACGACCACACCCTCTTCACGACCGCGGAGGGTATCGAAAGGCTTTGGGAGGTCTCGGCTCCGTTGCTCGAGAATCCGCCGCCGGTGCGTAGCTACGACCAGGGCTCGTGGGGTCCGAACGCGATTCACCAGCTCATCGCTCCGCACGCGTGGCGACTCCCTTTCGAACGGATCTGGCGGGGTCGCAAGGAAACCTGAGCCCTGTGCCTAGCCCGGTGAGACCTACATGAGCGTGCCCGGTTGGTGAGGTGCGCCCCCGGAGTCTCCAGAGCTCGTCAAGGGCCAGATCGTATCCGGCGGTAGGGCCTGAACGAAAGTGTTGACCGCATCAGGTTTGATGGCGGTTGCAAGCAATCTTGCGGCCAGGATGGTGTCGGATTCGACAGCTACCGGTTTGGTGATTCCTCTTCGAATGGTCGACCACATCGTTGTGACTGCGAACATTCCCAAGATCACCACGGTGAATGCAAAAACCGCGAACGGCACCCAGTTCAACAACCGCGGGAGATTCAGTCCTTCAGAGAGCTGCCAGAATATGAAGAGTTGACCCAAAGCCCCAGCGATGGTGAAAGTCGAAGCGACAACGAAACCGTAGACTTCGTCCGTCTCGACGTCCAGCGGTGCTTTCGCCGCAGGCTCGGCGCCAGGCACGTCTACCATTTCGACACGCGTCCGTTTGAGTGCGACCAGGATGAGTGGTGCGGCACCGATGAAAGCGAGTGCGATTCCAGCCGAGACTATCGCGAGATTGAGCGACTCCTTCGCGTCGTCGCCGAATAGGGCTGTGGCCGCGTCAGTGGTGCCAAAGATGGCGGTGAACACGCCGAGCAACGCAGTGGTGTTGGTGACCCAACCGTCGCGGAAATTGTAAGTCGCGCCCAAATACTTCAGTTCCCATCGCAGCCTGGGCTTGTTCAAATCTGGGTCGCCATGTGTTGGCCGTCCGATATGCGGCGTCCACAAATGAAGCGCGATCAGCAGAACCGCGGCGACAACGGCCAGTGCGGTGGGAAAGGCAAGAAGCATGTACCAGTCGGGGGTGGTCGATGGCTCGATCTCTGACGCTATATCAAAACGCTGCTCGGTATCCGATATGACATTGAAGTCAAAACCGTCCTTCTCCACTGGGCAGGTGGAGGGAACCGCGGCAGTCACCGATTGGTGGGTGGCCGCCGGGACGGTGGCCGGGCTCAGTTCGATTGCACAACCGACGTCAGCTGCGATCGGCACGGCCCGAAGCATGATCGGCGCGTCGGTCAAGTTGGTGAAGCCAAGCGAGACTGTGTAACCGGAGTCGGACTCGCTGAGCTTCGGGGTGAGGTCGTCGATCGTTGTCCCGGCAGGTGATGCCGACGCGGCGATCGGCATCAGTAGGGCCGCGGTCGCCGCGGCCAAGAGTAGGGAGCTTACCGATGCTCTCAAGTTCATTCTGTTCCCGCCGTCAAGTGTTGACGCAGAGCTTGACACACCGACTGTGACAATTCGAGGTATGCGAGATATTCACCGCGACAGATGATCCCGGTTGCTATTTACTTTTCACATCTAAGAAGAGGACGTGCTATCGAAATACACCGAGCTCGCTGTGAAATCAGCGTTTCTCCGCCGCATACTCCTTCATCAGCTCGCGCTCTCTGGCGGCGTTCGGGTAGCAGAACAACACCACGAGTCCGCCGACCAGGACTACGCCGATCGCGGCGCCGTAGGCCAGGAAGTCGCCGTGTACGAAGGCTTCTCGAGCCGCGGACAGAATTTCGTCGGCGTGGTCGGGGTAGCGCGCGGCCAGATCCTCGGCGCTGGAGAACGACTTGGTCAGAGCTGCCTGCGTCTGGTCGGGGATGGTGCTCGCGTCCGGCGACCCCGCGATCTGTTTCGAGAGATTGTGTGCGTAGCCGGCGGTGAGGATGGCACCGAGGATCGACTGCATGATGGCCCCGCCGAGGTCGCGCTGGAGGTCGGACATTCCTGAGGCCATGCCCGCCCGGGACAGCGGTACAGATCCGGTGAGTGAGCGCGACGCCGGAGTGCCTGCAATGCCGACCCCGAGCCCGATACAGATGTAGACGAAGGCGACCCGCCAGTAGTGTGCTGTCTCGGTCCACAGGACCATGGCCGCGACCATGCCGACGGCGATGATCGCGATTCCGAGGAGCAATGTCAGCCGGGATCCGCGGGCCTCCACCAGGCGTGCCGAGAACGGTGCCACCGCCACCATGCTGATCGCAGCAGGCAGGACCGAAGAGCCCGCGGCCAGCGTCGAGTAGTGCAGAACGTTCTGCAGGTACTGCTGGCCGATGTACATGGCGCCCATCAGGGTGCCGAAGACCACGACACCACCCATGGCCGCGACCCAGAAGGTCGGGCGAGCCGCGATCTTGAGATCGAACAGTGGGGTACTCGCGTGGCGCTGGCGGATGAAGAAGGCGATGCCCGCACTCACCGACACCGCACCGAGGATCGCGGCGGCCAGACCTGCGCCGGCCATGGGGAGGAAGTTGAGGCACAGCACCATCGCGCCGATGAACAGGATCGAGAAGACACCGCCGAGGTTGTCGACTTTCTCGCTGGCGTCTCCACCGTCCGCAGGCACCAACCTCCACGCGGCGACCAGGGCGATCACCGCGAGCGGCATGGTCACCAGGAAGACCGAATGCCAACTGAAGATCTCGAGCAGCCCGCCCGAGAGCACCGGCCCGAGCGCCGAGATCGCGCCACCGAGTGCTGACCACGCGGCAATTGCCTTGGTGCGGCTGGCCCCTTGCCACAAAGCGGTGATGATCGCGAGGGTGGTCGGATAGGCGAGGCCCGCAGCTATACCGCCGAGGAGCCGACCTGCGAAGAGCACCTCGATGCTGGGCGCGAAGCCGGCGATCAGCGATGCCGGGATCGACAGGCTCATGCCGATGACGAGCATCCGCTTGCGTCCGTGCCGGTCGCCGAGAGCGCCGAAGTACAGGACCGAGGCAGCCAGCCCCAGCGAGTAGCCGACGGCGACAAGATTGAGGCCCACGGCACTGGCGTCGAACGCCTCTCCGATGTCGGGCAACGCGACGTTGGCCACCGCGAGGTTGATGTTGGCGACACCGGCCACCAAGATCAGGGTGCCGAGTACCAACTTCGCCTTGGGCGGCGCCTTGTCGACGATCTCGGCCGCCATCGATGACTCCCCTCGTCGGCGCTTGACGCACCACCTGAGACCGCGCTGATCTGCACAGGTCGGAACGAGAGTATCGCGAAAGAGTTTGTGGCGAGCGTTGTTCTACCCGGTGTAGCGATTGACCGGCTCGGGCGATCCGTGGTGCTCACACCATTGCTGCGGCGGCGACGGAGTCCGGTGGGTTGCTGTCAGGCCTTGTCGAGCACGGCGCGGATGATGTCCGCCAGTTCGAGTGGGGCATCGCTCTGCACGGAGTGGCCGGATCCCGGAACGGTGATGACGTCGATGTCGGGCAGTCGGCGCCGGTACTCGTCGACATCGGCATCGGCCACGAAGTGGGAGGCTCCTCCGCGCACCAGCGTGTACGGAATCGTGGTCGCGGAGAGGGCGTCCCAGAGGGGCTCGGAATCGATGTTCTCCCGCATGCGGTCGTAACGCCACTGCCAGCGCCCGTCGGGGAGCCGGCGGGTGTTGTGGATGACTCCCCGGCGGATCGAGGACCTGCTCCGGTTGGGTGCGGCCGTCGCCGTCAACTCGATCAGCTCGTCGAGGTCGTCAAAGGTGTCCGGACCCCCGCCGGCCAGGGCGACGGTGCCCCGGTCCTTGCCACTGAGCTGCTCGAACCGCCTCGGCGACTCGGGACTGACGTCGACGAGGACCGCCCGCGAGATGAGATCGGGATGTTGTGCCGCGATCGCGATCGTCGTCAGTCCACCCAGCGACATCCCCACCACGAGTTCGGCATCGGGCGCGTGCTCGCGGATCGTTGCGGCAACCAACGGAGCGTTGGGGAGCGGGCGATAGTCATGGTCGTCGCGCCAGGCCGAATGACCATGTCCCGGAAGGTCTATGGCCAGCGCCGGTACGCCGAGGGCGAGCAGGACACTGTCCCAGGTGTGCGCGTTCTGGCCGCCTCCGTGCAGCAGGACGATCCGGGGCGAGTCCGCGGTCCACTTCAATGCGCTCACAAGGTGACCGTCGACCTCGGTGCCGACGCGCGTCACTGCCGGCAATGGAGACGGCGGGAGGCCGATCTCGTTCGCGTTGTCGGGCAGCAGGTCGAATTCGGTGGGCATCGGGGTCCTCTCGGCGGCAAAATCTCACCCGTAGGCTACGGCCACCGGATGCCGACGTGCCCGGTCAACCAAGGAATGCCGGCCGCAACGTCGAAAAACTCCACGCCGCAAGTGTTGTCGGGGTGGTGGTGCGGATGTCGCGAGGATCCTCGGCAATGAAGTCTTCGCGGGTGCCGCGCATCATGCCGACGATGCCGTCGACCTGCGCGGCAGTCATGCCGAGTCCACCGAGTTGCTGCGCGACGTCGTCATCACTGACCTGCACCGCGGTGATCTGTTGTCCAAGGGTCTGGGTGAGCGTGGTCGCGACGTCGGTGAACGACAGGTCCTTAGGGCCATGCACACCCTGTGTCCGGCGGCCTGACCAGGATCTGGACAGCAACAGCGCTGCTGCGACATCCCCGATGTCCCTGGGATCGACGAACGGTAGGGCCTGCCCTAGCGGGAGGGTGGTGAACAGATGACCCGCGCGCAGTGAGTCGAGATCCATGAGCAGATTGCTGAAGAAATATCCGCACCGAAGATGCGTCACGTCGGCGCCGGTCGCGTTCAATCGCTCTTCGGTGGCACCGAGGCCGTCGATCTCGCCGAACCCGCCGCGCGCCTCGGCGCCAACGCTGCTCTGGAACACGACGCGGCTGACGCTGCTGTTCTCGACCGCGTGCGCAGCGCTGGCTCCCATCCGGTCGTAACCGGCGATCGGGTCGTCGTCGGTGGTGGGCGGATCGACCCAGTAGAGGGTGTCTGCGCCCGCGCAGGCGGCGGCCACGTCCTCAGCCTCGCCGAGGTCGACCTCGACTATCTCGCTGAATCTGCGTAGAGCCGGATCGACGCGTTCGGCGTCACGGGCCAGCAGACGTGGACGTTCGCCTGCCTGGATCAGTAACTCCGCGACGCGTGATCCCACGCGTCCGGTCGGAGTTGTCACCACGATGGTCATGGGCACCTCTCTCTCGCCGGAAACTCTGGTGCGGCCATGGTGCCTCCGGGCTCCGACAACGTCGTCTCAGGAGTGGAGCGACCGCACGATCTTGCGGAGGGTGCGCCAGGCGTCCTCGGTGCTCTGAGCAGGTGCTTCCGACGCCGCGATCCACAGTGCAGCTTCGTTCATCGCACCGGTCAGAAGCGCGTTGGCCGCTGGGACCGACGCGACGTCGAGGAGACCGGCGGTGTCGAGTTTGGTGAGAACCGCCAGCAGCAATCGCCCGGAGTTGTCGGCGTCTTGGGCTCGCCAGACATCCCAGCCCAAGACCGAGGGCGCGTCGATGAGCATGATCTGTCGTCGGTCCGCCCGCACACTCGCCTCGAGGAACGTGTGGCAGCCGGTCTCCAGTGCCTCCCATGGGTCACCGATGCCGGATGTCGCGTCGTCGACCGCCTGGCCGACGCGACGCTGCGTCTCGGCGTGCACCGCCCGGAACAGACCCGACTTGCTGCGGAAGTGGTGGTAGACAGCACCTCTGGTCACCTCGGCGGCCGCAGCCACGTCTTCCAGGCTGACCGCGGTGAATCCGCGGGAACCGAAGGCGTCGATCGCGACGTCGAGGATGCGCGCCGCGGTCAACTCGCTCTGCTCTTTGCTCGCCCTTCCCATGAACCACACCTTTCCGAATTCTCACCCGTTGCCAAACTATACATACGCCGTGTATGTATAGAAATGCGAATATACATACACAAAGTTTCTAAGGAGAATCGTCATGGCACTGACCAGCTTCTATCCCGTCCTGATGACCAGCGATGTAGCCGCGACCGCGCGCTTCTTCCGCGACCATCTGGTGTTCGACGTCACCTTCGAGGCGGACTGGTACGTGAGCATGCGACGCGATCAGTTCGAACTCGCGGTGCTCGACGCCTCGCACGAGACGATTCCCGACGGCCGCGGCGGATACGTGTCGGCAGGCGTGTTGCTCAATCTCGAGGTCGACGATGTGGACGCCGAGTATCGGCGGCTGGTGACCGACGGGCCACTCGAGGCCTTGCTGCCGATCCGGTCGGAGGATTTCGGTCAGCGCCACTTCATCGTGGCCGGCCCGGAGGGAATCCTCATCGATGTCATCACGCCGATCGAGCCAAGCGAGGACTTCGCGACGGCGTTCGCGGTCAAGGCAGCCGAGGTGCACTGACCGCCGGCTGTGCCGGATCTCGACTATCTCGCGATCAGTCGGATCGGTTCTGCAGCAGACTCACCCAGTTCTCGGGAACGTGCCCTTTGGGGCCCGGTGCGGTTTCGTCGGCAGGTCGCGACTGCGGGGGCGCCAACGCGGGTCCGTTGTAGTAGTCGTTGGTCTCGTAGTTCCAGAACTAATCCTCACCGGGTTCGAAGGAACGGATGATCGGGTGACCGCTCTCCGTCGCATGCTTCGACGCATGTCGGGACAGCGAGTCGTCGCAGCAACCGATGTGCCCACAACTGGTGCATCGGCGCAGATGGAACCACCATCCACCGGTGCCTTCGCAGTCGAGGCAGCCGGTCCCGCTCGGCGGGACGGTGGGGTCGATCTCAGGCGTAGTCATGTCAGGCAGACCTCTCGTCTCTGCTGTCCGAACGCGACCACGAGATGCGGTCCAGACCACTCCTTCATACAAGACCGCCGGAGTTCGCGCGCATCAGTCGGCGCCTCAGGCTCGAGGAGTCCTGAGAGCGCATCTTGCCCGTCAAGGGTGGGGCTGAGAAGTGGGACGTCGGCGAGAGGTGGCTCGATACAGGCGGTTCAGCCGGCCGGCGACCGCATGGTCGATCAGGTCGGCGAGGTCGGCCAGGTGGGTCCCGAAGGCGGCAATCTGGTCGTCGCCGAACCGAAGTCCGAGTCCGGCGGTGGCCGTCTCGACGATGTCGCGCGCCACGTCATCGCTGTACCCGGTGAGGCCGCGGAGCGACACGAACGGGCTGATGTCGCGGGTGCCCGGAAAACGCCAATCGAGCGAACTGCGGAGGGCTGCATATGGTTTGAATGACCTGAGAAGTTCGATCTCTGCGGTCAGGGCAGATGTCTGCCGACGCGTGAGCTCATCGCGCATGGCTGACCGTCTCGCGCCGGTTCACCAATTCCAGTTCCAGCTGGGCGCGGCCGGAATCCGGCTCGAACCCGACGCCGTGAGGCGCCCCGAGCGACGACCGATTCTGGTACGTCGCAATCAATCCGACCACAACGGCCGGTCCGAAGATCACCAAGAGTTCCATGGCAGTAACTATCCGTTCAAAAACTTCTTGCCAACAGTGGCTGAATTGACAGTATTGGCAAACTTTCTGCCAAACCCTGCTGAGCCGGGGTGGTTGTGCAGGTCAGGACAGTGTTGAGCACCCAGATAGGTGCGGGCAACCGATTTATTCGGTAAGTGCCGCGTCAGATGCGAGTGCCGGTGACTCGACGAGCTCGAGCTCGCCGAGATAGGCCGTGGTGGCGATGAGAGGACGGGCCTGGGCGACGCTGATGCCGTTCTCCTCGGTGTCGGCACGCAGAGCGGCAACGGCTTCAGCCGCAATCCTCCCCGCGCCGTCGACCCCCACCGCGCCGATCCGGGAGGCATGGGCGTCGATCACCGCGCACAGTCGGGGGCCGGTGTCGGCCGGGGTCGCGGTGGGGGTGAGGTCGGCGATCGAATCGGCGACAACGCGCAACCGATTGGCCCGGCTCACGGCCCGCACCACTGGGGTCCGCTTCTCGACGGCAGTTCCGGTTTCGGAAAGGTATTGGCGCGCAGCGTCGTCGGCTGCGCGATATGCCAGCAGGCCTTGTGCGCGCAGGTCTTCGATCTCGGTCTCACCGGCGGGTGTCGAACCAGCGGTGATCCTGGTGGTGACCGCCACCAGGTAACGCACGAATACATCTTGGGCACTGTCGATCGCTGCCCGCGCCGTGGCCGCCACACCTCGCGGCCACATCACCACCGACACGACGACCGCGACCGCGCATCCGATCGCGATGTCCTCGACCCTGATCAATCCGATCCGCCAGCCGGTCGGGTCGAGCACGTTGAACAGAGTGATGACCAGAACGGTGAACGCCGCCTGCCCGGCAGCGAACGAGATGACCTTGGGGATGTACGCGGCGCCGAATGCTGCTATCGGCAGCGCAATCCACAAGGCGACCTCGTTCGTACCCAGTGCGGTGACGATGAGAGCGCCCACCACGAAGCCGGCGGCGGTGCCGAGCACGGCTCGCGCGACATTGGATCCGGTGGTCAGCGCGCTGGTCCGCAGGACCGACATCGCTCCGAGAACGACCCAGAAGCCGTGTTGCACAGGCACGACATGGATGAGCGCGACCGCAGCGGCCAGGCCGAACCCGGTACGCAGCGCGTTGCGGGCGATGACAGAGTCCTTGATCACCGTGGACGACACCGACATCCGGGTTGCGGCATATTCGGAGAGGACGAGATCGGCCATACCCGTTGGCGGCAACTGACCGCCCAGGATCTTGCTGACCATCGGCCGTGCATCGGCGGCCGAGGCCCACGCGACCGTACGTCCGATCAGGGCGATCGTGCTGCAGACCGTGTGGGCGCTCAGCAACCGCACGCCGGTCGACTCGGCGTCTGTCTCGCTCTCGTCGGCGACGATCAACTCGATGTGGGCCCCGAACCGGTTGTGCAGCAGCGATGTCAGTGCGGCCACGGCGTCGCTGAGCGCAGCCCGCGACGCCGCGGTGTCGGTGGTGAGCACGTCGGCCGAGCGCTGCAAGACGCTGACTGCGTGCTCGCGCATGGGGTCTGGCAGTGGTGCCTGGGGTTTGCTCACCTGCGAGGTGAGCCATTCGAGATCGTCGACCACTCGGATCAGTGCCCGACTGCCTGCGGTCAGTCCGGATGGCCGGGTATCGGTGCCGAGATAGATCTGACGCAGCCGGTCCATGGCTGCGGCGATGTCGTCAGGATCAGCGTCGGCAGATCGCGAATCGAGGTAGCCGGCGAGGCCGGCGCATACGTCGCGGGCCCGCTCGCGGAGTTCGTCGTGGTGCCGAGGCGGCAACAAGAACAGCGCTGCGGGGACGCTGAAGACGAGTGCGAGAGTCCAGCCGAGCAACCGGTCCGACAGCGGTCCCGCTGGGGAGGCGACCGGCAACACGAAGAGCAACAAGGCAGCCCGCTGCGCCGCCGAGAAACTGGAACTGAGAATCGCCGCGTAGGAGACGACCACGCCCACCACAAGCATCGACAGCGCACCGAGCCAGCCTGGCTTCGCCAAGAACGTGGCAGCCGAGATGAATGCGTAGCCCACCACGGCCAGCACCGTGTAGCTCACTGCCCGGCGTCCCCGTGTGCCAGGGAAGTCGACGAGCACAAGGAGTGCGAACGAGCCGAAGATGGTGAACAGCGGGGTCTGTGCGCCGCCCAACTGCACGGCGATCGCGGCACCGACAGGAACGACGATCGCCGGCCGGATCGCGCGGCGGAGGGCATCGAATCCAGGGTCACGCCGACGCACGGCGTCTCCGAACGCCGGCAGGGATCGGTGGACGCGGGTGCCCATGGGCGAATCGTAACTGCAAAACCAGACGCGCGTCTTCAGGACCGACGCCGCCGGGCGGTCGTCTCAGGGTGCGGCGACGCGGTAACACTTGAAAGCCGTCCGCTCCCAGGACTGTTGGTCGCAGCAAACCACGGAGGTCGTGAATATTGACAACAATCAGCTGACAGTTCTCCTCGGGCATCCCCGCTGGCAGCGCCGCCGGCTCGATCATCCCCGGCCCGTCGGGTTGCGACGGATGTTGCGTGATCGCCGCCGCGTCCGCCTTCGATCAGTAACGTTGGAGTGTGTAAGCGATCGATCACCGGCACAACAGAATCGAGAAGCACATGAGCGACAGCGTCTACCGGGTCACCGAAATCGTCGGTACTTCGACGGTCAGCACCGACGATGCCATCAAGGGTGCAGTCACCAGGGCCAACAAGTCGTTGCGCAACGTCGACTGGTTCGAGGTCAAGGAAACCCGCGGCCACGTCGAGAACGGCGAGATCGCGCACTTCCAGGTCACTTTGAAGATCGGGTTCAAACTCGAGGACTGACGTCAGTCGACGGCGCCGAGCCGGCCCGACAACCGCTCGAGCCGCTCCAGGCTCGGGCCCTCGAGTCCGACGATGGTGGCAGTCTTGCCCTGTGCGCGGTACTTGCCGAGCACGGCGTCGAGACTTGCCACGGTCGAGGCATCCCAGACGTCGGCGTCGCTGAGGTCGATGATCACGGTATTCGGGTCGCCGGCGTAGTCGAACTGGTAGACGAGATCGTTGCTGGAGGCGAAGAACAGTTCGCCGCGTACCCGATACCGACGCACCTCGGCCGGTTCCACGCCGCTGTCGTCGACCTCTGTGGCCGCATCGACCGACGTCAGATGTGCTACTCGCCGCGCGAACATCACCATCGCGGTCAGCACACCCAGCACGACACCAATCGCGAGGTTCTCGGTGGCGACGGTGGCGGCCACTGTCACCACCATGACCGTGGTCTCGGCGATCGGCATGATGCGTAACGTCCGCGGATGGATGCTGTGCCAGTCGAAGGTGCCGACCGACACCATGATCATCACCGCGACCAGAGCTGCCATCGGGATCACGCCGACGACGTCGCCGAGCACCACCACGAGGATCAGCAGGAAGACGCCTGCCAGGAATGTCGACAATCGGGTGCGGGCCCCGGATTGCTTGACGTTGATCATCGTCTGCCCGATCATCGCGCAACCGCCCATGCCGCCGAAGAAACCCGTGACCAGGTTCGCGATGCCCTGGCCCCAGCCCTCCCGGGTCTTGTTCGAGTGCGTGTCGGTGATGTCGTCGACCAGCTTCGCGGTCATCAACGACTCCATCAAACCGACCAGCGCCATGGCGAGGGCGTACGGCGCGATCACCGAGAGGGTGTGCATCGTCCACGGCACATCGGGCAACAGAAGCGACGGCAGCGAATCGGGGAGCGCGCCCTCGTCCTCGACGGTCGGGACGCTCCAGCCGAAAACGGTGACGACGCCGGTGATGAGCAGGATGGCGATGAGCGGTGACGGTACCGCCGACGTGATCCTGGGCAGCAGCACGATGATCGCCAATCCGACCGCGACGAGTGGGTAGACGAGCCACGGTATGTCGTCGCCGAACAGGTGAGGTAGTTGTGCGATGAAGATGAGGATGGCGAGAGCGTTGACGAATCCGGTCATCACACTGCGCGGCACGAAGCGCATCAGCTTGGCGATGCCGATCAGACTCAAGACGATCTGTAGAAGCCCTGCGAGCAGCACTGTCGCGATCAGGTAGTCGAGACCGTACTTGCTGACCACCGGGGCGACGACCAGCGCGACGGCACCCGTCGCCGCGGAGATCATCGCAGGGCGACCACCGACGAACGCAATGGTCACAGCCATGGTGAAAGACGCGAAGAGACCGACCCGTGGATCGACCCCGGCGATGATCGAGAACGAGATCGCTTCGGGGATCAGCGCCAGTGCGACAACGAGTCCGGCAAGGATCTCGCGACGCAACTGAGACGGGGAGCGGAGTAGTGAACGCACCGTCGCTGGGGGCATCTGCGAATGCAGGACGGGCTTGGAAGTGGGCACGGGAAAACCTAACCCTTGCGGCGTCGCCGGTGCGAACCGAGCGCGCTCACCGAGGGCTGCCCTGAAAACCGGCAAATAGGGGCCCGTCGAGGGGTATGTGCCCTCGGGCGCTCGATATTTGCCGGTTTGCAAGGCAACATCATCACATCGCCAGATGGGTGACCCGGCCTGCGACCACCGTCGCCGCGACTCCGATGTTCCTGAGCAGGTGTGCGGTGTCCGCGGTGCTGCCGGTGGATCTCAGCGGATCTTCGTCGACGAGGACGACGTCCCCTCGACTCCCCACAACGATCGTGCCCTGACCATCGGTGCTGGCCGCGAGCGCCTGTGCGGCGGTCAGCGATTCGTCGGGATTCCAGGGATCGTCGTCGCCGCTCGCGCGGTGGACGGCGGCGGCCATGGCACCCCACGGGTCAAGAGGTGACACCGGCGCGTCGGAACCGAGGGCCAGCTCGACCCCACCGTCGAGCATCGACCGTAACGCGAAACAGCGGTCGGCGCGGTCGGGCCAGCATTGGTTCGTGACGTCGCGGTCGTCGAGGAGGTGACCAGGTTGCACGCTGGCGCGGACTCCCAGCGCACGCATCCGGGCGACATCTTCGAGCCGGATCAGCTGCGCATGTTCGATGGAGCCGCGGGTGCCGGTCGACTCGAATGCGGTGAGTGCCTGATCGACGGCCGCATCACCGATGGCGTGCAACGCGATGTCGAAGCCGCCGCGGCGCCCGCGGGTGAGCAGGGCCTCCAGCTCAGCGAGCGAGTACACCCGTTGGCCACGTGGGGATTCCAGGGCATGGGCATCGGCATACGGTTCACAGCAGTAGGCGGTCCTGGTGTTGAGCGACCCGTCGGAGAAGATCTTCAGCGAGCCCTGGGTCAGCAACCCGCCGCCGGATGAGAACTCGGCGCCGGTGCGCAGACCTGCGGCGATGGCGTCGTCGAGGTGCTCCGCGTAGGTGACCGGGCGCACGCGCAGTTGGTCGATCCCGGCGTCGAAGCGGCGTGGCCAGTCGAGGTGGTTCGCGGCCATCTCGAAGTCGACCACACCGACCACACCGACGGCTGCGGCGTCGGCGACGGCGGCCCGGAGCATGAGGTCGGCGTCGCCGCCGGCGGCGGTCAGCCGGGCAACGGCGGGCTGTAGATCGAACCACTCGCCCTCGAGCAGCGGACCCGTGCGGGGCCCGACGCCCAAAAGTGCCAGTGCTTTGGAGTTCACCCAGCCGGTATGGATGTCGGCGCTGCCGAGGATCACCGGATGCGCGCCGCTGACCGCGTCGAGTTCGGCGACAGTGGGGGCGGCGGGCCAGGTCGCGGGACGAAATCCGTAGCCGACGATCGCTCCGCCCTGCCACGGCGACGGCAGGGATGCGACATGGTCGGCGACGATCCGGGTCACCTCGAGGGCGCTCGCGGTCCCAGAGACATCGAGTTTTGCCCGGGACTGCGCCCATGCGGTCAGATGGACGTGCGCATCCCACAGGCCGGGAACTGCCCAGCGTCCGGCGGCGTCGAGAACGTTGTCATCCGGGCCCGGACGCAGATCGGCACCGACTTCCGTGACGACACCATCGCTGATCCTGATGTCGACAGGAGAGTCCGGTGCAGCGTTCGTTCGTACCGGAACCAGGCGCGCGCGGCGGATGAGAGTCGATGTTGGCACGGTTGCCCACTTTTCAGGAGAAAAGAGCGTGGCGCAACGTACGTCGAGATCGGCGAGTGCTCCCGCCGTTACTAGGAGTTCCTATAAAGTTTGGGCCATGAGTTCACTACTGCGGGCCAGCACCGTCGACGGTGTATTACGGAGATCCGCCGCACAGTTTCCGGACCGCACTGCGCTCCGGTTCGGCGATCGATCGTGGACGTACTCCGAACTCGATGCAGCAGTGACGCGGGCCGCCGCGCACCTGCTGTCTCTCGGGTTTGTCGGTGGCGACCGGATAGCGGCCTACGGCACCAACTCCGATGCCTATGTGATCGGGTTTCTCGCCTGTGCACGTGGAGGTTTGATCCACGTCCCCGTCAACTACGCGTTGAAGGAAGGGGAGTTGACGTACCTGATCCAGAACTCCGGCAGTCGCGCTGTACTGGTCGACCCTGCGCTGCGGGGGAACCTGACGGTTGTCGCGGACGAGCTGGGGATCGACCAGGTCATCACCTTGCGGGACGAGGAGGGGTCACTCCTCGATGCGGTGTCGGCAGGGGAGGTGCCGGTGGTGTCCGCCGACGTCGACGAATCAACGTTGGTGCAGCTGCTGTACACCTCGGGAACCACCTCGAAGCCCAAGGGCGCCATGATGACCCACGGTGGCATGGTGGCCGAATACGTGTCGTCGGTGATCGCGCTGTCGTTCACCGCGGCTGACAACCCGCTGATCGCGATGCCGCTGTACCACTCTGCGGGAATGCATGTGTTCATGCTCCCGTACCTGGCGGTGGGCGCGACTGTCAGCTTGATGGAGACCCCGAACATCCCTGAGATCCTGCGGCTGATCGAACAGGAGAGGATCGGCTCCCTGTTCCTGGCGCCGACGGTGTGGGTGCCGCTGGCCGGGCATCCGGACCTCGATACCCGGGATCTGTCGTCGCTGACGAAGGCACAGTACGGCGCCTCGATCATGCCGGTGACGGTGCTGGGCCGGCTGCGGGAACGCTACCCGGCAATCAAGTTCTACAACTGCTTCGGCCAATCCGAAATCGGTCCGCTGGCAACGGTTCTGCAGCCGGAAGATCACGCCGAGCGCCCGGCTTCCTGCGGCAAGGCGGTGTTTTTCGTCGAGACTCGTGTCGTCGACACGGAGGGCAACGACGTCCCTGACGGGACCGCCGGTGAGGTGCTCTACCGTTCGCCTCAGCTGTGCCAGGGTTACTGGGACAATCCTGACGCGACTGCAGAAGCATTCCGGGACGGCTGGTTTCACTCCGGCGACCTGGTCACGCGTGATGCCGAGGGCTACATCACGGTGGTCGACAGGATCAAGGACGTGATCAACACCGGCGGCATCCTCGTGGCCTCGCGTGAGGTTGAAGACGTGATCTACACCCATCCAGGGGTCGCAGAGGTCGCGGTGGTCGGAACCCCGGACGACAAGTGGATCGAGGCGATCACCGCGGTGGTCGTGCTGCGCTCTGATGCCGGTGAGGTCGCGGCCGAGGACCTGATCGCCCACGTCAAAGAGCAGATCGCTCCGTTCAAGGTCCCCAAACGCGTTGTGTTCGTGGACGAGCTTCCGAGGAACCAGAGCGGAAAGCTGTTGAAGCGGGAGTTGCGGGCGGAGTTGTAGATTTCCGCGCGCTGGGCCTCACGATGTCGGAGGCGGATTCGGGTAGACGGTGGCCAATACACCGCGGCTAGGGTGGACGGCATGGCCCGCACAGTTGCAACGAACACCGACGTCGATCTCGCTGCCCTGCTGGATTTCATCCGGCCGCGGCACAAGATGCTGCTCAGCACCGTCCGAAAAAACGGTGGCCCACAGCTCTCGCCGGTGACCGGCGGGGTCGATGACCAGGGGCGCATCGTGATCTCGACGTACCCGGGTCGCGCCAAGGCCAACAATGCGAGCCGGGACGAGAACGTCAGCGTCTGCGTGGTGTCAGATGATTGGAATGGTGCCTGGGTGCAGGTCGACGGCACCGCGGAGGTCCTGAACATGCCAGAGGCCGAGGACGCCTTGGTCGACTACTTCCGCAGCATCTCCGGCGAGCATCCCGACTGGGACGAGTACCGGGCCGCAATGCGATTGCAGAACAAGTCGTTGATTCGGGTGACCCCGACCAGATGGGGACCGTTGGCAACCGGTGGTTTCCAATCCGACATAGCCGCCAAGCTGGACTCGCAGGACGGATAGCGTCTCGAGCCCTCAGCTGGGCGCCAGCGCTCCCAATGGTTGGTTGGGCACGTGAATCCAGCCTTCGCGTTCGGCTACGAGCGTGCCCGCCGCATCGGGCAATTCGGTCATACCGAGCGCCGCTGCGCGCGCGATCATTGCGGTGACCACCGCGTCGAAGGCGTCGTCACTGACAGTGCACAACGCACGGTGGGGCCCGAAATCGAGCCAGGGTGCGAGATCGCACAGATCGTCGATGAGCCGGGCGAGGACCTGGTGGTTGGTCTTTCCCTTGTACCGGTTGTGGCTCAATCCCCAGATCTTCAGCGCCGCAGCCGGGTACGCCTCGACCGCGGTGCCGTTCACTCGGCCGGCGTCGAATCCGGGGTCATCGGCCCGGGCGAGTAGGCGGACCGCCCTCAGTGCGACGTAGGCGATGCGGTCGGCCGACACGCTCAACGGGACCAAACCCGTTCTGGCGCGTACCCATTCATCGGTCATCCGCCGTACGAAGCGAGTGACGCCGGGTTCGGTGAACAACTCGTTCTCGCTCGCGCTGTCGTAGATGTGATGTGCCGACACCACGTCGACAAAAGCATCGGGCCAGCCGAACGGCGCATCGATGCCGGTCCGGTCGGCGGCACGCAATGCGTCCAGGATCATCTCGTCGGTGACCGTGGTGCGGACGTCGATGACCGTCGCACCGGCAGGAGACCAGTCGAGCGTCGCCATCGCGGTGCGCTCGGGCTGGGAGGCCAGATCGATGCCGAGGGTGCGCATCGGTCAGTCGGCAGGGGTGTTGTCGAAAACGTCTTGGACTATCCGCATGGCCGACATCGCGGCCGGGGCGCCGCAGTATCCGCTGGTATGTATGACCGCTTCGGTGATCTCAGTGCGGGACAGTCCGTTTCGAAGTGCTCCTCGTACATGCCCGGCGAGTTCCTCGTGCGCTCGCAACGCGGTCAGCAGGCCGATGTTGAGCAGGCTGCGATCTCGTCGCTCGAGGCCGGGCCGGGTCCAGACTCCACCCCAGACCAGGTCGGTGATGGCCGTCTGCACTGCTTCGGATTCGGTGCCCCGCGTCCGAGACAGGGCCCTGTCGACGAACTCGTCGCCCATCACCTCACGGCGCACCCGGAGTCCGGGTTCGTAACGCGAGCGGCTGTCGCCGGTGGTGTCATCAGAAGTCATGCTGTCAATCCTTCCACGGTGTACGGACGGTTCACGGCCGCACACCGACGTACACGCCCTCGGGGCGAAAGCGCAGCCGCGGTTCCTGATATTCCTCGAGCGCGTGGGCCACCCACCCGGCGATGCGAGCCAGCGCGAAGATGGTCTCGGCGGCATCCGGACCCATCTCGAACCGCACAGCCAGTGCGGCCAATGCCATGTCCGAGTTCATGAAACCCGCACCGGCGCGCACCAACGGCGGACGCAATTCATCGAGGGCGCCGGCCACAGCGGGATCGCCACCGGTGGTGGCCTCGAGCATCGCGAACAGGGTCTCTGCGCGAGGGTCGCAATGCTGGTAGACGACGTGCCCGCAGCCAGGAATCGGTAGGCCTGCGGCGGTGTAGGGAGCGAGTGCGTCGACAGGGTCCCGGAGCGCTGCTGTGAGGAAGCGATAAGCCTGTGTCGCCGCGCCACCGTGCAGCGTCCCGTCGAGGGCACCGAGGCCGGCGCTGATCACCGAATAGATGCTTCCGCGTGCGCTTGCCGCGACCCGCGCAGCGACAGTGCCGGCAGACAGGTCGTGATCGGCGAGCAGTACCAGCGCGGCATTGAGTACCCGGACACGTCTGGGGTTGGCAGGAACCTCGGTGAGCCGCGGCCAGAGCTGTGCAGCAAAGCTGGTGCCCCGGACGGGACGATCGTCGAGAACGGGAAGAGCGCTGAGCGAGTTGGCGTAGATGTCGCGGGTCCGGGCCACGACGTCCACGGGTGCGTTCTGGTGGCGGAACCTATCCCGGGAGCCGAGGACATCCACCACGATGCGGATGACGTCGATGCGGCGATCCTGTGCGCGACGAAGACCGTCGATCTGTCGAAAAGCTTTTGCCGACAGCAGTTGTGGTTCCCGTTCGGGGCGCACGTCCCACAGTAGTTCCGTGACTTTCTCGAAGTCGCGTTCAGCAGCGAGGACGGTGGCATCCTGACCGCGGTAGTAGAGGCGGTCATCGTCGATGAGTGTGATGTGGGTACGGATTCGCTCGACCATCCCGGCCGGCGGCCTGCTCACCGACCGCCGCGTGAGTGCATCGACATCGTCGACGAGGAAGACGCTTCCGCGCACACCGTCGATCCGCCCACTGGTGAGGTGACCACGACTGACGTAGGCGTACACCGTCTGTGGTTTGACCCCGAGCATTCGACAGACCTGAGCCGTGGTCAGGTAGTCGCGGCCGTCGTGGCGAAGCGGTGTGGTGGGGCCGCGTCGGCGCCCAGTGGATGTACCAGGCATCTCTCCTCCTCGGACATTGATTTGATCAACATTGACACACATCAGTCCCTGGGTCGAATGTTTCTGTAGGACAACGTCAGAACATGGATCGGAGAATGCGATGTCGATGATGGTGGCACCACCGGGTTTGAGCAAGGTCGTGGTGGCCGATACGAAGGTCGGCGATGTCAACGGAGATGAAGGCTTCTATCAATACCGGCAGTACTCGGCCATCGAGCTCGCGACCAGCCGGAGTTTCGAAGAGGTATGGCACCTCTTGGTGTACGGCAGGCTTCCCGATCCCGGCGAACTGGCCGCATTCTGCGCCGCGACCAGAGCGCTCCGCACCATCCCACCCGAGCTGACGTCGCTGCTACGGACGGTGGCCCTCGCCGGCGGCGAACGCCAGTTGCTCGCCGGCTTGCGGACGATCCTGTCGGCCACCGCACTCACGCGTCACAGCCTCCCTATGTGGGATTCGAGCCCAGAGCAACGGGTTGCCGACGCGTTGGCCGTCGCCGCCGTCACCCCGACCATTCTCGCCGCGCTGCATCGAATCCGAAGCGGAGAAGATCCGGTTTCGCCCCGCGACGATCTGTCGACCGCGGAGAACTGGCTCTACTGCCTGTCCGGGAACGAACCCGAGCCCGGGGCGGCGCGGGCCATCGAGCAATACATGATCGCGACGATCGACCACGGTTTCAACGCCTCGACATTCACCGGCCGGGTCATCGCTTCGACGGGTGCCGACGTGGTCTCCGCGGTCTGCGGCGCGATCGGGGCATTTTCCGGTCCGTTGCACGGCGGTGCTCCGGACCGGGCGCTCGATGCGCTCGACGAGATCGCCGAGGTCGGTGATGCCACCACCTGGGCCAAAGAACAGCTGGCGCAGCGCAGCCGGATCATGGGCTTCGGTCACGCCGTGTACCGAACCACCGATCCTCGCTCGGACATGCTGCGCGACATCGCGATCGATCTTGGTGGCCCTCTGGTCGACTTCGCGGTGCAGGTGGAGAAGGACGTCGTCGCAGTCCTCGCCGAGGCGTACCCGGACCGAAGTCTTTACGCCAACGTCGAGTTCTACGCCGGTGTCGTGATGGACCGATGTGGGGTGCCGCGGACGATGTTCACACCGACCTTTGCGGTCAGCCGAGTCGTCGGCTGGTGCGCGAACATCCTCGAGCAGGCCGAGGACCGGAAGATCATCCGGCCGAGTGCCAGGTACGTCGGCCCGCCCGTGGTGTGAGCTCGCCGAGACCGTCGCGCGCAGTCCGACCATTGCACGCATCCACCGATCGGTTGATCCACCTCTGACCGGACGGATGATGTGACCCGCCCCGCCGGCCGCAAGGCTGGACACATGGCAATGATCACCGTGCAAAACCTACAGAAGTCGTATCCCGGCAAGGTCGCGGTCGACGGGATCTCACTGAGCGTCGACGAAGGCGAGATCTTCGGAATACTCGGTCCCAACGGCGCAGGCAAAACCACCACAGTCGAGTGTGTCGGTGGACTCCGTCGACGAGATGGCGGGTCCATCCACGTGGGCGGCCACGACCCGGCAACCGAGCCGACTGCGCTCCGAAAGATCTTGGGTATCCAGTTGCAGCAGAGCCTGTTGCCGGAGAAGGTCACCGTCCGCGAAGCGGTGGACCTCTATGCGTCGTTCTACGAACGCCCCGCCGACCCCGCAGAACTCATCGAACGGCTCGGCCTCGGCGACCGTCGCACCACCTACTTCTGTCGATTATCCGGTGGGCAGAAGCAGCGGTTGTCTGTAGCGCTCGCACTGGTCGGGCGGCCCCGGGTGGCCATACTCGACGAACTCACGACCGGGCTTGATCCGCAGGCCCGCCGCGAGGTCTGGGCACTTCTGGAGGACCTCCGATCGACCGGGGTGACGATCCTGTTGGTGTCCCATTTCATGGAGGAAGCGCAACGACTGTGCGATCGGGTCGCGGTGATCGACCGCGGCCGGGTGGTCGCCCTCGACACCCCCGACGGTTTGGCCGCCGCGACGCTCGTCGAGAATCGCATGAACTTCAGGCTGTCCGAGGAGATCGATCTCGGTGTGCTCGGTGCACTCGGCTCGGTGCAGACGATCTCCGAGCACGCCGGACGCGTGTCGGTGGTCGGGTCCGAGTCGGTGATCTCCGATGTCCTCGTCGGGCTGTCCCACGCCGGTGTTCGTGCCGACGGTCTGCGCATCGAGCAGTCGAATCTCGAAGACGCATTTGTCTCGTTAACCACCCAGCAGGCGCCGGGAGCGTGATGACATGACCACCTTCACTCCGACACCCACCGCGCAGCGTTCGCACCTCACCGGGCTCAAAGCGATCTTGCACAGCGAGGTGCGCCTACTACTGCGGAGTCCGGCCCTGCTCATCTGGGTGGCGATCTTGCCGGTGGCGGCCTCGATCGTCCTCGCCGCCATTCCGGCGACTCAGAATGCCGTCCCAGAGGCAGGCGGACTGAGCTGGTTCACCATGTACCAACCCGTGCTGATCATGTTCTCGACGATGCTGCTGAGCGCGCAGATCTTGCCCGACGTGCTCACCCGGTATCGCGAGCAGGGAATCCTCAAACGGCTACGGACCACGCCGGCGTCGCCGGTCTCGCTCCTGGGCGCACAGGTACTCATCACCTTTGTCGTCGAGGTCGTGGTGATGGCCATCATTGTGGTGATACCTGCCGTGATCGGCGCGCCGCTGCCACAGAACATGATCGGATTCCTGATCGCGTTCGTTCTGTCCGCGCTCTGCATGATGGCCATCGGCATGGTGCTGGCCAGCGCATTCCGCAGTGCCAAGGTTGCCGGGGCGGTGGGGACGGTGCTCTTTTTCGTGCTTCAGTTCTTCGCGGGCCTGTGGCTACCGCAGGCCACGATGCCGGACTGGTTGCGGACGATCTCGGACCTCACTCCGACGGGTGCGTCCGTTGCGACGATCACCGATGCGGTGAACGGCGGATGGCCGGATCTGCTCCACATCGGTGTTCTCCTGGCAGGTCCGGGGTCCTGGCAATCGCCGCAGTCCGTCTCTTTCGCTGGGAGTAGTGGAAAATGGACTCCATGTGCGACTCCACCGTTGCAGAGACTCGCAACGAGCCCAGGGCACTGAACTGGCACATGATCGACGCCGAGCCGGTGATGTTGACCTGGGTGCCGGGAGTGTTGCTGGTGGCCTCGTTCGGCGTCAGCTTGATGGCCGGATTGTCGAGCTCGGGATCCGCGCTGATCGCGATGGCGGTACTGAGTGTGGCGGCGTTCGGTGTCCACCTCTCGTGGATCCGTGCGCGGACACTCGCGGTCGGGCCTCGCATCCTCGTGTTCGCGGCGCAGCTGGGCCTGACCGCTGCCCTGGTCTGGTTCAGCCCGTTCTACGGCATCTACGGTTTCATCGCGTACATCACCGCGATGCTCTTGTTCGACGGCGCCGCGTTGGTGGTCGCGTTCTGCGCGATAGCGCCGATACAGGCTGCGTCCCAGATCGGCGGGTTCAAGCAGATCCCCTCCGCTCCAGGTGCTTTCGTTGCCCTGCTGGTGGTCAACGCCGCGATCGTCATCGTGGTGCAGTGGCTCGGAACCCGCCGAGCACGCGAGATGAACGAACGTGAGATTGCGCTCCGCAAACTCGAAGAGGCACAGCAGCGCAACGCGGAACTGCACGACCAACTACTCGAGAGAGCCCGCGAGCAAGGCGTTCTCGAGGAGCGGGCACGGTTGTCCCGCGAGATCCATGACACCGTTGCGCAGGATCTCGTCGCCATCGTCAGCCAACTCGAGGCCATCGAGCCGGGCGATGTTGCCGCGGAGCGCGTCGAGACCGCCAAACGACTGGCGCGGTCCGGGTTGGGGGAGGCGCGGCGAGCGGTGGATGCATTGAAGTCGCCGATGCTCGATGGTCAGCCGTTGTCGGTTGCTCTCGCGGATGTGGTGCATGCGTGGTCCACAGTCAATGCGATCTCGGCGGACGTCCAGATCGAGGGTCACCCGGTGTCTACCGAAGACGATCAGAATCTACTACGCATCTGCCAGGAGGCACTGTCGAATGTGTCCAGACATGCTGCGGCCAAGATGTTTCAGTGGGGCTGTCCTATGTCGACGAGGGCGTCATCCTCGACATTCGAGACGACGGCACAGGCTTCGATCCGATGAGCGTCACGGAAGGAAACGGATTGCGTGGGATGCGCGAGCGGATGCGGGGTTCGGGTGGGACGGTCGAGGTCGACGCCTCGATCGGATCCGGATGCGTCGTCAGCGCGGTGGTGCCGGCATGATCACTGTCATCGTCACCGATGATCACCCCATCGTCCGCGACGGCGTGATGGGAATGCTCAAGACGGACAGCGGTATCGAGGTGGTGGCGGAAGCGTCGTCGGGGCCGGAAGCGGTAGCGCAGGTCGGCCGCCACGACCCCGACGTCGTGCTCATGGATCTTCGGATGCCCCGCGGCGACGGCGTCGCAGCGATCACCGAGATCCGGCGTACACGTCCCACCCGGCCGGCGATCCTTGTGCTGACCACCTATGACACCGATCGTGACATTCACAGCGCGATCGATGCCGGTGCCAACGGGTACGTGCTCAAGGCCCTCGGACGACAAGAGTTGATCCAAGCCGTCATCGATGCAGCGGCCGGGCGGAGTGTGCTGGCGCCTGCCGCGGCAGAGAGCCTGATGTCGCGAAGGCAGGAAGATCAACTCACCGGTCGGGAGATCGAGGTGTTGCAGCAGATCGCGGCCGGCGGGACCAACCGCTCGGTGGCGCAGCAGCTTGTGGTTAGCGAATCGACCGTGAAAACTCATCTGCTGCACATCTATTCGAAGTTGAAGGTACGCGACCGTGCCGCGGCGGTTCGCGTCGCCTTCGAAAAGGGTCTGCTGTGACCGTCGCGGCAGGGTGCCGGTGGCTCAGTTGCGGGTCAACGGAAGGATCGAACGGACGGTCTCGTTGCGAAGCCACAGTCCGGCCCACACGATGGCACCGGCGAGGATCGGCATGAACGCGCCCGCGGCGAAGGACTCTTCGGAGACCATCAGTGCGGTCACCGCGCCGCCGAAATAGCCGGTCAACAGTACCGCGCCGAGAATTGCGGTGCGCGGGAAGAGATACAGGGCAAGGCATCCCAGGAGCACCAGTCCCATGGCGAGGATGTCACCATCGGTGAAACCGAGGTCGTAGGACGCATCTTTGACGCCCTGCGGCATCAGGATGTGCGAGATGGCGTCGGCGAGAAGTAGCGCACTGATGATTCCGGTGACGATCCAACCGGCCAGGTGTGCCCGGCGGCTGATCACGGGGGTTGAAGTCGGTGCAGCGGTTGCTTCGTGGTTGGCGGCGGTGGTCATGATCGCTCCTTTGTCGATGGTGTTGTCAATGGAGACCAGCGACCGCGAAAAAACTCATCGGCGTCGCGACTACCTCGGGACGCTCGACTGAAAAGCTCAACCGGTGAAGGGCAGGGCCAATTCGCAGGGCACCGCGCGCGGATGCTCGGGATCGAGGGCGTTGAGCACGAACGTGGCTGCGCGTCGCGATCCGGCGATGCCCGCGTGCTCCGAATAGTCCTGCGAGCAACCGTCCTGCACGACGATGTTGGTGGAGTTCGCGGCCCGCAGAGATCCGCTCGTGTAAGGGACGATGAGCTCGTCGAAGCGAGTCATGATGTTGGTGTAGGTGATGTCCGGATCGAGGATGCCGCCCGCCTGCAGCCTTTTCATCATGTCCGATCCTTTGGCCATCTGAAGGCAGGCCCCGCAGAGCAATCCGATGGTGTCCTGCTGGAGTTGATCGATACCGAGGGCTTTCGCGTATGCGGTCAGTTCGCCCGCGGCGGCCACGTTGGTGCCGTTCCACAACGGTGCCAGCGAGATGTACTTGTCGACCTTGTCGGCGCCGCCGAGGAACTTGATCCAGTAGGTCGGCATCAGGGTGCCCTGTGAATGGCCGACGATGTCGACCTTCTTCGCGCCGGTGGACTTACGCACCCGGTCGACGAACGCGGACAGCTCCGCGGCGCTCTTCTCGATGGGACCGAAGCCGCCGATCGCGCTGATCGGCCAGGGTGCGCCGGGAATCGTTCCGTAGTTGAGCGTGTAGACGCAGTAGCCGTTGTTGGCTAGGAGCGGGACGTAGGTGCCCCAGTTGGTCTGGGCGCCGCCGCCGGTACCGTGCACTAGCACCACTGGCTCCGGGTGTTCGGGCGACGGCTTGCAGTTCCAGTCGTTGGCCCCCGGCAGCGAACCACCGGGGTTCGCCAGCTCGTTCGGGATACCGGCGAAGAAGTTGTAGGTCACGGGTAGCGGATCTTTGGCGGCCGCGGGAGCCGTGCCGAGGACGGTTCCGACGCACAAAAGTATCGAAGCGATCACCACTCCGACCGCCCGCGCCTGCCGCATCCTGCTCCCGCCGATGAACCCGCAACTGATTACTACTGCATGCAAGTTAGCCGGAGCCAGAATCTCCGCGCTACGGATTCGCAGATTCGATCCCAGACCGTGACAGGTCAGCGGCTGTCGTACCGATTCCGCGAAGCGTAGACGTCGTCCATGTTCGACTGCACGACCTCGATCAACCCGACGAGACGATCGGCGACCTCACGCCCGAGTGGGGTGAGGTCGTATTCCACCTTGGGTGGAATGGCCTCGAGAACCGTGCGAGTGATCATGCCGTCGCGCTCGAGATTCTGGAGGGTTTGCGAGAGCATCCGTTCGCTGACCCCATCTACTCGTCGCCGGAGCGCGCTGAACCGATAGCTGCCCTCGCCGAGGGCGGCGAGCACGAGAATGCCCCAACGCCCAGTGACACCTTGCAGTGTTTCGCGCGAGGAACAGTCCCGGGCGAATACATCTGCCTCGAGTGAACTGCTGGTGTCCTCGGTCATTCATCCACCATAACGCAGCGATGACCTGCTTGGTTACCGAATGGGTTGCGCTTACTAATAGTAAGTGCATACTGTTGGAGAAGCGCAACAGCGAACTCTGTAATCAATCGAATTGGAGCACCGCCATGACCACAGCGATAACCGGAGCCACCGGACAACTCGGCAGTCTTGTCATCACCGATCTTCTCCAGCGGGGCGTTGCTCCCGGTGAGATCGTCGCGATCGTCCGCGACAACGCGAAGGCGGCACCACTTGCAGACAAAGGTGTCACTGTTCGCGTCGCCGATTACAGCGATCCGGCAGCGTTGAAGTCCGCACTCGACGGCGTCGACAAACTGCTGCTCATCTCCGGCTCCGAGGTGGGGCAACGGGTTCCCCAGCACACCAACGTCATCGAAGCCGCCGAGGCGGCCGGCGTCTCGCTGATCGCGTACACCAGTCTGCTCAAGGCCGATTCGAGCGGCGTTTCCCTGGCGCCCGAGCATCTGGCCACCGAAGAACGACTGGCAGCCTCGTCGATTCCAGCGGTGCTTCTACGCAACGGCTGGTACTGGGAGAACTACGGATCGGCGCTGCCCCAGGCCATCGAGTCCGGAACGCTCTACGGCGCGGCGGGCAACGGTCGGCTGGCAGCGGCCTCCCGCGCAGATTTCGCGGCGGCAGCAGCTGCTGTCCTGACGCTCGACGACCAGGGTGGCAAGACCTACGAACTCGGCGGCGACGAGCGGTTGACGTACGCAGAGTTCGCGAAGATCGTCGGTGAGGTCGCCGGTAAGGACATCGCGTACGCCGATCTCTCTGAGAGCGACTATGCCGCAGCGCTGGCGGGGGCAGGCCTTCCAGAACCCGTCGCGACGATGCTCGCCGGAGCGGATGCAGGTATCTCGCGCGGCGAACTCGACACCGATTCGGGAGATCTGCAAACGCTGATCGGCCGACCCTCGACCCCTGTGGCCGACGTCATCAAGGCCGCTATCGCGTGATCCGGGCGTAGAGCTCGGCCAGTTCGTCGATCGCCTGGGCCACATCCATCGCGGCGGCACCGGACCGTCGCAGCGCTGCCGACAGGGCAGTGGTGTCGAGTTCGGACAGGACGTCCAGCGGCGGCGGGTGTGGCAGTCCGGGCAATTGGCGGCCGTCGCCGTAGAAGTCGACGTCCGAGGGTGCCGGGGCGTCCGCCGGCTGCGCGTCGGGACGGCTGGCACCGTCGCGCAGATGGGCCAGCAGCAGCGGCAGGTCCGCGCCCATGATGGTCAACAGGGTCGCCGGATCCTTGTCGATCGACGCGGCCAGCTCGTAGCTGACGGCCAGGACGTGAATGCAGCGGTCGTCGTCCACCGGGCAGTTGCATTCGGTGCGTATGTCCGCCGAGTCCGCAGGAATCACCAGCGACCCCAAGAAGTCTGGTTGCTTGCCGCGGGTCACCGAGACGAGCTCGTCGGCTTTGCCCCGTTCGCGGAGCATGGAGACCACCGTCGCCGGATCAGCCGGGCCTGCCTCGATCTCGACCTCGAAGGGATCAAGCTGGCTGCCTTGCACCAGCCCCGTCACGCGGCCTGATCTGACGACCAGGTCTATGACGTTGCGGTCGCGAAAGTAGGTGCGGGCCTTGGTGATCTTGCGCAGCTCGGCGGGGCTCTCCACGGCCAGCAGGAACCCCTTCGACCACGGCGAGAGACCGTAGCCGCGGGGCGCGGGCTTCTTCTTCGCACTCACTCGCTCACCGCCTCGTCACTCAGGCGCATGAGTTCGTACAGCTCGTCGTTATCGGAGGCCGCGAGCCAGCTCTCGCCGGTGGCCACGGTGAGGTCGGACAGTTCACGTTTGTCGCGGATGAGCTGGTCGATCCGTTCTTCCAGGGTGCCGACGCACACGAACTTGCGCACCTCGACCCGGCGTTGCTGCCCGATCCGGTAGACGCGGTCGGTGGCCTGGTTCTCCACGGCGGGATTCCACCAACGGTCCAGGTGAACAACATGATTGGCCGCAGTCAGGTTCAGGCCGGTGCCGCCGGCCTTGAGCGATGCGAGCATGACCGGTGGGCCGTCGTTCTCACTGAACTCGGTCACCATGGTGTCGCGCGCGGATCGGCTGAGGCTGCCGTGCAGGAACGAGACCCCCGCGCCGATGCGGTCGGCCAGCCATGGCTGCATCATGTCGCCAAAGGCCGTGAACTGAGTGAAGACCAGCGCGCGCTCGCCGTCGGCGACGATGTTCTCGAGCATGTCGGCCAACAACTCGACCTTGCCCGAGCGGTGCTCGTTCCGACGCATGATGGGTGAGCCGTCACCGAGGTAGTGCGCCGGGTGATTGCAGATCTGCTTGAGGCGAGTCAATGCCGCGAACACCGTTCTGCGCCGCTCACTCCCGCCCTGAGGGTCCTCACCCTTGCCCAAGGCGTTCATCAGGTCGTCGATGACCGCCCGGTAGAGCGCAGCCTGTTCGACCGTGAGGTTCGCGCGTACGGTCAGCTCCGTCTTCTCAGGGAGGTCGGAGATGACGGCGGGGTCGGTCTTGACGCGGCGCAGGATGAACGGCGAGGTGACGGCATTGAGCCGGCGCACTGCGCCCTTGTCCCGCTCGCGTTCGATGGGTTCGGCATAACGCGACTTGAACGTCGACGCGGTGCCGAGCAACCCGGGGTTGACGAGATCGATGACCGACCGCAGATCCTCCAGCCGGTTTTCGACGGGAGTGCCGGTGAGGGCAATCCGGTGTCGGGCGGTGAGAGCGCGCACCGCCTTGGACTGCGCGGTCGCGACGTTCTTGATGTGTTGCGCCTCATCGACGACGAGGCGGTCCCACGTCATGGGGCTCAGCATCTTCCGATCGCGAGAGGCGATGGCGAAGGTGGTGATGACGACATCGGCCCGAGCTGCTGCAGGACCGAAATGTGGCTGGCGCAGCCGAGCCGGACCGTGATGGATCAGCACCGAGGTGTCGGGCGCGAATCTGGCGATCTCCCTTTCCCAGTTGCCCACCACCGACATCGGACAGATCAGCAGCGTGGTGCCCGATTCCTCGGCAGGATCGGCGGCTTCCGCTTCGCTCCGCATCAGGGCCAGCACCTGGATGGTCTTGCCCAGACCCATGTCGTCGGCGAGGACCGCCCCGATGCCCAGGGAACTGAGATGGCGGAGCCACTCCATACCGCGCTGCTGGTAGGGACGTAGTTCGGCCTTGAGTGAAGTCGGGGCAGCCAGAGCAGGCGGTGCCATCCGGCCGACACGTTTGATCTCGTCGAGCCAGGACAGTCCGTCGACCTGGGTCACCGGCAGTGGCAGCCGGTCGTCACCGTCGGTGACCAGGTTGAACAGTTCGCCCATGTCCGCGGGCTGACCCGATTCGGCAAGGGCGCGTTGGGCCTGGATGAAGGAAGCCGACCGTGAGAGCGCGGAGTTGTCGGCCCGGATCCACTTGCCGCGGACCTTGACCAGGTCTCCCTTCTGCCGCGCCAGCGCATCGAGTTCGGAGGCGTCGAGCACGTCCTCGCCGAGCGCAAGTTGCCACTGGAAGTCTCGTATCTCGCCGAGCCCGACCATGACGTTGCGCTGCCTCGAACCGCCTTCCGGCTTCCCCCGCAGTGCGAGCGTGGGACGCACATGCGCGATCGAGCGGGGAAGGAGTACCTCGAAGCCGGCCTCGGCCAGGGCTGCGACGCCGGTGTCGAACAGGCTCAGCACGACGTCGGTGGTGAGTAGGAAGTCCAACGAATGATCATCGTGGAGCGCGGATTTCAGATCGGGGAACGCGCGTACCGCACGGGCGACGTCGGTGGTGATCTGATCGATCTCGTGGGTGTCGAGACGGCGGAGTTCGACCGGTTCGTCCGGACGGTCGAGGGTGCGCCTGCAGACTTGCAATCGCCAGCGGGTGTCTTCGTACTCGAACTGCTCCGCATCGTCGCCTTCCTCTCCACCCGGCTCGTTCAGCCGCAGGACCAGCGCCGATTCGCCCTGTCGCAAACCGTCGGCCCAGTTCGCCCACGCCGATGCCGCCGACGCGGCCTTGTCCGCTGACATCGCCGGTGCGTCTGTGTCGGGGAGCAGGGCGCGCACGAAGGAAGAACGTACGGACGACGGCCGGACCTCGGTACAGCTGTTGCGGCACAACTGGTCTGTGATCGCACCGCAGAAATCCATGATCGCGGTGGATTCCCCGTTGTCGAGGATCACCGGGGGCGCCGCCGCGACGGCTGTGGACAGCCAGTTTCGCCAGCTCGCAGTCGTCAGGGGTGCCCAGCGCACCGCCCACTCACCGGCCACCCAGTTCACCGACGGCGCGATGGCCCCAGACCGCACGAATCGGTCGGTGGAATCGACCAGGAATCGGTAATAGCGCAGTTCACCGCCGACCTCGTCCGGTGAGTCGATCGATTGGAGCAGTTCGACGGTGGCCGCGGGGCCGAGGGTGAGTGAGGCGATGTCGCGGCGCAGCGGCCCGGGGCCGGCCAGTGCGATCGTGCGACGCAGCGCCCGTTTACCGATCGCGGCCTCGATCGGTGCGGGCAGACCGTCGGGAACCCGATCAGTGCACGGCTCACCGTCGGCGTCGGTGAACCACAGTGACAGACCTATGCCCGAGCGCCACAGAGCATGCGCGGCGGGGGTCTCGGTCACTGGTTCATGGTGTCAGGTGCGGGGGCAGCTGACACAGAACAGGTTGCCCTCCGGATCCGCCATGGTCGTCCACTCCACCCACGGGACCTCGTCGAGGACGTCCCACTTGCGGACGGCACCCAGCGCCTGGACCCGTTCGACCTGTTCCTCCCGGCGGCCGGTTTCGGTACTCAGGTCGAGGTGGATCCGGCCCGGGCCGGACGAAATGTCGTTGCTCTGGTGGCAGAACAGCGGAACCCCACCCGGGGCCGCCGAGACGTATACGAAGTCATGGCCGTCGCCGCCCGCCACCTCGCCACCGAGAACGGAGATCCAGAACGCGGCGAGTGTCGCCGGGTCGGCCGCCGCGAAATTGACGGCACCGATCGTCATCGTCGAGACGGGCGCGGATGGTGTGGCGGCATCGGTCATGCGACGACGATAGGCCGAGGTACCGACATCGCCGGTCGCTCGCGGAATGCTCCGCACGTACGCAGCCGCTCCCGTTGAAACCGGCTCGTACGTGTGCAGGCCGCGCGAATTGTTCGGGTCAGCACGTTCCCGCGTCGAATACAAGAATTCATTGGCCGATGTTCCAAACCATGGAATGTCTGGGTCATCCGGCGTAGTTGTGGGAGACATGACTGATCTCTCAAGCAAGGCAAAGACGCTGCTCGAACTCCATCAGCCAGGCAACCCGGTGATCCTGCCGACGGTGTGGGACGCATGGTCGGCGAACCTCGCCGTCTCCGCGGGTTTCACCGCACTGACCGTGGGCAGTCATCCGGTGTCCGACTCGATCGGCAAGCCCGACAACGAGGGCATCACCTTCGACGAGCTCACCACCCGCATCAAGCAGATCACCGACGCGGTCGACGTCCCGATCTCGGTCGACATCGAGTCGGGGTACGGCGAAAATCCCAAGCGGCTCATCGAGGGACTGATCACCGCGGGCGCGGTCGGCCTCAACATCGAGGACACCGTCCACAGTGAAGGTGGCCGCCTGCGCGAGGGCCAGGAGCATGCCGACTTCGTCGGTGCTCTGCGCGCCGCGTCGGATGCCACGGATGTGCATGTGGTCATCAACGCCCGCACCGACTTGTTCGTCAAACAGGTCGGCGACGAGTCCGACCGTGTCGAGCGGGCCATCGAGCGGCTGAAGCTGGCTGCCGCGGCGGGGGCCGATGTGCTCTACCCGGTCGGCTTCCACACCGACGAGGTCCACAAGCGGCTCACCAGTGAGCTGCCGTTGCCGGTCAACGCCATCGGACATCCGGTGAGCAACGAGAAGTCGGCGCTGGCCGCTCTCGGGATCGCCCGGGTCAGCTTCGGCCCGCTGTTCCAGCTGGTGCTGGCCGAGCGCGCGAACGACGTCCTGGCCGCCTGGAAGTAGCCCCGATGATGTGCCCTTTTGGCGGACCCCACCTGGGGTTTTCTTCGCCAAAGGGGCACATTTTCGGTGTTTGCGTCAGCCGAGCTCGACCCGCTTGATCCGGTCATCGCCGTCTTTCGGATCGCCGCGTCCGTCGGTGTTGTTGGTGAGGAACCACAGCGACCCGTCGGGCGCGACCGCGACATCGCGCAGGCGGCCGAACTCACCTGCGTAGAGGTCGTCGCCGCCGGCCGGATCGCTGACCGGGACGGCGCGGAGGCGTTCGCCCTTGAGGTTCGCGATGTAGATGGTGTCCCCGGCGATCGTCATCCCACTCGGGCTGGCGTCGTCGGGACTCCACTGCTGAACGGGATCGACGAAGACGTTGTCGCCGCTCACATCGCCATTCATCCCCTCGACCTGCGGCCACCCGTAGTTGCCGCCGCGGGTGATGACGTTGAGCTCGTCCCACGTGTCCTGGCCGTACTCGGACGAGAACATCGTGCCGTCCGCGGCCCACGCCAGACCCTGCACGTTGCGATGGCCCAGCGACCACACGGGACTGCCCGGGAAAGGGTTGTCCGCCGGAACCGACCCATCAGGGTTGATCCGCAAGATCTTTCCGGACAGACTGCCCAGATCTTGCGCGCTCGGCCGGTTCTGGGCGTCGCCGGTGCTGATGTAGAGCATGCCGTCGGGCCCGAACGCGATGCGCCCACCGTTGTGCGTGCGTCCGCCGGGGATGCCCGCGATCACTTCCTCGGGTGCGCCGAGGCCGAGAGTGCCTGCAGACCCGGTCAATGGGTAGCGCACGACCCGATTGTCACCGTCTGCGGCGGTGAAGTAGACGTAGAGATCTCTGTTCTGGACCCCCAGCCCGAGGAGGCCGCCCTCGCCGGCCGGGGCCACGTCTCCAACGGCTCCGACGACGCGGGTCGAGTTGCCGGTCACCTCGAGGATGTCGCCGGAGTCGCGTTCGCTGATCAGTGGGGTGCCATCGGCGAAGACGATCGACCAGGGTGCATCCAGTCCGGTGACGAGGTCTTCGGGAACCGCGTTGCGCTGTACCGCCGGTGGGGCAGCGGACGACGAGTAACCCGGCGGATACGGGGTCCCAGACGTCGTCACCGGGCTGCTTCCGGAATCGCTGCCGCACCCGACTATCAGGGTTGCTCCGGCTATCGACATGATCAGTCCGGTTCTGTTTCGCATGACCACCTTCGGTGAGAGATGTCCGTTTCCGACCGTTATCGAAAACGGTACGCGAAGCGCTCCGGCCACCTCTCACAGCGAATTGACGGCGGGTCACATCTCACCGGTGGATCAGATGCAGGACGATGGGGGCGACAGCGGACCGGTCACGGCAGTAGAGGAGAGGCGCCAGTGGTGGAGACGATCGCGTGGAGCTGACTCTCGTCGGAGTGGTCGCGATCATCGCGGTCGTCGCAGTGGCGGTCTTCGCCGGACGGCTCGGTGTCGCGGCCCCTCTGCTCCTGGTGATCGTCGGCGTCGGGCTCAGCTTCGTGCCCGGAGTCCCGGACCTCGAGGTCGAGCCGGAGCTGATCCTCGCCGGGGTGCTGCCCCCGCTGCTCTATTCGGCCGCGGTCAACATGCCCGCCCAGGACTTCCGCCGCAACTTCAAACCGATCAGCGCGCTCGCGGTGGTGCTCGTCCTGGTCACGACCGTCGGGACAGGCTGGTTCTTTCACGCGCTGATTCCCGACATCGGCTGGCCGGCGGCCTTGGCATTGGGTGCGGTGATCAGCCCGACCGACGCCGTTGCGGCGACCTCGATCGGCAAAAAGCTCGGCTTGCCCTCGCGGGTGGTCGCCGTGCTCGAGGGTGAAGGGCTGGTGAATGACGCGTCCGCACTGGTGTTGCTCCGCTCGGCGGTCGCTGCCCTGGGCGGCACGGTCACCCTGTGGGGCGTCGCAGGCGACTTCGTCTTCGCGGTGCTGGCAGCCGTGGTCGTCGGTGCGATCGTCGGCTACGTGAACGTGCGGATCCGTGGTCTGCTGAACGATTCGGTGCTCACGACGGCAATCTCGTTGGTGGTGCCGTTCGTCGCCTACATACCTGCGGAGGAGGTCGGCGCCTCGGGAGTGCTCGCGGTGGTGGTTGCGGGACTGATCACCGGGCACCTGGGATCGCGGTATCTGCGGGCGCAGGATCGGCTCGCGGAGACGACCAACTGGCGCACCCTCGCGTTCTTGCTCGAGGGCGCGGTGTTCCTGTTCATGGGGATGGAACTCAAGAAAGCCGTCGAGCAGGTGCAGGAGAGCGAGTTCAGCACCTGGACCGCGGTCGCGATCGGTCTGGTCGCCTCTGCCATCGTGATCGCGCTCCGGATCGCCTTCGTCGGCCCGATGGTCGGTTTGCTCCGACGCGACACCCGGCGCGCATCCGACGCGGTGGGGCGGCTCGACGAGATCCAGGCCCGTCTCGACGCCCGAGAGCCCGATGAACGGTTCACCCAACGTCGGCTGGACTACATGGAGACGCGCGTGGCGCGCGTGTCCGCCGATCTCGCGTTCCACCTCAACGAGACGCTCGGGTGGCGCGGCGGGGTGGTGCTCGGGTGGGCCGGGATGCGAGGTGCGATCACGGTCGCCGCCGCGCAGACCCTGCCCCAGGACACCCCGCACCGACCCCAGCTGATCCTGATCGCGTTCGTCGTCGCAGCGACGACCCTGTTGCTGCAGGGGTTCACGCTCCCGAGCGTGATCCGGATGGCGAAAGTGGCCCCGGACGATCCGGAACGGTTACGCGACGAGTACTCACAGCTGGTCACTGAACTGCAGGACGCCGCGTCGCAGGCGCTGGTCGACCCAGCGGTGCTCGGTGGGGTGGGTGAATCGATACCGGACGTGGTGATCGATCTGGTGCGGGCCGACAGCATCGTCGGCCGGGTCAAATCGAGCCGCGAAGCCGCGGACGAGAACGCTGCCGACGCCAACAAGCGAGGCCGCGCGCAATACTTCGCGCTGCGGCTGCTGGTGCTCGCCGCCGAACGCGAGGCACTGCTCAAGGCGAGGAAGCTCGGTGTGTACAGCTCGCAGTCACTGACTCACGCGCAGAACCTGCTCGACCTCGAAGAAGCCCGACTCGAACAGCTCAGCGACGACGAGTCGGAGTGAGCAGTCAGTAGCTGGCGTTCGGGTCCACCCTGGCGAGCATGTCGTCGCCACCGGCCGCGAATCGTCGCAGGTTCTCGCCGACCCACGGCGCCAAGGCTCGTGTGAGGCCCGACGACGGATTCGCCACGTGCGGGGTGATGATCACGTTCGGCAGATCCCACAGCGGATTGTCGGCAGCGGGTGGCTCAGGATCGGTGACATCGAGTGCGGCGCCCGCGATCTCACCGTCAACCAGGGCCCGGTGCAGGGCATTCTCGTCGACGAGTGGCCCGCGGGCGACGTTGATCAGCCACGCGTGAGAGCGCATGGCGGCCAGAGCCTTCGCGTTGATCAGGTGCCGGGTCTCGTCGGTGGACGGCGCCGCGAGTACGACGTGGTCGCACCGCGACCACACCTCGTCGAGCCGATCGAACGGCAACGTCTCCATCGCGCCTTCGACATCGCGCCCGGAACGGTTCACCGCGATCACGGCGGCGCCGCACGCGGCCAGCCTCGGGATCAGTGACCGGGCGATACCGCCTGCGCCGACGATGGCGACCGTCGACCCGTGCAGTGAGCGCACCGATGTGTCCACGGCGTCCTTGTCCCAGCGCGTACGTACTGCGGTGTTGATCTGCCGAAGACCCGTCAGGAGCAGGGCGAGGGCGTGTTCGGCGACGTTCTCGGCGTAGAAGCCCGACGCGTTGGTCCAGATCCGCTTGTCGTCGAGCAACCCGGCGTTGAGAAACGACTCGATCCCGGCCAGGCGCAGCTGCACCCACTCGATGTGATCGGGGAGCGGCTCGGGGAAACCGGCCACGTCACCCGTCCAGACCAGAACCCGGGCGTCGTCGAGCCCGGTCAGCTCGCCTCCCGCTGTCAGGATCGCCTCGGAGATGTACGGGTCGGTGTCGGGCAACAGGGCGACCGGTATCAACCCGCCGGATGTCGGTTCGGCGCCGGTCACACGGGCTCCTTCAGGGTGCGCGCCGCAGAGGTCGCCAGTTCGTCGGCGATCTCGTTGTATTTGTCGCCCGCGTGACCCTTGACCCATCGCCACTCGACGTCGTGCCGCTCGCACTGGGCGATGAGTTCGCGCCACAGTTCACTGTTCTTGACGGGCTTCTTGTCCTTCGTCTGCCAACCGTTGGCCTGCCAGCCCGCGGCCCACTTCATGATGCCGTTCCGGACGTAGGTGCTGTCGGTGTAGAGGATCACCGTCGACCGCTTGGTGACGGCCTCGAGGCCCTTGATGGCGGCGGTGAGTTCCATCCGGTTGTTGGTGGTCGCCGGTTCCGGTCCGGAGATCCGCTTTTCGTGGTTCTTGTATCGCAGGACGGCACCCCAACCGCCGGGACCGGGATTGCCGAGGCATGCGCCGTCGGTCGAGATCTCGACCGGAATGGTCACATCGTTGTCGTCCGCCATGGCGAGAAGGCTACCGTCGCCTCAGGACAAGATGGAGGAGGCGGGTGGTGACCATGTTCGACCTACGCGGGCTCGACGCCCCGATCGTCGGCGCACCGATGGCAGGCGGTCCGAGCACTCCGGCGCTGGCCGCTGCGGTCAGTGGAGCCGGCGGACTCGGCTTTCTGGCGGGCGCATTGCTGGGAGCAGAAAAACTGGCCGCGGACATCGACACCGCGCGGAACCTGACCACCGGTCCACTCGGGGTCAATCTCTTTGTGCCGCAGTTCGACACCGGAAAGCCGGCGGAGATCGCGGAGTACGCCGAGGAGCTCGCGGAACTGGCGTCGCAATTCGAGGTCGAACTCGGCGAGCCCCGCTACACCGACGACGACTACCCGGCGAAGGTCGAGGTGCTGCTCGACCTCAAACCCGAGGTCGTCTCCTTCACCTTCGGCTGCGCGAGTGCCGACGACATCGCCCGGCTGCGAGCCGCGGGGATCACGACCGTGGCAACGGTCACCACGGAGGCCGAAACCGAGATCGCGAAGGCCCGTGGGGTCGATGCGTTCGTGGCGCAGGGTCCGGGCGCCGGAGGGCACCGCGGCACGTTCGATCCGCTGGCGCAGCCGGCGACAGACTCGCTCGAAGCTCTGCTCGCGGCAGTTCTCGAGCGCGCCGCCGTGGTGGTTGCGGCAGGTGGGATCGGCACCCCCGAAGAGGTCGAGCGGGTCGTGGGTCTCGGGGCGGTGGCGGCACAGGTGGGAACGGCGCTGCTGCTGAGCGACGAGGCCGGCACGAATCCGGTGTCGCGGGCAGCGCTGCAGGATGCACAGTTCACCGAAACCGCTGTCACCAAGGCATTCTCGGGGCGCTACGCCCGAGGTCTCAAGAACCGGTTCATGGAGAACCACGATCAGACCGCGCCCTTGGCGTACCCGCAGATCCACTATCTCACCGGACCGTTGCGCCGCGCCGCAGTGCAGGCGGGTGACGCCCACGCGACCAACCACTGGGCGGGTACCGGCTTCGCCAATGCCCGGCCGGATGCCGCCGCGGCCATCGTCGAAGCGCTGAGCAGCCGCGTTCGGCGATGAGCGAGACGGGGGCGAAATCTCAGCCGAAGGGGTTGTCCCCCGGCATCTTCGGGGTGGGATTCGGACTCGCGGGTCTGTCTGGTACGTGGACGATCACCGCCGCGCACACCGGGCTGCCGGTGGGTGCGGCCGACGGGCTGTGGATCATCACCACCGTCGTCTTCGTGATCAACGTCGTCCGCTTCTGCGCTCGTGCGGGGAACCCGGTCCACTACGTGGAACACTTCCGGTACCCCGTCACCGGCCCATTTGTCGCGCTGGCACCGGCAACCGCAATGTTGCTGGGAGACCGGCTGTTTGCTGAAGCTCCAGCAGTTGGACGCGGTGTGGTGATCGCCGGCTTCGTCGTCGCGGTGGTGCTGGCGCTCGGCTTCATCCACAACGTACTGCTCGGGATGGGTTCGATAGAAGACCTGCACTCGGGTCACCTTCTGCCGATCGTCGCGGCCGGATTCGTCGGTGCACAGTCGCTGGCGACCATCGGTGCACCGAACACCGCTATCGGGGTGTTCGGCGCAGCGGTCTTGGCCTGGTTCCTCGTCGGCGCTGCTCTCGTGGCGAGGCACGCCTTCTTCGCGCCGCTACCGGATGCGCTGGTGCCCACGATGGCGATCTTCGCAGCCCCACCCGTGGTCGGGGGCAACGCCTGGTTTGCGATCACGGCACCGGACAGCTCCGACGACCGTATTCAGATCGCATTGCTGGGTATCGCAGTACTGCTCATCGGCAGTCAGCTGCTGTTGTTGCCGCGGTACCGCAGAGTGCGCTTTTCCCTTGGCTTCTGGTCCTTCACCTTCACGGCTGCTGCGGCCGCGACGTATGGGATCCACTGGTTGGCGTTGACGCATCCTCCGGGCGAGATCGCTTGGATCTGGCTGCTCTTCGGGGTGGCGACTGCGATCGTCGGCGGTATCGCGCTGCGGTCGTTGGCGCTGCTACGACCGACTCGTCAGGCGTAGCCGCGCACGTAGTCGATGACCAGCTCGGGGACGAGGTGGTCATCGTTGCCGTCGGACCGATCGGGAAAGTCGAAGACAGCAAACATCATCTGCATCGGGTAGGTCGGTGGATCCGGGCAGCGTCGAACGAGTTCGTCGTCGACGTAGAAGGCTGTGGCGTCGGGCGTCCAGTCCACCGCGTAGGTATGGAACTCGGTGACGTCGATGGGTACCGCCAGCGCCTCGAAGTCGTCGATCAGATCCGGGTCCCGGAAAGGGTGTAGCCCGGTACCGATGGCCGCCGATGGCCGCGCAGTGACGGTGTCGCCGAAGATCTCGGCGACGCAGATCTCGCCGCTGCGAGCCGGGATGTCTTCGAGGCCGACCATCCACCAGGCGAACATCGATCGCGGCGAGATGGTCGCACGCATGCGGGTCTCGAGGTAGCCGCCCGACGGTGTCCAGCCGGCGAACGCGGGTTGTTCTTCGCGAACAACGGCACCGGCGTGTGGTGGCTGCTGGCCGAGTGTTCCGCCGACCGGACCGGAGCCGTTGCCGGACTGGACGGCCGAGACCCGAAGTGGGCTGTGCTGCTCGGCCGGCCACAGGCTTTGCTCGCGGGGGATGCTCAGGTGCAGGCATGAATCCGAGAGGGAGTACGTCGCTGCGGTCGTCGCTCGGGAACTCCAGGCAGGCAGGTAGTGAGGTAGCCAGACATTTAGATCGAGGTCGGGGTCATCGAACTCTTCGGAGAACACCAGGGTGCGGCCGACGGACTGAACGCCCACCGACGGCTACTGCCCGTCGGTGGAACCCTCGGTTCCACCGAGCGCGTGGCCGCGATTGATCTCATGGCCGTGTTCGCCGGCTTCGTAGACGGCCGACTGCTTGCGCAGTTCCTCGGTTTCGCCGATCGGTTCCGAGTCCTCGAATGGAAATGTCATCACGCCTCACAGTGTGTGTGTTTCTGCACTCCACCGTACGTCGCGGCACCGATACCCGCGTCAGGTTGAGGATCCGAGAACAGTTTGCGGCGAGTCAGACGACGACGACCGGTGTCGGGTTGATCCCGTTGAATCCGCTGGCCGTGACCGTGGTGTAGGCGCCCATCATCGGACTGACCACCACGTCGCCGACCCGGAGCACCGGCATCGGGTAGTCCCGAGCGATGACGTCCACACTGTCGCAGGTGGGTCCGGCGAGGACGACGGGTTCGGCGACGGTGGCCGAACCGGTGATCTCACCCAGGGCCAGCAGCGGTGGATGGACATGTTCGGTCAGGACGTTGGAGTAGCTGCCGTACAGGCCGTCGTCGAGGTAGTGCCAGGTTGCCCCGTTCCTGATCGCAGTCCCGACCACACTGGTCAGCAGGGTGCCGCACGCCGCTGAAATGAACCGTCCGGGTTCGGCGAGGATGCGCAGTCGGCGTGGCCTCGGCCCCAGGATCTCACGCACCACCGCGCCCACCTCGGCGATCGACGGCATCGGATCGCGGTATGTCACCGGGAAGCCACCGCCGATGTCGAGTACCTGAACCCGTACGCCCACAGCAGCTTCGACCTGGTCGATGATGTCCGAGGTTGCCGCGAGCGCGGTCCGGAACGGCTGTATTGATGCGCTTTGGCTGCCGACGTGAAAGCTGAAGCCAATGAAGCGGACGCCGGTGGCGAGGACGTCCTTGACCAGCTGCTCCGCCTCCGAGACGTCGACACCGAACTTCACCGACAGGTCGGACTTGGCATCGGGGTTGGCGAAGGCGAGGCGTACCAGGATCTCGATGTCGGGTGGACGGCCCCGGAACTTGTGGGCCTCGCCGGGATTGTCGACGACGAACCGGCGGATCCCCGCCTGATAGGCGTGCTCGATGTCGTGTGGCTTCTTCACCGGATGGGTGTAGATGCACCGCGACATCGAAATACCGAGGGAGCGAACGTGATCGACTTCGCCGGCACTGGCGACGTCGAAGGATCCGCCGCAGGTGGCCACCGCGTTGATCACCGCGGGGTGGGGCATGGACTTGATCGCGTAGTGCAGGTCGACATCCGGCAGATGTGCCTGCAGGAGGCGATACCGCGTGGCGGCGCGGGCGGGGTCGAGTATCAGCAGCGGGGTGCCGTGCTGACGTAGCAGGTCGTCCCAGTGGTGTGTCGCGGCTACGTCGCGCAGTTCTTCACGCAACCGTGATCGAATCAATGGATCCATCGTGTGCCTCCTCGGGGATGGTCTGTTTCCTGGCTATGAGCGAACCGAATCGCTCGTAGCTGACGATGGTGCAGAGGTAGAAGATGATGTCGGCGAAAAACTTTGCGGCAATCCAGCCGGCCATGGTGCTGCCCAGCAGCAGCGGACCGACGTAGAAGGCGAACGGTCGGACAGCGAGCGAGTCCACCGCCTCTGCGGGCCCGAACTCGACCAGCAGACTACGCAGGGCGAGCAGCGCCGCGACCACCCCACGGAGCGGACCGCTGCGCCGCGAATCGGCGTGGTGATAGCGCCGGGCGGCCGTACCGAAGGCGATGGCGTAGTAGCCGATGGACGCGCCGATCGTCCCGGCCAAAGCAGCTGCGGCCAGAGATCCGGTGGTCCAATACACCAGACCGGCGCCCCCGAATTCTCCTATCGTTCCGGCAATTTCACAGGGCAGGTACCGGCGGATCCATTCCTTGAGCTTCGCGCCGCGACTGGGCTTCGAGTCCATACGACAGACCCTGCCCGGCGCAGGGGTTGCGGCACACGGGTAGCGCGCTACCTCAGTCCGGCGTCGCGAGGGCGGCGAGCACGCGTAGAGCTCTCGTGCTCAGGCGACCAGTCGCGGGATGACGCGCACGTAGATGACCATGCCGATCACCTCGACCAGCGTCTGGGTGACCACGACGATCGCCGCGACCTCGAATCCGGCAGGCAGGGCCAATGCCAATGGCAGCACCACCAGTGAGTTGCGCGTGGCACCACTGAAGACGAGCGCTCGCCCGCGCCCGGTGTCGAGGCGGAACGCGGCTGCAAGTGCTGTTCCGAGGAGCGCCATCATGACCAGGAAGGCAACGTAGAAAGGCACGACGGACGCGACATCGGAGAGGTTTCCGTCGAGCGCGGGCACCTGGGAGGCAACCACCACGAACAGCACCGCCGCCATCAGCGGGACCATGGTGGTGTTCACCGCCTCGGTGACACGCGCGCCGGCAGGTCTGAGCGCCGCCCACCATTGGGTGGCCCAGGCCAGAGCCAATGGGACCACTATGAGAACGACGAACGCCACCACGAAGGGCCGGAACTCGACGATCTTGGCCAGCTCGGAACCGAGGAAGAGCCATAAAAACAGTGGGAGCAGCGCCATCTGGGCCACCAGCAACAGTGGGGTGGCCGCGATCAGGCGGGTACTGCTGCCCCCGGCCAGCCCCGAGAACACGATGACGTAATCGACGCAGGGGCACAGCAGTACCAGCAGCACGCCGATCTGCACGGCTTGCTGCGCAGGCAACATCGTGAACATCACCGCCACCACCAGGGGCACGACCACAAAGTTGATCACCAGCAGCGCCGACAGGAACCGGGTGTCGCGCAGCGCTTTACCCAGGTCGGCGATCGGCACCTGGAGAAACGTGACGTACAACAGCGCCCCGAGCAGCGGGTTGATCGCATGCTCGAGAACAGGGCCGAGATCGGTTGCCGCCCAGCCCACTGCGCCGCCCGCGGCGATGGCGATCAGATAGATCGCGACCTGGTGGTGCTCGAGGCGGTCGACCAGACCGCTCACCTCAGGGCGTCACCAGGACTGAGCACTCCGCGTGGTGGATCAGGCTCTGGCTCACCGAGCCGAGTATGGCGCCGGACAGTTTGCCGTGGCCCTTGCTGCCGACGACCACCAGCTGGGCTTCTTTCGACAGATCCTTGAGGCCCTTGGCCGGTCCGACGTCGGTGTAGACCTTGTGGACGTGCGCGCCGGGGAATTCCTTGCGCAGCGGCGCAACGATTTCGTTGAGCTTCTCTTCCTGCGTCGATTGCAGCAGATGCAGGAGGTTCCAGTCGACCGGACCTTCGCCGTAGCCGAGGCCGACGGCCGCTCCGGTCTCCCACATGTGGGCGACGGTCAGTGGCGCACCGAGAACTTCAGCGGTGGCGAACGCGGCACGCAGGGCTCGCAGCGAGTTGTCGGACTCGTCGACACCGACGACGACGGGGAGGGGTTTACCCGTCCGCGTCGCTTCCGTCTCTCGCCAGACCAACACCGGGCACGTGGCCTGGTTGACGATACGGATGACGTGACCGCCGAGGATGAGGTCACTTGCAGCGCTGGACCAGTGAGACCCGATGACGATGAGCCGGGCCGTGTCCGATGCCACCGCGAATGCCTTGGCGGCCGCCTCGTTGACAATCCGTCTCGTGACCGGCAACTCGGGATGGGAGGCGCGGATCTCGGCTTCGGCCACGTCGAGTTTTTTGTCGCCGTCGGTGGCGAGTTCATCGGCGAGCGCGTCCGGACTGAACACCATGGCATTGGCGAAGTACCACTCGAGTCGTGGGATTGCATGCAGCAACTGCAGGGGTGAGCCGCTCTTGGCGGCGAAGTCCGCGGCCCAGCGCGCTGCGCCGAGCGCAGCCTCTGATCCGTCGATACCCACGACCACCGCGCCTGTGTCGGTACTCATCTCACGTCCTCGTTTCTGGCGGCCGGGGTCGTCGGTTTCTGGGCGATTCCCGGCGCTCGGTGCTCACCGAACTGGACATGACAGTACCGGTGGCGGGTTCTTGCTCCAGGCTCACACCACGTTAATCCGCAGTTCATGGCCCATTCATCTATTTAATCCCTTTGGCCAGACTTAGGGGATCAAGGATGCGAAATTCTCTGGACAGCTGGATAATTGAGGTATGACCATCACAGGCAATGACCTACCGGCCGGGCATCTCGAAATTCTGGACTTCGCCCGACGCTGGTATCCGTACGGCGGCGGGACCGCCGAAGACATCCTCGTCGAGTTCGGCATCGCCGAACGAGAGTACTTTCGGCGACTGAGCGACATCCTCGACGGCAACGAGGCGGCGGACGTCGATCGCTCGACCTTCGCTGCGATGAAACAGGTCGCTGCCGATCGCCTGGCGACTTAGTGGTCTGAGCCGTTAGTTCGTCGGGGGTATTTGCCAGGCTGTCGGGTCGCCGAGGTAGAGCCCGCATGCGGTGTCGAGTGCGTCTTCAGGGCTGCCGGTGAAGTCGCCTGTAGGCAGCAGCGAATCTTCGTACTTGCCCTTGGACGCGAGGTGGATCGCGAAGCCCCATCTGCTAGCGGAGCCGTTGTATCGCAGCCGCATCAACACCAGGACCGACTCGTCCGGTAGTACACCGTCGACGTAGGCGAACGCGCCACGAAATCGGACGTTGACTCGCGCGAGTTGCGGCCACCTCGTTCGGGCGTGGCCGCTGAGCTTGAGGCGCAGTGAGCTTTTCGTCGATTCCGGTGGTGTCGGCACGCATCCGATCGTGCCCGATCCGTGTGGTCCACCCAACATTTCGCGGATCATCGGCGTGCCGCGGCCCGAGACAGGTGTGACTCAGGTGTCCTTTTGAGGCATGAGTGACAAAACCGCTCGACCCTCGGCCTGCGTGATCGTCCTGTCCACCAGCGACCGTCAGGTTCTCGAAACATGGGTGAGGTGTGGGTCGACACCGCAGAAGACAGTGCTGCGGTCTCTGATCGTGCTGCTCGCCGCGGACGGCTGCACCAACGCAAGTATCGCCATCGAACTCGACGTTCATCCCGACACGGTCCGTAAGTGGCGCAGCCGGTTCCACCATCACGGTATCGATGCCCTCGCCGACGCACCACGGTCGGGCCGGCCACCGATCTACACCCCCGCTGACATCGCTGCAGTGAAAGCGTGGGCGTGTCAGATCCCGGCCGATCACGATATTCCGATCGCACGGTGGTCCACCCCGGAACTCGCCGCCCAACTCGCACGCGACGGCATGACCGTCTCGGTGTCGACGGTGCGCCGGTGGCTGGACGAGGATGCGCTCAAACCGTGGCAGCATCGCTCCTGGATCGCCGCCCGCGACCCGAACTTCGAGATGAGAGCATCTGTCGTTCTCGACCTGTACGCACGCCGCTACGCAGGCAAACCGTTGGGCAGCAACGAGTTTGTGATCTCGGCCGATGAAAAGCCGTCGATCCAAGCCCGCGACCGCTGCCACCGCACCACCGCCGCCGCACCAGGTCGCCCGATGCGCGTCAGCCACGACTACCGCCGCCGCGGCGCGCTCACCTACCTCGCTGCCTACGACGTCCACACCGCACGGGTCTTCGGCCGCTGCGAGCAAAGCACCGGCATCACCGAGTTCACCGCCCTCGTCGATCAGGTCATGACGAGCGAACCGTACGCGTCCGCCGACCGGGTGTTTTGGGTCGTCGACAACGGCTCCTCGCACCGCGGACAAGCATCGATCGACCGCCTCACCGCCCGATACCCGAACGCGGTCATGGTGCACACCCCGGTGCACGCATCATGGCTCAACCAAGTCGAGATCTACTTTTCCATCGTCCAACGCAAAGTCCTCACGCCCAATGACTTTCCCGACCTCACCTCAGTCGAGAACCGGTTGCACACCTTCGCCGAACGCTACAACCGCACCGCCGAACCCTTCGCCTGGAAATACACCCGCCGGGACCTCCACCGCCAACTCAAACTGATCGATCAAAGCAGCGAGGCGGCATGACCCCCCGACGAACTAACGGCTCAGACCACT
>NZ_MJEI01000095.1 GCF_002095395.1 Williamsia sp. 1135
CCGTGATGGGGCGGTCCGGATCGTCGAGGAGACGGGTAAACCGATCGCCCAGGTCGCGCGCGATCTGGGGGTCAACGAGGGCACCCTGGGCAACTGGGTCAACCGTGCGCGCGCCGAGCGCGGCGGCGAGGATGAGGCGAGCGGCGATAGTGCTGCCGAGCTCAAGCGGTTGCGTGCCGAGGTGGCCGAGTTGCGGATGGAGCGCGATGTTTTAAAACGATCGGTGGTCCTGTGGGTGAAGGAGGCGACGAAGTGATGCTGGCCCGCTTCATCGCAGAGCAGAGGACCACCTATCGAGTGCCACATACGGTCACGTGCGCGCTGCTTGGCGTGAGTATGGCGTGGTTCTACAAGTGGTTCAAGCGTTCTCAAAAGCCGGGTGCAGCAACAGGATTGCATACCGCGCGTGACTATCGGCGCGACACGGTAGACCGCGCAGTCAAGGTCAAGTTCATGACATTGCGGGGCTTGCATGGTTCCCCGCGGCTGCACGTGGACCTGCGTGAGGACGGGTGGACAGTGAGCGAGAAGACGGTCGCGGATTCGATGCGCCGGCAGGGTTTGGTGGCACGCCGGATCCGTCGCCGAAACGGGCTGACCCGGCAGGACAAGACGGCACCGAAGTTCCCGGATCTGGTGCGCCGGAACTTCACCGCGACGCGTCCGAACGAGAAGTGGGTCGGCGATATCACCGAGATCCCGACTGCGGCCGGGAAGTTGTATCTGGCGACCGTGATCGACCTCTACAGCCGCCGATTGCTGGGTGCGGCCACCAGCGTGCATCCAGACGCACCGCTCGCGTGTGCAGCAATCGAGATGGCGGTGGCCACCCGAGGCGGTAAGCAGGCCATAAGGCGTGACGAGGAGTCCGAACGGGTCATCTTCCACAGTGACCGCGGGTCGACGTACACCTCCAACAAGTTCACCAAGCTGTGCCGTCGGATGGGACTCCGTCAGTCGATGGGCCGCGTCGGGTCATGCTTCGACAATGCCGCTGCCGAAGCGTTCTTCTCTTCCCTGGAGTGGGAGGTACTGTCACGCAACGATTTCGAGACTCTTGCCGGAGCCAAGGCCGGTGTGCTTGACTGGTGTTACGGCTTCTACAACCACGTCCGCCGGCACTCCACGATTGGGATGGTCAGCCCCATCGACTACGAGAACGCTGCAGTCGCGGAGCCCGAAGCCGCATAGAGGAGTCCTCCACGATTTGGGGGGAACCACAATTGGTGGTCTCGCTCGAGGAGTAGACATCCGCCATCACCACGCCGTCGAAGCGGGAGTACGAACCCGAATACGCCACATCGGTGCCCGCTCCGATCGACGGAGGCACGAAGGGCACATAGCGCTCACCGGCAAGCCATGTCACACCGCCGGCAATGAGGCTGGCAACAATGAACACCCACCACGCCGCATCACCCAACGTCCGCAAACGTTGAGAACCCCCACCATCAGACATACACGCACACTATGACGCAAGACCGGTTGGCGATTCGGCGGTACCGAATACATTGCGCCAGCAAGGCCAAGATAATTGGCCCCCCGCGTCGTTTGTTTCATCTCTTCAGACGACGCGAGAATTGCCAACGTAGGCTACTTGCAGTTGTCAGTTCACCCGTTTAGGTGGCGGATCCGTTCGTCCCTTCGCGGCGACGGCGTTCGAGCTCGGCCACACGGCGTTGCTCCTGCGCCCGCTCACGGACTTGTCGCAGGAATTCGGCGTCGGCCGCGGGGTCCTGCGGAATGAACCTGCCGGGTCGGTCGTATTCCGGAAATGCAGAGACCACCGCCGCTGATACCTGCGGCATACCTCGCCTGCCACCACGCCCCCGACGCCGAACCCTGCGCGCGCGTGGACGACCGAAGACCAGCCATACCAGCGTGCCGACAATCGGCACCGCCACCACGACCAGAAACCACGCCCACCGCGGCATCAGCCGAACTCCGGTGTCGTCGCGGCACAGCACATCGATCAACCCGATCACCAACGCCAGCAGCATCAACGCGATCGCCACCGATGTGTACGACAGAACTGGGCTTCCGATCAACGCAAGATCCAGCAGCACCCGCCCCACCCCTCATCCGGCCTGTAGACACATCGCGGCCCACCGGATAATTTCACGCTCGGCAACACACCGATAGCCATCGTTCAGTGGACATTCACAAGCGGGTGATCACAGCGGCGCCAGACCGATCATCCGGCGATCCGACGAGTAGATCCACCCGTCGCCATACCGCTGCGCCGCTCTACCGGTGGCGAAAGTCTCGGGATCGCTGGCGATCGAAGTGAACGGAGCTGTCCAGACCACCGAGCCGGTCCTGAGGTCGAACTCTGTCAGTGCGGTCCCGTCATTGCCGAGGAGCATGCGGCCGCCGGCGCCGGCCACGTCGAACGTCTGAGTCGCATCGTTGTGCCACAACTGTTTCCCGGTCCGCAGGTCGATGCCTGTATCGCTTTGGGTGTTCGTGTCTCTCAGGTAGATCGTGTCGCCCACGATGGCCGTCACGGCTCCTTGCGACCCACTGACGATGCTGGGATTGGTCCAGAGCAGCTCGCCGGACGAACGGTCGTACGCGGAATCCCCCAGCAGGATGGGCTCACCGGCGTCGTCACGGTGTTCGAGCATCGGCCTCTGCGCGGTTGCACTGTCGGTCGTGGTCAGCACCTTTCCGTCTGGTCCTCGGAGAAGCTGCCCGGACACCGAATTGTAGGAATCGCAGTCGCTATTGATCTGCGCCACAACGCCACCGGGTTCCAGACTCGCCTGCGAAACACAAACACCGTCGCCGGTCGTCCACAGCGGAGTCCCCGACTCAGCGTCGAACTGCGCCATCTGATTGCCGATCCGGACGAGTCCTACCCCATCGGTCACGGTCAGGACGTCGATGCCGTACAGGTCTTCGTAATAGCCGCCGATGTCGACCGGCTGCGACCAGTTCGCGGAAATGTTGTCGAAGGTCCCCGAATGCACGCGCACATCGCTGCCCTCGACACTCTCCTCGAGACTGCCCTCGGCGATGTACAGCGCGTCCGAGGTGGTCGTGAGGCCGTACACCGATTCGGGAACTGTCCGCCTCTCGGACACGCCTGAATCGATGTCGTAGGTGACGATCTCGTACTTGTCACTCATCGCGTAGCAGTAGATCTTCCCGCCGAGCGGGATATCGCTGCATCCGAGGAGATCGTGGGCGGGTGCCTGCCAGCGTGCAGTCCCGTCCTTTGCATCGACGCTGATCATGACCGGCTTGTCCAAGGCGAGCCCCTCGGTCGGACTACCAGCGATGGTGAGGAACGTGTCGCCGGTCAGAATGAAGCCGGGCTCACCGGAGTTGAACGATGAACCCAACCGTGGGTCGGTCAGACCGGCGAACGGACGATCGAGGTACTCGGCGGGATCGAACGACCACGCGAGCCCCGGTGTTTCCTCAGAGGTCCCGGTGATCTTCTTGACCGACGTCGGAGCGCGATCCGCCAGCACGATCGCTGCCGCGGAGACCGTCACCACTGCAGTCACCGCGGCGACGACCAGGGCCAAGGTGCTCTTACCGGGCACGTCTACAACTCCAATCCGGGTGTGAGCGCTATGGATTCGAGCTGGGACAACGGCAGGGCCTCGTCCGGTGACGGCGCTGTCGAACTCACCGAGATCTGGGTCCCTGCAGGTCGTGTCACGACGACGGAGTTGATCGCTTTACTGGTGTAGTCGTCGGGATTGGTCATTGATCTGCCACCGGAGAAGGAGACGTCTGTCTGCGCCACAGTCCTGTCGGCCAGTGTTCGCAGGGTCTTTTGGCTTCCGGCGCCCCGGACCGGGCGCTCCTCCACCGGAAGCTGCTTGCCACCAGTGATCGAGATGTCCAGCGCTGCGGTCGGTGTCACGTTCGGAACCCCCGTACACAAGAGAGCTTCCGAATACCTGCCGAGCTGCAGCGGCGGCAGAGTTGCACCGCCCAGGTCGATGGACGCAAGGACGGTGTCGAGCTTGCGCGCCTGCTCCCGGGTCACGGATGGACCGGAGTCATCGAATGAGCCACTGCGACAACCTGCCGACGGGGCGGGTGTGCCAGGAGGTACCGGGGTGCTGATGCGGAGCCGCGGGTCGGTAACGATGCGTACCAGGTCGTCGACCGACACCGGGATCGCGCCGCTGTTCTCACCGCCCGTCGTCCCAGATGCGTCGCTGGCCTGTGCGCTTATCCGCGACCCATCCGGCACGTAGGCGATCGCCGAGATGCTCAAGGTGCGTACCCCGTCGGTCTCGTGCCAGGTGTCCTGGACGTCGACCAGGACACCGTCGGGCAGCGTGCGTCGCTCATCGAGCGCGCCTGCCACACACGGGGGAATCGGTCTGGACGATTGCGCGACGCTGACGTAGAGGCCACCCTTGGCGTCACCGTTGGTCACCGAACCGTTTGCGGACGTATACCCGTCCGGTTGGTCCGGAGTGTCTTCGCCAAAGTCGGTGATTGGCTGAAAGACCAGCGATCGCTCCGGACTTGCGAACTCGATCTCCGCTCCGGACGGCAACAAGTCCGCCACGGCATTTGACATCTCCGTGGCTTTGGGGCCGTTGAACCACGGGAACTTCGGGTTGTCGTAGCTCGGTTCACCACTGGTGCCGGTGATCACCGAATAGCCTTCGTCCGGCGTTTCTACGACGTCGCACCCAGGTATCGGTGCACCCAGGTTGACGGGCTCTTCCACGATGTCGGGCATCTCGGCGCCGCGGGGTCAGGCTCCTGCGAAGAGGTCGTGGGTGCGGTCGTCAGTTCCGGGTCGGCCCGCGGTAACAACAGTCCGACCACGACGACCACCAACGCAACGACGGAAATCAGAATCAGCGCATAGGTCCATAGCCGCTTTGTATGCGCCGAAACCCCGTCGTCCATTCTTCTCCCCCGATAGTGGCCGCTCCGGAAGACATGTCGTCGACTTCGATATGCCCGTTACATTCAGCCCTTTAGGAAGGCTACTGAACTCGAGTTTGAATACCGGCTCTTCGCAGAAATTGCGGCCCGTGGGAGCAGTTGACTCGAGAACATTTCGCAGCAGCCTGTTTCAGTAGAGCGAAGATGTACGAGCGCCGGTAGATTAATGTCCGTGACTTTTTCTGGCAGCACACCCCCCGGTTCGTCGGCCCGCGCTGGACTTGCGTGGTTTTGCGTCGTCGCCGGCATCGCTCTGACCGCTCTCGTCGTCTACGACCTCGCCAACGGCGAACGCAACCCGAGCCTGTGGGTGGCGGTCATCTGCTGGCCGCTCGTCGCAATTTCCGGCGGCTTGCAGCTCATTCGTATCCGGGGCCAGAACTAACCTCTCGGCTCGCACCCACGACGTCGCCGATGGGGCGCGACCTCTACGTGTCGGTCGCTGGCTGGCGTCGGGTGACGATGACGATCGCAGCAGCGCACGCGGCGATCGTGACCACCGACAAGACCAGTTCTGTGGTGTTCGGCGCGTAACTGTCGAAACCCGACTCGCGCGAGCCGCCGAACGCTGCCATCAAACCGAACGTGATGCCGGTGACCGCATATAGCGTTGCCGGTGACGTGACGGCCACGGTGCTGAGAACTGCCGTCGTGGGCAGACAGGCTGCGATGAGATGGCCGCCGGCCGCCGGGACCACGAAAGCGGCGATGATTCCGATTACCTTCCAGGCTGATTGATCGCTGATGTTCACCAAGGTGCACACCAGGAGCATGCCCACCGCGACCAAGGGGTGCGGCATGCGGCGTCCGGTCCATATCCCGCCGATGATCAGAACGACGAATACCACGAGCACAGGCCACGATCCCTGCCACTTGGGCACAGTGGCCGCTGCGGCCCCTGTCGCGAGCACGGCGGCCAGGACCAAACCGTCCCGTCCGGACAGCCACAACACCCCACCGACAACCAGAGGTACCAGCAGGATTCCGTACCACCATGTGCTGGTACCGAGATCCGCGTCGTCGGCGAGGACCTCGGTGGCGATAAACCACCACCACAGCAGCACCGACGCAACCGGTATCGCGATCCCCAGCGCCAGCGCGCGGCCCGTACGTACCCCGGTAAAGAGAGGATCACTGTCAGAACTCTTCGAAGCCGTGAACCAGGACGCAGCCAGCAACAGGAGGGCGGCGGTGGCACCGATGACGAGGGGCCAGTCCGCGGGGGTGCCGACCGGGACGTTGTCGCCGGGGTACCCGGCCAGCGGACGGTATTGATCGAGCGGTCTGGCCAGGAATGCACCGGCCAGCGCTCCCCCGATGAGCGACGCCTGCAATGCGCTTCGGTCAACTGCGTTGGCAGCCACAGACCCCACCGCCGCGACCACCAACCCGGTGGCCACCGCGAGGCCATAACTGGACCATGTCGCCGAGGTGTCGATTGCAGCTATCACACCGAGTACCACGAATCCGGTTCCGCCGAGGACGACCGCGACGGCACGATCGCGCACCGCGGCGCTGACGACCACAGCGATCACGGCGGCCAGTGCGGCGCACGCCGTGTCGCCCTCGATCAACGCCCGCCACGGATCCTGGAGGTCGAAAAGTACGCTACCCCACCGAGTCGCGTCAGAAGTACGACAACGGCAACGAATCCGCCGACCGCTACGGCGGCAGGCGCCACCTGCTGCTTCACCATGGATGCAGTCTCGCAGACAATCCGACGCGGCGGACCTGCACTATGCGGGAAGAGTTGACTCCGAAGACTTTTCCGACCGACTGCCACCGCGCCCAACTTGTGTCACCGTTGATTCATGACTGCGTGGATCGAAGTGCTCAAGACGATGGTCGACGGCCCGCATGCGCCCATCCAGGGAGTCATCTCCCGATCGGGAGAGGTCCAGGGCGGCCTCTACGGCCACATGGGCGACATCGCACCCGTCTACGTCGCGGGTGTCGACGACCTGCAAGTGTGGCGCGATGGGCCAAAAGTCCGGGTGGAGACGGTGGCCGGCGATTTGGTCGTGATGACCGACGGCGAGACCGTGTGGCGGTTTGCCCGTCATGAGGAACTTCCGCTGCGAGGTGCCGCTCGGGAAATGTCATTCATCGGGCCAGGGAAAGAACTGCTCGTCACGCGCTCGGCCGGCGAGTGGGTCGGCGGCCGCTGGACGACGCCGACAGGACCGATCAGAGACATCGACTATCTGGGTCGCCCGTCTTGGTCGGTAGAACTCGCCCCGCCTCGCGACAAGGAGCCCTACGCCAGGCAATTGACCGTGGACCAACGCACAGGCGCGGTCCTGCAACAGCGCGTCGACGCTGCCGGGACCGCCGTCAGCTTCATCGAATTCACCGCCGGCATTCCGATCGATCCGGCGATGTTCGTCTGGACCGGCGAGATCGGAACCTCTCTGTCTTCCCGGCAGGGTGATTTCCACTCCGCGCAAACGCCGAGCGTCGGCGTACGTAAAGACGAACAGCACAACTGGTTCCGCGAACACGTCACCGATCACGATCTCGCGATCCCGGTCACCCTCGACCTGAACATGCACCTGCTCCGCTCACACGACGAGGACGGGTCGTTCGATGCGGCCATCGGCGAGTGGCCACTGGGGCGCCTGGCGCGGCGACCGCGCTCGGCCGACGAGTGGTTTCTCGGGTGGGACCTCCCCGTCGTCCACGCCTGGACGGCAGGGGATTTCGACTGGGTCGTCGGTATCTTCCTCGGCAACCTGAACACCGAATCCCTGGGCCTGTTGCAACGATTGCTGCACCCAGATGAGCCCGTGGCCGGAACTCCTCCTCTTGCACCGTGGAACGACGAGACCGGGTCACGCTGATCCGACAGCCCTCGCCCGCACCCGACGCGCGACGTGACCCGCCGCGGACGGTGCCGGCCGGCACCTGCGATGCTGCAGATATGACAGCGACCATGTCCAGGGCTCGCACCACGTCGCGTCGGCGAGGCCGCCGAAGGTTGTTGGTCACAGTGCTTGTCGGAGTCGTCGTCGCCGGGTGCCAGAGCAGCGAAGATTCTTCGGCGCAACCTTCTGCACGGGAACTCGGCGACGACGAATCCCTCATCATTCGAACCGATTCCGCGATGATGCACTCTGGGGACGGGTACTCGCCGAAGCGATGGCGCCGATAGTCGCCAGTACCGAGGGCGACGAGTACGTTGCCGAGCTCATCCCTGTCGACAACCGGCTCTACGACGGCATGACGATCAAGGGGCTTCTCGACAAGTTCTCCCCGCCCGGGCCACCCTCCTACGTGTACGTCGTCGACAGGATCGCCCTGAACAATCCTGAACATCCGATCCTGGTCATCGACACCGGCAGTGCGGAATACGGCACACGAGGACTCGTCGTCCGAGTGATCCCCAAGGAAGTCGCATCAATTGAAGCCAACCTGTCGATCGGCAACACGGGTCTTATCGACTATAAAGACGCTGCAGACCGCGACGGAGTTTTCCGGGGCTTTCAGCAATAGCCGGAGTCAATCCGATCAATACGGTCGATTCTGCGGTGGAGACGGGAGAACCCGCTGGTCATTCCACCAAAGAGCGGCCAGCGGGTCTCGTCGTCACGCAGAGATGATCAGATCAGACCGAGGTCTGAGAGAAATTTGTAGAGCTGGTAGATGCCGATAATTGTTCCCACTGATCCCACTGTAAATCCCCGATTCCTTTTGTGGTTGCGCGGCAATTACCTACGCGCACGAACTTTATCTGCTGAGACCCAACCACGGAACCGACTTGTGGTGCGGTTCACTTGGTCCAATCGGAAACGGTCGACGCGGCCAGCCGGCGAGCGTGTGGTTCTTGCGGCATCGCCCGAGACGCGTTCGCAGGAAGTACACGCTCGACCGTGAGTTGGCGGCAAGTGCCAGGCTTGAGGAAACGACTGTGGTCGTCCGCCATCTCCCCATCACGCGAACGTACCCTGCGAAAATCGTTCGACCCCACCCGCACCAGGTGACACCCTCGAGCCATGTGGTCCTTCCCCGAGCCTGAGTACGAGCAAGTACTGACGGCCTCATGGACCCTGGGCGAGTCCGTCCAGGTGGCGTCATCGGACCTGCCCGACCCGTGGCGCAACGCACTGCACCGACTGGGCCGGGATCTGCACGTGCGTCACTACGCGGGCACCATCGATCGGATCGACTGGGTCGCCCGGTACGACGCCCTCAACGGTGGCGTGATGCTGCTCAGCAGCGTCACGGTGGCAGGTCGCGGACCTGACGGGCTCGGCATGAGCGGGTGCGTACCCCAGCTCGTGGACGACGAGGAGACGATCCTCGCGTGCATTGCCGACCTCATTCAGGACCAAGTGGCCCGCGCCCATGTGGCCTGGCCATGGCGCGACACCGGCGGTTTCATGTCGGCGGAACTGCACGAGGGTCGTGCGGTGTGGTCGGACAACGGTCGGCGCATCGCGATCGGCCAGTTGAAGCCGAAGTGACGAGCCAGCATCCGATGAGTCCGACGGCCGTCAGTGGTCTACATTCCTGACCACCCGACGAAGGAGCGACATGGGGATCTTGACCTACGGCATGCACGTCTCACTGGACGGCTACATCGAGGACCCGGCCGGGAGTATCGACTTCTCAGCTCCGGACGAGGAGGTACACCGGATCGCCAATCGTCAGGCCAAGGACACCGCGGCGTTCCTGCTCGGACGCGGGTTGTACGAGATGATGGAGGAGTTCTGGACCGATCCCGAGCGTGCCGACGGCGGTGAGGTCGAGGCGGAATTTGCACGGGCATATACGGATACGCCGCGGATCGTCTTCTCCGACACGCTGGACTCCGTACCCGACGGCTGCCGGCTCGTGCGCAGCGCGGACGCCCATGCCGAAGTCGAGCGCCTCAAGTCGGAGACCGACGGCACGCTGAGCGTCGGCGGCGCGAGGTTGGCGGCGTCGCTGGTCGACCTGATCGACGAGATCGAGCTGTTCGTCGTGCCGACCATGTTGGGCGGCGGCAAACCGTTCTATGCACCCGATCAGCGCCTCGACCTGACGCTGGAAGAACACCGGGTCTTCCCTGCTTCGGGATGGATTTATCTGCGCTACAACGTCTCTCGTTAGAGCTTGAGCGAAGGTTGGCTGGCCACCTTCATCGATCGATGGACGGGTGTTCGGTCTGCTGACGCAGTTCGGCCAGCTCGCGCCGGATCTTGTCCACCTCGGCACCACCGAAGCGTGCCCTGCCCGGCTGCTCCGGTGGCCGATAGCTGATCCTGATGGCGACACCACCTCTTTTCACGCATCTACTCGCGCAAACCTTAATTCTGTTAGCGTCACACTTTAACGAATAGGAGCCACGCGGATGTCACGATTGCCGACTGATGTCGAACCACATCCTTCACCAGCTCGACCGAGCCGAGCGTGGCGCCGCCGCAGTGTGGTGGCCGCCTGCGTAGTAGGAACTGTCGGGGCCCTGGCTTCAGCGCCCACCGCATCCGCGGCACCGCTGCCGAGCGAATGCGTACAGCCGATCGGCAGCAACCTCGTCACCTGCGCGTTCGACACCGCGGGTGAACACGAACTGACTTTGCCCGACGGCATCACCTCCATCACCGTCACGGCCGTCGGCGGGTCTGGTGGTGACGCTGACGCGTACAACCAACTCACCGGGGAGACCTTCCACTCCGACGGCGGGGTGGGCGCTGTCGTCACCTCCTCGATCGCCGTCACGGAACCGACCGTGTACGCGTTTGTCGGTGGTGACGGCAGCCAGAGCAACATTGTCCTCGAACGATCCCCCGGAGGATTCAACGGCGGCGGACAAGGTGGATGGTTCCATTCCGACGTAAGTGGCTTCGACGGAACAGGAAGCGGCGGTGGCGCGTCCGACGTTCGCACCGCAGGCCGCGATCTGCAGTCCCGGAGGGTAATCGCTGCCGGCGGCGGCGGAGCAGGCGGAGCCGTGCCGGCCCCCGGCGGAGACGCCGGTAGCGCGGGCCCCAATTTGCGCAACCTCACCGGAGGGCAGGCGGGTACTGCGACCAGCGGCGGCGCCGGCGGTGACGACGGCGCCGCGGGCGCGCTGGGCCAAGGAGGCGCAAGCTATAACCTCGGCTTCGGTGGTGGCGGCGGACTGTACGGCGGAGGCGGAAGCGGCTACGTCGGCGGCGGCGGTGGTTCCTCGCTCGACCCCGACGGCCCCGGACCGACGCTCGCCGCCCGCGGCACCGCTCCATCGGTCACCATCACCTTCACATCCACAGCACCCCCAACACCCCCGTGCAGCGGATCGGTGTGCCTGACACCCGGGATGTTCGGCAGCAGCTGAACAACATCCAGCCGAAACCGGCCACACCAAACCAGGAGCCAAGCTCCGCAGCACAGCCTGCGCCCACCGAGCCACGCCCTCGACCTCTGTCAGAATTTAATAGTGCCTTGACTCTAATGAATATTCCTGCCACCTTGATGTCGGAGAGTTCTTGCTGATCAAACGATGAGGTGGCCCGCGATGAGCGCGACAAGCGAGACCGGCACTCGCACGAGACCATTGCGCAGATGGCGCACTTGGAGTGCAATCGCTACCGCAGCGATACTCGCTGTCGGGGCCCTGGGCTCTACACCCACGGCTGTCGCCGCACCCACGGTGACGCTGTATCTGGCGGGCCTCGAACCCAATCGGGTGTTTTCGTTGCCGGGTACCGGCGGAGCAGTGACCACGCTTGCCGAGGGCACACTCACCGACGACATCGCATTCGCCGACGGCACTCTCTTCACCACCGACCCTCGGGGCAGTGTCCTTTCGATTCCAGCTGCGGGCGGTCAGCTCACCACCGTTGCCGATGGTCTCGACCTTCCGACCGGCGTGGCCGAATCCGGTGGGACGCTCTTCGTCGTCGAATCCAACGCAGGCCGGATCCTTGCCATCCCGACCACCGGCGGCACCCCTCGCGTCGTTGCCGAGGGTCTCGAGGCTCCCGGGCCGATCGCGGTGTCGGGCGAAACGCTGTACATCGGCGAGTCGGGCGCGCAGCGGGTTGTGTCGGTTCCGACCAGCGGCGGCCAGCCCACAGTGCTCGCAGAGTTCAATGGCGGAACAACTGGAGTTGCACTGTCCGGCAACTTGATTTACGTATCCCTCACCGATCGCGTGGTCTCACTACCGGTCGGCGGCGGTCAACCCACTCTGGTCGTCGACGGCCTGTTCAGTGCGACAGGCCTCACCACGGTCGGCAACACCTTGTACATCGCTGAGCACTACGGCTCGAAGGTCGTCTCGGTCCCGAGAACTGGTGGCACGACAACCGTTGTCGCCGACAACCTCGGAAATCTCACCGCGATTGCCGCCTCCAGCACCGAAGGCCCACCCTCACCGTGCGGAGGCTCGGTCTGCCTCGGTCCCGGTAGCTTCGGGAGTAGCTGACCCGACCGTTGGAGTGCGCCGCCGCGATGCCGGCGTGAGCCCTAGGGTGTCGGCGTACCGATTGGCGGGCACATCCAGTCCCAGGTGTCCACGCAGAGTGTCGGATGTGTAGTCGGCCCAGGCGACACCACGCTCGACGAGATCGAGCTGTTCGTGGTGCCGACCGTCGTGGGCGGCGGCAAACCGTTCTGTGCACCCGATCGGCGCCTCGACCTGACGTTAGAAGAGCACCGGGTCTTCCCTTCTTCGGGATGGATGTACGTGCGCTACAGCGTCTCTCGTTAGAGCTTGAGCGAAGGTTGGCTGGCCACCTTCATTGATCAACGGACGGGTGTTCGGTCTGCTGACGCAGTTCGGCCACCTCGCGCCGGATCTTGTCCACCTCGGCACTACCGAAGCGCCGGACCTGCATGGAGAGGACAGCGTCGGCGCCGGTGTCGCTCACGCCCAGGAGGTCGACGACCGCCGTCCTGGCCTGCTGGTTATCAGCCGTGCCGGCAACGGCACTCAGCAGATCCTGCGGCCGCTCCAGCGCAGTGACCAGGGCGCTCAGAATCTCAATTCGGTTGGCAGCCTGCGCCCGCGGATCATTTCTATCGGGATCTGCGTCGGCGATCGGGCCGTCCCAGGTGAAACGTTCGCTCTCGATCTGATCGTGAACCGCCAGGTTGGTGACCTGCAAGAGGCCACCGTTCGGGCTACGCAGCAGCACGAGGATCCCGGTGCCGTCGTCAAAAGCGAGTTCGATGGTGTCGTCACCTTTCGGGGTCACCAACTCTGTGGACCACGCTGCCCGGCCATCCTTCTCGACGGCTTCGGCTTCACGGGTCACCCGCGTGCGAGTGCTCATCTTTCTCAGGAGCGAGTCCTCACCGAGGAGATCGAGTGGACTGAACATGGACCCCACCCAGGCCATCCGGATACGCCCCGAGGCCTGACGCCGCATCTCGCCGTCGACGAGCACCGTCACCGTACCGTCGGCCGACGCAAGATAGACCACCTCGCCGTCACGTTCGATACGCCACTGCCCACCGCCGCCGTGCCAGAACTCGAACTGCTCGTCGAAGGGTCCGTCCTGCCTGTTCTTGCCGGAGACACGCAACGACCCCGACACCGACAGGGCACTCGCAGCGATATTGCGCCCGACCAATTCCACCCACGATGGTGTTCTCATCGGCTCAGGATACGAGCCGTTCGGCAGCAGCTGATCAACGTCCAGCGGCAATCTGCTCCAGTTATAGGAATCCGCTCCACTTCCAGTGTTCTGGAAGTGGAGCGGATTTACGAAAGTGGAGCAGGTGCCCGTACCTAGTGCCGGCTACACCTGCGGCGGGATATCTCGCTGCGACAACCGCACGCGACTCGGCGGCAGGACACCGGGCAGAAAGTAGTAACCCTGGGGTGACTGCGTGAGATCGTCGGCCTCGACACCACGGACCTCCCACACATCGACGTCGCCACCGGTGTTGTTCATCCGCACAAACCAGTCCCGCTCCCACTCGTTGGCTGCGAGAAAACACCCCTGCTGCTCGGGTTCTCGGCTTCCCGCGATACCTGGCGCTGCCCCCATGCGGCTCCAGTCCAACCCGTACTGCGAGATGGACACACGATTCAATACGGATGACACGTGGTAGCGGATAGACATTCTCGAAGACTAAGACGCGCGGCTGAAAACGTCGAGCCGATTTCGCCGGGCTCAACCGGTCGAAGAGGTCGCCACCGCCGCTCAGAAGTCATGTCCATCAACATCGTCTGGATCAGCGCGGCACGCCGAAGATCAACGCTCCGGCGAATGCGCCGAACACAGCCAGAGCGGTGAGCCACCCCCACCATCCAGGGCTGGGCTCGTCGTCGCGGAGCCTGGCATCACTGCGCGTGACCGGCGAGGTCCAGGGCACTGTGGAGGGATAGTAGGGCATGGGTGTCTCCTTTCTGACAACTAATCAAAGCTCGCAAGGAACAACGGCGACGTGGCAGGTGGTATTCCGGGCATGCATCGAAAAGTGGTGTCGCCCAAATACACCTGAGCGACACCACTTCGACGGACCCGGCCGCCGGGCCTTCTCTTCGGCGCGGGTCGTCAGCCGGAGGATGCCTCGATGGAATTCTGATGGTCGGCCTGTTCGATCTCCACGCGGCGTGGCTTGGCTATCTCTGCGATCGGGATCGTGATCGACAGAACACCATTTTCGTAGCGCGCCGTGATGCCGGCCGCGTCGATTCCGTCGCCGAGGGACAGCTGCCGGCGATAACTTCCGAAGGGCCGTTCGTTCGTCAGCCACTGGACGCCGTCTTCAGAGCGGGCAGTGCGCTCCGCCGACAGGGTCAGCACCCCGTTCTCCACGCTGGCGTCCACCGATCCCGGATCGACGCCGGGTAGGTCTGCGGTCAGCAGATAGTGACCGTCGAGTTTGCACAGGTCCATCGGCATGAACCGAGGAGTTCGAGACGATCCCGCCGCTTGCAGCAACCCGCGGGTCGACGCATCCACATCACCGAAAGGATCAAAACGAAGCACAGCAACCCACCTCCTACGTCACTCGCTGCCCGCCACCGGTTGCCGGGCGACCAATCACTGTGCATCACATTTTTAGCACTCCAGCCGTCCGAGTGCCAAGTGTTTCTTAGACATTCTCTATTGGGATAGACTGCCGCACAGCGCTATTGGCGAGCAGTGATGCCCGCCGTAGCCCGCATCCTGCAAACACCCGCATCGTCTGCAGTCATGAGCTCTGCTCATAAGGCCCGGCCGAGGTGACCGTGATGAGGCATGATCGCTGCAGGGTCGGGCAGGGAAGGGATCATGAACGCGACGAGAAAAGTCTCCGTGGTCGACGACCGTTCATCCGTCGATCCGGCACCGGAGACGATGCACGACACGCTTTCATCTGCCCAGATTCCCGTCTCGACGAATCCTGGGGGCAAGACAACCGACTTACCGGGCATCACCGAGAACCTCGATCGGATCCTGCGCATGCTGGCTCGGCTCGTCAGTGTCGGATACGTCGCGTATCTCGTCTTCCTGTTGCCACCTATCATCGTCAAGTCGGCGCGCCTGGACGCCTGGTGGACGCCGCTGACGGTGGTCACCGTTTTCGGCCTCGGTTTCCTGCCCGGAGTGTTGTCATTCAGGTCTGACACTCGGCCGATGCGCCTAAGCGCGGCGGCCGCAGCCCTGGCTTTTCTGCTGTCGATTGTCACCTGGCCGCTCGCCTGGAACGGTCCAGACCTTGCCTCAGGTGACGCGTTCTGGCTTGCCGCTTTCCCTGGACTGGCAAGCTTGACCGCGATCATCGCGTGGCCGGTCTGGCTGACCGTCATTCACCTCATCTCGGGCTGCGTCGGCGTCATGGCGATCACCACTGTCGCCCGCGGCGGATCGTCCGTAGTGATGCTGTTCACCGAAATCGCCTTCGCGATTATGTTCTGCACACTTTTCGTCGGCGGAGCAGCGATGGCGATTCGCACCGGGAAGCTACTCGATTCCACCACTGAATCTTCCTACCGGGCCGCCGCATCAGCTGCGGCACAGCGCGCGCGAACGGTCGAACGCGAACGTATCGATGCATTGATTCACGACAGCGTTTTGTCGGCCTTGCTCGCCGCCGCTCGTGGCCAGCCCCAATACCTTGTCGGTCCTCTGGCCCGGTCCGCGCTCGCCGGTCTCGACCCGCTCAGCACGCACGGTGGGCCTGACGAACTCTTCGCTCTCAGAGAAGCGATCGCGCACCTCCGGGCTGCAGCGGCCCACGCCGATGACCAGGCGACCTTCGATATCCTGCCGAACGGCACAACCGGGCCGGAGTCGCTGCCGGCAGATGGCGTACGCACCATGGGATCTGCAGTTGCAGAAGCATTGCGCAACAGCGTCCTACACGCCGGCTCCGACGCCGTGCGCGCCGTGACGGTGCACGTTTCCGAGCATGTCTTCAGCATCGACGTCACCGACGACGGGATCGGGTTCGATTCCACCTCCATCGCACCACACCGACTGGGTATCGCCGTCAGTATCATCGGCCGCATGCGCGGCTTGCCGGGTGGCTCAGCCTCGGTTGAGAGCAAACCCGGTATCGGCACCCGGATCCACCTCGAGTGGACGCTTTCTTGAACACCGGCAACGCCTCCGACATCCGCGAAATGCTCGGCCTCCGCACCGCGGCCGCACGGGTACTGGTCGCTGCTTTCGTCGCCACGTACGCACTGATCGCCACGACAGCCAGCCCACCCGGGAGCCTTTGGTACGAACTCACCGCGTGGTTCATCATCAGCCTGGCCGCTATCGCGCTCGTCGTGGTCCGAGGCGACCCACTACCGATGCTGATAACCGCTGCTCTGACCACGTCCGGTGTAGTGGCAATGAACGTGATTCTGTTGGCGGTCCACCCGCCGGTCTCGGGTCTACAGCTATGGCCACTGTCAGCGGTCACCGCCATCTATACCTATATGTGCGTACGCGGCCGGACGACCTGGGCGTGGATAGGCATGCTCGCAGTTCTCGCGAGCTATGTGATGTGGGCACAGCGGACCGGCATGGGATACGTGACCGGGCTGCAACTGTCGGTAATCAACTTCGCGCCGCTCGTGACGGCGACGTTCTTCGGATGGACGATCCGCCCCGCTGCCCAGAATATTTTTCGCTACGTAGACAAACCACTGTCCGTGCCGCGGCCGAAGCGGCAGACGCGGCCGTCCTCGACGAGCGCGACCATAGACTCACCCAGCTCGATGAACTCACCCGGCCTCTGCTCGAGCGCTTGGCGGGCTACGGCTCCCTCACGGACGACGACCGGACAACAGCAGGACTACTCGAAGCCCACCTCCGCGACACTCTTCGGGCGCCAACTCTGACGACACCTGCGATCACCCGCGCCGTCAACCAAGCACGCTCGCGCGGAGTGGAAGTGGTGATGCTCGACGACCACGGACTCGACGACGTTCCCGCCGACCCTCGGGACCAACTACTCGACCGCGTCCTCGACACTATCGCCGCCGCCGATTCCGGCACGGTGACGATTCGCATCCTCCCGCCACGACGCGAGGCGCTGCTCACTATCGTCCACCGGACGACCGATACACTCAGTCGCTTCGAATTCCGTCTCGATGGGGAGCTGACCCGCCGTGATTCACCTATTCGAGCTACACCCCATACGAAAGTGATTTGGCACGATTGAAGGCAGGGAACTGTCGTCGGGGGACGCGAGTTCATAGGTCGTTCGCCATGAGGAGCGCGTACGTGAAAGCAATTCCCGAAAGTCGTGCGCAAACGCTGCTGTCGTCGATCGAAGCATCCTTGCGAGAAAGCGGTCAGTACCTTGCCCGCTGCGAGGGAGCCGACACCGCTCGCGTTCAGGAGATTCGGTCGGCCGGGCGCCGTGTCGGCCGTACTCTCGGCTGGTCAGTACGCACCGTCGTTTCGCCGCCGGCTCCTGACAGGACGGTCAACGTCACGGTTGTGGTGCTGAAGTCAACGCCCTTGCATGAAGAACTGATGCGCATCCGCGACCGGAAAGCAATGCAAAAGGTCATCAACGGATTCAAGGCCGGGCTGTATTCGTAGCTCTATGTAATGCCGCGCCGGGTTGCGCCGATGAGCATCCGAGTGGCGATGTCGCTGAGAATTCACTCGACAAGCGTTGAGCACGGCGCTGCCGTAGCTGTTCCTACGTTCGTATGACAGCGATGATCGCCGCCTGCGGGCGTGGCGTCAGACACACACGCTGTCCTGCGATGCTGGATGATCAAAGCACGACGAAAGGGCGGTGCATGAGTTCCATGAGGAAAGTCGGTGTCATCGAAGACCACTCATCAGTGGTGCTGGGCCTCCGGGCAATGATGGCCGACCATCCTCATCTGGAGGTCGTAGCGACCGCGGGAACAGTTACCGATCTGCTCGCCCAAGGTCTCGACCTCGATCTCGTCCTGCTTGACCTGAGACTGTCGGATGGGTCCTCCCCTTCCGCCAACGTCGAGCAATTACGCGCTGCCGGTCTCGAGGCTTTGGTCTTCACCGGAGCCGAGAACCCGTACCTGGTCCGACAAGCCGCCAAAGCCGGCGTGCTGGGCGTCGTGCGGAAGTCGGAGCCAACGGACGTCGTGGTCGCAGCCATCTCCGCGGCCGCCGAAGGACGCCAGGTGGTGACCACCGAGTGGGCCGCAGCGATCGACGGCGACCCGGGACTCGCCGACGTCGAACTGAGTCCGCGCCAGCGAGACGTTCTGGCTCTGTACGCATCAGGTGAACAAGCCGATCGCGTGGCGCGAATGACCGGTTTGTCGCCGAACACGGTCAACGACTATCTCGCCCGGATCCGAGTCAAGTACGCTCAGGCCGGCCGCCCGGCGGGTTCGAAGGTGGAGTTGTATCAGCGGGCCGTCGAAGACGGACTCCTCCCAATGCCCGAACACCCCCGTCGATGAGCATCCTCGCATCTCGCCAGCTCATGTCCCGTGCGGTGTCTGTCAGCGGGGAAAATGTCGATCGAATACTGCGTATGGTGGCCCGTCTGGTAAGCGTTGGATACGTCGCTTATCTCACTTTGCTGATGCCGTCGATCGCAAGCGAATCGGCCCGGATGGCCCCATGGTGGACCCCGCCCACCGTGATAGCGGTGTTCGGTCTCGGCATACTTCCCGGTGTTCTGTCCTTCCGGTCCAACGTCCGCCTCATCAGGGTAGGGGCGGCCGCCGCAGCGCTGGCCTTCTTGCTCGCCGCAGCCGTGTGGCCTTTTGCCTGGAAAGGCCCCGATCTCGCTGCGGGCGATGCGTTCTGGCTCGCATCCTTCCCTGGGCTGGCGAGCCTGGCAGCGATCGTCGCGTGGCCGATCTGGGCAGCTTTCCTTTACATGGTTGTGAGCTGCACCAGCGTCATGGCGATCACGGCCGCTGCGCGCGGCGGCTCGTCCTTCGGGATGCTGCTCACCGACATCGCATTCGCGATCATGTTCTGCACCCTGTTCGTGGGGGGAGCCGCGATGGCGATACGAACTGGACGACTACTCGATTCCACCACCGCCATGTCGCATCAAGCCGCGGCCAGCGCGTCGGCGCAGCACGCGCGGAGGGTGGAGAGCGAACGCTTCGATGCCTTGGTCCACGACAGCGTGTTGGCATCGCTTCTTGCCGCGAGCCGTGGCCAGCCACCGACCGTCGTCGGCCCGCTCGCGGAATCGACGCTGACCGAACTCGACGCGCTGCACTCTCCTCCGGTGCTGCACCCGGTGTTCTCCACCGACGAGGCGATCACACACTTGCGGTCTGCATCCGCCGACGCCGACGACCGTGCGACCTTCGATGTACAACACATCGACAGCAGCGCGATCGAGCAACTTCCCGCGGACGACGTGCGCGCCGTCGGATCTGCCCTCTCCGAGGCCCTACGAAACAGTCGCTTACACGCGGGTAGCAACGCCTGCCGGACCGTGACCGTGAGACTGTCCGAGGCCCTGCTGACGGTCGATGTGGTCGACGACGGTGAGGGTTTCGACACCACAGCCGTTGCTCCGAATCGTCTTGGTATTGCGGTCAGCATCATTGGCCGTATGCGACGCCTGACCGACGGCTCCGCACATGTACAGAGCAGCCCGGGATCGGGAACACGAGTGCACCTCGAATGGCCGATCCCATGACCGAGACGACAACACCCGACGTTCATGAGGTACTCGGGTTCAGAACCAGCGCGGCCAGGCTGCTCGTCGGAGCATTCGTCGTCACCTACGCCCTGATTGCCGTGAACACCAGCCCACCAGGAAGCATCTGGTTCGAGCTCACCGCGTGGCTCATCATGAGCCTGGCGGCAGTAGCTCTCATCACGGTGAGGGGAGACCCGCTACCGATTCCGATCACCGTCGCTTTGACCGCCTCTGGTGTGGTGGCGATGAACCTCGTTCTGTACAAGGTGGACCCGCCGATCTCGGGCCTGCAGCTGTGGCCGTCATGGGCGGCACTCGCCATCTACATCTATATGTGCGTGCGGGGCCGGGCAGTGTGGGCGTGGATCGGAATGATCGCCATTCTGGGATCCCACATGCTGTGGGGGCAACGAATGGGGATCGGTTACGTGGAAGGTTTGCAGCTGTCGGTGGTCAAGCTGGCGCCGCTGCTCATGGCAACGTTCTTCGCGTGGAGGATCCGGCCTGCCTCCCGCCGGGTTTTCGAACTTCGTGAGCAGGCCACGCTGCGGGTCGCAGCTGAAGCTGCAGACAAGGCCGTGCTCGAGGAACGTGACCGCAGGTTGGCCCAGCTCGACGAAGTCGCCCGGCCACTTCTGGAGCGTTTAGCCAGAGGCGATCCTCTCGCCGACGATGACCGGCTCACAGCCAGACTTCTCGAAGCCCACCTCCGCGATACGTTGCGGGCACCCGCGCTGGCCACACCTGCGATCGGGAACGCCATCGAAGCAACCCGTTCCCGCGGTGTCGAAGTGGTGATGCTCGACGATGGTGGGCTCGACGGCAAACCTGTATCAGTCCGAGATCGCCTGCTGAACAACGTCCGCGACGCCCTGGACGGCGCGGACACCGGGACTCTGACAATTCGCGTACTGCCGCCGCACCGCGAGACACTGCTGACGGTTCTGCACACCACCGACAACGACATCACCCGCCTCGAATACGGGCAGGACGGTCAATTGATGCCCGCCCAGCGTGCCGATAACGCAGACGAGCGTGCCCATGTCGACGTCGAGTGGGCCGTAGATCCTGCATGACAACAATTTTTCGGCACGGTCGAGGGTAACTACGGCACGGTCGAGGGTTACTAGGGCACGGTCGAGGGTTACTAGGGCACGGTCGACGGTCAGGTACTGGATGTGCGAGCTACGGCGCAGCGAATCCACCAGCGCGACATGGCCGAGTTCGGGATGTCGACGTACATCATCGTCCGCGACACCGAGAAGGAAGCGCGCGCCGAACTCGACCGCATCACCACCATCGACCCGAACTCGCCGGGCTACGCATCGTTCGAGGAGTTCGTCGCGAACTCCGAGCTCGACGTCGAGGTGTCCAAGCGCGAGTACTCCGTCGGGACCCGGGGCCTGCGTCCCGACCTGGTCGGCACGCCCGAGCAGGTCGCCGAGAAGATCAAGGCCTACCAGGAAGCCGGTGTCACGCTACTGCTGATCCAGTGCTCACCGGCACATGAGGAACTCGCCCGCATCGCCGAGCAGGTCTTCCCGCTCGTCCCGGCCCGCGAGCGGGCGGTGGCTACGGTCTGAGGTTCGCCGCTGTTGCCGCGAAACGTCGTCCGATCCGCTCGTGCGTCGCCGCGTCGGGATGCAGTTGATCCGGCAACGGGAGCTCCGCGAAGTCGTTCTCGCCATACAGATCTCGTCCATCGAGGTAGTGGAGGTTCCGGTCGTCGCCGGCCCGTTCGGTGACGATGCGGGAGAGCTCGTCCCTGATCACGGTCAGCGTCAGCTTCCCGGCAGCGGTCTCCGCCGGATCACCGGTCGCACGGAACTCCACGCGTCCCTCCGCGAACGCACCGGGGTCGAAGGCCCCGGGCCCCGGGGTGTCCTCGTGGATCGCACAGTAGATCGGCGACACCACCAGCATCGGGGTCTCGGGGTGCCCGTCGCGGATGGTGTCGAGGAAGCCGTGGACCGCAGCGGTGAAGGCCCGCAGCCGCATCAGATCGGCGTTGACGATGTTGATGCCGACCTTGAGGCTGATGACGTCGGCGGGGGTATCCCGAATGGCGCGTGCCACAAACAGGTCCAGCATCGCGCCACCCGAGAATCCGAGGTTGACGAGTTCGACTCCGCCTGCGGCTGCAGCAATCGCGGGCCAGGTGGTGGTCGGAGTGTGAGCCCCGGATCCCTGGCTGATCGAACTGCCGTAGTGGACCCAGATTGGGCGCGGTGTGCCGGTCGCCGGTTCGATTGCGGCATCGGTGCGCAGCGCGACGAGTTCGACATTTTCGTTGTGTGGCAACCAGATCTCGACGTCTTTGCTTCGGGAACCAGGTCACCGAAGCCGAGAGTGCTCACCGCTCCCGACTGATGATCGACCGTGCCCGCGGCCATGTCGACGGTGACGGTGGTGCCGGCCGCCGCGATCGCTCGACCAGCTTGCTCTCCGTCGATGAACAGCTCGAACACACCATCAGGGCGCGATGGCAGACCGATGAAGTGACGCTTCGTGGACCGCACATCCAGCTCGATCAGCGTCGCGGCGGTTCGGAAGGCAAGTCGCACACCCGAGGGTTGCGATTCGGCCATCGCCAATTGAGGGTCGGCGTGTTGCCTGCGGGCGCCTGCCGGCAGGCGATGCACGAGCACACCATTCGACGTGTGCTCGAGGTCGGCCGCGCCACGCACTAGGCGCGCGGTGATGGGCGTTGTCGTGGTCTTGTTCATCGCGGCCAATTCCGTAGCAGGACATCGAGAGTACCGAGAATTGTGGTCCAGGACTCCTGCGAGTCCGGTGCACTGTGGCTGAATCCACCGGCCGCCTCGAGGCTCGAGTATCCATGGAAGACGCTGCCCAACAGTCGAACTGCATGCGTTTGGTCATCTCCGGAGAGGTCGTAGCCCCGCAGGATCGCCCGCATCATCTGAGCGTGCTTGACGCCGGCACTCACCGCAGCGGTCTCCGGATCGAGACGGAACTGGGTGGCCGCGTATCGGCCGGGATGCTCCCGTGAATAGTCACGGTAGGAGTCTGCGAAAGCGATCAACGCGTCCTTACCGGCCCGACCGGCCAACGCGTCAGACGCCCGCTCGGCGAGCTCGTCCAACGCCAGGAGCGCAATCCCTGTCTTCAGTTCCTGGGTGTTCTTGAGATGCGAGTACAGGCTGGCGACCTTGACGTCGAACCGCCTGGCCAGCTCCGAGGCCGTCACCTGGTCGAAGCCGACCTCATCGGCAAGCTCAGCACCTGCCCGGACCAGACGTTCTCTGGTCAATCCCACGCGCGGCATAAGTGACCTCCAATTTCCCTAACTAGAGGCTACATTTTCCTAATACCCTTAGCAAGTCCCGGTCGTCCCGTTGCGCAGCTCACACGAACGGCGCCCATCCAAATGCCATATGCTCACGAATTACGTTCAGACACAACGCAAGAGAGCAACTCTGTCTCACAAATGACAGAGACGATCAGGAATCGCGGAGGTGGGAGCATGAGCCAAGGGCACGCCCTGGGCCTCGCGATCACCGGCACCGAGATCACACTCCTGCTCATCGACGCCACAAACCACGATGTGGTCGCCAGGAACAGAGTCGCACTACCTGCCGTGGACGCCACCCTGCCCGACCACCTCGACCGCCTGGTGGAGTCGGCACCCTTCCCGGCTCAGCGTGTTGCCGTGGCGTGCACCGACCCGACGGTCCAGATTCTGCTCACCGATCGCGCCCGCCGGATCAACGCCCCCGCCTGGCTTGCCCATGCGATCATCACCTCCTCGACCCCGGCGCTCACCGCCGCGGTGTCGTCGAAGTTCCCCGGCGCCAACCCCCTGGTCGTGGTGCTCCTCGATCACCATGGCCGACCCGAGACCACCGCACCCCTGATGTTGATCGACCCGGCCCTCGGAACCGTCATCGACACCGCGCAGGCTCCGAGCGCACACCTACCGGCATACGAGCAGGCGGGTGCCGACGCCCTGGCCGACGCGATGGCCGCCCTGCCTGTCGTCGGCCTCGGAGTCGACGTCATCGTCGCTGCCGGCGCAGGTGCGGAGATGCACGGTGTCATCCAGGAGATGTCCCGTGCGGCGGGTCTCCCGGTCCGGGAAATCGGCGGCCGGTACAGCGTCGCGTTCGGTGCCGCGCTGTTGGCCGGACGCGAGCGGCCCATGCCTGCGCACGGCCGGTCCCCGAAGGCCAGACCGTCCCATCTCGCAGTCGCCGTCATGGGGCTCTCCGCCGTCTTACTCGCCGGCGGACTCGCGGTTGCCGTGGCCCAGCACCCCGACAAGGAAGCACCCTCACTCTCCGATTCGAGCCTGCCCGTCACCTCTACGTCCGCGGCCGACGATCCGCCGTCGTCGACCGGTAAGGCCGCGCAGGCACCGCCTACCCGGCATACGTCCTCGGAAGCGGTCACCAGCGCCCCGTCGACCACCGAGAGCTCCATCGCCACGACCACGGAATCGCGGCCACCCCTGCCCGCCACCCCGGACTCGACATCTCGGCGGCAGAACACTCCCAACCCGGGGCGCCCTCCGGCCACGACAGAGCGAGAAACATCGACGCGGCCGGTCTACACCCCGCCTCCGATCTACACCCCGCCGACGCGGACCACCACGCCTGCGACCCAGACGCCACCGGACGCACCGGCGCCGCCCCCGGATGAGTCCGAGAATGCGGACTCCAGCGTCCCTGACGCCGCGCCGTCGAGATGAACGGCAGCCGGGCCGACCTACTTGATGACGGCGTCGATCGTCTTCTTCAGTGCCGACGGTTGCGCGGGCGAGTGCGGTGCCTTGGCCCGCGACTCGAGCAGCTGTTCACCGATGCGCTGGAGTTCTTTGCGTCCGAGCGTCTTTCGGACCTCCGGGAACCACTCGGCTTCCTCTTCCTCGATGTGATGCTCCACGTTCTCTATGAGGACGGAGGTCTTGGCGTCGAACCGTTCGTCGTCGGGGGTCATCGTGACGAGTTCCATGACCAGCAGGTCTGCGACGTGATGCTCTTCGTACGATTCCAGGATGTCGTCCTCGACGTCCGGGACCGCTTTGCGAACTGCGGGGTACATGACCTCGTTCTCGATGTACGTGTGGACCGTCAGCGCTTCGATGATCTTGGCGACGGTGTCGGCCTTCTTTTTCTTTGCATCGGGGCCGGCGTCGCGAAACTCTTTGAACAGCTTCTTGATTGCTTTGTGGTCGTCTTTGAGGATGACAATGGCATCTGTCGACATCGAACTCTCCTGGGTGAGCGGGATATACCTGAGGGCACCGGCAGGTTGCCCCTGAACCCAGCGGATCAAACCAGGACGCCTAGGCGCTGACCCGCATCTTTTCGAATTGCGGCAAGGCATGCACTGCCCTAAAGTGACCGTGACGATCATCATCGGGTGCACCCTGCACTCGGGCACCACTGTCGAAAGGCTTGGTCATCCATGACGGCTCGAATTGCACGGCGCACCGCTGGAGTCGTATCCGGTTGCGCGGCCGCCCTATTGATGTTCCCCGCGTTCGCGCACGCAGCCCCGGGCGATGTCTCCATCAGTCCGACGGTGACGGGAAGCAACGCCACTGTGACGATCACAAACGGATCCGGATCCCTCATCGGCTGCAATCTGTACGGACTGCCCGCAGACACTGCCGTCACCGCAGACACGAAACCGGTGTTCGGCTACACCAACCCCGAGACGTTGAGCGCGGTCATCCAGCCCGGCTCCACGAAGACCGTTCCGCTGAAGCTGTTCACAGAGACCGGCCCGGACGGGTCCGCCACCTTGCCTGACGGCACCTACGACCTGTTCTGGGGCTGCTCCGAGGTCCCACTCGGCGAGGGCGCCGAACAGTGGGGCACCCCCACACCCGTCGGCCCGAACGCGACCGCAGAGCCCTCTCGCCTGGTGTTGCCGGGTACGGCGCCGAGCACTGCGCCTTCCGTCGAGCCCGCCGCACCCGCCGCACCCGTCGAACCGCCGGCCGAGGCCTGCTTCGGAGAGATCTGCCTGCCTCCCGAGGTTGTCGACATCGTCGGCGAACTGTGGGAGACCTACGCGACGCCGTAGTCGTCCCGCCACCCGCCACTCCCCCACCCGTTTTCGCGCCGCCCACCGGTTTCATCAGGTGGGCGGCGCAAAAACGGGTGGGTGAAGGTCGGGCCTACACACTGTGAGCGCGCCTCGCTCACCCCACGACGAGCAGCACAGCTGTGGGATACGCCAGCCCGACGTATCCCACGAACAGCCGCAGGCGGTCTGGACGTACGAGAACTCGCTCAGCGAACAGGATCGCGCCCACGAGTGCCGTGACGAGTAGTGGGTGTCCGAGGAGGACCACCGCGACCATCGCCGGACCGCAGGTGTGTACACACCAGTAGCCCTGATGGATACCAAACCTCAGACACGATTGGTCGGCTGGTCGGCCGTCGAATCGTATCGGCAGGGTTCGGTGGCAGCGCCGCAGCGCCTTCCGCTTCAGCGGCGTGAGCTCGTACAGGGCCGCGGCGGACAGTGCGAGTACGCCGATCCAGACGGGTCCACCGATGATCTCGGCGACGCCGAGAACCGGCACGCCCAGCACCACCCACACCGCCACGAAGCCCGCAGCGAACAAGAGTATCGACCGCTGCCGACGCTGCCGTCTGGTTGCGTACGCCACGTAGCGAATCGCCGGTACCGTCGCGGGGAGCATCATGGCCATGACCATCACGAGCCACATGGCGCCCGAGTCGAGAGCCGCCGCCATCGAATAGGACTGCACCTGAGCGTGATCGGCGTGTCCACCGGAACGCATCGCCAGCGTGCACCACACGATCCAGGCAGCGACCACCGCCGCGAGAACTGTCCACTCAGGCCGCGACCTGAGAATGGCGGGTGCAGCAACGGTCCCGGTCGACATCGCGATTCAGCCGAGCAAGATGCTGACGGACCCGACCTGCACTGATCCGACACCCACCGTGTCGCCGGCTTCACCGATGGGTTCGAATCGCAGTCCTAACCGGCTCGGGTCGAAGTTGCCTGCGGCGACCAGCGACTCGACGATGTCGGTGATCTCGAAGGTGAAGCTCAGGCCGTGCTCGGCATCGGACCTCATCGACTCGGCCAGCCCGAACAGCGGCAGGTTACCCACCCAGGCGCCGTCCCCGCCGTCATCGACATAGACGCCGAAAGTGGTTGCAGGAATGTCGGTGGCCACCAGGTGGTCGATGGCGATGAAGACCCGTCCGGGGCTGTCGAACTGCAGGGCGGCGAAGTCGGGCATCGACAGCTCGACGGCGTTGGCGATCCCGTTCACAAGCTCGAGCGGATTGTCGATGGCGCCGATCGTTTGCGGCGGATTGTCCTCGGTCACGGCCAGTCCTCTCACCGGAGCCACACCTGCCGACGAGGGTACAGACAGGTCTTCGTACGTGTGCGGACGCGGGCTCGGCGGTACGACATCGCGGACCGCGACCGTCTGCGCCCCACCCACGGAGTCGGCAAACCCGTACGTGCGGTTGAGGAACGCGGTATCGACGGAATCGCGACCCGCTCCGGTGTTGGCGCGCCACACTTCCCACAACCGATCGATGTTGGAGTGGTGCAACCAGAAGATCGGATCGCCCGCCGCACGATCGAAGTCCATCATCTTGCCGTTGACACCACCCACCGCGCCGTGGACGGTGCCGTGCGGCGTGCTCTCGAGTGCCCCCATGATCTGGCTGCCGGACTCGTTCAGATGATGGAATCCGGTGACCGGTCCGCCGAAACTGGGGAAAGGCGCAGTCGCAGAGAAGTCGCGCGCCCGGAACCAACCGCTGGCCCTCGTCTCAGCGGGGGTCAACCGCGCCGGGGTCGACAGGCTGTTCATCCCGGGGGCACGTTCAGCGTCGAACAGTGGGTTGGGAGCACCGTCGAGATCAGGCATTCGGAAGATGGGCGGAAGGGCGTTGCTGTCCGGGCGGTCGTAATCCCAATACGGCAGCGCCCAGGTCTGTTTGATGTCATCGGGGGTCAGCGGGTCGGCGACGATGATCTCGCGGCACACCGATTCGAACTGATCGAGATACATCCGGTGCCACGGCAGGAAGTACCACGAGAAGTGTTGGCACTGATTGCGCAGACCGTCCTGCGGATCGGGGGTCATCCCATGCACCTGGGTGTGGTGTGACCACCACATCCTGCGATCGGTGCCGGCATTGCGCTTGAGAACGCCGACGGCCCGCGCGTACGCCGTCAGGATCGGATGCCGCTGGTCGACGGCCGACAGGTGCCAGGCATCGCGCCGCACCAGTGTCGTCGGGGGCGGCGGTGGCGGAGGTGGCGGAGGTGGGACCGGATTCTCGACCGCCACCCGAATTTCGTCCAGCCTGCGAACCGTTCGAGGTCCGACGTCATCGACGATCTCAGGCTCGGGAACAAGCAGTTCGTCACGCTTGAAACGATGTACGGCACCCGCGGACTCGCTTCCGTAGTCACCGTCGGCACCGAAGAGTGGCAGCGCTCCTGGATCCCAATCGAGTAGTGCGGTCTGGACTTTCACGACGGCCGGGTCGTTACGGTTCTGCGCCGTCGATATACGTTGCGGCCCGTCGGCCGCAATGGCCTCCAGAAGTGGATCGCCGCTGAACAGACTTGATGTGAGCATGTCGGACCTCCAGGTCACAGGTACAGATGATCGGCATATACGAGACGGGAAATGCTCTGGGGTGCAGTCTGACCCGGTTCGGCGTCCGTCGGTAGCAACTCGTGTTCCTCGAGCAGTACGCGAACCGTCGTGTCGGCACCCGGTGTTGCGAGCCGGTGCGCGGGCTCGAGCGGCAGCTCACCACTCCAGCTCGCGGCAAACGACTGCGGGTCGGCACCTTCGAGATCACAGTCGACACTGGTCACAGTCGACCAGTCGAGGTCCGAGGTCGCGTCGCCGGCCCTGGTCTGCAGACTGGCGCGCACCTGCCTGCTGTTCCGCATCCGCGCCACCGTCGCGGAACCGCCTTGCAGACCCGCCGCCGCCGCGTCGGTACCCGGGTGATCTGTGACCGCGAAGGTACCGCTGACCGTGACCCGTACCGACCCCTCGTGCGGCCGGCTCAGCGTGCAGATCCGCTGCGGCAGCAGCTGGACGAAGTCGGTGTTGGTGTCCGAGGAGAAGTGACAGTCATCGATGGCATTCGGTTGGTACCGAGCAACATTGAGTCGAACAAATGGCCAGGCCTTGTCCGCGGCGTCGAACCGTACGTCGACGAACCAGCGGCGCCGGCTCACGTCGTATTCCGGCGTGAACAGGTATCCGACGACGTTGTCTCGGTCGGCTACGCGGCCATGGGGTCGACCCGGCCTGCGCTCGACGTCGACCTCGAGGGCCAACGCGCGTTCTTCCCACGCAGACTGCAACGGGAGTTCGGTCGCCGTCCCGAGACCCGGACCCAGCACCGCGGGATCACGACCCCACAGACTGACCACGTCGCGCTGGCCCGCCGGCGCATCGGGTGCGCCGATCATCACCGCCAGTTGTTCACCGTCACCGCTGGCGAACCAGGGCCTGTCCAACCAGATGCGCAGCGCACTGTGCCGGATCCGGCGTACGGCAAACGGGTGCTGCAGTTCGCTGAGTTGCTCCCAGAAGAACATCGGGAGCACTTCGTGGACGACGGGTGCCGGTGGTCGCTGCGAACTCAGATGCCGGACCTCCACCCCGTTGCCCGCCGACGCCGGGTCGTCTGCGACAGGCAGTTCCGCGGGCTCGAAGAACTCCCGATAGCGCGACGACCCGTGCAGCCGGTACGTCACCACCCGGGTACGGGTGTCCGGCAACGTATGGGTCACCGGACGTTCGGGGACCCCGACCGGCCTCGGTCCAACGGCCTGGGCGATAGACAGGATCGAGCTCGACTCCTGCGCTCCCACCGGGAACGTGCTGACGACCTCGGCGCCACTGACGTCGCCGGCCTCGGGCAGCGCCGGGTCGTCGACGATCCCCGACCAGGTCGCCCGCAGTTCGACGCTGTCGGTGCTGCTGCCGTGGATGTCGAGGGTGCCCAGGATCTCCGCGCCGAGCACTCCCTGGACGCGCGGCTTCGTCCGCAGGGCGGTGATCGTCGGCGGCGTTGCGGGGCGGGTGGTCGCATTGACCAGCCGTAGGTCGGTGCTGGGGGTGAGCCACCACAGCCATCCGTCCGTTGCGGCCTCCGCGAGGATTGCACGATCGGTCGCTGACACCGCGGGGTCATGGACGGCATGAAAGCGCCACAATCCCAAGGTCTCCAGCGCCCCGCGGTCGATGATCGACGACACCGCAACACCTACCTGCTCCCCTGGTGGCAGCCCGATACGCACCTCGTTGCCGTGCTGCTCGGCGCCCAGTGTGTCGGCGCTGTGCAGCACCAGTCGCAACCCGGCGACGGCCGGCCAGTCCCCCGAGTACGGGATGGTCACCGACTGCAGGATCCGGCGATCAGCGAGGTGGTGATCCGCCCCGGCTTCATAGAACATCAGCGCGACGCCTCGTGCCATCGGATCGGGGAGGTACGGCACCACCAGCGCGTCGGTGTCGTGGACGACGTACTGCCCCGCCGCGGGCTGAGCCTCGTCGTTCGGATGCGGCATGGCGGGGTCGGTGCGCACACTGCGGTGCTGCAACTGCTCCAACGTCACGGCCGCGGCGGGATCAACGGTCGGAGCGGACTCCAACCGCACTGGCCACGGCACCGGGTTGGTGCGCAGCGGGTCGTCGAGGTCCTGCACCGAGGTGTGGAACAGGTTGCCCCGCTCCCGCAATGCCGTGGCGTAGGCCCGCCGACGCGCCGCCGGGTCCGGCGAGGTCATCAGGGCGTCGAAGCGGCCACCGAGTTCGGCTTCGGTCTGACTGACCTTCGGTGGGATCACGTGCCGCTCCGTGGTGGTCGACCCGGCGTCTGTCGTGCGGATCACCATGCGGTTCAATGATTCTGCGAACGTCAATCGGTGACGCGGCACGATCGTCGGTTCGGTGACCGGATCCCACCGCAGGAACAGCCGCGGCGTGGTGACCGTCTCCGGACCTCCCGACTGCGCAAACAGTACCGCGAAATCCGTTGCCGGAGTGTCCAGCTGCGGACGGATCTTCAAGCTGGTGGCGACCTGTTCGATACGTGCCATCGCGTCGTGGACCCGGCCGACGAGACCGCCGGCGTTCGCCGGATCGGTCGCCGAACGCTGGGACGCCAAGAATCCGGCGGCATCACGTGCCGCGAACTCCTGCCGCAACGTCTGCACATGGGTCTCGGCGGTGACGACGGCAACCGGGTCCAGGGCGTCGGCGGTCAAAGTGTCGGTGGGGTGGGACACGACGTTGCCTGCCAGATCGACCCCGAGAACGCGAAATGCGTACCGACGTCCGTAACGCAGGGCGGGCAGAGACCCTGCTCGGGCCGAACTGCGCACCACAAACGCTCCCGGCGTTGCCTCGCGACCGTTGTCGGTCAGGATCTCACTGCCCGGATCGACGCCCTGCCCGCTGTCGTGGACGATGTTGCGGCCCGGCCGCGGCGCGGACAGACTCCACCCGTCCCAGCCGGCGACGACCTCGTGCAAGTAGTACGGATTCGCCGGATCACCTGGTACCCGGCTCGGCGAGGCACCCTGCAGCAGACCGCTGTCGGGAACGTCGGTGAGCACCACCGTGCCGTTCACCTCGACGGTCACGGTCCGATCATGCAGGCTGTGCCACACCCGGGTGTGGTCGTCCCACACCTGCACCTGCAGGCCTCGCACGAGTTCACCGAACGTGAAACGTGGCGCGGCGACGCCGGGCGTGGAGGCGAGAACGTCGGTACTGCGGTTCTCCGCGGCGCCGACGGTCCCGCGCACGGCCGTCACCCGATTGGTGTTGGCAATCGCGAAACCATTGGAGCGCAACGTTGCCGGCGCGAAGTTCACCTCGTCGCCATTGAACTCGGCGGCCTGCGCACGGGCCGCGGACCGCAGGTGCTGTTCGAGTTTGAGTCCTGCGGCGTCGGGGTCGAGGTCCAGGACCCGGTATTCGGGCCTGCCGACCGTCAGCAGTCCGCTCTCCCACCGGCCGTCTGCGCCATTCGTGGCCATGAACCGATCCCCGTCGACCGCGCATCGGGTCACCGGCGACAGCAGGTTCTCGACACCGGGGATCGTCACCTCGCAGGTCACCTCGGTGGCGCCGGCCAGCGTCGCCGGATCGTCGACCTTGAGGTCGAGAACAAATCCGAGTCGACGCGCCAGCGCGGGGGTGTTGCCCGCGGCGGCTGCCAGCGAGTGGAACTCGACCTCCGGTGCGTCCGGCCGTGGTCGCGACTCACCCTCGGCGAGGGGCGGCGGCTCGGACTCCTCGGGGCGTCGGTAGTACTCGGCGCTCGCGTGGCTGTCCACCAGCATCCGCTCGACCGGCGCGGCCTGACCGGCGGCCGGAGCGAATGCGACGACGGGCCCCTCCGGCTGCGGACGGGGAGATCCGCGCAGCAGGCCCGACAGATGGTCCGACACCGCGCGATCGAAGGTCTCGAAGGCCGACGGCTCACCGGGTCTGCGGTCGAACAGTGTCGACAGCAACGACTCCGGTTGTTGTAGGCCTCGATCGCCGCCGTCGGTGCAGTCGCAGCCATCCCGCACCGACTGGGCCCGGTCACGGCGGGCCTTGTCGATCGCGGCCTCGTAGGCGCCGCGCCTGCGGCGGTGAGCTGTGAACTCCCCCAGCAACGGGCCTGTGCCGTCGATCCTCCTGCAGTACGCAAGGACCGCCGTCGCCAGACGACTGCTGCTGACAGACGGCGGTGTCACGGGCGAGGAGAACACCGAGGCATAGTGCGCGTCGAGACCGTGGTCGCCCATCGCCGACGCGGGAAACGACTGCCACGGCGCACCCTGCGTGATCTTGGGAGCCGGGAAGCCGGTCACCGCTGTCGATGCAGGAAACGCTGCCGCCCAGCCCGCCGGATTCAGCACCGCCGTCAGCGGACGGCACGCGATCGGATCCGGTGCACCGTTGACACGCAGTGTGATCTGAGCCCCGCTCAGCGCGCCGGGCCAATCGATCAGCGCAGGGAAGTCAGCGAGGGTCCCGGCTGCGCCGTCCGGGATGAGCCGGTGGGTGAAGAACAGCGATACGTGGAAGTCTGCGTCGGGCGCCACCGAATGCGGCAGCACGGTGGTCATCAATCTGGTGGTGGCCATGGTTCATGCTCCTAGTGCGAATGCGCCGAAGTAGTTGTCCCACATGACGTCGCCGCCGGAATCGGGCGGCATGATGTCTCGCAGGCTCGGGTCACCCTTGGACCCGGCCAGACGACGCTCGACGGTCACCTCCACCGATGCCGAGAAGAACAGCACCTCGACCTCGATCACCAGACTGGCGCGGCCGACGAGTTTGCCGGTCGCGGTGTCGTAGGTCAGTGACAACTCCAGTGTCAGCGAGGCCGAAGCAAGGCCCAGCACATCGACCTCTCCTCGGATCCGGAAGTAGGCGGTCAGCTTGCCCTCGTCACCTTCGAGTCGCAGGTAGATGCCGATCATCACCGACACCGACCCGGACGCGACCCCGAAGTCGAGGCTCAGTGCAGCGCCGGCCTCCAACCCCATCTCCAACAGCACCAAACCTTTGGGACTGAGCCGAATACCGACCCAACCACCGCCGCCGATCGCCATCACGGTGAGACGGAACGGCGACTCCTTCTTGCAGAATCCGAAACCGACGGTCACTGCTTGGTCGAGGAATGGCACGTGACAGTCCGCGTACAGGGCGATGTTCTCGAGACTGAAGATGCCCAGTGGAATCGAGGGCAGCGCCAATTCGAACCCGGCTATGACGCCGCTGGTCGACACGTCGACGAACGGCGGATCGGAGAACCCGTCGAACGGGATGACCTCGCGGAGCTTTTCGATGAACTCCAGCGGCCCCTCGAACTTCATGCCGTCGAAGACCACGTCGATCTCGGGCTTCCGACCGGTCGATGTGCGAAACCCGATGCGGCGAAATCGCATCGAGATCAGTCGGGCGCCCGGCAACAGCGCCAGCGTGAAGTCGGTCAGTTGCGCACTGACGTCGGCGCGGGGGTGGTCACCGGCCCGGACTTCGACGCTGATCGTCAGCCCCTGGCGCGACGGGAAGAACACAGCGTTGTTCTCCTCGGAACCAACCGGCCAGGGTTCGAGTTCGGGTTGCCACTCGAAACGCACCACCCCGGTGCGCAGCGAGGTCAGGACCGCAGCCAATTTCGGATCGGTCGCGACCGCGGTGATCTGCCGGAGCGCAATCGCCGGTCGCTCGATCAGCGATCGAGCCGCGGCGGGCAACGCCGGGTTCGCTACGAGACCCTGGACCTGGTCCAGGACGCCGGCAAGCACTGCCGCTTCGGCAACCGCCGCCGCGACACTGCCGTCGACTCCTGTCAAGACGCCGTCGAATTCACCGGCCAATCTGTCTGCAGCGCCCACGATCTGACCACGTACACGGTCGACGTCCCCCAGCAGCGTCTGCAACTGCGCGGTGGCGCCACCGTGGGTCGCCTTGACGATCTCGGCGTTCACCTGCGCAGACAATCCATCGAGCGCGACTGTCAGCCGCTGGTGCTCCGACCGCAGTCCACTGACCACATCGAGCGCTTCACTCACCAGTTCTGGTGCTCTTTCGAGGCCGGTCCCGTCTGCGATCAGCTCGAGCAGACCGAACATCCCGAACAGTTTCGGCCCCGCGTTGCCCAGGAATGCCGCTGGGTCGAAGGTGCCGGCGGCCAGCGGGCTTCCGGCGGCAACGTCCTTGTCGCCGATGGCTCCGAGAGTCCGTGAGATCGCGGCAACGGTGACGTTCGGCTGTACGAACCCTCCGCTCTCACTGCTGTTGCCCCCGAAGTCCAGCACCTGCGGCCCGGTCAATGTGAGGAACACTTCCGCCGGTCCGCTGAACCCCTGGGCTCTGAATTGTGGCTCATATTCCACCGACACCGGTGCGTTGCCGCCATTGAGCGCGCTCAGCGCCGGGATCAGGAGCTGGGACTGCTCCACCCGGGGTGCCACGAACTGGTCGGTGGCGTCGAAGTCCGCGGCGAAGGTGAGTCCCTCGACCTGGAACGTCGTATCGCCGGCGGTGCTCGACGGTGCCATGGCGACAGACTTGTCCAGGACGGTGAGCTCGGAGCGGACGTCGTTCCAGTTCTCTGCTGCCGGTGTCATCAACGCCGCGAACTCCCGGTCGGTGTCGACATCGAGAAGTGGCACGAAGACAAGCGGGGTCTCGATGGCGATGGCCCGCCCCGCATGATCGGTACCGGTCACCCGCCACCGAAAACTGCCCACACCCTCGATCTCCGCGACAAAAGGCCGCGGCCCGGTGTCGAGTCTGATGTCGGGCGTGACAAGCGGCCGCACGGCGAGGTCCGTGAAAGGCATCGCGAAAGGAGCGGAGCTGGCCTTGCCGGTGTACGTGCGCGCGGGTTCGCGCACCACGATGAACATTCTCTTGATCAGCCGCGCCACCGGATCCGGGCCTGGTGCGATCTGCCGTTCGGTGATGATGACTCGCGTGGCGCGGTGCCCGAACGGATAGAGCAGTCCTGGCTCGTCGACCCTGACGTACGCGTCACGGCCCATGGGTGCGAGGTGCCGGTAGGCAAGAAGCTTGTTTGCCGCAGTCGCCGCCCACGAGGCGGACCAGTCGATCCAGGCACCGACGGCACTGAGCGCGAACGTCCGGACCGACAGGGGTTCGGGCTCGACGCCGTCGACGCGATGAGAGGTCAGCTCGACGATGTTCCGTCGATGCGCCGACGTCAGCGATCCCGTGGGTTCGGCTTCGGGCGGCGCCTGGTCGTTTCGCGTGTGCAACGCGCGGACGATGCGCTGGGTCTGATCGAGGCGATCGATGCCGACGAGTTGGCCGTCGACTTCGCGACGCACCGCGAGCCGGGTGGTCCAGAGCTCGATCCGATTCGGATCACCCGGCGCGGCAACGGGTTCTGCGGAATGCGTGAATGCGCCTCGAGAACTCGGTGACACAACCAGCCGGAAGGGTGCCTCGATGGCGGTGTCCCGATCGGTCAGCTGAGCGGGTTCGTCGGGTACCTCGACCGGGATGTCAGCAGGGTCGGGTCGCGGCGTCGCAGACGGTGACACAGCGAGTTTGAGAAGTGGCAGCACCCGGAGGATGCCCACCGTCGTGAACTCGATGCGGGTACCGGACGGGACCTGGAAGACGACCCTCGATTCCTTCGCTGCCAGGATCCGAGTGGGCGAGACCGTATCTGCCGCGACCTCGAAGACGTTCTGGGGGCCGAAACGGACGACGATGTGCGCGTCGTCGGTCACCGCACGCAGGTGCCTGGTCGGGTCGACAACCGGGATCGCGGGTGCCGGCCCGGGTGGGCCCGCGATCCCCGGGATTAGGAACACCTGGCCGGGAAAGATCAGATCAGGATTTCCGATTCCGTTGGCTGCCACGATCTCGGGGTACCGTCGCGGGTCGCCGTAGAAGCGGCCTGCGATGTCCCAAAGTGTGTCGCCGGGAACCACGGTGTGGCGAACCTCGGTGGGCACGGGCGGCAGCGCCTGCGGTGAACCAGACACCTCGACCTTGAATCCGACTGCAGTGCAGTGTAGATCGAGGAGATCGGCAGGACGGAGCAGATGGAAGTCGACGGGGTCCGGTGGACCTTCCGGCTCCACCGGGGGTGGGGGTTGGTCCGGAGGGGGCGGCGGTGGCGGCGGTGGGGGCGGAGCCAGATCGGGGATGTGCAGAACCTGCCCCGGAAAGATCAGGTCGGGGTTGGGAAGGCGGTTGGCGTCGGCGATCACCGGAAAGAGCTCGCCGCGCCCGTAGAAGCGGGTGGAGATGGCCCACAGGGTGTCACCGGCAACGACGGTGTAGTCGTGGGCCATCAGATGTCCTTCCCAGCACCGGTCGAGGTCGTGACCGGCAGGAGCATCGCGCTCGCCACGACCCAGGCCAGCGTGGGTTCGAAGATGTCACTGTGAGCCCCCGAAGGTGAGTTTCCTTGAGCCACATATTCTGAGGCGTCGAAGTTCGAGATGGCACCGCGCCCGAACTGGTAGGTCGTCCCGACCGGGCCGAGCGGTGCCGGCACCACGCCGTGCGCTCCGTGCGATCCCATCGCCCGCCATCGTGCGAGCGGGTCTGTCGCACCGGCGGCATCGGCACCTGTGCCTCCCAGCATGCTCGCGATCGGATAGAACGTACCCAGCGCGTGATCGTGTGTCGAATAGCACACCGAGATCGGACCGTCGACCCGGTTCAGCGTCCCGGCCAGTGCCCCGGCGCCCGAGCGGAAAGGAAGCCGGTCGGTGAACGCAAACCGGGAGAACGCCGCCTGCAAGAGGGTGACGGACTTGAGGGGAGATGCCTGACCTTCTGGTAGCGCGGGCAACGCAAACGACACCATGCGGCCGCCGAAACTGTGCCCCACCAGATGGATTCGCAGCTCCGGGAACTCCGAACCGAGCTGGTTCACTGTCGGCCCCAGGCCCACACTGCCAACCGTGCCCGCCCGCTGCTTCATCCGCCAGTAGGACGCCTGCCGGAGGGTCTCCTTGGCCCCCGCCAGGATCTTCGCGCCGACGTCGCGGAGCCCGGCAGCACCGACATCCGGGGCGTCGATGATCGCCCCGGTCGCCGTGATCGTGTCAGCCAGATACTCGAATGTCTCCGTCGGGGTGCGATGGTCGGTGAACATCCCCGGCAGCGGTGGCGCAGAACCACTCTCACCGTCGTCGAGGTCCGGTTCGATCCGGCTGAACGCTTCGATCTCGCGGTACAGCGCCGCGATCGAATCCTGGGTCACCGGCACGGCGAGGAGCCCGGCGACAGCATCGAGATTGCTTGCCCGCTCAGGAAAGAGGTCTTTGAGGTCCGCCAGGATGTCGGGGTCCAGCTCGGAGGTCAGCACGGCGGCCGACGACGTGGTGACCACACCGGCGGATCCCCCGCCATCGACGGTCGGCGGCTCGAAATCCGGGATCGGCTCGTCGCGCCAGAGCTGAGAGGGCCAGTACAGGCCGACGAAGCCGACCTTTGCGGCGTCGTCCAGGTGGGGCCGCAACAACTCGAACCACCGCTCGTACAGCGACGTCGCCTGCTGCGCGCCGTTGTTCCAACCATGCGAGAACACCACCAGATCGCGGATCCCCGACTCCCGGATGTTCGTGATCAGGTTCGGTACGGACCCCGGGCCGGGATGGCCGTCGGCGTCGTAGGTCAACGTCCACAACATTGCAGATCCTCTCGTGAGAACGGTGTCAAACTGATTGGAGTGCGCGCATCAGATCCAGCAGGCCGCCACCCTCGAAGGCGGGGTCGCGCCCGAGCGGTGTTGCCGAGTCGACGAAGATCTTCTTGATCTCCTCGGGCTTGCCGATGAACTCTTTCTGTACGGACAGGAACGCGGCGATCGCGCCCGATACGTGGGGCGCAGCTATACTGGTGCCGCTGTCCTCCACATACACCGCGCGACCGTCGAGTCCCTCGGGATGTGCGTTGAGGACGGGTTGCAACATGGCACCGGCGGCCGCTGAGGTGATCCGCTCGCCGGGCGCCACCAGATCCGGTTTGCACCTGCCGTCGCCGGTTGGCCCGCGCGAGGAGAAGTACGAGATCCCGAACGTGTGCGGGGCATCTCGATGCGTCGAGCCCACAGTGATCGCCCGCGCAGCGTTTCCGGGATCGTTGATCGTCATGGCCGCACTGAACTTCGTCACCATCGACCTTCCCGGTGCCAGCGTCACGTAGCCCGAGTTGCCCGACGCAGCCACCACGACCACGCCGGAGCGGACGAGCTTGTCGACCTCCAGACAGAGTGGACTGCGACCGCATGCGAACCATTCCGGATCGAACTCGTAGCCGAGACTCAGATTGACCCCGTGTATCCGGGGCAACTTGTCACTCGAGGCATTCAACTCACGCACGTAGGCCAACGCACGGATCACCCGAGTGACGCGGGTGGTGGGATCACCACCGGCCAGCACCTTGAGGCTGACGAGCCGCGCGCGGGGGGCCATGCCGGCCAGCATTCGGGGGTCGCTTACCTCGCGGGGTTGGGTGATCGGATAGTCACCGGCCGCGACGTTGAACCGCTGTTCGGTGACCAGCGGGGTGGGCTGGTCGTCGGCCCAGTGTTCGAGACCCCCGGCAATGACGCCGGCCACATGAGTCCCGTGGCCGAGTTCGTCCTGCAGAGCGGTTGTGGGGTCATTGCTGTCGATCGTGAAGTCGCGGTGCAGATCCTTCACCGAACCGTGGGTCAAGGTCTCGTAACCGACGAAGTGCGGATGGCCGGCCTGTACACCGGAATCGACAACCGCCCAGACAATCCCGTCTCCGAAGCTGTTGAAGGCGCGGTGGGCCGCCTGCGCCTTGATCGTCGTCGCCGATACATCGATCTGCGGATGCACCTCGAAGTCGGGCCAGATGCGGTAGACCGCACGGTTCTCCCAGGCGCCTGCTGCGCAATCGGCCGTCACGAGTCCTTCGAGTTGTCCGGTGGTGAGCTCACCGGATGCATACTCGTCGGCGAGAAGTAGTGGAGCACTGTGGCCACCGATGTATTTCCACAGCTGTTCGATCCGGTCCATCGCCGCTCGTGCACCCGGCCGGTAACGCAGGTTGAGCTCGATCATGATCGGCCAGCGACTCTGCCGGGTGCGGGGTGGCACCGCATCCGCGCCCTCGACGAACATCTGCCGCAGCGCGGGTGTCAGTACCCCCGCGAGCACGGGGTTGCGGTCGGCGGGGCCGGTGTACGCCGCTGCCAGTGGCCTTTCGGGATCAGCCTGCGCTCGTGCGTCGGCGTCGGCGAGTGTTCCTCGACCCTGCGCCGTCAACATCCAGACTGTCTCGTCGCCCCCGACGCTTTCGATCACGTGGGCAGCGGCAAGCTGATCGGCGGCGCCACGGACCTGTTGGTGCCACGACGGTTCCTGCTGTTCATACAGGCGCGCCCGATCGTCGAATCGGGACGCGTATCGCGCCGCCACCATCTGCCGGAGTCGCTGATCGTCGGCAGGCTCGCCGATGCCCTCCAGCGCGCCGACAGCGCTCTGTACACGATCAACCCAAACCCGACCGACCTCGACCATGTTCCGATCGTGGCAGCGCCGAGCAGCGTGGGCGCGCGTAGTGCACTACCTGTTTTCGAGTAGTGGGCTACCCCAGGGCTCCTCGCGCTCGGGTCGCACGATGAACAGATGATGTCCCCCGGCGACAACGACGACACGCTGCTCGCCGCGTTGCCCACCGTTTATTCGGTCGCCCTCCGCCTCAGGCGCGCAGGCGTGCCGCCGGAGCAGATTGCCGCGGGGCTCGGGATCGAGCCCCTCGCCCTCCCGACACTGTTCGACATTGCCGAGGCGAAGCTGGCGCATCTGCGTGACCACCGCGTTTGACCCATCAGCCCTTGCAGAACGGCTGCAGGCGTGCCATGGTCACGAAGACCATAAGTGCAGTTGTGCCGATCGCGGCCGTCTCACATTTCGCGTCTCGTGTGATCGAGGGGGTCGATCATGGATCACGAGTGGCCGATCGTAGGCCGTCAGGAAGAAGTCGCACTGGCCGCTGCCGCCATCACGTGCCGCGAACCCGGCCGTGGCATGGTCGTCGGTGGGTCCGCGGGGGTGGGCAAGACGCGGTTGTGTGCAGAAGCCGTGCGCGTGGCCATCCGCCTCGGACACCGTTGCCATCATGTGGCGGCAACCGCTTCGTCGCGGGACGTCCCACTCGCCGTCTTTGTCGAGTTCGGTGTCGATGTGGATGCCGACCCCCTCCGCCAGATCCGAGACCTGTTGCACAGCCTCACATCCGACGATTCGCGACACCCCGCTGTCGTCGCGGTCGATGATGCCCATCTGCTCGACAACCGTTCGGCGTTCGTGGTCCATGAGCTCGTGGTGCGCAAGATGGCGAACGTCGTGCTGTCGATTCGCACCGGCGAAGCCGCCCCCGACGCCATCACCGCGTTGTGGAAGGACCACCACGTGCCGCGGCTGGAGCTGCAGCCATTGTCGCGCAGGGAGGTCGGCGCATTGTTGGAAGGAGCGCTGGGTCGCCCCGTTGAATCGACGAGCCTGCGCAGGCTGCACGCCATGTCGGACGGTAACGCGCTGCTGCTGCGCCAGCTCGTCGACGACCAGCTCGCCGCGGGACGGCTGCGCCTCGATTCCGGACTGTGGTTCTGGTCCGGAGACCTCGCGATCACGCCGACGCTCGCCGAGATGGTCCGACTGCGCCTGGCCGGCTTTTCAACGGACGTGTTGGCGCTTGTCGACCTGCTGGCGGTGAGCGAGCCCCTGACCACCGACGAACTCGGCACGCTGGTCAGTGCGGAGACCCTCGAACTCGCCGAGACCGTCGGGGCGATCAAGACGCGAGTCACGGCCAGGTCATCGATCTCCATCCGCCTGAGCCATCCTTTGCAGGGTGAGATCCGTCGAGCCGACCTCGGCCACCTGCGGCGTAGGCGATTGGCAGGGACGATTGCGCAGGCTCTCACACCCGGCCCGAGGAGCGATCCGTCGAGCCTCCTTCGTCATGCGGTACTGACCCTGGACTCCGATCTCCCCGCCGACCCCGACCTCTTGGCGGCGGCCACGCGGGCCGCGATGCTCGCGCTCGACGTCGACCTCGCAGTCAGATTCGCCTCCGCCGCGCTCGGGCTCACCGCCACCCCGGCAACCGCGTATCCGCACGTGATGTCGCTCATGGTCGCCGGCCAGGGGGACGCCGCAGAGGAGTTCTTCGTGGCGATGACCATCGCACCCGACCAGCCTGAATATGCCCGGTGGACCACGTTGCGCGCAGCGAACATGGTGTGGATGCTGGCTCGGCCCCGCGACGCGGCGATGCTGCTCGACACCATCACCGGAGCGAGCCTGTCGTCCGTCGCGCGAGCCGAACTGGCAGCCGTCCGTGCGTGTGTCCTCGCCGTCGAGGCGAATCCCGCGGCGGCAGTCACCGAGGCGCAGGGCGCCCTCGCGGAGGACGAGCTCGGCGACTTTCATGCGCTGATGGCGGTGGCCGCCATGGTGATGTCCGCGGGCGCGGCCGGGAACTTCAGCGCAGCAAACGAATACGCGGCCTTCGGCCAGGCGCGGGCTGCGGCGTCGTGGCAGACCGCGCACCTGCAGTTCTGGCTCGGCGCGATTCACGCCCGGGTCTGCCGCATCTCCGGCCACGTGGACCGTTGCGCCGACGATGCGATTCGGCTGACCGATATCGCCCGCGATGTGTCGGGGCCGACGCAATTCCAAGCCACCTTCTTACGCGGTCACGCGGCCCTCGCCGGCGGGCGGGTACAGACCGCGATCACCGAGCTACTCGATTCGCTGGTCGGGAGCGCGAATGGGCACCGCGACACCACCGGCTTGGGCCCGGCCTGCCTCATCTGGCTCGCCGAGGCCTACGCACAACGCGGTAGTCCGGCCTCGGCCCGGTCGACGCTGTCCGAACTCGCAAAAATCCTGCCCGCCGAATACGCCTTCATGCAATTCGGCATGGAGCTCGCCGCAGCCTGGACCGAGGCTGCCGAGGGAGTGGTCAGCCGAGCTGTCTCCATCGCCCTCACCGCCGCCGAGACTGCTTGCAAACGAGGGCAATTCGCTTACGAGGTGCTCGCACTGCAAACAGCAACGCAATTCGGCAGCACGTCCGCCGTCGAACGTTTGCACCACCTCGCGCAGTTCGTCGAGGGTCCAAGAGTCGCAATCGCTGCCCGCCACGCCTGCGCTACACGAGGACGACGGCGCCGGACTGCTCGCGGTGGCCCACGACTATGAGCACATGGGCGACCTCATCGCGGCGGCCGATGCCGCCGCACAGGCCGGCAGAGCATGGGTCGCGGCGAACCGGCGGGGGTCGGCACTGGCCGCTTACGGTCACACCCAGCGCGTTGCCCGCGCATCAGGCTGCAGCACAACACAAGCCCCACACCGCACGGCGGCGACCGACCCGTTCACCGCACGTCAGCGAGAGGCCATCGCTCTGGTGGCGGCGGGACTGACCAACGTCGAGATTGCCGAGCGCCTCACCGTGTCCGTGCGTTCAGTCGAAGGACACCTGTACCGCGCCGCTCAACGAGTCGGCGTCACCAGCCGAGATGAGCTCGCGGATATCCTGAACTCATCCAGGCGTCCGGACGTCGCAGAACTGAGGTAGTCGCTCTTTCGCGATGACCTCTCAGCGGTGCGAGAAGTTCGCATCCCGCTTCTCGACGAACGCGGCCATGCCCTCGGTCTGATCTTCGGTGGCGAAGGTCGAGTGGAACACCCGGCGCTCGAACAGGATTCCCTCGGCCAGGCTGACCTCCTGCGAACGGTTCACCGCCTGCTTCGCGAGAATGGTGATCGGCAGTGACAGTTCCGAGATGGTGGTGGCGACGGCGATCGCATCCTCGAGGTACGTCTCGGTCGGGACGACCCTCGAGACCAGCCCGGCGCGCTCGGCCTCGTCGACCTTCATCCGGCGGCCGGTGAGCACCATGTCCATCGCCTTCGCCTTGCCGATCGCGCGGGTGAGTCGTTGCGACCCACCGATTCCCGGGATCACACCGAGGTTGATCTCGGGCTGACCGAAGACCGCGTTCTCGGCGGCGATGATGATGTCGCACATCATCGCGAGCTCACAGCCACCACCGAGGGCGAATCCCGCGACGGCCGCGATCACCGGCGTGCGCACCTCGACGAGGTGTCCCCAGGCGCTGAAGAAGTCCTCCGAGAGCATGTCGACATAGGTCTTCTCCGACATCTCCTTGATGTCGGCGCCGGCGGCGAAGGCACGCTCGGACCCGGTGATGACGATGGCGCCGACCGACGGATCGGTGTCGTAGGCCTGCGCGGCCGAGACGACCTCGGCCATCAGCTGGGAGTTCAACGCGTTGAGGGCTTTCGGGCGGTTCAGGGTGATGATCCCGACGCGGCCACGCTGCTCGGTGGTGATGGTCTCGAAAGTGGTCATGACTGGGCTCCATTCGTCAGGGTGAGGTCGTCGGGCAGTGGCGCGAAGAAACTCTCGACCACAGCGGGGTCGACGTCGCTCAGCGTCGGCGGCGACCACTTGGGTTGGCGGTCCTTGTCGATCACCTGGGCGCGGATGCCCTCGGCGAGCTCGGGGTGGACCAGGAAGTGGATCGACACCCGGAACTCGTTCTGCAGTGCGGACTCCAAGGTGGTGTCGGGGGTGATCGACCGCAGCGAACGCAGGGTCACCTCCACCGACGTCGGCGATTTGGCGGCCACGACGTCGGCAGCTGCGCGGGCATCGGGATCGTCCCGTCCGCGGAGATGTTCGACGATCTGAACCGCGGTGTCGAAGGCGAACGCCTCGTCGATCCAGTGCTGCTTGCCGAGCAGTTCGGCATCGGGGGGCGCGATGGTGAAGTCCGCGATGACATCTGCGACCGAAGCGGCGGCCCCGGCCTCGGCCGTCAGGGCCTCGACGAAGGCGGGGATCTGCTCGGCGGGTAGGTAGTGATCAGCGAACCCGATCGCGATCGCGTCGGCGCCGTTGATGTTCGCGGCCGTCAGCGCCAGGTAGGTACCCAGTTCGCCGGGAGCATTCGCGAGCAGATGGGTGCCACCCACGTCCGGCGAGAAGCCGATCCCGACCTCGGGCATGGCCATCCGGGTGCGATCGGTGACGATGCGGGTGTTGGCGTGCGCGGAAACACCGACGCCGCCGCCCATGACGATGCCGTCCATCAACGCGATGTAGGGCTTCGGGTAGTGCGAGATGTAGGCGTTGAGGATGTACTCGTCACGCCAGAAGACACCGGACGGGGTCGCGAGTGCCTGCTCGAGGTCCTCGGACACCGAAGCGTCGCGGTGGATGGCAACGATGTCGCCGCCGGCGCACAGCCCGCGTTCGCCCGCGCCGTCGAGCAGCACGGCCTCGATCGCGTCGTCGTCGGCCCATTTCTCCAGGGCAGCATGGATGTCGACCACCATGTCGTGGGTCAGCGCGTTGATGGCTTTCGGCCGGTTGAGCGTGATGCGCCCGATCCTGCCTTCGGTGCGAACGAGGACGTTGCTCTCGTCTGACATGTCTCTCCAATGCTCGACTCCCGGGCGACTCACATAGTTGCATATCCTAGTAAAGGCAGTCCAGGGTGGGTCTTTCGACCGCCGATGAACCCGCACTCCGGGCGTAGGGTGAGGTAGCTGTCACCGTCCCGGTGCGCCACATCGCCCGGCCCGGTGCCGGCAAGTTAGGAGCGTCACCATGACGCCCGTCTCCGACCCACAAGAGGACGCCCAGGTCCCGGCCAAACCACGCATGGACCTACCCAAAGCGGCGAGGGCGCTCAACGCGCAGCTACTCGAGATCCAAGACGGCGCCGGCGACTCAGCAGATCTCATCCGCGATGTGCGTTTCGCCGTCGTCAATGCAGTGACCTCACTCGAGAACGATGCTGCGATAGCCGCCGGCCGCCCCTAGCAACGACAGTGGCGAGGGTCACCGCGCTCAGGGCCAGACCTCGACCGGCGCGACTTCATACTGGACGGATGCTCCCGACCACTCTCTTCTACGGCCTGGTGCTGCTGAACCTGCTGTTCGTCTGCGGAGCATGGACCCTCGCCAAACCAAGCAGGCCCGCGGCCTACGTCCTGATCGGCGTATCCATCTTGTGGTTGCTGTTCAACGGGCCGATCGAGGGGCACGTGATCCTGTCGTTCACCCCGGACAAAGGACTCACCGAGTCGGACCTGCTCAGCTTCGCCGGTGTGTGTATTGCGCTGTGGGCGTTGCGCAAGCGCAGGCGCTGGTAGTCAGGGCTGGCCGGGCTTGAGTTTGATGAACAGCCCGTCCGCCTCCGCGCACAGGGTCTCACCGTTGTGCAACGTCGCCCGTAAGTACACCTTTCGACCATCCATCCGGTCCACCCAGGACCGAAGCTTCAGCTCGGTGTTCAGCGGAGTGATCGCGCGGTAGTTCACTGTCAGGTAGGCGGTCCGGGTGATGCCTCTGGAACCCAGCGCACCCGCCATACCCATCAGGTCATCGAACGCGACGGCCACTTGACCACCATGGGCGGCGTTGTTTCCGCCCAGGTGATAGCGGCGGAAGGTCAACCGGGCCTGTACGCCCTCTTCACCGGCCTCGTCGACCTCGTAGGGCGGCAGCGTGATGCTCCCGCGGGCGGGCAGATCGATCCGCCCGCCGGACGGTGCCCGCCACTCGTCGATGGCGACCTCGTCCAGCTTCGCGTTGAGCACCTTGAGTTCATCGATGACCTCGGACACGAGCTCCTCGGACGGCAGCGCCGCCTTCACCCGGTCCATGAACGTCCGGACCTCTTCGATGAACTCCCCGTACCGGGGTCCGCCGCGCGTCAGGTCGATGTCGAAGTCGGGGCGGAAGCCACCCTCGTGGTGGGCCGTCTTCTCAAGCGGACTATCTTGACTCATTCTCATGACACTATCGACCGTCCCTGACCTCAGGTGACGCGGCACCGCGACAGCAAACCCAGCTCGCCACCACCAGGTGGGCGATACTGGTTCTGATGCGGCGACTATCCGGCTCGGCGATGTCGAATCGAGTCACGCCGTGAACCGATTCAGTCTCGTCCGTGGCACGACCGGTCAGCTGCTGCGACGACAACAGATCCGCGTGCTGCGCATCTATCTCGCGGCAACGACATTTCTGTACGCGGCAGGCGTCCTGCTCACCTTCTTCCCGCTACGCAGCAACAATGTGGAGCTGTCCAATCCCACCGGCGGGATCGTCGCCGTGGCGCTCGGTTCACTCGGCTTCCTCTACCTGGCGCGCACTCCTACCAATCTCGCCCCGGCGATCGCCGCAGCGATGATCGCCACGCCATCGGTGATGGCGTTCCACGTGCTCGCCGCCGCCGAGTTCCTGTGCCTGATCGCCGTCATGTTTCTGGCGATGTATCTGATCGCCTTCTTTCGGATCGACCGCGCCCGCATCCTGATCGGCGTACTCAGTGCGGCGGCCGTCGTCGCATTGGCGGTTGCCCCGGCCCAGAAGTCGGCGGTGACCTATGTGGTCTTCGTGGTCGCGATCGTCGGAGCCGCCGAATCCTTTGGCCTGGTGATGCGCGCACTGGTGACCATCGCCTGCACCGACCCGCTGACCGGACTGCTCAATCGCGCCGGCTGGGAGATCGCCACCGCCGAACAGCTCGCTCGTGCCCGGGCAGCGCGGACCACCATCACCGTGGTGGCCCTCGACATCGACGACTTCAAGGCGGTCAATGATGAGTTCGGGCATCAGTTCGGGGATGAACAGTTGATCGACTACGCGCAGCAGTGGCGGGCACTGGTGCCCGAGGACGCCGTGTTCGCGCATCTCGGCGGCGACGAATTCGCGGCCTGCCTCGAAGGTGATCGGCCGATGCCTGCAGCGAAGATCGTCGACCGGATTCGCAGTGGCCCCAGCGACGCCACCGTCGGGGCGGCAACCGGTTTGGCGGCGATCTCCTCCATTTCCGACCTCCTCGCCGAAGCGGATGCCGATCTCTACCGGATCAAGCGCGCCAAACGCAGCGGTGGCGCGGAGCAGGACTCCTGACGCCCTGGCCTTCTGACTCAGGCCACTAGGCTCGGAAACCATGAGCGCATCTGTAGAGCAGCCCTTCGATCCGACGCAGTGGCACACGGTCGAGGGCTTCGACGACCTGACCGACATCACCTACCACCGGCACGCCGGGTCCGGGCGCGCGCACGGCATCGTGCGGATCGCCTTCGATCGCCCCGAGGTCCGCAATGCGTTCCGCCCGCACACCGTCGACGAGCTGTACCGGACGCTCGACCACGCCCGACGCACACCCGATGTCGGGGTGGTGCTGCTGACCGGTAACGGTCCCAGTGAGAAGGACGGCGGCTGGGCGTTTTGCAGTGGCGGCGACCAGCGCATCCGCGGCCGCTCGGGGTACCAGTACGCAGGCGGCGACACCGCGGAGACCGTCGACTCGGCGCGGGTCAAGGCCGAGGGCGGCCGCCTGCACATCCTCGAGGTCCAGCGGCTGATCCGGACCATGCCGAAAGTCGTCATCGCCGTGGTCAACGGCTGGGCCGCCGGCGGTGGCCACTCGCTGCACGTGGTCTGCGACCTGACCCTCGCGTCCCGTCAGGAGGCCCGTTTCAAGCAGACCGACGCCGACGTCGGGTCGTTCGACGCCGGCTACGGAAGTGCCTACCTCGCCAAGCAGGTCGGTCAGAAGAACGCTCGCGAGATCTTCTTCCTCGGCCGCGCCTATGACGCCGAAGCGATGCAGCGGATGGGCGCGGTCAACGAGGTGGTCGACCACGGCGATCTCGAGACGACTGCCATCGAGTGGGGCAAGACCATCAACGGCAAGTCCCCGACCGCGCAGCGCATGCTCAAGTTCGCCTTCAACCTCACCGACGACGGATTGATGGGTCAGCAGGTCTTTGCAGGTGAAGCCACCCGGCTGGCCTACATGACCGACGAAGCCGTCGAAGGCCGCGACGCGTTCTTGGAGAAGCGGTCACCCGATTGGGACGACTACCCGTTCTACTACTGACCGGCCCGCTCGCAACTGAATCTGCTCCACTTCCAGACAGATGCTCCACTTACAGTGCCCTGGAAGCGGAGCGGATTCCTAGAAGTGGAGCAGATTTCCTAGACCCGGAGTGCGATCGCCGGCGAGATTCAGTCTTCTGCGGCGTGATCAGTCGTGTGATGCTCCGGATGCGGCGTACGGAACAGTGGCGGGTGCTCGCGCTCGGCATCGAGATGCTCGTTGAACTCTTCGATCTCTGCCTCGGTCACCGACGCCTCACCCTCGACGATCGACCCCCCACCGGGGGCGCCGCGACCAAGGTCGGCGGCGTCGATGGAATCGTCGGTGTGCTGAAACGGTGGAATCAGAGGTTCGCTCATCGAATCAGGATGTCGGCAAGGTCGGCCCCGATACAACGAACTCCAGTTGAAATCTGGGCGAAGTCACACCCGCGCTCACCAAACAGAACACGCCCCCGGCAACAGCCGGGGGCGGGTTCTCGTTTGGCGTGCGGTCAGAGACCGAGCGGACGTGCCAGGGTCGGCCAGGACTTGTGCAACTGGTCTTCCCAGTAGTGCCAGGAGTGGGTTCCCGCAGGCGGGAAGTCATAGGTCGCAGGGATGTTCAGCCGGTTCAGGCGATCGACCAGCAGTGCAGTGCAGATTCCGGTGGCGGCTTCGATGCCGCCTCCGAGGATGATCTGATCGGCGAGGCTTGCCGGATCCTTGGTGTAGGCCAGGCTGTCGTACTGACCCGGAAGGCCCGTGGCGTTCGAGATGTACAGCGTCTGTCCGCGCAGCTTCGGGGCATTGATGATCGCGTCGTTCGCGATCCAGCCCGGACCGCCGTACGGGCCCCACATGTTGGTGGCGTCGCCGCCTCCGCGTCCTTCGACGGTGATCCTGATGTAGTTCTCACCGAGCTGGCTGGCGGTCGACGCGCAGCCACTGTACGAACCGACGGACTGATAGAGGCCCTGGTGCTCGATCGCGAGATTGAGCACCGACGTGGCCGACGAGGAGATACCGGCGATCGAGTTACGACCGTTGGTGTCGAGCGCCTCATCGATGATGGGCGGCAGTTCCTTGCCGAGGAATGTCGACCATTTGTTGCGGCCGAGCTCCGGATCGTCCTGCTGCCAGTCTGTGTAGTAACTGAAGGCACCGGAGTTCGGGGTGATCACGTTGACGTTCTTGTTCTTGAAGAAGTCGACGATGTCGGTCTTGGCCTGCCAGTTCGCGGCGTCCTCGCCACCACCGGCCCCGTTCAGCAGGTAGAGCGTGGGGCGTGGCACCGACCGGTCTTTCGGCAGCAGGACCGAGATGGGGATGTTCTTGTTCATCGAGGCGGAAAACACCTGGAGTTCGAGCTGCTGGGGGTCGGTCTGGTTCACGCTGACCAGCGACGATCCGCCCGGCGAACTGATGCCGACCTGCGGCAGTTCGTCGGCGGACGCAGGGCTCGACACCAGTAGCGTCGTTGCCGCCACCAGGGACGTCACCGTCACGGCAAGGGCGCTTCGTAGAATTCGGGACGACTTAACCGCCGGCATTCGAGTCACGAAGCGAACAGTAGCGGGAAAAGACCCGCGCAGAAAGTTTTCCAGCTGTTCTGGGGGTATCGATCAGGTGACGTCGCAATGCCGGCCACCCGCGCTCCGACCGCGCCGTAGTTCATTCGCGCTACATGGCAGCTGCCACTACCCGATTCGCAACGGATTTGCACGTGAAACCTGAAGAAACTCTTAAATAACCTCACATTCGCCGCAATCCCGCGCTCGACGCCTATTACCCACAGCGAATTTTACATTCGACCCAGCGGATCACGGATATAACCGAAACGACAAATACGCCCTCCAACTGCGAAAACAGGTCTGGACACAGTTGTCCAATTCGGGCATTGCCAGGTTTGAATCTCAATGGATGCGCTGAGAGATTGCGAGAAGGGGGTGACAAAGAGCCGAATAAATGCGAGTGTGAGTTTGGCTCGATTGGTCGGGGAAGCGTTTATAAAGAGCTCGAGCCCCGAAGCAAGCCCGTGCCAGATGTGCAAGAGAAACCCACGAATAAGGAGACCCACACATGGCATCATCTGATCTGTCCTCTGAAATCGGCTTCGACGTCATTCTCGGACTCATCACCCGTCTCTTGGGCGGCGGCAGCAGCGAAACACCGGAGACCCCGTCAACTCCAGCTACGTAGTAGCCGCTCGACAACTCCGGGGTGCGTTTTCGCACCCCGGAGTTTATTGGTTCTGCAGACTGTTATGCCTGGTCCGGTAGGTTGAGCACAACGGAAGGTGGCGTCGAGCTGGTCCGACTGCCTGGCAACCGGAGCCTTTAGATGGGCTCGATCGTCGGCCGGACGCGCGGAGTGAATATGACCAAACCCAAAGACAGGTCTCTTCGGACGGTACTACTGCCTCATCTACGCAGGTACCGTCTTTCTTTGTCTGTACTACTCATTCTGCAATTGACCTCGGTCATCACGATGTTGCTCCTGCCCAATCTCAATGGCCGCATCGTCGACGAGGGAATCGCAAACGCGGACGTCGACGCGATCGTTGCCCTTGGCATCACCATGCTGGGCCTCGCAGGCCTTAACCTGCTTGCTTCCGTGTCGGCGACTATCGTCGGGTCTAGGATATCCACCGGTATCGGACGAGCAATCCGGAACGACACGTATGCCCGCGTGCAGGACTTCTCCGATTCCGACCTGCGGCGATTCGGAGTACCGTCCCTCATCACTCGCTCGACGAATGACACCAACCAGTTACAGGTCGCGGTTTTCATGACCATGACCGTGCTTGCCACGGCTCCGCTACTGGTGGCCGGTGGAACTGTTTTCGCACTGAGCGCGAACATCCAACTCGCCCCGCTCGTCGTGCTCTCGGCATTGTGCCTTACCGCAACCGTCGTACTCATCGTTCGCAAACTCATCCCCAATTACGCGATCCTCCAGACCTCCATCGATCGCGTCGGCCGGGTGCTCCGCGAACAGCTGACAGGAATCGCGGTCATCAGATCTTTCGGTCGCGAAGGCCTGGAGACCGACCGCTTCGACCGGATGAACACCAACCTCACCGCGACTGCACGTCGAATCGGGTCTCTGCAGGCCGTTCTGTTGCCAAGTATTCTTGTCATCTCAAACTTCGGTGCCGCCGCGGTCATCGGCGTCGGTGCGATCCTGGTCGGCAACGGGTCGATGGAGGTCGGCGAGATCATCGCGTTCGTCGGTTACCTGACGCAGATCCTTGCTGGGCTGTCGCTCGGAGCCGCAATGGTCGCAGTTCTTCCGCGCGCCCAGGTCAGTGCCCGACGGATCCGCGAGGTCCTCGAGACCATCCCCTCGGTTCAAGACCCAGCGGCGCCGCGTGAGCCGGGGTCGCGGCGCGGATCAGTCGAACTCCGGGGCGTCGAGTTCCGGCACCCCGGCGCGCACAAGCCGATAATCGCGGGCGTCGATATGGTCTGCGGACCCGGCACCACCACCGTGATCCTCGGCGGCACCGGCGACGGCAAGAGCACTCTCCTGGGACTCATCCCCCGCTTCTCCGACGTGACATCCGGCCAGGTGCTCGTCGACGGAATCGACATCCGTGAGCGGCGCCGGGACGATCTCTACCTGGGCATGTCCTACGTCGCCCAAGTACCGGTGCTGCTCTCGGGCACACTCGAATCCAACCTCAGACTCGGTCGACCGGAAGCCTCAGACGCAGACCTGCGAACCGCTCTGGAGATCGCGTGCGCCGACGATTTCGTATTTCGTCACGAACTCGGCACGAACCAGGAGGTGCAGCACAGCGGCAAAAACTTCTCCGGTGGGCAACGCCAACGACTGGCCTTGGCCCAGGCGATCGTCGCCGACCCGCGGCTGCTCTTGCTCGACGATCCGTTCTCGGCGCTCGACCCCGAAACCGAGAGCAACATCAAACACAGGCTCCGGCAAGCGCTTCCCGGTCTGACCGTCGTGATGACCGCGCAGCGGGTCTCGTCGACTGTTGGAGCAGACACCATCATCGTACTGACCGACGGCCGTATCGAGGCCCGTGGAACCCACGACGAATTGGCTCGTAACAGCCCAACCTATCGCGAGATCCTCGAGTCACAGGCTGCTCTCCTATGAACTCGAAATGGCTCGTGGCCAGGCTCGCCGATGAGCGCCGCAAGCTCTGGGGAGTCGGCGCGCTCGCGTCCATCAATGTTCTCGTACTGATCGCCGGCCCGCTGGTGCTGGCGGCGATCATCAACGAGCTGTTCGCCGGCGCAATCAGCATGACCCTGCCGGACGGACTCACCAATGCCGAGGCGGTGGCGCAGCTTCGGGCCGATGGGCGTGGAACCTTCGCCGATGTGGTCGAGGGCGCCGGCGTCGTCCCAGGTTCGGGCGTCGACTTCGCAAAGGTATGGCTGCAGTTCACACTTCTTGTCGTGTTGGACGGGCTCGGCCCCCTGGGGACCTGGATCCAGGCCAGGACGATCAACAACATCACCCAACGCGCGATGTACCGCTTGCGCGCTGACATCGAGGGCCACGTGCACCGCATGCCGGTCGCCTACTTCGGTGCGGCCGGCCGCGGTCAGATGCTGACCAAGGTCACCAGCGACGTCGACAACGTCTCGTCGATCTTCTCTCCGCTTTTCGTCAAACTCCCCACCGCGGTGTTGACATTGCTTGCGCTGCTGGTCGTCATGCCGGTGATCTCGTGGAAGCTGACGCTGGTCGTCCTGGCGACCTTGCCGGTGATCGTAGGCGCAGGCGTCCTGATCGCGAAGCGCGCGAGGCCCCACTTCCAGGATCAATGGGAAGCGACCAGCCGGTTGACCGGGCACATCGACGAGACCTACCCCCAGATCAACACGCTCCGCGTCTACGGTGCACAGACCCGCGCCCGGGAGGAGTTCGAGGAGATCACCGCCGACCTCGCCCGATCCTCCCGTACCGCCCAGTCGTTCGCCGGATCGATCTCCCCTGTCCTGCAGGCGATCACCGCGTTCGGTTATCTCTCGGTCGCCATCGTCGGCGCACTGCAGGTCCTCACGGGTTCGCTTACGGTAGGCCAGGTCCAGGCGTTCGTCTCCTTCTCGCGGATGTTCAGCCAACCGGTAAACGAGCTGACCGCGATGATCGCATCACTGCAGTCGGGGCTGGTGTCGCTGGGCCGGATCAGGGCACTGCTCAGCGAGCCCATCGAGGATGCGCCGGCGGTCGACGACCCGATGTCGATGACGTTCGGCAGGCATTCCGTCCCACCCGAAATCGATTTCGACAAGGTCCAATTCGGCTACCGCCGCTCCTCGAAAGGTGAGGAGCAGGTGGTTGACGTCATCAACGACTTGACACTCCACGTACCGTCGGGCGCGACCCTGGCAGTCGTCGGCCCCACCGGCGCCGGAAAAACGACGTTGACCAATCTGCTTCTGCGTCTCTATGACCCGTCGTCGGGGTCGATCAGGGTCGATGGCGATCCGATCGAACCGGGACCCCGCGCAGCAATCCGGAGTCAGACCGCCATCGTCACCCAGGACCGCTGGCTGTTCAGCGGCACCATCGCCGACAACATCGCCTTCGGACGTCCCGGCGCCACCCGGACCGACATCGAAGCCGCCGCTCGAGATAGCCATGTCCAACATTTCGTCGACTCCCTGCCCGACGGCTTCGACACGGTCATCGGGCATGACGGTGCGAGCCTGAGCGAGGGTCAGATGCAGCTCATCACCATCGCCAGGGCCATGATCGGCCGCCCGCGAATCCTGGTGCTCGACGAGGCGACGAGCGCCGTCGACTCCCGCACCGAGCTACTCATCCAGCGTGCTTTGGAGACCCTGCAACAGCGGACCACCAGCATCGTTGTGGCCCATCGCCTCTCGACCATCCGCGACGCCGACCTGATCGCCGTCGTCGAAGACGGCGTCGTCACCGAACAGGGCACCCACGACGAACTCCTGGCCCGCGGAGGAAAGTACGCGGTGATGTACAAATCCCAGTTCGAGTAGCTTTCGCTCGCACAACTTCGCCCTGCTCGTGAAACAACGCGAGCGGGGCGAAGTTCTGTGAGCTCTCCCCACGGTGCGCGCGGGTCAGCTGTTCAAAGTGTGGCCGGGCGTCTACGTCGACATGACAAAGTCGCGTACAAGAGACGAGCTGCTGCGGTTGCGTGTGGTCGCTGCTGCCCGCAGCTGTTCGGAGCCGTTCGTCCTCGGCTACCAGTCCGCGGCGCTGATGCATTCGATTCCACTGCTCAAACCTGATCACACGAGGGTTCATCTGATCAGTGGTCGGATCGGCGGCGGCCGAGTCGAGTCGAAGAGACACGTTCACGGAGCCGTGGTGTCGGAAGGTGAGATAAGTGAGGTCAGCGGGCTGGCGGTCACCTCGATTGCTCGTACAGCGGTCGACGTGGCCCGATCGGGCACTTTCGATCAAGCACTCACCGCGTTCGACTCCGCTTTGCGGATGGGGACCGACCTCACCGAGTTGATTTCAGTGCTCGACAGCATGCGCGGCAAGCACGGCTTGAGCCATGCGCAGCGCGCGGTGGTTGCGGCTGATCGGTTGTCGGACACTGTTGGCGAGTCCTGGAGTAGGGCGCAGATGCTCGCGTGTCCGGATCGGTACTTCAGCGCAGATTCTTCGACGAGGACGGGCGGTTTGTCGCGAGGCCCGATTATGAATGGGAAGGGCGTCTCGCCGGCGAGTTCGATGGTCTCGTCAAATACGGGGGTGGGTCGATGACGCCCGGTCAGGCGCCCAGTGACGTCGTCATCGCCGAGAAGATCAGGGAGGACCGGCTGCGCCAGATGGGAGTCGAGGTAGTGCGGTGGGTATGGGCGGATCTGCAAGCCGGGAGGCTTCCGGGCATTCTGCGGCGGGCGCTGGGTCGGGCCGGGCTCATCTGACAACTGTTGCTCACAGAACTTCGCCCTGCTCGCGATATTTCACGAGCAGGGCGAAGTTTTGCGAGCGTGAGCGGAAAACTTACGCGACGAGCTCTTTCAGCTGGCGGATCTGGTCGACCTGGGCTTCGTGACCCTGAGCTGCGGAGGCGACGAGGAGGGTGCTCAGGCCGACGTCTTTGAACGCGGAGAGGCGTTCGGCGACGTAGCTCTTCGAGCCGATCAGGGACATGCCCGCGGCGAGTTCGTCCGGGATCGCCTCCGCGGCTTCGGCCTTCTGGCCGTCGAGGTAGAGGTCCTGGACCTTCTTGGCAGCCTCTTCGTAGCCGTAGCGGACGGCGAGATCGTTGTAGAAGTTCTTGCCCCGGGCACCCATGCCGCCGATGTACAGCGCGGCGTGGTGCTTGACCAGGTTCAGCGCATTGCGCTGCTCGTCCTTGTCGTCGGAGATGAGCGTCGTGGCGTGCACGGAGATACCCAGTGTGCCGAGCGACGGATCGCGCTTCGCGTTGCCCTTGTCCAGGGCGACGCCGAACGCGGTCGCCAGGTGCTCGGGATGGAAGAGGATGGGCTGCCACTCCTCGAAGAGTTCGGCGGCGAGCTCGACGTTCTTCGGGCCGATGGCGGCCAACAGCATCGGGATACGCTCGCGGACCGGGTGATTGATGATCTTGAGTGGCTTGCCCAGTCCGGTGCCGCCGTCTTCTTTGGTGAACGGCAGCTTGTAGTACTTGCCCTGGTAGTCGGTGCGCTCACGTCGCCACACCATGCGGCAGATCTCCGCGTTCTCGCGTGCCCGGCCGACCGGCGCGTCGTACTTCACGCCGTGGAATCCCTCGATCACCTGCGGTCCCGACGCCCCGATGCCCAGCACGAAGCGGCCGCCGGAAATGTAGTCGAGCCCGGCGGCGGTCATCGCGAGATTGGTGGGCGTGCGCGAGTACATCGGCAGGATGCCGGTCGCCAGCTCCAGCTTGGAGGTCTTGGCGGCGATGTATCCGAGCTGACTGACGGCGTCGAAGCTGTATGCCTCGGGCACCGTGATGCGGTCGAGCCCAACATTTTCGAAATCGACGAGGTTGTTGATCGTCTCCGCGAAATCGCCCGCGTAGTTGATGGCCATGCCGATTTTCATGTGTCCTCCAGAGGTTCGCGTCACTGCGATCGTGTATGCAAAGTGTTTCATATGGCTGTCGAAGCAGCTTCGCCCGCGTGGCCGATCGGCGGACGCTACATGAACAGTTGATGAACAGCCCCGACTCTTCGCGCAAAATGCCAGGTCACACTGGCGATTCGCCCTATGTCCGTTTGGACAGGATCCTCAGGTGGCGCTCAGAATCTTACCTATGAGCGCAGAAATGTTGATTCTCGTGCTGCTGGTCATCACGGCACTGGGATTCGACTTCACGAATGGCTTCCACGACACCGGAAATGCGATGGCGACGTCCATCGCGACCGGCGCCCTTAAGCCCAAGACCGCAGTCACCATCGCGGCACTTCTGAACCTTGTCGGAGCGTTCCTTTCGGTGGAGGTCGCAGCGACCATCACGAAGGACGTGCTGAAGATCCAGCAGACGTCGGGCGACGAGGCGGGCAGCCTCATCGGTGGCCTCGACGCGCAGAAGGCGATGATCATCATCTTCGCCGGCCTCGTCGGCGGCATTCTCTGGAACCTCTTCACCTGGCTGTTCGGCCTGCCCTCGAGTTCCTCGCACGCACTCTTCGGCGGCCTCATCGGCGCGGGCATCGCCGCCCTTGGCACCTCCGGTGTCAACTGGGAAGGGCTCACCAAGAAGATCCTCATCCCCGGACTGATGGCCCCGATCATCGCCTGCATCGTGGCGGCCACCGGTACGTACATCATCTATGCGCTGACCAAGAAGGTCGCCGAAAACAAGAAGGCACAAGGCTTTCGGGTCGGCCAGATCGCTTCCGCGTCGCTGGTCGCGCTCGCCCACGGGACCGGCGATGCGCAGAAGACGATGGGCGTAATCGCAATGGCGATGATCGCCAGCGGGCACCTCAGCGCAAGCAGCGTCGAGCACGGCCTGCCGTTCTGGATCGTCTTCAGCTGCGCCGGCGCGATCGCCCTCGGCACCTACCTCGGCGGCTGGCGCATCATCCGCACACTCGGCAAGGGACTCGTCGAGATCGAGTCCCCGCAGGGTATGGCCGCCGAAGCGTCGTCCGCAGCGATCATCCTGACCTCGAGCGCCGCCGGCATGGCCCTGTCGACCACCCAGGTCGCCACCGGCTCGATCCTCGGGTCGGGCGTCGGCAAGAAGGGCGCGGTCGTCCGCTGGTCGGTCGCCGGACGGATGGCCACCGCGTGGGTCTTCACACTCCCGGCCGCCGCCCTCGTGGGTGCTCTGTCGTTCTTCATCGCCAACCTCACCGGTGGAGCGGCCGGCGCCATCATCATCTTCGTGATCCTGGTCGCCGCTTCGGGCTTCATGTACTTCCGCGCCCAGCTGCAGAAGGTCGACAGCAACAACGTCAACGACGACTGGGACGAAACCACTGGAAGCGTCATCCCGGCCGACGTCGCTGCCGCGTACAAAGAAAAAGAAGGGGTCTGACCCATGGAGACCGTCGAAGCGATCTTCAAAGTTCTCGTAGTCGGCCTGCTCCTCGGCGCCGGACTTCCCGCAATCTTCGCCATCGGTATCCGGCTGCACTCTGCCGGCTCGGGGGAGACGACGGCAGACGGCACCGTCACCGCACCGAACCCGGGACTCAAAGGTCTTGCGTACCTGCTGTTTGCGATCATCGCGGCTGTCATCGTGATCGGCATCCTGTGGATCACCCGCGGCACCATCGACTACTACTTCGGCATCGACCTGTTCCCCTTTGTCGAGAGCTGACCGCCGACCGCAGTATCATCGAACCAACTCGATCCGGCCTGGAAGTGGCCGATCTGTGACGCCTCACAGCGGGAAGGGCGCGAAAATGGACCGTCCACAATTCCTGATGAGAGTCGTGAACTGGTTGCGCGAGGGATATCCGAACGGGGTGCCGTCCGGCGATTACGTGCCGCTGGTCGCGCTCCTGCGTAGGCAGCTGTCCGAGGAAGAGGTCAAGTCCGTCTCCCGGCAGCTGATCCACAGTGGCCAGGTGACCGACGACGGCCCCGAACCCATCACCTCCATCGACGCGGGCGTCCTGATCACGAAGGTGACCGACGAGCTGCCGTTCGAAGCCGACGTCTCGCGGATCCGTAAGCATCTGGAGGCCAAAGGCTGGCCCTTCGACCCCAACCCCCTCGACCCACCCCCGGAGAGCCCGCCGGCAGAAGCACCGGAGTGAGCAGCAGAACGCTGCAACCACTCCCCCTGTCGGCCGTCGCACCTGATCTGGGGGCACTGCACCAGCTGCTCGACGGCTCTGCGAGCTTCGCGCCCGTGCCCCTGTCGGATCCAGTTGAGACCGCAAGGCTGAGCGGCGCACTCGGGGTGGGCGAACCCATCGACCCCGACATCGCGCTGGTGATCGCGACGTCGGGAACCACCGGAACACCCAAGGGTGCACAGCATTCGACGGCGTCGGTGACCGCGTCGATCGACGCCACCCACGCGCACCTCGGTGGCCCCGGGGGCTGGCTGCTCACCCTCCCGCCGCACCACATCGCCGGGCTGCAGGTGTTGCTGCGCAGTCTGCGCGCCGGTGTCGAGCCCACCACCATCGACGTCTCCCGCGGTTTCGACCCCACCGACCTGGTCCGCGCGCTGGAGTCGATGTCGTCGACCCGGCGCTACACCTCGCTGGTCCCGACCCAACTGGTGAAGGTGCTCGATCATCCCGGGGCCGTCAGCGCTCTGCGGGAGGTCGACGCCGTCTTGGTCGGCGGCGCCGCGACCCCACTCCGACTACGCGAGAGAGCCACTGCTGCAGGCATTCCCATCGTCGGAACGTATGGGATGAGCGAGACGTGCGGGGGCTGCGTGTACGACGGGGTTCCGTTGCCCGGTACGCGGATCAGGATCGACGGTGGCCATCCTGGACGGGTGGTGCTCGGGGGTCCGATGGTCGCCTCCGGTTACCGGGGCCGCCCCGATCATCCCGCCTTCGCCGAGCCCGGGTGGTTTCGCACCGACGACCTCGGAGAGTTCGCGTCGGACGGCATTCTGACCATCGTCGGGCGAACCGACGAAGCGATCAGCTCCGGCGGGTTGACCATCGTGCCGCAAGTGGTCGAGGCGGCGATTCTCAGCGACCCCGCGATCGGTGACTGCGCGGTGTTCGGGTTGCCCGATGAGCGTCTCGGCGACAAGGTGGTGGCCGCAGTGGTCGCGTCGCCCGGTGCGAATCCGACGGCCGAGTCGGTGCAGGCGTCGGTGGCCCGCACACTCGATCGCACCGCCGTGCCTCGTGATGTCTTCTTCGTCGACGACCTCCCCCGCCGCGGCCCGGGCAAGGTCGACCGGGCAGCTCTGCGCGCGCTGCTGAGCTGAGAGTCGTTCCCGTCCCGGATCTTCGCTGATCTGCCTGTAGCCGTAACACTCTGAACTGGATACGCGATCAAGAATTGCTCATGTATTGAGGTTCACAGGCACTTTGTCTGCTGTTTACGTCAGGATTGCGACATGGAATGCCCGATTACCGTCCAGCCACAGGCGGAGCGATGACCGACGGCGCTGCGGGAGGTCTACGCAGAATCGGTGTGGTCGAGGACTTCGAATCCCAGCTCAAGGGAATCGAAGCCATCATCGACGAAGCTGAAGGGCTGACTCTGGTCGCCGGAGCGGCCACCGTCGACGCGCTGCTCGCGATCACCACGGACATCGATCTGGTCGTACTCGACCTCAGACTGGAGGACGGCTCCTCCCCGAAGGCCAACGCCGATCAGCTGCAGGCGCTCGGCATCAAGGTGCTGGTGTTCACCACCGCCGACTACCCCGATCTCGTTCGTTCCGCACTCAGTGCAGGCGTGCAGGGAGTCGTTCGGAAGTCCGTACCCAACACCGAACTGGTCGACGCCATCCGGCGGGCCGCCGACGGCGACACGGTCGCGACCATGGACTGGGCTGCCGCGATCGACGCGGATCCCGGCATCGGGTGTGTTGACTTGAGCCCGCGGCAACGTCAGATCCTGGAGCTGTACGCTTCCGGCGAGCAGGCAGACCGGGTCGGTCAGCTCACCGGATTGTCTACGGAGACCGTGAACGCCTACCTTTCCCGGATACGCCGCAAGTACGCGGACGCGGGCCGCCCTGCCCCGACCAAAACCGAACTCTACAAACGCGCCCTGGAGGATGGATGGCTGCCGATACCTCGGCTGTTCCGGCGCTGAGGGCCGACTCTTCCGACGGCAGCGCGGCCGACAACATCTTTCGGCAGTTCTGCCGCTACCTCGGGATCTGTTATTGCCTGAGCCTCGCCTTTCTGTTCGGTGCCATCACCACGTCTGCCGACGTGGTGCCGTTGTGGTGGATGGCCGCGTCTCTGCTGCTGATCCACGGGTCGGGCGCAGTGATGACTGTAGCGACGTTCGGCTTCCCCATCGCCTGGGTCCGATATACCTCGAGTGCACTGGCCATCGCCTACGGCCTGACAATCCTGACCTGGCCGCTGGTCTGGGACGGCGAACTGATCGACAGCGCGCAAGGCATGTGGTTCTCACAGTTCAATGGTTTCGCCGCCCTCACCGCAGCCCTGACCTGGCGGGTCCGCTGGTCTCTGCCCTACTTCATCTTCGTCGTCATCTCGGTCCAGTTCATCAACGACGCCGTTCGTGAACCGGCGCACAACTCGTCGGTCTTGACCACCACCGCCTGGAGCTTCTGCTTGACCGTTTTGGGGTACACGGTCGGCGTCGCAGTCATGCGTTCGGGCCGAATCCTGGACACCACGCGCGCCGAATCTGTTACCGCGGCAGCGGAATCGGCCGCCGCGCTGGCACGCGCGAGCGAGCGAACACGCTTTGACGCGTTGACCCACGACGGGGTCATGTCGACCCTCCTCGCAGCCGCCCGCCTGCCCATGTCGGACGCGCTGACCGATCAGGCCGCCGACACGCTGGCCAAACTTGGCATCCTGGAGTCCGGCATCCCCCAGGAGTCCGAGTTCGACGTGGCCGCGGCCATCAGAGAGATACGAGGCATGGCAGGTGATTTCGATGATTCGATACGAGTCACCGTTCACGAGACGGCCCATTCCGAATATTCCCAGTACCCCGGCGAGGTCGTACGGACGGTCTCCGCGGCGATGGCCGAGGTTCTACGCAACAGCCTCCATTACGCCGGGCAGGAGGCCAGCCGCACAGTCGATGTCGTCGCGTCGGAAAACATGTTGAGGGTGCGAGTCGATGACGACGGTGCCGGTTTCGATCCGGGTGCAGTGCCCGAACACCGGCTCGGTCTCAAGGTGAGCGTGCTCGGGCGGATGGACCTGCTACCCGGCGGCGGTGCCGAGGTCAGGTCGGCGCCCGGAGCGGGCACCTCGGTGGAACTGACCTGGGAACGCCCGTGATCGCCTCGCGCGGTCCGAGCGACGTACGCGAATTCTTCGGATTCGACACGCCGCTGACCGGGGTTCTCACCGGAGCCGTCGTGGTCGCGATGACCTACGGTGCGGCCCAGAACCTCGACGGGGTGTCGCCGATATGGCCGGCGCCGGTCGCGATCGTGATCATGGCGGCCGCCACGATCACGTTGCTGATGGCTCCCGGCGACCCGATCCACAGCAGAGCAGCCTTGATGGTGGCCTTGGCTGCGCCGGTGTCGTCGGCCATTCTGTTACCTGCGGTACCTGTTCCACTGGACAACATCAACCAGGTGTGGATCTCGGGATACGCCACCCTGCTGAACGGGTTGATGTGTCTGCGCGGTCGTGCGCCGCTGGCGTGGCTCAGCGCCTTCCTCACCCTCGTTGTCTACGGCACCTGGTCGGTCAGCACGGATCAGGGGGTGATGGAGGGCGCGGCGATTCCCCTGTTCAACATTGGCGCACTGGTTGGTATGACCGTGGTCAGTATCGCCATTCGTCCAACGTTCCGGTCGATTCTTGCGCTGCGCGAAGCCAACTTGCAGCGAGTGGCGAGTGCCTCCACGGTGACCGCAGTGCAGCAGGAGCGCAACACCAGGCTGGCTGAACTCGACGAAGTCGCCCGGCCGCTACTCATGCGAATCGCGACCGGGGTGCCGCTGACAGCGGCCGAACGGCAGGCCTGCGAACTGTTGGAGGCGCATCTGCGCGATCAGCTCCGCGCTGCTGCGCTGGTGAGCCCGGAGACCGCTGCAGCGGCGCGGGAGGCACGCGCTCGTGGGGTCGAGGTGACGATGATCGACGACGGCGGTCTGGACGGCGCCTTTGAGGAAATGCGCAGCTGGGTCCACATCGTGGTGACCGCCGCGCTGCACGATGCCCGGGATGGGTACGTACGGGTTCGGGTGCTCCCGATGGACCGGGATCACGTGGTAATCGTTAATCGGAACGGCAGCTCGGGGACCGAAAGAATATGCATTGGGAAGAAGGGCTTGGTCGAAAGATACTCGGACGCCGAACATCCTGGGCGCAACACCCCGCATTTGATTACGCCCGCTAAGTATGACCCCAGTATTGGTGTCACCACAAAAGACGTCTATCTGACAACTGATCCTGAAGTGTAATTTTAAGCGTCTGGTCACGACGCGGCCGACCAATGTTGCCCGCTTAGGAGTTGCCCGAATCCAATGACTTGCGCTTTCAATACCTCTGAGCCGTTGCCGGCGCCCACTCTCACCGCCCGTGAGATTCAGATCCTTCGCGAATGGGTCATGCGCGATTCGAAGTCTGACGTCGCGACCGCGCTGTTCATCACCGCGGCCACGGTCAGCACACATGTCAACCGGATCCGGCTGAAGTACGCGGCGATCGGCCGGCCCGCGAACACCAAAGCCGCCCTGCTCGCCCGGGCGTTGCAAGACGGCCATATCGATCTGGACGAGCTCTAGCTCCTGAGTTGCTTGCAACACCGGTGTTGAGGGGTACCGGTATTGCAGTGACTGTAGGACCAGAGGGGCGGCCGACGGTTGTACGGACGGCTCCCGACAGCACGTGTCAGCCGCACGACAGCCCGGCCCCGCACTCTGTGTTCCATGAACACACCACTGCACACCGATGCGCCGGCCATCGAGGCTCGCGGATTGGTCAAACACTTCGGTTCCACCAAAGCAGTCGACGGCGTCGACCTGGTGGTACCCACCGGATCGGTCTACGGCGTCCTCGGACCCAATGGCGCGGGTAAGACGACAACCGTGCAAATGCTGGCCACGCTCCTCAAACCCGACGCCGGAACGGCGAAGATCTTCGGGTACGACGTGACCACCGACTCGGTCGCGGTGCGGTCGATGGTCGGGGTGACCGGCCAATACGCATCCGTCGACGAGGATCTCTCGGCGACCGAGAATCTGATCGTCTTCGCTCGCCTGCTGGGCAAGTCCCGCCGCGACGCCCGCATCCGATCCACCGAACTGCTCGAGGAGTTCGGACTCGCCGAGGCCGCCAAAAGACCACTCAAACAGTTCTCCGGCGGCATGCGCCGGAGACTCGACCTCGCGGCCAGCCTGATCGCGACACCGCCGCTGCTGTTCCTGGACGAGCCGACCACGGGCCTCGACCCCCGGACCCGCTCGCAGATGTGGGACACCATCCGGCGCCTGGTCGCCGGCGGCAGCACAGTACTGCTGACCACCCAGTACCTCGACGAGGCCGACCAACTCGCCGACCGCATCGCGGTCATCGACCACGGCCGTGTCATCGCCGACGGAACCGCCGACGAACTGAAGAACTCTGTCGGCTCGTCCACGCTGCAGATCACCCCTGCCGACAAGTCGAAAGCACCGGCTGCCGCAGCGGTCATCGAACGGATCCTGTCCGAGCCCGCCGCACTCAGCGCGGAGACCGGGCGGATCACCGCGCCGATGCTCCGCCCCGATCTACTGCCCGACATCCTGATCGCGCTACGCGAGCAGGGCATCGAGATCGAGGGCATGAACGTCCAGAAACCCAGTCTCGACGAGGTCTTCCTCACCATCACCGGCAAACCCGTTGCAGACACCACTCCCGAGGAGCAAGCCGCATGACCACAGTCATCGACAAACCCATCACCACCGTCCCCACCGACTTCACCCCACCCGTGCGCAGCGTCAGCGTGCATGACGCGGTCACCCAATCGTTCACCATGGGCTACCGCGGACTGCTGAAGATCCGCCACAACCCCGAGCAGCTGTTCGACGTCGTCCTGCAACCGATCATCTTCACCCTGATGTTCACGTACATCTTCGGCGGCGCCATCGCGGGCAACATCCACGACTACCTGCCGATCATCATTCCCGGCATCCTGGTCCAGACGGTCATCGTCACCAGCATCGTGACGGGCACCCAGCTCCGGGAAGACATGGACAAGGGCGTCTTCGACCGCTTCCGGTCGCTACCGATCGCACGCATAAGTCCCTTGGCCGGTGCACTTCTCGCCGACGTCGTCCGGTATCTCATCGCCACGACCATCACGTTCGTCGTCGGCATCGCCATGGGCTGGCGACCGGATCCGCTCGGCGTCATCGGCGCGACGCTGCTCGTGATCGTGTGCAGTTTCGCCGTATCCTGGATCTTCGCACTCATGGGTACGCTGATGAAGAAAGCCTCTGCCGTGCAGGGAGTTTCGATGCTCATCCTGTTCCCGCTGACCTTCATGTCGAACGCCTTCGTGCCGCCGGGCACGATGCCCGGCTGGATGCAGGCCTTTGTCAAGGTCAACCCGGTCTCGCATCTGGTGACCGCCGTCCGCGAACTCACCAGCAACGGGCATGTCGGTGTCCACGTGCTCTGGTCCGTGATCGGCGCCGCGGTCATCATCGCGATCTTCGCGCCACTGACCGTGAAGTCGTACATGCGTAACGCCTGAACCCGGACAGGTGCAATCCCCGGCCAGCTCATCTGGCCGGGGATTGTCGTCCTCAGAAGTGTTCGCGCACTGATCTGTTCGCGATCTCGACCAGGTCCCGGGCGGCTTGCCGCCGGGAGTGATTCGCGACCTCGGATTCGATGCGTTCCCAGGCCGACGCCGACAATCCGGACAGCTCAGCGGCATCGCGGTCGAGATCGCGCAACGCCGGGTAATCACGGCGTCCCCGGAGACGGCGAGACAGCAAGAGCAAACGTGCGCCGTCCTGCGAACCCGGCCGGCGCAGACACAGCAAGGCTCCCAGGCACAACGACATCGAGCCGGCCTGCGGGATGTCGGCGGCCTGGGCTTTTCCGAACATGTAGTCGAGGTACTCCAACAACCTGTCGACGAGTGCGGCCACGGCGCCGACGTGGTCGACCCGCACCAATCCGGCGAGCGCCGCACAGAGCGCAAGACAACCCGACGGGTCTTGCCTCGGAAACGACAGTTCGGCGATCAGATAGTTCGCAGCCCGCGTGAACAGCTCGACCTCGAGGTGGACATCACCCTCGGCATGCGCCAATTCTGCTGCACAGAGCAATATTCCGGAGGTGACCTCCGGCTGCTCGCGGGGGTCGGGATCACTCGGACGCCACCCCCGGGCAAAGTCGATGAACGTGCGTCGGGCCTCCTCGACTTGGCCGTCGCCGATGAGCGCGCCCACCACGTATCCCATCGTCTGCCGGCTGTCCTGCTCGGCACCGATGCCGGCGAGCGTCTGCACTGCCTCCCGGTAGTGACGAGAGGCATTGACGTAGTCGGCGGATTGCCCGAGGATACTGCCGGTCTCGATCTGCGCGACTGCCATCGACCACTCATCACCACGCTCTTGTGCCAGCTCGTACGTTGTCTGCGCGTCGCGCATGGCGCCGTCGAGATCCCCAAGGTTTTCCCGCAGGTTCGCGCTCAGGGTCACCGCGACAGCCCGCACGAGCGCACTGTCGCTGCCACGACCGGCAACCAGCGCACGCATCGCCTGAATCAGACTGCGGCTCAGCGCAATCGACGACACGAAATCCATGGGCATGTCGAGGTAGCGATCGCTGCGGTACAGCGCCCGTAGTCGTATTCGCGCACGCGCCAGCGCCCGAAGATCGTGTGGATCGAACAACATGTGCGAACCGGCGAACACGTAGGTCATCTGCCAGATCTCGCGCTCCGAATCATCCATCCCGGCAGAGCCTTCTGGCGCATCATGTAGAGCATCCACCAGGCGCGGACCCCAGGCCGCCACTTCCGCGTGCAGTCCCCGCACCGCCCAGAAACCCGCCACCGCAGCGAAGATGGTGACCGCTGCCTGCGCCCAGCCGTCCGGACGGCGTTCCGGATCGGGATCGAGGGACCGCCGCAAGACCCACACGAAATTGTCGCTGTCGGCGGCGAGGGCCGACATCGCGAGCGCCTGCCTACCGGTCAGGAACGGCGACAGAAGGTCGTGTGCATGGTCGGTGGCCCAGCGGGTCATCGCCGCATCGATGACGTGGCTCATCCCTGCGGCAGTGAGCTTTTCCTCCCCGAACTCGCGCACGGTCTCGAGCATGCGATAGCGGACAGTTCCCGATTCGACCACGCTGAGCAGGGACTGGTTGACCAGGGCCTCGAGATTGTCGTCGAGTTCCGGGCCCGACAGGCCCGTCACCGCGGCCGCGGCCTCACGGGAGAACCCGCCAGGAAAGCGGCACAGCTGCTGCAGGGCCACCTGGGCAGGTTCGTCCAGCAACGCCCAGCTCCACTCGATCACCGCGTGCAACGTGCGGTGCCGCGTCGGCGACGACCGGCCACCTCCCCGCAACAGGGTGAACCGGGCGCTGAGGCCGTCGTAGATCTCCTGAACACTCAGGGTGCGCACCCGTGCGGCCGCGAGTTCGATGGCCAGTGGCAGGCCGTCGAGTGACCGGCAGAGCCTCGCGACCAGCGCGGTTTCGGTGACCGCCCCAGGGCGGATGGCGTGCGCCCGGGACTCGAAGAGATCTGTTGCCGCCGAGCCTGTTTCGTCGATGCGCAGCGGAGGCAGCTCGTAAACGGTCTCCGCGGTGAGCGCGAGCGGCGAGCGGCTGGTCGTCAGCACCCGAACGGTGTCGACGGCGGCGATCAGGTCGGCCGTGAGGGCTGCCGCGGCGTCGATGACGTGCTCGCAGTTGTCCAGGATCACGAGGGTGTCGGCGGTGAGTGCGTCGGCCAGACGCCTACGCAGGTCGGAATAGACCGCCTTCGGCCGACCGCCCGCGGAGACGTCCGACTCGCCGACGCCGAGCGTCGCCGCAACCGCCGCCAATACGTCGTCGTCACCTCGCACCGACGCGAGTTCGACGAAATAGACCTGTACGGCCTCATCGGCGAGCAGATGACCGATTCGATTGGCAATGCGGGTCTTTCCGGCGCCGCCGGGCCCCTGCACCGTGACCACCCGGGACTTCTTGAGCAGATCACACACGTTCTGGACGTCGATGTCGCGACCGAGGAGGGCGTTCGGTTCGGACGACAGGCCGATCGCTTTGACCGTCGGACGTGACGCCGATCTGACCGGCCCCTTCTGGTCGAGAACTTCTTGATGGAGTTCGAGCAGCTCGGGACCTGGGTCGGCACCGAGTTCGGTCGACAACGTCCGGCGCAGGCGCGCGAACACCGCCAGCGCCTCACCACCCCGTCCCAGTTGCGACAACGCACGGATCAGCGTGGCGTGTGCCGCCTCGTCCAGGGGATCTGCGTCACATCGCGCCTGGGCCAGTGCCCGTGCCGTTTCGAAATCGCCGTCAGACAATGCTTTTCGTGACCGATGGTCGTCGAGGTCGCCGGAGATACGGGCTGCGGTCTGCCGGACGGTCCGGGCGAGATCATCGTCGCCGAGATCGTCACCGGGCTCTCCGCGCCACAACACCGAGGCCGCACTCAGAGCCTCGCCCGACCCTTCGGCCAACAGGGATTGCGCTGCGAACACGTCGATGGCATCCGGGGGCAGCGTCAACCGGTACCCCAGGGGACCGGCTTCGATCGCGCCGTCGGGCAGTAGCGGTCGCAGCCGCGAGATCTGGGTGTGCAACGCCGACTGTGGGGACCGCGGGAGGTCGTCGCCCCAGACGCCGTCGATCAGCGCCGAGTGCGAACGCTGGCTGCCCGGGGTGAGGGCGAGGAGGCCCAGCAGGCGCCGGGCGCGGATTCCGGGGACGGGTCGCATTTGCCCGTTTCGGTCCACAATCGACACCGGCCCGAGTAGTCCGACGATCGGCGCTACTTGAACTGGCACGGTGTCCTCGCTGCTGGTGAGTGGTTTCTGCAGGTCAGGGGATGGTCTCTACACACTATCGGGTGCGGCGATCAGTCGTCGTGACCGCGTGCGGAAGGATACTGGCATGGCTTCCGCAGCGCAGTGGTTCGAAGGGTCGCGTCCTCGTACCTATCCGAACGCGATCGCACCCGTAATCGCCGGCACCGGCGCCGCCGGCTGGCTCGGCGACATCGTCTGGTGGAAGGCGGTGTTGGCACTGGTGGTGTCGGTGGCACTGATCATCGGCGTGAACTTCGCCAACGACTACTCCGACGGCATCCGCGGCACCGACGACGACCGCGTCGGCCCCATGCGGCTGGTGGGGTCGAAGGTCGCGACCCCACAGTCGGTGAAGACCGCGGCGATTGCCGCCTTCGCCGTGGCCGGGATCGCCGGCCTGGCCCTCGCGGTGACGAGTGCCTGGTGGCTGATCCTGGTGGGGCTCGGATGCATCGCCGCGGCCTGGTACTACACCGGGGGCCGTAACCCGTACGGGTACAGCGGCTTCGGTGAGATCGCGGTGTTCGTGTTCTTCGGATTGGTCGCGGTGTGTGGTACGCAGTTCGTTCAGGCCGAGACGATCGACTGGGTTGGACTGCTGTCCGCGGTGGCCGTCGGCTCGTACTCCAGCGCGGTTCTCGTCGCCAACAATCTGCGCGACATCCCCACCGACACCGAGTCGGGCAAGATCACCCTGGCAGTTCGACTGGGCGACAAGCACACCCGAACTCTGCATGCGGTCCTCGTCATCGTTCCGTCGGTCGTGTCACTGGTGTTGATCGCCGCCACGCCGTGGGCACTGCTCGGGCTGATCGCGGCGGCGCTGGCGTTCAAGGCCAACGCGCCGGTGCGAGGAGGTGCCGGCGGTCCGGCATTGATTCCCGCCCTCGCCCTGACCGGCCTCGCGATGCTCCTGTGGTCCATCGGCACCGCGGTCGGCCTACTCCTGGCCTAGCCCGATAATGGGCCCTTTTGGCGTTGTCCACCTGGGCGTTTGTTCGCCAAAAAGACCCATCTTCGGAGGGCTACTTGGCGTCTGCCCGCTGAACCGCCTCGCGCACGGCCTCGACCGTGGTCACCGATTCGATGAGCGCCTTGGAGGCTGCATCGCCGGTGGTGAGGATTCCGAGAAGGACGTCCTCTGCGATCAGTTCGCGATCGGCGTCGCGAGCGATGAGCGCTGCATGAGAGATCGCGGTCTTCGCGTCCTTCGAGAACCGAGGCCGGCGTACGCCACCCCGCGGTCCACGGCGGCCACGGCCGCCCTCCCAGGGTCCGCCGCGCTCCCACGGAGCTCCGTCATCACCCTCGGGACGTTCCCACGGTCCGTCTCCGGTCGGACGTTCCCATGGCCCCTCGCCCCGGCGACCACGCGGGCCCCCGTGCCGGTGACCACGTTCGCCACGACCTTCCGGTCCGCCGCGGCCACCCGGGCCACCTCGTCCGAGACCTCCCCGGCCACCGCGGCGTTTGCCCCAATTGTCCGTGATGTCATCGCCGAATGCGGATTTCACCGCCTCCCGAACCTTGTCGAGGTCGATGCCGATGGCCGCCAGGGCGTCCTTGTCTTCGGCGACCTGCTCTTTGTCCGGATCGACCTCGTGGGAGTCGTGGTACTCACGAACCACCTCACGGGCCTGAGCCAGGGTCAGGCCCTGCTCACCGAGTGTGTTGAACACCGAAGTCCTGGCGTTGCAGAGCATGCCGAGGATGAGGTGATCGTTGCCGAGAGTGGTGTGTCCGAGGTCGGCTGCCTCCTGATAGGCGAAAACCAGGGTCATCCTGTTTTCGCGCGTGAACTGGTGAAACATGTTGTCCCGCTTCCGTGTATGAGCGGCGGATGGTTACTCGCCGCGTGAATGCTTTTGGTGCACGGCTTGTCGACTCACCTGAAGGACGTCGGCGATGGCCCGCCAGCTCCAACCCTGTTGCCGGGCATTTGCGACCTGCACGTCTTCGAGACGGTCCGCCAGTGTTCGCAGCGCCCTGACCGCGGCCAGCCCTTTCGCCGGATCCCGATCTGCAACTGCTGTGGTGATGTCGTTCTTTTCGTCTTGCACGATTGTCAAGTTACCCTGACACAATCTTGTTGTCAACATTTATTGACACCGCCATCCCCCGCCCTCCGAAAGTGGGTCCTTTTGGCGAACAAAACCCCAGGTCGACGCCGCCAAACCAACCCATCATCGGGGTAGCCAGCCGCGAAGTAGCAGTTCTCGACGGAGTTGAGCAACGAACTCGTCGCGTCCTCGTCGGATATTCGAGGCGGTCACCGTGACCACGACCCAGCCCTCAGCGCGCAATCGATTCCAGCGTTCGAGGTCATGGGCATGCTGCTGGGCAGATCGATGGTGCTCTCCGTCGTATTCGACAGCGACCTTGAGATGCGGCCATGCCGCGTCAAGCCGATATCTACCGCACATCACCTCGTACTGCAGGACAAATCCATGAAAGTCCTCGTCGACGAGTATCAACCTCACCCGTGTCTCCCACGGAGATTCCGACAGCGGATCTGCGAGTTTCAGCGCGGTGATCGCTTTACCGATCCCCCAGTGCCGTTCCCACCGCTTCAGCACGCGCTCGACATCATCGACGAGAGAGGGGTGTGCGCGGATCATCGAGTCGAGGGCGGACACTGCGTCATCTCGAGAATTGAAGCGGCCGAGGTCGATCGCGGTTCGCGGAAGAGTCGTCACGAGTGAGTCGCCGAGCACCGTGTACTCGTCCGCTTCGAGTTGCACCCGCCTCACAGTCACTCCACGGAACCGTCGTCCATCAATGGGGACGATGACCTCGGGAAGTGCATCGGCCGGACGGTACGCGTTACCCCAGAGGTCAGCAGCTGACCACCCGCAGAGGATCCCAGGCAAGTTGACGTCGCTGCCCGGGTACGCCAGGCCGGCCGCGTAGCTCGACATCGTGAAGTCGACTGTCTGGTCCTTTCGAACCCATACGCCGCGAAAAAGCAGACGGTAGTTCTCGCGCAACTGATAGCGCGACATGATCGCCAACAACATCTCTACCCGCAACGGACCCGTCGGAAAATCCCCCATAGGGCGATTCTGACCGGACCGCCGAAGACGACAGGCCAGCAATTATCGGGTTATCCACAGCCCCGACCCCCGAAGATGTGCTGTTCTGGCGGAGCCGACCTGGGGTTTTGTTCGCCAAAAGGGCCCACTTTCGGGAAATCGGGATTACTCGGTGAGGATTGCTTCGCTGATGTTCATCCGGCCGGCGCGGGCGGCGGGGAAGAAAGCTCCGGCGAAACAGAGGGCGAATGCCGTGACGACATACAGGCCGATGACCAGTTGCGGCGAGTACTGCACCTGCACCGACGTCGTCTGCGTGAGGACCTTGTTGCCGACGATGTGCAGCCCGGTGCCCATCACGACCCCGAGCAGAGATCCGACCGCAGCGACCGCCGCCGCTTCCGCGAGCACCATCCGCTGCACGAATTTTCTCGACGCCCCCATCGCGCGCAGCACACCCAACTCGCGTTTGCGCTCGATCACCGACAGCAGCAACGTGTTGAGCAGGGCAATGGCCGCAACCACCGCGACGATCCATTGGATGGCGATCGCGAATGCGCCGGACTGTTCGACCGATGCCTTGGTGGCGTCGAGGCCCTCCTGGCCGGTGTAGACGTTGATAGGCATCGTGGTGGCGCGCGTGGCTGCCGCTTCGAGTTCGCTCCGAAGCTGCTCCTTGTCGACGCCGGGCGCTGCCGTCACCTGTAAGAAAGTGTCGCCTGGCCGGTTGAACCACTCTGACAGCAGCTTGTGGGAGATCGCGGCGGTGCCGGAGTTGACGGTCACGTAGTCGACCAGCTGTAGCACGGGCAGCGTGTGATAGCCGGTGGGAGAAGCGATCTCGACGTCGTCACCGGTCGTGACCCCGAGGTTGCTCGCCAGGGTGCGCGACATGATGATGCCGCGACCGGCGAGCACTTCGTCGATCACTCCCGGTGAGCCCTTGCGGATGAACGGCGCACTCGTGCCGGGACTCAAGCCCTGGAACATCACCCGCGACTCACCGACATTGATCGAGGCCCACTGGCCGCCCACGACTTGTTCGACCCCGGGTACCTGCGCCGCCGCGGCAGTGACGGCCGGATCGATGATCGGGCCGTCGGGTATCGACGACTTCTCCTGCGACGACACGTAGAAGTCGGTGTCGGCGAGCCCGTCCAACGAGGCGGTGATCGACGACACCAGGTTGTTCATGACACCAGAGGTGCACAGTCCCACCGTGATCGCGACGGCAACCGTCATCAGGGTCGCCCACGCCCGACGCGGCGCCCGCTCCGTGTTGACGGCGCTGAGGGTGCCGGGCCCGCCGAGCCGGCCGGCCAATGCACTGACTGCGGCGACTAGAGGTTTCGTGATGGCAAAGGCGACCAGCAGCATGCCGATACAGAACACGATGCCGGCGGTCGCGACGACCTGCCCCTTGATCGTGTTCGCCATGATCCAGCCGAGGACGATCAGCGCGATACCCAGGACCGCGCAGACCTTCACCGCGACCCCGCGCCCCGGCCGCTCGTCGGCGGCCGCGCTACTGGACATCGCCTCGATCGGGGACACCGTGAAAACCGACCGAGCAGCCAGCACGCTTGCGCCGCAACAAGCCAGCACGCATGCGATCACTGCGGCGGGGGCGGCGTACACCGGCAGACCGAACTCGACCGTGGCTCCGTACGACGACAGGACGTCGGGCAGTTGCCCGATCGCCCAGCGGCCCGCCAACACGCCCACGGGCACGCCGATCAGGCCACCCACCAGACCGAACAACGCGGCCTCGCCGATCAGATCGGCGACCAGCGGACCGCGTCTGCCACCGAGCGCGCGGATCATCGCGATGGACGACCGTCTCGACGCCACCGCCATGTTCATGGTGTTGAACACCAGGAATCCCGCGATCACCAGTGAGATCAGCGAGACCAGCAAGGTCGAGTTCCGGGTCACCGAGCTTGCGGTCTCCGCCTGCTTGGCCCGAAAATCCGGGTTGACCACGACAGCGCGGCCCTCCACCACAGAGTTCAGCTGCTCACGTAACTGCTCGGTGGTGGTGCCGGGTTCCTTGGTCACCAGGATCGAATCGACCCTGCCCTCGTGTGCCGTCAGCTCTTGCGCCAGTCCGAGGTAGGCGAAGATGAACCGGCCGCTATTGATGGTGTCCGCCTCGGGAGCGTCGATCACCGTGGTGACCGTGGTCTGCACGCCGTTGATCGAAACCTGTTGGCCTTTTCGCAATCCGGTGTTCTTGCCGACGCTGATGCCCGACATCAGCGTGGTGAGATCGGTGCCCTCGCCGCCCGCTGCCTTCGACACCGCATCGCGGAGGCCGCCGCTGATCGCGGTGATGTTGTTGTCGCTGCCGAGCACCGTGGTTCGTTCACCGTCGACGAATACGGGGCTGTTGATCAGCGGCACAACGCTTCTCGCCGCAGGGACGTCCCGACGGATCTCGCCCAGCAGCTCGTCGCTGACCCCGGAGTCGACGATGCCGGCGATCTCGAGGTCTGCGGTGCCGGAGATGGTCGCGCTGAGCTTCTGCACCGACGCGGTCAGCGAGCCGTAGGTGCCCAGCACCGCCACGAGCAGCGCAGAAGAGACGACCACGACGAGCAGCGAGGTGGTGACCCGCAGACGATGACCGAGCAGTTCGCGGATGTTGACGAGCCTGATCCTGGTGAATCCCGCACCGAGCGATCCCAGTGGCCGTGGCAGGTTCACTCCTCGATCTTCCCGTCCCGCACGGTGATCGTCCGATCGGCGTGTGCGGCCGCCTTGTTGTCGTGTGTGACCATCACCACGAGCCTGCCGTCGCCTTCGCGGCTCACCTCGGTCAACAGCTCCAGGATCGATTCACCGGTATGAGAATCGAGGTTGCCGGTCGGTTCGTCGGCGAGCACGATCCGCGGACTCATGATCAGTGAGCGGGCAATCGCCACCCGCTGCATCTGTCCACCGGAGAGCTCCGACGGGCGGTGCTTCTCCCGATCGCCCAGCCCCACCCGTTCGAGCAGTGCGATGGCCTCGGATTTGGCCGACCGCAACGACTTTCCGTCCAGCAACCGCGGCAGGGCCACGTTCTCCCACGCCGACATGGTGGGGATCAGGTTGAAGAACTGGAAGATGAATCCGATCCGATGCCTGCGGAACTCGGACTGCTGCTCTTCGGACAGCGACCCGAGATCGAGTCCGTCGACGACGATGGACCCCGAATCCGGCACGTCGAGCGCACCGAGCACGTGCAGCAGCGTGCTCTTACCCGCCCCGGACGGTCCGACGATCGAGACGAACTGCCGGGCCTGCAGCGTCAGGTTCAGGCCGTCGAGCGCGCGGACGCGTTGCTCACCCATTTGATACTCGCGCACCAGATCGACCGCCTCGACCATGGGACGGGCGCCGGGCGCGTGCGTCCCGACGATCTGCGACTGTTCACTCACTCCACTCTCCGGTGGTGAAGAACTCATCCAGCATCCCCTCTGCACGGCCGAGGTCCAGGCCTTTTTCGGCCAGCCACTCGTCGTTGTAATACGTTCCGGAGTAGCGATCGCCGCCGTCACACAACAGTGTGACAACACTGCCCGGTCGACGCTGCGCCCGCATCTCGGCGATCAGCCGCAGCGCTCCCCACAGGTTGGTGCCCGTCGAGCCGCCGACCCGCCTGCCGAGGGTCTCGCTGGCCCGGCGCGCGGTCGCGATACTGGCGTCGTCGGGGACCGACATCATGCGGTCGATGACCTGCGAGATGAAGGATGGTTCGACGCGCGGCCTGCCGATGCCCTCGATACGTGACCCGGTGTCCGAACCGGCATCGGGATCACCGTCCCGGTAGGCCGGGAAGAAGGCCGAGTTCTCCGGGTCGACCACACACAGCCAGGTCTCGTGCCTGCGGTAGCGGATGAAACGCCCGATGGTCGCGGAGGTGCCGCCGGTGCCCGCACCGACCACGACCCAGGTGGGCACCGGGAACTCCTCCTGGGCGAGCTGCGTGAAGATCGATTCGGCGATGTTGTTGTTACCGCGCCAGTCGGTGGCCCGTTCGGCCATCGTGAACTGGTCGATGAAGTGCCCGCCCGTTTCGTCGGCGAGCCGCTGCGCCTCCGAGTACACCTCGTCCGAGCGGTCGACGAAGTGGCAGCGACCGCCGCGTCGCTCGATGAGCGCGACTTTTGCCGGCGACGTGCTCCGCGGCATGACTGCGATGAACGGCACCCCGATCAACTGGGCGAAGTACGCCTCGGACACCGCGGTGGACCCTGAGGAGGCCTCGATGACCGTGGTCCCCTTCAGAATCCAACCGTTGCATAGGGCGTAGAGGAACAGTGACCGCGCAAGTCGGTGCTTTAGCGATCCCGTGATGTGGGTGCTCTCGTCTTTCAGGTACAGCGAGATTCCGGTGTTCCCCGCGTCGGTGTCCCACCGCGACCACTCCGGCAGTGGGTACCGCAGCAGATGCGTATCTGCGCTACGGGTGGCATCGGCGTCGATCAGGCGAACCGCGTTGTCCACCCAGCCGCGGTCGAACCGGTGATCCACATCGAGTGTGCGAGGTACTCCTGCTGTGTCCACTGGTCCGCCCCTGGTTGTCATGCCTCGCCAGAACCCTTGGACTTGTCGTTGCCCTCAGGCTTGGATGATTCCTGGCCGCGCAACCGCGCGGTGAGGTTCTCGCGCTGCGCCTTGCGGCCGGCGTCCACGGTGGCGATGCCGACGTTGACGCGGTCACGCAGGCCCTTGAAGAGCACCATCCCCAACGGCAGCGCGATGATCACCGCGAAGAATGCGGCGACGAGGACCGGCACGTCGATGCCCACGACGTTCCCGAGCAGGTAGATGCCGGCCGCCAAGGCGATGACCAGAGCGATACGCGCCCCCGTGAACAGCGCCAAGTCCACCGCGAGTCGACGGCCGGCTCCCGGCGACGGCGTGACAGGCGCCGCAGGAGCCTGCTTCTTCGCCGATGATTTCTTGGCCACAGGTTTCTCGCCTTCCGGGTTCATACCTTCTGAGTTCATGCCTTCTTACTTCATGCCTTGGGAGGGGCGACCTTCTTCCCCGCTCACGCCCATGACCTTACTTCGGCCACAGACAGAGCCCGAAACGTCCACCTTTGCAATCCCTTTACTAACAGCTAACTATTCGAATACCTGGGCATTTGGGTGTAACCATGAGTCGCGGTCTCCAGCAGCCCTGCAGGAGCGGCACGAACAACTATGCGCCATCGACAGACGCCGTCAGGTGTCACGGCGCAGCACGACAGGCCAGACTCGATAGGAGCAGCGATGACCTTTGCAAGCCCCCTTGGACCGAGAATTCCCGGCCCCGGCACCACCGGAGCCTCTCCCCTGAGTCCCCAGCCCCTCAGTCCACAGACAGCGAGCCAGCACACCCTGACGCCCGGCCAGGTCGCCGCCATGTTCAACGTGAATCCGAAGACCGTCGCACGCTGGGCAAGCTCCGGCCTGCTCGGCGCCATCCGTACCCCCGGCGGTCACCGTCGCTTCCGCGAAGCCGACGTCGTCGAACTACTCAATCGCCGCACCCCCGCCCACGGGGCCTGAGAACACACCTCTCTCACCCATCGAGCGCCGCTTTTCAGCTTCCGAGCACGCCGACCGCACGCCGCGGTCGGCGTGCTCGCGTATGTGCACTTGTCGGCTCCCGTAGCCTGGGTTTGTCGGCTTTGATTCTGGAGGTGCCGCAATGATCTACCTGCTTGCCATCATCGGCCTGTTGGCACTGACGTACCTGGCCTGGCGCGCTTTCGGCCCAGACGCCGTGGCAGGGCGCGGAGAGGGTGAAACCCGTCCGACGCGACGCCAGATGCCCCGCGGACCGGTTGGTCCGGATGACGATCTCGAATTTCTCAATGACCTGGACCGCAAGGCACGCGATAAAGATCCAAAATATCGGGCAGACGGTGACGATCGGCCTAGTTCTACCGACTGACCTGCACAACCGTCCAGAAATCATTGACCCGGCGTCCAACGTTCAACGGACGCGTCTGCCAGAAAAGTTCACGATAACCCGTCGTCAGATTAACTTTGACAACCCAACATAAGTTGGGTCATCCCGGTAGCCACTTTGCGACCTTTAAAGGTAGAGTCTCAATCTAGTTCGACCGTGGCACACCGCCGCAGTCAAATCAGAGGTCTGGGAGTTAGAGAAGTGGCTGCTGTACACGACGGAAAAAGCTTTGCCGACCACCTGAACGAACTGTTCAACACAGTTCGCGACGAAAACGGAATCCCTTACACCGGCAAGAAGATTGCGCTGAAGGCCAACCAGCTCGGATACACGCTGAGCGACGCCTACATCTCGCAGTTGCGCACCGGGAAGGCGAAGACGCCGTCGTTCCGGACGGTCGAAGCGATCTCCCGCGCGTTCGAGATCAGCGTGACCTACTTCCTCACCGACCCGGACGAGGACCTCAAGCGAGTCGAGCAGCAGCGCGAGTACGTACAGATGGCTGCCGAGACCGGCGCCCACCTCGCCGCGTTCCGGCATGAAGCGATCTCGACCGACACCCTCGACGTGGTGATCGAACTTCTCAAGGTCGTCAAGAAGCAGCAGAACGACCGCGTGTCGTAGAGCCCGTCTGGCTCACAGTCCGGCGTACGAGTGCAGGCCGGAGACCACCAGGTTGATGATGAACAGGTTGAACAACATGGCCACGAAACCGGCGATGTTGATCCATGCCGCGGCCGTGTTCCGCCACCCGGCGGTCGCACGGGCGTGCAAGTACGCGGCGTAGATCACCCAGGCGATGAACGACACCGTCTCCTTGGGATCCCAGCCCCAGAATCGACCCCACGCGGCTTCGGCCCAGATCGCACCGCAGATGACGCCGAGACCGAACAGTGGGAACGCGAACACCACGGTCTTGTAGGCCAACCGATCGAGGGTCTGCGCCGACGGGACCCGTTGCAGTACCCGGCCCCAGAACTTGTCACTGGGGTTCGGGTACTTCAGTTTGAGCAGGTAGAGAATGCTCGCCACGCCGGACACCAGGAACACCCCGGAGCCGACCGCGACAATCGAGACGTGGATCGCCAGCCAGTACGACTTGAGCGCCGGGACCACCGGTGCAGCGTTCGTGTAGAGGTAGGTGCCGGCGATGAACAGCAGCACCACCACGGGCAGCAACACGAACCCGAGCAGCGGGCGGTACTCGCGCTTCCGCAAGACCACCAGCGCGGCCACCATGCCCGCGGCGCACGCGATCGAGACGAACTCGTACATGTTGCCCCACGGAGCGCGCCCGGTTGCGAAGCCGCGCAACGCGATCGAGCCGATCTGCAACACCGTGGCAAGCAGGACGACGCCGTAGGCCATCTTCGCAAGGCGGTCGCCCAGCGGTGCCTTGCCGGAAGATTCGAGCTTGCCCGGGGTCCGGACGTCGTCGGTCATCACCGGCGCCGGGCCACCCGCGGCGACGAGCTGGTCGGCCTTCTCGACGACCTGCCGTTTACTCGCGAGCGCAGCCAGAAACATGACCATCGCCAGCACGTACACGGTCAGCGCGGTGCCGTAACACAGATCCGAATACCGGGACAGGGTCTCATCGACGTCCATCGGTCACCTTCTCCCAGTCATTCATCTCGTGCGTCCTTCTCACTTCGTCTTCTTGCCGCTCGGGGTCTTCTTGCCGCTCGGGGTCTTCTTGGGTTCGAGGCCCAGTAGATCGGCCACCATGTCGGGGAACCCCTCACCCCAACCGGCCTGGTCGGTGCGGGCGAGGCCGGCCATCTCTACTACAGACCGTCGCACACCCAGAGTAGAGGGATCGACATGGCTGTGAGGAGCCGGCTCCTCCGCGGACGTCGGGGCCCGCGGCACGGCATCCCCGGACCGCGACTCGGTCAGCGGCGTGATCCTCGCCCAGACGCGGCGTCGTTTGATCAGCAACGAGACCAGCAGACCGGCCAGCATCGCGATCGCCGACACCAGCACCCAGTTCTGCGCCGGATCGTGCGACACCTGTAGCGAGACCCACCGCTGGTAGCCGTCGAACTGCACCGTGGTGCCGTCTTCGAGTCGCGTCTGCTCACCTTGCTGCAGGTTGACGCGCTCTTTCTTGAGCAGTCGGCCCTGGTTGATCAAATTGACGTCGAGGCTGAAGACGTTCTGTGGCCGGCCGGTGTCGAGGCCGGTGTCGCCCTGGTAGACGTCGATCGCCACGGCCGGGTTCTCCGGCAGCGGGAACGACGACGTCATGAGGCCGCCGTGGAACACCGCGGTCGGCGCGAAAAGACCCTCCAGCGCGATCTGATGCTTGCGGCGCTCGTCCTCGTTCGGATAGAGCCCGGCAGGGGTGTCGAAACGGGCGGCGCCGCTCGACATCATCGTCTGCAGTTCGTTGGGCTGGAAGGGCACGGTCTGGGTCCGGGTCTCCCCGTTCGGGAACGTGACCGTGAACGTCGGGGCGAATCCGTTGCCCAGCAGGTAGATCCGGTCACCCGCGATGCGCAGCGGATGATTCACCTGGACATCGCTCTCTTGCCACTCGTCGTTGTCGATGTCCTCGCCGACCTGATAGCGGATCTTCGCGCTGTACATGTCGGGCTGGCCGGAGGGCAGGAAGTCGGCGTCGAACGAGTCGATCTGCATGCAGAACTCGTTCAGGTTGGTGCCGTCGACGAGGTTGCCCGCACGGAACGAGTCGTACACCGCGGTCGAGGTGTTGCAGAGGCCTTCCTGACCGTCCGCCACCAGGATGCGGGTGCCCTCGTAGCCGAACATCTTGCCCGCTGCAATCGAGACCAGCAGTGCGAGCAACGCGAAGTGGAACACCAGGTTGCCGAACTCACGCAGGTATCCCTTTTCGGCGGAGACCTCGACAACCGTGACCACGGTGCCGTCGACCTGCTTGCGTTCGACGGTGCGGGTGGTCTTGCGCCAGCCGCGCAGCCCACCGTTGATCTTGGCGGCGATCTCGTCGGGAGTGCCGTCGATCTCGTGGCTCTCGTGGCGTGGCAGGCGTGCCAGGTTGCGTGGGGCAGGCACGGGTCGGGCGCGCAGCGACTTCGCGTGCTCGATCATCCGCGGCGTGAGGCAGCCGACGAGTGAGATGAACAACAGCGCATAGATGGCGGTGAACCAGATGCTCGAGAAGACCTCGTACATGCCGATCTTGTCGAAGAACTCGCCGACGACACCGTGATCGGCGATGTACTGCTCGGTTTTCGTCTCGTTCAGCGACCGCTGCGGGAGCAGCGCGCCGGGGACGGCCGCCAGGGCGAGCAGGAACAGCAGCGCGAGCGCGGTGCGCATGGACGTCAACGAGCGCCACAGGTTACGTGCAGGCCAGAGCACGTATCGCTTGATCGGGTTGGGTCGTGGGAGCTTGCCCGGCTGCGGCGAGCGAGTTGCGGTGGCCGTCATATCGGCAACACCGTGTCGGTGACGAACGCGTCGCGAACCCAGACGATGAACTGATCCCACAGTCCGGTCACCAGTGCCACGCCCACGACAACCAGTAGTACACCTCCGAAGACCTGGATGGCCCGGGCGTGGTTCCGCATCCAGCCCACAGCCCGCAGAGCCCAGGCCGAACCGAAGGCGAGCAGCACGAACGGCAACCCCAGGCCGAGGCAGTAGAAGATGATCAGCGTCACCCCGCGGGCCGCGGTGGCGCCCTCGGTTCCGCTGGCGGTGGTGATGACCGCGGCGAGTGTCGGACCCAGGCACGGCGTCCAGCCGAGGGCGAAGACCGCGCCGAGCATCGGGGCACCGACGAGATTCGACACCAGCCGAGGATGGAACCTGGCGTCGCGTTGCAGGATCGGGATGAGTCCGATGAAGACCAGGCCCATGATGATCGTGATCACTCCGCCGACCCGTTGCAGCAGTTCACGATTGAGGATGAACGTGCTGGTGATTCCGAACACCGACGCCGTCGCCAGCACGAAGACGACCGTGAACCCGAGCACGAACAGCAATGCCGCACCGGTGACCCTGAGCCTGCCGGCCTTTCGCGATTCCTGCGACGAGGTGGCAGGCGCCTCCGCACCGACCAATCCGGCGAGATACGACAGGTATCCGGGCACCAGCGGGACCACGCACGGTGAGGCGAACGACACCAGACCGGCGAGCATGCAGGCGCCGAGGGCGAGTAACAGCGGACCACTGGAAACGGTGTCGGAGAAGCTCTCTCCCACACCCGCGAGGTTCGTCGTCGCCGAAATCACTGCAATCAGCTCTTCTCGGCGGCGATCCGCTCGACAACCGGCTGCAATTCGTCGGCAGTGATCGCCTTGAGGAACACCGCGGCAGCCCGATGGTCACGGTCGAGGACCAGCGTGGTGGGAACCACCGAGGTCGGGGTCGTGAGCTTCGCCAGTGTGCGCCCTGGATAGTCGAAGATCGACGGGTAGGTGACCTCACGGTCTTCGACGAAGTCGCGGGCCGAATCCTGGCGATCACGGAAGTCGATGCCCAGGAACGCGACCCCGGAGTCCTTCGTGTTGGCGTACACCTCTTCGAGCGCTTCTGCCTCACCCCGGCAAGGCCCGCACCATGAGCCCCAGACGTTGATCACGACCACCTGACCGGCGAAGTCGTCGAGGCTGATCGTCTTGCTGTCGTCGAGCAGATCCGGCCCCGAGATGTTCGACACGGTGCCGCGATCGGCAGGCGGATCGTAGAAGATCACGGTTTTGCCGCCCGGCGAGACGAACTCGAACGTATCGCCCTGTCGCACAGCGTCGTCACCGGTGCTACACGCGGTCATCACGACGAGCGTGACGACGGCGAGGACGATCAACCAACACAGTCGCCAACCCAAAGGGGCCAACATGCGCGTTTCGCTGCGCTCACGGCCGGACTCCATCAAGATCTACTGCTCCATCAGAATCTACCGGGCTCCCTCAGGCTCCCGTGGCGAGCGGATCCGAGGCACCGGCCGGTTCGGAGTACACGATGTCAACCAACGCATCACCGTCGTACAACAGGCTCGTCAACGACGCGAGCGAGCATTGCCGCTTACGCGGATCGTGCCAGAGACGTTGTCCCTCAAGGAATCTGCGGAGCGTGTACACAGGCAACTGGTGGCTCACGCAGATCGCCTCATGACCTTTGGCTTCTTCGCGGGCCTTGTTGGCCACTGCCAGCATGCGATGGGCCAATTGGATGTACGGCTCGCCCCAGCTCGGGGTGAACGGGTCGCGGAGCTTGGCCCAGTGTCGGGGCCGTCGCAGAGCGCCATCGCCGACCGAGACCCGCAGGCCTTCGAATGTGTTGTCGGCCTCGATGAGCCCGTCGTCCGTGATGATCTCAAGTCCGTGGGACGTCGCGACCGGGGTCGCCGTCTCCTGGGCACGCTGCATCGGTGAGGCGAAGACGTGGGTGATGTCGTGATCGGCGAGCGCGTCGGCGACCTTCTGGGCCTGTGCGGCACCGAGGTCGGACAGGTGGAAACCCGGAAGGCGACCGTAGAGGATGCCGTCGGGGTTGTGTACTTCCCCGTGCCGCATCATGTGCACGATGGTGCGCTGCTGCATCAATTCTCCTTCCGAGCACGTGCAGCTGCGGTCGCAGCCGCCGGAAGTGCATCGGCGATGACACCGAAAGCATCCCTGTCCAGCGCCGCGGATACAAACCAAGCCTCGAAGGCGCTCGGCGGCGGGTAGACCCCCGCGTCGAGCAACGCATGGAAGAACGGTGCAAAACGCCAGGTCTCGGAGTTTTTGACGCCTGCGTAGTCGGTGATGGGCGTGCTCGGGTCAGTAGTGAAGAACACGCTCACGAGGTTCCCGGCGTACTGCACCCGGTGGCCTACGCCCTCGGCCGTCAAAGCCTCGCCGATGAGGTCGCCCAATTGCTTGGAATTGGCGTCGAGCGCGGCGTAGACGGCGTCGTCGGCGTGCCGCAGGGTCGCGAGTCCGGCGGCGACCGCAACAGGGTTTCCGGACAGGGTGCCCGCCTGGTAGACCGGGCCCGCCGGAGCGAGGTAGGCCATGATGTCGGCGCGGCCACCAAACGCGGCGGCAGGAAGGCCACCACTCATCACCTTGCCGAAGGTGTAGAGGTCGCCCGCCACACCCTCGAGTCCGAACCAGCCCGCCTTGCTCACACGGAAGCCGGTCATCACCTCGTCGATGATCAGGAGTGCGCCGTCTATCGACGTGATGTCTTTGAGGCCCTGGTTGAAGCCGTCGTGCGGGGCGATCGCGCCCATGTTGCCCGCGGCGGCCTCGGTGATGATCGCGGCGATCTCGCCGGGGTAGGTCGCGAACGTCTCGCGGACGGCATCGAGGTCGTTGTAGGGCAGGACGATGGTGTCCTGGGCCTGGGCGCCGGTGACGCCGGGTGAGGTCGGCAGGCCCAGAGTGGCGACGCCGGAGCCCGCGTCGGCGAGCAGAGCGTCGACGTGTCCGTGATAGCAGCCGGAGAACTTGATGATCTTCGTGCGGCCGGTGAATCCGCGCGCGAGCCGGACCGCCGACATCGTCGCCTCGGTTCCGGAGTTGACCAGCCGAACCTGCTCCACCGGATCGACGCGCTTGATGATCTCCTCGGCGAGGTCGATCTCCGCCTCGGTCGGTGCACCGAACGACAGACCCGTGGTCGCGGCCTGCTGTACCGACTCGACGATCGCGGGGTGGGCATGGCCCAGGATCATCGGCCCCCAGCTCGAGACCAGGTCGACGTAGCTGTTGCCGTCGGCGTCGTTCAGCCGGTAACCCGAGGCGCTGGAGATGAACCGTGGGGTCCCTCCGACGGCACTGAAGGCACGAACGGGCGAGTTCACGCCGCCGGGAATGGCGCGGGACGCGCGCTCGAAGAGTTGCGCTGAACGATCGGTGGCATACGACACGACCTCCAGTGTGGCAAACGCTGCGATGTGACCCGTCCCATGCAGCCTCCCCACCCCGATGATGTGCCCTTTTTGCGAACGTTTTCCCAGGTGGGGGCCGCCACAACAGCACATCATCGGGGTTCGCGTGACTCGACGGGTCAGCGTTGGAGGGCTGGTTTAAGCTTCGTGAAAACAATCGAGGCCGGGGGGCTTGTTGTGGGGGAACTGTTCGCGGCTGACGAGGTCGACACCATTCACGGGGTCGGCACCAAGATGACCACCATCGCCGGTGAGGTCCGAGGGATCACCGTGGCACCCGGGTTTGCAGCAGTGGCGAGCGCAATGACCGGGTCGGCTCTCGCGGGCGCGTGCGCGGGTAAAGACAATCTCTTGGTCGACTTGTTGAGCAGGGCTGCGGGCCGCGTCGAGCAGATCGGTAATGCTTGCACGGATACCGGCATCGACCTGATCGATACCGAGGAGGAGTCGGCGAGCGGGTTCCGCGCGTTGGGCGACTTCTGATGGGGCGTCCCTCCAAGTCCACCGTGGCCGGATGGAATCTGTCGGCGCTGCGAACACAGGCCGCCGGCCTCATCGACGGAGCGTCCGATCTGCGGACCCAGACGCAGACGATGCTCGACGCCGCACAGGACGCGGCCGGGAAATGGGTCGGTGAATCGCAGCGTGCCTGTGAGCAACGTGCATTGTCCGACCAGGCGGAGATCAACAAACTCGGGTCCGACATCGACCGCGCCGGCAACATCTTGAACAACACCGCCAACGCGATCTCTCCGAACCGATCCACCGCGTTGTCGCGCGTCGATGGTCTCGAACAGGACGATTTCCGCGTCGACGACGACTGGTCCGTCCACGAGACGCGAAATTACGCAGGCGCATTGCAGCAGCCGAGCAGAGCAGCGCTGAGTACAACACACTGATCGCCGAGCGTGACCGGCGATTCAACGACGCCATCAATTCGACGATTTCGCTGCAGGCCCTCGCCGACCAGATGGGCATCGACGATCAGGCCGGTGCGACGGCGTTGGCCGACGCGTTCAGCAATGCCGAAGTCAATGCTCCGCTCACCGCGGGGATGTCTAGGCAGCAGGCGGCACGCGACGTCGCGGCAATCGCAGGCGGCACCGCCACCCCGCAACAGAAGGCCAGGTTCGAGGCCGCGACGGACCTCTCCCCCGAGCAGCGAGATGCCTTGATCCAGGGCAACGATGCGGTGATCACCAAAGGCCAATTCGAGTACCTACAGGGCTTCTACGGTGAGCTGAACAAGCAAGGACTGGAGGGGTTCACCGCCTTTGGCGGCAATGATCCGGCGATGAAAGCCGCACTGGCCGACGGGCTACAGCTGCTGTCGAATCCCCATGTGCGGACGGATCAACGGGTGGACAACTGGTTCGGTCCGATCGTCAGCAACGTCACCGGTCAGCCTGCGCCGCCCTCCTACATCCGTGGCGGGCTGTCGCAGGTGCCCAGTGCGATTCGAGATCCGTTGACGCAGAACCCGGTTCGGAGCACCCTGATCACTCAGCAAGCAGGAACAAGCACAACTTCATTCCAGGCGCGCGACTTTCCCACACTGACCAAACTCGAGACAATTGCAGACGTCCTTGGCCACGGGGACCCCAACGTGCAGCTCGGCAGCGATATCGACCGCGCACTCATTGTTCGCAGTAGCGAAATAGCCGGTGCCGCAGACAATCCGGCTGGTCTGTACGGAACCGGCAGAGACTTCACCAGCTTTGCAGACGTGCAGGACGTGCTGACGAAGACGACCTCCGTCGCCGGTAACGACCACATCGCAGTGCATGATGCCCTGATGACTGGCCGCAGCGGAGGACCTGGGGTCACATCCGCCATGCCGGACACCATCAACATTGACGGTACAACTAGCGATTACAACGCGAGCAAGGCTATGACCAATCTTATGACCTTTGATTGGGCGGATGGGGCCGGCGGCGAAGACTCCGGACCCAACAATCTTTTCAAGTGGATCGGCGATTCCGCCGCCGCACCCGAAGGTTCCACGGCGAATACCGTCGCGGAGTCCTGGCGGGCCGGTGAATCCGGCAGTGAACTCGCCAGAGTAATCGCGGAGAACAGGGACTCCCTGGTGGAGATCATCGGGACCGCGGCCCTGGGTGAGGTGAACCCTGAGCTGACTCGCACCCTGGCTGATGCGATCGCTCCTCAGATCGGCGATTTGGCCGGCGCACCCGACGGGCTGTTCACAACAAATGGAGCGGACGTGTTTGAGCACGCCGACCAGATGTCAAAACTGTTCCAGGTGATGGACACGGACGCAGACGCTGGTCGTACATTCAATACTGCTGCCGCCCAGACCATCAGCTACGCGGAATCGACCTTTGGGGAAGACTTGAGTCAGAGCAACCTCGGTGCAGTGGCAGGGCGTATCGAAGGCGCGATGTACTCGGGACTCGAAGCGCAGAAAGCAGAGGACGCGGCTGGCGAAAGGTACGCTGCGACTGTCGACTACGCCAACAAGGGCGGATTGTTCGACTCCGGAAAAGCAGTTGTCGGCTCCATTCCGATGGGTGCTGTAGCGAAAGCCGTGATGGACACCGCCGCACCTTGGGTGAAACTCGAGGCCATCGGCGATCCGCCTGACGTCAGCAAGATTGGCGCAGACAAAAGCTTCGACCTGATGAAGGCACAGCTCGACAGCTCGACAACGGCGACCGACAGGTACTCAGACATCTTAGACAGCTACGCAAAAAAGAACCCTTCTGTGCTATCCGATCCGACTATGGGTCAATACTTCTCACAAGACGGAAAAGTTGACATCTCGAATAAGAACCCGGATATTTTCGCGAAGGATGTCATGGAATTGTTGGGAGATCCACTGGAGGACTTTGACTGGTCCCGGGCAAACGGCCTGGAACCCAAGGACTGGTAATGACAGCTACGCGTAGATGTCGAGAGGCCCTGGGGGTCGTCGCGCTACTACTGCTCGCGGCTTGTAGCGGAGCGACCAAATCCCCACCCGAACCATCGGCATCCTTGCGATCCGAACAGCCACCAGGATTCGACGTCACTTTTCAGTGGATCCCGACCCCAGACTTCGACTTAATGAGTGCAGAGGGCACATTCGTCCGTGCGTACGTAGAGTCACACGAGTTGGCCAGAGACGGCCAGAGCACCAGTTGGGGATATCCAGGTTTCGTCGCTGCGGCAACACCAGACATCGATAAGAATCTCGAATGGCAGTCGTCCCAAATAGAATTCATGGGCACAATGTTCTATCGATTCCTTGCCCGTCAATCCACGGGAACGGCTACGACAATCACTTTGTGCCGATACGGATACGCATCATCGACTGGAGATTGGTCATTCGGCACCCGTCCAGACACGAACCCGCACCCACCGTGGGGAGTGCGATCATGGGGGTCCAGACCCGTAGTACTCACCGTAGACACAGAGGGCAGACCGCCACCAAGCGAACAAAGCGGCAGTCGACGCAGCCCGAGTATCAACGTATTCGGGGATTGGGCAGCTACCGCATTCGACTTCGTGCCAAGAGATCCAGACCGGAGCGACACCGACGACTTCGCACGATGCGAAGCCGACCTCACCGGCATCCCACCCCTCCCCGCCCTCGAGCACACCTATCAGGACCACCCGATCGCGCCGTTGCCACCGTCGCCGGGCTGGCCGGGCGCAGGACTATGAACCACCAAGTCCCCCGGATGGCCGGCCGCAAGCTTGTGAACTACCAGTGCATGTCAGCTACCACGCTGCGAGCGTTGAATCTTCTCGTCCTTCTGACGCTGGCAGCCTGCGGTTCAGCGACGATACCGAGCCCACCCACCACGCCTAGCACCACCGAGCACCAACAACCCCGCGGGATCGATCAGTCATTTCGGTGGATAACCACACCCGAGTTCGACCCGCTCAGCTCCGAGGGAACCTTCGTACGCGCCTATGTCGAGTCCTACGAGTTGGCCCGTGACGGGATCGGCACCGGATGGGGCTACCCCGGTTTCGCAGACGCGTCCCCGCCCGACATCGACATGATGCTCAAGCTCGATCAATTGGGGCTCTCGTTCACGAGTACTCGCTACTACCGCATGCTGAGCCGCCAATCAGACAGCATTTCGACACGAATTACTCTGTGTCGCTATGGCGAGTCAAGCATTCGACAGGAAGATGGTTGGGAACATGGAGCTTGGCCACCACAACCAGTGCTCATTGCATTCGATACCGGCGGCTCGCCGCCGCCCGAAGGTGAGCGCGGACGATTTCGGGCGCCCACAACGGACGTCTTCGGCGATTGGAAAGTGACCGAGTTCGACCTTCTCGCGGACGATATAGCCGGCCAGCCAACGCTAAGCCAGCAATGCGATGACAATCTCACAGGACTACCAACCCTTCCGGCAGAACCATATCCGCGAGCCGAACCAGTTCCGCCGTTGCCGCCGTCCCCTGGCTGGCCGGGCGTGGGCTTGTGATTACCAACCTTGTGACCGGCACCGTGCCCACCGGGCATCCGGGACAACGCGTCTAGGGCTCGAGAGACACTGCCGAAATCGGAGGATTTGATACTTCCTCCGACACCAGCCACATCCTCCGACTGCGACCGGAGGACCTGACGACAGTCGGAGGAACTGTGACTTCCTCCGACTTCGGCAGCGAATGTCGTCCCGAACCACCCCGCCTCCGACCGGTCAGTAGGTCAACGAGGGTCGGCGAGGATGATCAGCAACAACTCAGCTCGGGTCCGGGCATCGGTCAGGTCGACCCGAAGCAAACCCTCGATGCGGTCGACCCGGTTGCGCAGCGTGTGCCGATGCACCCCGACCGTCGCGGCGGCGGACTCCCATTGGCCGTTGGCCAGGAGGTAGCCACGGAGCGTGGCGACGAGATCACCATCGTGCGCGCGGTCGTACTCGAGTAGCGGCCCGAGGACAGTGTCGTGGGCACCGCTGAAGGCCCGACGAACCGGTTCGAGGGACAGCACCGACCCCTGCGCGAGCAGATCGACCACCTCTCCTTCCGCCGCGACCACGCAGCTGAGCCGGGCTTGCCGCACGGAGTCGGCGATCTCGTCGACCGACGCCACGGTCCCGAGACCGCCTCGCGCCCCCTGGACCCCGACCATGCCGAGCACCGATTCGGCGAACCCGCGCTGGTCCTCCCCCCGCAACAAGACGACCACCTCGCTACCACTCTGCTCGACAAAGACCGGACGCCAACGCGATTGGAGTTCGACGGCGATGGACGCCGCGGCCCGCTGGGCACCGCCGACACCGGAGTACTGGACGACGGCGGCCCGAACCCGACCCTCGCGGTCTGCGGCTCGCAAGACGATGTTGCGGGCCGCGGCCGGAGGTGGCCCGGCCATCGCCATCGTCAGCGCGTCGGCGTGCAGCGCCTGCTGATCGCGCAGGACCTGTCCCGGCTTCGCGTGTTCGAGACTGAGCAGCGACGTGGCATGACCCACCAGCACCCGTTCGAGGTCGCCGAGCGGGGTATCTCCGAGCACGACCAGATGACCGAAGACATTGCCGGCCACGCTGATTCGCTGCACCGTGATCACGCGCTCGTCGGTCATCGTGACGCCGCTCGATGCAGCGGGATCACGGCTGATCTGGGCGCGGACCGTTGCCAGCTCGTCGGCGGACACGGCCTGCGGTCGCGCACTGACCACCTGCTGTTCGCGGTCGAGCAGCACGACCGTCTGCTCGATGGCGTCGGCGAGTTCGCGCACGACGGCCGGCATCCCGCCTGCGATCACCGCCCGGGTGATCCGTGGCTGGGTATGCGACGCCCGCACGAACTGGTCGAACCGCTGCGCAGCGATGCGGTCGAGGACGGTGCGAGCGATCGCCGAGAACGGCACCGGAAGTGGCACCTTGATCAGTGGCAGTCCGAGATCGTCGGCGATCTCGACAAGATCCTCCGGTACGTCGTCGAACCCGAGGCCGACACCGAACCCGACGCCGGCGATCCGGGTCTCGTCGAGACGCGTCAGATACTGGCGCCGATCCCGCGTCGTTTCCGGGAGACGCAAGCCGGTGGTGAGCAACAACTCCCCGCCGGCGAGCCATTCGTGCGGGGCAGGCAGCTCTGAACTGAGAGCGCAGTCGATGTCGCGATCCTGACCGGCTGCGCCGCCGAGAAGGGTCAGCTGCAGATCGCGCTGGGCCAGTAACCAGCGCACCGTGGTCGTCATGGCTTCGCGACTTTGCCGAGCCCATTCATGGCGCATACCTGCACAGACTTCGCTCCCATTGGACAAATGGTAGTGCCTTAGCAGAGCGACTGGACGTTCCGTCAGGTCCGCGCGCGGGCTCGTCGGCGAAGACTGAACTCATCGCCCTTCTCCCATCCGCCCCCAACCGAGAGTGACCTGGTGTTATGGCCAATCAGATCTTGAAGAACTACATCAACGGAGAGTTCGTGGCGTCCACCGGCACGGAGACGTTGGACCTCATCAACCCCACGGACGAATCGGTGGTGGGTACCTCACCCATCTCGTCAGACGCCGATGTCGACGCTGCCATGTCCGCTGCGGCGAAGGCCTTCGAGACCTGGGGAAAGACGACGCCGAAGACACGACAGACCGCGCTGCTGAAGCTTGCCGACGCCATCGAGGCGAACTCGGACAAGCTGGTCGCGGCGCAGGCTCGCAACACCGGCCAGCCCGACGACCAGATCGCGGACGAGGAGGTGACCGTCGGCGCCGACCAGATCCGCTTCTTCGCAGGTGCCGCCCGCCTGCTCGAAGGCAAGTCGGCCGGCGAATACATGGAGGGTTTCACCTCGTATGTCCGGCGTGAGCCGGTCGGTGTAGTCGCTCAGGTGACGCCGTGGAACTACCCGTTGATGATGGCGCTTTGGAAGATCGGTCCCGCCATCGCCGCGGGCAACACCGTGGTGCTCAAACCCTCGGACACCACCCCGGAATCGACGCTCGTGCTCGCGGAGATCTCGAAGGGAATCCTGCCCGACGGTGTCCTGAACGTGGTGCTCGGTAACGGCGCCACCGGAGCGGCCCTCGTCGGACACAAGACGCCGAGCATGGTGTCGATCACCGGCTCCGTACGCGCAGGGATCGCGGTCGCGGTGTCGGCGGCGCAGAACCTCAAGCGCGCCCACCTCGAGCTGGGTGGCAAGGCGCCGGCCGTGGTCTTTGCCGACGCCGATCTGGACAAGGCCGTTGACGGCATCGGTGACGCGTCGTTCTTCAACGCGGGTCAGGACTGCACCGCGGTCACCCGGATCCTGGTGCACTCTTCGATTCACGACAAGTTCGTCGACGCCCTGATCGAGAAGGCCAAGGACACCACCGTGCCGCCGCTCAACAACATCAACCACTTCACCAAGGTGACCTCGATCCTCGACTCGGTGCCATCCCACGCCACGGTGGTGACCGGCGGTAAACGTAAGGGCGACAAGGGGTTCTACGTCGAACCGACCGTGATCACCGGGGTCCGTCAAAGCGACTCGCTGGTGCAGGACGAGACCTTCGGGCCCGTCGTCACGGTGCAGGCCTTCGACGACGAGGCGCAGGCACTGGAGTTCTCGAACGACGTCAGTTACGGCTTGGCCTCCAGCGTGTGGACGACCGACAACGGCACCGCCGGCCGGATGACCGCGGGCCTCGACTTCGGTTGTGTGTGGGTCAACTGCCACATTCCGCTGGTCGCAGAGATGCCGCACGGCGGCTTCAAGAACTCGGGCTACGGCAAAGACCTCTCGTCGTACGGCGTCGAGGACTACACCCGCATCAAGCACGTCATGAGCTCGATCGAATGACCGCCGTGACAGCGCCCCAGTACCGGCTGCCTCAGCAGCGAAATCTGGTCACCGCCCTACCCGGTCCGAAATCCTCAGAACTGCAGGGTCGTCGAGCGATGGCTGTCGCCGGCGGCGTCGGGTCGAGTGTCCCGGTCTACGCCGCAGACGCCGACGGTGGAGTCATCGTCGACGTCGACGGCAACTCGTTGATCGACTTCGGATCAGGCATCGCGGTGACGACGGTGGGAGCGGGCAACGCCGCCGTGGCCGCCGCTGTCGCCGACCAGGCGAGCCACTTCACCCACACCTGCTTCATGGTCACTCCCTATGAGGGATACGTCGCCGTCGCGGAACGACTCAACCACCTGACACCTGGCGATCATCAGAAGCGCACGGTGCTGTTCAACTCTGGCGCCGAGGCCGTGGAGAACGCGATCAAGGTGGCACGCTTGGCCACCGGCCGCGACGCGGTGGTGGCGTTCGATCACGCCTATCACGGTCGCACCAACCTGACGATGGCGCTGACCGCGAAAACGATGCCGTACAAGTACGGTTTCGGCCCGTTCGCGCCGGAGGTCTATCGGATCCCGATGTCGTATCCCTACCGCGACGGACTCGACGGTGCCGAAGCGGCCAAGCGCGCGATCTCGATGATGGACAAGCAGATCGGCGGCGACCAGCTCGCGGCGATCATCATCGAGCCAATCCAGGGCGAGGGCGGCTTCATCGTCCCCGCGCCGGGATTTCTGACGGCACTTGCTGATTGGGCGCGCTCCAACGGCATCGTGTTCATCGCGGACGAGGTCCAGAGCGGTTTCGCCCGCACGGGCGCCTGGTTCGCCAGCGACCACGAGGGCATCGTGCCCGATCTGGTGACCATGGCCAAAGGCATCGCCGGCGGTATGCCGCTGTCCGCCCTGACCGGTCGGGCCGACCTACTCGACGCCGTGCACGCAGGTGGACTCGGTGGGACCTATGGCGGCAACCCGGTGGCCTGCGCCGCCGCGCTCGCCGCCATGGACGTGATGACCGAACTGGATCTGCCCGCCCGCGCCCGCCACATCGAAGAGCTCGCCGGCGGTCGCCTTCGCGCGATGGCGTCGGTGACACCGGAGATCGGCGAGGTCCGCGGCAGGGGCGCGATGCTGGCCATCGAACTGGTCAAACCGGGCGGCACAGAACCGAATCCGGAGCTCACCAAAGCCCTGGTCGCCGCATGTCTGACCCAAGGTCTGGTGCTGCTGTCCTGCGGGACGTACGGCAACGTCATCCGACTGCTGCCGCCGCTGGTGATCGACGACGCCCTGTTGAACGACGGCCTCGACGTACTCGAGAACGCCCTGAACGATCTCACCGGCCGGTAGGAGACCACGCGTGACCACTGCATCGACGTTCCATCCCCTCGATCCCTTCTCCGCTGACGAGTTCCGCGCCACCGCAGCGCTCATGCTGCGTGATCACGGGGTCGGTGAGGGGTGGCGGTTCAACTCCATCGAGCTGCTCGAGCCGAGCAAAGCCGAACTGGCCGACTACGCCGCAGGTGGCGCCGAGCCACCTCGCCGCGGCGTCGTCACGTGCCTCGACTCGAGTCGTAACGCCACCTACAAAGCGGTGGTCTCGCTGTCGGAGGACACCGTCGAATCGTTCGATCACATCCCCGGTGTGCAGGCCAACTTCACGGTCGACGAGTTCGAGGAATGCGATGAGGTTCTGCGTGGGCACCCCGATGTGATTGCGGCCCTGGCCAAACGCGGCATCACCGACCTCGAACTGGTGTTCATGGACACCTGGACCTACGGCGATGCGGTGGCACCGGAAAAGTACCGCGACCGGCGCATCGGCTGGTCGGACACCTGGGTCAAGGGCGAGGCGGGCGCTAATCCCTACGCGCATCCGGTCAGCGGGCTGCACTGTGTGATCGACCTCAACACGATGGAACTGCTCGAGATCGAGGACACCGGCGGTGTCGAACCCCCGGAGGTGATGGGCGAATACGTGCCTGCCCGGATCCCTGAACGGATCCTCAACGCCTCGCGCCGAGCACCACTGAAACCGTTGGAGATCACCCAGCCTGAGGGACCGTCGTTCACCCTCGAAGGCAACAAACTGACCTGGCAGAACTGGTCACTGCGGGTTGGTTTCAATCACCGCGAGGGCATGACCCTGCACACCATCAGCTACAACGACGACGGTCGCGAGCGTTCGGTCGCGCACAAATTGTCGTTCGCAGAGATGATGGTCCCCTACCGCGATCACTGCGAAGACCACTACCGCAGAACCGCATTCGACATCGGCGAGTGGGGTCTGGGTTTCATGACCACCTCGCTGGAACTCGGCTGCGACTGCCTCGGCGAGATCCGCTACCTCGATGCCGTGCTCCACAACAGCAAGGGCGAGCCCTACACGATCACCAACGCCATCTGCATCCACGAGGAAGACAACGCGGTCCTGTGGAAGCATGTCGACCACGACGCCGGCGCCGAGGTGCGCCGGATGCGCCGCCTCACGGTCTCGTTCCACGTCACCGTCGCGAATTACGAATACCTCGTCTACTGGCGCTTCTACCAGGACGGCAACATCGAATGCGAGGTCCGGGCCACCGGCATCATGGTGACCACCCCGTTCGCGCCGGGCGGCACCCATCCTCACGGAACGCTGGTCGACGAACGCACGTATGCCCCCTACCACCAGCACTTCCTGGTCGCCCGCCTCGATCTCGACGTCGACGGCACCCAGAACACCGTGTACGCCAGCGAGACCGAGATCGAGCCCATGGGACCGAACAACCCTTACGGTCTGTCCCTCGTGCAGCGCAACACTCCCCTGCGCACCGAAGAAGAAGGCAAGCAGGACATGAACTGGGCCACCCAGCGGGCCTGGAAGGTGGTCAACACCAACACCACCAACGGTCTGGGCACCAACCCGTCCTACAAACTCGTTCCCGGCGACGCCATCCCGTCCATGTTCGATCCGGCCTCGCCGATCTTCCAGCGCGCGCAGGTGATCGGGCACACCGTCTGGGTCACGCCGAACAGTCCCGACGAACGCTGGCCGGCAGGTGAGTTCGTCAACCAGTCATCGGTCGACACGGGGCTCGGCGAGTGGACGAAAGCCAACCGCAGCATCGACAACACCGATGTCGTCGTCTGGTACACCTTCGGCGTCCATCACATCACCAGGCCGGAGGACTGGCCCATCATGCCCGCCGACACCGTGTCGTTCTGGCTCAAGCCTTTCGGATTCTTCGACCGCAACCCCTCCCTCGACGTGGCACCGAGCCCGAGTTCTCATTGCCATACCGACACTCCTGATCCGAAAGGGCACTGCCATGACTGACACCTCCACCGACCCGATCGCGCAGTATCGCGACCTGCTGGCGACGGTGCCCACCGGGCTGTGGATCAACGGGGACTCGGTGGCGGCGTCGACCAAAGAAACCTTCTCGGTGGATGATCCGGCGACCGGCACCTCACTGCTGCAGATCGCCGACGCGACACCCGATGATGCCGCCACGGCACTGGACAGCGCAGTGGCGGTCTCCGAGGAATGGGCCGACACCGCACCCCGGGCCCGCTCGGAAATCCTGCGAAGCACCTTTGAGCTGATCCGCGAGCACGCCGACGACATGGCGATGATCATGACCCTCGAGATGGGCAAGGCCCTGCCGGACTCGGTGGCAGAGATCAACTACGGCGGTGAGTTCTTGCGCTGGTTCGCCGAAGAGGCGGTACGGGTCGCGGGCCGCTTCACGAAGTCACCGGGTGGTACCGGCCGCATCATGGTCACGCATGCGCCGGTCGGGGTTGCCTTCGCCATCACGCCGTGGAACTTCCCGCTGGCCATGGGAACCCGCAAGATCGGCCCCGCGCTGGCGGCCGGTTGCACGATGATCGTCAAGCCCGCGCACGAGACGCCGCTGACCATGCTCTACCTGGCCAAGCTGTTCGGCGAGGCCGGATTGCCGGCCGGCGTGCTCTCGGTTCTCCCGACCAGCAAATCCGCTGAGGTCAGCACCCCGCTGATCGCGGACCCGCGCGTCCGCAAGATCAGCTTCACCGGGTCGACACCCGTCGGCCGCACGCTGATCGGTCAGGCGGCCGAAAACGTCCAGCGCACATCGATGGAGCTCGGCGGCAATGCACCGTTCCTGGTGTTCGACGACGCAGACGTCGACAAGGCGGTCGAAGGCGCTTTCGCGGCGAAGACCCGCAACGGCGGCGAGGCCTGTACCGCGGCCAATCGCTTCCTGGTGCAGGAGGGAGTCGCAGAAGAGTTCACCGCTGCGCTCACCACGAAGATGAAGGCCATGGTGCTCGGCCGCGGGTACGACTCCGACACCACACTCGGGCCCATGGTCAGCGTGAAGCAGCAGTCATCGATCGCGGAGTCGGTGTCGAAGGCGGTTGCCGACGGCGCTCGCGTCCGTCTCGGCGCCGACCCCGCCGAGGACGCCGGGTGCTTCTACCCCGCCACCGTCCTCGATCAGGTTCCCGCCGACGCCGAGATCGTCTGCAACGAAATCTTCGGCCCGGTCGCTGTGATCAGCACCTTCACCTCCGAGGACGAAGCAATCGCGGCCGCCAACGCGACCGAATACGGTTTGGCCGCTTACCTTTACACTCAGGATCTCGATCGAGCACTACGGGTCGCCGACAAGATCGAATCCGGGATGGTCGGGGTCAATCGCGGGGTGATCTCTGACGTCGCAGCACCGTTCGGCGGCGTGAAGCAGTCGGGCATCGGCCGCGAGGGCGGTTCCGAAGGCATCTACGAGTATCTGACCACGAAGTACATCGCCCTGACATGAGCAACTGGACGATGCCCGCCGAGGGCGCACCGCAGGACAAGATCTGGATGGCCTACCCGGTAGAGGGGTATTCCCTCGGCGACACCGCCGCTGCGCGCGACGAGGCACGAGCGACGTGGGCCGCCGTCGCACATGCCGTACTCGACTTCGAACCGGTCACCATGATCGTCGACCCCGGCGAGATCTCGACTGCACGCCAGTACCTTTCGGCCGGCATCGAGATCGTCGAAGCGCCACTGAACGATGCCTGGCCCCGCGACATCGGACCGACCTTCGTGCTCGACGAGAGCGGCCGGCTCGGCGCGGTCGACTGGATCTTCAACGGCTGGGGTGCCGCGTCGTGGGCGCAATGGGACAAAGACCAGCACATCGGGAAGCTGATCGCCGAACTGTCCGGGGCCGAACTGATCGACTCGCCGATGATCAACGAGGGCGGCGGCATCCAGGTGGACGGCGCCGGCACCGTGCTCGTCACCGAGTCGGTGCAACTCGGTGAAGGGCGAAACTCCGACTGGACCAAGGCCCAGGTCGAAGCCGAGTTGGCGCGCACCATCGGCGCCGAGCAAGCAATCTGGCTACCGCACGGCCTGACTCGCGACAATGAGAAGTTCGGGACGCGCGGGCACGTCGACATCGTCGCCGCGATCCCGTCCCCAGGGGTGGTGCTGGTGCATGATCAGCAGAATCCCGATCACCCCGACTTCGCGGTCAGTGCCCGGATCAAGGCGCTCATCGCAGACGCCGAACCGGACTGGGAGATCATCGGGGTCCCCGCACCCACCGTGCTGACCGACGACGAGGGTCCTGTCGACTACAGCTACATCAACCACCTCGTGGTCAACGACGGTGTCATCGCCTGCAGCTACGACGACCCCAACGATGCGCGGGCCGCGGCGATCCTCGCCGAGGTCTACCCCGGCCGCACCGTGAAGGCCGTGGACGCACGCCCCCTGTTCGAACGCGGTGGCGGCATCCACTGCATCACCCAGAACCAACCCACCGCCCGATGATGGTGGGTTCTGGCGAGCAAACGCGCAGGTCGCCGTCGCCAGAACCCACCACTTCCGGACAGAACGACGGGCCAGAGGTCCTTGGCAGCGGACGATCTGTCAGTTGCCCCGGACGCCTCCGGCAAGGGACCGTTGCGCCATGACATCGACGACTCCCCGAACGACCCCCGATGGCCCCGCATCGCCGGACGCCCCGGAGGCAGCATTGGGCAATTACGGCGACAAGGTCCTTGCGGTGGAGCCGGGCGGTAACGAGTTCATCCCACCCGAAGCCCGGCACGGCAAACCCCGCGGGCTGTTCTGGACCTGGACCGCACCCAACCTCGAGTTCGCGACGATCTTCCTCGGGATCATCGCGGTCCTTTATTTCGGGCTGAGCTTCTGGCAGGCCATCGCCGCGATGGCGATCGGCAACCTGCTCGGAGCGCTCGCACACTATGTGCTGTCCGCACGTGGACCGCTGCACGGGGTGCCGCAGATGGTGCTGGGTCGACTCGGTTTCGGGTACCGCGGCAACATCCTTCCGGCCGCCTTCATGACGGTGATGTGCGGTGTCGGCTGGTTCGCCACCAACAGCGTCAGTGGGGCACTGGCGCTCAACACCCTGTTCGGACTGCCGTCGGTGCTCGCGCTGATCATCATCGTGCTCGCGCAGACCGGCTTCGCGTTCTGCGGCCACAACCTGGTCCAGGGCTTCGAGCGGCTCGCCGCACCCGTGCTGGCTGTGGTGTTCGTGCTGGCCGGCGTGTTCATCTTCCGTGATGCCGACCTGGGGATGGCTGCAGCCGACGGCGGGGCCGGTCTGGGCGGCTTCTTGCTCACCCTCGGTGCGGCATTCGGCTACACCGCCGCCTGGACGCCCTACGCCGCGGACTACACCCGTTACCTTCCGGTGAACGTGTCGAAGTTCCAGACGGGATTCTTCGCCTCCTCCGGTCTGTTCGTGTCGACCACCGCGCTGATGGCGATCGGCGCGGCGTCGGTCACCATCGGCGCCGACGCCGATCTCAGCCCCACCGACGCATTCACCGGATCCCTGCCGTCGTGGGTCGCCGACCTGACCCTGCTCGCGATCGCCATCGGCGCGGTGGCCGCCAACGCCATCAATCTGTACTCGGGCGCAATGGCTTTCGTGACCATGGGCTTCAAGATGTCCGTCGGTATCCAGCGCGCGGTGGTCACCGCGGTCTTCGGCGTCGTCGGGTTCCTGGTGGCCTGGTGGGCACTGGCCGACGCGGCCGCCAACTACGAGACGTTCCTGTTGATCGTCGCCTACTGGATCGGGCCGTGGCTCGGCATCGTCCTCGCCGACCAACTACTCCGGCGCGGACGCCCTGTCGCGGATCTGCTCTACGACACCAAGTACACCAACTGGGGTGGGCTGCTCTCGTTCGTCATCGCGCTCGTCGTCTCGGTGGCGCTGTTCGCCAACCAGGAACGCTACGTGGGGTGGGTGGCCGAAGCGGTCCCCGAACTCGGCGACATCGCGTTCTTCATCGGCTTCCTCATCGCCTTCGGTGGCTATGTCCTGTTGTGCCGCACCAAGATCAATCGCGAGTATTCGCAGATCTGAGCCTCATTCTCCGCTGCGGCCCTGTGCGCGATGTGCGCACAGGGCCAGCAACAGTCCCGGGTAGGTCTGCGCAGCGGTGAAGTCGAATCCGATCAGCCCACGGATCCGCTCCAGTCGCTGATAGAGGCTCTGCCGGCCGAGATTCAGGGCCGCGGCCGAGCGGGTGGCACTACATCCGTGCCGCAGATGCACCTCGAGTGTGCGGGTCAACTCCGACCCGTGTTCGGCATCCCAGGCGATGACCGGAGCGATCACGGCCAGCAGGTCGTCGCGCACTGCGGCGTCGAGCGTCTCCATCGCGAGATCCGCGGCCAGCGCCCGCGTCGATGTCACGGCGTCGGCCGACCCGGCAGCGATACGTCGATCCGCCACCGCCAACGCCAGCGCATGCCGCACGCGCAGCAGCGACGTCGACAACTCCTGCGCGTCGATCGGCACGGGATCGCCGACGACAACCGTTGCCTCGTCGGCGAATTCCCGGTACGCATCGGCGATCAACGTCACGTCGTCGTGGCCGGGCCGGCCCGTCGCGATCAACGCGTACGACGTCGCATGGACCTGCGCGTGCATGGATTGCGCAGCAATGCTTTTCACCACTGACGCGGTGATTCGGGAGGCCATCCGCGGCGTCGGGACGTCGACGGCCACCGGAACGATCTGCGATGTTCGGGCCGGCCGAAAGCCGGCCGCACCCAGCCGCATCACCAGATCTGATCGGCGATCGATGCGGCGCTCCAACAGATCTGACACCAACGACGACGCCGCGCGATGCGGCAATCCGGCGAGCTCTCGGGTCAACGACAGCGTGACACCGAGCGGGCCCGCCCCAACTTCGAGCAACGTCAGCAGGTCATCGGCATCGAGCCGCGACCCCGGACCGGCGACCAGGGTCGCGACCACTTCACCGCGCATCCCGACCGGCACCGATGCCGCTTGCGCATCCACCGCCTGCCACGCCGAGTGATCGTCGTCGAGGCCCTCGGCAGCCATCAACGCATTGCCCTTGCCCAACAGCACCAGCGGGCAACCCACCGCACGCGCAATACATTTGAGCATGGCGGGCGCCCCCGTTCCGGCCGCCATCTCGGCATGCAGCGCCGCATCGAGTTCGCTCCGCCTGCGCAGTGCGCCGACTTCCTGCGACACCAGGTCGGTGTTCGCCGCCCGGCACAGGTCGATGAACGGAACCACCGTGCGCAGCACGATGAACGGGAATCGCGCCGACGACGCCTCCCGCACCATCTCGCCGGGTGCCTCGTCGAAGGTACGGCCCAACTCCACCGCCACCCCCGCGACACCACGCTGGGCGAGCTCGCGGATGTAATGCCGGCGCGTCCCGGAATCGACCCCGGCCAGCCCGAGACCGGTCGTCAGCAGCAACTCCCCACCAGAGAGAAGCGGGCCGATCTCGAAGATCTCGCTGGAATGTACCCAGCGAACCTCGTTGTCGAGGCCATCGTGTCCGCTGAGCACCTGCGGGTCGGCCGCCGCGAGATGCCGATCCAGTACGTCACGCAAAGTCAAGACCATGGGAAACGATCCTCCTACGACTGCCGACGGATTGCACGTCAAGATCCGGTTTCATCGAGACACTATGTCAGTTGCTGCACAGGCGCGAGACGGGCACCGTTGAGGACATGACGACATCCACCGATGTTTCCCCGACCACGCTCCTCGAGATCGCATACGCCGAGGCTCAACAGAGCCTGACAGAGGGCGGTATCCCGATCGGGGCGGCCCTGTTCGCCTCGGACGGCGCACTACTTGGCCGTGGCCACAACCGCCGGGTCCAGAACGACGATCCGTCGGTCCACGGTGAGACAGACGCTTTCCGCAACGCCGGCCGCCAGACCGACTATCGGTCGACGATCATGGTGACCACCCTGGCGCCGTGCTGGTACTGCAGCGGACTGATCCGGCAGTTCAACATCGGCTCGGTGATCGTCGGCGAGAACACCACCTTCCAGGGCGGCGAGAACTGGCTCACCGATCTGGGCGTCTCGGTGACCGTACTGAACGACCCGGGCTGCATCTCGATGATGTCCTCGTTCATCGACCTCAATCCCCTGCTGTGGAACGAGGACATCGGGGTCGCCACGGACCAGGCGGTAGCAGAATGAGCAGTCCTGTTCTGACTGTGGACATCTCGCAATGGCGCGCCGGTGGCGATGCGGCCACGGCGCTCTGTGCCGCCGTCGACGAGAGCTTGCAGAAGGCCGGGTTCCTGCTGGTCACCGGCCACGGCATCGATCCCGAGCTCCCCCGTGCCCTGCGTGCTGCTGCACGCGAATTCTTCGCGCTGCCAACGGAAGTGAAGGACAAGTACGCAGTCGCCGTCGGCGGTCGCGGCTGGATCGGCCCGGGCATGGAGGCCAACGGCTATTCCGAGGGGACCGAGACACCACCCGACCTCAAGGAGACGTACAACTGCGGCGCCCAGACACCTGTCGGTGACCCCGTCGTGGACGCCCTGTGGTTCCCGCCCGACGTGTGGCCGGCGGAGGTGCCACATCTGCGTGATCTATTCGTCGAATACTGTCGCCAGATGAAGTCGCTCTCCGACGACCTGCTGGCGCTGATGTCCGCGTCCCTCGGACTCACTGATTCGGCCAATCCCTTTCTCGGACTGGCCGACAACGCGACGTGGACGTCGAACATCAACCACTATCCCGCGCTGACCCAGACCGGCCCTGTCGAGGACGGTCAGTTCCGGATCGGGCCGCACACCGATTTCGGTACGGTCACCGTGCTCGATCGTGAACCCGGCGCCGGCGGACTGCAGGTCTACAGCGACGAGGGCGGCTGGGCCGACGCGCCCTACGACCCCGCTGCGCTGACCATCGACATCGGCGATCTGCTCGAGTACTGGACCGCCGGCCGATGGCGTGCGGGCCGGCAGCGCGTCCTACCGCCGCCGTCGCAGGCTCCGGACGAAGATCTCGTCTCGCTGATCTTCTTCTATGAGCTCAACCATGACGCCGAGGTCGTCCCGCTGCAGCCCCCGATCGGCACCGAAGCCGGTCGACCGCCTGTCATCTCGGGCGACTTCATCGGCGAACGCCTCGACGCGATCACGGTTGGTGCGCCCGCCACGCAGTGACCGGACGAGCCGTCTCCACATGAATCAGGCGTTGCCGTAACCCAACCTACTGAGTGTGACGCGTATCTACACGTATCCGGGGTTGCGGCACGAAGCGCTGGGTATTCTCGAATCTATGACTGCCATCGAAGCCAGTTCCGCCGATCTGCCCGCTCCCGGTGAACCAGATGCCCTGACGAGTGCGACACCTGACGACGACCGCGAGCTGCTGATCGACAATCTGCGGATTGCGCTCGACGGCCGCTGGCGCACCACCCGTGAGACGGTGCGTGGGCAGCTCAATCACGCCGAATTCCTTCCCGATCCGTCCCGGACGCTGGACGAGGCGCGGGCCCGCATGTTGGAGCTCATGAAAGAGCTGACCTCGCACGGGTTCCCGCGGTCCGGTTTCCTGGAAAAGCACGGTGGCACGGGCGACATCGGTGCATCGATCAGCGCGATCGAGCTCCTCGGCTACGCGGATCTGTCCCTGATGGTCAAGGCGGGCGTCCAGTGGGGACTGTTCGGTGGCGCCGTCGAGAACCTCGGCACCGCACGGCACCACGAGACCCTGGTGCCGGGCCTCATCGACCTCGACCTGCTCGGCTGCTTCGCGATGACGGAGACCGGACACGGCTCCAACGTGCAGGCGCTGCAGACCACCGGTACCTACGACGCCGCGACCGGCGAGTTCGTCATCCACTCCGAATCCCATCTCGCCCGCAAGGACTACATCGGTGGCGCTGCCCAGCACGCCAAGGTCGGCGCGGTGTTCGCGCAGTTGGTCACCGGCGGCCCCGGAGAAGAGCCGACCAGTCGCGGCGTCCACTGCTTTGTGGTGCCGCTGCGTGACGACGAGGGCAACGACCTTCCCGGCGTGACCACGAGCGACGACGGATACAAGGGCGGCCTGGCCGGGGTCGACAACGGGCGCATCGAGTTCGATCATGTCCGGATCCCGCGGGAGAACCTGCTCAACCGCTACGCCGATGTCGCGGAAGACGGCACCTACAGCTCGCCGATCGAAAACGAGAACCGGCGCTTCTTCACCATGCTCGGCACCCTCATCCGCGGCCGCGTCAGCGTCGCCGCCACGGCAGGCGCCGCAGGCCGCAAAGCCCTGACGATCGCCACGCGATACGGGCTGGTGCGCAAGCAGTTCGAGTCCCCCGACTCCACCGACGAGATCACCATCATGGACTACCTGGGTCATCAGCGAAAACTGCTGCCCCTCATCGCAAAGTCCTATGCGTTGACGTTCGCGCAGAACGAGATCATCGAAGAACTGCACGAACTCCAGTCCGCGGAGGATCTCGACGAGGATCGTCAGCGTCAACTCGAGAGCGCCGCAGCCGGATTGAAGGCGATGACCACCTGGCACGCGTCCAACACGATCAACGTGTGTCGCGAAGCGTGCGGCGGTGCCGGATATCTCGATGAGAACCAGCTCTCGATCATGCGCGGTGACATCGATGTGTTCACCACATTCGAAGGCGACAACACCGTCCTGACCCAGCTGGTGGCGAAAGAGTTGCTGTCGGCGTACGCCCAGGATGTACGCGGACTGAACACCGTCGGCTGGGCACGGTTCATCGCCGGGATGGCGCGCGACGTCATCCTCGAGAAGTCCGCCGTCCGCCAGGTGGTGCAAACCCTGATCGACGGCTCCGACGAAGATCCCGAGCAATCCGATCTCACCAATCGCGGCACGCAGATCCGGCTGTTCCGTAACCGCGAAGACCACCTCGTCCGCACGTGCGCGAACCGCCTACGACGGGCGACCGAGAACGACAACGACCCCTTCGAGGTGTTCAACGGCGCCCAGGATCACCTGCTCAAGGTCGGCTCCGCGCACACCGAACGTGTGGTGCTCGAGGCGTTCGTCGATGCGATCGACCGCTGCGACAGCAAGGCGGGCACCGAACTACTCGGCAAGGTGTGCGACCTGTTCGTGTACTCGGCCCTCGATGACGACCTCGACTGGTTCCTCATGCACCGGCACGTGTCGGTGGAACGCGCCAAGGCCATCCGCCGCGGCGTGAACGAACTGTGCCGCGACCTGCGGCCACATGCCCGCACCCTGGTCGACGCCTTTGCTGTGCCGGAGAGCTTGCTCAAAACGGTGATGATCCCGGACCAGGAAGCACAATAAATTCACACCCACGCAAAAGCACATCGTTCAGTCATAGGCACACGTTGCAACGTGTGCAAATGACTGAACGGTGTGCTTTTGTCGTCAGTCGTCGTCGGGGTGCGGGGCGCGTTTTCTGGGGCCGAGGCCTAGCTCTATCGCTTGATGGGCCTGTGTGAGCTCGGAGCGGAAGTGGTCGACGTCCCGGGCCCAGGCCTGAGCCAGCTTGCCGTTGGTCATCTTGATCCCGACGCCTTTGCGACGGCGGGGGACCGCCGACAGTTCACCGAGTGCGGGCGCACTCTCCCACTTCTGGGGTTCGGGGCTGTTGTTCTCGGGAAAGACCTCGGTGATCTCGTCGAGCAGAATCGTCTGCGCACCTTGGCGTAGCGACCGCTCGGTCAGCATCATGCTCACGTGGGTCCTGGCTGCGTAGACCTGCACCAGCGAGAACCCGCCGATGACGAGGGCGAACACGAGCAGCGCGGGCCAATGGAGCCTGCCGCCGCCGATGATTTCGGTGATCAACACGATCAGACACAGCACCGGACCGATGGCAACCACCCACCACGCGCCACCCGACTCGGCGTAGAGGACCTCGCCCTCGTCCACGCTCTCGTCGTCGGCGACGACGTCATCGTCGTCCGGGTACTCCTCGCTCATTTCTCGGTGAACCACGGTTCCGCCGAGGGCCGGTAGGCCATCATCGACCCGACGAGGGCGAAGAGGCTGAACAGCAGCGGCGCCGCGGCGACCTGGGCCACCAGCAGCGACGCCAGCACTCCGAGCGCGACCAGCATCAGGGTGAAGACGGCCAACGCCGACCGCCAGCGCGGGTCACCGGGAAAAGCCTTGCGCGCGAGCACGATCAGACCAGCGCCGATGGCAGCGAAGAACACACCGAATATGACGAACCCTGCGCCGCTTGCGACCAGACTCACGATGATGATGGCCACGCCGTAGAGCACCAACAGAACGCCCGCGGCCATCCACAGCCAATAGGCCCTGGTGACAAGCTTCGGGGGGACCGCCGGATCGACGGGCGTAGCGCTCACTTGCGTTCTCCTGTGTCGGACTCGTTCTGGGAGTTCTGGGAGTTCTGGGAGTTCTGGGAGTTCTGGGGGCCCGGCTGCTGATACTGCTGCGGCGGATACCCGGGCTGACCGTACTGCGGATACTGCGGGTGTTGACCGGTACTCGGATACTGCCCCGAGTTCTGACCCGGATACTGCCCCGGCGGTGGATAACCGCCGACCGGGGGATAACCGCCGGGCGAGTAGATCGATGTCGGCCGTTTCTTCTCGGCCCGCCACGCGGCCATGTCCTTGCAGTACTGATCGGAGTCGCGGTGCAGGAGCAGCACCCCGGCGCCCAGCGCGCCGACACCACCGATCACCGTGGGGATCATCGTCCAGTGGTCTGCCCCTGCGACGAAGAATGCGTAGACGGTCTGCACCACCAGGTAGAAGCTGATGAACCCGAGGCCGAGCCTGGCCCAGTTCCGTCCCGAGCGCGCGAACCAGGTCAGCGTCCCGCAGATGCCGCCGATCATCACGATCGAGATCACGATCACCATGGTGACGACCAGACCGTAAGAGACCGGCTGGCCCTGACGCGCCATGTCATCGCGGATCTGATCGATCTGATCGGAGGCCATCGTGAACTGACCGCACACGGCCACGATCTGCGCGATGATCACCAGGACCCACAGCTCGGTGGCGATCGCGAGAGAACTGGCGAGTGGCGGCTTCTCTACCTGCTGCGACCGGTCCGGCGCCGGAACGCCGCCCGGCTGCGGCGCGCCATAGGGATCTCGGCCATAAGGCGGCGGGGTCACGGACATGAGCACCAGCCTAGTGGCACCGACCCGAACGCCTCGAGTTGTCTCCCGGCGATCGGCCGGCCATCGACGGCCGACCCGACTACCGATCCCCCGACGAGTCGATCTGCATCCGGTGGTCGCAGATCCAGTCCCGGTAGGCCACCACATCGACCCCGAGGATCGTCGCACTGACCTCCACGGGCACCCCTTCGCCTGCCAGCAGCCGCATCAGGGGAAACCAACCGGACTGGTGCAAGGGCGGATCGGCGACAAGTTCTTTGGCGCGGAGGCGGACCGTGCTCTCAAAAGCACGCATCAAACTGTCGCAGTCGTCGACAGGCTCCGCGGGTCGGCGTCCGGCTCCGCGCGCTCGCGCCTCTGAGCTGCTCAGCTCCTGGCGGGAACGCTCCACGCGCTCCGCGGTCTCCGCCTCGAAGACCCGGACCGGCTGATCCCCGGCCAGCCAACGCCGAAAGTCTGCCGCATCGAATTCCAGGACCGCCGCCGACGCCTCCAGCGGGATACCGTCGTCGCGAAGCTGTTTCACGAAGCGGTACAGGTCATCTCGCGTCGCGATGTCACCTTGCGCGCTCCACCGACGCCTGATCGAGCGTGAGAAGACGTGCTCGACCCGATTTGATCCATCCGACACGGCAGTTCCCCCAGAACCCCATTCGCATCATCAGCCCCCACCAATGAACGATCACCAATCATCTGTGACGTTCAATGTAGCGCAGCCGCGACCTCGTGGGCCCAATATGTGAGCACGATGTCAGCTCCGGCGCGCCGGATACCGAGTAGGGACTCGAGGATCGCCGCATCGCGATCGATCCAGCCACGCTCGGCGGCGGCGGTGATCATCGCGTACTCCCCCGAGATCTGATAAGCCGCAACCGGTACATCGGCCGCGTCCGCGACCCTGCGCAGCACGTCGAGGTACGACATCGCCGGCTTGACCATCACCATGTCGGCGCCCTCGGCGAGGTCCAGGGCCAGCTCCCGCATGGACTCGCGCGCATTGGCCGGGTCCTGCTGATAGGTCTTTCGATCACCCTGCAGCGACGAACCGACGGCTTCACGGAACGGGCCGTAGAAGGCCGAGGAGTACTTGGCTGTGTAGGCGAGGATCGCGGTGTCGGAGAACCCGGCGGTGTCGAGAGCCGCCCGGATCACCCCGACCTGGGCATCCATCATGCCGCTGGGTCCGACGACGTGTGCCCCGGACCGGGCCTGGACCACAGCCATCTCGGCGTAGCGCTCCAGGGTGGCGTCGTTGTCGACGACGCCGTCGTCGCGCAGGACCCCACAGTGCCCGTGGTCGGTGAACTCGTCGAGGCAGGTGTCGGCCATGATCACCGTCGAGTCACCGAGATCGGAGCGCAGATCCCGCAGAGCGGCGTTGAGCACCCCATCGGGATCGGTACCCGCACTGCCGACGGCGTCCTTGTCGGCGGCAGCCGGGACACCGAACAGCATCAGGCCGCCGACACCCGCGGCAACAGCGTCACCCGCCGCACGCCGCAACGACTCCCGCGTGTGCTGGACGACGCCTGGCATCGAGCTGATCGGCCTCGGCTCGTCGATTCCATCGGCGACGAACATCGGCAACACCAGATGCCGTGGCTCGAGCGATGTCTCGGCAACCAGCCGGCGCATCGCCGGAGTGCTGCGAAGTCGCCTGGGACGATCGAAAGGCGGGCGGCCTGAAGGTGCGGTCATACCCGCCAGCCTACGAGCGCGACCGACGAGCCTTCTTACGCGGCGGAGGCAAGGCACCCTCGGCGCGCAGCCGGGCGGCGTGCTCGGCGAGCGCGTCGACCAGTTCCGGCACCGACGCGTTCTCCGGCCGCACGTCGACCCGGAGGCCGAACTCGGTGGCCGTCTCGGCGGTCTTCGGTCCGATGCAGGCGACGATCGTGCGCGCATGCGGCTTGCCGGCGATGCCGACCAGGTTGCGGACGGTCGAGCTCGAGGTGAAGCAGACCGCGTCGAACCCGCCGGTCTTGATCATCTCGCGGGTCTCGGCGGGCGGCGGCGCGGCGCGGACCGTGCGGTACGCGGTGACGTCGTCGATCTCCCAGCCGCGGCCGCGCAGGCCCTCGGACAGGGTCTCGGTGGCGATGTCGGCGCGCGGCAACAGGATCCGGTTCACCGGGTCGAAGACGTCGTCGTACGGCGGGAAATCCTCGAGCAGTCCCAGTGAGGACTGCTCACCCGAGGGCAGCAGTTCTGGGTTGATACCGAAACCGCGGACCTTTTCTGCGGTGGCCTCACCGACGCAGGCGATCTTGACGCCGCTGAAAGCACGTGCGTCCAAACCGAATTCGGCGAACTTGTCCCAGACGGCACGCACCGCATTGGTGGAGGTGAAGACGACCCACTGGTAGCGACCGTCGACCAGACCCTTGACAGCGCGTTCCATCTGCGCGGGACTGCGAGGGGGCTCGACCGCGATCGTCGGAACCTCCATCGGGATGGCGCCGTGCGTGACGAGCCGATCCGACATGTCGCCGGCCTGATCCTTGGTGCGGGGCACGAGCACGGTCCAGCCGTACAGGGCCCGCGACTCCCACCAGCTGAGCTTGCCGCGCTGCGTGACGACCTTGCCGATGGTGACGATCAGCGGCCCGGTCAGGGCGCTGCCGCTCTCGTTCAGGGTGGCCAGCGTCGCCTCGATGGTGCGCTGCTGGCAGGTGGTGCCGTTGACGGTGATCGCTGCAGGCGTCTGCGCGGCCAGGCCGTGCTCGGTCAGCGCACTGGCGGTCTCGGCCAGGTGGCCCGACGTCGCGTGCAGGACCAGCGGTCCGGGCGCGGCGGCCAGGGCCGCCCAGTCGACCTCTCCACGGACATCTGCCTCGGTGTGCCCCGAGCCCAGCGGCATACCCGCGTAACTCGGCACAGCGGCCGTGGCGGGTAGTCCGGGGATGACCTCGAACTGCACCTGGGTGCGGGCGACGGCGTTGACCTCGGCGAGGACCGAATCCGTGGTCAACGGGTCGCCTGCGACGAGCCGGACCACGTCCTCACCCTCGCGGGCGGTCGCGACCAGCGTCTTGGCCACCTCGTTCGGATCGCCCAGTGCCGGACGCACATTGCTCAGCGGCTCATCCGCGACGGGGGCATCGGAGGCGGGGGTGTCGTGTTCACCACCCTGCTGATCGGAGCCGTCTGCCGCGGCGCTAGGGTCTTGTTTGCTCGGTTTGACAGTCCGCGAGGAACCGGTCCTCGACTCGGCCTGCTGCCCGGGTTTGACACCGATCTGGTCGACGACCGCGGACGGCACGTCGGGATCGATGAACACCGTGACGGCGTTCTCGATCGCGGTGCGTGCGCGGACGGTCAACAATCCCGGGTCGCCGGGGCCTGCCCCGACAAAGAGAATGCGACCAGGGGTAACGGCCTTTTTGGTACGGCTCATGCTCAGCACTCCTGCCCCGTGGGGCTGTAGCTCGGCCCGCTGGCTCTAGAGGAGCTCTTTTGCTCCCTGATCCAGCAGTTCTGCGGCAAGTTCTCGGCCGAGTTCGGTCGCTCGTTCGGTCGGACCCACCACCGAGGCCTTGATCGCGTCCGAACCATCTTCGGCAACGACCGTCGCGCGGAGCGACAGCTCGGTGAATATGCGTCCGTCCTCATCGATCGACTCGACCACCTCGGCCAAAGCACCGATCGGTGCCGTGCATCCGGCCTCGAGGGCCGCAAGCACAGCACGTTCGGCGTCAATCGCCGCACGGGTGGACGGATCGTCCAACTCGGCGAGAATGCTCACCAGTTGGGCATCGTCTGCGCGGCACTCCACGGCCAAGGCGCCCTGTGCAGGCGCCGGTAGCATCTGAACCGGATCCAACGCTTCGGCGACCTCATCGGTCCGTCCGATTCGTACGAGTCCGGCCCGGGCTACTACCACCGCGTCGAGTTCCCCGCTGGCGACTTTGCCCAACCGAGAATCAAGGTTGCCTCGTAGGGGGCGGATTTCCAAACCGAGACCCAATGCTCTAAGCTGCGCTGCCCGTCGCGGCGCGGAGGTACCGACCGTGGCGCCCGGCAGCAGCTCACCGAGCACTTTTCCGCCCGCGGCGACGAGTGCGTCACGTGGATCCTCACGGGGCGGGATGGCGGCGATCTCGAGGCCGGGCTCGGGTGCGGTCGGCAGGTCTTTGTACGAGTGCACCGCCACGTCGACCTCGCGGCTGGTCAGCGCCTGACGGATCGCGGTCGTGAAGACACCGACCCCGATCTGCTGGACCGGGGCCGCCGACAGGTCGCCGGCGGTCTTGATGATGACGAGTTCGGCCGGGTGTCCGGCGGCGATCAGGGCGTCGCGGACGGTGCCGGCCTGGGTGGTGGCCAGCAAGGAACCACGGGTGCCGATCCGGATCGGATTCGGACTGGACTCACTCAATTGCTGCTACCGGGCCTTTCCATGGGTGTCGGTCTCGCCGAGACCGACCTCGGGCGCGGACACCGATTCCGCCGCACCGGGTTTGAGTTCAAAGAGTTCGCGCAGGGCCTCGGCGTAATGATCGCCCTGTGGGGTGCTGGCGAGTTGTTTCACGCGCACGGTCGGCGCGTGCAGGAGCTTGTCGACGACGCGCCGCACGGTCTTGGCGACCTCGTCGCGCTGAGGGTCGTCGAGACCGGGGAGCCGGCTCTCCAGACGCAGCATCTCGGCCTGCACCACCTCGGCCGCCCGTTGCCGCAGTGCCGTCACGGTGGGCGTCACCTCGGCCTGGCGCTGATGCGTGAGGTAGTCGGCGAGCTCTGCCAGCACGATGTCGCGCGCCGCGACCTCGTCGGCGTCGGCCGCTTTGGTGCCCTCATCGCCGCGCAGACCCTCGATGTCGATGATGTGCACATCGGGTAGCCGCCCGGCCGCAGGATCGACGTTGCGGGGCAATCCGAGGTCGCAGATGACCAGCGGCCCCGGAGCGGTCCGCCTGGCGAGTGCCGAATGCACCTCGCCGACGCCGACCACGGTGCCGATGGTGCCCGTACAGGTGACGAGGACGTCGGCGCCGGCCAGTGCGTCCGTCAGTTCGTCCATCTCGACCGCGCGGGCGTTCACGCCGTGATTCTTGGTGACATTGGCCGCGAGGTGCTGCGCCTTCTCGAACGTCCGGTTCACCACCATGAGGTCGGTGACACCTGCCCTGGCGAGGTGCGCAGCAGCGAGTCCGCCCATGGCACCCGCACCGAACACGACGGCCGAACCGATGTCACCGCCGAGGACGCCCTTGGCGCGCTCGAGGGACACGGACACCACCGAGGCGCCCGCACGATCGAGACCGGTCTCACTGTGGACCCGCTTGCCCACCCGCAGCGCCTGCTGAGCCAACTCGTGCAGCACCCGGCCTGCCGAGCGGTTGGCATCGGCGCTGGCATACGACGACCGGATCTGGCCCAGGATCTGCTGTTCGCCGACGACCATCGAGTCCAGGCCCGCGGCGACCGAGAACAGATGCTCCACCACGGCCTCGGAGTACCGGACATAGGCGTATTTGGTCATCTCGTTGACCGTCATGCCTGAATGCCTGCCCATCACCTCGCCCACCGCCTCGAGCGCGGGGTGGAAGGCGTCGACCACGGCATAGACCTCGACGCGGTTGCAGGTGGAGACGATCATCGCCTCGCTGATCTGCGGGCTGTCGAGTAGATCCTCGATCAGCTTCGGGCGATCGGTGTCGGTGACGGCGAGCCGCTCGAGTATCGGCACCGGCGCGCTGCGGTGCGAGATGCCGAACAGGAAGATACTCACACGCCCACCGACCTTTGTTTCGATTGCGTCCGACCGCCTGGGGTCGAATTACGCTGCACAACTTGAGCTTCCGCGCTATGCCTGCGCGTCGCGTTGAACGCCATCACCTGCAACTCCAGAGCGAAGTCGACCGGCCTGACGTAGACGTGCTCGGGCACCCGGGGTGCCACGCACGTGAAATTGAGGATCTGCTGCACCCCGGCGGCGACGAAGCTGTCGCACGTGATCTGGGCGTTCTCATCCGATGTCGCCAGCACCGCGATCTCGACGCGATGCTCCGCACAGATCGCCGGGATCTCCGCGAGCCCGCGGACCTGGAGTTCACCTTCGGCGGCGGCGATGGACGTGCCGACCAACTGCGGGTCGGCTTCGACCATGGCGACGATCTTGATGCCGCGGCGATCGAAGCCCACGCGGTTGATGAGGGCCTTACCGAGATGACCGGCACCGGCGAGCACCACGTTGTGGTTGTGCTCGACACCGAGCGCCAACGCGATGCGGGCGACGAGGCGGCTGACGTCGTAACCGACGCCGCGCACTCCACCCGAACCGACGTGGGAGAGGTCTTTTCGAAGAATTGCGGAGTTCACACCGGCGGCGGCTGCGAGTTGTCCGGACGAGACGACCATGGCGCCGGTTTCGCTCATGGAACGCAACACGTGCAGGTAGGTGGCGAGCCGGGCAACGGCAGCGCTCGGGATGTCGGGCTGTGGGCCACCGGCCGAACCCGAGTTCCCCTTGTCTCCCGCATCTGCAGGACTCTTCCCCATGCCGACCGTCTTCCTCATTGGGCGCCACCGTCCGCGGCTCTGCAGACCCAAGTTTCTGCGGGTCGCGGAGCAGGCGTGATGCTTGCGAAAAGCACCGCGAACGCACTGACTCGCGCTATCACGTTACCGCTTGTGAATCGATTCACAAACTCGGCCCCCCGATTTCTGTTCATCCGTCTGGACTACTGTCCAGATGACGCCTGCAAATCGGCTCGCAACCTGGGGATATCGACTTCCCAGTAGCTGTGCTCACGACCATCGAGAAGAATGACCGGCAACCGATCGCCGAACTCGGCGCGTACGCCCGGGTCGGTGTCCGCGATGGCATCGACGTCGATTTCCTCGAACTCGACCGCGAAGTCGGCGATGAGCGGGTCGAGGTCGGCGCGGGCCTGGGCGCAGGCGGTGCACCCCTCCCTGGTGAGCAACGTGATCATCACCCAGCCAGTCTGACAGGCACGCCCGCGTGGCTGACGGGCACGCCCGCGTGGCTGACGGGCACGCCCGCGTGGCTGACGGGCACGCCCGCGTGGGTGACAGGCACGCCCGCGTAAGTCACAGGGCACGCGCGCGGCGGGACCTCCGGTCATCACCCGGGCACCGACTACGCTGAACGAGACCCACAGGAGGCGATGCGAGTGACAAATACTCCGGGCGACGACAACGCCGGTGACGCAGACCGATCCCGCCTCGACGAACCCGAAGACCAGTTTGATCCTGCACTCGACGACGACGATCTCGTCGACGACGATTCACCGGATGACGATGCCCCGGACGACGACGCCCCAGACGGTGACGACCTCGACGGTGACGACCTCGACGGCGACGACCTCGACGACGAGGCAGCCGAAGTCCGGCCCGCGACCGCATCCGGCCCACTGTCACCCCTGACCAGCCGTGTCGGCAGGTTCCGCCAGTCCGCCGGGGAACTCCGTCAGTCTCTGGCGGGTGAGGCCAGCGCCCACGCCGCCTACGCAAAACTCCGGGAGCGTGCGCTGCCCGGCGGCGGCGACACCCTCATCGATCCGCGCCTGGAACAGGGCGATGCCGACGTGGACGAACCCGGCCGCCCCACCGTCGTACCGCCCGATCTCACCGCTGCCGCCTTTTTCGACGTCGACAACACCCTGGTCCAGGGGTCGTCGATGATCCACTTCGCCCGAGGTCTGGCCGCCCGGGACTACTTCAGCTACCGCGACATCATGGAGTTCGTCTGGGCGCAGGCGAAGTTCCGCATCACCGGACGCGAGAACTCCGAAGACGTCGCGCAGGGCCGGGAAAAGGCCCTCTCGTTCATCGCGGGCCGCTCCACCGCAGAGCTGGTCCGCGTGGGCGAGGAGATCTACGACGAGTTCATCGCCGACAAGATCTGGCCGGGGACCGCGGCGCTGGCCCAGATGCACATCGACGCAGGTCAGCAGGTATGGCTCGTCACCGCCACGCCAGTGGAACTGGCCCAGACCATCGCCGAGCGGCTCGGGTTGACCGGGGCGCTGGGCACGGTCGCCGAGAGCGTCGACGGGGTTTTCACCGGACGACTGGTCGGCGACCTGCTGCACGGGCTCGGCAAGGCCCACGCGGTCCGGTCACTCGCGATCCGCGAGGGCTTGAATCTCAAACGCTGCACCGCCTACTCCGACTCCCACAACGACGTCCCGATGCTGTCGCTGGTCGGTACCGCCGTCGCGATCAATCCCGACACCGACCTGCGCGATGTCGCGCGCGTGCGCGGCTGGGAGGTCCGGGACTATCGAACGGCACGGAAGGCCGCGAAGATCGGCGTCCCGACGGCGGTGCTACTCGGCGCCGCAGGTGGCGGCGCTGCCGCAGCCGTCAAACACCTCCGCCGCTGACCCCCGGCCCTCCAATCCCGGAAATGGGTTGTTTTAGCGGATCTCACCTGGGCTTTTGTCGCCAAAACAACCCATCATCGGGGGGCGGGTCACCACTTGAACATGGGCAGCGGCGAGGTGGGGTGTTCGCGGGTGCGCCGGATCGTCAGGTTGATGAGTCTGCGGTGGAAGCCGTTGTCGGGCAACTCCTTCGAGACCGCCGAATAGCGGCGGCGCGGCACCCCGAAGCGAACGAGGCCGAAGCTGACGTCCATCGTGTCGGCGCGCCGGAACACCTCGATCGGCGACGCGGGCGGTCCTGCCCTGCGCACCTTGTGATGATCCGAGATCATCTCGGTGACAAGGGTTCTCAGGTCTCCCCGATCCTGCTCACGCAACCACTGCTGTGCCAAATCCACCGACGGCGGCAAGTAGTCGAAGGTGCCCGCCGACCAGATCCCGAGGTCGTGGAAGGCGGCCGCGGTCAGGTACTCCTCGGTCGTACTCGGGACGGGACTGTGCGGCGCGCGGAACGAGATCGCGTGCAACTCGTCGCAGAATGCCAGCACGCGCTGGACGTGATTGCGATAGGGGTCCCAATCGGCGCCGAGTACCTCACGCCACGGCGTCAGACGCCTGTCCACCTCCTCGACGACAGCGCTCATGCCCGGACCCCGGTCAGCCGAAGTAGACGCTGGAGCGGCGACTGAGCATCCGGAACAGGGTCTGCTGGATCTCCTCACGCACATGATCGGTGACGTCGAAGACAACCATCGGATCGTCGGCCGCCTGCTCGTCGAAGTGGTCGGTGGCGATCGGCGTCCCGAAATGGATCTGCCACTTCGACGGGAGCGGCACGAGGCCGAGCGGTCCGAGGAGGGGGAAGGTAGGGGTGACGGGGATGTAGGGCAGTCCGAGCAGGCGCGCGATGGGCTTGAGGTCGTTGAGCATCGGATAGATCTCCTCTGACCCCACGATCGAGACCGGGATGATCGGGACGCCCGCCCGCAAGGCGGTGGTCACGAAGCCACCACGTCCGAATCGCTGCAGCTTGTAGCGGTCTTTGTAGAGCTTGCCGATGCCCTTGAACCCTTCGGGCCAGACGGCGGTGAGCTCCCCGCCCCGCAACAGCCGCTGGGCGTCGGCGGTGCAGGCCAGGGTCGACCCCGTACGTCGGGCGACCTCGCTGATGAATGGCGTGTCGAAGGCCAGGTCTGCGGCGAGCACCCGCAGGTGGCGCCGATTCTGGTGATAGTCGTGTACCGCGACCGAGGTCATCAGGGCGTCGATCGGGATGGTGCCGGCATGGTTGGCGACGAGCAGCGCGCCGCCCTCAAGCGGGAGATTGTCGATCCCGCTCACATCCACGCGGAACCACTTGTCGAACAGCACGCGCATCGCGGGCAGCCAGACCGACTCGGTGAAGTGCGGGTCGAAGCCGAAGTCGTCGACCTCGTAGTCGCCGGTGACGCGCTGCCGCAGATATCCGGCCGCGCCGGTCAGGGTGTCGGCGAGCGCGTGGCGCACTCCATCGAGATTCAGGAAGGACGACGATGTCTTGGCTGCCTCGGCGTACCGGCCGGCCTCGATCTGGGCGCGGACGTCGTCGCTGATCAGGGTGACCGCGGCCTGGTCGAAATCATCGGTGTTCGGATGCCCGACCGAATTCTGCTGAGCCGCCGCCGATCTCGTCTGGGGTCCATAGCTTTGCGAAGGATGTCTGCGACGCGGCTGACCGTCCGGACCCGGCGAACTCGAATAGAGCTGGATCACTTTAGCCGTCCGTGCATCGGACGTCTGGTCCCGATTGGGCACCGCGCACACCTCCCTCAAGCCGAAGCCTGACTCCCCGCTCGTGATGCTTCTTGCGCACCCGCATCCTGATTGTCCCCGCCCCGGTGACCTCGCCGCCACTCGGCACCCTCAAAAATAGATCTTGACGGTCATTTTCTCACGTCAGTTGTTTCGCGGCCTGCCTCGTCCACTCCTCCATCCGGCGCCACGCCGCCGGAGAGACCACCGGCGCCAAGGGTTTTCGAGACAAGAAGTCGTCGAACGTCTCCATGCTCGTGTACCTCGGGCCGAAACCGAGTTCGGTGCGCATCCGCGTGGTGTCGAGTACGCGCCCGAACGTCAGGTAGTCGATCTGATCGAGCTGCATCGTGCTCACGCGCATTCCGCGATAGACGCCGGCGACCGTGCCCATCATCGACGACGGCACCGGCAACGCGATCCGCCCGGCCCGGCGCACTGCCTGACTCAGTGTCAGCACCCCGTCGCCCGCGACGTTGAAGATGCCGGACCGGCCGGCGAGCGTCGCGTGTTCGAGCACCGACAGGGCGTCCTCCTCGTGCAGGAACTGCAACCGCGGCTCGTGCCCGATGGCGACGGGGATGATCGTCGAGGAGAAATACTTGCTCATCCGGCTCGAGATCTGCGGACCGAGCATTGCGGTCAGACGCAGGATGGTGACGGCCATGTCCTGGCGGCGCCGTCCGAGACCGCGCGCATAACCCTCGACGTCGATCAGGTCCCGGGCATATCCACCGGTCGGTTCCCGGCGCGCGGAGGTGTCCTCCGAGAAGTGCGCGGGATCCGCCGAGCTCGCGCCATAGACCATGCCGGTCGAGCGCATCACGAATCGTTTGACTGTCGGGCTGCGCTGACATGCGGCGCACAACTGCATCGTCCCGATGACGTTGAACTCTTTGATCGCGGGCGAATGTCCGACGGTGTCCATCACCGATGTCGCGGCATGGACGACCGTGTCGACGCCCGCCTGGTCGATCACTTTCGCAATGGTGGGCCTGCGTATGTCGACGCGGAGGAACTCTGCGCGACCGAACCGCCGCAACATGTCTTTCGACGGAGCCAACGAATCCACCGCGATCACCCGCTCGACGGCAGGGTTCTGGGCGAGCCTCGTGGTCAGATACCCACCGAGGAACGTCGATGCACCGGTGACCAGAACCACCCGTGGCGTCTGCTGCACCACGCCCTCACCATCGACCATGGCGACCAGCGTACGGACTCGATCCCCGGTTCACCCAGTGAGACGGGGATTAGGGTTCCACCAATTCAAACCCGCGTCCTGACAAAACAAAACCCGCCGACAAGCGGCGGGTTCTGAGAAAAGAAAAACTCACTTACCGAGTTTCCTGCGCTGCACTCGCGTGCGACGCAGCAACTTGCGGTGCTTCTTCTTCGACATGCGCTTGCGGCGCTTCTTGATCACTGAACCCATCTGGGAACTTCCTCACGATCTGACCGGATGGTCCTACAGGTTTTGGCCGTCCACACAGGCTGGCTCACTTACTTCGCGCGCCAGAACACCGGCGAACGGGTCGACTACAAACCTTACCGCCCGGCGCACCGGTGACGAAATCGCCCGCTCGATCGGCCGACCGCGTGGTGCAGCCGACCTGCCGAACCCGGACAGATTCTGAGTTTGTCAGTCGGGATTTCTATCCGGCGTCGAAATAGGACGTCTCGAGATAGTCGTGCACTGCCTTGGCGTGCACGCGGAAGGATCGACCCACACGTACCGCGGGCAGTTCTCCGTTGTGTACCAGGCGGTACACGGTCATCTTCGAGACGCGCATCAGGGATGCGACCTCTGCGACGGTCAGGAACTGAGTTCCACCACCGGCGTTGTCACCTGGCTTACTTGCAGATGCCATGAAAATTTCATACCTCCGGGGCACGCGTCGCGGCCGCTCGGCTTCCCCTCCGGCGGACTCCAGACACGCACGTGCTCAGCGAAGCTTAGCGTGGCGGGTGGGGTTAAAGCGACGTGAGTGGGCAACTGATTCGGATTTCTTGCGGAATCAGGCCTTCCCGCCACCCGCCCCACCCGTTTTTGCGCCGTCCACCGGCAACGACAGGGGTGGCCGAAGCCTAGGACGACTCGATCCCCGACAGCACAACTCGCCCGATCGCCTCACTCTTCGCCGCGCTCGCGCGAACACCTTCGGCGACCGCGTGCCGCAGGCCGTGCTTTTCCATCTCCAGAAGCGCTGCGGCGGTCGTCCCGGCGGGCGAGGTGACCGCAGCCCGCAGATCGACCGGCGACAGTCCCGAGTCGGTCAGCAGAACGCCCGAACCCCGCACCGTCTGCGCCGCCAACTCGGTGGCAAGCGCACGCGTGAGCCCGAGCGAGACCCCGGCGTCGATCATCGCCTCGGCCACCAGGAACAGGTATGCCGGTCCCGACCCGGAGAGCGCGGTGATCGCATCGATCTGCTTTTCGGGCACGACGACGACCTTACCGACGGTCTCGAGCAGCGTGACGACAGTCGCGACGTGTTCCTCGGTCGCATAACGCCCACCGGTGACGCCGCTCATCGCCTCTCCCACGAGCATGGGGGTGTTCGGCATCACCCGCACCACGGGTGCACCGGCGGGCAGCGCGTTCTCGTATTTGGCGGTGGGGAGTCCACTGACGAGGGTGACTGTCAGGCGCTCGACCTCACCGACATCCTCGACGTCGGCGATCACGGCCAGGACCGCATCCACGTCGCCCGGCTTGATGGCCAGTACGACGATGTTCGCGCCCTCGACGGCGTCGGCGATGTCGGTCACCCGGACGCCGTACTCCTCGGTGAGCTCCTTGCCCCGGCTCGGCGACTTCTCCGCGATCACCAGGTCCTTGGTCGGTTTTCCGGATCCGATCAGGCCGGCGAGCAACGCCTCCCCGATGTTTCCACCGCCGATGATGGCGATTCGCTGGGTCATGAGTTCACTTTCTCGTTTCTGGAAGGTTCATTCGCAAGGGGAGGTCGTCAGCCCGACGCCGGTATCCCGACGGGTGCTTGTCAGCCCGACGCCGGTATCAACGCGAGCTGCCGGGTTTGCACGATGACGTCGCCCGCGGAGTCGATGACGAGATGATCTTCTTCGAACCACCCGTGCCCGACCTCGGCACTCGAGGCCTGGATACGTAGCCATCCCGGCGCCGGCAAGCGCCGCAGATACGTCGTCAGCTGAACGGTCGGCGCCCAGCCGAACAGATGCAGGTTCATCACGACCGGGGCGCTCAGATCGCCGCTCAGGACCGCGAACAGCCCATCGGTCACGCCCTCCTTCGGACGAGCCCACATCCGGAACACCGGGTCCGCCTTCTCCCCCTTGATGAAGGCGAGCGAGTCGGGCTCGATGGCCACGTCGATCGACGCCGACAGGTGCATGACGTCGCCCATGGGGCTCTGGTCGACCCAGATCACGTCGTCCGGGGGTTCGATCGGCAGCGCGGTCAACGGAGTGGGGGCGGAGAAGTGACCTTCGGTGTCGAGGGTGCCGATCGTCACTGTCGAGTGGATCAGGTTCCGGCCCTTCTGGTGGACCTCGACGTCCACGAGCGAGACAGTGCGACCACGCTTGCGGACCCACACCATGAGGGTGATCTCCGCCGGATCGGGGGCACCGAGGTAATTGGTGGAGATCGCCACTGGCGCGAGCCCGGTGGCGGGCGGTGCGCCCTCGGGGGCTGTGGCGATGAAACCCGCCAACGCCGCCTTCGCGGAGAGCATCTGGGTGGTCCCACCGTGAACCTTCGGCCCGATGGTGAACACGGGGTCGATCACAGCGGTGTATTCGATGTGATCCGGACCACTGGGACCGTCGGTCCGCAACGTGTTGAGTTGGTCGAGAGTGGGCGCAGACAACTTTCCGATGCTCCTGTAAGTCAAGGCCGCTCTAGGTGTGTACGTGCGAAATCCAGTGAGCGGGAAAGGATTTCGAGTCTTTCAGCTTTGGTGTTGACCGCGCTGCTGCTGACTTCCAGCACGGCCGAACCAGAGAAACCGCTATCGGCAAGACGGTTACACACTTGCACACACGGCTGCGACCCATCACCCGGGACCAGATGTTCGTCGACGGCCGCCCCCGACCCGTCCGTGAGGTGCAGGTGGCGCAGACCGGTGCCCATCCGGTCGAGCATCGCGAGGACGTCGACGCCCGACGTCGCGGCGTGTGAGATGTCGAGGGTGTAGTGCGCATAACCGTCGTCGGTGGGGTCGAAGGAGGTCGCGTACGCCGACACCGACGAACCCGGGCCCCCGCGCCTGCGCATCCGGTCGGCAGCGCCCTCGTACTTCCCGAAGAACCGATCGGTGCGGATAGGGAACATGTTCTCCACGGCCACCGCGACGTCGGAGTCCTCTTCCAGGGTCGCGACGAGCACAGAGAACTCACGCGCGTACCTGCGCTGCCACCGAAACGGCGGATGTACGACCACCGTGTCCGCGCCCAGGTCCTCGGCAGCGGTCACCGCCCGCGCCAGTTTCGCGATGGGGTCGCGGCCCCATATCCCCTGCGAGATCAGCAGACACGGCGCATGCACCGACAGCACAGGAAGGTGATAGCGGTCAGACAGCATCGCGACCCGATCGATGTCCTGGCTGACCGGCTCCGCCCACACCATCAGTTCGATGCCGTCATAGCCGAGTTCGTTGGCGTACTGAAAGGCCGCCTCGGTGTTCTGCGGGTAAACCGACGCCGTCGACAACCCGACGGCGATCTCACCACGAAGCGACTGATCCTGCGAAGCCGCCGCGGGGTCGTCCCGACCCTGTTCCGACACCGACTCCTCAGTCTCCGGCGACGAGCAACAGCACCAACGGACCAATCGTCACGAGCAAGCCGACACCCAATGCCAGCAGGGTGCTGATCAGATCCTGGCTGCGCCGCACGACGTGCACCAGGGTGACCAACCCGAAGATCACCGCGACCGCGAGTATGAGTGCGAAATACACATTCCAGCGCCACAATTCGGTGAAGCCCCAGAAGAGCGCGACGCCGACGGCCAACCCGGCCAGCACCTGACCGATGAGCAACAGCCACTGGACCGACGGCGACTTGTCCGTGGACTCCGCGGGAGCCGCCTCATCGTGGGCGCGGTCACCGGCGGGCGGGTGCTCCTGTGCCGCGGCCGATCCGGTCAGCCGGGTCCGCACAGCATCGGCACCCGAGTTCGCGTCGTCGCCCGGCGTCTCTACTGACGACGGCTCTCCGGCCGGGGTCTCGACGGCCGGGGTTGCGCTCGCAAACGCCCCGAATCCACGGGTATCCGCCTGGGCGGGTGCAGCATTCGACTCATCGGAGCTCGCACGCTTCGTGGTGTCGACGCGGGACGACGCGTCGTCGTCGACGTCGAAACGCAGGTATCGGCCGGTATCGGCCGGCGCAGCCCCGGGCGCAGGCGACTGAGCCGGTGTGGCGGACTCGGCGGGCACAGGCGGAGGCGGACCGTCCGTGGCGAAGGCCGGAGGGTACGGCGGCGGTGTCGCGGTGACCGTCGGTATGAGCTGCGTCACTTCATGATCGGTATCGTCCGCTTGGTCCCGAGAGGTCCTCGGCGATGCAGGTGCGGACGGCGTGGCCGCGGCCGCCTTCTTGCGTCCGAATCCCAGGATGCCGCGTTTCTTCTTCGGCTCACCGGTCGGTGACGGGGTCGCGTCGACGTCCTCGAAATTGCGGTATGCCTCGAACTCGCGGTCCCGCTCGGCGGCGCTGAGAACCCGATGATCATCCTGACGATCGCGGTTCGGGTCCTCGTCGTCGACCTGCGAGTACGCCTGCACCGAGGAGATGACGCCGGTGGTCTCGGAGTCCGAATGCTGATCGGACGTATCGGCGACAGACGGCCCCGTCGCCTGGGGTTCGGCCTTTTCCGGTTCCGGGTCGGACGGGGCCTCCTCCTGCTCCGCCGAGTCAGCTGACACCGCGGGGGCGGGCTTCGTCTCGGCGACGTCGGCCTCGGGCGCCGACGATCCGGCACGCTCGGAGACGTCAGCAGAATTGAAGTCGCGGGTGGGCGGCGGTGTCGTGGGCTCGGCGATACGCGGGATCTCGCCGGTCAGCTCGGCGACGGAGATGCCGTCCTTACCACCGCGATGGCGGCGGCCGGTGGCTGCCGGTGAGTTGGCCGCTGCCTCGGCGACGTCCGTCGCACCGGCCTCTTTGGCGCGCGCCAGCAACTCGGCAACCGAGATGGGACGTGAATCGGGATCCGATCCTCTGGCCATGAGTTAGTTCACCATCCTTAGCGTTCGCCCGCCGGCAACTCGGTGTCGCTGGACTCCAGATCCAGTCTGCGCAGAATGACACCTTCGCGTAGGGCCCATGGGCATATCTCCAAAGTATCGATCGACAGCGCGCGCATGCTCGCCTCCGCGACGAGTGCGCCCGCCACCAGCTGTCCTGCGCGGTCCACACTCACCCCCTCCAGTTCGGCTCGATCCGCTGCAGTCATCCGGGAGATGAACGCGATCAACTGTCTCAAACCACTGATGGTCAGTGTCCTCTTGACTCGGGGTCCTGCGCTGGAAGGGGCCGCACCGGTGAGTCGCGCCAGCGAGCGGAACGTTTTGGACGTGCCCACCGCCAGGTCCGGGGAGCCCGCTGCGATGAGTTCTTTGGCGCCCGCCGCGAGCTCGGCATCGAGCCAGTCACGCAACACCGCAACGCGCCGCCGGCCAGGGGGGTCCTCCATGAGCCACTCCCTGGTGAGCCTGCCCGCTCCCAGCGGCAGCGACAGCGCGACGTCCGGTTCCTCGTCGACCCCATTCGACAGCTCCAGCGAGCCGCCACCGATGTCGAGGGCGACAATCCGGCCAGAACCCCACCCGTACCAGCGGCGCACCGCCAGCGAGGTCAGGCGGGCCTCGTCGACACCCGAGAGCACCACGACCCGCACCCCGGTCGCCTCGGCGACGCGTTCGAGCACCTCGTCGCAGTTCGCCGCGTCGCGTACCGCCGAGGTGGCGAACGCCATGACCTGCTTGCAACCCGAGGTGTAGGCGATTTTCGTGAACTCGTCGACCGAGTCGATCAACCCATCGGCACCGCGCTGCGAGAGCCGGCCATCGGCATCGATCTGCTCGGCCAGCCGCAGTGTCGACTTCGTCGAACTCATCGGGGTCGGGTGACCGCCCCGGTGGGCATCGACAACCAACAGGTGGACTGTGTTACTGCCGACATCAAGCACTCCTAAACGCACGGGTTACAACTTAGTGCGTCTACCGTTGGTGATTGTGCACGCAGCCTCTAAAATCGACCCGGCCCCGGAAGTTCCTCTGGACTTTCCGCGCGAGTGGTACGAGTTCGCCGACCCCGAAAACCCAGAACACATCATCAACGCCGACCTCACCTGGTTGTTGTCGCACTGGACCTGTGTCTTCGGCACCCCTGCTTGCCAGGGCATCATCGAAGGCCGCGAGAACGACGGCTGTTGCAGCCACGGGGCCTACCTGTCCGACTCAGATGACCGCAAGATCCTGGCGAAGGGCATGGCGATGCTCACCCCTGCGGACTGGCAGAACTACGAAAAGGGCACGGGCAAAGACCCTTTGGGCAAACGCGGATACCTTGAAGAGGATGAGCTCGACGGCGAGCTCGCCCTCAAGACCCGCAAATACAAGGGCGCCTGCATCTTCCTGAACCGGCCGGGTTTTTCCGGCGGTCAGGGCTGCGCCCTGCACTCGATGGCGCTGCGCAAGGGTATCGAGCCACTCGAGGTCAAACCCGAGGTGTGCTGGCAGCTCCCGGTGCGACGTGAGCAGCAGTGGGTGGAACGGCCCGACGGCGAGCAGGTCCTCAAGACCACCATCACCGAGTTCGACCGGCGTGGCTGGGGGTCCGGGGGCGCCGACCTCGAGTGGTACTGCTCCGGATCCCCCGACGCACACATCGGCGCGAAGCAGGTCTGGCAGTCTTACCGGCCGGAGTTGATCGCGCTTCTCGGCGAGCCCGCCTACGAGGAACTCGCGAAGGCCTGCCGGCGTCGCCAGGGACTCGGGCTCATCGCGATCCACCCGGCCACCGCCGCCGCCACCAAGCGTCAGGAGGGCGACATCAAGTACGCCCAGCACCCGGAAGAGGCCTGAGCCCTACTCCCCCAGACCCGCGGTGTGGGCCGGGGCTCAGGGCTCGAACTTGTAGCCCAGCCCTCGCACGGTCACCAGGTGCTTGGGATTGCCGGGATCGGATTCGATCTTCGACCGCAGCCGCTTCACATGCACGTCAAGGGTTTTGGTGTCGCCGACATAATCGGCACCCCAGACCCGGTCGATGAGCTGCCCCCGGGTCAGCACCCGGCCCGCGTTGCGCAAAAGGTACTCGAGGAGATCGAATTCTTTGAGCGGCAACGTGATCGACTGTCCGCTGGCGGAGACCGTGTGGCGCTCGACGTCCATCGACACCGGTCCCGCCTCGATGAGCCCGCCGTCGAGGTCGATCGCTTCGCCTGCGTCACCGCCGCGGCGGAGCACCGCCCGGATCCGGGCGATCAGCTCGCGAGCCGAATAAGGTTTGGTCACATAGTCATCGGCGCCCAGTTCGAGTCCGACGACCTTGTCGATCTCGCTGTCGCGCGCGGTCACCATGATCACCGGCGTCGACGAACGGGCCCGAATGGCTTTGCAGACCTCGGTGCCCGAGGCTCCGGGCAACATCAGGTCGAGCAGCACGATGTCCGGGCTCACCCTCTCGAACTCAGGCAGCGCCGAGTTGCCGTCGGTGACGATCGTGGCTTCGAAACCCTCTTTTCGAAGCAGGAACGCGAGCGGGTCGGCCAAGGATTCTTCGTCCTCGACGATCAGCACATGTGTCAACGGCTCAGTTCTCTCTCTTCGTGGACCACGATTGCGGTCTTGTCTGATTCTCTGGCCGCGGAGGCCGACGGTCGAGCCGCCGCGGCGAGTGGGATGGTGAGGGTGAAGGTGGAGCCGGTTCCGGGTTTGCTCCACAGTTCGATGGCGCCACCGTGGTTGCTGGCGACGTGCTTGACGATCGCCAGTCCCAGGCCGGTGCCGCCGGTGGCGCGCGAGCGGGCCTTGTCGATACGGAAGAAGCGCTCGAACACCCGCATCTGATGCTGGGGCGCGATACCGATGCCGCGGTCGGTGACGGCGATGGCCACCATCGGCCTGCCGTCGACGTTGATCACCCGCCTGCTCATGGAGACTGCTGTCCCGCTGGGTGAATAGGCGATCGCATTGGCCACCAGGTTGTTCAGCGCCGTCAGCAGCAGGGTGTGGTCGCCGTGGACTTGCAGGCCCGAGTCGTCGTCGGTGGTGAGCTTGATGCCCGCGGCCTCGGCGTTGATCTGGGCCCGGTCCAGCACCTCGTCGATCAGGACGTCGACCTCGACATCCTCCAGATCCGGCAGTCGCTCGGCACCCTGCAGTCGCGACAGCGCGATCAGCTCCGACACCATGTTGCCCAGGCGCATCGATTCGATGCGGACCCGCTCACCGAAGTGCTCCACCGAGTACGGGTCATCGGACGACTCCATCAGCGCTTCGGCCAGGAGCCCGATCGCGGCGACGGGGGTCTTCAATTCGTGGGAGACGTTGGCGACGAAGTCGCGGCGGGTCTCCTCGACCCGGATGTTCTCGGAGTCGTCGTGGCCGTAGACGACCGCATATCGCTCGCCACCGTCGGCGATCAGTTCGGACAGGCACGACACCGACTGGATCTTGCGACCCGGTGCGCGGCCGGTCGACACGAAGGCACCTGTGCCCTGCGGCGGCACGAACGTGAACCGACCGTTGTCGCCGCTCTCCAGGGTGTAGCGGGCATACTCCCAGACCGAATCGTCCAGCAGATGATCGTGGACCATCCCCAGGTGGACGGCCTGCTCGTTGTAGAAGACGACGTCGCGCACGTCGTCGACCACCGCGACGCCGGTCTCGCCGCCTTCGACGATGAGGTCGAGCAGCATCGCGCGCGTCATCCGGGTGGCGGCTTGGGGCGGCGGTGTCGCCTGCAGCACGGTCGGGACCGCCGGGGCGACGATTTCGGCTGATTCGGACGATTCAGGCAGGTCTCTGCGTCGGCCGACGAGCCATCCGGCCGTCGCGCCGATCAGTAGCGCCAGCAACGCCACGCCCGCGACAACAAATGCGGTCACAGACAAATCTTACGGGCAGCTGAACATGACACCTATGCAGAATGCTCGGCATCGGGTGCCGGTAACAAGTCAGCGCGCCAGAGTTGGGACGTTGTTCACCCGATTGTCGCCAGAATGGCCCCGGCGGCGCATTTGTTTCGACCCGTGACCGTTTTGGATTTCGCTCAGCGGGTCACTTCAGTGGCCATACCCGCGTATTCAGGGTTCTTGTCGATGAAATACCCGACATAGGAGCACAACGGCACGACCTGCTTACCCGATTGCGCGATGTCGTCGAGCACGTATTTGACCAGGTGGGCGGCATACCCGTGGCCACTGAACTGGCTGTGCACCACGGTATGGGTCAGCAGCACCTGTTCGGGTTCGCTGACGTAGTCGAGATAGCCGACGTAATCGTCGCCGACAAATATCTCGTACCGTTCTTGCGCGAGTGAATGGGTCACCCGAATTGTGGAATCACGTGTGTCGGTCCCGGTCCCAGATGTGTTTTCTCCCGCCATGGAACCAGGGTAGACCTCGCTTTCGACCACCAGCGCTGGTTGCACGAAGAGGTGCGGATTCCGTCGCCGCAGGCGGCGATGGCGCGCGAATCCGTACTATTTGCTGCCTTGCGCGGCCACTGCGGCCGCACCCGCAGCAGCCGCGTCAGGGTCCAGGTAGGTGCCACCCGGGTTCAGCGGTTTCAGGTTCTCGTCGAGGTCGTACCGCAGCGGGTTGCCGGTCGGGATGTTCAAGCCGGCGATGTCCTCGTCGGAGATGCCGTCGAGATACTTCACCAGAGCGCGCAATGAGTTGCCGTGCGCGGCGACGAGCACCGTCTTGCCTGCCTTGAGATCCGCGGCAATGGCTTCCTCGAAGTACGGGATGAGCCGGACCACAACGTCTTTGAGGCATTCGGTCAGCGGCACCTCGGGCAGGTCGGCGTAGCGGACGTCGGCGTCCTGGCTGTACTCGGCACCCTTCTCGATCGGGGGCGGCGGGGTGTCATAGCTGCGGCGCCACAGCATGAACTGCTCGTCACCGAACTTCTCTTTGGTCTCGGCCTTGTTCAGACCCTGCAGGGCGCCGTAGTGCCGCTCGTTGAGTCGCCAGTCGCGGATCACCGGGATCCAGTGCCGGTCGGCGGTGTTCAGGGCGATCTCGGCGGTCGTGATCGCGCGCCGCAGCAGCGACGTGTAGAGGACGTCGGGCAGCACGTCGTGCTCGACGAGCAGCTCGCCGGCCCGCACGGCCTCGGCCCTGCCCTTGTCGGTGAGGGCAACGTCGACCCAGCCGGTGAACTGGTTGGACGCGTTCCATTCGCTCTCGCCGTGCCGCATCAGGATCAGGGTTCCGTTGCTCATGAGGCAATAGTTTTCCACAGGCCGACCCGCCCGGTTGCCCCCGCGACCACATACACTGACCGCCATGCTCTCCGGCGCCTGGAATTTCCGCGATGTGTCCGACCTGAAAACCGACGAAGGACGTTGTGTCGGTTCAGGTTTCCTCTTCAGGAGTTCAGAACTCAGTTCCCTGGAGGACACCGGCGGGCAAGATCTCGTCAACCTCGGTGTGACCGACATCTTCGATGTCAGGGATATAGGCGAGATAGAGCGCAGTGGTACGGACAGGGTCCCCGCCGGCATCGAGGTCCACGTCCTGCCCTTTGACCTGCGCCCGGACGGCAAGGCCCCACACGAGATCTCTCGTGAGGAGTACATGGCGAACCGCACCCGATACCTGTCCCAGGTCTACGCGACGATGCCGATGCTGCCGGGAGCGATGAACTGCATCGAACAGGTCATCAAGTTGCTCGGCGACCCCGATCGGCGGGTGCTCGTCCACTGCGCTGCAGGAAAGGATCGGACCGGCTGGGTGGTCGCCCTGGTGCTCGGTGCCCTGGGTGTCGCCCGAGACGAGGTCCTGAAGGACTACCTGGAAAGTAACGCGAGCATCGGGCCTCTACGGGCCCACATGCAGAAGATCTACGGCCCACCCGACGGCGAGCCCATCGAGATCTCGGATGATCTGCTCGGCGTCAACGAGGTGTATCTGGCCGCCGCACAACAAGCGATGCTCGATACGTATGGGTCGCTCGAGGACTACCTCGCCGCCTGCCGGGTGACCGGGGACGACCTCGAGCGTCTGCGGGCCCGCCTCCTGGTCTGAGGGCCCCTTCGCACCGTCATCTTCGGCACGGTCGGCGGCGTTATCGGCACGGTCGACGGTTGTTTGAGCCCGCTCAACGGCGGTATCGGCACGGTCGACGGTTGTTTGAGCCCGCTCAACGGCGGTATCGGCACGGTCGACGGCGGTATCGGCACGCTCGACGGAAGTCTGAGCGAGGGAGCGCAGCGACCGACGCGAGGACCGGGAGGCGCGGCCGACGGAAGGTCGGACTGAGCGAGCGAAGCGATGCGAGGACCCGGCAGGAGGCCCCGCGTGCTCTGGACAGAGGAGCGAGGGAGCGCAGCGACTGAGTCGACGAAGGAAGAGCACGCGCTGAAGGGCCGAACTGCCCGCGAGCGGAGCGAGCCAAACCATCACAGCGAGCCAAACCAACACAGCGCAGGTCACAGCCCTGTCTGATTTGTTGCATTCCGCATTTGCATGCATGATGCAAGTAATGACTACCGCGCCTGAGAAGTCCTCGAACCCGCGATTGCTGATCGCTGTGCTCTGCTTCGGCGGACTGCTGGCGTCGTTCATGCAGACTCTCGTGATCCCCATCGTCGGCAAGCTGCCGGAATACCTCAACACCAGCGCCGACAACGCCTCGTGGGTCATCACGTCGACGCTACTGGCCGCTGCGGTCGGCATGCCGATCGCCGGGCGGCTCGCCGACATGTTCGGCAAACGCGCCGTGATCCTGGGGTGTATCGCCGCGATGATCGTCGGCTCGGTCATCTGCGCACTGACGTCGCTGGTGGTTCCGATGATCGTCGGACGTGGACTGCAGGGCCTGGCGATGGGCCTGATCCCCTGCGGCATCAGCCTCCTGCGCGACAAGCTCTATCCGGCCCATATCCCCGGGGCGATCGCCACGATGTCGGCGACCCTCGGTGTCGGCGGCGCCATCGGCCTGCCGGTCGCGGCATGGATCACACAGACCTTCGACTGGCACGTGCTGTTCTGGACGTCCGCCGGACTCGCCACCTTCACGTTCATCCTGGTGTTCACGCTCGTCAGCGAGTCGCATGTGCAATCGCCGGGCACCTTCGACGTCATCGGCGCCGTCGGACTGACCACCGCGCTCGTGGCGTTGTTGCTCGCGCTGTCGAAGGGTGCCACCTGGGGTTGGACCAGCGCCATGACGTTGGGACTGACCGTCGCCGGTCTGGCGATCCTGGCCATCTGGGGCTGGTTCGAACTACGCACGAAGACCCCGCTTGTCGATCTGCGCACGTCCCGGCAGCCGATCATCGTCCTGACCAACGCGGCTTCGGTGCTCGTCGGCTTCTCGCTGATGGCGATCGGCCTGTCCGCCCCGCAGCTGCTGCAGATCCCGAACATCCCCGGGGTCGTCGATTACGGCATGGGTGAGACGATCCTCGCGACCGGCCTCATCCTGGCTCCGGGCGGACTCATGATGATGTTCCTCTCCCCGGTGTCCGCGCGGCTCAACATCGTCATCGGCCCGAAGTTCACGCTGCTGATCGGCGCCTCGGTGATCGCAGCCGGATACGTGACGTCGGTTTTCCTGATGGCCGAACCGTGGCAGATCCTCGTCGCCAACATCATCGTCAGCGCCGGTGTCGGCATCGGGTACTCGGCGATGCCCGCGCTCATCATGTCCGCGGCTCCGCTGCATCAGATGGCCGCCGCGAACAGCCTGAACTCCCTGATGCGCTCGATCGGCACCGCGATCGCGTCAGCGCTGCTGGCGACCATCCTCGCCAGCTCGGTGATCGACCTCGGTGGCGGCCAGAGTGTGCCGTCGGAGTCCAGCTTCCGCCTGGTGTTCATCGTCGGCAGCATCGCGGCGATCGGTGCGGCGCTCCTGGCGCTGAGCATTCCGAACAAGTACGTGCGACCGCCGAAGTCGCTTGGTGCGATCGAGGCCAACGACAACGCCGAGGCTGTCTCCTAATCCCGCAAACGAGCCGGAAATACGAAGACGATCCACCTGTAGGCGGATCGTCTTCGTATATGTGGATCGTTTGGGTCAGGCGACGGGCTTGCGCAGATCCTTCCGAAGGATCTTGCCTGCCGCGCTCTTCGGGATCGCGTCGATGAACTCGACCTCACGAACCTTCTTGTGCGGAGCCACCTGCGATGCCACGAACTCGATCACCTGCTCACCGGTGAGGTCCGCGCCCTCACGCTTGACCACGAAAGCCTTCGGGATCTCTTCCCCGGTGTCGGCCTCGATGACGCCGATCACCGCGACGTCGGCGACGTCGTCGTGGGTGAGGAGCAGCGCCTCGAGTTCGGCGGGCGGCACCTGGTAGCCCTTGTACTTGATGAGCTCCTTGAGCCGATCGACGATGTAGACGAAGCCATCCGAGTCGACCTTCGCCATGTCGCCGGTGTGCAGGAAGCCGTCATCGTCGATGGTCTCCTTGGTCGCCGCGTCGTTGTTCAGGTACCCGACCATGACGTTCGGTCCGGACACCCACAGCTCGCCGGGCTCGCTCAAGCCCTCTGCCGGGATACCGATGTCCTCGCCGCTGGCGGGGTCGACGATCTTGTTCACGGTGTTGGGGATCGGCCATCCGCAGGAGTTCAGCGGAGCCTGCGGACCATCGCCCGGATCGACCGGGATCACATGGCTCACCGGGCTGAGTTCACTCATGCCGTAACCCTGGATGACCTGGGTGTTCAGCCGCTTCGCGACGGCCTTGCCGAGCTCTTCGTCGAGAGGGGCCGCGCCGGACATGATGGTGTTGATCGACGACAGATCGTAGTCCGCGACCAACGGGTGCTTGGCCAGCGCAACGGCGACCGGCGGTGCGATGAACACGTAGCTGCACTTGAAGTTCTGGATGGACTCCAGGAACTGCACGAGGTCGAAACGCGGCATCACGACGAGTTTCGCGCGGTTGTACAGCGCGAGGTTGAGCAGCACCGTCATGCCGTAGATGTGGAAGAACGGCAACACAGCCAGCACCGAATCGTCGTGGGACATCTTCAGCAGGGGCTGGCTCTGCGCGACGTTTGCGATCAGGTTGCGGTGCGTCAGCATCACACCCTTCGGATTGCCGGTGGTTCCCGAGCTGTAGGGCAGGACCGCCAGATGGGTGGCGGGGTCGAAGCTCACCTCAGGAGCGGGCAGCCCGGCCGCGAGCAGGTCGATCGCGTTCGGGTTCGGGCTCTCGGCCTCGCCGGGCCCGTTGAGGATGATCACCGCGCTCTCGGGCAGACCCACCTGCGCAGCTGCGGCTTTTGCGCCGTCGGCGAGCTGGGTGACGGTGATCAGCATCTTGGCACCGGAGTCGGTGAGCTGTTTGGCGATCTCGGGTGCGGTGAACAGGGCATTGACCGTGGTCGCGGTAGCACCTGCCCGCAGGATGCCGTGGAACACGAACGCGAAAGCCGACGTGTTCGGTGAGAGCAGAGCGACCTTGTCGCCGACCGCGATACCCCGTGCGGCCAATGCCCCGGCGAACGCGTTGATCCGTTTGATCAGTTCCCGGTACGTCGTGCCCTCGGTGGCGCCGGCGTCGATGAGCGCGGTCCGCTCCAGGTCTTCTTCGCTGATGTTGCCGAAGAGCGTCTCGTAGATCGAGCCGTCGGGAATTTCAACAGGCGGATACGGACTCGTGAAACTCATGACTGACTGACCTCCGGCATCGTGGGGTGACTTCTGCAGCAGAACATACCAATGATTGCTGTCAGGCTTTTACAGAATCGGACACATCATCCTCATCATCGCCGAGATTTCGGGGCGCGACGCCGTTTTGCACGACGGACTCCGCCCTGCTGCCCCCGGCTTGCGGCGCGCCGGCTCCGTCCGCTCTGCCTGCGCCGGCATCATCCGGCCGAACACCCCCGGGTTCATGCCCCTCGATCAGGTGCTCGAACGCCTTCAGGTTGTTCAACGACTCCCCTCGCGAGACCCGCCACGCCCATTCCCGGCGGATCGAGGTGATGAACCCGATCTCCAGCAACACGTTGAAATCGCCGTCGGCGGCTTCCAGCGTCTGACCGAGGAGCCGATCCAGTTCGGCCGCAGTGATGGAGTCGGCCGAATGCCTGCCCACCAGATAGATGTCGCCGGCGTTGTCGAGGGTGTACGCCACCCCGTAGAGCCGACGATTTCGCTTGAGCATCCATTTGTAGACACCCTCGTGATTCTCATCGGGCTTACGGCAGACAAACGCTTCCAGGCGCAGTCCGTGTGGACCCACCGTCAGCAGCACTGTTGTCTTGAGCTTCTTTTCGCCCGGCAGCTCGATCACGAAGTAGTCGGCGTCTTTTCCGCCGGAATCCTTGCGGCTGTAGGTCAGTTCACGCTCACCGAGGAAGTCCTCGATGATTCCGCTCAGGTCTGTGGTCACCTGTGTGGTCACGTACGTACTCCATTCCGTCGTCCTGCGAATCGGCGGGCGATCCGCGTCAATGGTCGATCGTCTTCGGTATCTGTTCCGTTGGCGGCCGGGACGGGCGAAGCGGCGGCCCGCGGCGCGACACGGCTGCGGAACGTCTCGATCGCCTTGCCGTAGCCGGCCAACAGTTGGTCCGCGGTGTGATCCCACGAGAAGTGTTGCGCATGTTGATGAGCCGCTGCGCCCATGGCTTCCAGCTTCGGCAGATCGCCGAGGAGCCGGTCCAGTTCGGCCGTCCAGTCATCGATGTCGTGCCCGTCGACGAGGACGCCGCTGACCCCGTTCTCGACTGCGACACCCAGCCCACCGACGTCAGCCGCGAGTACCGGCACTCCGGTCGCCTGGGCCTCGATGGCCACCAGCCCGAAACTCTCCGAATAGCTCGGGACGGCAACCAGATTCGACGCCCGGTAGACCTGGACGAGTCGCTGCGGCGACTGGGGCGGGATGAAGGTCACCGACGATTCGACACCGAGTTCCCTGGCCAGGTCGATCAACGAAGAGGGGCGGTCCAAGCCCGATCCGGACGGTCCGCCGGCGATCAGCAACCGCAGCTTCTTGCCGTCGGCGAGACCACGCCTGATCAGTGGCGCAGCTGCCCGGAGCAGAACGTCGGGGGCCTTGAGCGGCTGAATCCGCCCTACAAACGTCACCACGACCTCGTCTGGGTCGAGACCGAACTCGAGCCGAGCCTGGGTCCGCGAACCCGGGGTGTAGCACTCGAGATCGGCGCCGGGAGTGACCACGTCGATCCGTCGGGGGTCGGCCCCGTGGATCGAGATCAATTGCTGCGTCTCGGATTCGGTGTTCACGATCAGCCGATCTGCTTCATCGACGACCTGCTGTTCACCGACCTGTCGCATGGGCGGTTCAGGGGTGTCGCCCGCGGCAAGCGATGCGTTCTTGACCGCGGCGAGGGTATGGGCGGTGTGGACCAACGGCACCGCCCAGCGGTCGCGGACCAGCCAGCCGACCTGGCCTGACAGCCAGTAGTGCGAGTGCACCAGGTCGTAGTAGCCGACCGGCCGCCCCGCCTCGGCGCGCAGGACACCGGCGGTGAAGGCGCACAACTGGGTGGGTAGGTCTCGCTTGTCCAGTCCCTCGAAGGGACCGGCGACCACGTTGCGGACGGTCACTCCCGGCGCCGCAGTCACCACCGGTTCATCCGTGGAAGAAGTTGCCCGGGTGAATATCTCGACCTCGACCCCCCGCTGCGCCAACCGTTTCGCCGTCTGCCACACGTACACGTTCATCCCACCCGCGTCTCCGACACCGGGTTGGGCCAGCGGCGAAGTGTGTACCGAGATCAGTGCAACTCGACGCAGTCGTGAACCGGTCATCGCACACCGCCGGCCACGGACACACCGACGAGGAAGTCGTCGACCTCCCGGACGAACCGGGCCGGGTCGTCCAGGAACGGTGCGTGCCCGGCGCCGTCCCAAAACCGGGTCAGTGCGCCTGGGACGAGTCCGGCGAGATGTTCGGCGCTGGAGATGTCCACCACGCCGTCGGCAGTCCCGTGGATCAGCAGTATCGGCAGTCCCGACTGCTCCAACAACGCGTCGTTCGCGGCTTCCCGCGCGAACAACCCGGCGCGGATCTGTGGGGGCACGATCAGAGAGGTACCCAGAAGTCGTTGGGCGCACGCACCTTGCCCGGCCGGGGCCAATCCGCCGACAAATGACTGCAGCGCAGCGACCGCTGTAGCGGGGTCCTCGGAGTAGGCGTCGGGAAGAGCGGCCCGCATCTGTGGCCCCACTCGACCTCCTGCCTGTCCGCGTCCGATGGACGTGATGGCACCGACGAAGATCAGCCCGGCGGGAACGACCTCCCCGGCGCGGGCGAGGAAGTCAGCGATCACCAGGCCGCCGTAGGACCAACCCAGCAAGAACACCGGTCCACCGGGCGGCACCTCAGCGGCGAGGACGGCAGCGACGTCGCCACCGAAGTCCTCAGAGGTCAGCCGATCGACCGTGGGCACTCCCGAACCACCGTGGCCACGCAGATCCATCGTGATCACGCGGTACCGCCCCGCGAGGTCGTTGACCAGGCCATCCCCCCAGCAGTCGCCGGACTGCGCCCAACCGTGGATCAACAGCAATGTCGGGACATCGCCCGCGCTTGCGGTGTCATCTACCGAGTCGGCCGGGCCGGTGACCCGGTATGCGACGAGAGTGCCGTCGCCGGCGGCGACCCGGCGCGTGAAGGTGCCCATGCGTCCACACTAATCCTGCGGGCGCTGAGCACCGGCGGCCCGACGGGCGGCTCCCGTCCGGAACAAATCGGACCGCGGTCCGGTTACACTGGTCGTAAGAACTTCCAGCCTCGAAGGAGCACCTCATGCCCGCTGTGAGCGCAGATACCCTGACCCTCCCCCGCGTCGCCGGTCCGGTGGCCGCCGACACCCAGCGCCCGGTTCGCACGGTGACCACCGGCCCACGCGGCCACGAGGGCGAGGGATTCCCCGTGGTCCGCGCATTCGCCGGCGTGCCATCAACTGCTCTCGACCCCTTCGTCCACATGGACCAGATGGGTGAGGTCGAGTACGAACCCGGCGAGCCGAAGGGCACCAGCTGGCACCCGCACCGCGGCTTCGAGACGGTCACGTACATGATCGACGGCCGCTTCGCCCACCAGGATTCCCATGGCGGCGGCGGGATGATCGAAGACGGCGCCACGCAGTGGATGACCGCCGGTTCGGGCATCCTGCACATCGAGACACCGCCGGCCGAGCTGGTCGAGAGCGGCGGCCTCTTCCACGGCATCCAGCTGTGGGTCAACCTGCCGAAGCGCGACAAGTTCACCGACCCGGCCTACCAGGCCATCGAGGGCAACCAGGCCACCCTGGTGAGTTCCCCTGACGGCGGCGCACTCGTCCGCATCATCGCCGGCAACGTCGGCGAGCACCGCGGCCCGGGTTCGACCCGCACCCCGATCACCCTGGCCCATGCCACGCTGCAACCGGGTGCCGCTGTGGACCTGCCATGGAACCGCGACTTCAACGCCCTCGTCTACGTGCTGTCGGGGCGTGGCACCGTCGGACCGGTCGGCAATCCGATCCAGCAGGGACAGCTCGCGGTGCTCGGGCCCGGCGACCGCATCTCGCTGGCGGCGGCCGAGAACCAGGATTCGAACCGTCCGGCTCTCGAGGTGCTGCTGCTCGGCGGACAGCCGATCCGCGAGCCGGTCTTCCAGTACGGCCCCTTCGTGATGAACTCCAAGGCCGAGCTGGTCGAGGCGGTCGAAGATTTCAATGCCGGCAGGTTCGGTCAGATCCCGCCCGGCGCACTGATGCCACACACCGTCTGAGTCCGGGGATCCTCGTCCCCGGCAAGGGCCGCCGAGGGGAATCTTCCCCCGGCGGCCTTTCAGGGGGACAAATCTGGTGCGCACCTGAGATCGTTGGTCAACGCCAACCATCGACAGGAGTCCACCGTGACGAACTCGGAATTCTGGTCGACCGCCCGTGACCACATCATCCGCTATGGCGGCACGTTCACACCCCGGATCATCGAGCGCGCAAGCGGTTCCTACGTCTACGACTCCGACGGCATCCCTATCCTCGACTTCACGTCGGGACAGATGAGTTCGATTCTGGGCCATGGTCATCCGGAAATCGTCGAGGCCGTCCACACCGCGATGACGAATCTCGATCACCTTTTCAGCGGGATGCTCAGTCGCCCCGTCGTCGAGTTCGCGCGAGCTCTGTCCGCGACGCTACCCGCCGGGCTGGACAAGGTGATGCTCCTGTCGACCGGCGCCGAGTCCAACGAGGCCGCACTCAAGATGGCCAAGCTCTATACGGGCAAGTACGAGATCGTCTCGTTCGACCGTTCCTGGCACGGGATGACATCGGGCGCGGCCGCGGCGACCTATTCGGCAGGCCGTAAGGGTTACGGGCCGCCTCCACCCGGCAACTTCACCCTGCCGACGCCCAACGCCTATCGGTCACCGTTTAGCAATACCGGCGGTGACCACGATTGGCAGGGCGAACTCGACTACGGGTTCAACCTCATCGACCAGCAGTCCGCAGGATCGCTGGCCGCGTGCATCGTCGAGCCGATCGTGTCGTCGGGCGGTCTCATCGATCTGCCGGTCGGATACCTGACCGCGTTGAAGAACAAATGCGACGAGCGCGAGATGCTCTTGATCGCCGACGAAGCACAGACCGGACTCGGACGTACCGGAGCGATGTACGCGTTCGAGCGGGACGGCGCGGTCCCCGACATCATCACGCTGTCCAAGACGCTGGGGGCCGGGCTCCCGGTTGCCGCGGTCGTCACGTCTGCGAAGATCGAGGAACGCTGCCACGAGCGTGGCTACCTGTTCTTCACCACGCATGTCTCCGACCCTCTCGCGGGCGCTGTCGCCTCCACGGTGTTGCGCGTGGTGCAGCGCGACGATCTCGTCGGTCGCGCCGCCCGGTCCGGAAAACGACTGCGCGACCACCTCCTCGATCTGCAGTCACGGCACGAGGTGATCGGCGACGTCAGGGGTCGTGGCCTGTTCCAGGGCATCGAACTCGTATCCGACCGGCTGACCAAGGCGCCCGCCGACCAGCTCGGACAGCAGGTCACCACCGAATGCCTCGAGCGCGGACTACACATGAACATCGTCCAGCTGCCCGGGATGGGCGGCATCTTCCGATTGGCGCCGCCACTGAACATCAGCGATGACGACCTCGACCGCGCGATGGACATCCTCGACGATTCGCTGTCTGCGGCAATCAGGGCTTGATTCGTAAAAGCATTGACACTTACGCCCATCTGTCTCATTCTTGAGACATGACAGCCCATCTGTCCCACCGCAAACAGTTCCATCTCCTCTCCGGCGAGTCATGGCGTGAGCCGTGGCAGATGTACGCGGATCTGCGCGACCACGACCCTGTACACCGCGTTCACACCGACCATCCCGACAAGGACTTCTGGGTCCTCACGCGGCACGCGGACGTGAGCCGGGCAGCTGACAATTGGCGCACGTTCACCTCCACCAAGGGGCTGACCGTCACCTACGGCGAACTCGAGAGCATCGGCCTCGCCGACAATCCGCCCATGGTCATGCAGGATCCGCCACAGCACACCGATTTCCGGAAGTTGGTCGCTCGGGGCTTCACGCCCAAACAGGTCGCCGACATCGAACCCGCGGTCCGGGAATTTGTCACCGCGCGGCTCGATCGGCTCATCGAATCGGACGGCGGCGACATCGTCGCCGAGCTCTTCAAGCCACTCCCGTCGATGGTGGTCGCGCACTATCTTGGTGTGCCAAAGTCGGATCGGGAGGCGTTCGACGGGTGGACCGAGGCTGTCGTCGGTGCCGACACCTCCAACCTCGCGCAAGCAGGCGAAGCCGCCGCCGGCGCGATCATGGAGATGATGGCCTACTTCGGCCAACTCATCTCCTACCGCCGCGAGCACCCGGGCGACGACACCGTGTCGCATCTGGTGAAGGCAGGAGTTGCGGAGGACGGCAACACTGAGGGGTTGTTGTCGATCCTCGCCTTCACCTTCACCATGGTTGCCGGCGGCAATGACACCACCACCGGCGTTCTGGGCGGCGCGACCCAACTGCTCGCCGAGAACCCCGGCCAGCGAGCGGAACTCGCGGCGAATCCGGGCCTGGTCGGCGACGCGGTCGACGAGTTCCTGCGGTTGACCTCTCCTATTCAGGGTCTCGCCCGCACCACCACAGCGTCCGTCGAGTTCGACGGCGGCACCATCCCGGCCGACCGCAAGGTGCTGCTCGCCTACGGGTCGGCGAATCGGGATCCGCGCGCGTACGGCCCTGACGCAGACGTACTCGACATCCGTCGCCGCCCCCGCTACATCATGTCCTTCAGCCGCGGCGGTCACCACTGCCTCGGCGCTGCGGCAGCCCGGATGCAGGCCAGGGTCGCCATCGAAGAGCTGCTGAAGCGATGCCCCGAGTACACGATCGATCCGGGGTCGGTCACCTACGCCCAGGGGAACTACGTCCGGCGCCCGTCGACCCTGGCATTTCACCCGTCGTCACCGAACTCTACTGTGAGTCAATGACTTCGGAGACACCCCCGTGGATCGGCAGCAATCGGTCCGCCATGGCGGCCAATCGTATCCTCGATGTCGCCGCCGACCTGTTCCTCGCTCACGGCGTCGCGCCGGTGAACATGAATCAGATCGCCGCTGCGGCCGGATGTTCTCGTGCGACCCTCTACCGCTACTTCGCCTCCCGGGGCGACCTGTACATGGCCTTCGTCGAGCGGGAGACGCGAGCCCTGTCAAAGAAGATCGCTGACCGCGTCGCAGAAATTCCCGACCTACGCGAACAGGTCACCGAGGCGATCTTGGCTGCGGTCGACGGAGTCAGAACCGATCCGGTGTTGCGGACCTGGTTCCTCCCCGAATCAGCGGCGTTGACCGGAGCCATCGGGACCTCCTCGGAGTTGGTGAATCGCATCGCGGTCGCGTTCGTGCACGGAGAGGCACACGATCCCGGTGCCGAATCGAACCTGCAAGGCCGTTTCATGGTGCGAATCATCCTGTCGCTACTGATGACTCCAGGTGTCGACGCCGCCGAAGAACGAGAGCTCGTGCGTCGCTTCGTCACCCCGTCGGTCCTCGGGTCGAACTGATTTCACATCCCTGTCGGTAACGGTTATCATTAGCGTCTGTTCGGCGAAGTTCGCAGCGAGCCCTTGCGCGAATCGCCCTCACACGACGTGAAAGGTTCTTCCCGATGCGCACCTGGACCCGATTCCTGGGGGTCACCGCGGCCCTGACCCTGGCCACCGGGGTGGTTGCCGGATGCTCGTCCGACGACGCGGGCACCACCTCTGACGGCAAGGTCGACGTGGTCGCCTCCACCGACGTCTGGGGCGCGGTCGCCTCGGCGATCGGCGGCGAACACGCGCAGGTCACAGCGCTCTACACCTCGCCGGACGGCGACCCGCACGAGTTCGAGGCCAGCGCGAAGGACACGGCCAGAGTGTCCGACGCCGGCGTGGTGGTGCTCAACGGTGGTCATTACGACGCATACATGGAGGAGGCCCCGAAGGGTCCCGACGCCATCGTCGTCAACGCCTTCGATCTGATGGAGGGCGCCGAGCACTCCGAGGAAGAGGGCCACGAGCACGCAGATGGTGAAGCCCACGAAGAAGAGGGCCACGACCACACGCCCGGTGCGGTCAACGAGCATGTGTTCTACAACCTGACGGTCGTCGGCGAGGTCGCGAACAAGATCGCCAACGCGCTCTCCGAGAAAGACAGCGCGAACGAGCAGTACTACCGCAACAACGCGGGGACGTTCAACGAGCAGATCGCGCAGCTCCAAACCCAACTCGCCGCCATCAAGGCGGCCGATCCCGGTGCCCAGGTGGCACAGACCGAACCCCTCGCCGGTTATCTGCTCGCCGAAGCCGGCCTCGAGGACATCACCCCGGCCGGATTCCAGGACGCCGTCGAAGCCGGGCAATCGCCGTCGGCGCGCGATGTCGCCGCGACCCAGGACCTGCTCCGCGACCGGAAGGTGCGGGCACTCGTCTACAACACCCAGGCGGTCGACGAGAGCGCGAAAGCCCTACTCGACATCGCGAACACCGCAGGTGTGCCCGTCGTCGACTTCACCGAGACCCTTCCTGTCGGAGTCACCGACTACATCGCGTGGCAGCGGGCTAATGTTGAAACGCTGACGTCCGCCCTGGCGTCCGGCGCGACCAGTACCCCCTGATCGATCCAGCAAGCCCTGATCCGTCCAGCAAGCCCTGATCCGTCCAGCACCACCCGATGTAGGCAGCCCAACAGATGACCCAGCCCGAACCGGCACCCGTTCTCGGCGAGCAGCGGCCCGCTGCCGTCACCATCAGCGGCGCCCGGCTGTCATTCGGGCAACGGGTGCTGTGGGACGATTTCGACCTGACCCTCGCGCGTGGAGAGTTCGTCGCGATCTTGGGCCCGAACGGCTCCGGCAAGACCTCGTTGCTGAAAACCTTGCTGGGTCAGTATGAATTGGATGCCGGGTCGGTGACGGTCGCCGGTCGTACGCTCCGTCGCGGCGACAGCACGATCGGATACATCCCGCAGCAGCAGACCCACGATGAGGGTGTACCGCTGCGGGGTCGCGATCTGGTCGGCCTCGGGGTGGACGGTCAGACCTGGGGATTGGGATGGCGAAATCGGAAGCGCCGCATCAAGCTTGTCGACGACGCCATCGCCCAGGTGGACGCCCGCGACTTCGCCGATGCACCCTTGGGTCTGCTCAGTGGCGGTGAACAGCAGCGGCTGCGCGTGGCTCAGGCGCTGTCCGGAGATCCGACGGTACTCCTGTGCGACGAACCACTCCTGAGCCTCGATCCCGCCAACCAGGGCCGGGTGGCTGCCCTGATCGACCGGCGCCGGCGCGACCACGGCACCGCGGTGCTGTTCGTGACGCACGAGATCAACCCGATCCTCCCGTACGTCGATCGCGTCGTCTATCTCGTCGACGGCCGCTTCCGGATCGGAACACCCAGTGAAGTCATGACCTCGGAGACCCTGAGCGAGCTGTACCAGACCCGGGTCGACGTCCTGCACGTCCAGGGCCGGCTCATAGTCGTCGGGGCGGACGAATCCGCCTGCCACGGAGACCATCACCTCACAGATCAGCAGTTCGTCAGCACCTCAGAGGTCTCTGAGTGAGCGCCACCTGGTCCGATTTCTTCGACTTCGGTGAGACCGCCAATCTGCTGGGGTATCCCTTCGTACAGCAGGCACTGCTCGCAACAGCCCTGCTCGGCGTCCTCGGTGGCCTGCTCGGTCCGATGATCGTGAGCAGGCAGATGTCATTCGCGGTGCACGGTACAAGCGAGCTGACCTTCACCGGCGCAGCCGCCGCGCTACTGCTCGGATTCAGCGTCAACCTCGGCGGTCTGATCGGCGCGGTGATCGCCTCGGTGATCTTCGGATTGCTCGGAACCCGGGTCCGTGAACGCGATTCGGTGATCGGCGTGGTGATGGCCTTCGGCCTGGGACTGGGAGTGCTGTTCATCGCGCGCTACGGACGCACCGGAACCGGCTTCAACCTCCTCACCGGCCAGGCCGTCAACGCGGGATCCAAAGGTGTTGTGGCCGTAGTGATCACCACGGTCGTCGTGGTGGCGGTGATGTCCGTCATCTACCGGCCGCTGCTGTTCGCCAGCACCGATCCGCGGGTCGCCGAGGCACGCGGCGTGCCGATGAAACTACTCTCCGTGGTGTTCGCGGTGCTGCTGGGCGCCGCGGTCGCGCAAAGCGTACAGATCATCGGAGCGCTCCTGGTGATGTCGCTACTCATCACGCCGGCGGCCGCCGCGATGAGGATCTCGTCGAATCCGACAGTTGTACTGGGGTTGTCGATCCTGTTCGGTGTGGTCGCGGCCGTCGGTGGCATCATCCTGTCGCTGGCGCCTGCCCTGCCGCCGTCGGTGTTCGTCACCACGATCTCATTCGCCATCTATCTGGTGTGCCGCGTGGTCGGCACCCGCCGCTCGAAGACCTCGGGTCGGCGTCGCGTCCCGACGACGGGTTCATTGCTCAAGTCCGGCGCCTGACCGGTCAAACCCCTCGACCGGGCCGAACCGACCGTCGACCGGGCCGAAACCCGCGCCGAGCGTGCCGAAACAGCCACCGACCGGGTCATGAACGTGTCAGAGGGCCCGCGGTCTATCCATCCCGGATCCAATCCGAGTCGCCTAAGCTCTTACTCGATTCGCATACGGGACACGAGGTCGGAAGGCAGGCCATGCGCTACCAGCTACTCGGCCCGCTCTCCGTTGTCCAGGGGGCGGGCGACGATGCCGTGTCGGTCGATCTCGGCTCGCCGAAACAGCAGACGATCCTGGCGATTCTGCTGATCAATCGCTGCACTGTCGTGTCCACCGACCGCTTGTCCGACGCGTTGTGGGGCGAGGAGGCACCGCCGAGCGCGATGTCGAGTCTGCAGGCCTACATCTCGAACCTGCGGCGAGCTCTGCGCGATGACGCGGTCGGGACGTCACCGATCCGGCGGCAGTCGAACGGATACATCATCGACGTCGCCGAGACCGAGGTCGACGTCAGCGAGTTCCTCGACCTCGCCAACCAGTCCCGGCAGGCGTCCGACGACGAGGCGTGGGCACTCGCCCTCGACACTGCCGATGGGGCGTTGAACCTCTGGCGCGGCGAGTTGCTCACCGGCCAGCGCGACGAGGAGTGGGTACACACCGAGGCCGCTCGTCTCGAAGAGATCCGCAGCGGGTGCCGCGAAGTCCGGATCACTGCGCTGTTGGCGCTCGGCAGGCTGGCGCAGGCGCTCGCCGACGTCGTTGCGCTGCGAACCGACCAGCCTTACCGCGACCGCAGTGCGTGGTTGCACATTCTCGCGCTGCACCGCGCGGGCCGGTCTGCTGAGGCGCTGGACGTCTACGCCGATCACGCCCGCCGCCTCGACACCGACCTCGGTCTCGAGGCGAGCGCCGAACTTCGCGAACTCCAGGGCGCGGTACTGCGGCACGACCCGGAATTGGCGGCCTGGCCCCGGCGACCCAGTTGGTCGGGAGCGGGTGAGCTGCGTACGCCGGAACCGACTCCTGCCGTGAATGATTCGACCACGGTACCTGAGGTCTCCGCACCCGGCGGACTCGTCGGAAGGGTCCGCGAACAGGCGCTGATCGCACGGCTTCTCGACGACGTCGTCGCCGGAGCAACGCGCTGGCTGATCCTGCTCGGGCCGCCGGGGATCGGCAAAACCCGGCTCGCCGACGAGGCGGCCCGACGACTGCAGTCGATGGGCGGCCGTGCGATCTGGGCGAGGAACCCCGAGGAGGGGGCGCCGACGTGGTGGCCTGCGCGTCAACTGGTGAACGCCTTGGGCACCGACCCGGCCGAAATCCTCGCCACACCTGAGGACGTCGACGCCGACACCGCCCGCTTCACCGCCTATGACCGGATCCAGCGGGTGCTCGAGGAAGGTGCGGCGACGACCCCTCTCGCGGTGGTGGTCGACGACGCGCAATGGGCCGACTCGATGTCCGTCGGAGCCCTGGCGTCGATGGCGACCTCCGCCCACCACCATCGGATCGCGTTCGTGATCACGCTCCGCGAGGGCGAGCATCATCCCGCGATCGGGCGATTGCTCAGCGCGGTCGCCCGTGCGACCGGCAACCGCCAGATCGTGGTGCCCGCCCTCGACGACGACGAGGCCTCTGCCCTGGCAACGCAGACGGCGGGAGGTGAGCTGACCGACGACGAGGTCATCCGCCTGGTCCGTCGGACCGGGGGCAACCCGTTGTTCGTGTCCGAGTACGCGCGCCTGTCGCGCGAAGAACGCAACACAGGCGAACTGCCGCTGGCGGTACGTTCGGTGCTGGGGCTTCGTCTGGCCGGTCTCGATCCCCAGGTACTGAAGACGCTCCGAATGGCGGCGATCATCGGCGACACCATCGACATCGGCGTGCTGTCCCGGACTATCGATCTCGACATCGACTCGCTGGCAGATCATCTCGACGAGGCCGCCGACGAGCGGATCATCACAGCCGCGCCCGGCAGCGGCGGATACGCATTCGCGCACGGCCTGCTGCGCGAGGAGGTGCTGGCCCAGATGCCCGCGCTGCGCCGAAAGCGGGCGCATGCCAGGGTTGCCGAAGTCTTGACCGAAAGTGTCGGCGCCGATGTACTCACCAGGCGGGCACAGCATCTGGTGGCAGCACTGCCTCTCGTCGATCCCGGGGATGCCGTGGCCGCCTGTGCCGGAGCCGCGACCGACTCCGCAAGCCGGTGGAACTCCGAGGCCGCTGTGTATTGGTGGCAGCAGGCTCTGGCTGCGTACGAACTATTGCCTGCCGCCGAGCAGATCGACGAGCAGCGCGACGAGTTGACCGTCGCACTGCTCGAAGCCCTTTCACGCTCGGGGCGCGGGCAAACCGTGCTCGAAACGGTCGAGACGGCGCTGACAGTGGCGGTGCGAGCCGAAAAGCCCTCGACTGTGGGAAGACTCGCAGGCTCGCTACTGCGCTCCGGGGGCGGCTGGCCGTGGGTCTCGCCGACCAAGGATCCCGCGCCACTGCTGCTCCTGCTGGCCAGAGCCGAAAAGGTGGTCGCCGACGACCCCGCGGCCCGGGCCCAGGTGCTGGGGGCGCTAAGCGTCGGGCACAGCTACCATCCGGATCCGACGCTCGCTCCCGAATTGATCGGGCGAGCACAGGAATACGCCGCAATCGCCAACGACCCGGACATCACCGCCGAGGTCATGATGGCGTGGCTGATCACCTTCTCCGGGGTGTCGACCCACGCGGGCGAGGTCATCACGGTGATCGGCGAACTGTTGGCTTTCGAGCACCGCCAAGCGCGCTTCGACGCCGTCATCGCCCATTCGATCGCAACAATGGCCGCGTTCACCCTCGGCGACATCGCCGCCGTGCAGGATCATCTACAGCAGGCCATCGCGGGCAGCGAAGAACTGAGCCTGCCCATCTTGCGTGCACAGTTGCGATGGATGGAGGTGGTGGTCGCGGTCTGGCACGGCGATTTCGAGCGCGCGGAACACCACCAATCCATTGCCAAACGGGTGCACGAGCAGACCGAGCTCTACGTGACCGGCCAGTCGACGATGTCGCTGATGGGTCTGCGCCGTGAGCAGGGTTTCCTCTCGGAGTCGGAGAAAGTCATGGCCCGCGAACTGATCACCGAGGTCGCCGCCAGTCCCACCGACACCAACATGCTCGGAGTCATCGCCGCAGGATTGGCATCGATCCCCGGGGCACCCCTCGACCGCGATCTCGCCAACACCCTTGTCCGGCAACGGCAGCGCACCCGCGGTGCGCATGTCTGGTTCACCCTGGGCCACGCCGTGGCGCTCGCCCACGTCGTCGCCGACTTCGGACTGATCGAGCACGCTTCCGATTTCATCACCGAACTCGAGCCATTCACCGACGGTGTCGGCGCGATTGGGCAACTCGCCGCCGTCGGCCCGGTGGCCCTTGCCCTCGCGCGGCTGCACATGCTGGTCGGGAACCGCGCGGCGGCAGTGGAGTTGGTGGCCACCGCAAGAGGAATAGCCGAGCGATCCGGCGGCGTTCCGACCATGGAACGATGCCGGATCCTCGACGAGCAACTTCGCCGAATCGACTGACATCGCCGGCAAATAAACCTGTTTCAGTCACCTTCGGCCGTCTTGGCTGAATTGTCGGACCCTCGTGGCATAGTCGACAACATGTTCGAAGAGCGGATGGAAGCAGCGTTCCGGGGTCTGGGGGTGTCGACCCCAAGTCTGCTGCGCCCGCGCGAACTCACCACATCGATGCAACAGCTCGCCCAGGTGAAAGGTCTTGCCGCGTGGTCTGAATACGCAACTGCTGCCGAGATTCATCGCCAGTTGGCCGAACCCACGGCCGAGGTCGACGTGCGCCAACTCGACGGGTGGGCGCAATGCTCAGCACGGGTCGGAGCCGCGCTGGGAGTCACATTGGGATTGGCGGACAGCATCATTCGACGTGGTCTGGCATTGCGCGACCGACTGCCGCAGGTGAACGACGCACTGCGCGCCGGCCGGGTCGCGCCCCACCACATCGGCGATATCGTCTCGCGCACTGAACTGGTCGACGGCATGCCCTGGTCGGCGTCGGTGGACGCAGAGATCGCCGAGATGTTGTGGCGCGATGGCGCCTGGTCCGCAGACCGGATGCGCAACATGGTCGACCAGATCGTGTTCCGCCACGACCCTGAGGGCGTCCGGGAACGACGAGCCCGGGCACAGGACGGCCGGAACTTCAAGCGGTACGCGACCGCCGATGGGATGGCTGATGTCGTGGCGTCGATGACCGCCGAGAATGCGCTACTTCTGGAGAAGCGGGTGCAGCAGTTGGCCTCTCAGGTCTGCGCGAACGACCCCCGCACGACGCCGCAGCGTCTGTCGGATGCGATGTTCTGCGCCACCATGGACGTCGCCTTCCTCTGCCAGTGCGGAGATTCCGAAGGTTGTGAGTTCGCGCGTCCGCACGACGGTGACAGTGACGGTGACAGTGACGGTGACAGCGATGGCGGCACACAGTTCGTGGTTCACGTCGTGATGGACCAAGCGACCGTCGAAGGGCGCGCCAACAACGCCGCACTGATGGACGGTCATGGAGTGATCTCCGGTGACCACGCCCGCGAGATCGCCCGCCGACCCGACGCCCGCATCGCCCCCCTCGGTGGCGAGCTGGCGAAGGACGTCCTCGATCAGCCGTCATCGGTGCCCGACTCTGCCGCCGATGACCTGCATACCCCTGCGGCGAAAGAAGTGAGCCCCGAGGAGCTGCTCGACGAGATCAAGCGCCTGGTCAAGGCCAAAGAAGACGCAAAGCGTCCGGCAGGGGAGGGCGACGAGAAGACTTCGCCGCATACCGAACGAACATCGCCGGAAACCGAACGAACAGTTGGCCTCGCACGCCCCGATGACGCCGATTCGCGGGCAGAGCCAGCTGAGCGCTCTGAGCCAGAGGCGGAATCGGTCGCTGCAGACGCGCCCCCGAACCGGGCCGAACGTCGCCGGCGGCGCAAACGGAAAACCCAGACAGTGCTGCCGACGTCTCAACCGGGCAACGCCTACCGGTTGTCCGCTGCCCTCAACAGATTCGTCCGGATCCGTGATGCCTACTGCACCTTCCCCGGCTGCCGACGGCCCGCCTGGAAATCAGAAGCCGACCACACCGACGAATACGACCACGACAACCCCGCCGCCGGGGGACAAACCTGCGCCGAAGACACCAAATGCCTCTGCAAGTTTCATCATCTGCTGAAGACCTTCGGTAACTGGATCGATCTTCAGGACACGGACGCGAACGGACGTACCCGCATCGTCTTCATCAGTCCCGAAGGAGTTCGATTCCACGGACCGGCATGGTCCGGAGAAGACCTCTTCCCCGCGCTACTCGACATGACCTGGCGCGACCCCGGACCTCCCCGGGGTGCCCCACCCGACATGCCATCGCGTCGGCGAACCCGCCTCGCGGACAAATACGCCCGCCGCCGCGCAGAACGGAACCGCAACCGCCACCTCATCGAAACGCCTGAACCACCGCCGCCTCCACCGGAACCGTCATCTGACCTCGACGGGCCGCCGCCTCCGTTCTGACGGCGGACATCTGTTCGAACGACAACGCAAGGGCAGACGGCACACCCGCGGGCTAAAGTCGAAAAAATCATGCGCTATCAGCTGCTCGGCCCACTCGCTGCGGTCCGCACCGACTCCGGCGAGTCGGTCGACCTCGGTTCGCCGAAACAGCGAATGGTGCTGGCACTGTTGCTGATCCACCGGGGTACCGTCGTGTCCACCGACCGACTGACCGATGCACTCTGGGGCGAGAGCGCCCCACCGAGCGCCGCCTCCAGCCTCCAGGCGTACATGTCCAACCTACGGCGCGCTCTGCGCAGTGACTCCGCCGGCTCGTCCCCCATTCGCAGGCAAACGCCCGGGTACGTCTTCGACGTCCCCGCCGGCGACGTCGATGTCTCCGAGTTCACCGACGCCGCGGCCGCCGCGCACAGGTGCGCGCTGGCCCATGATTGGCAGCCTGCCCTCGATGCGGCGGACCACGCGCTGTCACTCTGGCGGGGCCCCCTGCTCAGCGGCATGGCCGATGAAGAATGGGTCCGGCTCGAGGCCCGCGGACTCGAGGAGATCCGCAGCGACTGCCGCGAGAACCGGATCACCGCATTGCTCGCGGTGAACCGGATCGCCGACGCACTCGTCGAGGTGGCCACCCTGCGTGATGCCCAACCCTTCCGCGATCGCAGTTGCTGGCTGCACATGCTCGCCCTGCACCGGGCGGGCCGCTCCCCGGAGGCCCTGGATATCTTCGCCGAACACTCCGATCGCCTCGACGCCGAGCTCGGTCTCGAACCGGGCACCGAACTGCGTGAGCTGCAGTCGGCCATCCTGCGACACGATCCGGAACTCATTGCGTGGCCGCGCAGGCCTGGCTGGTCCGGTGCGGCCGAACTGCAGTCACCGACTGCCGTGCGTCCCGGCAACGCCGTCGACGTCATCGCAGCGCCTGGCGGCAGCTCGATCGTCGGTCGTGGCCGCGAGATCGAGCAGATCGATCAGCTACTCGACGACGTCGTGGCAGGCGGCACGCGGTGGATGATCCTGATGGGACCGCCCGGGATCGGGAAGACCCGCCTGGCCGAGGAAGCAGCCGCGCGGCTCCGCCAGAGGGGTGGCCGCGACGTGTGGGCGCGCAGCCCCGAGGAAGGTGCCCCGGCCTGGTGGCCGGCCCGGCAGCTGGTCGGCGCGCTGGGCGGCGACCCGGATGAGGTGTTGTCCATCCCCACCGACGTCGATCCCGACACCGCGCGCTTCACCACCTATGAGCGCGTGCAACGCCTCATCGAGAACGCGGCCGCGTCGGCGCCGCTGATGGTCGTGATGGACGACGCCCAGTGGGCGGATCCGATGTCGCTCGGTGCACTCGCCTTCATGGCCACAGCCCTGCGGGGACATCGGGTGGCCGTGGTGGTCACGATCCGTGAGGGCGAGGGCAGCGCGGCGCTCGGCAGGCTGAGCAGCGCGGTCGCCCGAGGCGAGGGCAACCGCCAGATCGTGGTGCCGGCGTTGGGCGCCCACGACATCGCGGCGCTGGCAACCCAGGTCGCCGACGACACCATCGGCGAACGTGAGATCGAGGTGCTGGCAGCGCGCACTGCCGGCAACCCCCTGTTCATCTCTGAGTACGCCCGGTTGTCGAGCCAGGAACGGATGGGTGGCGAGATCCCGCTCGCGGTCCGCTCCGTGCTCGGCCGCCGGCTTGCCGGGCTCGGCGTAGAGGTTCTGAAGATCTTGCGAACCGCAGCGGTCATCGGCGACGACATCGACATCGGTCTGCTCTCTGCCACAACGCAACTCGATATCGACGAGCTCGCCGACCACCTCGACGCCGCGGCGGACGACCGGATCATCGTGCCTGCGCGCGGAGCCGATGGTTACACCTTCGCCCACGGGTTGCTGCGTGAAGAGATACTCGCGGGAATGCCACCGCTTCAGCGCAAACGGACCCACGGCCGGGTTGCGGCCGCCCTCGAGAGCGGCGGCATCGGCACCGACCTGCTCAGCCGTCGTGCCACCCACCTGCTGGCCGCACTACCGCTGGTCGACGTCGGCGAGGCGGTACAGGCCTGCCGGACCGCGGCCGAGGAGGCCGCCGATCGATGGAGTTCGGAGACAGCGGCCCTCTGGTGGCAACGAGCCCTCGACACCTATGACTCACTACCGCAACAACGTTCGGTCGACATCGAACGCGACGATCTGATGCTCGCGCTGCTCGAGGCCCTCTCCCGCGCCGGCCGGGGACAGACCGTCCTCGACACCGTCGAGTCGCAGCTGGTCGCCGCGATGCGGGAAGGCCGCACTGCGACCGCGGGGAAGCTGGCGGGCTCACTCCTGCGCTCGAGTGGTGGATGGCCCTGGCTGGCGCCCAGCGAAGATCCCGGTCCGCTGCTGGCGGTCCTCGAACAACTCGACGGCTTCGTCGCCGACGACCCCGTCGCCCACGCCCAGGTCCTAGTACTACAGCCGTAGATAGGGTTCATTGTTGTTGTGACCTGCGTTGATAGTGGTGTTGTCGGGCTCGGTATTGGTGTTTTCGTCGCCAGAGTGACCAGCGGAGGGGGTCAGCGATGGCATGCAGTGGTGTGAGGACGAGGATCGTGAAGAGTTTGCGGAACTCGTTGACCGACAACCGGATCAGTCCAGGTTCTGAGGGTTGGGCCAGGCGTTCAGTGGCGGTATGCACGGCCAGGAAGGCGTGCGCAGCCATGACCAAGGTAATCCAGCGGTGCCAGGACGTCCACGTCCGCACTTGATGCTGATCCAGACCGGTCAGGCCTTTGCCGCTCTGGAACGATTCCTCGACCGTCCACCGCCGCCCGGCGACTCGGACGTACTGGTTCAGCGGCACCGGTGCCGGGCTGTAGCAGCGATAGAAGGCGAGCTCGCCGGAGCTATCGTTGCGCCGCACCAACACGTGACAGAGGCCAACATCGGGACGCTCGGTGGTCGCGATCAAGGCCCAGGAGTACCAGCGGTGTCCTTTGCTACCGGCGCCGGCAGACATCTTGTGCCAGGACCGCGGCGGTAGATTCTCAGCAAGGGCATCGACCCGGATCTTCCCGGCGGCTGTGGGGACCTGCCGATTGCATCCGACGGCCAGGACGTAGCCGATCTGTCTGTTGTGCAACGCTTTTCGTAGGTTCGGGTCTGCGCCGTACACTTCATCGCCAGCGACCCACGAGGCCGGAACGTCGGCGTCGAGGGCCGCCTCGACCAGCGTGGTTGCCAGGGCTGGTTTGGTAGCGAACTCGACCGTGTCAGGGACCCCGGCCTTGGTCCTTCGCTGCGGGTCGGTGGCCCAGGTGTGCTGCGGCAGGTACAGCGCTCGGTCGATCAGGGTGTGTCCGCGAGCGGCGGCGTAGGTCAGGTAGACCGCGACCTGACAGTTCTCCGTGCGTCCGGCGGTTCCGGTGTACTGGCGTTGTACCCCAACGGTGTTGGTGCCCTTCTTCAAGTCGCCGGTCTCATCAACGACAAGCACCGCATCAGGGTCGGCCAGGTGGTCGATGACATAGCTGCGAACGTCATCGCGGACCAGATCAGCGTCCCATTTAGCGCGGGACAGCAAGTGCTGCAGTCGGTCAGGGGTGCCATGGCCCGATAGTTCGGCGATAGTCCAGCAGTTCTTGGAACCTATATCGGCCAGCAAACCCAGCACCAGCGCACCGGCGTTGCGTCGTGCTTCGACCCGCGCGAACCGCGACGAGAACGACTCCAACAACCCATCCAGGCCCGCATGCCACCGCTCATGGTCTACCCTCAGTGCTGCGGTTGCCGCAGCTGATCTGGATGTCTTCACAAACTCGAGATCATGCCGCGGCAACCGCGCCTACCAGCGCAAACACGCCGAAACTACCTATCTACGGCTGTAGTA
>NZ_MJEI01000104.1 GCF_002095395.1 Williamsia sp. 1135
CCGTGATGGGGCGGTCCGGATCGTCGAGGAGACGGGTAAACCGATCGCCCAGGTCGCGCGCGATCTGGGGGTCAACGAGGGCACCCTGGGCAACTGGGTCAACCGTGCGCGCGCCGAGCGCGGCGGCGAGGATGAGGCGAGCGGCGATAGTGCTGCCGAGCTCAAGCGGTTGCGTGCCGAGGTGGCCGAGTTGCGGATGGAGCGCGATGTTTTAAAACGATCGGTGGTCCTGTGGGTGAAGGAGGCGACGAAGTGATGCTGGCCCGCTTCATCGCAGAGCAGAGGACCACCTATCGAGTGCCACATACGGTCACGTGCGCGCTGCTTGGCGTGAGTATGGCGTGGTTCTACAAGTGGTTCAAGCGTTCTCAAAAGCCGGGTGCAGCAACAGGATTGCATACCGCGCGTGACTATCGGCGCGACACGGTAGACCGCGCAGTCAAGGTCAAGTTCATGACATTGCGGGGCTTGCATGGTTCCCCGCGGCTGCACGTGGACCTGCGTGAGGACGGGTGGACAGTGAGCGAGAAGACGGTCGCGGATTCGATGCGCCGGCAGGGTTTGGTGGCACGCCGGATCCGTCGCCGAAACGGGCTGACCCGGCAGGACAAGACGGCACCGAAGTTCCCGGATCTGGTGCGCCGGAACTTCACCGCGACGCGTCCGAACGAGAAGTGGGTCGGCGATATCACCGAGATCCCGACTGCGGCCGGGAAGTTGTATCTGGCGACCGTGATCGACCTCTACAGCCGCCGATTGCTGGGTGCGGCCACCAGCGTGCATCCAGACGCACCGCTCGCGTGTGCAGCAATCGAGATGGCGGTGGCCACCCGAGGCGGTAAGCAGGCCATAAGGCGTGACGAGGAGTCCGAACGGGTCATCTTCCACAGTGACCGCGGGTCGACGTACACCTCCAACAAGTTCACCAAGCTGTGCCGTCGGATGGGACTCCGTCAGTCGATGGGCCGCGTCGGGTCATGCTTCGACAATGCCGCTGCCGAAGCGTTCTTCTCTTCCCTGGAGTGGGAGGTACTGTCACGCAACGATTTCGAGACTCTTGCCGGAGCCAAGGCCGGTGTGCTTGACTGGTGTTACGGCTTCTACAACCACGTCCGCCGGCACTCCACGATTGGGATGGTCAGCCCCATCGACTACGAGAACGCTGCAGTCGCGGAGCCCGAAGCCGCATAGAGGAGTCCTCCACGATTTGGGGGGAACCACAGAGGATCTGGAATTGGGTGTCGTGTACGTGGAAGTTGTGTGGCCAGTTGTCGTCGTTGCGGATCGTCCAGACCTCGGTGGTGTCGACGGCTGAGGTGAAGTCGATACGATTCATGTCCATCCGCGCACCGTTGATCATGAACCATTGCAGGTCGAATCGGCGCTCTACGACAGCGGTGGACGGCTCCAGCCGGGCGATGGCGGCGAGCACCGTCGGTAACGCCCGAGATCTTGCGGGCTCCGGGACAGGTCGGAGCTCGAGTACGTCGAAGGAATCGGTCAGGCCGTATTCGGTTGCGGTGTCACGATCGATGTCTGGCTGATCGTCGAACGGATACGCGCGCAGCATAATCGGAGCACCGCTACCGGCCGCCACTACGATCTCGACCCGCTCTCCGGGACTGAGCGCGATCCGAGTCAACGGCACCGCCTCGGTGAGCAGCCCGCCGTCGCTGGCGATCATCGTGAAGTCGTGGTCGCCGGAGAACCCGAGGTTGTACATTCGCCCTCCGGAGCCGTTGAGGATTCGCAGGCGCACCAGTTCGGTGCTCACCTCGAGGTGTGCTCCGGCGACCCCGTTCGTGACGATGGTGTCGCCGAGCAGGCCGGCGTCGGTCGGGTCGGACTCGTCTAGCGCGCCGGCCGCATCAAATCGGCGGTCCTGGATGATCAACGGGATATCGTCGACGCCGTAGGTGCTCGGCAGGTTCAAGGAATCGGCATTGTCGTCGTCGACCAGGAACATCCCTGCCAGTCCACGGTATGCATGCTTTTCGGTGGCCCCATGTGGATGGGGGTGATACCACAGCGTCGCCGCGGGCTGATTCACCGTCCACGTCGGCTCCCACCGTCCCCCTGGCATGACCATCTGGTGTGGCCCCCCGTCGAATCGAGCCGGGATGTGCACACCGTGCCAGTGCACGGTGGTCTCCTCCGGTAACGCGTTGTCGAGGGTGAACTTCACCGTTTCGCCGCGCCGGGTACGGACAGTGGGCCCAAGCACCGAACCGTTGAAGCCCCAGGTCGCGGTCTTCACGCCCGACAGCATTTCGGTGTTTCCGGCTTGCGCCCTGAGCGCGAAGTGCCGGACGCCGGCGGCATCGACGGTCGACTCGGCCAGCGGCGGAATCGGTAGCGGCCGAAGGGAACCGTCCGAGGATGCGGCCGCGACTCCGGCAGGACCGGAGCTCAAATCGAACCGACCGGAGGAGCACCCCGCCGACAGCGCGATCGGGGCAGCAGCCAAGCCCATCAGGAAAGTTCGCCGGGTCAGCGCGTTCCGGACCGATGTGTTCACTGCACTCCTCAATTTCCGTGTGTCGACTACCTCACTGTGAGACCAATTCTTCGCGGTGCAGCCCGCGCGGGTATCCACCCAGAAGTCGCCGACCGGGCCGCAGAATTCCACCCGCCAGCCCTTGTGCCGCAACCGATCGTGTGATAGCCATCCAGTGATGTATGTGTCTGTCGGGTAGAGAGCCACACACCGGCGTCGTCGCTCGGATCCACCGAAATCCCGTTGGCGGACAACAGTCCGTTCTGGCACTGCACACGCGTCCGGCTGGCCGCGGCGATGGTTTCGATCAGGTACTCGGCTTCATTCCCTGCAGTCGAATACCTACTCGTGGTCGAGTATGTCTTCGAGAACTTGTCTGGTGGTGCGCAAATGAGTTGTCACTGCGCGGTTTATGTCCGCAGCGACACTGTTTGGTTGCGGCGTTTGCATGCAGGCTCAGCAGCACATGGGCCTCGGTGCTGGCTAGCGGTGGTGTGGCGATATCGGGCTACCCTCGCGTTCTATAGCAGAAGAAGCCGGTTTCCAGTATTTGGACGACCTCGATGGTGCACTGCTCGATGTTCACGATCTCCGCACGCCGGACGATCCGTTGGACCACAGAGGCTTTCGTCTGTTGCTTGAATGAACCGGACAGAAAACGAATGCAGCGTCCGCTACTGATCGAACGATACGGATGCGATGCCCGTTGGCAACGACGCATGCGGGGCATGACTGAGGCCACGGAAGGTGCTAGGACTCAGGCGGATAGCGACCTAGTTGAGCGAGCACTTCCAGGAGTAACCGAGCGCCCCTGACACCCATTGCGTAGTGGTCGACAGCGACGGTGGTCAGCGGGGGTAGACCAGGTCGTTGAAGCCGACGATTGCGGTGCAGTCGGCCGCTGAGGACTAGATCGTCCTACCTGCCGAGCTCTTGCGTTGGGCGGACCGGGCCAGGGTTTAGAACTTGACGGCAAGATCTTGCCGCGCGAGTCGGCGCACGCCCCAGAAATAGGTCACGAGCGGCATCGTGCACCAAAGGAGGTTTAGTAAGACGAACTTGATCCACATCTCGGCGGGGCTTGCAACGTTGGCCATATCGTTGGCTATCTCAACGCCGAAGTACACCGCGGGCAGGGTTACCTCGACGATCATCCCTCCCATGATGAGCGACAACTGGGTGCTGGTGAACCGCTTGCCGTTCCTGAAAAACCGTACAAGCGCATACAATTCGAATGCACCCACGAAAACCGCGACCCATTCCAGGGTGATGACGAGAGGGTCGCCATTGAGGTACCGCGCGTCGCCGCCGAGGAGGATGGGCGACCACATGTAGGTCCACAGAGACTCGTTGAGCACCCCTTCCTTGATCTGGTCGTAGAAGAACAGCCAGGGCAGTTCCCAGATGAAACGCGGGGTGAGCGCGATGAAGACCCAGACGATGATCATGGAACCCAGGCGCTCGGACCTGGTTCGGTCACGTTGACCTGGCAGGGGCATCCAAGGCAGCGCGAGCGCAGTTATGAACGCGCCGATGACGAGGATGACCAGAGTCGTGGATGTGATCGTCTGCGACACCCCGACGCGTGTCTCGAAAAACCAGAAGATCGGCTGGATGGCGAAGAAGAAGGCGACCACGCCGAACAGCGCCTTCTGCAGGGATGAAAATCCTGACTTCACCGGAGAATGGTCATCCCTGGTGGGGGTCGATCTGGTCATCGAACGCTCCATTGGTGTCGGCCCACAGGCCATAGTTAACTTCATTAATCATTTTGTGGCTTCACCATAACCGGCTCGGGAGTCGTCGGTCTACACTTTGCTCAGACCAATGACTAACGACGATGACGTAGATGCGCTCGAACACGCGGTCACGGCTGCGATGCTGCGTGTATTCGACAAAGTTCAGCGAACCCGCAAGCTGACAAGGGATTACGGCACGGGAGACCGTCTGACGATGGTCGAAGCCGAAGTGTGTCACCTCGTAGCGTCCGTTGAGGAGATCTCTCCCAGCGACCTCGCTGACCGGATCGGCGTCAGCCGGCCGGCAGTGTCGCAAGCCTTGAAGAGGATGCGCGCTCATGGCTTGGTTACCGTGGAACAACTACCCGACAACGCCAAAGCTCGCACCGTGCAGGTGACTGACACGGGTCAGATCGTTGCCAGCGGTGTAGGCGAAATGCACCGGCAGATGGCTGAGGCGGTCTATGCCGGCGCCGGGAACAACCTAGACGCCTTCCTCGCACTCTTCACCAGACTCGACACATTCTTCGCTCGCGTCATTGAGGACTCATCCCAAGACGAGATCGACTAGGTTCGTCTCTGGCGTCAGCCCCTCCGAAGCGGAATCGACCGTCGAACCTCGAGCAGCGCAAGAGCTGGTTAGCGCTTCGTTGCGTCACTGGTGACGAAAATGGTTGAAGCGCAACCTTTTATGCCGATAACTAGGTTTCGTCGGGTAGAGTCGGGCCGTGGGAAGGCTGCGCGGGAATTTAGGCTACTACGGCGGCCCAGGGGGTGATTAGAGCGACGTTCTGCTGGCGGACGGGTCGGCGAGTATCTGTTCGACCAGGATGTCGGCGTGGCCCGCGTGCCGTGCGAGCTCTTCGATCATGTGAAGACCTATCCAGCGGAAGGTCACTTCGCCGCGTCGGTAGTGAACGAATCGGTCGGTCGGGTCAGGCCCTTGCGCGATGCGTCGGGATCGTTCAGCCACAGCTGCGAACTCCGCGATCACGTCTGCGAGCGTCTGATCGGGATCCACCAGCCAGCTGCGGTCGTCGCCAGTTGCGTATCCGTCGCACTCGGCTTCGGCAAGGCCCGCGACGGTGCGTTGGAACCAGACCCGCTCGGCCGCGGCGCAGTGCTTGACAAGTGCAATCGGGGTGGTCAGCGAGGGTACCAAGCGGGATCGGCTCTGAGCATCCGTCAAGCGAGCCACGGAGTCGATCAGGGCCGTGCGGTTCGCATCGAGGACAGCGGCGAGCTCTTCGTCAATCATTGTCAGATTCTATGGCCATAGGTCGGCAAGCAACGAGCGCTGGAGCTTGCCTGGAGCTATATCCCTTGGACGTGTGCGACCCGAGATTCGAGTTACGTTCCGACACTGGTGGCGAAACAGGTTGCAGCACAATGGGTTACGCCGACAGTCGGTAATTATGTCGCTTCAACGCGTCTGGGGTGCTTGGGCATGCCAAGAAATACCGCTGGAACAACCTGTTACAACTATCTCTGTGTGACTGACAACTCTAGTTGCCTACGGCAAGGCGCTTGGGCCGTTTCAATTCGCACTCACCACGCAGACGTCGTTCAGGATCTGAGGTGGGCGAGCACGGCAAGGACCCGCCGATGGCCGGTGTCAGACGTGGCCAGTCCGAGCTTGGCGAAGATGTTGCCGATGTGCTTGCTCACGGCTGTGTCGCTGACCACCAGTTTGCGCGCGATGTCGGCGTTGCCGAGTCCTTCGGCCATCAGCCGAAGCACCTCCGATTCGCGAGGAGTCAACGACCGGATGGGGTCGTCGGCGCGGCGTCGGCTCATCAACTGCGACACCACTTCCGGGTCCATCACGGTGCCGCCGGCCACCACTCGTTCGAGTGCGTCGACGAACTCTTCGACCTTGCCCACCCTCTCCTTGAGGAGGTACCCGACACCGGCCGCACTGCCTGCCAGGAGTTCTCCGGCGTATCGGTCCTCCACATAGGCAGACAGGACCAGTACCGGGAAGTTCGGGATGCGCCGGCGCGCCTCGATGGCCGCTTTGAGTCCTTCGTTGGTGAAGGTCGGCGGCATGCGCACGTCGAGTACCGCACCGTCGGGCGGGTCGGCATCGAACGACGTCAGGAATTGCTCGGCGTCGGCGACCGCGCCAGTCACTTCGATGCCGACACTGCGCAGCAGCAGCGCCAGGCCCTCACGCAGCAGGGCGTCGTCCTCGGCGATCAGAATCCGCACGGTAGCTCCACTTCGAGTGTCGTCGGCCCGCCAAGTGGGCTGTCCAGGGTCATCGTTCCCTCGAATGCTGCCACCCGCCGGCGGATACCCCTCACACCGCTGCCCGCCGATTCGTCGGCTCCTCCGCGGCCATCGTCGACGACTTCGATGATCATCGTGCTGCCCGTCGGCCCGCTGCGCGTGCTGATGGTCAGGTGCACGGTGTCCGCACCACTGTGTTTGACCACATTCGTCAAGGCCTCGGCCACCACGAAATACGCGGCGGCCTCGACTGCGGCGGGCGCACGATGCAGGTTGCGCACGTCGAGGATGCAGGTCACGGTGGAGCGTCCGGCCAGGGCGGCGACCGCACCTTCGAGACCGAGTTCATCGAGGATCGGCGGATAGATGTCGTGCACCAGGGTGCGCAGCTCCGACAAGGCATCGGATGCGGCATCCTGGGCCCGAAGAAGCTGGGGCAGTGCCTGATCCGGATCCACGCGCAATGATCTCTCGGCCAGTCCCAACATCATCACCACGGCCACCAATCGGTTCTGGGCACCGTCATGCAGATCGCGCTCGATTCGCCGTAACTCCGCCGAGTGGGCATCGAGCGCGGCTGCCCGGCTCGCGGTCAGCGCCGAAACCCGCTGCGACAACTCCGTTTCGCGTGTCGGAGCCAACAAGGTGGTCGCCAGGGCCGCGATGGCGCGGGCCATCGCGGGGATCAACCACCACGCGATGCCCGCGTACGCCGCAGCGATCAGCGGCATCGTCGCGGCCAGCGGCCACGACGTGACGAGGTAGATGTTGCCGACCGGCTCGTCCTCTGGCATGGCCCACCAATATGCCGGGATCACCAACGAATTGACCGCAGCCAGCGGAAGGACCACTGCCACGAACCCCGCAACGAGGGCCGTGAAGCCGTGAACAGTTACCCAGGCGAAGTCGCGGCGGACAGACCGAGACGCGAGCAACGTCCGCACGTCGGCGAAACCCGGCTGGTCGGCCAACGGCGGATAGCGGTCAACGATCACCGCACCCGTATAGGTCCCGGTGCGTCGGCGTGCCTCGCCGGCCCAGAACCGCAGCATTCGCACATAGGGCGGGACCAGCAACCACCCGACGACCAGGATGAGCAGTGCAGCAATGAGCAGCCCGGCGACGACGAAAGCCAACGACACGACGGCGGCTGCACCTTCGACCATCAAGAAACGGCACGCCCGCCACCATGTCGCGACCCGCGCGCTGCGTTTCATCACACCAGGATGCCGCAACGTTGCCGCATTGACGGTATAGCTGGCTACACCTTTGGTCCGGTGGTCAGCGGGATGGTCCGTACGTCCGGCAGTTCATAGCGTTGCTGTCATGACTTCCTTCGCTCCAGTGCATCCTCCGCAAGCCCCGGTGTCGCAACCGGCGCTCCGTCTCGACAACGTCACGAAGTCCTATGGGGCGGGGAGTGCTCGGGTCACCGCGCTCGACGCCGTCAGTCTCGCCCTTCCGGCGCAGGGCTTCACCGCGATCATGGGTCCCTCCGGCTCAGGAAAAAGCACCTTCCTGCACTGTGCTGCCGGGCTCGACCAACCCACGAGCGGTGCGGTGTGGATGGGCGACACGGAGATCAGCGCACTCAAGCCGAAGGCGCGGACGATGTTTCGGCGCGACCACGTGGGGTTTGTCTTCCAGGCCTACAACCTGATGTCGTCACTGACGGTCGAACAGAACGTGACGCTGCCCCTGCTGCTGGCCGGGCGCACAGCCGATCGCGGTCACGTCGGGCAGATCCTCGAGTCGGTGGGCCTGTCACGCATGAACCGGCGCCGGCCCGCCGAACTCTCTGGCGGACAGCAACAACGCGTTGCCATCGCTCGGGCTCTGGTCACCCGCCCCGGGGTCATCTTCGCCGACGAACCGACCGGTGCGCTCGACAGCCGTACCGGCCAGCAGATCCTCCTTCTCCTGCGCGACGCCTCGAGGGAGCTCGGACAGACCGTGGTGATGGTGACGCACGATCCGATTGCTGCCGCCCGGGCCGACCGCGTTTTGTTCCTCGCCGGCGGACACTTTGCCGGTCATCTGGACGCTCCTACTGCCGGGGCCATCGAGAAGTCGCTGACCGACCTCGGGCAGTGGTGACCACAATGAAATCTGCAATGGGCGGCATCGCTGTCGCAAACCTCCGCAGCCATCGCAACGGCTTCACCGCAGTGTTCATCACCGTGTTCTCCGCCGCTCTGCTCGTCTGTGCGCTCGGAGTGCTCTTCGAATCAGGAATCCGCGGCGGTGCCACACCCCATCGCCTCGCCGGCGCCGACGTCGTGGTCGGTGGGCCGCAATCGCTCGCAGTACCCGAAGATCTGGACCAGCCGTACGGCGAACGAGTGCGTCTGCCCGCGTCCACGGTCGGCGAGTTGGCTGCACTCCCGGATGTGGAGTCGGCCGTCGGCGACATAAACGTCCCGCTCAGCGACGACAGCGGACGCGTGTTCGATGCTCACGGCTGGTCGTCGGCCTCACTTGCGCCCTACCGCATCATCGGGGGCAACGCACCCACACGGGGGGATGAGGTGGTGACGACCGACCCTCAGATGCTCGGTGAGCAGGTGATGCTTCGGCACGGAGGCGTGGGGAACTCGTACACCGTGGTCGGTCTGGCGTCCACCTCGACGGCAGAGCCCAGCGGGCGTCCCACCACCATCTTCACGACCGACGAACGCGCGCAGGAACTCTGGCCGCATTCGGACACCGTGGCAGCCATCGGCCTCATCGCCCGCGAGGGCGTGGACTCTGCGGCGCTGGCCTCGCAGGTCGGGACTCAGCTGCGCGGCCTCGACGTCGACACCTACACGGGCGCCGCTCGCGCCGACGCCGAGTACGTGGACATCGGAGCCGCACGCGGCGAACTGGCTGCGCTGTCTGCCGCGGTCGCAGGCGTCGCCCTGATGATCGCTGTATTCGTGGTGTCGAGCACGCTGTCGTCGTCCATTCAGCAGCGACGCCGCGATTTTGCGCTTCTGCGATCCATGGGCGCCACACCGAGGCAGGTTCATCGGCTGATCGGCGCCGAAGTGTGGGTGGTCTCGGGCGTGGCCGCTCTGCTGGGGGTCGCGCCCGGCTATGCCCTGGTGGCTGTCCTGCGCCACCAATTCGCCGAAGCCGGGATATTGCCGCCGGACTTCTCCCTCGCAGTGGGACCTGCTCCCGCCCTCGTCGCTGTCGTCGCGGCAGTCGTGACGGCCAGGATGGCCGCTGCCATATCCGCCCGCCGACCGGCGCGCCTCGATCCGGTCGACGCGTTGCGTGAAGCCGCAGTCGAGGCGGCGGCACTCGGCCGAACACGCATTGTGGTGGGTGTGCTCACCGGGGTCGGTGGGTTGATCGCCTCCCTGGTGCCGGCTTTCGTCCCCGGACCGGCCGCCATCGCGGGGGCAGGCAGTTCGGCCATCCTGTTGATCATCGCGGCAGCGCTTCTCGGACCCGTCCTGGTGTCCGGTGCGATGCGCGCGTTCTCCGGACGTATGGCCCGCAGTGGTTCCGCGAGTGCGGTGCTCGCGGCAGCCAACCTCAGCGCCCACCGACGCCGCCTGGCATCGGCGATCATGCCGTTGGCATTGGCGATCGCCTTCGGATCGGTGCAGTTGTTCAGTCAGAGCACCTTGCTCGCCGCGGCCGAAGAACAAACGGAGCGCGGAACTCTCGCCGATATCGTGGTGACCGGACCTGCCGGTGTCGACCCGCAACTGGCCGCAACCATCGCGGCGATGGATTCGGTGAGCGCAGCCAACCCGGTCAGCCGCAGCCAGGCCTTGTTCACCAAGGACATGGCTGACGCGCCCGTCACCGAGGTCTATTCGGTACAGGGCATCGACACCGGGGCAGCGGCATCCACCCTGGACCTCGATGTCCGCGAGGGCGATCTGGGCCAGCTCGCCGCGGGGACGGTGGCGCTGAGCCGCGATGCCGCGGCAGCGATGAGCGCCGACCTGGGCGACACCATCACCGTGCGGCTGGGCGACGGTGCCGTGGTGTCGGCGACCGTGATCGCCACCTACAACCGCGGATTCGGGTTCGGGGACATCACGCTGCCCGGCACCCAGGTACGCGAACACACCACCAGCGGACTCGTGGACCACATACTGGTGTCGGCGGCGCCGGGACGTATCGACGATGTCCGGCGCGCCATCGAAGCGACAGGTGGCGTAACAGCCCTGAGCAGCAACGAGTTTGCCTCTGCCATCGATCAAGAACAGCGAGAGCAGGATTCGGTCACCCTCGTCGTACTGGCGGTGTTACTCGGGTTCCTCGGTATCGCGGTGGTCAACACCATGGTGCTGATGACCACTGACCGTCGTCGCGAGTTCGCCTTGCTGCAGCTGGTCGGAGCGAGCACCCGCCAGGTGCGCGCGATGATGCGCAAAGAGTCGTTGGCAGCGGTGGCCTTGGCGGCGACGATCGGCACCCTGGTCGCCTATCCGCCCTTGGCCGGAATCGCGATCGCCGTGTCGGGTGCGCCTTTCCCGACCGTCTCGGTCTGGACGTACGCCGTGCTCGTCGGCGCCGCCACGCTGGTGGGATTCGTGGCGATCACCGGCACGGCGCGGCGGGTCGCCCACCGCGATCGCGATGCCCTCGGCATGGGTGCCTGACACACGGGAGACGAGTCAGCGCCTGACGCACAAACGAGGAGACCCCGACCCGGTTCCCCGGATCGGGGTCTCACTGCTTGTGTCTCAACCAACACAGTCGGGGTGGCGGGATTCGAACCCACGACCTCTTCGTCCCGAACGAAGCACGCTACCAAGCTGCGCCACACCCCGTGATCTATCAGCCTGGAGAAGCTTACCGCAGTCCGCGAAAGGGATTAAATCGCCTGGTCAGAGACCTCAACTGGCCTCGGCATTGACCGGTGGCAGCGAGTCTTCGTGGTCGTACTCGGCATCGCCGTTCTTCACCGGTGTCAAGGTCAGCAGAGTCGCTTCGGGCCGGCAGCAGAAGCGGGCAGGCGCGTACGGCGAGGTACCGAGTCCGGCGCTCACATGAAGCTTCATGGACGCACCCCATGCGGACGGCCCCTTGACCCGCGAGCGGTCGAGCTGGCAGTTCGTCACCAGGGCCCCGAAGAACGGCAGGCACAGCTGGCCCCCGTGGGTATGGCCGGCCATCACGAGGTCATATCCATCGTCGGCGAACTTGTCGAGAACACGGGGCTCAGGGGAGTGCGTCAGACCCAGGCGCAGATGCGCTAGCGGATTGGGGCGGCCCTCGATGGTCTCGTAGCGGTCCCTGCCGATGTGCGGATCGTCGACGCCGGCAGCGGCCACCCGGACCCCGGCGACCTCGAGCTCACGCACCGAATGCGTCGCGTCGAGCCAGCCGCGTTCGGTGAAAGCGGCCCGCAGGTCCTGCCAGGGAAGTGGCTCGCCGTGGGTGCGCTGGTGATTCTTCTTGAAGTACTTGAACGGGTTCTTCGGTTTCGGTCCGAAGTAGTCGTTGGAGCCGAACACGAACAATCCGGGCACGGCCAACAGACCGCCGAGCGCCTGGACCACCGCGGGTACGGCCTGCGGATGAGCGAGGTTGTCACCGGTGTTGATCACCAGGTCGGGTTGCAGGCCGGCCAGCTCCTGCACCCAGGCCTGCTTGAGTCGCTGGCCGGGCATCATGTGCAGGTCGCTGATGTGCAGGACGCGTAGCGGGGTGGCGCCGGGTTCGAGAATCGACAGTGTCTGATGCCGCAGCGCAAAGGCGTTGCGTTCCACCAGCGTTGCGTACGCGATGCCGGCCACACCAGCTGCCGCGACACCGGCGATTGCCTGCGTTGGGGTCGGCGCCGCGATCTGCGTCGCGGCCCGAGGAGCGCTTTTCCGTGCCTGAGCCATTGCAACAGAATACGCTCGCGGCAAATAAACCGGTGCGGAGTAGGCGGCGCACCGGCGTAACTTGAGCTATATGCCAACTATCAAGGAGCAGATCCGCGCCGATCTGACGACGTCCATGAAAGCCCGGGACACCGCCGTCACCGGGACCCTGCGGATGATCCTGGCCGCCATCCAGGCCGAAGAGGTCTCCGGCAAGGAAGCGAAAGAGCTGACCGACGACGACGTGCTGAAAGTACTTGCCCGCGAGAGCAAGAAACGCGCGGAGGCGGCAACGGTCTTCGCCGAGAACGATCGCGAGGAGCTGGCGGTCAAAGAGCGCGCCGAAGGCGAGATCATCGCGCGTTATCTGCCCAGCCAGCTGAGCGATGACGAGCTCGATGCGCTCGTCGACAAGGCCTACAAGGCGGTCGCGGAGCACAACGGCGAGGCGCCGACCATGAAACAGATGGGCCAGATCATGAATCAGGCCACTGCGCTGGCAGCCGGCGGTGCCGACGGCAAGCGACTCTCGTCAGCAGTCCGCGCCAAGCTCCAGGCGTAGCCCGGTATTGGTGGGTTGTGGCGAACCCCACCTGGGGAAATGCTCGCCAGAACCCACCAACATCGGGTCAGGGGACGGGGATGACGATCGGCCCGACCCCGGGCACGGTGATCGTCGTCGGGGGTGACGGCGCTCTGGTGCGGGTCGGCAGCTGGGTCTGACCGGTACTGACGTAGATGGTGACCGTGCTGCCGGGTATCGCGGTGTCCTCGGGCGCGGTGAAGACCACCGTTCCCGCGGACTGGCCACTGTCGGTGTCGAGCCTGCTGACCTTGAATCCTTCGCCTTCGAGCCGCTTCGTCGCCTCGTCGGCACTCATTCCTGCGACGCTCGGAACGGCCTTGCCACCGACGCCGCTGACGTAGGTCGGATCATTCGGTGGGAGTGCTGTCGGCCCGAAGTTGTTGGCGATGGGCAGGATTGCGTTGAACCACGTCCGCGCCGGTTCGTTACCGCCGTAGAGGTTTCCGTAGCCGCACTGGGTCAGCGGGCTCGAGCAGAGCTCCGACGGTGTCGGGGAGTCGTTGTAGACGTAGGTCGACGCGGCGAGGTTGTTCGTGAAGCCGAGGAAGGCCGATGAACGGTGCGCCTCGGTGGTGCCCGTCTTGCTCGCGAGCGGCAGGCTCCATCCGGACGAACTCGCGGCATTGGCAGCGGTGCCCGATCCGCGATCGTCCTGGCTCAGGGCGTTTGCGAGCGTGTCGGCGAGCCCTGGCTCCACGGCCTTCTCGCACTGGGGCCGCTCGAAGGCGACTTCCTGCACGGCGGGCTTGCCGTCCGGCGCGAGCACCTGGTTGCCGTAGCTGTCGCGCTTGGGCTGGGTGATCGACGCGATCGGGTTGGGCGGGCACCACACACCGTGCGAGGCGAGAGTGGCCGAGACGTTGGAGAGCTCGAGCGCGTTGACCGCGGTGGGTCCGAGCGTGAACGACCCCAGATTGTTCTGCTTGAAGTAGTCCGCCAGGCTCAGATCGCCCTCACCCGAGGTGCCGGGGTTGGTGTACGAGCGCAGCCCGAGACGGACCGCGATGTCCACGGCAGCCGAGACGCCCACGTCCTGCAGCAACTTCACGAACGCGGTGTTGGGGGACTGCGCCAATGCTGCGGTGACCGACATCTGCGCCGGGTACTTACCGTCGTTCTTCACGCAGTAGGTGTTGGCGGGGCATCCGTTGGCGCCACCGCTGCTACCCATGCCCTGTGCCTGGAAGGTCGCCGGGACCTGCAGCGACGATCCGGCACCCAGGCCCTTCTCCATGGCCGCGGCCACGGTGAAGATCTTGAAGATCGACCCCGCGCCGTCACCGACCATCGAGAACGGTTGGGGCTGAACGGTCTGATTCGCGTTCTGATCGAGCCCGTAGACGCGGCTGGACGCCATCGACAGGATGTCGTGTGATTCAGTGCCCGGTTTGATGACGCTCATCACCGTCGAGACACCCTCGAGATTGGGATCGGTGATGTTCTGGACGCCGGTGAGCGTCGAGCGCTGCACGGCGGGGTCGAGGGTGGTGCGGATGGTGTAGCCGCCGCGGGCGATGGTGTCGCGGCTCAGCCCGTTCTCGGCCAGGAACTGCAGCGCGTAGTCGCAGAAGAACCCGGCGTCATTGGCGGAGATGCAGCCGTTGGACAGCGATCCCGGAGATGGCAGCACGCCGAGCGGGGTGTCCACCGCGGCCCGATACTCTGCGGCGCGGTTGGGGAAGTTCGCGATCATGGTCTCGAGCACCAGGTTGCGGCGCTCGGTCACACCTTCGGGATTGGTGTACGGGTCGAGTGCAGAACTCGACTGCACCATGCCGGCGAGCATCGCCGATTCCGGGATGGTCAGCTCTTTGGCTGACTTGTTGAAGTAGGTCCGCGCCGCCGCCTCGATGCCGTACGCGCCGTTTCCGAACGGCACCACGTTGAGGTAGCGGGTGACGATCTCCTTCTTCGCTTCCTGCTTGGCCTGTTCGTCGGTGAGGTTCTTCTCTCGCTTGGCCTGTTCGGTCAGGGTCTCTTCGAGCGTGAGCGCCATCCGGACTTCTTTGAGCTTGCGCGCGGGAGTGGTCTCGGTGGCGGCGCGACGATCGGCGTCGGTGCGGGCCAGGACGAGCAGTTGGTAGTTCTTCACATACTGCTGGTCGATGGTCGAGGCGCCCTGCTGGACTTCACCGGACGACGAGTTCTTCAGGAAGGCACGAATCGTGCCCTTCCAGTCGACGCCGTCGTGGTCGAGGAACCGTTTGTCCTCGATCGAGATGATCGCCCGGATCATCTCAGGGGAGATGTCGTTGTAGCCGACCTGCGTGCGCCGCTGGTCGTAGAGGAACGCGATGGGCTTCCCGTTGACGTCCGTCATGGTCGTCACCTCGGGAACGGTGCCCTCGAGCAGCTCAGAGGAGACGTTCTGCACGGTGTCGGCGGCGCGGTTGGAGACCAGCCCCAATCCACCGGCGACGGGGAACAGCAATCCTGCGACCAGCACACCGGCGAGAATGCAGCAGCCGGCGAGCATGGACAGCGATTTCGACTTTGGCACGCCCGCAAGGATACGTGCATGACGCAACTCCGCTGCGTATCGAGTTGCTCGCGTGATCAGTTTGATGTGGGGGTTTGCACGTAAGTGCCACTTTTTTTGTTTCAGGTCTTGACGATGGCTAACCGGGGTCCATAGATTGGGTTCTACTCGAATGTGACTCACGTAACATTCGGCCTCAAATGTGGCGGCAGACGTCAGTATTGTGCTTCAGACAGGGGATCGTAATGGCAAAAGCGGCAGCTGCGACCGTAGAAAACGAAGCAAGACTGGCATGGGTGGCCAGGGCCCGATGCCGGGAGGTAGATCCGGACCAGCTGTTCGTGCGGGGTGCAGCGCAGCGCAAGGCGGCGACAATCTGCCGCCATTGCCCTGTTCAGCTCGAATGCGGAGCGGATGCCCTCGACAATCGTGTCGAGTTCGGAGTCTGGGGAGGGATGACCGAACGTCAGCGCCGGGCGCTGCTGCGCCAGCACCCGGAGGTCACCTCGTGGAGTGACTTCTTCGAGACGCAGCGTCGTCGGCAGACCATCAGCGTCGGCTGAGACAGCAGACAAAGAACCGCCCCCCGATTTCTCGGGGGGCGGTTCTCTGCGTTCTGGGTGTGGGGTCTCAGCCCTTGCTGGTGATCTGCTCGGCCACGGCGCGCAGGGCCGTCATGTCGGCCACCTCGAACGGTAGGGACGGGACCCCGACCATCGGGACCGTCGGATGCGACGAGGTGAAGCTCTGCAGCAGGTGCAGCTCACGCTTGCCGGTGGTTGCGCGCTCGGAATGGATCGTGAGCACCGCCTTCGTCAGCGGATCGTCGACCGCATTGGCGGCGGCCTCGGCGGCACTCCCGCTGATGGACGTCAGATTCGGATGCGTGCGGTTCAGGATCAGCCCCGCGAGCGGCATCTTCTCCTCAGAGAGCCGGTCGACGAAAAACGCCGCCTCACGCAGCGCGTCAGGTTCGGCTGCCGATACGACGGCGAACTGGGTGCCCGGCTGCTTCAGCAGCAGATAGGTCTTGTTCGCTCGTTCGCGGAAGCTGCCGAACATCGAATCCAGGGACTGCACGAAGACGGACACGTCGCGCAGCGTCTCGCCGCCGATGATCGTCGAGATGCCCTTCATGGCCAGCCCGACGACGCCCGTGACGACCCGGCCCACGCCGCGGCCACCGCCGACGAGCATCTTCATGAGCCGGCCCTCGAGGAACGACCCGAGTCGCTGTGGTGCATCGAGGAAATCCAGCGCATTGCGCGACGGTGGGGTGTCCACCACCACGAGATCCCAATCGTCTTGCGCCAGAAGCTGTCCCAGCTTCTCCATCGCCATGTACTCCTGCGTCCCGGAGAACGAGCTGGCGACCGTCTGATAGAAGGAGTTGTTCATGATGGCCTCGGCCCGATCAGGCGGAGAGTACTGCGTGACCATCTCGTCGAAGGTGCGTCGCATGTCGAGCATCATGGCGTCGAGGGTGCCGTCGCCGTCGATCTTCACCGGCTGCGGACTGTTCGTCAGTTCGCTCATCCCCAGTGACTGTGCGAGCCGTTTGGCCGGGTCGATGGTCAGCACCACCACTTTGCGGCCCCGCTCCGCTGCATAGACGGCCATCGCGGCAGCCGTGGTGGTCTTACCGACCCCGCCTGCGCCGCAACAGATCACAACTTTGGTGCCCTTGTCGGCAAGGATCTTGCCCATTTTCAGATCGATGGGCATCAGGCACCTGCCTTCTGGAGGGTCTCCGAGAGTTCGTAGAGGCCGCCGAGGTCCACGCCGTCGTCGAAGTTCGGCAACACCAGCTTGTCCTTGTGCATCGAGTCCAGGTCGGCTCCCGCCTCGACCTGCGCTTGCACCCGGCTCGCGTGCTCGATGGTCTCGGTGAGCAATCCCTCGAAATCGGCCTCGGTGATGGTCAGTCCTGAGGTGTCGAGGTGGCGTCGAAGCTCTGCGGCGTCGATGACCCCGTCGGCGATGTCGGCGATCGAATCGGCAGGCAGGTGCTGCGGCGAGACGCGGTTGATGATGAGCGAACCGATGGTCAGGTCCTTGCTCTCCAACTCCGTCACCGCCTCGATGGTCTCCTGGATCGGCATCGCCTCGAGCAGGGTGACCAGATGGACGACGGTGTCGGGCGAGTGCAGCAGCTTGACGACGCCATCACTCTGATTGCGCAGCGGACCGGTCTTGGTCAGATCCGCCATGGCCTTGGTGACATCGAGGAAGTTGCCGATCCTCCCGGTCGGTGGTGCGTCGACGACGACCGCGTCGTAGACACGCTTGCCCTTCTTGTCGACGCGGACCACGGTCTCCTTGATCTTTCCCGTCACCAGAACATCGCGAAGCCCCGGCGCGACGGTCGTGACGAAGTCGATCGCACCGATCCGGCGCATGGCCCGGCCGGCGAATCCCAGGTTGTAGAACATGTCGAGGTACTCCAGCAGGGCATGCTCGATGTCGATGGCTAGCGCCGACACCTGCCCGCCACCCTCGGCCGTGGCCACCTTGGTTTCTGTCGGGGCCAGCGGGGGGACGTCGAAGATCTGGGCGATGCCCTGGCGACCCTCGCACTCGATGAGGAGGACTTTCTTCCCGTCGGCCGCGAGCGCAAGCGCCAGCGCGGCAGCGACCGTGGTTTTCCCGGTCCCACCCTTGCCGGACACGAAATGCAAACGTGCTTTTTTGGCCGCGTCGGGCCAGGTATAGCCCGGAGGCTCGTCTTGGGTCACACCGCTCACCATATCCACCGGATTCGACCTGTAGACCTCAGACGGCATTGTTGCTTCGGTCACCTCTGGCGTGCGGATACGTAGCGGTTAGGCTACTGACATGAGTGAGACAACCGCTTGGGAGTACGTCACCGTTCCGCTGCTTACGCACGCCACCAAACAGATCCTCGATCAGTGGGGTGCCGACGGCTGGGAGCTGGTGAGCGTGCTGCCGGGCCCCACCGGCGAACAGCATGTCGCCTACCTCAAACGCGCAAAGGGCTGATCGAACCATGACGTGGTCGGAGCGACTGACCGAACTGAACATCGTGCTCCCCAAGGTGGTGGCACCGCTGGCGTCGTATGTGCCTGCTGTGCAGACCGGCAATCTGGTCTACACCTCGGGACAGCTGCCGATCCTCGGTGGCGAGCTGACCGTGCACGGCAAGGTGTCCGAGGGCGCCGAAGGTGTGGTGCGTCCTGACGAGGCCACCGAGGCGGCCCGGATCGCCGCGCTCAACGCGCTGGCCGCGATCGACGGACTGGTCGGGATCGACTCGGTCAAGCGCATCGTCAAGGTCGTCGGCTACGTGGCGTCGGCTCCGGGTTTCACCGGCCAGCCGCAGGTCATCAACGGAGCGTCGAACCTGCTGGGTGAGATCTTCGGCGAAGCAGGTAACCATGCCCGAGCTGCCGTCGGCGTCGCCGAACTGCCGCTGGGTGCGCCGGTCGAGGTCGAACTGATCGTCGAGGTCTAGAGCCGGTCTCAGCGGGTGAGGAGCCCGCTGAGCCAGCGGTACCACTGGTCGAGTCCCTCACCGGTCTTGGCGCTGACCGGGATCACCCGCGCCGCCGGGTTGGTCTGGGCGATGTTGTCGAGGAAATCCTGCATCTCGACGTCCAGGTGGGGGAGCAGGTCGATCTTGTTGAGCAGCACCACATGTACCCGGCCGAACATCAGCGGGTACTTCAGCGGTTTGTCCTCGCCCTCGGTCACCGAGTAGACCATCACCCGGGCGTGCTCTCCCACATCGAACTCCGCGGGGCACACCAGGTTTCCGACGTTCTCGATGATCACCAGGTCGAGCTCGGCCAGCTCGAGATCCTGCAGGGCCCGGTTCACCATCGGCGCATCGAGGTGGCACTCGCCGCCGAAACCCTGATCGGTGTTGATCAGTGAGACCTGAGCGCCCTTGTCGGCCAACCGAACCGCATCGAGATCGGTGGCGATGTCGCCTTCGATGACCCCGACGCGCACCGAATCCCGCAAAGCGTCGAGGGTCTTCGAGAGGATTGCGGTCTTCCCGGATCCGGGCGAACTCATTAGATTCACCGCCTGCACCCCGGCACCCGCGAATGCGGTGCGGTTGAGGTCGGCGCGGACATCGTTCTCGGTGAAGATGGCTTCGAGTACATCGACCCGCTCGGCGCCGGTGTCGTAGCCACTGTGGTCCCCGTGATCGTGGGTGTGACCATGTGTCGACCCATCGGCGTGGGTGTGCGGCTCGTCGTGACGGTGGAATCGGCCCATACCGAATGGTAGTTCGCGCCCGTTGCCCGAGCGTCCCGATCGAGTCAAGCCCTGGGTGGAGGTTCCGGTAGATCCATCGCCGCGAGGCGGGTCGGATCGAGCAAGGCGACGACGTCGGCCAGCCGGCCATCGACAACGTTGCACGCCATGACGCTGACGGGTTTGCCCTTCGGTCCCCACACCAGGATCCCGGGCTCTCCGTTGACCAGGACGCGTTGTGCGACCACATCTGCACGGAGCCCATCCGAGATCGCGCCGATGACTGCGGCGGCCCCTTGCTTGGTGACCACACCACGCGGCGTACGGGTACGCCAGGTGACGTCGGGATCGAGGAGCTTCACGAGCGCATCGAAGTCCCCGCCCCTCGCGGCCACCAGGAACGCATCGACCACCTCGCGCTGTTGACGCCTTCTGCCAGTCGGATGATCGGCGCCCTTCACCTTTTGGCGCGCGCGACTGGCGAGCATCTTGGTGGCGTTCGTCGACCGTCCGATGATCTCGCCGATCTCCGCGAACGGCACCGCGAACATGTCGTGCAACACAAACGCCAAGCGCTCCTCGGGCTTCAGGGATCCCAGTACCACCAGCAGGGCCAAGCCGACCGATTCCGCCAGCATCGCGTTGTCCTCAGGCGCGTCGTCGTCGGTCACCAGGGCGTCGAGAAGGTAGTCGTCGTAAAGGGGTGAGGGCCTGCTCTGACGCGATCGCAGCATGTCGATGCACACGCGGCCCACCACTGTGGTCAGCCAACCCGGGACGTTCGTCAGCGACTCGTGGTCCTGCCGAGCCAATCGGAACCACGTCTCTTGCACCGCGTCCTCGGCGTCAGCGCGTGACCCGAGTATCCGCTGCGCGACCGTCGTCAGGCGCCCGCGCTCGTCCTCGAATGCGCCGGCCAGGTTCATGTCAGGAGTCATGTTGGTTACCTTCTGTCGCCGTGATCCGTCACTGATACGACGAGCCCGACACCGAAGAGGTAACACGATGAAGGAGCATTTGTGAACGCGACACTGTGGGTCATGGCGATTGTGCTGTCGCTGGCGTTTCTGGTCGGCGGGGCAAGCCAGCTGGTGATGAGCAAGGAAAAGTATCGATCGCTCGGCGAGAGCCAGCACTGGGTGGACGATTTCGGTGCCGGTCACATCAAGGTCATCGGCGTCATCAAGGTGATCGGCGCGCTGGGACTGGTGCTGCCGGCCGCTGTCGGTCTTGCGCCCTGGGTGGTCCCCTTGGCCGCATCGGGCCTGATGCTGGTGATGGCCGGGGCCGCGACCACCCGATTTCGTCGCGACGAGTGGCAGCTGATGGTCGGAGACGTGATCTTCCTGTCCCTGTTCGCCTTCCTGGCGTGGGGTCGCTTCGGCCTTGAACCCCTCACGTGAACGTGATGGAGAGCCGCATGTGAATAGGGTGGGACGTACCGACGTGCAACTCGATCCGGGACCCGACGTCGACTGTGGTGAGGAGGAGCCGTGTGTCGATCGGCCCTGCGGGCGGAGCGATGACTGAGTCGGCGAAGCGATGGGCGGAGAGCGGATTGGCCCACCTGACGGGGGAACCCGACGGCCCACCCGACTTCTCGCGTTCGCGGATCCTGGAGCATGCCGACCAGGCTGCAGCGCCGTTCGGGGTCGACGCGGCACTGCTCCTCGCAGGTCGAGCGGGATTGACCGGCACCTCGCGCGGGGGCCGGACATCGGTCGGCGGCAGCACCCGGTTGATCCGCTGCCGCGACAACTGGTGCGTGTTCACGCTCGCGCGGCCGAGCGATCTCGACGTCATCGGTGCGTTGCTCGAGACGGGTGAACCGATCGACGACCCGTGGCGGATGCTCGCCGACGCGGCCGCGGAGCACGAAGCCGCCGAACTCGTCGAACGCGGACGCCTGCTGGGGATGCCGTGCGCGGTCCTGGACTCGCATGCCGGAAAACCTATTGTCGCGCAGCGGCTCTGGTCCACCCGTGCGGCCCGTCCGATTGATTCCGGGCTCCTGGTGGTCGACCTGTCCGCGATGTGGGCGGGACCGCTGTGCGGGCAGTTGCTGCGCGGGCTCGGTGCCACCGTCATCAAGGTGGAGAGCCCCGACCGCCCTGACGGCGCTCGCTACGGGAACGCAGACTTCTTCGAATGGATGAACGGCGGCAAGCTGCAGTTCTCGGCGCCGGTGTCGAGCGAGTCCCCGGTGCTCGCGGCGTTGCTCGACGTCGCGGATGTGGTGATCGAGGCATCGCGACCCCGCGCGCTCGAGCAGGCGGGTCTGGCCGCTGTCACCCGCGCGCCACGGTCCGGGCGGGTCTGGGTGCGGATCACGGGCTACGGCGCCGGGCACAACGTGCGCGACCGCGTCGCTTTCGGTGACGACGCCGCAGTGGCGGGTGGTTTGGTGGGGGCCGGTACGCATGGCCCGATCTTCTGCGGCGACGCCGTCGCCGATCCGTTGACCGGACTCGAGGCAGCGCACGCCGTCCTCGAGTCGCTGGGTCGAGGCGGCGGTGAGGTCCTCGACGTCGCGATGGCAGGCGTGGCCGCGCGCTACGCAGCGATCCCACTCGCAACGGCGGGGTCGGACACCGCGGTCAGTGCGCCACCGGTTCCGGCAATTGTTCGGCATCCGGTGGAAAAGGTTGATGCGCACCGGGTTCGGCAGCTGATCGATGAGCGGACCGGCTTGTGCTGATCAGCAACGCGAGAGCGATCACCGGCGAGACCGTCTCGATTCGTACCGAGCGTGATGCAATCCGGGAGGTCGGCGCCTGTCTGGAAGCGCAGAGCGGAGAAGATGTCGTCGACCTTGCGGGCGGCACCGTGATCCCCGGATTACATGATCACCATGTGCACCTGCGGGCAGTGGCTGCTGCGGCCGACTCGGTGTCGGTCGGGCCGCCCGCCGTCGCCGATGCGGATGCGTTGCGGCGCGTGCTGCGTGCCGCCCAGCCCCGGCAGGACGGCTGGATCAGGGCGGTCGGCTACCACGACAGTGTTGCCGGTGACCTCGACCGGCATTACCTGGATGACGTGATTGCGACTGTGCCGCTGCGTGTTCAGCACCGCAGTGGGGCGATGTGGATAGTGAACTCGGCCGGACTCGTCGAGCTCGGCCGACCGGACCATCCGACCGGGCGACTCTTCCGCGAAGATGCGGAGATTGCTGCTTCGACGGTGCCCGAACCGGTCGATTTCGCGTCCGTCAGTGCCCGTCTGAGTGCTTACGGGGTGGTCGGGGTGACCGAAGCAACGCCTGATCTCACTGCAACCGAGCTTGATTCGTTCGAGGTGGCGGTGCGCAGCGGCCGGTTACGACAACGGGTGCTGGTGCTGTCGCAGGACGCGGGTCACGGGGCTTTGGAGTTCGGCCCCATCAAACGCATTCTGGACGACGACACCCTCGACCTCGACGCCATCACCGCATGGATCAGACGCTGCCACGGCAGCGGGGTCGCGGTGGCGATGCACTGCGTGACGGTGGTTCAACTGGTGGTGGCGGTGGCAGCCCTGCGCACTGCGGGATCGGCCGTGGGGGACCGGATCGAGCCCTTTGCCATGGTTCCCGAGGAGATGATCGACGATCTGGTTGACCTCGGGGTCACGGTGGTCACCCAACCCAACTTCGTCGCCGAGCGCGGCGAGCAGTACCTGCAGGACATTCCGGCCGCCGACCTTCCGCAACTGTGGCGGCTGGCCAGTCTTCAGCGTGCCGGGGTCGCGGTGGCCGGAGGCACCGACGCCCCCTTCGGCGACCTCGACCCCTGGGCCTGCATGCGGGCGGCCCGCGACCGTCTCTGCACCTCCGGGGCCGGATTGTCGCTGCCGGAACGAGTCTCGGCTCGCGCTGCGCTCGGCCTGTTCCTCGGTGAACCCCTCACGCCCGCCCGCCCCGGGTACTTGCGCCCGGTGCGCGTGCCGACCTCACCCTGCTGTCCGAGCCGCCGGCCGTCGTTCTCGGTGAACTGTCCGCAGAAGCGGTTGCCGGCACCGTGATCGGCGGCGTGCCGCACCTGAACGACTGATCGCCGGGACGCCACTCAGTCCTCGATCGAATCGATCAGACCCCAGTCGAGCGCAGTGTTCGCGTCGACCCGTCGGCCGCTCAGCACCAGGAAAGCTGTGCGCCATCGCCCGATTCGGCGAGGGATGCTGACGGTGCCGCCTGCGCCGGGGAGCAAACCCAACCGGAGTTCGGGTAGTCCGAAGATGGTGTCGGGATGCGCGCTCACGCGAGGGCAGAAGGACGCCATCTCCAGCCCGCTCCCGAGCACTGCTCCGTGCACTCGGGCCCGGAAGTTCGGTCCGAGTCGCTCTGCCACGGCGTCGAGGAGCAACCCCGGACTGTGCCGGGTCCGTGCGATATGCGAGTTCGCGGGATCGGTGAACGTGCCGAACTCCGTGAGATCCCCACCGCTGCAGAACGATTTACCCTGCCCGCTGAGCGTCACCGTGTCGAGGGTGGGGTCGGCGAGAGCCACGGTCAGCGCGTCGATCAACCCTGCGCGCAACGCATTGCTGAACGCGTTGTGCCTCGCAGGCCGGTTGAAGCTGATCGCGAGCGACGATCCGCCTCGATCGAGCAGTACCGGATCATCTTGGATGTGCATTTCACGGGGGCCCTGGCCGGCGAGCCATTCTATGAACTCCGGTCCGGCCTGCAGGGTCGAATAAGCCAGCGATTCGGTGATCAGGCCGCTCAGGGTCCCGGCCCGGGCGGAGTCGGCACGCAACACGTCATCGCAGACCGCCGCTGCCAGAGGGCGGCTGGCCACGTTCTCGGTGATGGCGGCGACGGCCGAATCGATCGAATCGACCTGGACCACCCGCCGGTCCGCGGTGGGCTCTTCAGTCAGCGTGAAGGTCGCGTGGTCGAGCCACGGCGCCGCCGATTCCGGCGGTGCGCCGGGACAGAGAGCGACGACCACCCCGGGGAGCACATCCTGGGAAGGCGCTTCGAGCGCGGGGTCTGTGAGATCGACGAACATCGGTGTCGCCGGGGAGCCTGACATGCTGCTCACGCTAGCCTGAGGGGCATGAATGCACCGCAGCATCCTGCCCATGGCGTGGTTCGACCTGTCACCGATTTTGCATCTGTGTTGCTGTGTCACAACCCGGGGATGATGACGCTCGACGGCACCAACACCTGGATTCTGCGGGCTCCGGGACAGGACGATTGCGTCGTCGTCGACCCCGGGCCCAAAGGTAAGAAGAAGCACGTCAAAGCGGTTGCAGCGCAAGGAAACGTGGTCCTCGGACTGATCACCCACCGCCATTACGACCACACGGGTGCGATCAAGTACTTCCGAGAGCAGACCGGAGCCCCGATCCGGGCGCGGGCCGAGAAGTACACCAAAGGTGCCGCGACGCTGAAAGACCGCGAGGTCATCGAAGCAGCCGGACTGCGGATCACCGTGCTCCACACTCCCGGCCACACGGGCGATTCGGTGAGCTTTCTCGTCGAACACGAGGGCCGGAAGGTGATGCTGACGGGGGATACGATCCTCGGCGGCGGGACCACAGTGCTCGACCCGAAGGACGGCACACTCCGTGACTACATGAACTCGTTGAACCGCCTCATCGTCGAAGGCGAAGGTGCCGCGCTGCTACCGGGACACGGCCCTGACCATCCCGACCTGGTCCCGGTCGCCCGGTTCTACAAGAAGCACCGCGAAGATCGCATCGACCAGGTGCGCGCGGCACTCGAGGAACTCGGGGCGTCACCGGAGACGGTCAAACCGCGAAGAGTGGTCAAGAAGGTCTACGCAGACGTCGACAAGAAGCTGTGGCCCGCGGCCAAGATGTCGGTGAAGACCCAGTTGGCCTACCTGTCGGACGAATAGCCGCAAACACAAAACCACCCGTTCCGGTCAAACCCAGGGGTTCGCACCTGGAGGGTTTGACCGGAACGGGTGGTTTTGTGAAAAACCTAGCGAGCTCGGCGTGCCAGACGCTCGGAGTCCGCGATCAGCACGCTCTTGCCTTCGAGCCGCAACCAGCCACGCTGGGCGAAATCTGCCAGGGCTTTGTTGACGGTTTCACGTGAAGCACCGACGAGCTGGGCGATCTCTTCCTGCGTGAGGTCGTGGGTGACGCGGAGCGCGCCGGCCTCCTGCGTTCCGAATCGCTGTGCCAGCTGCAGGAGCTGCTTGGCCACACGTCCGGGAACATCGGTGAAGATCAGGTCGGCGAGGTTGTTGTTGGTGCGACGCAGGCGACGGGCCAGCACGCGCAGCAGCTGCTCGGCGATCTCGGGGCGGTCGGCGATCCAGGACCGGAGAGCTTCACGATCCATCGATACCGCGCGAACTTCGGTGACCGTTGTCGCCGACGAGGTGCGGGGACCGGGATCGAAGATGGACAGCTCACCGAACATGTCGGACGGGCCCATGATGGTCAGCAGATTCTCACGACCGTCAACCGACTTGCGGCCGACTTTCACCTTGCCCGACAGAATGATGTAGAGCCGATCTCCGGGCTCGCCCTCGTTGAAGATGACGTGTCCGCGTGGAAAATCAACCGGCTGAAGCTGATTGGTCAGTGCCGCGACGGCGGTGGGCTCAACTCCCTGAAATATGCCCGCCCGCGCCAGTACTTCTTCCACTTACGCCCCTTTCTAAGGGTCCAGCCAGACCGCGTTCACTCGCGGGTGTACGAACGATCAAAGTGTTGTGTTTGTCACCCGCAGTCGAGTCTACGGGTACTCATTCCGAAAGATTGTGTTTACCCCCATCGGCGCGGGAGACGTAGCGGAGCGGAGCTCGACCGGGGTGGGGGGAGACGTAGCGGAGCGGAGCTCGACCAGGGCGGCGGTGCGGGGCGCGGGCCTAGCTTGCGCGGATGGATTCGCCGGGTTCGATGTTCGTGGGCATCCGGCGGTCGCGGAACTCGTCGAGCGCGGCGGGGAAGCCCTGCCTGGCCAGAGTGTCCATCTGCTCCGGCTCGGCGGACTCGAGGAACTCTTCGACGTGGTCGACCCGCACGTTGAGGCGTTCGAGCTGGTTCTCCACACGCTCCATCGCCAGAGCGAAGAGCATGAGAACCGCGGGGAACAGAAGTACGGCGAGTCCGTGCATGGGGAGTAGTAAACACAACCCAGGTCTCAGAAGAGACACGATCGTCTGGCCGACTGCGTCACGCCCTGCCGATATCGAGGCGGCTGCTCGCCGATATTGCTGTGGATGACAGCCGATACGTCTGTCGGTAGCAGCTCGCCGTACTCTGAATTGGTGAGTTCGAAGGCAGGTGCCAAGCGCGCCAGGACTGCGGCGCAGCGCGGTGTCGAGACCCGCACCGGCCTTGTCCGCCGGGCGCGGCGGATGGACCGCACATTGCAGACGGCATTTCCGCACGTCTACTGCGAACTCGACTTCACCAATCCGCTGGAGTTGTCGGTGGCCACGATCCTGTCGGCCCAGTGCACAGACGTTCGCGTGAACCTGACGACCCCGGCCCTGTTCCGGCGCTATCGCAGCGCCGAGGACTACGCGGGCGCTGATCGCACCGAGCTCGAGGAGATGATCCGGTCGACCGGCTTCTACCGGAACAAGGCCAATTCGATCATGGGCTTGGGGCAGGCGTTGGTCGAGCGATTCGACGGCGAGGTGCCGAACAACCTGCGCGACCTCGTCTCGCTTCCGGGCTTCGGGCGGAAGACCGCCAACGTCGTACTCGGTAACGCATTCGGTGTGCCCGGAATCACTGTTGACACCCATTTCGGTCGGCTGGTGCAGCGATGGAAGTGGACGGATGAAACCGATCCGGTGAAGATCGAGCACGCCGTCGGCGAATTGATCGAACGCAAGAATTGGACGGATCTCTCGCACCGCGTGATCTTCCACGGTCGTCGGGTGTGTCATTCGCGGAAGCCGGCCTGCGGCGTCTGCGTGCTGGCGGCCGACTGCCCGTCGTACGGGTTGGGGCCGGTTGAGAAATCGGAGGCCGCGAAGCTGGTGAAGGGTCCCGAGACCGACCATCTGCTGGCATTGGCGGGTATGTAGGCCGTGCCCGAGCTGGAAGAGATGAACAGACCCCGGACGAACCCTCCCGGACGCTCACGGTTTCACCTGTCGGTGTCTGCGCGGTGGACCATCGCTGTGCTCGTCGTCTTGATCGCTCTGATCGTCGCCATCTGGCCGCGGCAGGCGGACACCCCGGCTCCGGCGCCGAACGGCATCTCGCAGAGCGGCAGCACTGCTGTGCCGGGCCTGCAGGCCAACGTCTCGGACGAGGACATGGCCAATGCCCGACTGCAGGCAGCCCTGGAACCGTGTCCGGTGCCGGTCGGGCCGGCGCCCGCAGGGTCGAAACTGGCAGGGGTGACCGTGCCCTGTCTGGCCGACGGATCGCCCGTGGATCTCGGAGCGGCGACCGCAGGGACGCCGATGCTGGTGAACATCTGGGCGCATTGGTGTGGGCCGTGCCGTGCGGAACTGCCGGTGATCGACGAGTACGCCAAGCAGGTCGGCGATCGGGTACGGGTGCTGACGGTGCAGGGCAAGGAGGGGTCGGAGAATCCGTTCCTGTCGCTGAACCTACTCTCCGAGATCGGGGTCCGGTTGCCCACCGTCGTCGATACCGACTCGAAGATCGCGGCCGCGCTGGGCGTGCCGCGCGTCTACCCGGCCACGGTGCTGGTTCGCGCCGACGGCACGGTCGCGGCCGTGCTGCCCACCGTGTTCGACTCCACCGACGAGGTGGCCGAGGTTGTGGACAAGTACCTGGGCGTCGCCGCATGACCCAGGTCCTGGTGCCGACCACGTCGGTGCCGCCATGGATGCGAGGGCTGATCGCCAATCTGGACGGGGTGACCCGCTCGGTCGAAGACCGCGGAGGCGTGACCGAGCGACTGATGCGGGCGATGATGCGCAGTCCCCGGCCCGCCGCGGTGCTCGTGCTGTTCAGCGGCGACTGGAACGGGGACGCCACCCACCACGGCGGGATCCCGGCGGATGCCGAGGTGTTGCTGACCCAGCGTGCCGCGACCCTGCGCAACCACAGCGGACAGGTCGCGTTCCCCGGAGGTGCCCGGGACCCGGAAGACGACTTTCCGGTGGGCACCGCGATACGGGAGGCGGTCGAGGAGACCGGACTCGATCCGGCAGGCGTCAGCGAACTGGCCGTTCTCGACATGTTTCCCGTCCCGCCGTCAGGCTTCGAGGTGTCGCCCGTGCTCGCGTACTGGCCGCAGCCGTCCGAGGTCGGCGTCGTCGATGTCGGGGAGACCGCGCGGGTGACGCGCGTGTCGGTGCGGGATCTGGTGAACCCCCACAACAGGTTTCAGGTCCAACGCACCATCGGCGGCGGCCGGGTCTATCAGGGGCCCGCGTTCGCGGTGGAGAACATGCTGGTCTGGGGTTTCACGGGGGGGATGCTCGCGGCGATCATCGAGGCCGCCGGCTGGGAGATCCCCTGGGACAAGTCCGACGGCCGCGACCTCGCCGGTGAACTCGAGAAGGTGGGCCAGGAGTGAGCGGAGCCGCCTGGGTCGACATCCTGGTGATCGGGATCGCGCTGCTCGCGGCCGCGTCCGGATATCGGCAGGGCGCGGTCTCGTCCGCGATGGCCTTCATCGGGGTCCTGCTCGGCGCCGCTGCCGGAGTGTTGCTGGCACCGCACCTGATCCGCAACATCGAGGACCAGCGCTGGCGTCTGGTCGCCGGGGTGTTGCTGCTGGTCGCGCTCGTGATCGTCGGTGAGATCTCCGGCATGGTCCTCGGCCGGGCAGCTCGCAGCGGTATCCGGACGTTGTCGGTGCGCCGCGCCGACTCGGTGGTCGGTTCGCTGCTGCAGGCTGTGGCGGTGCTGCTCGCGGCCTGGGTGCTCGCCACCCCGATCAGTACGTCGGCGCAGCCCGAGATCGCCAGCGCAGTCCGGGAGTCGCGGGTCATCGAGGAGATCAACTCGATTGCCCCGCAGTGGATGCAGAGGCTTCCGCGCGAGTTCTGGGACATGTTCGACAGCTCCGGGCTCAAAGAGGCCATCGGACCGTTCGGGCGAACGCCGATCACCAGCGTCGAGCCTCCCAATCAGGAACTGCTCGACCAGCCGATCGTCGACCAGGTGCGCCCCAGCGTCGTCAAGATCGAGGGCATCGCGCCCAGTTGCAACCAGGCCCTCGAAGGCAGCGGTTTCGTCGTCTCGCCCGAACGGGTCATGACGAACGCCCACGTGGTGGCCGGGACGACCACCCTGCACGTCGTCGCCTCCGACGACCAACGGGACGCCACCGTGGTCTATTTCGACCCGGCGACCGACATCGCCGTGCTCGACGTCCCCGGGTTGCAGGCACCCGCGATGCGGTTCGCCGGCAAGTTGGCCAAGACCGGCGAGGACGCGATCGCTCTCGGCTACCCCGAGGCGGGACCGTTCAACGCCAGCGCCGAGCGGATTCGTGAGGTGATTCAGCTCAGGGGTCCGGGCATCTATCCCAACACGTCCGTCACCCGCGAGGTCTACACCGTGCGCGGATCGATCCGGCAGGGCAACTCGGGCGGACCACTGATCAATTCACGTGGCGAAGTGCTCGGTGTCGTGTTCGGCGCTGCGGAGGACCCGGCCAGTGAGACCGGGTTCGTACTGACCGCGGATCAGGTCAAGCCTGGGTTGGCAGAGTCCGAACGGCTCAGCACCGCCGTCGACACGCAGTCCTGCGTCCACTCCTGACCGGTCAGCGGCCTGCGAACTCGATCAATTGGCGGTTGACCTCATCAGGTGACTCCTGATGGGCGTAGTGGCCACTCTCTGCGATCTCGGTGAGGTCGAGGTGGGCTGCCCATTTCGCGCTGGCCGCGAGGGTCGGGCGCCGGATGTAGGTGTCGAGTTCGCCCCGGACCGCCAGCACCGGGATCTGCAGGCGCTTGTCCATCAGTTCCAGGAAGCGGCTGCCGTCCGGACGGAACTGCGATCGGAAGGCCCAGCGCCGGTACTCCAGGCTGCTGTGCGCGACGCCGGCGATCTGAATCGCCGACCGGTTACGGGCCGCCGTGTCGGCGAAGTCATCGGTCATCGGCCAGCGCAGTCCGGAATTGTTGCGCATCATCTCTTCGATCATGGCGCCGTCATCGCGGATCAGGTCGCGTTCGGCCGACCGCGGGATCTGGGCCCGTAGAAATCCGGCCAGGAACGCCTTGCGCTGACCGGGATCGCGCAGGCTGGCGTCCTTGAGTGCCTGCGGATGGGGCGAGGCGATGACGACCATGGAGCGCACCGAATGCGGATGCAGGGTCGCAGTCGCCCAGCAGACGAGCCCACCGTCGGCGTGACCGACGATCGTGGCGTCCGCGTGGCCCAGCGCGCGGATCAGCCCGTCGGTGTCACCGGCCAGGGTCCAGCCGTCATAGCCGCGCGGCGGTTTGTCACTGTCGCCGTAGCCCCGCAGATCCACCGCGACCGCCCGGTAACCGGCCGCGGTCAGGGCCGGGAGCTGATGACGCCAACTCCACCAGAACTCCCCGAAACCATGCATGAGCAGGACCAGGGGACGATCGGTGTAGGGCTGATCGGCCCATTCGACCGCGTGCAGCCGCACCCCGTTCGCCCGCACGTCATGGTGCCGCCACGGGCCCGCGAAACGAACGGTCGACGGGTCCGGGGATACCAATCCCTCAGCCCTTGAACGCCTTGGCGGCGCTCGACTTGCTCAGGTCGGCCGCAGGACGAACGGAATCGTGGTGTCCGGCCGGCAGTACGTCGGAGAGGTGTTGCACGGACGCGATGGTCTTCTTCGGTCCGGTCATCTTCTTGAAGACTATGTACCCGACGAGACCGGTGATGATGGCCGCGACGAGAAGTATCAGGAAGACGATGCCGAAGGCGGCCCAGCGAGGCAGCCACTCGGACAGCAACTCGCCCAGGAACCAGAAGAAGAACAGGCTGGCATAGAGCGCCACCGTGAGCGCGACGATGATCAGCCCGGAGCCGATCGCAGCCTTCTTCGCCTCGCCTGTCAGCTCCGCCTTGGCAAGCGCCAACTCGGCACGGAACAGGGTCGAAAGATGCGTGGTTGCTTCTTTGACCAGGGCTCCGACACTCGGATCGCCGCCGGGGCGCACGTTCGGGTCGGACAACGGGATCGACGAGACGGTCGGCGGAACATCTCCCGATGGGCGGTCGTCCAGCGTCACTACTACTCCTCCATCCTCGGATACGACATCCGAGACCACCCGGACGTTCGTCTTTCGCAGCGCCGGGGTTTGTAGGCCTTATGTTGCCATGCCAGGATTGATTGCAGGCTCATCGGACCTTTTACGCGGGTAGGCGGCCTTTCAGACCAGGCGGCTGCCGGCGTGAGAGCACATGTCACACGAAAGGCGACAATGCCCACGTATCCACTCGAACCCTTCGATCTGGACTTTTTCGACACGGCGCCCATCACCCACAAGTTCTCTGTGAACCTTCCCGTGTCACCCGAGCGTGCTTGGGGCGAACTGACCAGGCAGAACACGTTGGACTGGTGTCGACTCATCAAGGCGATCACCTTCACCTCGCCTGCGCCTTACGGGGTCGGGACCACGCGCTCGGCCGAACTGGCGCCCGGATATGCGCGGCTGTCGGAGCGGTTCTTCGTGTGGGACGAAGAACCTGACACCGGGCGTTACCGCCACGCTTTCTACGTCGAACAGGCGAACGTTCCGAGCCTGCGTAAGTTCGGTGAACTCAGTAAGATCGAGCCGTCGGGTGGCGGGTGCAGGTTCACTTGGTCATTCGCCATCGAACTCGCCGGTCCCATGGGGAAGGCCTCCAAGTTTGCACTTCCTGTGATCAAGAAGGCATTTTCGACCTTGGAAACCGACACGGTCAAGTATTTCGCGACCCTGCGCTGACATCCAACTGTGTGATTCCTCATTAACTTTCTGACCCGAATCTGTGCAAACCATTGAGAAGTAGCAGTTGTCAGATGTTAGTCAGGTCACACTTTGGTTGTGGGGCGCAGTGCGCCGGCCTGATCTCGTACGACAATGCTCGCGGACCAGACCTTTCGCCCTGAGGTCGTCCCCATACGCGGTGTCCGAGGCAATAATGCCATCGGACACCGCGTATGGGGACGATTTCAGGGCGTTCCGCGGCCCCGACGTGGTTCACCGCATTCGGGGGCTGACCACACCGTGGTCGAAGGCATAGACAACCGCAGCGGCACGGTCGCGAACACCGAGCTTGTGGAAGATGTTGCCGATATGGCTCTTGACCGTCACCACCGAGATCACCAGTTCCACTGCGATCTCGTCGTTGGACAGACCGCGGCCGACCAGCCCAAGCACGGCCCGCTCGCGCGAGGTCAGTCGATCGAGTGAGGTGCCGTCCTTCGTCGGCCCCGGAGCCGTCCGATAGGTGTCCAGCACGCGCGCAGTGATCGCCGGGTCGAGTACCGCCTCACCCGCGGCGACGATGCGGACCGCGCGAATTAGTTCTTCGGCGGGCGAATCTTTCAGGACGAATCCGGCGGCCCCGGCGCGCAGCGCCTCCGACAGCAGCTGCTCGTCCCGGAAAGTGGTCAGCACCAATACTGGTGGGGGATCGTTGGTTGCCGCGAGATGCCGGGTGGCGGCCATGCCGCTGACCCGTTTCATACGCAGGTCCATCACCACCACGTCAGGCCTGGCCGCAGCCACGGCCCCGACGACCTCGTCGCCGTCGGAGCACTCGGCGATGACCTCGAAACCGTCTTTGCGCCGCAGGATCCGGCGCAATCCTGACCGGACCAGCTCTTGGTCGTCGACCAGCAACACGCGGGTCTTCGGTTCGTCATCCGACATCGGGCACCACCGTCGTCGTCAACTCCGCGGGTAACCGGTTCTCGCGGGAGGCAGGCAAGACCGCGGTGACCTCCCATGCGTTCGCCACCGGCTCGGACCGGAAGGTGCCACCGAGTAGTTCCGCCCGAGAACGCATTCCGTCGATGCCGGATCCACCAGGCCATCGGTGGGCCTCGGGATCGATCTCGTTGCGGACGTGGATGTTCAGCGTCCCGTCGGCATCGGCCTGAACAGTCAGGTCGACCGGCGCACCCGGTGCATGTTTGGATGCGTTGGTCAGTGACTCCTGGACGATGCGGAACGCCGCGAGATCAGTTGCGCTCGTTCGGGTCACACCGGCGGTGGTGTTGCGGTGGTGGATGATCTGTCCGGCCCGCCGAATGACGAGACCAGCTCGTCGAGATCGTCCAGACCCGGCGGTGGCCCGGTCGGTTCGGCGTCGGTGCGTAGTAGTTCGATGGTCTGCCGGATGTCCGCCATGGCCGCACGACCCTGCGTTTCCGCGTCGCGGAGGGCCTCGACGGCGTCATCGATGTCGCCGTCCTCTTCGAGCGCCCGGCGCGCTCCGGTGACGTTGAGCAGCACGATACTCAACGAGTGGGCAACCACATCGTGGACTTCACTCGCGATCGCGGCGCGATCCAGACGTAACCGGGCAGCGCGCGCCTGCCGCTCCCGGAGCAGCAACGCCAATTGTGCCTGTAGCAAATGTCCCAGTGCCGCACCGAAACACAGCATCGCGGCGATCATCCAACCCTGCTGGACAACTCCGGTTGCGCCACCGACGATCAGGATGCCGTAACTCAGTGTCAAGTTGAAGACGGTCTGCTTCCAGGTACTGATCGCGGCTCCGGTGGTGACGGCCAGGACGAGTAGCAACGTGGCGGAGTCTGTGTCTGTGGGTATGAGCCAGAACAGCGCCACCGAGATGACAGTCGCCACCACGAGCAGCGGGGTCAGCACGATGCGCTTCTTCAGAAACAGGCACGCCGGATGGGGCGCGATCGCGAAGACGACCGCGAGCGTCAGGTACAGCCACTGCACTCCGTGCAAATCGCCGAAGATCCGCTGCATGGTCGCGACCAGCACGGTGGCGAGAATCACCGCGTCGGCGATTGCCATGTAGTACCACGGGTACTGGTACCCCAACAGTGCAAAGGCGCGCGCGTAGCGAGCAGTCAACCACCGCATTGGTCGATCGTATCGGTAGGCGGCCGGAAAAACCTCCGCCCTGGGGAGGAACCTCAGCCCGCCTCAGGTAGGGCAACAAGACCGTCCCCGGGGTGGCTGACCAGCGTTTTCATTGGCAATAGCGTTGTTCTTACCCGATCGGCGCCCCAGACGGAGCTGCCGGAGAGCAAGGAGAGCGGCGATGTTCTGGATGCTGATAGGTGCGAGTGCGGTGGTGGCGACGGTGTGGTTGTCGAGCGGCGGGAACGGACTCGATTACCGGGCGCGCGAGATCAGGGCGTCGATGGCGCGGCGGGACGCTCAGGACAATGCCCAGCTGCGCCGAATCCGTTGGGCCCGTAGGCGGCAGAACTTGCTCCACCTACAGTGATCCGCTCCGCTTCCAGAGTGCTGGAAGCGGAGCGGATTCACGGAACCGAAGCAGATCCGATGGTGGTGGGTCGTCAGCCCTTGCGCTGCTGGCGGATCGCGTCGAAGACCGAGGGGTCGACCAGGGTCGAGGTGTCACCGAGTTCGCGTCCTTCGGCGACGTCCTTGAGGAGTCGACGCATGATCTTGCCGGACCGCGTCTTCGGCAGCTCTGGGACGATGTAGATCTCCCGCGGCTTCGCGATCGGGGAGATGTCTTTCGACACATGATCTTTCAGCTCCTTGATGAGCTGATCGCCGGTGTCCTCGCGGCCCTGGCGCAGGATCACGAAGGCCACGATGCCCTGGCCCGTGGTGGCGTCGGCAGCGCCGATCACCGCGGACTCGGCAACGCTGGGGTGTCCGACGAGCGCGGACTCGACCTCGGACGTGGAGATCCGGTGGCCCGAGACGTTCATGACGTCGTCGATGCGGCCGAGGACCCACAGTGCGTGGTCGTCGTCGTAGCGGGCGCCGTCACCTGCGAAGTACCAGCCCTGCTCGGCGAACCGCGACCAATACGTGTCCTTGAACCGCTCCTCGTCGCCCCAGATCCCGCGCAGCATCGACGGCCACGGCTTGTCCAGCACGAGGAACCCTTGCTCGCCGGCGCCGACGGACTCGCCCTTCTCGTTGACGATGTTGGCGCTGATGCCGGGCAGGGGCGCCATCGCGGAACCGGGCTTGGTGGCGGTGATGCCGGGCAGCGGCGAGATCATGATCGCGCCGGTCTCAGTCTGCCACCAGGTGTCGACGATCGGGCAGTTCTCACCGCCGATGACCTCGTGGTACCAACGCCAGGCTTCGGGGTTGATCGGCTCGCCGACGCTGCCGAGCAGCCGCAGCGAGCTCAGGTCATGGGCGTCCGGGATCTCGCGGCCCCACTTCATGAAGGTCCGGATCAGGGTCGGCGCGATGTAGTAGATGCTGACCTTGTACTTCTCGATGACCTCGAAGTGGCGATGTTCGTTGGGGGAGTTGGGCGTTCCCTCATAGACCACCTCGGTCGCGCCGTTCGACAGCGGTCCGTACACGAGGTAGCTGTGCCCGGTGACCCAGCCGATGTCGGCGCCGCACCAGAAGACGTCCTTGCCCGGCTTGTGGTCGAAGACGTTGTGGAAGGTGTAACTGACCTGGGTCAGGTAGCCGCCGGAGCTGTGGACGATGCCCTTGGGCTTGCCCGTGGTCCCCGAGGTGTAGAGCAGGAACAGCGGGTGCTCGGCGTCGAAGGGCTCCGGCTCGTGCTTGGTGTCGGCCTTGGCGACGGTCTCGTGCCACCAGAGGTCACGACCTTCGACCCAGTCGATGTCGGAGTCGGTGCGGTTGACGACCAGGACGTGTTCGATCGATTTGGCGGCGTCGTCGCCGGTGCCCAGGGCCTCGTCGACACCCGCCTTGAGTGGGGCGGGCTTGCCGCGCCGGTACTGGCCGTCGGTGGTGACCACGAGTTTCGCTTCGGCGTCGTCGACCCGCGACCGCAGCGCGGCGGCCGAGAAGCCGGCGAACACCACCGAGTGGGTCAGACCCAGACGCGCGCAGGCGAGCATCGTGACGATGGCCTCGGGGACCATCGGCATATAAATGGCGACGCGATCACCGGAGACCAGGCCGATCTCGGTGAAGTAGTTCGCCGCCTGCGAGACCTCGGCGAGCAGGTCGCTGTAGGTGACGTCGCGGCTGTCCCCGGGTTCACCGACCCAGTGGATCGCGACACGGTCGCCGTTGCCCTCCTCGACGTGCCGGTCGACGCAGTTATAGGCCACGTTGAGCTTGCCGCCCACGAACCACTTCGCGAACGGGGCGTTCGACCAGTCGAGGACGTCGCCGAAGTCGGTGTCCCAGTGCAAACGGCGAGCCTGCTCGGCCCAGAACGCCAACCGATCCGCCTCGGCGGCCTGTTCGAGTTCGGGTCCTGCGTTCGCCTGCTCCGCGAATGCGGTCGGCGGGGCGTACGTCACGGGTGCGGTGCCATCACTCATCGGTTCCCTTTCAGCTTCTCGGCCGCCCGGAATCTGTGTCGATCGGCCGGCCTGTGGCCCATGTCAGGGGTCACTGTGTTGTGCACCACATGATGTCTGCGGCATCATCTACTGCAATAGCCCCGAAAGTGGATAGTGCTGATGAGTGTCGACAACATCGTGCTCCGCCCCAGCGATCGCGAACTGGTGCGGGCCACGAGTGCGCGCCTGAGAAGGGTCACGGGCATCCCCGTCGTCTTCGGAGGCCTGCGCGACCAGGGCGCCATCGCGGTGACCGAATCGGTGGGGCACCAGACCGCGGCACTGCGCACGATCACGGTGACCCCGCAGCGCGGCCTCGGTGGCCTGATCTGGCTGAACAAGCGCACCACGCTCATCCGCGATTACGGTTCGGCCAGCGAGATCACCCACGACTTCGACGACCAGATCCTAGGAGAAGGGATCACAGACCTCGCGGCGGCCCCGATCGTCGTCGACGGCTCGGTGCGAGGCCTGATCTATGCGGGTTGGCGCGGTGGCGGTCACCTCGGGGACGACGCTGTCGCCGCGCTGTCCGTGGAAGCCGGCCGGGTCGCCGCCGAACTGCGCACCCGAGATGAAGTCGATCGGCGTCTCGGAGCGATGGCTGCAGTGCAGCAATCGCAGGTCCAGGCCGCTGAGTGGCTGGACGAGATTCGCGACATCGCGGCGGTCTCCGGAGACGACGAGACCCGGCGCCGGTTGCTCGACCTCGTCGATCAGATCGGTGGCGCGCGGCCGTCCGGTGAACCCTCGGTGCCCCTGACACCCCGGCAGCTCGAAGTGTTGTCGCTGGTGGCGATGGGTTTCGGTAATCGGGTGGTGGCGGATCGGCTCGGTTTGACCGTCGACACCGTGAAGACCTATCTCCGTGCCGCAATGGTCCGGCTCGGAGCGCACAACCGGCATGAGGCCGTGGTCAAGGCCCGTGCCGCGGGGCACGTTCTCGATCTGCTCTGACTACGGAGGCTCGACGTGTGCGAAGTAGTCTGACTTCTCGTGACTGATCCTTTGGCTCCGCTGCTCGAGATGCCCGGCGTGCTCGAGGCGGCGGACCGGGCGCGCGACGCACTCGCGGCCGCCCACCGGCACCCCGCGAATCTCCGGGGCTGGGACAAGACGGCGACAGAGGCATCATGGCGAGCGGGTCGGTCGTCGGCGGCCATCGACGGTGGCAGCATCGAGCTCGTTCGGGACGGCGACTTCGACGAGCCCGTCTTGTCCGGTGCGATGCGGGTGGCACAGGCGCTCGACGGCGAATCGTTGCCGCAGATGCTGGCCGTGTGGACCAGGGCGCCGCTGCAGGCGCTGGCCAGGTTGCATGTGCTCGCCGCCAATGAACTGACAGACGATCCCGAGTTGCTGGGACGACCCCGCGCCGATCGTGAGCTCGACCAGCGGCTGGCTTTGCTCGCGCAGCTGGTCACCGGTGCGACCAAGGCACCGGCGCCGGTGCTCGCCGCGGTGGTTCATGCGGAACTGCTCGCGCTCGAACCCTTCGTCTACGCGAACGGGGTGGTGGCCCGGGCCGCCTCGCGGCTGGTGTGTGCGAGTACCGGACTCGATCCGCACAACCTCGGGGTGCCGGAAGTGACCTGGTTCAAACGCGTGCAGGAGTACCGCACACTGTCGGCGGCTTTCGGAGCGGGCGATCCAGAAGGTATCCGCGGTTGGCTGGTGCTGAGCGGTGAGGCCTTGGAGGCCGGAGCAGCCGAGGCGAGATCCATCGCCGATGCAGCGCGCGCTCAGTAGCAGCGTTTGGTCGATATTCGTTGTGACAGAGAAGAAATAAAGGGCGGACAACGCACTGCGGGCGGCCTACGGGTCGCTCATGCGATTCCCGTCGGCCGCCCGCTAGCACGGATCCGAGTTACCAAGCGTGCTGTGGTGGTTGTGTGGGGTGACCTAGGCAGAGTTGTCCGTCGCCGCCTCAAAAGCGTTGCCACCCAAAGGAACTCATCTGAATACGACGTCGAATCTCGCAGGCCCACAACCTGGTGCCTCCCGCGGCGTGCTGCGCGTGGGTGCTCGATATCCGTGCTGGGAGTGCGTGGTCAGGAGTCCGTACCTTCTCCTCCGGTCCGAACTTGGCTTCCCGCGCTTTCCGTAACTACTTTCTACACCGTGACCACGGTCACATCAAGGGGTGAGCCGTCTCAAATTTGCATCACACCTTTTCCCTTGGGCTAAAACGCTTTTCACTCCCGACGCCCGCGCGGAGAACCTCAGGTGGTCAGCGCCGCCGGCGGTGCAGCGCAGTGTAGGTGAGGGCGCCCGCGATCATTGCGCCCAAACCCACTGCGGCCGAGGCTGTCACGGTGACCGGGGTGGCCGCGGGCAGCCGGCTGCGCAGTGATATCGGTTTTGTGAACGAGAGCATCGGCCACCCCTGTGTGGAGGCCTCCTTGCGCAGGGCGCGATCAGGGTTGATGACGGTCGGATGGCCGACAGCGCGCAGCATGGGCAGGTCGGTGATCGAGTCGGAGTAGGCAAAGCACTTCGTGAGGTCGTAACCGACCGACGTCGCGATCTCGTTCATCGCGACGACCTTCTCGTCGCCGTAGCAGTAGAACTCCACCTCGCCCGCGTATTTGCCGTCGACGACCTTCATCCGGCTGGCCATCGAGTAGTCGGCACCGAGCATCTCGCCGATCGGTTCGACGATTTCCGTGCCCGACGCCGAGACGATGACCACGTCGTGCCCGCGCGCCTTGTGGCCGGCGATCAGGTCTGCCGCTTCCGCGAAGACCAGGGGATCGACGATGTCGTGGAGGGTCTCGTGGACGATCGACGACACCTGCTCGACGTCCCAGCCCGTGCACATCGCGGTCACGTGCTTGCGCATGCGCTCGACTTGGTCGTGGTCGGCCGCCGACAGCAGGAACATGAACTGCGCGTAGGACGATTTGAGGACTGATCGGCGATTGATCAGCCCCTGATCGAAGAACGGGCGGGAGAAGGCGAGGGAGCTCGATTTGGCGATGATCGTCTTGTCGAGATCGAAGAACGCGGCGATCCGCGTCGTACCGGGGGACCTCGGTCCACCGTCTGCCGGCTTGAAAGCGGTCACCTGTCGAGGGTACTTCGGGCTACCGTATGAGGCACTGCTTCGGACCGCTGTGAACCCGATAACTTCACTTACGATCACTTCGTTTGCATGAAGAGAATCAAATGGTTGAAGTTGCAATCAATCCCAGAAACTTGTGTATAGTCATAGTTACCCGGACTTGATCCGGGGCTTTCAGCCCGACCCCCCGGGGCTGAACGCGACGACCCTGGCCTCCTCCCCCCCTGGCCAGGGTCGTCCCCATTTCCGGACCTTTTCGGTCATCTGACCCACACGGTCACTGCTGGCTCCACCGGCCCGCTCACCTGCATGTTTTCCAAAACTTCGGGCGCGCGGCGCGCTGTGTTCACAGGCAACTCTCCACAGATCGGCAGACACTCCACAGGTTCGCGTCCGATGGGCTGTCAGCCGCCGTCAAGGACGAGACGACCCGCCACGATGGCTGTCATGACCGATTCCTCGACTGTGCTCGTGATGGTGTCCCCGGACCTCGCGGACGACGTCGCGCGTGTCGCCGCTGCCGCCGGATATCAAATCGTTCGTGCGCTTCCCGAACGATGTCGCAGGGAGTGGGCGGAGTGCACCGCGGTGCTCGTCGATGCCAGCACCGTCGAGGCAACACTGGCCTGCGGATTGCCCCGACGGGGCGGGCTGCTCGTCGTCGGACTCGCGGGCGACGGACCGCAGATGTGGCGCACCGCGCTCACCCTCGGAGCCGGCGACGGCTTCGTGCTCCCTGACGACGAGCATGCGGTGGTACAGGCGCTCTCCCGGATCGCGAAACCGATCGGGCCCTCCGGTGTTGCCATCGCCCTGATACCGGGTCACGGAGGCGCCGGGGCCTCGACGCTGGCCGCCGGAGTGGGGTTGGTGGCCTGCGAGAGGGGTCTGAGCGGAATCATCGTCGACCTCGACGACCTCGGTGGTGGGCAGGATCTCCTACTCGGGGTCGAGGACCAGCCCGGGCTGCGCTGGCAAGAACTCACGCTCGAGAGCGGCCAGGTCGTGGCCGCCTCCCTGCACACCGCTCTCCCGCATTCCCGGGGAGGGTTGGCGATCCTCACCGGGCGGCGCGGCAGCGGCACACCCGTCCGCCCAGAGGCCGCGCTCGCCGCGATCGACGCCGCACGGGGCAGCGGCGACGTCGTGGTGGCCGACCTGCCCCGGCGCGAGGGTGAGCTGGTGGACGCCGTGGTGGAAGCCGCAGACCTGGTGGTGCTCGTGACCGCCGCGACGATCCGGGCCTGCGCCGCCGGACGCGAGATGGCTGCGCGTGTGCGGGCTCGCACCGGGCGGGTCGAGGTCGTCGTCCGCGGCCCGGCTCCAGGTGGGCTGCGGCCGGTCGAGGTGGCCGACGTCATCGGTGTGCCCCTGCTGACCGCGACGCGGCCCGATGTGCGGCTCGAGCGCCAACTCGAATCCGGTGGGCTCGCTCTCGCCCGACGTTCGCCGTTGCGCCGGTCCGCGACCACGGTGCTCGACCGCGCGGTCGAGCTGCGTCGGGTGCTGCGGTGAGCACCGGTGGTGATGCAGTGCATCCCGGGCGTGCGCAACTGCTGACCCGGGTCCGCGAGAAGCTCGCGGCCACCGCGCAGGATCCCACCCCCGAAGTGATGGCAGCCGTCGTCCGCGCGGAGGCAGGTGGCGTGCTGGGCGACACCGATCTGCTTGATGCCCTTCGTTTTCTGCAGACCGAACTGGTCGGTGCCGGACGGCTGGAGGTCTTGCTGGCCGGCCCGGCGGTCAACGACATCCTGGTGGTGGGACCGAAACAGGTCTGGACCGATCAGGGGCGCGGCCTCGAGCGGTCGGACGTCGAGTTCGAGGACGACGAGGCGGTGCGACGGCTGGCGATGCGGTTGGCCCTGGCCGCAGGCAAACGGCTCGACGATGCGCAACCCTGGGTCGACGGCCAGCTGGCCGGGCTTGGTCGACGCGGCTACAGCGTGCGGTTGCACGCCGTCATCCCGCCGATCGCGGTCGACGGGACATGCCTGTCGCTGCGGGTACTGCGACCAGCTACGCAGAACCTCGACGCCCTCGCGCGGTCAGGGGCGATCGATCCGGAGGCCCTCGCGCTACTGGAGGCCATCGTCGACGCTCGCCTGGCCTTCCTGGTGGTGGGCGGCACAGGAGCCGGTAAGACGACCTTGTTGTCGGCGCTTCTCGGGCGAGTGGATCCGGCGGAGAGAATCGTGTGCGTCGAGGACGCTGTGGAGTTGGCGCCGCAGCACCCCCACGTGGTGCGGTTGGTCGCCAGGACGCCGAATGTCGAAGGCGCGGGGGAGGTCCCGGTGCGGGCCCTGGTTCGGCAAGCGCTTCGGATGCGACCGGACCGGATCGTCGTCGGGGAGGTGCGGGGCGCCGAGGTCGTCGACCTGCTGACCGCAATGAACACCGGGCACGACGGCGGCGCAGGCACCCTGCACGCGAACTCGACGGCGGAGGTGCCCGCGCGGATGGAGGCACTCGCCGCCCTCGGCGGCATGGACCGGCCTGCGCTGCACAGCCAACTCGCAGCGGCTATTTCGGTGGTGATCGGGGTGTTCCGGGATTCCTCGGGCAGCAGGGGTGTCTCGGAGATCGGGATGCTCCGCCGCGGCAACGACGGGCTGGTTTGCATAGAGGCCGTCTGGACTCGAGCGGGCGGTTTCACCACCGCCGCAGCAGCTCTGGCCGCGGTACTGGACGCGAGGCTGGGGCGATGACCGCAGTGCTGGTCGCCGTCGGCCTGTCCATTCTGTTGTGGGCCCGACCACGAGCACAGACTCGCGCACATGCGCTGATCCCTGCGGAACCTCTGCGACGCACACTGTTTGCCGAACCACTCGGTCTGGGTCTGATGCTCGGTCCGGTGCTCACGCTTGTTCTCGTCGGTGCCGGTGCGGCGCTGGCTGCGGCCATGGCCGCAGCGATGACGCAGGTTCTGCTGGTTTCGCGGCGACGCGAGCGGGCAGGGGCCGCAGAGATGGCGCGGCTACTCGCAGCGCTGGAGGTCATGGTCTCTGAGTTGAGGGTGGGGGCGCACCCCGCACACGCGTGTAGGCAGGCGGCGCAGGACTGCGGCGGTCCTGCAGACGCGGGGACGGCTGAGATGCTGCAGATGATGGCGGGTCGTGCCGCGCTCGGTGGTGATGTCGCCGCAGGAATCGAGCAGGCGGAGGGGCACTACAGCGAGTCTTCGTCGGGGTCGGGGGCCACCGGCTTCCACGCGTGGCAGCGGATTGCCGTCGCCTGGCGGACTGCTGAACAATACGGCCTCCCGATGGCTGAGCTGCTGACCTCGGTGCGTGCAGATCTGCTGGCTCGTCATCGCTTCAAAACACGAACGGCAGCTGCACTCGCCGGCGCGAAGGCCACTGCACTGGTTCTCGCGCTTCTGCCGATACTCGGGATCCTGCTCGGGCAGGCGATGGGCGCGGCACCGGTGGCGGTGTTGCTCGGTGGTGGGATCGGCGGAGTGCTGCTCGTGGTCGGGGTCGGCCTGGTCTGCGCCGGTCTGCTGTGGTCGCGGCGCATCGTCGGCAAGGTGACCGACCGGTGACCGGGGTCGTATTCGCAGCTCTGGCCGGGGCTGCTGGTCTGCTGCTCGTCCCGGGCCCGGTGTGGTCGACATACCGGATCGTCGCTCCGCCGGTGTCCCACGGCCGCAGTCGGGAACCGCGGTGGCTGGGAAAGAAGAAGGCGGTCGACGACCCCTTCGCCGCGGCAGCGAGCTACGACCTGTTCGCGGTGTGCCTGCGTTCCGGGTTGCCGGTCGCTGCCGCCGCGAAGGTGGTGTCGCAGTCGGCTCCGCCGGCGCTCGCGGGGATCCTCGCCCGCGCCTCCGATCTGTTGTCCCTGGGCGCAGACCCGTTGCAGGCGTGGGCCGTATCCGGCGAGGCGGATCAGTCCGCCGCGATGTTGGCAGCGGTGACGCGTCGATCGGCGCGAGCGGGGTCCTCGCCGGTGCGCGGGTTGGAGGAGTTGGCCGACAACCAGCGCAGCGAGGCCCAGGACCGGGCGGCGGCCGCCGCCGAACGAGCAGGGGTTGCGATCAGCGGACCACTCGGACTGTGTTTCTTGCCGGCCTTCGTCTGCCTGGGCATCGTGCCCGTGGTGATGGGCCTGGCGGGAAAAGTGTTCGGTGGCGGTCTGCTCTGAGATCTGCCGTGGACTGGCCACGGTGTGTATAGGGGGAAATCGATGATAGGCAACATGATTCGGAATGTGCAGGCACGAGCTGCAGTGTTCATGATGGACGAGGACGGCATGTCGACCGCGGAGTATGCGATCGGCACGATCGCTGCAGCGGCGTTCGGTGCCATTCTCTACACCGTCGTGACCGGTGATTCGATCGTCTCGGCGTTGACGGGGATCATCGACAAGGCGTTGCAGACCACGGTCGGATGATGATGCGGCGCGTTCGTCGCCGTCTGCTGGCCGATGATCGGGGCATGGTGACGGTGGAGGCGGCGATCGCGCTCGCCTCGATTGTCGCGATGGTGGTGATCGGGGTGGTGGCGGTGGCCGCGGTAGCTGCTCACGTCCGCTGTATCGACGCAGCGCGGGAGGCGGCGAGGATTGCGGCGCTGGGTGATTCGGTTCGCGCCGAGCAGGTGGCGCGTCAGGTCGGTCCTGATGGGGCGTCGGTGCGGATCCGTACCGAGGGGGAGTTGATCGTCGCGCAGGTGCGGGTCGATGTGCCGTTGCTGCCGGGGGTGGAGGTGGGTGCGCGGGCGGTGGCGGCGGTCGAACCGGGCGGCGACGAGTGAGGATTGCGGGCGATGAGCGTGGCTCGGCGACGGTTGCCGGGGCGTGCGCGATCGCGGCGTTGGCGGGGTTGGTGGTGCTGGTTCTGTATGTGGGTGCTGCGGTGTCGGCGCGCCATCAGGCTCAGTCGGCCGCCGATCTCGCCGCACTCGCGGCTGCGTCGGCTCTGGTGCTCGGTGAGGCCGATCCGTGTGCGCAGGCAGGGCTGATCGCGGGGCGGATGGGAGTGCTCCTCGCGTCCTGCAATCCGGAGGGTGTGGATGTGGTGGTGTCGGTGAGAATGGCTGTTGACCTCGGGTTATTCGGTCGCCGTGACGCCTTGGCGACGGCGCGGGCCGGGCCAGTGGAGTGACGGGCAGGAGTTGTCCGAGTAGGCAGACGGGGGTCTGTGAGGTAGACAGGACAGGGCCGGTGTATTGGGCGGAGGTGTCGACGTTCACACTGGTGCGCGATCACGTGACTGCGCGACGCGAAGATATGCTTCGCGGAACAGAATTTACCGAAGTGAATGGTGGGGGATTTCTTGAAGAAGCGTTTGTTGGCAGTCGTGTCCGGACTCATCGCAGTGATCTGCATGTCAGGACTGGCGGCCGGCTCAGCCAGCGCTGCTCCTCGCGTCGCACTCGGTGGCGGCGCGGGCATCATCATCAACAACAGTTCGGTGTGCACGCTGACCGCGATCGGCCACGACTCCGCAGGCCGCCTTGTCGGGCTGACCGCGGCCCACTGCGCCGAGACCGGCGATGCCGTCCGCGCCGAGAAGGCCGCCGGGTCCGGCGTGATCGGCCAGGTCACTTCGTCCAACAAGTACTGGGACTACGCGGTGATCCGCTTCGACCCGGCCAAGGTCGAAGCGCAGCGCAACTACCGGGGGTTGACCCTCGGCGGTTTCGGTCCGCAGCCGGCCTTTGGCCAGAACGCCTGCAAGGCGGGCCGCACCACCGGCACCAACTGCGGCGTCGTATGGGGCACCGACCCCGAGAGCCCGACCTTCACCCTCAACCAGAGCTGCTCCAACCACGGTGACTCCGGCGCGCCTGTCGTCGTCGACAACAAGCTCGTCGGTCTGCTCAACGGGGGCCGCATCTTCAAGAACATCGGCGGCACCGGACTGAACTTCGACATCGAGTGCAACGACCCGGGCAACCCGGTTCACGTGCCGACGCTCAGTACCGGTATCGGCTACATCCTCAAAGACCTGAACGGGCTCAACATCGTCGGCAGCGGCTTCCGCCTGATCTGATCGGTTCGGCTGCGCCCGGTCGGGTGTGCTACTTGCGCTTGATGATTCCGGCTATTCCGGCGATCACCAGGCCGATACCGCCGACGAGGGTCAGCCACAGGCCGATGCCGACGTCGATGGTGATATCGAAGACCTCGGCGGTCTCCTTGGCGTCCAGGATGTCGGTGATGTCGACGATCGCGATGAGTGCCACCAGGATTCCCGTCACCACCGCGACGATGCCGGCCGTCAGGTGCAGGCCGGAACGCTTGGCGATGAGAACGCTGATCACGCCGAAAATTCCGGCGACGACGGCGAGAACCAAGGTCAGGACGCCATCATTGGCATCAGTGTCGGAATCACCGCCGCCGAGCCCGCTCTCGCTGATCGTCCCCGAGACCCACGGCAGGAACGCCGAGATCGCGATCACCACCGCGATGACCGCGATGACCAGTCCGATGACCTTGACTGCCTGCGAGACCGGCGCGGCCGTCGGCGCTGAGCCGTACGCGCTGCCGTAGGGCTGCTGACCCTGATCGTGTTGCGGCGCAGCGTACGGATTCTGACCGGCCTGGTATGGCTGCTGTCCGCCCTGCTGATACGGCGCCTGCTGGCCGTACTGCGGCTGGCCCTGCGGCGCACCGTACTGCGGCTGGCCCCGGGGCGCGCCGTATTGCGGCTGACTTTGAGGCGCACCGTACTGCGGCTGATCAGAGGGTGATCCGTATTGCTGAGGCGGCTGCTGACCGCCGTATTGACCCGGCTGTCCTGCTCCGTGCTGACCCTGCCCGTACTGGCCTTGGCCGTACTGACCTTGCCCGTACTGACCCGACTCGTACTGTCCCGGTGGTGGCCCGCCGTGCTCCGGTGGACGCGGCGGCTCCGCGCCTGCGGTCGAATGGTCTGTTCCCGCAGGCTTGGAAACGTCCGGCCGTGGGCCGCCAGGTTGGGGATTCACCGGTGGTGGGTTGGTGGACGTCATGCGGGTCTGGTCATACGGGTCGGATTGCCCGGGGGTCTGCGTCATGGTTCATGCCTCTTCGCTGATCGGATTTCTCACGTTAAACCCGATGAGCGCTGAGAAATCCATTTCCGCGCACGGCAGAGGGAAACTGAGCTCGGATTTCATGCACGTGATCGACAGTGCCTAATTGTTCGCTTCGTCGTGGGCCCTGTTGCGCGTTCTTCGTTCGTCACGTGGCCGCTTCGCGTCCGCGTTCCTCTCTGCATCACGCGCGGCCCACCCCTGCGCTCACTGTGTTTGATTGTTCGCTCCGTCGTGGGCCTTGTTGCGCGTTCTTCGCTCGTCACGTGAGCGCTGCGCGCTCGCGTTCCTCACTGCATCACGCGCGGCCCACCCCTGCGCTCACGGGCCCACCCCTGCGCTCACGGGCTCACGGGGTCGCGGGCAGCTCACGCAAGATCAAATTCAGGACTCGGATGGCCCCGTCTTTGTCTAGCGGTTCGTTGCCGTTGCCACATTTCGGGGACTGCACACACGACGGGCACCCGGTTTCACACCCGCACCCGGACACCGCATCTCGGGTGGCGCGGATCCAGATCTCGAAGGCCTCGTGTCCGCGGTCGGCGAAACCGGCACCGCCGGGATAACCGTCGTAGACGAACACGGTGGGCAGGCCGGTGTCGGGATGCAGATTGGTCGACAGGCCGCCGATGTCCCAGCGATCGCAGGTCGCCACCAGCGGCAACAACCCGATCGCGGCGTGTTCGGCAGCATGCAACGCTCCCGGGAAGCGGATCGGGTCGACCCCCACGGCCTCGAGGGCTTCGGGGGCGATCGTGTACATCACGGCCCGCGTCGAGAGCGTTTGCGGCGGCATGTCCAGCTCCACCGAATCCAGGACCTCGCCGGAGATCAGTTTCCGCAGGTACCCGACCACCTGATGTGTGACGTCCACCCGCACCAACGCGATGGTCAGCGGCCCATGGGTTTCCGTCTCGATCACGTCGGTGATGTCGACGATGGTGGTCTCTCGGGCGCTGGTGGTCCAGTCGGGTTCCTCTGGATGTACCAGTGCCAGACCATCGTCGAGGTCGAGTTCGTCGACGACGTAGCTCTCGCCGCGATGGATGTGGACAGCGCCCTGGTGCACGGTGGACATCGCCCGGCCGGTGTCGACCGTGCCGAGCAACTGCGCGGTGGTCTCGTCGACGATCATCACCTGTCCGCCGATGCCGCCGCGAATGTCCACCGCGCCGTGGGGGTCCACCCCGGCCGCGACGTACCACCCCGCCTTGCGGTGTCGGATGAGTCCCTGACGGGCCAGATCTTCGAGTAGTTCCCGTGCCCCGAAGGCATCGACCTCGGCGTCTTTGAGCGGCAGTTCGGCAGCCGCACAGAGTAATTGCGGACCGAGCACGTACGGATTCGTGGGGTCGGTGACGGTGGCCTCGACCGGTTTGTTCAGCAGTGCCTCGGGATGGTTCACCAGGTAGGTGTCGAGGGGGTCGTCGCGGGCGATCAACACCACCAGCGACCCCTCGCCGCGCCGGCCCGCGCGCCCGGCCTGTTGCCAGAACGACGCGACGGTCCCCGGAAACCCGGCCACCACAATGGCATCGAGACCGCTGATGTCGACGCCGAGTTCCAGTGCATTGGTGGTGGCGACCCCCAGCAACTTTCCGTCGGCGATGTCCCGTTCGAGGGTCCGGCGGTCGTCCGCGAGATAACCCGCGCGGTAAGCGGCCACCCGGGGCGCCAATGCCGGGTCGACCTCCTCGAGTATTCGTTTGGCCGACAGTGCCGTCAGTTCGACACCGCGGCGACTACGGACGAAGCACAGCGTCCGCGCGCCCTCGAGCACGAGATCGGCAAGGACGCGCGCGGCCTCGGCCCCGGCCTGCCTGCGCACGGGAGCGCCGTGCTCGCCGGTGATCTCGGGGACGAAACCCGGCTCCCACAATGCGACCGTGCGCGCGCCGTGGGGTGATCCGTCTTCGGTGATCTCCACGCAGTCGGCGCCGATCATCCGGCTCATGGCCGCGCCGGGACTCCCGGCGGTGGCGCTGGCGCCGATCACGACCGGATTCGCGCCCGCCGCTCGCGCGATGCGGAGCAGACGGCGCAGTACCAGCGCGGTGTGCGACCCGAATACGCCTCGATAGTGGTGGCATTCGTCCACGACGATGAATTGCAGTCCGCGCATGAACTGTCGCCAACGGCCATGGGACCCGAGAATGCCTATGTGCAACATGTCCGGATTGGTGAAGATCCACCGGGAGTGTTCGCGAGCCCACTGACGCACGGCGGGTTCGGTGTCGCCGTCGTATGCGCAGGGCTGTAGATGCATGAACTCCTTGCGCCCGGCCAGCAATGAGGACACCGACCGCAGCTGATCGGAACCGAGCGCCTTGGTGGGTGCGAGATACAACGCGGTTGCCCGCGGATCGTCGAGAAGCCTGGACAGGATGGGCACCTGGTAGGCAAGCGATTTTCCGGACGCCGTGCCCGTCGAGAGCACCACATGTTCTCCGGCCCAGGCGTGTTCGGCCGCAATGACCTGGTGGGTCCACGGCACCTTCACGCCGGATTCCACCAGGGCGTCGCGAACCGGACCGGCGACCCAGTTTGGCCAATTGGCGAAAGAAGCTGTCCTGGAGGGAATTACTGACTTGTGTGTCAGGGGTGAGTCATCAGGATCGATACCCGCAAGCGTCCGGGCGAGCAGTTCGGTACCGAAGTCTGCGTTACTCATCGTTCCAGTTCATCACCTCGTAATACTAAGCCCGCCGAATGCAACAAAGGAGAGTTCGTCCGGCATTCACGACCCACAATGCGCTTCTGGCGACGTTTGAAATCAAGTTGAACTCTCCACTGTTGTCCACGCCGAGAACATGATTGACTCATTGTGGTCGTAGCTCTCGGGGGGCGGGTTAAAACATTCACCTTCTCACTCGCAGATCGTGTTGCGGGCGTGGTACTGAAGGTCAGTGTGCGGGCGTGCTCGCAAGCGGCGCCAGTAGGTATGGCGGTCGGAACCGGCCCGGCGTGGGTAACTCTCCGCCGCTACCGGTGATAGAAAAGGAATACGGCATGGCTCAGGGGACTGTGAAGTGGTTCAACGCGGAAAAGGGGTTCGGTTTCATCGCGCCCGATGACGGCCCGGACGACGTGTTTGTCCACTACTCCGAGATTCAGGGAAACGGCTTCCGGACCCTCGAGGAGAACCAGCGGGTTGAGTTCGAGGTCGGTCAGGGCACGAAAGGCCCGCAGGCCACTGGTGTTCGCGGTCTATAGGACTTGTCACTCGAACCACACGAAAATCTGGATTCACCCCCGACGCCGAAACCCACGGCGCCGGGGGTGAGTCTCTTTTGGCCCCGCATACCGTACGGTTTCAACGTGGGTCAGCTGTCCATGTTCTCCGCGGAGACCGACGAGCCGTCCTTGGACGATCTCGCCGGGATCTTGGCGTCCGCCGGGCAGGTGGCCATCGGACCGCGGGGTGCGCGGCTGTCGGTCGTGGTGGCCGAGGACTGGCGTGCCCGGGCACTCGCCGACGAGATCGAGCGATCCGGGGTGGCCGCCGAGATATCCCTGTCGTCGGAGGGCTCGCCTCTGGTCGGGACCGCGTCGACTCCGGTCCTCGAAGGCCTGTACCGCCAGTGGACCAAAGGTGCGGTGAAGACGATGCCCGCCACCTGGGTGCCGAGTCCGCGGGCGCTGCGACTGTGGGTCATCGCAGCCGGCGAGCGCGATGCCGACCGCTACCTTCTGGGTCTCGACTCCCATGCCCCGGACTCGCACGGTTCGCTGGCGACCGCGGTCATGCGCGCGGGCATCGCACCCACCCTGGTGGGCACCAGGAGCTCCAACCCGGCCCTGCGAATCGCGGGCAAGCGGCGCCTGACGCGACTGATCGAATCGGTCGGAGACGCCCCAGACATACCCGGGGCGGCCGTGCAATGGCCATTTATTTGACAGCGTGATCGATAACGTGTCTGAACTGTACTGACAACCTGTCCAAACCACCGGTTCGCACCCTGGTTCGACGGTGTTCACGGGTGGCAGGTCAGGTGCAGGGATGTCATTAGCGCTATACATAAGGTACAAACGGGCCAGAAGAACCATGGAAAGGTGCAGGCAAAGACGGTGGCGGATTCAGGTACTACAGCCGGCAAGACAGGTGGTGTCGTGCGCCGGCTCGTGATCGTCGAGTCCCCGACCAAGGCCCGCAAGATCTCGACATATCTCGGTCCCAACTACGTGGTGGAGTCGTCGCGCGGTCATATTCGTGACCTGCCGCGTGGTGCCGCCGACGTGCCTGCCAAATACAAGGGTCAGGCGTGGGCGAGACTCGGCGTCAACGTCGACGAGAACTTCGAACCGCTGTATGTGGTGTCGCCGGACAAGAAGTCCACGGTGACCGAACTCAAGGCGCTGCTCAAGGACGTCGACGAGCTCTACCTCGCGACAGACGGTGACCGCGAGGGTGAAGCCATCGCGTGGCACCTGCTCGACACCCTCAAACCGAAGATCCCGGTCAAGCGGATGGTCTTCCACGAGATCACCGAATCGGCCATCCGCGCGGCCGCCGAAGATCCCCGAGACCTCGACGAAGACCTCGTCGACGCCCAGGAGACCCGTCGCATCCTCGACCGTCTCTACGGCTACGAGGTGTCGCCGGTCCTGTGGAAGAAGGTCATGCCGAAGTTGTCGGCGGGCCGCGTGCAGTCGGTGGCCACCCGCATCATCGTCGAGCGTGAACGCGAGCGGATGGCGTTCCGGTCGGCCAGTTACTGGGACATCGCCGCGACGCTCGACGCCGGCGCAGAGGCGACGCCGCGTAGTTTCGGTGCCCGCCTGGTCAGCGTCGACGGCGATCGTGTCGCCAGTGGACGCGACTTCGACTCGGTCGGCGGCCTGAAGAAGGCCGACGGCGTCGTGATCCTCGACGAGAACCGCGCGGTCGCTCTGGCCGGAGCCCTGCAGGGCGCCTCCATGTCGGTGTCCTCGGTCGAGGAAAAGCCGTACACCCGCAAGCCGTACGCGCCGTTCATGACGTCGACGCTGCAGCAGGAAGCGGGCCGCAAGCTGCGGTTCACCTCTGATCGCACGATGCGGGTCGCGCAGCGGCTGTACGAAAACGGCTACATCACCTACATGCGTACCGACTCGACCACGCTGTCCGAGTCGGCGATCACGGCGGCCCGTAACCAGGCCCGTGCCCTCTATGGGGCGAACTTCGTCCACCCGACGCCGCGGCAGTACACCCGCAAGGTGAAGAACGCTCAGGAGGCCCATGAGGCCATCCGGCCGGCCGGTGAGTCCTTCCGGACCCCCGGTGAGGTCGCTTCCGCGCTGCAGACCGACGAGTTCCGGCTCTATGAACTCATCTGGCAGCGCACCGTCGCCTCGCAGATGGCCGATGCCCGCGGCACCACGATGAGTCTGCGGATCTCCGGCGCCGCGCGAACCGGGGAGACCTGCACGTTCGCCGCCTCGGGCCGCACCATCACGTTCCCGGGCTTCCTGTCCGCCTACGTCGAGACCGTCGACGAGCAGGCCGGCGGCACCGCCGACGACGCCGAGAGTCGCCTCCCGAACCTCGTTCAGGGACAAGCGCTCACGGCCACCGAACTGCGGCCGGACGGGCACACCACCAATCCGCCTGCGCGCTACACCGAGGCGTCGCTGGTGAAGACGTTGGAGGAGTTGGGGATCGGCCGCCCGTCGACGTATGCGTCGATCATCGGCACCATCCAGGATCGCGGCTACGTGCACAAGAAGGGCTCGGCGCTCGTCCCGTCCTGGATCGCGTTCGCCGTCGTCGGGCTGCTCGAGGCCTACTTCAAACGGCTTGTCGACTACGACTTCACCGCCTCGCTGGAAGACGATCTCGACCAGATCGCCAGCGGCCGAGAGAACCGCACCAACTGGCTGACGCAGTTCTACTTCGGGCAAGAAGGTGCCGAAGGTCAGGCCGCCACCGGTCTGAAGAAACTGGTCGGCATCAACCTCGAAGAGATCGACGCCCGGACCGTCAACTCGATCCGCCTGTTCGACGACGACCAGGGCAGGCCCGTGTACGTGCGCGTCGGCCGGTTCGGTCCGTACCTCGAGCGCACCGTCACGCCTGAGGGCGGCGGCGAGCCGGAGTCGCAACGCGCCAACCTGCCCGACGACATCACCCCGGACGAGCTGACCCTCGAACTCGCGGAGAAGCTCTTCAGCACCCCGCAGGAGGGTCGAACGCTGGGTGTCGACCCGCTCTCGGGTAACGAGATCGTGGCCAAGGAAGGGCGTTTCGGTCCGTACGTGACCGAGATTCTCCCCGACCCCGAGGATGATGGAGACGACGACGCGTCGTCGCCTGCCCTCGCCCCGCCGCCCGCGCCGACCCCGCTCGACGACGGCGCGACTCCTCTGGACGCTCCGACGGGTGGAGGCGGCACCGCGACCGCGACCAAGAAGGCAACGGCCAAGAAGACCGCGAAGAAGGCTGCCAAGAAGGCCGGCCCGAAGCCGCGCACCGGGTCGCTGTTCAAGTCGATGGAGATCGCTTCGGTCACGCTCGACGATGCCTTGAAGCTGCTCTCGCTGCCCCGGATCGTCGGGCAGGACGCAGAGGGTCAGGAGATCACCGCCCAGAACGGTCGGTACGGCCCGTACCTCAAGCGCGGCACCGACTCCCGGTCGCTGACGAGTGAGGATCAGATCTTCGACATCACCCTCGAAGAGGCGCTGAAGATCTACTCGGAGCCCAAGCGCCGCGGTCGTGCGGCCGCCGCGCCGCCGCTGCGGGAACTGGGTAAGGATCCGGTGTCGGAGGCCCCGATGGTGATCAAGGACGGCCGCTTCGGTCCGTACGTCACCGATGGTGAGACCAACGCCAGCCTGCGCAAGGACGACGACGTGGCATCGATCACCGACGAGCGGGCGTCGGAACTGCTGGCGGACAGGCGCGCTCGTGGCCCCGCCAAGAAGTCGGCGAAGAAGGCGGCCAAGAAGGCTCCGGCAAAGAAGGCCGCTGCCAAGAAGACCGCCGCCAAGAAGGCTCCGGCAAAGAAGGCCGCTGCCAAGAAGACGACCGCCAAGAAGGCCGCTGCAAAGAAGACCCCGCCGAAGAAGTCGACGGACTAGGTTCTCAGACCTCGACCTCGTATTTGGGCCTGGCCAAGCGGGTTTCGATGCCGCGTCCGCGTAGCTCGATGCCCTCGCCGATATCCCAGTGGGACGCTTCCTCGGACGACGCCAGGTACACGGCGCGGGCCGAACCGAGCACGCGGCTCGGCTCGAACTTGGCCAGGTCGGTCAGCCGGGCCGCCTCGTTGACCGGGTCGCCGATGACGGTGTACTCGAGGCGCTGTTGCGAACCGATGTGTCCGGCAATGGCCTTGCCCGCCGACACCCCGATGCCGACGTCGGTGTCGCCGAGCGCGGCATCGAGTTCCTGACGCAACGTGCGCGCCGCGGCGAGGGCCTGGCCCGCGAAGTCCTCCTGGTCCAGCGGGGCCCCGAAGATGGCGAGCGCCGCGTCACCCTGGAACTTGTTGACGAATCCACCGTGCCTGCCGACCACGTCGACGATCACCCGGAAGAACTCGTTGAGCAGGTTGACGACGTCGCGCGGAGGCCGGTTGACGGCGAGGCGGGTCGAGCCGACGATGTCGACGAACAGCACCCCGACGTAGCGTTCCTCGCCGCCGAGTTCGGTGCCGATTTCGATGGCGCGGCGGGCCACGTCCTCACCCACGTAGCGGCCGAACAGGTTGCGAAGCTGTTGACGCTCGCGCACGTCGGCGACCATCTCGTTGAAGCCGGCCTGCAGCAGACCCAGGTCGCTGCCGTCGTAGATGCGGACGGAGGTGTCCAGGTTGCCCTCGCGCACCTCGTGCTGCGCCAGCCGGAGTTGTTTGATGGGGTCGGCGATGGCCGAGACCAGCCGCACCAGGCCGATCGATCCGAAGGCCAGAGCCGCACCCGCCATCCACAGGATGGGGCGCTGTAGTCCGGCGGCGTCGGTGTCGATGACGCCGATCTGCTGTCCGACGACCAGGGCGATGATGACGGCCAGCGGCGCGGCCACGCTGATCACCCAGAAGAGGATGATGCGCTGGGTGACGCTCGGGGCGGTGGCGTCCTCGGGGTTGTTGGCCATGGCCGCCACGGTGATGGGGCGCAGCACCTTCTCGGACTGCATGTACCCCAGGACGCAGGTGACCAGCGCGCCGACGAACGACCCCAACGCCACCACCAGCGCGGTGCGGCCGGACTGGGACAGGCTCAGCAGTGAGAAGACCGCTCCGCCGACCAGCCAGAGGGCGCCGTGGACGATCATCAGGAGCAGCGGCAGGCGCAGCGCCCGGCGTCGTGCGCTCTCGTTGTCCAGGCGCGATCGTCGCCGATGCCAGACCAGAACAGGTAACGAGAGCCTGATGGTGGCGTAGCCACTGACGATGCCCGCGATGACCAGGTAGAGCACGAAGATGAGCTGACCGACCCCGCTGATCTCCGACAGGCTGACGGAGGTCTGAGCCGGCAGGCCGAAACGGAGGAAAGCGAAGGTGAACAGGGCGCCGGCGACGTTGGCGCGGAGCATGTCGAGAGCCAGTACGGGCCACGGAGTGCGCACGAGCCAGCGCAACAAGTGCCAGGTGCGCTGTAGCTGCGACTGTCTCTCGACCACGTGAACACGGTAGCTGCCTGCTTGCAAGAGTTAAACACGGCTGTCCGAGCATGCAGATAGGCTTGACCTGTGACAACAGTGTTCGATCGACTGGTCGGCCAGCCGGATGTGGTGGGAGAACTCACAGTCGCGTCCGTCGCCGCAGCTCATTTGGCCGCTTCTCGTGATCTGGAAGCTCACGGCGGGGCGCCCGACGACGGCCCGAGACATGGCTCCTCGGCGATGACGCACGCCTGGCTGTTCACCGGTCCTCCGGGTTCAGGGCGCTCGGTGGCGGCTCAGTGCTTCGCTGCGGCCCTGCAGTGCGAGGTGGCGGATGCCCCCGGATGTGGCCGTTGCCACGCCTGCACCACGGTGATGGCGGGAACTCACGCCGACGTGCGTCGAATCGTGCCGCAGGGGCTGTCGATTCCGGTCAAGGAGATGCGAGCGATCGTGCAGACGGCCGCGCGCAGGCCCAGCGTCGGCCGTTGGCAGGTCGTGGTCGTCGAAGATGCCGACCGACTCACCGAAGGCGCGGCCAACGCGTTGCTCAAGGCGGTCGAGGAGCCACCGCCGCGCACTGTGTTTCTCTTGTGTGCGCCCAGCGTCGATCCTGAGGACATCGCGGTGACCCTGCGATCGCGGTGCCGGCATGTGCCGTTGACGATGCCCTCGGTCTCGGCGATCGCCGAGGTCCTCATCGGAAACGACGGCATCGACCCGGAGATGGCCCGCTGGGCCGCGTCGGTCTGCGGCGGCCACGTAGGGCGGGCCCGACGGCTGGCGACAGATGAGGAGTCGCGGGAGCAACGCAAGCAGGCCTTGGGGGTCGCGAGGGCCGCCACCAGGGATGCCACCGCGTACGCGGCTGCCGAGGCGCTGGTGAAGACCGCCACCGACGCGGCGAAGGCGATCAGTGCGCGCCTCGATGAGGCCGAGACCGAGGAGATGCGGACCTCCCTGGGCGCCGGAGGTACCGGTAAGGGCGCGGCCGGTGCGTTGCGCGGTTCGGCCGGAATCCTCAAGGATCTCGAGAGGCGCCAGAAGTCCCGGGAGACGCGTACCGGGCGCGACCTACTCGATCGGGCCCTGGTCGACCTCGCCGCGCTGTTCCGCGACGCGCTGGCGTCGTCCTTCGGGTCGCCGGTGGCCGCGATGCACCCGGATATGTCCGAACAGACCGTCGCGATGGCCGGCTATGCGCGTCCGGAGGAACTGCTGTCGTGCGTGGAGGCCGTTCTGCAATGTCGAGAAGCGCTGGGCTTCAACGTCAAGCCGAAGTTCGCCGTCGACGCGATGGTGGCCGAGATCGGTCTGGCGTTGCGCCACTAAAAGCTCCGGAATTGGTGGCTTCTGGCGATGCCGACCTGGGGAAATGCTCGCCAGAACCCACCAAGATCGGGTCAGCTGAACAGGGCGAGAGCGTCGCCGAACATTCCTTGGCTCTCGATGACCATGGAGTTCTCGTCGGGGTCGATGCGGGTGATCTGCTGTACCTGGTCGCCGTACCAGAAGTAGGTGTGCGGGCTGATGTTGCCGCCCGGAGCCTCGGCGACCTGGCCGAGCGTGTAGCCCACCATCTCTTTCACCGCGAGGGTGGATTTGAGGTTGCTGACCGGGTGGACCATCAACAGGTGCCGGTGGGGGACACTGAACACCACGCCGTGCTCGGCTTCGCCGAGCTCGGTGCCGATGATCCGCCGCATGTTCAATGCCTTGGTGGCGATGAAGAACGAGTCGCTTACCAGGGCAGTGATGCCTCGGGTGCCATCGACTGAGATTTCTTGCGTCGCATAGGGTTCGGCGTCGGTGTTGCGCTGGCCGGCCTGGTACAGCAGGTCGAGGTCGCGACCCTGCAGGCTGCTGTCGGTGAGGGTTTCGACGGTCGTCGGCAGATCGCGGCACAGGTGGGTGACCAGGTCGTCGCTGAATCGGCGGGCGTACGTCATCGACAGCTGTGGGTCGGCGCCGACCTCGACGGGCTGAAGCCGCGTACGGACTTCGGTCAGCAGGTCGGGCTCGGACAATTCCTCGGCGTCGGGGGCTGCGCGTCCTTCCAGATGCCTGGCGAAATGTGTTCCGATGTGCGCGGACCACTCGCTCTCGGGGAGCGTCCGACAGGCGGCGACGAGGTTCTGCAGGAAGTAACGCTCGTCATCGGGGCCGACCAGGAATACGTCCCCGTACTCGGGATCGTCGACGGCCTCGACCTCGATGCCGAGATCCCGGAGCGCCGCCGTCGCCAGAGCGATGACCGCGCGTTCGGTGTCCTCGGGTGCCGTGCGTTTCGTCATCGAACCTCCATGTGGCAACCCTACTGATCGGCAGCCGCCACCTCCTTCAGGCAGTTCGTGAACTCGAGGTAGCGGTCGCGGCCGAGCCGCTGCTGCCACTTCGCCTCGACCGCGGCCATCGCGGTAGCCGTCCGGGACTTCATCGCGGCACCCGCTGCGGTGGGGGTGACCAGTGTGGCGCGACGGTCCGCAGGATCTCGAATAGAGCTGACGAATCCGTGCGTCTCGAGGTGTGCAAGTAGCTGGGAAACGCCCTGCCGGGTGATCCGGCTCCGATCGGCGAGCGCGCTGGGCCGGGTTCCGTGGTCGTCGACCGAGTCGAGTAAGCGCAGATGGGACACCCGCAGAGGGGCGATGGATCCCATCTGCGACTGGAGGTCGATCCGAAATCGCTCGAAGGCGCCACTCATCAACTCGGCGAGGTGAGGTGGCCTGTGCTCTTGTGCCATGTAGTCAACATACTTTATTATCAACTTACTTTATCAATATCGTACTAGGGGCCCGCGATGATCGAGATGCCGACGCCGACCGATCACACGCTGCAGACTGTGGCTGCCCAACTCGGGATCGGTGACTGTTCGACCTATGAATGTCGGCCGCTCGATTTCGACGTGGAAGCGCCCGGGACCGCAGGATTGTGGCGGGCTCGCCTGACCGGTGACCGCGGAGAGGGAACCGCCGTCGTCAAGTTGCTCCGACACCCCCGGGACTGGCCGATCCTGGCCCAACTCCCGCCGGACGCCCAGGCCATGTTTATCCACCAATTCCCGTGGTCGGACGACCCTGAGGTTGTGTGCGAGGTCGCCGACCTCTGCCCCGCGGGCCTGAGGACGGTGGGCCTGCTCGCCACGCAGTGGCACGGTGAGAGCCTGCGATCGATGTGGCTGGAAGATCTCGGCGAGGTCCAGACTTTCACCGCTGCAACCGAATTCGTCACCGCAGCTCGGTTGCTGGGCGCGTTGGCGGCGCGCAGGGACACTGCGGGCTCACCGTTGTCGGAGCGGTTCGACGACTCCTTCGCTCTGACGATGATCGCCCGCAACCGGGTTCAGGGCGGTGACCTGCCGCTTCTCGCGGGGCCACTGCGCGATGTTGGCGAGGATGTGATGCCGACTGACCTGGGCGATGACCTGCGCTGGGTCGGAGAGCACTTGGACGAGGTGCTCGATCGCGTTCTCCAGGTGCGTCAAACCCCGGTGCACGGGGACGCCGCTCCGGACAACGTCGTCATCGACCCCGTCGACCAGGAAGCGGTGGTGCTCATCGATCTCGCGCTGACCCCGCGACATGCGCTTGGTTATGACCTGGGCCAGTTGATCTTCGGGCGCCACAGCCCCGTTGTCGGGATGGGCGCCGGCGTCATCGACTCGATCGTGGCGGCCTACCTTGGGGGCCTTCATGACGAAGGGATGGCAGTCGACCTCGAGGAGGTCTGGTTGGGCTTCGTCGGTTCGGCCCTCATCCGCAACGCGTTCGAGGTCACCACCGCGACGGCGGATCGACCCACCAAGATCGCCGCCGCCCGGTATCTCGTTCGTAGGGCCACTGACCTGGGCTTGATACCGGTGCGGACCCCTGTCGGTTGAGCCGGTTTGGTGCTCGCCGATCGTGCTCGATAGACTGGCGGGCGCTGCCTCGCGCAGCACGCCGCCTTAGCTCAGTCGGTAGAGCGCTTCACTCGTAATGAAAAGGTCGCGAGTTCGATTCTCGCAGGCGGCTCCAACGAAGGCCCTCCACAGTGGGGGCCTTTCTGGCACTCACACAAAAGCACACCGCTGCGTCATTTGCACACGTTGCAACGTGTGCAAATGACCGAAGCGTGTGCATCTGTGTTCAGAACGGGGTGAGCAACGCGCGCTCGTCGCGCAGCGCCATGGAGATGGGGTCGGTTCTGGTCGGCGCCCCGAGCCCTGGGCCGGGACGGACGAGCAGCTCGGCTGCGCCGGGCACCGTGGAGCATCGCGGGCAGCGGCCGAATTCGTCGATGTCCGTGCCGCAGGAGTTGTGGATGAAGATCCGGCGGCGTCGTACGGGATCGGACCGGCTGTCGCCCCAGCGGATCAGTGCGTGCAGAGATGGCCACAGTTCCAGGCCGGCCTCGGTCAGGACGTAGTCGGTGCGGCCCCCGCGTGGCTGCCGTTCGAGCACTCCGGCAGCGATCAGTGCGGAGAGGCGCTGCGTGAGAACCGCTTTGGAGATGTCGAGGCGCTGCTGAAAGTCGGTGAATCGGCGGACCCCGAAGAAGCACTCGCGCAGGATCAGCATCGTCCAGCGTTCCCCGACGATTTCGAGCGCACGCGCGAGGGAACAGTCCTGCGCTTCGTAGTCCGTGCCGAGTGCCATGCCCGTGAACTGTACACCGATGGTCTGTTCACCAGACCTTGTGCTAGGTTCCGCAGAATAGTTCGTTGACCAGACCAAGAAGGGTGAGAATGGCTACTTCAGACGTGAGCGACACCGCAGTGCAGGATCGACGCTCGTTGGTCGTGTCGGCCCTGGGCACACTGCTGGTCCTGGTCGCGTTCACCGCACCGTTGTCGACGATCAACGCCACCGCGGCGTCCCTGGACACAGGGGTGTCGGGCACCACCTGGATCCTGAGTTCGATGAGCATCGGCCTGGCTGCGGCGCTGCTGTCGACGGGGACGATCGCAGACGATTTCGGCCGCCGAAGAACGCTGGTGATCGGATTGCTCGTCGTCGCGGCCGGGTCGATCGTGGGAGTACTTGTCCCCGACGTCGTCGCGTTCGTGCTGACGCGGGTCGTCGTCGGGATCGGCGGCGCGGCGGTGATCGCCTCCAGCCTCGGGATCATTGCGCACACCTTCGCGCCCGGACCCGCACGTGCGGCCGCGAGCGGCATCTGGGGAGCGAGTGTCGGCGCGGGTATCGCGATCGGCCCGTTGCTGTCTGCCCTGCTCGAACGCGCCCACAGTTGGCACGACGCCTACTGGGTGCTCGCGGTCGCCGCGGTTGCCCTCGCGGCGACGGCGGAGAAGCTGGTGCCCGAGTCGCGGTCGGAGCACCGTCGTGGTCTGGATCTACCGGGCGCGGTGTTGTTCGCGGGCGGGATCAGCGCGCTGCTCGCCGCGCTGGTCGAGGGTAGGCAGGGCTGGTCCGAGCCGACGGTTCTGGTGTTGTTCGTGGTCGCGGGCGTCGTGCTCGTGATGTTCTGGTTTGTCGAATATCGAAGCAAGACTTCGATGTTGGACCTCGCGCTGCTGCGATCGCCCGCGTTTGTCGCGGCGACGGCGGCGGCATTCGTCACCGGCGCGGGTGTCATCGCGGTGATGTCGTTCATGTCCGGCTTTCTGGGGTCGGCGCTCGGGATCACGGCGATCGGCGCCGCGCTGCTGCTGTTCTCGTGGTCGGCGACCAGCGTGGTGACCGCACTGCTGGCGCGACGCATCTCGCCGCGGGTGCCGGGCCGGGTGCAGTTGGGACTAGGTCTCATAGGGATCGCGGCGGGGCTGCTGGGTCTGGCCGGAATCGACGAGGGTTCGGGCTGGGCCCGCTTCCTGCCGGGCTTGATCGTCGCCGGCGTCGCCTCCGGTGTGGTCAACGCCGCGCTCGGACGCGAGGCGGTTGCGAGTGTTCCTCCGGGGCGAGGTGGCATGGGCAGCGGCGCCAACAACACCGCGCGGTATGTGGGTTCGGCCATCGGGGTCACCGTCGTCGCTGTGATCGCAACCCATCCCCGGGGCGGTTCGACGGTCGGTGACCTGGTCGCCGGGTGGAATGTCGCGGCGGTGGTGGCGGCGCTGATATCTCTGCTCGGCGGCGTGGTGGTCCTGGGCCTGCACGTACTGGCGGCGCGCGAGCGGGCCGCGGCGGTGGAGAAGAGCACGACGGCCGCTGGGTAGACTTTCCTTTCGTCTGTGGCCGCGTACGCGAACATCAAACCTGGGAGTTCGTTCATGAGCGTTTTGGTGAGTTTTCATGCGCATCCGGACGATGAGGTGTTCAGCACCGGTGGCGTGATGCGCGCCGCGGCCGACGCCGGCCACCGGGTGGTGTTGGTGACAGCGACCGATGGCGCGGTGGGGGAGTTTCCCGAGGGGATACTCGACGAGGGTGAGGCGCTGGCGGATCGCCGTCGAAACGAACTCGAGGAGTCGGCGAAAATCCTTGGGGTACATCGCCTGGTGATGTTCGGATACGCAGATTCGGGGATGGCCGGCACCGCGGAGAACGCGAACCCGCTCGCCTTCATGAACATCGGGGTCGAAGAGGCCGCGCAGCGATTGGCCGACGTGCTCGTCGAAGAGCAGGCCGATGTCGTGACAATCTACGACAGCAACGGCGGCTACGGACATCCCGACCACATCCAAGTCCATCACGTGGGGCGTCGCGCAGCCGAGATCGCCGGTACCGCATACGTTTACGAGAGCGTGGTGAACCGTGACCACATGCAGAAGCTGATCCGGTCGAACCCGAAGTGGACGGAGGAGGACGCGTCGATCGATCTGTCGACCATCGGGTTACCGGACGCCGACATCACCACCGAGGTCGACGTCAGCGAGTACATGACCGCCAAGCGCGCGGCCATGGTGGCTCACGCGACCCAGATCGGTGACTTCGGGCCCTTTCTGGGCATGACCGAGGACGAATTGCGCGCAGCCTTCGGGCTCGAATGGTTTCGTCGCGTGCGCGGTGTCGACGGACCTCGGGAGCGCTCGCTGCCCCTGTGATCATTGGCTAGGATTCTCCGCAGTTACTTGATCCCTCTTCGTACAAAGGTGATCGCTCCATGACCGCTCCGCAGGCCCCGGCTGCCCCGACTCGTAACAGCTGGCTGACGCTGGTCGCGATGACCGGCAGCCTGTCGATGATCATGCTCGACCAGACCGTCGTCACGGTCGCATTGCCGACGATGACCCGGGATCTGCCACTGTCGCCGACCGGTCAGCAGTGGGTGGTCAACGCCTACGTGCTCGCGATGGCCGCGACCGTGGCCCTCGGCGGAAAGCTGGGAGCCAAATACGGTCCCGTCACCACCTTCCGCGCAGGCGTCGCCATCTTCTTCCTGGCTTCGGCCATGTGCGGGCTCGCCCCGTCCGGCTCGTTCGGTGAGGAGTGGATCATCATCGCCCGCTCGACCCAGGGGCTGGGAGCGGCGCTGATGATGCCGGTGAGCGCGACCATCGTGATGGGCGCATTCCCGTTGTCCATGCGCGGGAAGGCAATGGCCGTCTACGTGGGTATCAGCCAGATCTTCCTGGCCGTTGGTCCGTTGCTCGGTGGCGCACTCACCGAATGGGTCAGCTGGCGTGCGGTGTTCTGGCTGAACGTGCCGGTCGGGATCATTGCGTTGCTGCTGGTGGCCAGGGCTCGTCCCGATAACGCGAAGCAGCCGTCGTCGGTGATCAAGCCGATCCCGGTGGCGCTGATGATCATCGGTCTCGGCGTGAGTGTGTACGCCATCCAGCAGGCGGGCACCTGGGGATGGGGATCGACCAAGACGCTCGGACTCCTGACCGCAGGCATCGTCGTCACGGTGATCTTCGTCTGGTCGCAGCTCAAGACGTCCGACCCACTCGTGCAGGTCCAGTTGCTCGCGCGCCGGGCATTCCTCGGCAACGTGACGGTGCTGTTCGCGACCCAGTTCAGTCTGCTCGCGATTGTTCTCTACTCGACTCTCTACGTACAGGATCTGCTGGATTACAGCCCGATGATGGCCGGCGTCGCGGCACTGCCGCTGATCTTTCCCCTGGCGGTGGGCGCTCAGCTGGCCGGTCGCTGGTACGACAAGCAGGGGGTGCGGCCACCGGTGATCGTCGGCATGGCGGTGGCCACGGTGGGTGTGGTCGTGTGGGCGGCCACGTTCTCGCAACTCGAGTACGTCGTGCAGATACCGGGCATGGTGATCACCGGGTTCGGCCTGGGACTGGTCTTCTCACCGGTCAACACCGACGCCCTGGGTCGGGTCGGGGCCGCCGAACGAGCGCAGGCCTCGGGCATCGTGCAGACCGTTCGTCAACTCGGCGGCACGCTTGGTGTCGCGGTGATCGGCGCGATCGTGTTGGCCCAGCAACGCGAGGGCACCCAGGCGGCCCACTCGAGCCAGAATCCGAAGCAGGAGATCATCGACAACTCGGCGGACGCCATCGCGATCGGATTCTACGCTGCAGCAGCGGTATTCGCGGTCGGCCTCGTCGCGTCGTACTTCCTGCTCTCCAAGGAGCGAGTGGTCGAAGATCCCGACAGTGTTCCGGCCGAGAGCTTTTGACCGATCGGTGTCAGATCGCCCCCCGGTCGGTCCGCAGGAGTCCATGAACCACCAGGTCGTGCCTTTGGCCGTTCCGGCCGAGGACGGCCGAACGCAACACCCCCTCCTCGACGAAGCCGCATCGGTGGGCAACGATGCGCGAGGCCGTATTCGAAGCGTATGCGTCGAGACCGACTCGGACGGCCCCGATCTGCCACGAATACCCGATGAGCAGCCGGGTCGCACGGGTGGCCACACCCCGGCCCCGGGCGTGCGGCGCCACCGAATATCCGATCTTGGTGACAGCATCCTCGTCCTCGGCGCGTAGCCCGCACAGCCCGAGGAAATCGTCGCCAGGATCAACGATGGCGAGGTCGAAACCCGGCCACACCCTGGTCGATCTGCTCTCGACGAAATCGCGGGCGTCCGCCTCGGTGTAGGGCTGCGGTACAACGGTGAACTCCGCGGTGACCGGATCCTGGCTGGCTGCGAGCACCGACGGGATATCGCCCGCCTCGAGCGGTCGCAGCGTGATCACGTCATCGGCGATCGTCGGAATACGGCGCGGCCAGTCCATGTGCCCACGGTAATGCCGAGACGGCCTCGTTTAAGGTTCAACGTGAACCTGTAGACGACGAATGGGAATTGCATGCTCTTGGCCGCTTGGGTCACGGTGGTCACCGCGGTGATCTTGATCGTGCCCGGTGCCCTCGTCGGTCGGCGGATGGCTTTACCCTGGCCGGTCGCGGTGGCGGCCGCAGCGCCGCTGACCTTCGGCATGGTGGGTGTGTTCACCGTTCTGTACGGCGTGGTCGGTATCCCGTGGAACCTGCTGACCGCGCTGTTGATGGTCCTGGTGTGCTGGTTCATCGCCTGGGGCTGGGACATCGCCGGTCGCAGGATCGGGTTGCTCGCGCCCACCCCTGTCGACGCCGACGCTCCGCAACTCGGCAGGCCGGCGCTCCTCGGGATGATCGCCGGGGTCCTGCTCGGCGCGGTCATCGTCGTGCTCACCTCGATCCGCAGGCTGATGGGCACCACGTTCCTCGGTCTGAACAACATCTCGCAGGTGTGGGACGCGCTCTGGCACGCGGACGCCCTGCAGTGGATCCATCAGACAGGCGATGCATCCGCACTGCACATGGGTGACCTGATGAATTACGACACCCACGGCTTCAACTACTACCCCAACACCTGGCATGCGCTCGGGTCGCTGCTGTACCCGCTGACCGGCGCGGACACGGTCGAGCTCTTCAACATGTACTCGCCGGCGGTCCTGGCGTTCACCCTGCCGATCAGCGTCGGCGCCACGGCGTACTGGCTGGGTCGCACCAGGCTGGCCCCGGACCGGGCGGCCGTCTTCGCCGCTGTGGGCGCCGCGATCACCGCGGTGTTCCCGTCCCTGCCCTACGTCGAACTCGCTTTCACCTCGGTCCCCAATGCCGTCGGCGTCTCGCTCGCGCCGGTGACGGCAGTGCTCTTGGCCACGGCGATCAGTGATCGCCGCCGGATCCTGCCCGCGGCGCTGGCCATCGCGGGTACCGCGGCCACCCACCCATCCGGTCTGGTGGTCGTGGCTGTCATCGTCGGGCTGTGGTGGTTGCTGCAGAGGCTCCCGAATCCGGTCCGGGGACGACTGGCCGACGTCGCGACGCTGGCGGTCACCGGGGTCGTCGCCCTGGTCCTGATCAGTCCGGTCATCATCGGCACGTTGAAGATCTCCGAGAACAACGAACTGGCCGGATTCGAGTTCCGCGACGACCAGGCGAATCTGGCGACCGCGCTGACCCGGGCGACGTTCCAGGGCACAGAACTGCTGGGAAGCCAGTACCCGCTGCTCTATCTGCTGATCCCGGCTGCCATCGGCTTCGGCTGGCTGATCTGGTCGCGGAATTGGGGCATCGCCGCAGCGTGGCTGGTGTTCATCGCGACGACCACCAACGCCATCTACGAGATCGGCGGTCCGGTGTCGCGGGTCCTCGGCACCCTCGGCGGGTACTTCTACAACTCCCCGCACCGGTTGACCTTCGTGGTGTCGATCTTCACCGCGATCGCTGCAGGTATCGGTGTCGGGGTGCTGGTGCTCGGGGCGGTCCGGCTGGTCGGCCGCACCGATCGGGTGCGCAGTCCGCTCCTGCTCCCGACCGCGACTGTGGTGGCGTTGCTGTTGGTCATGGGAGCGGGCGCCGTGCGATACGCGGGAAACAGCGAGATCGCGGCGCAATACCGTAGCGAGGCACGAATCGGACTCGAGGACGTCGCCGCCTACAAGTGGCTCGCCGAGCAGCCGGGCGCACGGGACACGGTGATCTTGAACAACCTCGATCAGGGCAGCGGCTGGATGTATCCGGTGGCCGATCTGACCCCGCTCTTCCCGTTCTACCGGGCCAACGACTTCAGCCAACGCCAGGCCGACCTCTACTGGAACGTGGGAGACATCGGACGCGACCCCGCCATCGACCAAACCGTGCGGGACCTGAACATCCGCTACGTCTTCGACAGCCCGCCGAGCTACTGGTGGTTCCAGAACGGTCCGCAGAATCTGGCCGAGGGCGTATTCGGGGATCCCTTCCTGACGTTGCGCGACGCGGGTGCCCCTGGTCTCCGGGAGATCTATCGGCAAGGAGACGTGACCATCTTCGAGGTCACCGAGGACGTACGGAACGGAAGCAACTGATGCGCACCATGGTCACCGGCGGTGCCGGATTCATCGGATCGACATTGACCGACCGCCTGCTCGCCGACGGAAACGACGTTGTCGTGCTCGACGACTTCTCGCGGGGAAGCAGACAGAACCTCGCCGCCGCCATCGCCGCGGGTGCTGAGGTGATCGAGGGCGACCTGACCGCACTCGACCTCGATTCGATGGTGGCGCAGGCGAAGCCCGAGGTCATCTTCCATCTGGCCGCACAGATCGATGTCCGGGCGTCGGTGGTCGATCCGGTCTTCGATGCCCAGGTCAACGTCCTCGGTACGGTACGTCTGGCCGAGGCGGCGCGACAGGCGGGAGTCCGCAAGGTCGTGTTCACCTCCTCGGGTGGCTCGATTTACGGTTCGCCGGAACACCTTCCGGTCACCGAGTCGGTTCCTGTCGCGCCGATGAGTCCCTACGCTGCGGCGAAGGTCAGTGGCGAGGTCTACCTCAACATGTACCGGTCGCTCTACGGACTCGACTGCTCCCACATCGCTCCGGCGAATGTCTATGGGCCGCGCCAGGATCCGCACGGAGAGGCGGGCGTGGTCGCGATCTTCGCCCGCAACCTGCTGACCGGTGCGCCGACCAAGTTGTTCGGGGACGGCGGCAACACCCGTGACTACGTCTTCGTCGACGACGTCGTCGCTGCATTCGTGTTGGCGGCGGGCGAAGTCGGCGGCGGTACGCGGTTCAACGTCGGAACCGGTGTCCAGACCTCCGATCGCGCACTGCACACTCTGGTCGCCGAATCAGCGGGGGCAGCAGACGATCCCACATTCGAACCGGCACGTCTCGGCGACGTACGGGAATCGGCGATCGACGGATCGCTGGCAGGCGAGGTCCTCGGCTGGCGGCCTGAGGTCGCCCTCGCAGAGGGTGTTCGACGTACGGTTGATTACTTCCGCACCGCCTGACTTGCGCCGACCCGTGCCGATATCACCGCCGGCCGTGCCCTTGAATCATTCGACCGTGCCCTTATTCGGGTCGACCGTGCCGAAAAGTGTTGCGCAGCAGTAGTAAAGGCCCGCTCGGGGGTGTTTTCGGCACGGTCGGGGGTGGTAAGGGCCCGCTCGGTGGCTAGGTGATCGCCTTCTCGGTGGCGGCGTATTTGTTTTCGACCTGGTCTTTGAGCGGTTGCCACCAGTCGGGGTTGTTGCGGTACCAGGCGATGGTGTCGGTGAGGCCGCTGCGGAAGTCGGTGAATTGGGGTTGCCAGCCGAGTTCGGTGCGTAGGCGGTGTGAGTCGATGGCGTAGCGCAGGTCGTGGCCGGGGCGGTCGGTGACGAAGTCGAAGGCGTCTTTTGGTTGGCCGGTGAGTTCGAGGATGGTTTCGATGACGGTGCGGTTGTCGACTTCGCCGTCGGCGCCGATGAGGTAGGTCTCGCCGATGGTGCCTTTGTCGATGATGGTCCAGACGGCGTCGTTGTGGTCGTGGACGTGGATCCAGTCGCGGACGTTGGTGCCGTGGCCGTAGAGCTTGGGGCGGATGCCGGCCAGGACGTTGGTGATCTGGCGGGGGATGAATTTTTCGATGTGTTGGTAGGGGCCGTAGTTGTTGGAGCAGTTGGAGATGGTGGCCCCGATGCCGAAGGAGCGGACCCAGGCGCGTACGAGGAGGTCGCTGCCGGCTTTGGTGGCCGAGTAGGGGCTCGAGGGGTTGTAGGCGGTGGCTTCGGTGAAGCGGGCGGGGTCGTCGAGGGCGAGGTCGCCGTAGACCTCGTCGGTGCTGATGTGGTGGTAGCGGACGTCGTGGGCGCGGACGGCTTCGAGGAGGGAGAAGGTGCCGACGAGGTTGGTGTGGACGAATGCCGAGGGGTCGGCGAGGGAGTTGTCGTTGTGGGATTCGGCGGCGAAGTGGACGACGAGGTCGGTGTCGGCGACGAGTCGGTCGACGAGGGTGGTGTCGGCTATGTCACCTTCGATGAGTTCGATCTGGTCGGCGACCGGGGCCAGGGATGCGGCGTTGGCGGCGTAGGTCATCGCGTCGAGGACGCGGACCTGCACGTCCGGCCGGGTGGCGAGTGTTCGGTGCACAAAGTTCGCGCCGATGAAGCCCGCTCCACCGGTGATCAATACCCGCATGACAATCCTTCGTTCGGTTGCCGCAACCTTACCCAGCACGATCGTCACCGGTCATGTGGCGGGCTCCGGCCTTAAGGTGTGACGTATGCGTGGAATCATCCTGGCCGGGGGAACCGGAACTCGGCTGCATCCCATAACTCAAGGTGTCAGCAAACAATTGGTCCCGGTCTATGACAAACCGATGATCTACTATCCGTTGACGACGCTGATGCTCGCGGGTATTCGGGAAATCTTGATAATCACCACTCCGCATGACGAACAGGCATTTCGATCACTGCTCGGCGACGGCAGCCAATTCGGGCTGACTCTGACCTACCGGGTTCAGGAGAGCCCTGACGGCCTGGCGCAGGCCTTTGTCCTCGGTGCCGACCACATCGGCTCCGACTCGGTGGCGCTGGTCCTCGGCGACAATATTTTTTACGGCCCGGGTTTGGGTTCGCAACTGGGACGATTCCATGACATCGAAGGCGGCGCAGTCTTCGCTTATTGGGTGCGTAATCCCCAGGCTTATGGCGTGGTCGATTTCAACAGCGACGGCACAGCGATCGATCTGCAAGAAAAGCCGGAGAAACCCAAGTCCAATTTTGCGGTTCCGGGTTTGTATTTCTATGACAACAACGTTGTCGAGATTGCGGCGAACCTCGAGCCCAGTGCGCGCGGCGAGTACGAGATCACCGACGTCAACCGCGCCTACCTCGACAAAGGCCTACTCCAGGTCGAGGTGCTGCCACGCGGCACAGCGTGGCTCGACACCGGCACCTTCGACTCGCTGCTCGATGCCGGCAACTTCGTCCGCACCGTCGAAGAACGTCAAGGACTCAAGATCGCCGTCCCCGAAGAAGTCGCGTGGCGCCGCGGTTTCATCGACGACGACCAGCTCCGCGCGCGGGCGCAGGGCCTGACCAAATCGGGATACGGCACCTACCTTCTCGATCTCCTCGAACGCGGTAAGGAACACTGACACTCATGCTGATCGAACCGCTGGCCATCGATGGCGCCTGGAAGATCACCCCGAAGAAGTTCGGTGATCCGCGCGGCCTGTTCATGGAAGCCTTTCGCGCTGACGTGCTCTCCGAGGCCATCGGGCACCCGTTCGACCTGCAGCAGCAGAACCTGTCGGTGTCGGCAGCAGGTGTGCTGCGCGGTGTCCATTTCGCTGATGTCCCACCGGGACAAGCGAAGTACGTGAGCTGTCCGCGCGGGGCGATCTTCGACGTCGTCGTCGACATCCGGGTCGGGTCGCCGACCTTCGGTGCCTGGGACGGAGTGCTCCTCGATGACGTCGACCGTCGTGCGGTGTACGTGGGTGAGGGACTCGGCCACGCCTTCGTCTCGCTCGAAGACGATTCGGTGGTCACCTATCTGTGCTCGACCGGTTACAACCCGACCGGCGAACACGGTATCCACCCCCTCGATCCCGAGGTCGGCATCGAGTTCCCGACCACCGCCCGCGACGGCTCCCCGCTGCAGTTCACGTTGTCGGACAAAGACACCGACGCCCCGAGTCTCTCCGAAGCCCGCTCGATGGGACTGCTGCCCGGCCACGATGACGTCGCTGCCTTCCTCCGCGGACTCGCCGAAAGCTGATCTCCGCACTCTCAGAGCAGTTCGGTTGTGGTCGAACACAACTCGTCGATGATGTCGGGATCGTGGCTGACCAGCACGATGCCGGTGCCACCGGCGGCGATCGACCGCAGCATCGTCACGACATCGGCGGATGCGATGGGGTCGAGCATCGCGGTGGGCTCGTCGCACATCAGATAGCGCGGCTGCTGCACCAGCGCGCGGGCCAGGCAGGCGCGTTGCAATTGACCGTCGCTGACCTGGGAGGGGAACCGGGAGAGCAGCTCCCGGTCCAGCCCGGTCCGTCGGGCGAACAACACGGGATCGACGCGGCGGCGGGTGATGTCACCCGGTTCGGTGATGATGCGCGCCAGCGTCCATCTCGGGTTGCAGACGAGCCTGGGGTGCTGGTCGAGCATCGCGATGGATCCCACCGGGGCGAGCGGGTCACCGTCGAAGAGAACAGTGCCGGAGTCCGGGCGGCGCAACCCGGCGAGCAACCGCAGCAGCGTGGTCTTGCCGGTGCCGGAGCGCCCGTAGATACCGCTGATCGCGGCGGTCGGGACCGCGAAGTCCTTGCCGTCCAGCACGATGTGATCGCCGAAGCGGACGGTCACGTTCTCGGCCGAGATCATGCCTGCACTCCTGCGAACAATCGGCCGATGTAGCCGTCGGCACTGGACAGCACCCGCGTCGGAGCGTCCTGCAGGACGACCTCGCCGACGCGCATGACGGCGACGGAATCGCAGATCTGCGAGCGAAGCAAGGACTTGAGTTCGTGCGTGACCACCAGCACCGCGCATCCGTCGTCGGCGATCGCGCGCAGCAGTTTCCACACCAGGTCTGCGAGGTCTGGGTCGAGTGCGGAGGTGGGTTCGTCGGCGATGACGAGTGCAGGCCGGCCGGCGATGGCCGCGGCGATGGCGGCGCGCTGGGCCATCCCCCCGGACAGTTCATGCGGGTACAACGTCAAAGCGTCCTTCGGAAGCCCGACCAGGGCGGCCAATTCTGCGGCGTCGCGGTCACTCTCGAGAATCCGGACAACCTCGGCGAGTTGTGATCCCAGGGTCCGGACGGGCGTGAACGACGTCGCGGGCGACTGTGGGACCAGGCCGACCGTCCGTCCGCGCAGGGCACGCCACCGACGTTCGTCCTCGAATGCGATGGTGTCGTCGCCGATCACCAGTTCGCCGGTTGCCGACGAACCCGGCGGTAGCAATCCGCACAACGCCAGAGCCACCAGGGATTTGCCGCAGCCCGATTCGCCGACGAGCGCGGTGACCTGACCACCCTCGACGTCGAGGTCGACGCCCCGCAGGCCGGCCACGAGATCGCGGTGTCGACCTCGGGTCGCGATTTTCACGCCGAAGCGGCGCAGGTGCGCTGCGCTCACCAGACCTGCCCTCCCGGGGGTTGCATCTGCTTACGCAGGATCGAGCCACCGGCGGCGAATGCGAGTGCGGTGACGATCAACGCCATCGCGGGGACGACGAGGGTCCACCACGCTCCCAGCATCACATCGCCTCGCGCCTGTCCGAGCAGGGTGCCGAGACTCGCGCGGTCGGGGGACAGTCCGACGCCGAGGAACGACAACGTCGACTCATGCCAGACAGCATGGGGGAGCAGCATCATCATCGCGACCAGGGCCTGTCCACCTACCGCCGGCAGAAGGTGGTTGCGGGCGACGAACCAGCGACCCGCACCGGCGAGCCGCGCGGACTTGACCCATCCCGCTTCGGCGTTCGACAGCAGTTCGGCCCGCACGACCCGCGCGACCGACGGCCAGTGGGTCAGAGAGATCGACAGGATGATCGCCAGTGGATCACCGCGCCAGAGTGCAGCGATGACGATCCCGACGACGAGGTGGGGAAGCGCGTTGACCCCGTCGACAATGCGCATCACCACCGCGTCGACCCAGCCGCCGGCCGCGATCGATCCGACCCCGACGACCACTCCGAGCAGCGTCGCCGCCACCGCGCAGATCGCGGCGATCACCAGGGAGATACGCAGTCCCTGCGCGGTTCTCACCAGTAGGTCATAGCCGGAATGGTCGGTGCCGAATGGGTGCCCCGACCCCGGGGCCTGCAGGGCCGTAGCGAAATCGGCGACCTGATCACCCGCTGCCATCGGTATGACGATGGCGAGCAGTGCGATCGCTGCGACCAGCAACCACGGCCAGCCGAGCCGCAGTCGCGTGGCGATCATGGTGGTCATGCGCGCATCCCGATCCTGGGGTCCAGTGCGGTGGCCGCGGCGTCGGACAGGGCGGAGCCGAGCAGTACGGCCAGGGCTGCGCCGACGGTCAGGGTGGCCAACAGTGAGAAGTCCAGAGCCGACGCGGATTCGACGAGCACCGCTGCGACGCCGGGCCAGCCGAAAACCGTCTCCACGATGGCGGCGCCGGCGATCACCTCGGGAAGTCGGGTGCCGAGCAGGGCCAGGGTCGGCGCGATCGAGGAGGGCACGATGTGGCCCTTGAGCAAGGTCCAGCCGTGGATGCCGCGGGCCCGTGCAGCGCGGATGGCATCCGTACCGGCGGTGTCGACGACGGCAGCTCTCGTGGTCAGCAACAGCCAGGGCACCTGCGAGATGGTCAGTGCGACAAAGGGAAGTACCGCGTGAGCGACGATCCCGCCGACCGTGTACGGATCGCCTGGTGAGCGGGCTCCCGACGTCGGGAACAGGCCGAGGCCGACAGCCAGCACCGCGACCAGCACCAGCGACACCACGAATGGCGGGACTGCGGCGAAGGTGGCCGACAACGCCGAGCAGATCTTGTCGAGCACTCCGCCGCGACGCATCCCGGCCAACGCGCCCAGGGTGACCGCGATGAGGGTCGCGGCGACCAGGGCGGCGACCGACAGGCCCAGGGTGAACGGCATCCGCTGGGCGAGAACCGCCTCGACGGATTGCGACTGCGTCGACGACCAGCCGAGGTCGCCGGTGAACAGGTCACCGAGCCAGTGCCACCAGGCGGTGTACCAGGAGACGTCGGTGTCGTAGGCGGCCTGCACCGCCTGCCGCTGTGACAGGGTCGCCGACTGGTAGTTGTCCCCGAGATAGACCGCCAGTGGATCGAAGGGCGAGAGCGAGGCGATCGCGAACATCGCCGCCGACACCGCCAGCGTCACCGGAACCGCGATCACCGTGCGGATACCCAGCAGGCGCGCGGCAGGCGCGAGGCGGCTCACCGCGTCCAGGCGGCGGTATGCCACCACGGGCCCCAGGCGACCCCGTGGGAGTGCGGCTCGAGGATCGGGGGGCTCTGCTGCCAGCGCAGATCCCGGTAGGCGTACGTGTGGTCGAGGAACGCGAGGAACACATACGACGGCTCGGCCATGTACAGCGACTGGATCTGCCGATATCTCGCGTCGTTCTCCGGCGAGGGCGCCGACTCGCGGGCCTGCTCCAGTACGGTGTCCATCCCAGGCGGGGCGAAGTCACCCGGATTCGAGTACGGCGACGAATCCGGCACGCGGGTGTGCAGGGTGTCGAACACCTGCGAGTCGATGCTGTACGGCGTTGCTCCGCCGCCGAGCACGACCGCTGAGGTACCCAGCAACGTCTCGATGTCGTCCCAACTGCTGCCCCGCGGAGTGACCTTGATACCAAGCGGCTGCATGGCGGCTGCGAAGGCGACTGCCAGGTTGCGACGCAGGGTGTCCTGAGCGTTGTAGAGCAGTTCGAATGAGGCTTCTCGACCGTCCTTCTCACGGATGCCGCCCGGCCCCGCGACCCATCCTGCGGCATCGAGTACGGATTCGGCGCCGGTGGCGTCGAACGCGAACTCGGCGTCGGGGTTGAAGGCGTCACCGTAGACCGCCGCGACGGGCGTGCTGGCGGCGCGGCCGTGGCCATCGAGGACATCGGTGATCACGGCCTCGCGGTCGATGCCGAGGTTCATCGCCAGCCGGGCCCGCGGGTCGGCGGTGAACGGGTTCTCTGCGGGAAATGACACCCCGCGCCAGTCGGCGGATTGGACGCCCACGGTTTCTACACCATCGCGATTGCTGACCGCTGCAAGCATTTTCGGGGGGAGGCTCACGCCGTCGACCTCGCCGGCCGCGATCCGCTGAGCTCGGGTGTTGTCATCGGGTGTGTAGGTGAACACCAGCGACGTCACCTCGGGGGCCGCACCCCAGTAGTCCTCGCGTGCAGTCATCACCGCCTGGTCGGGCCGCAGACTCTCCAGCGCGTACGGACCGGTGCCCACCGGCGCGGTGTTCAGGGCCCAGTCGGCGGCGGGGGCGTCTTCGATCTTCTCCGAGGGGGCGATACCGAGCAGTAGGTAGGGCGAGGGGTCTGCGTCGGTGTCCATGGTGACCACGACAGCGCCTGATCCATCGGCCCTGATGCCGACGATGGGGGTGAAGTTGGTGGAGATCTCCGACGCCACAACAGGATTGCGCACCGCGGCGTAGGTCGCGACCACATCCGCCGAGTCGAGGGCGGACCCGTCCGAGAATCTCACCCCGGCCCGCAACGGTAGTCGCCACTCTCGTGGGGCGATCAGTTCGGGCTCTGAGGTTGCCAGCGACGGAACAAGATCCGGCAAGCGGTCGTCGGTGTCGGCTTGCGGTCGGAGCAGGCCTTCGTAGATCGGCGAGACGCCGAGTTCGCCGTAGCCGGCGACCGGGTTGTAGCCGCCGAGTTCCTGGCTGTCGGCGAGAACGATGCGATCCGGTCGCTCGTCCCGCGTTCCCGAGCAGGCGCCGATGGCGAGTGCGGCAGCGCTCATCACGACCACCGCCCGCAGGCCACTTCGACGCACCGTCAGATCCCTTCGACACCGATATGTGTCTGTGCAGACACATTAACGCGTGTCGTACCCTAACACCGGACGCAGCGGACGGCAGTACGAGCGGCGAAGGGACTGGCGATGGCCGGGCACCAGCACACCGAGATCGATGGGTGGGCCAATCGCTTTGCGCTGCTTTCGGATTCCACCCGGCTGAGTCTGCTGACCCACATGCACGAGCATCCGGGGGCCACCGTCAGCGAGCTGGCCGACGCTGCATCGATCACGGAGAACGCGGCGTCACAATCGTTGCGCGCCCTGCGCGCCCAGGGCTGGGTCACCACCACCAAATCCGGGCGGACCGTTCATTACCGGATCGTTCCCGACGCCATCGTCCACCGGATCCTGCACGACATCATGGGCGCCGAACACGCGGAGCATTCAGCGCACGAGCACTGAACGGACTGGGGATTCTCGGCCCCGTCAGGGATGTCGGAGGGGAATGTGCCCTCGGTGGCTACTCAGGGGGACGAAATTCGCGGCCGACCTCAATCTTCGTCTGGCTGGTTCTCCAATTTCGCGTTCTGCAGCGCGATCGCGCGGGCCAGGCGGGCGTACTTGATCTCCAGGTCGCGGAACCGCAGGTAGGTGCTGATCGTGGTGAACGCGAACGCGACGACGAGGCAGTACAGCACCAGGTCGGTGCCGCGCCCGACGCCGACCCAGCCGGCGAGAGTGGTCAGGTCGTCGGGCCGCAGCAAGGCGTAGACACCGAACGCCAGGAAGCCGAGGAACGCGAGTTTGACCCAGGCCGAGGCGCGGGCGTTGCCGCGCTGGGTGATGAAGTAGCCGACCAGTGCGATGACGAACAGGATGAGGATGATCTGGATTGCCAGCATGGTGTTATCGCCTCATCCGGCCGTGGAGCAGACCGTCGGCCAAGATGTTGACCCCGTTGAGCAACGACTGGCCCTTGGCCATCGAGTACTCGGTGTAGAGGATCGTCACGGGCTGCTCGGAGACCCGCCACTTGCGGCTGTCGATCAGCGCGACGAACTCCGACGCATGGCTCATCCCGTTCATGATCAGATCCAGTTCGTTCGCGACCTTCCTGTTGAACACCCGCAGGCCGTTGTGGGCGTCGGTCAGTCCGAGTCGCCGGGTGCGAGGGCTCAGGAACACGATGGTGCGCAATGCCATTCGTTTGATGATCGGAACGCTCTTGCTGCGATCGTCCGCGAATCGGGTGCCGATGACCATGTCCAGCGGCTCGGTGCGCAGACGCTCCAGCATGGCGACGACGTCGTCGACCTGGTGCTGGCCGTCGGCGTCGAAGGTGACGAAGTATTCCGCTCCCGGCTGCGATCTGGCGTACTCGACCCCGGTCTGAATGGCCGCCCCCTGCCCGAGATTCACCGGATGGCGTACCAATCGCACTCCGGCGGCCAGGATCTCGTCCGCGGACCCGTCTTTGCTGCCGTCGTCGACGCAGACGATGTTGGGGAACGTGAGTTTCGCGGCGGAGACGACCGAGCGGATGACCGGAGCTTCGTTGTACACCGGGACGATCAGCCAGACATCGCCGTTGCCGTCGACGGCAGGTGAGTCAGTGATCTCACACACCTCCGCGCGCTCGTCGAGAAGAAACAGGCCGATAGGGAGTCTAACGGCACCGGCGGCGTATTCTTCCACCGTGCTGGTCGACGTCATGCTGCCGTTCTACGGCGACATGTCCCTCTTCCAGGCCGCCGTCCGCAGCGTGCTCGCGCAGACCCATACCGACTTCCGGCTGGTCATGGTGGACGATCAATACCCCGACCCCGAGCCCGCGCGCTGGTTCCAGGACTTCGACGACCCCCGGTTGCAGTATCTGCGCAACAGCCAGAACCTCGGGGTCAACGGCAATTTCCGGCGCTGCATCGACCTCGCGGAGGCACCCGCGTTCACGATCATGGGGTGCGACGACCTGATGGGTCCAGACCATCTGGCCCGAGCCGTCGCCGCGCTGGCGGGGAACCCCGACGCCGCGATCGTGGCGAGCGGGGTCGAGGTCATCGACGCCTCCGGGACCGTCGTGCGGCCCCTGGGGGACCGGGTGAAGTCGATGCTGGCGCCGAGCGCGGCGACCACCCTGCGCGGCGAAGAACTGGCTGCCGGCCTGTATCGCGGCAACTGGACCTATTTCCCGTCGCTGCTCTGGCGCCGCGACATCGCCCGGCCGATCGGTTTCCGGGAGGGTCTGGAAGTGGTGCTGGATCTGGCGCTTCTCGTGGACATCGCCCGATCGGGTGGATCGCTGGTCTTCGATCCCGAGGTGACGTTCTCGTACCGGCGACACGTGGCGTCTGTCAGTTCGGTCCGTGCGGTCGACGGCAGGCGCTTCGCCGAGGAGCGGGAGTTCTTCGCGGCCGAGGCGAGGACGTGCCAGACGCTGGGCTGGACCACCGCCGCGAAGGCCGCCCGTCGCCATCCCACCTCCCGGCTGAACGCCGCGACACTGCTGCCGGGTGCGTTACTCGGTAGGCAGTGGCCGGTCGCCGGTGAGCTGGCCCGGCACCTCGTGCGCTGAACCCGCACGCGCCGCCGCGACGAAGTGTACGGCCATGCCGACCAGCGGGCCGACGATCAACGCGAGCGGAACCCGCACCTCGAGATCGGCCGGGATGAACAGCAGTCCGACGCTGGCCGCGGTGCCCACCCACCACCCCGTCGCGTAGAGGCGATGCCGGCCGGCTGCCAGCGCCATCGCACCGGTCAGCGTCAGCGCCGCCATCGCCACGGCCCCTGCGGTCAGGGCGGCCACCGTGGTCCCCGACAGCCGGTAGTCGCCACCGAAGATGTTCTCCAGCAACCACGGGCCGAGCAGCCAGGCGGCGACCGAGCCCACCGCGCCGACCCCGATGACGATGCCCAACGGCACCGCGAGGGCAGCGAGCAACCGGTCGCGATTCTCGACGAAGCGGCTGATGAGAGCACCCTGAAAGCTGTTCAGCGGCACCAGCAGTGGAGCCCTGGTCAAGGTCACCGCCAGGATCACCGCACCGGCTGCGGAGTCGAGGTCGCCGCTGGTGGATAGCTTGATGAGCACCGGGAAGCCCATGACCAGGATGGCGCTGGCCAGGGCCGCGGCCATGGCGGTGAACGTGTTGCGGGCGAGTTCGCGGGCCGCGACATCACCCCGGACGCCGAGGGCGTCGCGCGCGGGACGCAGGAACAGCAGCACGATGGCCGAGGACACCGTGCCCGCCACCGTGATGATCAGGAATGCGCCAAGGCCCCAGCCGGTGGCGACGGCGATGACGGTCAGGGCGAGGCGGATGAGGGCGTCGACGATGAGCAACGTCCCGAACGGGCCCCAGCGACCGAGTCCGGAGAGCGCGCCACCGAGGCCCGCGTAGATCCCGAACGCAGCGACCCCGACCGACAGCAGCGCCACCGATTCCAGCCGATGCGATTCGAACACAGTTGTTGCCCAACCGATCGCGGTGACGGCGACGACTGCGCCGAGGCCGAGGCCGACCATCGCGTTGAGCGGCATCGGACGCGCACCGGGCGCAGGTCCGTCCTTCATCCGCGCTCCCCGGACCGCGCGGGTCGTTTCTTGGAGTTGCCCGTTCTGGGTGCCCGTGACCAGGCCGAATGCCGACCAGAACACGGCGAACGCGGCATATCCGTCGGCCCCGAGCCCGCGGGCCGCGAGCAGCAACACCAGATATCCCGAGATCGCGGCGACCACTGTCGCCAGTGCCACCCGGCTCACGGGCCCACCTGGCTCATCGGGCCACCCCGTCCCACTAGAGCCCTGGGTACATCGGCAGCGACCGCTGCCCCAGCCACTTGTCCCAGAGATCGTTCAGCGGGTGCGGGCTGAACCGCGCGGCGAGCCCGGTGAAGTCCTCGGTGGTGACCGAGCTGTACCGGTATTGACGTGTCCACTCCCGCAGCAGATCGAAGAACTTGTCATCGCCTACCTGCTTACGCAGGGCGTGCAGGGTCAGCGCGCCGCGTTTGTACACCCGGTCGTCGAACATCCTGTCCGGCCCGGGGTCGCCGATGATCAAGTCGACCGGCGAGGCGGCGAGGCGGTCGTAGTACTTGCGTGCGTGCGCCTCGGCGGTCAACCCGCCCGAGTACTCCGACCACAACCATTCGCTGTAACAGGCGAAACCCTCGTGGAGCCAGATGTGTTTCCACCGGTTCAGCGTCAGAGAATTGCCGAACCACTGGTGCGCCAACTCGTGCGCGACCAGGCGTTCGTACGATCCGGAGCCGTCGCAGTGATTGGCGCCGAAGATCGACATGCCCTGGGCCTCGATGGGGATCTCCAACTCGTCGTCGGTGATCACCACGGAATACTCGGGAAATGGGTAGGGGCCGAACATGTCCACGAACGCATCCATCATCTGCCGCTGCTTGGCGAAGTCGTGTTCGACGTTGCGTCGCAGGGCGGGCGGGAAGACCGCGTGGATGGGAACGGGCCTGGTGGTCAGCGTCTTTCGGGTGTACTGGCCGACCTGGATGGTGGCCAGGTACGACGCCATCGGCTCGACCTGCTCGTACACCCACGTCGTCTGGGCGGCCTTGATCCGCTTGCGGATCAGCACCCCGTTGGCGACGGCCATGAACGGGGTGTCGGTGGTGATCGAGATGCCGTAGGCGGCCTTGGACGTCGGATGGTCGTCGCACGGATACCAGGACGCGGCCCCGTTGGGCTGACTCGCCACCAGCGAACCCTCCGTGAGCTCCTCCCAGCCGACGTCGCCCCACCGACCGCGGATCGGCCGCGGGTTACCCGCGTACTTCACCAGGATCGTCATGACGCCGCCCGCGGGCAGGTCTGTGGCCATCGTGATCGTCAGCTTGCGGTTGCGATGGGAGAATCGGCGCACCTTCTCGCCGTTGACGGTGACACGATCCACCTTCAGCGAGTTCGACAGGTCGAGGGAGAGCCGGCCCAGGGTGCTGACCGTGGTCGCGGTGATCACCGCGGTGCCCGCGAGACGGTTCGTGGACACCTTGTATTCGAGGTCGAGGTCATAACGGGATACGTGATACCCGAGATTCCCGTTTCCGGGCAGGTAGGGATCGATGCCGTCGGAAGGGTCGCCGAGGAGCGGCTGTCCGGTCCCACCTGACCGCCTGCCTGGTTTACCCGGCACAAATCCTCCAGTTCCAGCTGATTTTTGGTTCTTCATGACGTTACATGGAGTGTGCGGCGACGGCGCTCGAAGACCCGTGGTGCCGGCGGCCGGGTTTCCTCCACGCGTGTACATCGAGCTGAAGGACGACAGTCATGGGTACTTCTCGCAATTTCGCTTCTCTGGTGGCCAGGGTCATCCTCGGCGTCATCTTCATCTTCCACGGCTGGCAGAAGTTGCACACCAACGGAATCGGCGCCACCGAGGCCTACTTCAAGATGCTCGACATCCCGCTTCCGAAGGCCGCGGCCTGGTACTCCGCGCTGGTGGAGTTCGGCGGCGGGATCCTGCTGATCCTCGGGGTGCTGATGCCCCTGGTGTCGCTGTTGCTGATCGCCGACATGATCGGTGCGATCTTCTACGCCCACATCGACAACGGGTTCTGGAACGCTGACGGTGGCTTCGAGTTGCCGCTCGCGCTGATCGCCGGTCTCGTGGCCGTGGGGCTCGCCGAGACCGGCCGGACCGGTGCCGACGGATATCTCACGAACCGACGGCGAAACCGGGTCTAGCGCCACCACGTCAGTTCCACGGCGCAATCGGATTACCTTGCCAGCGGGTCGAATCCGGCACGACGTCACCGCGCATGACCAGAGACGCCGGGCCGACGGTGGCGCCGGCACCGAGCCCTGCGGCCGGCAGCGCCACACAGTGCGGCCCGAGGGTGGCGCCAGGTCCCAGGACCACCTCGTCGATCGCCATCACGCGGTCGTGGAACAGGTGGGTCTGTACCACGCAGCCGCGTTGCACGGTCGCACCGTCGCCGAGGGTGACGAGGTCGGCCTCAGGGAGCCAGTAGGTTTCACACCAGACGCCCTTGCCGATGTGGGCCCCGAGCATCCGCAGCCACAGGTTCAGGATGGGGGTGCCGGTCGCGGCGTTGGCGAACCACGGTGCCGCGACCGTCTCGACGAACGCGTCCGACAGCTCGTTGCGCCAGACGAACGAGCTCCACAGCGGATGTTCGGTGGCTTCGATCTTCCCGACCACGGCCCATTTGGCGGCGGCGGCGATACAGCAGGCCGCGGCCCCGGCCACCAGTAGGACCAGTCCGCTGACCGCAGCGGCGACGAAGAAGTTCGAGGACTGGGCGATGTACTGCAGGCCGATCAACACGAACAGTCCCAGCCCGTAGGTGATCATCACCGGGATCAGTCGCAATGTCTCCACGAACGCGCGGGCCGCCTTCAGCTTCAGCGGCGGATCGAAGGTCCGCGACGTGTCGGACTGCGCGGCGGCGCGGCGCAGGCGCACCGGTGGACTACCGAGCCAACTCGACCCCGACTTCGCCTTGCTGGGGGTGGCTGACAGCACGGCCACCAGGGAGTTCTTCGGGACCTTGCGACCCGGGCCGGTCATCCCCGAGTTGCCGAGGAAGGCGCGCTTGCCGACCTTGGCCTCGTCGATGTGCATCCAGCCACCGCCGAGTTCGTACGACGCGACCATGGTGTCGTCGGCCAGGAATGCGCCGTCGCCGACGGTGGTGAACTTCGGGATGACCAGCGCGGTGGAGATCTCGGTGCCCTTGCCGATGTCGGCGCCGAGGAGCCGGAACCACCAAGGCGTGAGCAGCGACGCGTACAGGGGGAACAGGAAGGTCCGCGCGGCGTCCATCAAGCGTTCGGTGACCCAGACCTGCCAGCCGACCCGAGACCGCACCGGGTGGTAGCCCTTCTGCATCCCGATCGACAACAGCCGCACCAGCACCGCGGTGATGACCGCGAAGACGAGCAGACTCACCAGGGTTGCGACCGGCAGCAGCGCGAGTGAGCGCAACGCGACCGACCGCAATCGGTCGGCTCCCGCGGCCCAACTGCCGATCACCGCGAGGCCGGCACCGAGGGAGAGCAGAGGGACCCCTGCGAGCAGGATGGACGAGACGCCGAAGATCGGCACCCAGTAGCTGCGCTTCTCCGGCCGGTGATCGGGCCAGGGCCGCTGCGCCTTACCGGTCTTCACCGCGGGTGACCCGGCCCAGAGCTGACCGCCCTTGATCTTGCCCATCACCGCACTGCCGGGGGCGATCTCGGCGTTCGTGCCGATGCGCGTACCGGGCATCAGCGTCGACCGCGAACCGACACTCGCCCCGGCCCCGATCTCGATGTCACCGATGTGGACGACGTCGCCGTCGATCCACCAGCCGGCCAGATCGACCTCGGGCTCCACCGAACAGCCGTCGCCGAGCGTGATCATGCCGGTCACCGGTGGCAGGGTGTGCATGTCGACGCCGTGACCGATCTGCGCACCCAACGAGCGGGCGAAGTAGATCATCCAGGGGGCTCCGGACAGATTCGCGGCGCCGCTCGCCTCGGTCAGGCGTTCGGCGATCCACAGCCGCAGATGCACCGAGCCGCCGCGCGGATAGTCACCGGGTTCGACCCCGGCCAGCAACATCCGGATCCCGGCCGCCGCCGTGACCATCCGCCCCAACGGGGTGATGAACACGATGAAGGCGACGACGACGATCCACCAGCTGATCGGGGTGATCCAGGCGGCGTCGTAGAAGTGCAACAGCAGGTTGTTGGCGATGGCCAGCCAGGTCACCCACTGCAGACCAGTGAGTGTGGTCAGCGGGACCGACAGCGCCACCTGCGCGATCCCGGCCCGGCGTGGGGTCGGTTCGACTATCCGTGGCTCGGTGACGGCTCCCGGGTTGATGTCGTCGAGCATCTGCGCCAGCGAACCGAGGCGGGGATGGGCGTAGAGGTCGGCGACGGTCACGGTCGGGAAGCGCTGGCGCAGGATCGTCACCAGTTGGGCTGCGGCCAACGAGCCGCCACCCTCGGAGAAGAAGTCGGCCTTGGTGTCGGTGAGCGTCACCCCGAGCACCGACGTCCAGTGCTGGGCGACCCAGGCCTCGGTGGCGCCGAGATGGCTGGTGTCGTCGTCCCCGCCTGCGGAGGGCAGCGGCCAGGGCAGGGCGTTGCGGTCGACCTTTCCGGAGGTGCGCGTGGGTAGTTCGTCGACCAGGACGAGCCGGGGGATCAGGGCTGCGGGCAGCTGGTCGGACAGGTGGTCGCGGGCCGCGGCGAGGTCGAAGTCGGGATCGGTGGAGACCAGGTATCCCACGAGCACGGAGTTGCCTGCGGCCGACTTTCGGACCGCGGCTGCCGCGCCGCCGACGCCGGGCAGATGCTGCAGGGCGTTGTCGACCTCGCCGAGTTCGATGCGGCGTCCACCGACCTTCACCTGATCGTCGGCGCGGCCCATGAACACCAGGCCCTCGACCTCGAACCGGACCAGGTCGCCGCTGCGGTAGGCGCGATCCCAGCCCAGGGTGGCCATGGGCGAGTACTTCTCGGCGTCTTTGGCCGGGTCGAGGTAGCGGGCCAGTCCGACGCCGCCGATGACGAGTTCGCCGACCTCCCCGGGCGCGACCTGCACGCCTTCGGCGTCGACGACGGCCAGATCCCAGCCGGCCAGCGGCAGCCCGATGCGCACGGGCTTGCTGCCATCGAGCAGTGCGGCGCAGGCGACGACGGTCGCCTCGGTCGGACCGTAGGTGTTCCAGACCTCTCGGCCGTCCACGGCGAGACGTTCGCCGAGCTCGGGCGGGCACGCCTCACCGCCGAAGATCAGCAGCCGGACGGCTTCGAGGGCCTCCGGCGGCCAGAGCGAGGCGAGGGTCGGGACCGTCGAGACCACGGTGATGTCTCGCTGGACGAGCCACGGCCCGAGGTCCATCCCGGACCGCACCAGCGACCTCGGGGCGGGGACGAGGCAGGCGCCGTGACGCCAGGCCAGCCACATTTCTTCGCAGGACGCGTCGAAGGCGACGGACAGGCCGGCCAGCACCCGGTCACCCGGGCCCAGCGGCTCGCCCTGCAGGAACATCTCCGCCTCCGCATCGACGAACGCGGCGGCGTTGCGATGGGTGACCGCGACGCCCTTCGGGGTGCCCGTCGAACCGGAGGTGAAGATGATCCAGGCGTCGTTGTCGACGTCGGGGCGCACCGCGTCACCATCGGTGTCAGTGCGCGCGAGCCCCAGGTCGGAGGGCCACGTCAGTCCATCGGCGCCGAGGATCGCTGCCACCTTCGCCTCACCGAAAACCAGGGTGGCGCGCTCCGGCGGATCGTCGGCGTCGACCGGGACGTAGGCGGCTCCGGCGGCGAGGGTCGACAGAATCGCGAGATAGAGCTCACGGGAGCCCGACGGCATCCTGATACCGACCCGGTCACCTCGACCGATGCCCCTGCTCCCCAACCACAGGGCGCCCTCGTCGACGAGTTCCATCACCTCGGAATAGGTGAGGACAACGTCGCCGTCGTCGATGGCGGGCGCATCGGGATGGGCTGACGAGGTCTCCGTCAGGATGTCCATCAGGGTGCGTGCGGTCGGCGCCTGCGCAGATCTGTTGAACTGCGCGAGGGTCGGAGCGGTCACCGAGGTCCTTCCTTCGTCGTACTTGGTCCGGTCATTGTCTCAGCTGGGCGCGCACCGCGATGCCCACGAGAGGACGGGTCGAGCATTTTCCCGCTATCAAGCTGGCCCAACAGCGCAGGTGAGCGCCGTAACTTCACCGACGGTTGGCCTCCCGTTCACAAATGCAGAACCGGCGGGCCTTGTCCATGCAGGCGGCGCGCAGCAGGATGGAAGTAACCGTGGAAGGGAGTAACAGATGGTTGTGACCAGACACCGCCACCCGAGCCTTCGCTCGTACCCGGTCTGGCTGGCGTCGCGACTGCTGATCAAACCGGCCCTGACGCTGTGGCCGATCGGCGCACTGGGGCTGCGGCCGCTGTTCCTGATCGACGAGATCTTCGCCCTGGGACCCAAGGCCAAGGGGATAGTCAGGGAGCAGATGGAACTGGCTGGTCGGCCGGTGGAACTGTCACTGCCCGCAGGCCCGAGCAACCGCGACGAGGCCACCGCGATCCTGTACCTGCACGGCGGCGCGATGGTCGTGTGCGGTCTTGCCACGCACCGGGCGGTCGCGTCTCGGTTGTGCCGCGACACCGGACTGCCCGTGTACTCCGTCGCCTACCGGCAGCTGCCCGAGGCAGGGGTCGGCACCTCTGCCACGGACGCCTATCAGGCCTACCGGGAGCTCATCACCGAGCGAGGCTTCTCTCACGTGGTGGTGGCCGGGGACTCGGCCGGTGGCTTCCTGTCGGGCAAGGTCATCGAGTTCGCGCACCGGGACGGAATGCCTGCTCCCGCGGCATTCATCGGTTACTCGCCGCTGCTGGATCTCGATCTCGCGGCCAACCCGGACCGGACCAGCAGGTCCGACGCGTATCTGCCGATCGCCAAACTGGGGAAACTCCGGCCGCGTTTCGATCAGGGCCCGATCGCGCTGCGCGGCGCCCGCCGCATTGCCGACGTCCCGTCGGAGGCGTTCCCACCGACGATCCTCGTCACGGCCGAAGACGAGATGCTCGAACCCGACGCGCTGGAATTGATCGAGAAACTGGCGGCCGACGGGGTACAGGCCGAATTGCACAGCTATTCGTGGCAGGTCCACGCGTTCCCGGTGCTCGCGGGCAGGCTGCCCGACGCACTGCGGGCCATTGCGCGCACGGCCGCATTTGCCAAGGAGGCCGCCGCTGCGGCGCGGGCCAGGCGCGGAAACAGTGAACTAGAAGGAGTGGGTTGATCTCGATGTCCGACAAGCAGACCTTGGCCGAGTTGTTCGCCACCGATCCACTCATCACCGACGACGAGCGCGAGATCCGGGACACCGTTGCGGCGTTCGCCTCCTCGAAACTGCGGCCGCACGTGGCCGAGTGGTTCGAGGATGGCTCGCTTCCGGTCCGGGAACTCGCCGCCGGACTCGGTGAGCTCGGGGTGCTGGGGATGCACCTCGACGGTTACGGCTGCGCCGGGATGTCGGCCACCACCTATGGTCTGGTCTGTACCGAACTCGAGGCCGTGGACAGCGGATTGCGGAGCTTCGTCTCGGTGCAGGGTTCGCTGGCCATGTTCGCGATCCACGAGTTCGGCTCGGAGGAGCAGAAACAGCAATGGCTCCCCGACATGGCTGCCGGGAAGGCGATCGGGTGCTTCGGGCTGACCGAGCCCGACTTCGGGTCCAACCCGGCGGGGATGCGGACGAACGCGAAGCGCGATGGAGACGACTGGGTGCTCAGCGGCACCAAGATGTGGATTACCAACGGCTCGGTCGCAGATGTCGCGGTCGTGTGGGCGCGCACCGATCTCGGCGAAGGCTCCAAGGGTGTTCGCGGGTTCGTGGTGCCCACCGACACCCCTGGGTTCAGCGCGCCGGAAATCAAACACAAACTCTCCCTGCGTGCCTCGGTGACCTCGGAACTCGTCCTCGAGGAGGTGCGGCTGCCCGGATCGGCGATGCTGCCCGGTGTCGAGGGGTTGCGCGGACCGCTGAGTTGTCTGAACGAGGCCCGTTTCGGCATCGTTTTCGGCTCGGTGGGGGCCGCGCGCGATTGCCTGGAGACGGCGATCGACTACGCCGGGGAGCGGGACGTCTTCGACAAGGCCCTGTCCGGCTACCAGCTCACCCAGGCGAAATTGGCGGACATGGCGCTCGAATGGGGCAAGGGGATGTTGCTCGCCCTGCACCTCGGCCGGCTCAAAGACGCGGGCTCACTGCGGCCGGAGCAGGTCAGCCTCGGCAAACTGAACAACGTCCGGGAAGCGATCAAGATAGCCCGGGAATGCCGAACGATACTGGGCGCCAACGGCATCACCCTCGAGTACCCCATCATCCGACACGCCAACAACCTGGAGTCGGTGCTGACGTACGAGGGCACCTCGGAGATGCATCAGCTGATGATCGGCAAGGCGCTGACGGGCCACGACGCCTTCCGCTGATCACCTTCCCGCAAACCCACTCGGAGTAGCTGGGTGTGTGGGGCGCTGGCGCCCTTCGGCTCACGCTGCGTCATAACGTTCTCAAGAAGAGGCGCGGCAACTACGTTCGCGGAGAACATATTCGCAGTCCAGTTCTTCGGGAGGTAGGCCATGTCTGCACAGATCGACGTCGTGAAAATCGGGGGCAACATCGGCGCACGGGTGGACGGGGTCACGCTCTCGGGTGATCTCGACTCCGCGACGCTGACATCGATCAACGACGCCTTGCTCGCCCACAAGGTGATCTTCTTCCGCGGGCAGGATCACCTCGACGACGACGGTCAGCTCGCGTTCGCGCGGTCCCTCGGCATCCCGACCATCGCCCACCCGACGGTCACCTCCCGTGGCGACACCATCTTGCCGATCGATTCCGACTACGGCCGGGCGAACAGTTGGCACACCGACGTCACCTTCGTCGATCGGATTCCCAAGGCGTCGATCCTGCGTGCGGTGACCCTGCCTACCTACGGTGGGTCCACGACCTGGGCGAACACGGTCACCGCGTATGAGAATCTTCCGGCATCCCTGAAAGCGCTGGCCGACAATCTATGGGCGGTGCACACCAACGTGACCGACTACGCCGGGACGGCAGCCGAACTCGTGAACGCTAGAAATGCGCAGGAATATCGCGGGAGTTCCAGTCGTCGTATTACGAGACCGAGCACCCCGTCGTGCGAGTGCATCCCGAAACCGGTGAGCGGGCGTTGCTCCTCGGCAACTTCGTCAAGCGCTTCGTCGACCTCGGTAGCGTCGAATCGGCGGAGCTCTTCAATGTCCTGCAGGCCCGGATCATCAGGCTGGAGAACACGGTTCGCTGGAACTGGGAGGCCGGCGACCTGGCGATCTGGGACAACCGTGCCACTCAGCACTACGCGGTTGCCGACTACGACGACCAGTACCGCCGACTGAACCGGATCACTCTGGCCGGTGACGTCCCCGTCGGTGTCGACGGTGCGCAGAGCCGAGTCGTGACCGGTGACGCCTCACATTTCTCGGACATCGTCGACCCACTGGCATCTGACCGGGCCGTGGCGGTCTGACGACCGTTGGAGGCGGAGCGCGCTGCTCCTGAAACCGGAGGATCTCTCAGGTCCTCCGGTTTCGGCTATGTCCTCCGGTTGGAGTCGGAGGAACTCGCGAGAGTCGGAGGGTCTGCCAGATCCTCCGACTTCGGGGAGGGCCGCGCTGCGGCAGCAATGGAACACTATGGAGATACTGTTCCATTGCTGCTACGGTTTCACCATGACCGACGCAATAGACACGCCGTCTGCAGACCTGGTGGACGATGCGGCTCGTCCGGAGCTCGTCGGAGCTCCACTCGGGCCAGGGTCGCTGACCTGGAAGTACTTCGGCGACAGCCGCCTGGGTCTGCTCGGGCCGCGTCCTGCCGTTCTCGAGAACATGCTGCCCGCACTGGGGCAGGCCGTCATGGAGCACTCGGTGTTCTTCGACGATCCGTTTGCCCGGATCAAGCGGTCTCTGCCGGGGATCTACGGCACGGTCTACTCTTCCGAAGGCGATCCGGTGGGTGCGATGGTTCGTGATTTCCACACCGACATCAAAGGCACCATGCCTGATGGGGATCGGTATCACGCGCTGAACCCGGAGACCTACTACTGGGCGCACGCGACGTTCGTCGACGCGTTGCTCACCGGTACCGATCGGATGATCAAGAGGCTGACCGACGCGGAGAAAGAACAGATCTACGCGGAATCGATCACCTGGTATCGCCGCTACGGCGTCAGTGATCGTCCGATGCCCGCCACCTACGCGGACTTCGTCGAGTACTGGGATCGCACCGTCGACGAAGTTCTCATCCCGCACAAAACTGCCAGATACGGAGTCGGATACGTCACGAAGGGTTATCCGCTGCCACCCGGCATGCACCCGCTGGTGTGGAAGGTGCTCTCCCGCCTGGTGAATCCGTTCGCGGCCTTCATCACCACCGGCGGTATGCCGGAACGCTCGCGGGAGCAGCTCGACCTGCCCTGGAGCGAGCGCAAGGAGCGCAACTACCGGCGGTTCTGTGCCGGCGTCCGCGCGATCGATCCGCTCTACCGGCGGCTGCCGGCGAAGGTCCGATACAACAAGTACGCCCTGAAGGGATTCGCGCAGGCCGGAGTGCGGCCCTGAGGGGTGGCCGTGTTCACTTGAGGCATGCACGTTCTGAAGAGGCTCGGTTCCAGCCTGACCGTGATCGGCTCGCTGGTGCTGATGATTTGTGTCGCATTGTTGTCGGTGAGCTGGGCAAATGACGGCAGATGGGGCTGGTTCGCGCTCGGGATGGTGATCATCGCCGTCAACATCGCATTGGTGGCGACCGAACTCCGGCCCAAGCCCAAGCCTTTGCCCTGGACGATGTCCGAGGTCCGAGAGGTCACCGATGGCATCGACAACGAGGTCAACGCCATCCGCAAGTTACGTCGCGCAGACCGGGGTCTGAGCCTGGAGAAGGCCGCGAGCCTGGTGCGTCAGGCGCGGTCCGAGGGCACCGACGGCTGAGCAGACTCACCGGGTACCGAGCCGTCCGCGAACTGCGTCCGGTACAGCTCCGCGTAGCGACCACTGCGGGCCAGCAATTCGAGGTGGGTTCCGCGTTCGACGACCCGCCCGGCCTCCAGCACCAGGATCTCGTCGGCGGCCCTGATGGTCGACAACCGGTGCGCGATCACCACCGATGTCCGCCCTTCCAATGCCTCGGCCAGAGCTTCCTGCACCGCGGCCTCCGAGGTCGAGTCCAAGTGTGCGGTCGCCTCGTCCAGGATCACGACCGCGGGATGGGCCAGCAGGAGTCGCGCGATGGTCAGACGCTGACGCTCGCCGCCTGACAACCGGTAGCCCCGCTCGCCGACGACGGTGTCCAGACCGTCTGCCAGGCCGGCAACCAGCCCGTCCAGACGCGATCGACGCAGTGAGTCCCAGATGTCCTGTTCGGTGGCGTCAGGATTGGCGAGCAGCAGGTTCGCTCGTACCGTGTCGTGGAACAGGTGACCGTCTTGGGTGACCAAGCCGATCGCGCGATGCAACGATCCGCTCTCCAGGTCACGAATGTCATTGCCGCCGAGTCGAACAGCGCCGGAATCGACGTCGTAGAGTCGGGTGGCCAGCTGTGCGATCGTCGACTTGCCTGCGCCCGAGCTGCCCACCAGCGCCACCATCTTGCCTTCCGGCACAGTGAAGGACACGTCGTGGATGACTTCTTCTCCACCTCGTTTGTCCAGGGTCGCAACTTCTTCCAGTGATGCCAGCGAGACCTTGTCGGCCGAGGGATAGCCGAAGTGGACATTCTCGAAGCTCAGTGACTGCTGGCCGGTGGGCGCGGCGATGGCGTCGGGCCTGTCGGTGATCAACGGTGCCAGGTCGAGGACCTCGAAGACGCGCTCGAAGCTGACCAAGGCGCTCATGATCTCGACGCGTGCGTTCGCCAGCGCGGTCAGTGGTGCGTACATGCGGGTGAGCAGCAGTGCGAGGGAAACCACGGCGCCGGCATCGAGATGTCCCTGCAGTGCCAGGTATCCGCCGAGTCCGTAGATCAGGGCCAGCGCGAGTGCGGACACCAGGGTGAGTGAGGTGACGAAGATGCTCTGCGCCAAAGACCGTCGGACGCCGATGTCCCGGACCTTGTCCGCGCGCCACGAGAACTCCGCGGACTCCTGGCTGGGTCGGCCGAACAGCTTGACCAGCGTCGCGCCGGGAGCCGAGAACCGCTCGGTCATCTGCGTCGACATCAGCGAGTTGTATTCGGCGGCCTCGCGGGACAGCGCGGCCATGCGCCTACCCATCCGTCGTGCGGGAAGCACGAACAGTGGCAGCAAGACCAGCGCCAGCATCGTGATCTGCCAGCTGATGGAGATCATCACGGCCAAGGTCAGGGTGAGGGTCACGATGTTCGACACGACGCCCGACAGGGTGTCGGAGAACGCGCGCTGAGCGCCGATGACGTCGTTGTTCAGTCGGCTCACCAGCGCGCCGGTGCGGGTTCGGGTGAAGAACGCGATGGGCATCTTCTGGACGTGATCGAAGACCGAGCGGCGCAGGTCGTAGATCAGACCCTCGCCGATGTTCGATGACAGCCAGCTGACGACGAGCCCGGTCGCGGCTTCGGCCACCGCAATGACCGCGATCAGGACCGCGAGCCACACCACGGTCGACGTGGCGCCGTCGCCGACGATGTTGTTGACCACCTGTCCGGCGAGAACAGGCGTGACCACGGTGAGGATGGCGACGACGATGCTCAGGATCATGAACACCGTGAGTTTGCCGCGATGTGGCTTCGCGAACGCGGCGATACGGCGCACCGTGACCCCGCGGTTCTCGCGGCGACGTTCCTTGCTCAGGTCGGGCCCGTTCATCGACCGATACATCGTGTTCCAGGCAACTGACTCCATACTCATGATCTCTACAGTAGAAGTTCAAGTTCACTTGAAGTCAATGGCTTCCGCCGAGGGCTGAATCGACCGCTCGCCGAAGTGCCCTTCGGTGATTGTGGTGAACTGGAATGACTACACGGCGGATGAGGGAGATGGTCTGGTGGCATTGCGACTCGGATACAAGGCTTCGGCAGAGCAGTTCAACCCGCGTGAGCTGGTCGAGATCGCGGTGGCGGCCGAGGAACACGGTATGGATTCGGTGGCGGTGTCCGATCATTTCCAGCCGTGGCGGCATGAGGGTGGGCATGCCCCGTTCTCGTTGGCGTGGATGGCCGCGGTCGGTGAGCGCACCAACCGGGTGCAGATCGGCACGTCGGTCATGACGCCGACCTTCCGCTACAACCCCGCGGTGATCGCGCAGGCGTTCGCGTCGATGGCCTGCATGTACCCGGGCCGGATCATGCTCGGTGTCGGCACCGGCGAAGCCCTCAACGAGTACGCGACCGGATTCCAGGGTGAGTGGCCCGAGTTCAAAGAACGCTTCGCGCGGTTGCGGGAGGCGGTCCGGTTGATGCGCGAGCTGTGGACCGGCGACGAAGTGAACTTCGACGGTGAGTACTACAAGACCCAGGGCGCCTACATGTACGACATCCCCGAGCAGCCGGTGCCGGTGTACATCGCCGCCGGTGGCCCGGTCGTCGCCCGCTACGCGGGCCGGTCGGGTGACGGTTTCATCTGTACCTCGGGCAAGGGGATGGAGCTCTACACCGAGAAGCTGATCCCGTCGGTGAAAGAGGGCGCGGATAAGGCCGAGCGGAACTTCGACGACATCGACCGGATGATCGAGATCAAGATCTCCTACGATCCCGACCCCGAGCTGGCGTTGGAGAACTGCCGGTTCTGGGCGCCGCTGTCGCTGACGCCCGAGCAGAAGCATTCGGTCAACTCGTCGACGGAGATGGAACGCCTCGCCGACGAGCTACCGATCGAGCAGGTCGCCAAGCGCTGGATCGTCGCCTCTGATCCCGACGAGGCCGTCGAGAAGGTCAAGGCGTACACCGACGCCGGCCTCAACCACCTGGTCTTCCACGCACCGGGCCACGACCAGCAACGGTTCCTGACCAACTTCCAGAAAGACCTCGAACCCCGCCTGCGCAAGCTCGGCTAGTCCGGTTTTGGTGGGTTCTGGCGAGCGTTTCCCCAGGTCGGGCTCGCCAGAACCCACCACTTTCGGGTCTTACATGCGGGAGTAACGGGCCATCGCGAAGCTGTAGAGACCGTAGGCGGCGATACCGATCCCGGCGAGGATCAGCAGGAACTTGCCGAACGGCGCTTCGCCCAGGGTCTTGACAGCCCCGTCGATACCGGTGGCCTTGGACGGGTCCGAGTTGATGGACGCGACGATCACCAGGATTCCTGCGCCGATCAGGACCAACCCCTTTGCGGCGTAGCCGACGACGCCGAGCGGGGTGATGATCGTCCCGTCGGAGGTCTTCAGGTCGTCCAGGAAGTTCTTCGTGACGCCTTTGTAGACGTGATAGCCGCCGACGGCGATGATGATCAGTCCGACGACCACCAGCAGGGTCTTTCCCGCGGTGTTCTCCATCAGGCGTGCGGACAGGCCCGAGTTCTGCTTCCCGCTCGACTCGCCGCTGCCCCGCGCGAATTGCACCGCCGAGAACGCGAAGGCGAAGTAGACGACGGCCAAGCTGGCCGCCTTGGCTCGGTCGAACAGCCCGGACGCACCAGAGTCCCCGCTGCCCGGTTCGGTCGCGTGGGGACCGACGATGGTCTCCGCGACTCGCCACAGCGCCATGGCCACGAACGCGACCGCTGCGATCCACAACACCAGCGCGCCACCGGGTTTGCCGGTCAGCGTGCCCAGCGCGCCTGATTGATCGGCGCTGCCGCCGTCCCCGAAGGCGATCCGGAAGATGATGTATGCGATGAGCAGGTGGAGCAATCCGCTGACGATGTGCCCGGCGCGCGCAGCGCGTTCGAACGCCGTGCTGTCGGTGGCTCTGTCCACCGCGCCACTCACTCTGTTTTCAGCCATGGGCACCTCTGACGTGTAGTGATGAGACGGGGCGCGGTCTGGACCTCGTGGACTCCTCAACATTAGTGCGCCTATGGTCGGCTTCGTCACAGGAGGCCGTTCCTGGCTCGACTCAGGTGCGCACCGCGCCTATGTTGGGGAACGCGATCAACGAGTGCACGTCAGTCAAGAAGTGAGTCAGTGCCGACTCCGGCGGCATCTATCTTTCTCACTCCAGGAGTCTTCAGTGCAGTTCTTTCCCCTTCTCGTCGTCCTTCAGGGCATCCTTCTGTCGACGTGGATGATCTACGGCATGGCCGCGATCATCGTCCGCCGCGCCGACCAGACGCCTCCTCAGGCTGCTTGACGCACGTCGACCCGCTCTCGGAGCAGGTCGATGATTCGCCGCACCGCAGGGTTGTCGCGTACCGCCTCCCGGGTTCGGACGGCGATCGTCCGCATCGGGGTCGGATTGATCAATGGCCTCGCCACCAAGCCTGTCGGCAAGATCCCGATACCGAGTCGGGGCAGCACGGTGATGCCGACGCCTGCAGCGACGAAGCTGATCGCGGTCGGATAATCGTGCGTCTCGATGTGGAATCCGGGACTGAAGCCCACCACCGAACAGGCATCGAGAATCGATTGCCGGCATGGGCCCCGCGACACATCGTTGTCGACCCACCGCTCGTCGCGCAGAGCGGCGAGTTCCACGTGTTCGCGGCCGGCGAGCGGATGGTCCTCGGGCAAGACCACCACGTAGGGCTCGCTCAGCAGTTCCTCGACGTCGTATCCGCGCAGCGATGTCGACGCGGCACCTTCGACGTAGATTTCCACGTCGGGGTCACCCGAAGAATCGTGGGCGAGTTCGATGAGCCGCAAATCGACACGGAGCCTTGGGAACTCGTGCGTGATCGCGGCGATCACCGGAGGTATCCAGGCTGCGCCGGCCGATGCGAAGTAACTCACGGACAAACTGCCGACTCGCCCCGAGCGCAGATCTGAGACGAGTGATTCGAGTTCTGCCAGCCGTTCGAGGACCTGGGCGGCTTCCTCGGCGAGTGTCCGGCCCGCGGCGGTCGTCTCTATGCCGCGACCATGTTTCTCGACAAGGGTGAGGCCGGTTTCCCGTTGCAGGGCGGTGAGGTGCTGGCTGATCGCCGATGGCGTGTATCCGAGCGCGGCCGCGGCGCCGTTGATGGAGCCGGCCGCGACGACGGCCCGAAAGATACGTAAGCGGTGCACATCGAGCATCTGCTAACCGTACAGCCGGACTGAAGTGTCATCAAGAAGTAATCGCTTGTGCTTACGTATGCGCGTCGGCGACAGTGGACATATGAAAGCCAAGCTCTCGGGCAACCTGGCCGTTGTCGCTGCAGTGATCACCGTGCTGCTGTGGGCGTCGTCGTTTGTCGTCATCCGTTTTGTCGGGGAATCGTTGTCGCCCGGGGCGATGGCCTTCTCCCGCCTCTCGGTCGGGGCGGCGGTCCTGGCGGTGATCGCGGTGCGATACCGCAGGCCCATCCCGCGCGGTCGCGCCCTGGCGCTGGTCATCGGCTACGGACTGCTGTGGTTTGCGGCGTACACGGTATTGCTGAACTGGGCCGAACAGCACCTGGACGCCGGCACCGCCGCCCTGCTCGTCAACTTCGCCCCGATACTCGTGGCGATCTTCGCCGGTCTGTTCATGGGCGAAGGGTTTCCGCGACCACTGGTCGTCGGGATCGTCATCGCGTTCGCCGGGGTGCTGCTGATCGCTCTCGGAGGCTCCGGCGGCAGCCACAACGACCGACTCGGCATCATCCTCGGCCTGATCACCGCCGTTCTCTATGCGGCCGGTGTACTCATGCAGAAGGTTGCTCTTCGCACGGTGGACGCGGTGACCGCTACGTGGGTGGGCTGTTTCGCGGGCCTGCTCGCAACCACTCCGTTCGCGCCGCAGGCGGTGGGCGAACTGGCCGACGCATCCGCCGGGGCGATCGCCGGCGTGGTGTTCCTGGGTGTCGGACCGACCGCGATCGCGTTCCTGACCTGGGCGTACGCGTTGTCGCGTACCGACGCAGGCAAGATGGCCGCGACAACTCTCGCGGTTCCCGCGATCGCCATCGGGCTGTCGTGGGTGTTCCTCGGTGAGGTTCCGACCGCGCTCGGGCTGGTTGGCGGCGCCATGGCGTTGACCGGCGTCGCGATCAGCAGGCGCAGGCCCCGGCAACAGACGCCCGCTGTCGATGCCCAGGTACCCGAAGCGAGCCCGACCTCCTAACCTTCATGTATGGATCGTGAGCGGATGGTCGACGTCGCCATCGCAGTGGTGGAGAGATTCGGTGCGCGGGCGCTGAGTCTGACGTCGGTCGCCCGGCATGCCGGTGTCGGCCGAGCGACTGCGTACCGGATGTTCGGAGGTCGCGACGAACTCGTCCAGGCGATCGTCGAGCGTGAGGTGAAGACTCTCGGCGATCTGATCAAGGAATGGACGGCCTCCCAGTCCGAACCGGCTGACAAGGTCCGGATCCTCGTCATCAACGTGATGGCGTATATCCGCAAACATGAGGCGCTGCAGTACATTCTGCAGAACGAACCGGAAGAGATCATCACGACCCTGGTCGCCCGCGGGCCTGACCGGGGGACCGATGTCACCATTGTCGACCTGATCGTGGCCAACAGCGTCGGCAACTTCGAGGGAGAGCCCGAACTCGAGGCCGCGCTGGTGCCCGATTCGCGTCGGGCCACCGAGCTGATGGTCCGAGTCGTGTACTCGTACATGCTGATTCCGCGCAGCGCGATGTCTGACGAGGACATCGCCGACATGGTGGTGCGCTCGGTGATCCGCTAGTCCGATCTTGGTGGGTTCGGGCGAGCATTTGCCCAGGTCGCGCCAACCAGAACCCACCAAGATCGGACGCGCGCGGGCGCTCCCAGGAACCTCCCAGGGTTCGCGCAGCCGTAGCGCAACCGGCGATCGCACTGTGGTCGCATGACAACTCTGCTGAGCCGGCCCGCGGCCGAACCCGACGAAGGGCGACACCGCGCGCCTGATCCGAAACCACGAGAGAGGGTGGCCTGGTCGCGGCCGGCGGTGGCGATCCTGCTCGTGGCCACCGCGATCCTCTACATCTGGGATCTGTCCGCGAGCGGGTACGCGAACACCTTCTACGCCGCAGCCGCGCAGGCCGGTGGCGAGAGCTGGAAGGCGTGGTTCTTCGGATCTCTCGACGCCCAGAACTTCATCACCGTCGACAAACCGCCCGCCAGTCTGTGGGTGACCGGTCTGTCGGTTCGATTGTTCGGGATGAGCTCGTGGGCCGTTCTTGTGCCTCAGGCGCTCATGGGTGTCGGATCGGTGGGACTGTTGTATCTGACGGTGAGGCGGGCCATCACTGATCAGCGACTGGCCACAGCCGCTGGGCTGATCGCCGGCGGAGTGCTCGCATTCACACCTGCTGCGGCTCTGATGTTCCGGTTCAACAACCCCGACGCGCTGTTGGTGCTGTTGATGGTGGCGGGTGCCTATTGCGTGATGCGGGCGACGGCCGCAGGTTCCGGGCGCTGGCTCGCAATGGCCGGTGTCGCCCTCGGGTTCGCCTTCCTGACCAAGATGCTGCAGGGCTTGCTGGTCCTGCCTGCCTTCGGTCTCGTCTACCTTCTGCTGGCGAACACCGGCTGGGTGCGACGGGTGCTGCATCTGCTGGGTGCCGCCCTCGCGCTCGTCGCGGCGGCCGGCTGGTGGGTACTCGCCGTAGCACTGTGGCCGGCGAGCGCGCGCCCGTACATCGGCGGCTCGACGGACAACACCGTGATGGACCTTGTGCTCGGCTACAACGGGCTGGGCCGGATCTTCGGCGCCTCCGGGGGTGGCGGTGGCCAGGGTGGCGCAGGATCGAGCTTCGGTGGTGCCACCGGCCTGAGCCGATTGTTCTCATCGGAGATGGGTTACGAGATCTCCTGGCTGCTGCCCGTGGCCCTGCTGGTGATCGCCTTCGGGGTGTACCTCGCAGTACGTCGCGGGCCGAATACGTTGACGCACAACACCAAAGCCGCGCTGGTGCTGTGGTCAGGCTGGCTCGTGGTGACCGCCCTGGTATTCAGCTACATGAGCGGCACCATCCACCCGTACTACACCGTCGCGCTTGCTCCCGCGATTGCGGCGCTCGTCGGTGTCGGAGGTGTCCTGGCGTGGGAGCGCCGCGGCACGGCGATCGGCCGGCTGATGCTGGCGGCGATGATCGTCGCTGCGTCCGCCTGGTCCCTCGTGCTGCTCGACCGTGCCGACTTCGGCCCGGTCTGGATCCGATGGGTGATGATCTCGGTCGCTGCGGTGTCGGCGGTGGCGATCGTCGTCGGCGGCCGGTGGCGCAAGACGTTCGCGACCGCGGTGCTGATCGGCTCACTCGCCGGATTCGGCGGAGTGGGTACGTTCGCGATCGCGACCGCCGCGACGGCGCACAGTGGTTCGATTCCGACCGCGGTCAGCTCGGTCGGTGACTCTGGCATGGGTGGCGGCGGCATGGGCGGCCCCGGTGGTCAGGGCGGGACACGCGGTACCCCACCGGCCGGAGGACAGGCACCCACCGGCCAGGCGGGGACCGAACAGCCGACGGGGGCGGATGGCGGCATGGGCGGGGGCGGTGATGTCAGCGCGAACACCGAGCTGACCGCACTGCTCGAAGCCTCGGACGCCACGTGGGCAGCGGCGACCGGTGGGTCCCAGTCTGCGGCACAACTCGAGATCGCCAGCGGCACATCGGTGATGGCCATCGGCGGCTGGAGTGGAGACCCTACCCCGACGCTCGAGGAGTTCATCGCCTACGTGCAGGACGGCAAGATCGGGTACTACATCTCCGGCGGCCAAGGAGGCGGCGGAATGGGCGGCTCGGAGTCGAGTGCACAGCAGATCTCCGAATGGGTGGCGGCCAACTACACCGCGACCACGGTCGGGAGCAGCACCGTCTACAAGCTCACATAGCCGGTGGGCACGAAGAGCCGATGTGGCCCACTATGGTGGGCCACATGGGCTCTTCCTCGTCGAGCAGCATCTATCTGGCCTCACCCGAAGGCGACACCGGCAAGTCGACGGTGGCGCTGGGGATGTTGCACCTACTGGCTGCCTCCGGAGGGCGGGTGGGGGTGTTCCGGCCGATCTCGCGTACCAACTCCGGCCAGCGTGATTACATCCTGGAACTCCTGATCGAGCACGACTCCACCGATCTGAGCTACGAGGACTGCATCGGCGTCACGTATGACCAGGTGCACGCCGACCCCGATGGCGCGTTGAGTGAGATCGTCACCCGCTTCCATGCGGTCGAGCAGCGGTGCGACGCCGTCCTCGTGATCGGTTCCGATTACACCGACATCGCCAGTCCATCCGAGCTCAGTTTCAATGCCCGGATCGCCGCCAATCTCCAGACGCCGATGCTGCTGGCCCTCAAAGCAGCAGAACGCAGCGAGGCCGAGGTCGTGGGTTTGGCGGAACTCTGCCTGGCCGAGCTGGCCGCCAACCACGCCCAGGCGGTCGCGTTGATCGCAAACCGTTGTGACCCGGCGCGGCTGGCCCAGGTGAAAGAAGCACTGGAGTCGGCGACCGGCCTGCCCGCCTGGGCGCTGCCGGAGGATCCGGTGCTGATCGCCCCCACCGTCGGAGAATTGATGGCCGAGTTGGGCGGTGCGATCTACAGTGGCGATCCCGAACTGCTGAGCAGGGAAGCGATGCACGTGATGGTCGGCGGGATGACTGTCGAACACATCTTGGAGCGCCTCACCGAAGGGCTGGCCGTGATCACCCCGGCCGATCGGTCCGACGTCCTGGTCTCGCTCGTCGCCGCAAATGCGGCCGAAGGGTTCCCCAAGCTCTCCGGCATCATCCTCAACGGCGGCCTCAAGCCGCACCCCAAGATCGCTGCGTTGATGGAGGGATTGCAGTCCTCGCTACCGATCATCACCTGTGAACAGGGAACGTACGAAACAGCGCGGGCGGCAGCACATGCCCGGGCCCGGATGAACATCGACTCGGTCCGCAAGATCGATGTCGCACTCAACCTGATGGAAGAGCACGTCGATTCGGTGGGGCTGCTCGAGAAGCTGCAGTTGCCGATTCCCGAGGTCGTCACCCCGCAGATGTTCGAGTACCAGCTGATCGAGCAGGCCCGCAAGAACAAGAAGCGAATCGTGTTGCCGGAGGGCGGTGATGACCGCATCCTGCGAGCAGCGGGGCGGTTGCTGCGGCGGCAAGTCGCCGATCTCACCATCCTCGGTGACGAATGCGCCGTCCGGGACCGGGCTGCCGAATTGGGCATCGACCTGTCCGATGCCACCGTCATCGACCCGGCCACCTCGGAGCTCCTCGACGAGTTCATCGACACCTACACCGAGTTGCGCAAGCACAAGGGCATGGACAAGCAGCGGGCCCGAACGATCGTGCAGGACGTCTCGTATTTCGGCACGCTGATGGTGCAACTCGGCTATGCCGACGGCATGGTTTCGGGGGCGGTGCACACCACCGCACACACCATCCGTCCGGCGTTCGAGATCATCAAGACCGTGCCGGGAGTCTCGACGGTGTCGAGTGTCTTCTTCATGTGTCTCGCCGATCATGTTCTGGCCTATGGGGATTGCGCTGTGGTTCCCGATCCGACAGCCGAGCAACTCGCCGACATTGCCATCTCGTCGGCTGCGACCTCGGCCCGCTTCGGTATCGAGCCACGGGTCGCGTTGCTCTCGTACTCGACCGGGGAATCCGGCAGCGGCGCCGACGTCGAGAAGGTGCGTGAGGCGGCCAAACTCGTGCGCGAGCGGGCCCCGGAACTGTTGATGGAAGGGCCCATCCAGTACGACGCCGCGGTCGACCCGTCGGTGGCGAGCACGAAGATGCCCAACTCACCCGTGGCCGGTCAGGCGACCGTACTGATCTTCCCGGACCTCAACACCGGAAACAACACCTATAAAGCCGTGCAACGCAGCGCTGACGCCGTGGCTGTCGGGCCTGTCCTGCAAGGTCTGCGTAAACCGATCAACGACCTGTCCCGCGGCGCACTCGTGTCCGACATCGTCAACACCGTCGCGATCACCGCGATCCAAGCCCAGGGGCAACCAGATGAGTGAAGCTGATTCGACCGACACCGTCTTCGTCTTGAACGCCGGCTCGTCGTCGCTGAAATACCAGTTGGTGCGCCCGGCATCGGGTGAGGTTGTCGCACACGGCCTGGTCGAGCGAATCGGGGAAAGCAGTGCCAAGGTCGTACTCATCCGCGGCGACGACACGAAAGAGTTCGTCGGTGAGATCGCCGATCACCGGGCCGGGCTGGCGAAAGCCCTGGAGCTGTCGAGGGTGCAGGATCGGGATCTGACGTCCGAAGGCATCACCGCCGTCGGCCACCGGGTTGTCCATGGCGGGCCGAAGTTCTACAAACCGACCGTCATCGACGACGACGTGATCGAGGCCATCAACGAACTCGAAGACCTGGCACCGCTGCACAACCCGGTCAACGTCCTCGGCATCGAGGCGATCCGGGAGCTGCTCCCGGATGTACCATCCGTGGCCGTCTTCGACACCGCGTTCTTCCATGATCTTCCCGACCACGCCGCCGCCTACGCGATCGACAAAGCGCTCGCAGATGCCCACCACATCCGGCGCTACGGATTCCACGGAACCTCCCACGAGTACGTGTCGCAGCAGACCGCCGAGTTCCTGGGCGCCGACCCGGAGAGCCTGAACCAGATTGTGCTCCACCTGGGTAACGGCGCGTCGGCGTCGGCCATCGAGGGCGGTAGGCCGATCGAGACCTCCATGGGTCTGACCCCGCTCGAGGGTCTGGTCATGGGAACCCGCAGCGGCGACATCGATCCCGGCGTCGTGATGTACCTCCGCCGCGCGGCGGGGATGGACGTCGACGAGATCGACGCCGTGCTGAACCGACAGTCGGGATTGAAGGGTCTGTGCGGGGAGAACGACTTTCGCGCGCTGACCGAACGGGTGGAGGCCGGTGACGCCGACGCGACGCTGGCGTACAACGTGTACATCCATCGCCTGCGCAAATACATCGGCGCCTACATGGTGTCTCTCGGTCGGACCGACGCCATCGTCTTCACGGCCGGCGTCGGCGAGAATGCAACGAAGGTGCGCGCCGACGCAATGGCCGGTCTCGAGAACTTCGGGATCCAGCTCGACGCCGAGCGCAACGCCGCGAGAAGCCATGAGGCCAGGATCATTTCGACGGACGACTCGGCGGTGACCGTGTTGGTCGTCCCGACCAACGAGGAACTGGCCATCGCCAGACAGTCGGTGCAGGCGCTCAAAGCCCGCCCCTGACCCCGATGATGTGTCCTTTTGGCGGTACCCACCTGGGCTTTTGATCGCCAAAAGGGCACATCACCGGGCTAGAAGAGCGTATGGGGCCGAACGAAGTTGGCCAGGTCGACGAGTAGGAAACGTTGGGTTCGGTTCATGGTGCCGCGTGCCAACTGTCGCAGGGATCGCTCGCACCCGACGCGCAATCCGTGGTCGTTGAACTTGTAGCCGAGGATGTCGCCGCGCGCGGAGGCGTCGGTGGGGGACTGGTCGGGGCGGCGATGGATCCAGCCGAGCGCGATGCCCAGCACGAGGATCACGAGTCGTTGCTTGCGGGGTTCGCTGTCGGGCATCGACTCCAAGCGGTGTGCGGCTTCGCGGAGCTGGTCCTCGTGGACCTCGGCGGGGTCGCGGCCATGGACCAAGGTGAGGATCGAGGTGCAACTGGCGGCGTTGAAGTGGCGGCTCGTCGGCGGGACATCGTCGAGAGCCTTCACGGCGCCCTCGACGTCACCGCCCGCGTACCGCATGCGGGCCAAGCCGAAAGCTGCGGTGACGATCGCCCGGTCGGTCTGCCAGAGCGATCGATAATGTTGCAGCGCAACGTCATGATTGCCCATCAACTCTGCCGTCGCTGCGACGGCGAGCTTGGGCGCGACCTCACCGGGCATGGCGGCGAGCACATCGTTGAAGCGGGCGTGCGCCCCGGCGACGTCGTCGATCAACAGTGCGCCGAGGCCGAGGAACCACTCGGTGCGCCATGATTTGCCGTGATGCTCGGTGGCCTCGTTCAGGAGGTTGAGTGCGGTCTGTGCCTCGCCCAGTTCGAGATACGCGCGCGCCTCGATCAGGTCGATCTCACGGGACGGGTGATCGTCGGACGGGTCGGTGCCGATCACCGACGACAGCCCACCTTCGCGAGCACTGCGGATCGAGTCGAGGGTCTGGGTCGGTTCGGACAGTGCTGTCGAGTTCAGTAGTCCGGCAGCGGGATCGGACTGATCCACGAGTGGCACCGGCAGCGCGGCGACGACGTCGGTGGTGTCGAGGGTGATCCGGGCGCGAATCGGTTCGAGGATCCCGTCCACCGGTGCGAGCATCATCTCGGTGCCGAAGGTTGTTCGCTGCGGACTGAACACGGTGGACAAGCCGGGCCGTGGGATCCCGGACTTCGCAGCCACGGTTTCTCGCAGCACGTTGAGGAGTTGGCCGGCCATCTCGTCTGCAGAGGTGAACCGTTTGGCAGGGTCGGGATGCGTGGCCCGCTGCAACAACCGGTAGAAGGACGGATTTTCCGCGAACAGCGGCACGTCGGCAGGGTCGGGGAGACCGTCGAGGTAGCGTCCCTTCTCCATCGGCATGTCCGCGGTGAGGACGGCGAGAGTGCGCCCGAGACTGTAGATGTCACTGGCGACCTGCGGTCCCGTCTGCACGATTTCGGGGGCTTGGAAGCCGGGTGTTCCATAGAGGTGCCCGTACCCGTTGATGGGAGAGACGGCACCGAGGTCGATCAGCTTGACGTCCTCGCTGCCGATCATGATGTTCTCGGGTTTGATGTCGTTGTAGACCAGGCCGACCGAATGCAGATAGGAGACCGCGGGCATCACCTCGAGCAGGTAGGCGATCGCCTGCTCGGGTGGGAGTTGTTTACGCGGGGCTCCCGAGTCGTCGTCTTGTGACGAGACGATGTCCTTGAGGGTGCTACCGCCGACGTACTCCATCACGATGTAGCCGAAGGAGTTGCCCTTCGGGTCGCGGTGCTCGACGAAGTTGTAGATCTTGACGATGCCAGGATGCGACACCGACGCGAGGAACTGGCGTTCGGCCAGCGCGACGGCCTGTGCCTGAGCATCTTTCGAGTTCAGTAGGCCCTTGAGGACGACGGGTCGGTCTGACACGTTTCGGTCGATGGCGAGATAGATCCAGCCCAGGCCGCCGTAGGCGATGGCCCCGGAGATCTCGTACTGGTCGGCAACCATCGTCCCTTTGACCAACCCGGGGACGAAAGAGTAACGAGCACCGCAGTTCTCGCAGTTCCCGCTGAGGGGACCCCGCCCCTCTCCGGACCGGCGAGCGACAGGTTTGCCGCATTTCCAACACAGCCGCTTGCCCTCGGAGATGACGGGGTCGGCCATGACTGCGTCGGCGGGCTCGATGTCGTGGACCCGCGGTACGTCGACCAGGCCTCCGCCCATGCGTCGCCGGCTCCGGGAGCTGCGACTGGTGGGGACCATGAACGTCGGCTGACTGTTCTGGGTGGTGACGGCAGTCGGTTCCGTGAACGCCATGTCCCAGCGCACGGCCTGGGTGCCCACGTCGAGGTCGGAGGGGGACGCTGCCTGCGTGCCGACCTCGGGCTCGTCCTCAGGTGTCTTGTCAGTGGTCACGATGCTCGCCTCAGTCCCGGTATTCCGGTTGCGGCGGATAGTATTTCGGCCCGAGGATGGACAGCCAGCGGTCGTAGATGTCGAACCAGGTGCCGTCCTGCCGCATCTTCTGCAGTACACCGTTCGTGAAACGCACCAGGTCCTCGTTGTCCTTGTTGATCCCGATCCCGTACGGCTCCTCGCCGAGGCTCTGCCCCACGACGTGGACGTAGGGATCCTGCGCGGCCATCCCGGCGAGGATGGCGTCGTCGGTGGAGACCGCGTCGACCTGCCCCTGCTGGAGCATGACAAGGCAATCGGCCCATGACGAGACCGTGTCGACGATCGCATCCGGCACCCGTTGCTGGATGCGGGAGATGGACGTGGTGCCGCGTGCGGCGCAGACCCGCTTGCCGGCCAGGTCGGCGACCCCGTTGATGTTGGAGCTGCGCATCGTCAGGATTCGTTGTGAAGCGTCGTAGTAGACCGTCGAGAAAGCGATGTCCTTGAGTCGCTCGCAGGTGACGCTCATGGTCTTGACCACCACGTCCACGGACTCGTCCTTGAGAGCGTTGATCCGGTCACCTGAGTTGAGGATCTTGAACTCGACGCGTTCTGGGTCACCGAAGATGGCCCGGGCCAGTTCCTTCGCGATGTCGACGTCGAAACCTTCGATGCTGCCGCTGATGGGGTCGCGGAACGAGAGCAGGTTCGAACCGATGTCGAGGCCGACCTTGACCCAGCCCCGCTGTTGGATGGTCTCCATCGTGCTGCCCGCGGGCATCTGCCCGACCGGGGGCAGGGGACCGGGAGTCAGGGACGCCGTCGCATCGCATTCGTCGGTGGCCGGGGTCGGCTCCACCGGGACGTCGCTGTTGACCCCGGCAGGCGCCGGCCAGTTCGCGGTGGCCGAGGGCGGGAGGCTGTCCGGTGCGGCGGCGTGGACGCAACCGGCGAGGGAGGTGGCGGTCAGCGCGATCGCAGCGGCCAGTGCGATGGCACGAGCGCGCATCCGAATACTCATCGGTACTCCCTGATTCGCGGGAACAGCCCGGCCAGCGCCGCGACCGCCGCCGCGATACCCAACAGCATGATGCCCAGCCCGGCGTACCCGATCACGACGCGGGCGGTGTTGATGTCATCACGGAACGTCTCCCGCGTGTTGGTGATGCCCTCGACCAAAGCCGTGTCGAGCCGGGTGTAGGCCGCTGCCGCACCGTCCGGATTGTCGCCGACGGCGATGGCGGTCGCTCCGTTGAAATCGCCGGCGTTGGTGCGCTCGAGCATTGCTGCGTGAGCGTCACGCCACATGGCGAGCGCCGCGGCAGCGTCATCCACCGAATCCTCGGCGACATCTCGGCGTTCGTCGTCGCGGTAGTCGTCGAGGAGTGCGCCGATCTGTGCGGTGGCGTCGGCGTAACCCGCTTCCAGGGATTCCTGATCGCCGCGACGCACCAGCGACAGTGTCTCGTCGGATCGGGCCTGCTGGATCAGGATGCGTGCGGAGGTCAGCTCGCGCAGGGGCGCGGCCCCTCGATTCTCGGCATTGCTGGTGGCGTTCACCGAGAGCAGACCGCCGACCAGTAGCCACAGCAATCCGATGACCAAGAACCCGACGCCGCTGAGCAGTCCGACGTTGAACCGGCGGCGACTGCGGCGGGCGACGTAGACGTGCGTGCCGATCATGACGGCGAGCACCAGGACGAGGGCGATGTAGACACCCCAGGGTGGACTCGTGAAGTTGGTCCGCGCGTCACCGATGGCGTCGGCCCGCTCGGTGTACAGCCGTTCGGCCGCGGGCAGGATCGTCGACTGCATCATGTTCGACGCCTCACCGAGATAGGCGGAGCCGACGGGGTTGCCGAGGCGGTTGTTGATGCGAGCAGATTCGATGAGTCCGGTGTAGACCGGGATCTGTGACGCGAGGATGGTGAGGTCCTCGCGGATCCTGGCGTTGTCGATCGACGCGCCGCTGACCGATTGGACGAGCGCCTGCCCGGACGTTGCGATCGCGTCGTTGTAGCGTTGCCGCAGCTCAGCGGGCTCCAGCCCGCCGGATATGAACGCGGTGTTGGCTGCGGCGTCGGCGATGGACAGCGAGCTGTAGAGAACCTGCGAGGCCTCCGCGAGAGGTTCGGTCTCGACGATCATCCCTTCGAGGGTGCTGGTGCGATCGTCGAGCGTGTCCGATGCGTACCAGCCGACCGTCACGCACGAGATCACCAACACGATCGCGAGCAGGAACAGTTTGCCGGGGCTGGTCCACGCCAGCTGCCGCATGTTCGTGAAGGGGTTCTGGGCGCGTTCGCGGGTCAGGACCATCAGTTCGCGCCGCGTCAGTGGAGCCGGCCGATCGGCACCGGCTCGCCGCAAGCGGTACCCCTCGGCCCTGTCGGCACGCATGAGCCGGGTACGCAAAGAGGTTGCGTTGCCGCCGGTCACACGATCCCTTCTTCCCGGAGTTCGCCGGTTGCTCAGGGTCTTACCTGAGAGGATGTTTTGTTGCTGAAACCGACATTACTGCGAATGCAGATACACCAGTGACAGTGCGGCACCGTGTCACCACGTCGGTCCAAGTAGCGTGAGGATCGAGAACGGTTGGCCTGGCGAGGAGGTGCCGCGTGCGTGGCGACGGCGACGGATGGGTTTTCGACGCGGATGGATCGCGGTATTGGGGCCGACACGGCGCTGCCGGCTTGCTCCTCTTCACATCTAGTGAAACGAGCGCAGCGCTCATTCTGTTACAGCACCGTGCGGTCTGGAGCCATCAGGGCGGCACCTGGGCGCTGCCCGGAGGGGCGCGCGACTCCCACGAGAGTGCCGTCGACACCGCCACCCGGGAAGCCGACGAGGAGGCCGGCATCGCGGACGCCGAGATCACCGTGCATGCAGAACTGGTGACTCACCGCGCGCCCAGCGGTTGGACCTATACGACGGTCATCGCCGAGGTGGCGGCGCCGCTGGCGACGACGGCCAACATGGAGTCGGTCGAGCTGCGCTGGGTGACGCCGGAGGAAGTGGACGGGCTCTCGCTGCACCCGGCGTTCGCGGCGAGCTGGCCCGAGCTGCGCACGCAACTCCTGGGGCTGGCCGGCGCCTGACGTCACCTGAGGGATACCGCACCATTTCGCTGCTATTCCAGCCGTGGTCGACTGCTCTTTGACTTGGCATCGAAATCCTGTAACCCAAGCTGCAATCCGACATCGACATTTCAAACGATCGAGCCGGTAATGTCACTGACCATGCCGAGATGACACCGTAGCCATCAATGGTCGTCGTCCACGAGGGCAACCGGCTCAGCCAACCGCGCCGCACTGAGCATTCAGTAGCTATCTGAGAGCGTCACCTCTGGAAAAAACCGAAGGAGATCGAGTTTGAGCAAGTTGGGCAACTTTGTGTAGGGCATCGCTGACCAACTGCGCGGGGTGTATAAACCCCATCAGTACGGAAGCGTGATCCTTCCCTTCACGATCCTGCGACGACTCGACTGCATCCTCGAGCCGACCCGCGACGAGGTCGCCGCCTTGGCCGGCAAATTCTCTGACGGCGCGCTGGACGTGCAGGTGAAGCGCAAGACCGGGCTGTCGTTCTACAACACGAGCCCGTTCACGTTCGCAAACCTGATGGAGGACCCCGAGGGCCTGCGGGCCAACCTGATGGACTACATCACCGGCTTCTCGGCAAACATAGACGTGTTCGAGCGGTTCAAGTTCGAGAACGAGCTCGCGACCCTCGACGAGAAGAACCGCCTGTATCTCGTGACCTCGCAGTTCGCCGGTGTCGATCTGCACCCCGATGCCGTGAGCAACGCCGAGATGGGCGACCTGTTCGAGCATCTGATCTTCAAGTTCGCTGAGGCCTCCAACGAGGAGGCCGGTGAGCACTACACACCGCGCGACGCCATCAGGCTAATGGTCGACCTGCTGTTCGCCGAGGACAACAAGGCGTTGCTGGAACCCGGAACCGTCCGCACCATCTATGACCCCACCGCAGGAACCGGCGGCATGCTGTCGGTGGCCGAAGAATGGCTCATCGAACGCAACCCGGACGCGCGCCTGCGCCTCTACGGCCAAGAGATCAACGACCAGTCGTACGCCATCTGCAAGTCCGACATGATCGCCAAGGGCCAGGACGTCGGCAACATCAAACTCGGCGACACCCTCGCCGACGACCTGTTTTTCGACCGCACCTTCGACTTCTGTATGTCCAACCCGCCCTACGGCGTGGACTGGAAAGCCTCGCAGGAGACAGTGAAGAAAGAAGCGCTCGGACAAAATTCGCGCTTCTCGCATGGGCTGCCGTCGATCGGCGACGGTCAGATGCTGTTCCTCTCTCACCTCGCCAGTAAGATGCGACCCGCACACGACGGTGGCGGTCGCGCGGGGATCGTCCTCAACGGTTCGCCGCTGTTCAACGGCGCCGCCGAATCCGGACCATCACAGATCCGTCAGTGGCTGCTCGAGTCCGACCTGGTCGAAGCGATCGTCGCGCTGCCGAGCAACATGTTCTTCAACACCGGCATCGCCACGTACATCTGGCTTCTCGACAACACGAAGCGCGCCGAACGCAAAGGCAAAGTTCAGCTGATCGACGCGACGACGTTCTGGACCAAGATGCGCAAAAGCCTCGGCGCGAAGAGCCGGGAAATCGACGCCGACGCCCGTGACCGGATCCTGGCCCTCTACGACAAGTTCGACGAGGCCGATCCCGACTTCTCAAAAGTGTTCACCGCCAACGATTTCGCTTACTGGACCATCACCGTCGAGCGCCCGCTGCTCACCGAGACCGGGAAGGTCTCGACGGATCGCTCCGGCAAGCCGAAACCCGACCCAAAGAAGCGTGACACCGAGAACATCCCGTTCACCTACGACGGCAACACCGACGGCGCGATGGCCAAGACCGCAACAATCAAGAGCTACTTCGAGACCGAGGTACTCCCGCACGTCCCCGACGCCTGGATCGACGAGAAGAAGACCAAGGTCGGCTACGAGATTCCCTTCACCCGACACTTCTACAAATATTTGCCGCCCCGGCCACTAGCCGAGATCGATGCCGATCTGGAAAAGCAGGTCGCAAAGATCATGGAGTTGTTGCACGAGGTGGAGGGATGACCACCGGGCTGCACAACTCGACGCCGCTGCGGCGGCTCGCTGATTGCTGGGACCATCTTCGAGTTCCGTTGAACGCTGAGGAACGCCACTACCGGCCCGGAGACGTGCCTTATTGGGGAGCCAACTCGATACAAGGGCACGTCGACACGCCACTAGTGTCGGAAGAAGTTGTACTGGTCGGTGAAGACGGAGCTCCGTTTTTCGACCGGGACCGTCCGGTCGCCTTCCGTGTGGCGGAGCCGATATGGCCTAACAATCACATCCATGTCCTGAAACCACGAAAGCGTGTCGATGCTCGCTGGCTGGCATATGCGCTCAACGATGTCGACTACAGCATGTACGTCATCGGCTCGACGCGGGACAAACTAACTCAGTCGGCCTTGATGCGCATCCTGCTACCGACTACGGGGGTCGATAAGCAGCGGGCCATTGCCGACTTCCTCGACCGGGAGACGGCCCGGATCGACACACTCATCGAGGAGCAGAAGCGGCTCATCGAACTTCTTCGCGAACGGCGGGCTGCGACCATCACTGCGGCAACCGAAAAGGGGGCCCTAGTCACGTTCGGCAGGGTCGTGACACGAATACGACAGGGCACGAGTCCGAACTGCGAGGCCTGGCCTGGTGACGGTGTGATCGATTGGGCTGTGCTGAAGGTCGGATGCTCAAACACGGGCCGTTTTCGGCCGTCGCAAAATAAGCGGCTCCCCGACGGTTCTGCCCCGATCGCCAAAGACGCTGTTCACCGCGGCGAGATCGTGATGTCACGCGCTAACACCAGGGAACTGGTGGGATGTGCTGCAGTCGTGCAAGGGAACTACCCACGGTTGCTCCTTAGTGACCTCACTTACGGAATCACCGTGGGCAGGGATGTGGATCCGCAGTACGTCGCGTATTCATTGGCCAGCTCCCGTGCGCGATGGGCTATTGCTGGAATGGCGAAGGGATCGAGCCCCTCTATGCAAAAGATTTCGCAACGCGACGTCCGCGACGTCCTGGTACACATTCCGCCGCTCCAGGAGCAACGGCGCGTCGTGGCCCTGTTGGATGACCAAACCGCCAAGATCGACTCGCTGATTGCCGAGACGGAGAAGTTCATCGAACTGTCTCGTGAACGGCGATCGGCCCTGATTGCCGCCGCGGTCACCGGTCAGATCGATGTGCGCGAGTCGGCCTGATGCTGCTCGCGTTCGTCGATGAGTCCGACCAGGGCGATTTTCACTGCTTCGGTGCAGTGCTCGCCGATGAGAACGCGACAAAGCAACTCACCGACCGGCTCAACGCGCTCATGATGCAGGCAAGTCGCGACTATGGCGTCGCGTCGACCACCGAGTTTCACGCTCACCCGATGTTTCACGGCAAAGAGGCATGGGCAGCAGTTGGTCAGCGCGCTCGCGCGAATCTCCACGAGAAGGTGATCGACGCAATCGTCGAGTCCGATGTCACGCTGCTTCTACGGCACGTCAGCAGACAGCGCTTGGCGGATCGGCAGAATCGCCGAGGCTACCCAGAGCGGTTTCCACCGGAACAGGTGTGTTTTCAGCACATCTTGCAGCGCGTGGATACCGTTGCGCGGGCGCGCGCGACCTACGCGCTCGTCATCGCCGACGAGCGTGGCGATCGGGAGCGCCATCGCGAACGGTTCGCCACTTACCAAACTGACGGCACACCTGGCGTGTACCGCCACACCACGCTTCCCTCACTCCTGGATACCGTCCATTTTGCCCCGAGCCATCATTCGCGGATGCTGCAGGCGGCGGACATGCTGGCGTTCACGTACCGAAGACACGAGACGGTCGTAGAACACGATCACCGCGCGCAGCGGGTGATGGACAGGTTGTGGTCAAAGCTTCAGAACTCGGGGAAACTACATGAACCGGGAGGTTGGCCATGATGCACAACAGCCCCGCTCTAGGCGGGGCTGAGGGCCATGCGGGCGGCATTTCTGCGGCCTGCGCTTACAACTTTAGCACGTCGCCGCGACGTGACCTCCTGCAGAACGGACGCACATGGCCCAACACAATGAGGTGGAGTTCGAGAAAGAGATTGCCGAGTACCTCCGCGCCCATGGTTGGGAGTACTCGCCCAATGCCGCCGGCTACGACAAGGAACGCGCCCTGTTCCGCGACGACGTTCTGGACTGGCTGACCGAGACCCAGCCCGAGCAGCTCGAAAAGGTGATAAAGCCCGGCTCGAAAGACGTTGCCAAACAGCAGGATCAGTTGCTCGATCGAATCGTGAAGGTCCTTGACACCCCGTTGGAGAACAGCGGCGGCACTTTGAATCTGCTGCGTAAGGGCTTCTCTCACCTCTCGGCGAAGTTCGCGATGTGCGTATTCCGGCCGGAGACCTGAACGAGAAGCGCAACTCCGACTACGCGGCCGTGCGGCTGCGAGTAATGCGGCAGGTCTACTTCTCCACCGCCGACACGCGGTCGGTCGATCTGGTGTTCTTCGTCAACGGGCTGCCGGTCGCGACCGCCGAACTCAAGACCGACTTCACCCAGACTATCGCTGACGCGATCGCCCAGTACCGGACCTCGCGGCTGCCGAAGGACCCGCAGACGGGAAAGGTTCAGCCGCTGTTCGTCTCCGGGGCCCGCGCGCTGGTGCACTTCGCGGTGTCCAACGACGAGGTGTGGATGACCACCCGCCTCGCTGGCGAGAAGACACACTTCCTGCCATTCAACAGGGGTGCCGAGGACGGCGGCGCCGGCAACCCGGTGAACCCCAACGGCTCACGATCGTCGTACCTGTGGGAGCGGGTGCTGCAGCGCGAGGCATGGCTCACCATCCTCGGCCGGCTGATGTACATCAAGCATGAATCCAGCACCGACCCCATTAGCGGCAAGACCACCAAGTCCTCGACGCTGCGGTTTCCTCGCTTCCACCAGTGGGAGGCGGTCACCGAACTCACGATGGCCGTGACGACCGAGGGCGTCGGTCACCGCTACCTCATCCAGCACTCGGCAGGTTCCGGCAAGACTGACTCCATCGCGTGGACCGCGCATCGTATGGCCCGGTTGCAGGTCGAGAACAAGAAGGTCTTCGACTCGGTCATTGTTGTCACCGACCGCAACGTTCTTGACGCCCAACTGCAGGACGCGATCAAGCAGATCGACAACGATCAGGGCATCGTCGTCGCGATTGACCGGGACGCGGCCGGCAAGTCGGGTGGATCGAAGTCGGGGCTGTTGGCCGAGGCGCTCACCGACGGCAAACTGATCATCGTCGTCACCATCCAGACGTTCCCCTACGCGATGAACGAGATCCGGAAGAACAAGGGCCTCAAAGGCAAGACATTCGCGGTCATCGCCGATGAGGCGCACTCGTCGCAGTCCGGTCAGGTCGCCGCCAAACTCAAGGCCGTCCTCACCGCCGACGAGCTGCGCGACATCGAAGAGGGTGGCGACCTCTCCGTCGAATCCGTCCTAGCGGCCGAGGCCACGGAACGGGCGGCATCGGCAAACATCTCCTACTTTGCGTTCACCGCCACACCGAAGGGCAAGACCCTCGAGCTGTTCGGCCGTAGGCCCAGCCCCGATGAGGCGCCCGCCCCGTTTCACGTCTACACGATGAAGCAGGCGATCGACGAGGGGTACATCCTTGACGTCCTCACCGGCTATCACTCCTTCACACTGGCGTTCCAGATCGGCCAGAACGCTGCCATCACCGGCGACGAGGTCGACCAGTCCGAGGCCACCAAAGCGGTGATGAAGTGGGTGAAGCTCAACCCGCAGACCATCGCGCAGAAGGCCGCGATCATCGTCGAACATTTTCACGCGAACGTCAGCAGCCTGCTCGACGGTCACGCGAAAGCGATGGTCGTCGCCGACTCCCGCAAGGCGGCCGTCCGGTACAAGCTGGCGATCGACGCCTTCATCGCGAGCAAGTGTTATGGCTACGGCACTCTGGCGGCATTCTCCGGGGTCGTGCAGGATCCCGAATCTGGTCCCGAGGACTTCACCGAGGCCACGATGAACCCGGGCGTACGCGATCTGCGCACCGCGTTCACCGGTGATCAGTACAAGGTCATGATTGTGGCCAACAAGTTCCAGACGGGCTTCGATCAGCCGCTGTTGTGCGCCATGTACGTCGACCGCAGACTGTCGGGAGTGACTGCAGTGCAGACGCTCTCGCGTCTCAATCGCACCTATCGCACCCCTTCGGGTACGCCGAAGACCGCGGCGATGACGCAGGTTGTCGACTTCGTCAACGACCCCGCCGCGATTCAGGAATCGTTCGAACCATATTTCACCGACGCATTCCTCGAAACCGAGACCGACCCGAACCTGGTCCACGACCTCGCAGCGAAGCTCGACACGGCCGCGATCTATACCCAGGCCGAGATCGACCAGTGCGCAGACGGCTTCGTGAAAGGCCAGGGCAACAACGCGTTGTACGCCGCTGTCGACCCCGGCAAGAAGCGCTTCGCCGAGCGGTACCAGGCGGCGCTCATCCACAACGGCGGCGAGGGCGACAAGGCAGCGCTCGCCGAGCTGGACATGTTCCGCAAAGACGTCGGATCGTTTGTGCGGCTCTACGACTTCATGTCGCAGATCATCGACTACGGGGATCCCGAGCTGGAGAAGAAGCAGATCTACCTGCGCGCACTCGAGGCCGTCATCCGGCCAGACAACTACACCGCGCCGATCGACCTGTCTGGTGTGGTGCTCCAACAGGTGAAGCAGATCGATCGCGGCCGGGCCGACATCGGCTTCGGTACGCGAGTGGGACTCAAAGGCATCACCGCGGCCGGGTCCGGTGAGTCGCGAGACCCGACGATGGTCGCCTTTCAGGTTGTCCTCGACCGGCTAAACGACCTGTTCGGATCGGAGGACTTCACCGAGGGGCAGAAAGTGTCGTTCATCGAATCGCTGCTGCGAACGCTGCTCGACGATGATTCCCTCATCCAACAAGCGCGGGTCAATACCCCCAAGCAGTTCACCGAGTCTCCCGACTTCGACGACGCCGTCACCGGAGCGGTCGCCGACAACCAAGGCGCACATCAGAAGATGAGTGACTACCTTTTTCACCAACTCACCGGGCCGGGCGCACCTGATATCCGACATCGTCAAGTGGTTCTATCAGGTCGTCTTGGAAGAGGCCGCACCCACATAGCGTCGAACTCAAGATGAGGAGCCTTCTGGAGACCTGGGGTCGGATCAGGGCGGGAGCGGCGTAGTTCCCGTCTCGCGATTGACATAAGGGACAGGGACCACGTCGTCGTGCCTGCAGAGTCGACAACCCGGAAAGAGCCCGCGCGACGGATCGTGGACTTAACCAGGCTATAGCGACAACTTTCGTAGTGGATGAGCTGAAACTGCATCCTGCGCCCGCCGCCAAGCTGGCCGGAACTGCGCACTCAGCTCAGCAGCTTGTCGGATACGCCCTGAGATCGTCCCCTCATGGGGTGGCCGAGGGCACTACTATGCCCTCGGCTCCCGTCCACGGGGCCGATCTCAGGGTGCATCAGCGCAGAACCAGCCGGTTTGCGGCCGCGATCAGCGCGCCGAGCGCGGACTCTTCGCCGGTGGGACCGTTGCCCATCGACCAACTACGTCGTTCATCGCGCTCACAGAGCAGGAATGTCGCGATCCCGCCCGCGTGCGGGTACTGGTGCAAGCTGATGATCTCGACGCCCGAACCCAGCCGGTAGAGCATGTCCGACAACGCGGCGATCGAGCCTGTCGCGGTCGCCGTCAGCGAGGCGATCGTGTTGCCGGAGGCGATGGTGGCCTGGCACTCGAGCAGATCGTGGCGCGTCGGCGATGCGGTCCAGGCGCCCAGCCGGATCGGGCCGGTGGCCGGAGCATAGGTCTCGGTGAAGATGGACCAACTCATGCCGGTGGCCTCGGCGCGAAGCGCGGGCGGAAGCGGGGTGCGAAAGTGCGAGGCACAGGAATCGAAACAGGTATCAGGTGAGGTCACGGTATTCATGAGAGCGGTCTTCCGATGAGATGAGGATGACCAGCAGATCGCACGACGGCCCGCAGCGGGGGGCCGGTCGGATCAGACCCCGCTACGGGTGCGTACTACGAGAATTCGCTTCATGATCGCTCCACCATAGACCTCAGGATTTCGGTGACGCAAGCAGCTTCCGCCGCAGTCGCTCTGCCGCCGCGCGTGGATTTTCGGCCGCAGTTATGGCCCTGACCACCACGATCCTGCTCGCGCCTGCCGCCACGACGTCGGGGAGCCGGGCCTCGTCGACGCCACCGATCGCGAACCACGGCCGCTCGGTGACAAGCGCCGCGGTGTCGCGGACGAGGTCGAGTCCCGGTGCGGGCCGGCCGGGTTTGGTCGGTGTCGGCCAGCACGGTCCGGTGCAGAAATAGTCGACCCCCGGCGCTGTTGCGGCGGCGGTGGCCTCGGAGGTCGCATGGGTGGAGAGTCCGACGAGGATGTCGTCACCGACGATCGTGCGGGCGAGGTCCACCGGTAGATCGTCCTGACCCAGATGCAGCACATCGGCGCCGGTGAGCGCGGCGATGTCGGCACGGTCGTTGACCGACAGCAGGGCGCCGTGCCGCGAAGCGACCTCCGCAAGCGCTCCGAGCAGGTCGATCTCCTGCGCGGCCTCGAGTGGCCCGAACTCGCGTTCGCCCGCCGAGCCCTTGTCCCGGAGCTGGATGATGTCGACGCCACCGGCGAGGGCTTGATCGGCGAACGCAATCAGATCCCCGCGTTCTCGGCGAGCGTCGGTGCAGAGGTAGAGCCGGGCTTCGGCCAAGCGGGCGCTGCGGGTGGAACGGGCGATGGGAGTCACGAGGTCAAAATGTACCGGCGTACCCTCGAAGCCAGTACACACACGGGTGCTCGAGGGAGACGTCGGGCTGAGATCGGGACGCGAACCGTCCACGAGACCGTTACACCTGATCCGGGTAATGCCGGCGAAGGAAGGAGGTGGGATGAAAACCCTCGGGATCGTCGGCGGAGCCGTCATCGGTTTGTCCTGCGCACTTTACGCTGCCGAGAATGGTTGGCAAGTAACGGTTTACGAACCCGATGAAACTTCCGCGGCGTCGCGTGTCGCGGCGGGCATGCTGGGTATCGCAGGGGAGAGTCGCACCGGAGAAGACGCCTATCTCGCGTTCGCCGAGCAGGCGATGTCCCGGTGGCCCGCATTTCTCGAGCGGTTCGGCGACGACCGCATCGTGGCCGCCTCGTCGAGCCTGATGGTCGGCGTGGACAGCGCCGATGTGGGTGAGCTCACGATGGTGGCCGACTGGCTCCGTGGCCGCGGTCATCCGGTGGAGCCATTGACCGGCAAAGACATTCGTGCGCTGGAGCCCACGGTCTCCGCCCGGATCCGTAGCGGCTTCTGTGCCTCCGGCGAGCTCGCGGTGGACAATCGACGGCTACTGCAGGTGCTCTCGGATCGGGCTTCGGCAGCAGGTGTGCGGACCGTCCGGTCACACGTTGCCGACCTCGCCGACGTTCCGGGAGACCAGGTCTTGCTGGCCGCGGGCGTGGGCTCTGCGACGTTGTGGCCGGACCTGGGTGTTTATCCGTCCAAGGGCGAGATCTTGCGGTTGGGCTGGTCGGTGGGAGCGCTGCCGCCACCCAAACATGTTGTTCGCGGGCGCATCAACGGACGAGCCGTCTACGTCGTGCCGCGCCACGATGGAGTCGTGGTGGGGGCCACGCAGTACGACGGCGGCGACGATCGGTTGCCCGGCGCGGGCGGGGTCGCGGATCTGCTGAGCGACGCCATCGAACTCATGCCGCCTCTGCGGGAGTACCGGTTGCTTTCGGCGGAGGCCGGTCTGCGCCCGGCCACACCGGACGGGATGCCGCTGATAGGTCGTCTCGATGATCGCACCGTGGTGGCCACCGGGCACGGCCGCAACGGCATCCTGATGAGCGCTGTCACCGCGGAACTGATCACAGAGGTGCTGGCGGGCAGGGCCATTGACAATTCGTCGATCGATGCAGGGAGAAGACGGTCATGAACGTGATGGTGAACGGCGAACTCACCGTGATTTCAGAGGGCGCGACGGTGCGGTCGCTGCTGGGGCAGCTCGACCTTCCCGACACCGGTATCGCGATCGCTGTCGACGAGACGGTGCGCCCGCAGTCGACGTGGGATTCGGAGCTCGGCCCGTGTGAACGCATCGAGATCCTCACGGCGGTGCAGGGTGGTTGACGCAGCGGAGCGGAGCAGAGTCGATGTGGGTGATCCGCTTGTCATCGGGGACCGAACGTTGTCGTCGCGGTTGATCACCGGCACCGGCGGAGCGGCGAATCTGGCTGTTCTGGAGGAGGCCTTGATCGCCTCGGGCACAGAACTGACGACGGTGGCGATGCGCCGCGTCGACTCGGATGGCCGCACCGGGGTCCTCGACTTGTTGCGGCGCTTGAACATCGATGTCCTGCCCAACACGGCCGGGTGCCGATCGGCGGCTGAAGCGGTTCTCACGGCGCAGCTGGCGCGCGAGGCACTCGGAACGAACTGGGTCAAGGTCGAGGTCATCGGCGACGAGAGGACCCTGTTGCCCGACGGGGTGGAATTGGTGGACGCCACCACCCGGCTGGTGGACGACGGATTCGTGGTGCTGCCCTACTCGAACGACGACCCGATCCTGGCGCGCCGGCTCGAGGACGCGGGCGCCGCGGCCGTCATGCCGCTGGGGTCGCCGATCGGCACCGGTCTGGGCATCATCAACACCCACAACATCGAGATGATCGTCGCAGGTGCCGGTGTGCCGGTGATTCTGGACGCCGGTATCGGCACTGCCAGCGACGCCGCACTCGCGATGGAACTCGGCTGTTCGGGGGTCCTGTTGGCCTCGGCGGTGACGAGGGCCGCAGATCCGCCACGGATGGCTGCGGCGATGAGGTCTGCGGTGATCGCGGGCCGTCTCGCGTACGGAGCGGGGCGGATACCCAAACGGTTCTGGGCGCAGGCGTCCTCTCCCGACCTCGAAACCTGAGTGACCCCGCGCAAGATCAACCGCAAGGATGAGGCGTGGGTGCGCTGTGCTCTGGCACACTGACCTCCATGATCAGTGTTCAGGGATTAACAAAGGTCTATGGAAAGAATCAGGTGGTCAGCAATCTGACCTTCGATGTGAAACCCGGTGTGGTCACCGGTTTCCTCGGGCCCAACGGAGCCGGGAAATCGACGACGATGCGCATGATTCTCGGACTGGACCGGCCCACCTCGGGTGTGGCGACCATCAACGGCGCCACGTACCAGAAGTTGAAGAACCCGTTGACGCAGGTCGGCGCGTTGCTCGACGCCAAGTGGGTCCACCCGAATCGCAGCGCCCGAAGTCATCTGCGCTGGATGGCCGCAGCGAACGGTATCCCGGCGCATCGCGTCGACCAGGTGCTGAGCGATGTCGGGCTCACCGAGGTGGCGGGCAAAAAGGCGGGCGGGTTCTCGCTCGGTATGTCGCAGCGGCTCGGGATCGCCGGTGCCTTGCTGGGGGATCCCGGTGTCCTGCTGTTCGACGAGCCGGTCAACGGTCTCGATCCCGAAGGCATCGTCTGGATCCGAAAGTTCATGCGCGCGTTGGCCGATCAGGGCCGGACGGTCTTGGTCTCGAGCCACCTGCTGACCGAGATGTCGCTCACCGCAGAGCATTTGATCGTCATCGGGCGTGGTCAGCTCATCGCGAACTCGTCTGTCAAGGATTTCACCAGTAACGCACAGGTCACGGTGCGAGTGCGGAGCCCACGGCTCGGTGAGCTGCAGTCCGCGCTGGCATCGGCAGGCTTGCGGTCGGTACCCCTGCCCGACGACGGCGCGGGGCCTGCGCTGAGCCTGGAGGACGTCACCACCGATCAGGTCGGTGACATCGCGGCCGCCAACGGTATCGGTCTGCACGAACTGTCAGGCAAGACCGCCTCCCTCGAAGAAGTGTTCATGTCGATGACCGCGGGTGCGGTCGAGTACCACGGCGACTCCTCGATGGCGTACAGCGCGCAGCAGCAAGCCCCATACGGGGGCCCACCCCCGCAGGGACAATACGGTGGTCCACCGCCGAGTCAGTCGCCGCAACAGCCGAACCAGTTCGGGGGAGGACAAGCCTGATGTTGACCAATACCATTGCAGCCGAACGAATCAAGCTGATCACCACCAGGTCGCCCTACTGGTGTGTCGGCATCGTCGTCCTGCTGGGGATCGGGCTCGCCCTCATCTTCGGGCTGGTGACGAAGGACGAGAGCACGAGCGGCGACACCAACGTCTCCGACTACGTGATCGGTGTCACCGGATTCGGCATCACCGTCCTGATGATCATGGCCGTGCTCGCGGTGACCAGTGAGTTCAGGTTCGGCACCATCAGAACCACCTTTCAAGCTGTGCCACAGCGTTACAACGTCCTACTCGCCAAAGCCATTGTCTACGGCGGCCTGTCAGCGGCGATCACGTTTGTGTTGACGCTGATCGCACTGCCGATGGGCAAGGCGCTGTCAGGTAGCGACGTCGACCTGCTCGGCTCCCACGCCGTGCGGCTCTACTGGGGTGTCCCGGTCTACGCCTTCTTCGCGGTGCTGATCGGGCTCGGGCTCGGCGCACTCATCAGGCAGACGGCAGGTGCGATCGTGATCCTGCTGGTGTGGAGCCTGGTGTTGGAGAACGTCCTGTCGGCCATCCCGAAGGTCAGCGATGTCGCCGGACCGCTGATGCCCTTCCTCAACGCCAATCACTTCATCGATGGCCGCGAGTACGGATTCGACTGGTGGTGGAACGAATACGGATCGCTGCTGTACTTCGTGGTGATCTCAGCGCTCATCTTCGGTGCCGCCGTCTTCGTCACCGATCGCCGCGACGCCTGATCTGTCCTACAGAAAACCACCCGTTCCGGGCTCACCCAGCAACTGCTACACCTGGGTGTTCTCGGAGCGGGTGGTCTTGTGTTCAGACCTCGAGCCGCCACAACGGGTTGACCGGGCCATGTCCTGCCCCGAGTGGGTAGGCCACAGACAATGATCTGGTGACCCAGGCCTTCGCGAACCGGACTGCATCGGGTACCGAGTAGTCGTGTGCCAACGCGCATGTGATGGCCGCGGCCAACGTGTCTCCCGCGCCGTGATCGTGCCCGGTGTCGATGCGGGGAGCGCTCAATTCGGTGAAATCGGTGCCGTCGAACAGCAGATCGGGACTACTGGTGCTATTTCGCAGATGCCCGCCCTTGACCAGGGCCCACTGCGTCCCGAGTGCGTGTAGTTCGCGGGCAGCGGCCTCCTGGGTCGCCCGGTCGATCACCTCGATCCCGGTGATCAGCCGGACCTCGTCGAGGTTCGGGGTGATGATCGTGGCGATGGGGATGAGGCGCGTCCTCAGGGAGTCCATGGCCTCGTCCGCCAGTAACTGATCGCCGTGCATCGATGCGCAGACCGGGTCGACGACCAGCGGGATCGTGCGGCCACCCCCGAGGCCGACCTCCGCTGCGGTGTCCACCACTGCATCGATGATCGCCCCGGATGCCAGCATCCCGGTCTTCGCTGCACCGATCCCGATGTCGGTGATGACGCTACGCATCTGCGCGGCCACCACCTCGGGTGGGATCGGATGGAAGCCGCTGACGCCCAGCGTGTTCTGTACGGTCACCGCCGCGACCGCGACCGTGGCGTGTACCCCGCAGAGCGCCATGGTCCGCAAGTCGGCGTTGATCCCGGCGCCGCCACCGGAGTCGGTCCCGGCGATGGTCATCACCCGCACCGGGGTCTGACCCAGGGGCACGCGTGGCAGCAACGGCACAGGCACCTCCGTGCGTCCGGCTCCGGCTTCGTCGCTCATGTCGCGGCGGCTGTATCGATTTCGGCAAGTGGCAGATACACCGTTGCTCCCTTGTCCTTGAACTCCTTCGACTTGGCCGCCATATCAGCGGCCAGCTTGCGGTCGATGTCGTCCTGGGTGACGAGGTTGTGCTCGCGTGCGTACTCACGGACATCAGCAGAGATCCGCATCGAACAGAACTTGGGTCCACACATCGAGCAGAAATGCGCCGTCTTCGCGGGCTCGGCGGGCATGGTCTCGTCGTGGTATTCCACCGCGGTGTCCGGATCGAGCGCCAGGTTGAACTGGTCGTTCCAGCGAAACTCGAAGCGCGCCCTCGACAGAGCGTCGTCGCGTTCCTGTGCCCTGGGATGCGCTTTGGCGAGATCAGCGGCATGCGCTGCGATCTTGTAGGTGATCACACCGACCTTGACGTCGTCGCGATTGGGCAGACCCAGGTGCTCCTTCGGCGTCACGTAACAGAGCATCGCGGTCCCGGCCTGGGCGATCATCGCTGCCCCGATCGCGGAGGTGATGTGGTCGTAGGCCGGCGCGATGTCGGTGGCCAGCGGCCCGAGTGTGTAGAAGGGCGCCTCTTCGCACAGCTCCTCTTCGAGCCGTACGTTCTCGACGATCTTGTGCATCGGGACGTGCCCCGGACCTTCGATCATCACCTGCACCCCAAAGGCTTTGGCCCGTTTCGTCAGCTCGCCGAGCGTGCGTAGTTCGGCGAATTGCGCTGCGTCGTTCGCGTCGGCGATGGAGCCAGGGCGCAGGCCGTCGCCGAGCGAGAAGGTGATGTCGTAGCGGGCGAAGATCTCGCACAGCTCGTCGAAGTGCGTGTAGAGAAACGACTCCTCGTGGTGTGCCAGACACCATGCTGCCATGATCGAACCGCCGCGGGAGACGATGCCGGTGACGCGGTTCGCGGCGAGCGGTACGTATCGCAGCAGCACCCCGGCATGCACGGTCATGTAGTCGACGCCCTGATCGGCCTGCTCGATCACGGTGTCGCGGTACATGTCCCAGGTGAGCTTCACCGGGTCGCCGCCGCACTTCTCGAGCGCCTGGTAGATCGGGACCGTGCCCACGGGCACCGGCGAGTTGCGCATGATCCATTCACGGGTTGCGTGGATGTCCTTGCCGGTGGACAGGTCCATGATGGTGTCGGCGCCCCATCGCGTCGCCCAGACCATCTTCTCGACCTCTTCGGCGATCGACGACGATACTGCCGAGTTGCCGATGTTGGCGTTGACCTTCACCGTGAACGCCTTGCCGATGATCATCGGCTCGGACTCCGGGTGGTGGTGGTTGACGGGGATGACCGCGCGGCCCGCCGCCACCTCCGACCGTACGAATTCGGGGGTCATCTGCTCGCGTGCGGCGATGTACCGCATCTCGTCCGTGATCAAACCTGCTTTGGCCCAGGTCAATTGAGTGCTGGCGCCGTCGATCGGGGCGAGGCGGTTCCAGTTGTCGCGGGTGCGCGGCAGGCCTGCTTCGAGGTCGAGATATGGGTCTGCGTCGGTGTACGGCCCGGACGTGTCGTAGAGGTCGAGGTGCTCACCGTTCGACAGGTGGACCCGGCGTCCCGGCACCCGCAGGTGGTCGATCTGCTGGTAGGTCTTCGAACTGCCCCGGATCGGTCCCGTGGTGATCGGGGTCGTCTCGGGTGTTGAAACGGGTCGAGCTCCGCTCCGCTTCGTCTCCGGCATTGAAACGGGTCGAGCTCCGCTCCGCTTCGTCTCCGGGGTAGTGGTGGGGACAGAATTCGATGCGTCGGCCATTGCTTCTCCCTACGCCGGCATTACCCGGTCAGGTTCATGCGGTCGACGGCCGCCTGCCGTCATCTCAGCCCTCGGTTCGCGAGAGCCCCCGTGCGTGTGTGGTTACCGAACGCAGCCTACGCCAGCGTCAGGTGAGTTGTGCCACGAGTGTGCGTTTGTCGATTTTTCCGACCGCGGTGACCGGTAGCGAACGCACCACCCGCAGCTGGTCGGGTTGCTTGAATGTCGCGAGCCCGCGGTCGGCCAGAAAGGCCCTGACCGCGGGTAGATCGGGTGCCGGGCCGTCGGTGACGATGGCCGCGCAGATCTTCTCCCCGAGGCCGGGATCGGGCAGCCCGACGACGGCGGCCTGCCGAATGTCCGGGTGGGCCAGCAGGTTTTCCTCGACATCGTCGGCGGCGACGTTCTCGCCGCCACGGACGATGGTGTCCTTGATGCGGCCGGTGACCATCAGGTGCCCGGAAGGCAACCGCCGCACCCGGTCCCCGCTGCGGTAATAACCGTCGCCGGTGAACGAGCGCGCGTTGTGCTCGTCGGCGCGGTAGTAGCCGCGAATCGTGTACGGGCCGCGGACCAGCAGCTCGCCTTCGGATCCGTCGGCCACGTCGACGCCGTTGTCGTCGACGATCCGCACATCGTCGAGATCGCTCATCGGCCTGCCCTGGGTGCGGGTGACGATCTCGTTGTCGTCGTCGGCCCGCGTGTAGCAGATGAGCCCTTCTGCCATGCCGAACACCTGCTGCACAGCGCCGCCGAACACGGCGTTGGCGGCGATCGCGTCCGGTTCGGCCAGCTTGGCCCCGCCGACCTGGAGTAGACGTAGTGACGAGATGTCCGCGGGCTCCCATTCGGTGGCAGCGGTCCAGACCTGGGCCAGCGCCGGCACGAGTGCGACGACGGTGACGTGATGCTTCTCGATGAGGTCGAACGTGTTGTCGGGAGACGGGTTGTCGGTGAAGACGGTGTGCCCACCCACCGACAGGACACCCAGCAGTCCCGGGCAGGCGAGAGGGAAGTTGTGGGCGGCGGGGAGGGCGACGAGGTAGGTGTCGCGTGAGGTCAACGCCGCGATCTCGGCGCTGCGCTGTGCGTTGAACCGGTAGTCGTTGTGGGTGCGGGCGATGAGTTTGGGTAGACCGGTGGTGCCACCGGAGACGAGAAACAGCGCGGGCGCATCGGGGTCGGGTGCGGGCACGTCCCGCAGAGACTCGGGGTCACCATCGGGCATCGGGGAGAACTCGGCGGGGTCACCCGTCACGAAGATGCTCTGCACCGCGGGCGCCCGGGTGACCAGGTCGCGCGCGAGGCCGCGGTAGTCGAAATCCTTGCTCGCGTCGTGGCAGATGTATCCGACCGCGCCGGCTGTGTGAGCGAGGTGGGCGATCTCGTTGATCCGGTGCGCCGGCAGAGTCATCACCGGGGCCATGCCGCCGCGGAGCAACCCGAACAGGTTGACCGCGAACTCCACCGAGTTCTGGTTCTGCAGGATGACGCGGTCACCTGGACGGAGTCCGGCGTCGAGGAATCCCGCGGCGCGGGCCTGCGCGGCCGCGACGAACTCTCGATACGTGAGGGTTCGGTCGGCATCGGAGACTGCATCCGCCAGTGGGCGAGCATCGGCCTGGTCCCACAGCACCCGCCACAACGGCAGGTCCAGCCACAGACCGAGGTCGCGGTAGCGGGCGGCGGCGGGACCGGGGTGATCGGCGAAACCGCTGGTGAGATCGCCGAAAGCGATGACGTCAGGCATGTGTTGATTCCTCGCTGGGGGCCTGCGGGGGTGTCCGGGACCGAGTGCGGCACCGGACCGGCGTTGCTTCATCACAATGACTTGGCGCCCCGCTTTGCTTAGGCTAACCTTCAAGCTGAACTTAGCCAAGCCTAAGTGTTGCATGGTCGCGTGATGCGGTGAGCAGAGGATGTCATGAGCAAAGCATGTGCCGCAGGAGTGCCGCGATGACGGCGATCGTCGACACAGAGAAGGGCGACCACACCCGTTCCGGCAGCGTCGGCACCGTGAACGCGGCGGAGGTCTGCGCTGCGTGGGCCGCAGCGGGCATCACGTCCGACCATGTGGTCTATGAGCGCGAGAACCGATGGGTCTTCGCCGGGGGCCACCGCGCCGAGCTCAGACTCACCACCGAGACGATCACCACCGTCGCCGGCGTTGGAGAGACCGTCGGTGAATGGACCGGGTCACCCGCGGCTGCGATCTCGAAGGCGTTGTCGGAGTTGCCGTTCCCGCATTGGCGGGTCTATGGCTGGGTGGGCTTCGATTTCTGTGCTCCGGGGCTGGGCGCCGGCCATCATCTCGCTGCGGACAGTGTCCTCGCCCACCTCATCGTGCCGGAGTTCGAGGCCTGGATCGACAGCGACGGAATACGCATCGAGGGTGCGGACGCGGCCACCGAGGCACGCCTGCGCGAGATCGCAGCGGACACCGATCGCACCGATCCTGTTGTGCCGCGCCCTCTCCCGGTCCACGACGACACCTCTGACTACCGCGCGCGGGTGGCGACCGCGGTCGCCGAGATCCACCGCGGCGTGTACGAGAAAGTGATCATCTCGCGTGCGGTAGAGGTCCCGTTCGACGTCGACGTCGCGGCCACCTACGCCGAAGGTCGCCGGAACAACAACCCGGCGAGGTCGTTCCTGTTGCGACTCGGTGGCCTCGAGGCCGCCGGGTTCAGCCCGGAGCTCGTCGGCGCCGTCGATGCTGCCGGGACCTTGGTCACCGAACCGCTGGCGGGTACCCGTGCGTTCGGCCGATCGGAGGAGATGGACCGCTCGGCACGTGCCGAGCTGATCTCCGACGCCAAAGAGATCGTCGAACACGCCGTGTCGGTGCGTACCTCGTTCGCAGAGGTCCAGTCCGTGGCCGTCCCCGGCACCACCGCGGTCACCGAATTCATGGTCGTTCGCGAACGCGGAAGCGTTCAGCACCTGGCTTCGACCGTCGAAGGCACCCTGGCTCCGCAGTTCGGACCCTGGGATGGACTCGAGGTGCTGTTCCCGGCGGTCACGGCTTCCGGTATCCCGAAAGCTGCTGCGGTCGATGCGATCTACCGCCTCGAGGCCACCCGCCGTGGGCTCTACTCGGGGGCGGTGCTGACCGCATCGTCGGAAGGCGAGCTCGAGGCCACCTTGGCCCTGCGCACCGTCTTCCGCGAGGACGGACGTTCGTGGATTCGGGCAGGGGCAGGGATCGTGGGGCAGTCGTCGCCGGACCGCGAGTTCGAAGAGACCTGCGAGAAACTCGGCAGTGTCGCGCCGTATCTCGTCGAGCTTGACAGTGACCCGAGAACTTCGAGATGAGGTGAACTGTGTCGGCAGTCGTCATTGACGAACTGGTCAAGGAATACGGGGAGATCCGTGCGCTCGACCAGGTGAGTTTTGCGGTTCCGGAAGGTGCCGTGCTCGGATTGCTGGGTCCGAACGGCAGTGGCAAGACCACCGCGCTGTCGATTCTGGCGACGCTCCAGCGACCGACGGGTGGCCGCGCGAGCGTCGGCGGATTCGACGTGGTCGGCGATCCCGCCCGGGTGCGGGAACTGATCTCGCTGACCGGGCAATACGCGTCACTGGACGAATCACTCACGGCCAGAGAGAACCTCACGATGTTCGGCCGGCTGACCGGGTTGAGCAGGCGTGGCGTCCGCGCGCGGATCGGCGAGGTGGCCCGCGACTTCGGTCTCGAGGAGTTCATCGATCGCCGGATCGGCACCCTCTCCGGAGGCATGCGGCGCCGGGTCGACATCGCCTGTGCCCTGGTGACCAGACCGCAGGTGCTGTTCCTGGACGAACCGACCACCGGGCTCGATCCCCGCAGCAGGCAGTCGGTCTGGGAGACGGTCTCCACCTTGCGTACCCAGGGCATCACGGTGCTGCTCACCACCCAGTATCTCGAGGAGGCCGACCGGCTCGCCGATCAGATCGTCATGCTCGATCACGGGCACGTCGTGGCCGAGGGCACCTCCGAAACCCTGAAAGCCCGCGCGGGCGGCGCCATCTGCGAGATCAATGTGCAGGAGCCGACCGATCTGAATCGCGCGCGAACGGCACTCGCGGGGTTCGTGCTGATCGAGAACGGCGACAGTACCGCCGCCACGCCGCACCCACGGCTGGGGGTGGCAGCACCGGATGGGATGGCCACCGTCGCCCACGTCATAGCTCGCCTCCAGGACCACTCGATCGAGGTGTTCGACATCGGCCTGCGTCGGCCCTCGCTCGACGAGGTGTTCTTCCGGCTGACCGGAATCGACCCCCAGCCCGTCGACAGCGCCACCGGCGACATCGGGTCGGCGGTGCCGTGAGCCTCGCCGCCCAGATCGACCGCGCGCAGGCGAGCGAAGAAGCGGTACGCACGAGCGTTCGCTTCGGGCCTGCGCTGCAGGTCCTTTCGGTTCGTTCGATCGGTTCGGCCTGGCGCGACGGTGATCTGATCTCCGGGGCACTCACCCCGGTCATCTTCTTCGTGTGCTTCTATGTTCCGCTGCACGGACAGTTCGATCGGGCCGGCATCGACTACGCGCAGTACCTGACGCCCGTGATCCTGCTGCAGACAGGGCTGTTCACCGCGATCATGGCTGCGCAGAACGCGGGCATCGACGCCGCAGCCGGGGTGCGCGATCGGCTCACGTCGTTGCCCATCTCTCGATCTGCACCCACCCTTGCCCGGATGTCGGTGGTGATCGTCATGTCGCTGATCTCGACGTCCGGCGGCCTCATCATCGGTTCTGTCTTCGGCTTCCGTTTCGATACGACGCCCTACGAGATCGCGGCGTTTGTGCTCCTGGTCATGGTCTTCGCCCTGGCGTTGAGCCTGCTCACCGACGCGCTCGGATCGGTGATCACCAACGCCGAGAGCGTCGGACAGGCCCTGATGATCCCGCAGCTGATCCTGGTGATGCTCTCCACCGGCATCGTGCCGGCGGCGGCCTTCCCGGAGTGGGTGCAACCGGTGGTCCGCAACTCGCCGGTCTCTCAGTTCGCCGACGCGCTGCGGGCACTGTCCACCGGATCGGACTTCGATGCCACCGCTCCGATCCTCTGGGCGATCGGCCTGCTGGTCGCCGGAGGCGCGGCCGCGGGCGTGGTCGGGCGCCGGGCGGCGGGTCGATGAGTCAGGCGCAGGCGGGCTCAGCCGCCGCCACCGCATCATCGGTCAGCCGGAGTCGTGTCGGTCTCGGCACCCAGAGCACGGTGCATGCGGTCGCGTTGCTGCGAGCCTGGTCTCGTGATCCCGCGGTCGTGGTGCAGGCCATCGTCTTCCCCGCATTCCTGCTCGTCATGTTCCAGCTCGTCCTCGGTGAGACAGTCACGGCGATGGGCGGCGGTGACAGCGTGTACGGCAACGTCGGGCTCGTCGCCCTTGTCGGCACGATGTTCGGCACCATCTCGACCGGCCTGAGTCTGACCGCCGAGCGCGAGAGCGGTCTGCTCGCGCGGCTGTGGACGTTGCCGGTGCCGCGGATCGGTTTCATCACCGGACGGCTGCTGGCGGAAACCGTCCGTACCGGGATCGGCACCATCGTGCTGTTCGTGGTGGCCATCCCCATGGGATTCCGGTTCGAACAGGGAATCGCCTACGGGGTGGAGGCCATCGGCGTCGCGATGCTGTGTTCGCTCGGCTGGGCCGTGCTGGTGATCGCACTCGCCACGATCTCCTCGGGCAAGCAGATCGTCACCCACCTCGGCGCGCTGTTCCTGTTGATGCTCTTCTTCAACAGCGGATTCGTTCCGGTCACCGAATATCCGGGTTGGCTGCAACCGATCGTCCGATACCAGCCGATGAGTCCGGCCATCGACACCATGTCCGGCCTCACCGAGGGCGGCGCCATCGCGGCGCCCCTGGCGTTGACGCTGTTGTGGGTCGCCGGTATGACCGCCGTGTTCGGGGGACTGGCAGTCAGGGGCTATCGCAGTGCCGCGGAGAACAGCTGAAATGAGGGATACCGTCGTGAGTGGACACCAGGCATCGGATGTACTGGGACTGAATCAGATTCGTGAGCAGGTCGCCGCGCAGCTCGACGTCGCGGTCGACGACGTCGAGGTGAACGCCGACCTGATCGGGCTGGGCCTGGACTCGATCCGAATGATGAAGATCGCCGGCTCCTGGCGCAAACGGGGCCATGACGTGAACTTCGCCCAGTTGGCCGCGGCTCCCACCGTCGCGGCCTGGGCCGAACTGATCGGGGTGGCAGCAGAGCCCACCGCCGCGGACATCGTTGCGCCCGTGGTCGATTCGGCACCGACCGAGGCTTTCGGGCTGGCACCGATGCAGCACGCCTACTGGATCGGGCGGTCGGACGGCCAGGATCTGGGTGGGGTCGCGGCCCATCTCTACGTGGAATTCGAGGGCTCTGGCGTCGATCCCGAGTTGCTGCGCGCAGCGGTCGGTGGTCTGACGGCGGCGCACCCGATGCTGCGTGCGCAGATCTTGCCCGATGGCACCCAGCGGATCCTGCCGGCTCCGGGACGTGAGGTGTTCTCCGTCGTCGACCTGCGCGATCTCTCCGGCGATGAGCTCGACCAGCGGCTCCGTTCGATCCGGGACACGAAATCACGTCAGGTACTGCCCATCTCGGACGGTCAGGTCGTCGACATCACGCTGTCGCTGCTGCCGCAGGACCGGACCCGGCTGCACGTGGACGTCGACATGATCGCAGGCGATGCGATGAGTTATCGCACGATGCTCGCCGACCTCGCCGCGATGTACCACGGAGCCCGGATCCCGGCGGTCGACTTCACCTACCGCGACTACCTGGCGTGGCGCAGTGCCAACCCTGACCCAGCTCGTGATCGCGACCGGGACTGGTGGGCCGAGCGCCTACCGGAACTACCTGCTGCACCGGCACTTCCGCTGGTGCCGCAGGCGCAGCGTACGGACGAAGAACACGTCGTCCGCCATCACCACTGGATCGACGCAGAGGCCAAGGCAGCGCTCGCAGCCGCCGCCCGAGAACGCGGTGTGACGATGGCGATGGCGCTTGCCTCCGTGTTCGCGGAGTCGATCGCCCGTTGGTCCAGCGCCCCGCGGTTCCTGTTGAACCTGCCACTGTTCCATCGCGAGCCGGCGCACCCCGATGTCGACCGCCTCGTCGGCGACTTCACCACGTCGGTGCTGCTCGACGTCGATGCCTCCGTCCCGACCACGATCGTCGATCGTGCGCGACAGATCCAGAAGACCATGCACGCCAACGGTTCCCATGCGTCGTACAGCGGCTTGGAGGTGCTCCGTGATCTCGGTAGGTTGCGGGGTGAACAGGTCCTCGCGCCGGTCGTCTACACCAGCGCCATCAATCTCGGGGAGCTCTTCGCCGGCGAGGTCATCTCCACCTTCGGCGAACCCGAGTGGATCGTGTCCCAGGGCCCCCAGGTGCTGCTCGACGCGCAGGTCACCGAACTGCGCGGCGGCTTGTTGCTGAACTGGGACGTCCGGGAGTCAGCCTTCTACCCCGGTGTGATCGACGCGATGTTCGCGCAATACCGAGGCGCGGTCGACCGGTTGACCATGTCGGGTGCCGCGTGGGAGGCCGACACCACCGGACACCTGCCGCTCGACCAGCGGGCGGTACGGGACAGCGTCAACGCCACCGACTTCCCGACCAGCGACGATGTTCTGCACGAAGGCTTCTTCCGGTGGGCGCAGGCAACCCCGGACGCGCCTGCGATCCGTTTCGGTGCCGACGGGCTGTTGACCTATCGCGAGGTGTGCGCACGAGCCCTGGCGGTGGCGGGGGCGTTGCACGACGCAGGGGTACGGCAGGGACAGGCCGTCGCCGTCCAGCTACCCAAAGGTCCCGACCAGATCATCGCGACCCTCGGGATCCTGGCCGCCGGCGCCACGTACGTCCCGGTCGGACACGACCAGCCTGCCGCCCGGCGCGCGCACATTCTCACCGCCGGTGACGTCGTGGCCTGGCTCGGTGTGGACGCGACGTCGGGGCAGCAACCGGAGGCGATGGTGTCGCTGTCGTATACGGATGCCGCCGATCTTCGGAATCCGCTCGCGCAGGCGGTGATCCCGGACCCGGAGGCGCCGGCCTACGTCCTGTTCACCTCCGGTTCCACCGGGGTCCCGAAAGGCGTGCAGGTACCGCATCGCGCGGTGATGAACACCATCGAGGACCTGCATCATCGTTTCGGGGTCACGGCCGCCGACAGTGCACTGCTCGTGTCGAACCTCGAGTTCGACCTGTCGATCTACGACATCTTCGGGCTGTGGGGTGTCGGAGGCGCGGTGGTCACCCTCACCGATACCGAACGTGCCAACCCGGACACCTGGGTCGACTTGATCGATCGGTACGCGATCACCCTGCTCGCCTGCGTCCCGAGCCTGCTCGACATGTTGCTCAACGCGACCCCGGCAGGCAGTACCGCCCTGACGTCGGTGCGAGCGGTGTTCCTCGGTGGGGACTGGGTGGGGGTGGACCTGCCCAGGCGTATGGCCGCCCTCTCCCCGGGCGTCCGGGTCGCCGGACTCGGTGGCACAACCGAAACCGCCATCCACGCCACGATCTGTGAAACCGTCGATCCGCCCGCCCACTGGGCGGCCGTGCCCTACGGGGTGCCGCTGCACAACATCCAGTGCAGGGTCGTCGACGCGGCGGGCAACGATTGTCCGGACTGGGTCGCCGGGGAACTGTGGATCGGTGGCGCCGGTGTCGCCCTCGGCTACCGGAACGATCCCGAACGGACGGCCGACCGGTTCGTCCGGAAATCCGGACAGAACTGGTATCGCACTGGCGATCTGGCCAGGTACTGGCCAGACGGTTGCCTCGAGTTCCTCGGCCGCGCAGACCATCAGGTCAAGATCCGCGGGTACCGCGTCGAACTCGGTGAGGTCGAGGGTGCCCTGCGGCTGTTGCCAGGGGTGCATCGCGCGGTCGCGTCGGTGATCACGTCGGCCGCACCGAAACTGGTCGCCGCGGTCTCGCCCGAGCCGGGTGTCGAACTCGATCACGACGAGATTCTCGAAGGTCTGCGGGAGTTGCTGCCCGGCTACATGATCCCCGGGCAGGTGCTGATCATCGAGGTCTTCCCGATCACGAGCAACGGCAAACTCGACCGGCGTGCGGTCCAGACACTGCTCGAGTCCGGTGAGGACGAGAACGCCTTCGAAGCGCCCCGAACGGCTCTCGAACGGGCGCTCGCGCAGATCGTCGGCGAGCTGCTGGACGTCGATGTGGTGGGACGAGCCGACGACTTCTTCTCTCTCGGCGGCGATTCGGTACTGGCGACCACCTTGATCGCCCGCATCCGGGAGTGGCTGGACGCGCCGAGGGCCGGGGTCGCCGACGTGTTCTCCGGACGGACCATCGCCGCGATCGCCGATCGCCTGATGGTGTCGGACAACTCGGGGGATCGACTCGAACGGGTCGCGGAGATGTACCTCGATGTCCTCACGCTCGATGATGATGACCTCTCGCAATTGGTTCCGGAGTAGATGATGACCGAAGACTCGACGACCCGGAACGCGGTGGAAACGCTGCTCGTTGTCGGTGCCGGCCCCAAAGCGCTGGCAGTCGCGGCGAAGGCCGCGGTGATGCGGGGCCTGGGCCTGCCGGCACCACGGGTCATCGCCGTCGATTCCCATGCGGTCGGCGGCAACTGGGAGGCGGGCGGTGGTTGGACGGATGGGCGGCACCGCCTCGGCACCAGTCCCGAGAAAGACATCGGGTTTCCCTACCGCTCCAATATCGCGCCCGGCCACAATCACGAGATCAACGCCGCCATGATGGCGTACAGCTGGTCGTCTTTCCTGGTGGACCGAGGTACCTACGCGGAGTGGATCGACCGCGGCAGACCCAACCCTCCTCACCACAACTGGGCGAAGTATCTCCAGTGGGTCGCCCAGAAGATCGACCTCGAATTGGTGGTGGGCACGGTGACGTCCGTGTCCTCGGACGGTGCGGGTTGGACCGTGCAGGTGTCATCGGCGGATGGCACGTCACGCACCCTGCAGGCCGACGGACTGATGATGTCGGGCCCCGGCCGCAGTGACCGGGCACTGGCCTCCCACCCGAAGGTCCTGAGCATCGCCGAGTTCTGGAACCTGGCCGGACGCAGAGAGATCCCGCCGTCATCGCGGGCTGCGGTCATCGGCGGCGGCGAGACGGCAGGGTCTGCACTCGACGAGCTCATCCGTCATGACGCGATGACGATCTCCGTGATCTCGCCGACGGCGACGATCTACACCCGTGGCGAGAGCTTCTTCGAGAACGCTCTGTTCAGCGATCCGTCGAAGTGGGCCGCGCTGAGCACCGTCGAACGCCGCGACGTCATCCGGCGAACGGATCGCGGGGTGTTCTCCGTCCGGGTCCAGGAGACCCTGATCGGCGACGCCCGGGTGCATCATCTGCAGGGCCGGGTTGTTCGGGTGGCTGACCAGAACGGGTCGGTCGCCCTGACCCTGCACAACGAACTGCGTGCCGCACAGGCACACACCTTCGACCTCGTGGTCGACGCGACGGGTGGTCAGCCCCTGTGGTTCATGGAACTGTTCGACTCGGCCACAACAGATCTGCTCGAATTGGCGATCGGCTGGCCGCTGGACTCCGAACGTCTCGAGCTGTCGATCGGCTACGACTTGGCGGTGACCGGTCTGGAACCCAAGCTGTATCTGCCCAACCTCGCCGGGTTCGCCCAAGGGCCCGGATTCCCGAACCTGAGCTGCCTCGGCGAACTCTCCAACCGCGTGTTGCGGTCGGACGACGCAAAAGCCAAGGACGCCAGGCGTTCACAGGCCCGATCGGGGCGCCGGTGAACGACAGTGGCCTCGTGTCAGGAACGCCTCATGGTGTGCAGCGCGATACGACGGCCGGGCCGTACGTCGAACTCCCCGAGTTCTGTGTAACCCCGCTTCTGCAGGGCCCGCCGCATCCGGGTGTTGCGGTGGTCGGGGTCGACGATGATGGTGTCGCAGCGGCCGTCGGCCGCGAAGATGGCGTCGGCGAGCTGCGCCATCCAGGCCGAGATGACGCCACGATCGAGGAATTCTGTTGGCCCGGTGGCGATGTGAAATCCCATGTCGCACGGAGCGGCGTCGTACACCCCGGCGTTCTCGTCTCGGGCGGCACGGTACAGCTCCACGTAGGCGACCTCGGTGAACCCGGTGGAACTGTCGGCAGTCAGGTCTCCTGCGGCCGCCGTCGCGTCGAACCCGTCGAGCTGCGAGACGTCGACACCGAGGATGCACGGTCGCGAGTAATCTCCCGCCAACCGGGCCGCGGAGTCGGCACGCCACTCCTCGCGCGTCCACGGCTGCTCCCACGATTCGACCAGGTGCGGCAACGACATCCACGTCGCGATGGTGTCGGGATCCGCGCTGTCCGGATCGACCAGCCGCAGGGAATACGGAGTGGTGAACGTCGGGACCACCGGGGGGCCTGCCGCCAGGACGTCGTCACCGACATCGACGATTTCACGTTTGAGGACGTGCGATGTCATGTCGGGGGTGCTCCGTTCACGTGCCAGCGGTCAATGAAGGAAAGCCTACGTCAAGGCCTCGCGGCCTCCGCACTACCGCCGAATATGAGGAGCACCACCCAATGTCACGTGATCTCGGATGGATCAGGCAATTCCACAAACCGGTCTCGGCCGACAATCCGCCGCTGCTGATCTTCCCGCATGCGGGAAGCGGCGCGTCGACCTACCGGGCGTTCTCCAAGCAGCTCAGCGCGATCTTCGACGTGGCGGTGATCCAATATCCCGGTCGCCAGGACCGCGTCCGCGAGACACCGGCGCAGACCCTGCCTGAACTAGCCCGCGGGGCGTTCGACGAGTTCGTGTCGTCCCGCTGGAACCGGCAGGTCCCGATCACGGTCTTCGGCCACAGCATGGGTGCGATCGTCGCGTTCGAGTTCGTCCGGCTCGCCGAGGCCACCGGTATCGAGGTCCGGCTGCTCGGGGTCTCGGCTGCGGTGGCGCCGTCGCAGGTCGAGAATCTTCCCCCACACCCCCGGGAAGACCAGGAGTTGCTCGCCCATCTCTCGGCGCTGAACGGCACCGGCGGTGACGTGCTGGCCAGTGCCGATCTGATGAGGATGGCGCTGCCGGTGATGAAGATGGACTACCGTGCGTTCGATGCGTACTCCTGCGCGGCCGACGTCACCGTTGCCGCCGAGATCCAGGCGCTGGGCGGGGCCGAGGATCCCTTCATCAAACCCCGCGAACTGTACGGCTGGTCCACGCACACCACGGGGGAGAGCGGGGTGAGCGTCTTCGACGGCGGCCATTTCTATCTGGACGACAACCGCGATCCGATCGCCGAACTCCTGGCGCCCCAGCCGTCGGTGTCCCAGACCTCTATGTACCGATAGGAAGCGCGACATGACCGATGACAGAAGCGATCCCATCGTCATCTCCGGGATGGCCGTTGAGGCGCCCGGTGGTATCGACGACCTCGGGTCGTTCTGGGATGCCCTGCGCGGCGGGCACGAGCTGATCGGTGCGTTTCCGCGCAACCGGGACTGGGACATCGAAGAGGTGCTGGCCCTCGATCGCATCGACGGCTGGGCGCCTGTCGCCGATGCCGGGGGATTCCTGGCCGCCGCAACCGAATTCGATCCGCTGTTCTTCGGTATCAGCCCGCGGGAGGCGGTGGCCATGGATCCGCAGCAGCGGGTGGCGCTGCGGGTCGCCTGGCGTGCCCTCGAGCACGCGGGCATCAACCCCGGTGCACTCGACGGTGAAGAGGTCGGGTGCTACATGGGGGTCTCGATCAGCGAGTACGGCCCGCGCGCCGCAGCGGTCAACGAGTTCAGCGGACACCGCATCGCCGGCACCGCGCTCGGCGCCGCGAGCGGCCGGATCTCACACAGCCTCGGCCTCATCGGCCCCTCCGTCAGCGTGGACACCGCGTGTGCGTCGTCGCTCACGGCCCTGCACCTGGCCGCGGGCGCGGTCCGCGGTGATGAATGCGATTGGGCGATGGCCGGCGGCGTCTGCGTGATGGGTTCCCCGGCAGCCTTTTACGAGTTCTCCAAGAACAACGGGCTCGCCGCCGACGGGCACTGCCGTTCCTACGCCGCGAATGCCACCGGCACGCTGTGGGGCGAAGGCGCCGGTGTCGTCATCGTCGAGCGAGAATCCCGCGCTCGGGCCATGGGGCACCGGGTGTACGGCAGGGTCGAGGCGACCCGCATCAACCACAACGGCAAAGGCATGCCCATCGTGGTGCCCAGTGCCTCCGCGCAAGAGAAGCTGATCCGAAAGACGTTGCTGGCAGCACATATCGACCCCGCCGAGGTCGGTCTGATCGAAGGACACGGGACCGGCACCCCGCTCGGTGATCCGATGGAACTGACCGCCCTGCAGAACACCTACGGCAAGTCCGGCGCGTCCGAGGTGAAGCTCGGATCGGTCAAGTCGAACGCCGGGCACGCCCAGGCGGCATCCGGCATGTTGGGCCTGATCAAGGTGCTGCTGTGCGGCGACCACGGTCAGACGGCACCGAGTCTGTTCGCCGAAGATCCCACGGACAAGGTCGACTGGGACGCTTCGGCCCTGCGTCTGGCCGATGGTCTCGATCACTGGGAACCCACCAACGGCGTTCGATACGGTGCCATCTCTTCCTTCGGGGTGTCCGGCACCAATGCCCACGCGATCATCGGAATGCCTGTGCCGGTTGACGTCGGTCCACAGAATCCGGCCCATCATGCGAACACTGCCGTGGAGGTTTCACATGCCTAGCTATCAGTTGCCCGACGGCCGCGTCCCGGTGATCGTGTCCTCTGATTCGGCGGAGCTGCTGCGGACCGAGGCCGCGGCCCTGGCCGACTACCTGCACAGGCACCCGGAGGTGACGGTCGGGGACGTGGCCTCGATGCTGATGCGCACCAGGGTTGTCCGGCGACACCGGGCGATGGTCCTGGCCACCGACACCGCGCAGCTGACCGAAGCACTCGAAGCCCTGGCCGAGGATGTGGACCACGCGGACGTGATCGTCGGACGAGGCGCAGCGACCAAGCGCACCACCGGATTCATCTTCCCGGGCCAGGGCAGCCAGCGACCGGGTATGGGCAGGCTGTTCTACGATCTCTCGCCGGTGTTCCGCGAGTCCGTGCACAACAGCAATGCGCTCTTCCTGGAGCTGTACGACATCTCTCCACTGGACTATCTGCTCGGAGAGGAATCCGACGAGCGGGAGGACATCCGGATCGTCCAGCCGGCGTTGCTGATGCAGATGGTCGCGCTCGCGGAGATGTGGCGATCAGCAGGAGTCGAACCGGCGAGCACGGTCGGGCACAGCCAGGGCGAGATCGCCGCGGCGTACATCTCCGGGGCGATGTCGTTGGCAGACGCCATCCACGTCGTGACCAGCCGGGCGAACCTGGTTGTCGAGTTCTCGCCGACCGGCTATTCGATGGCAGTCGTCGCCATCGACCGCGACGAATGCGAGGCGATGCTCGCGGCGAATTCGGGGTGGGCTGAACTCTCCGTCGTGAATTCTCCCCATATCCTGTGTATCTCGGGTGACCGCGGCACGGTCATCGAGATGGTCGAAGCCCTGACAGCGGAGGGCAAGTTCGCCAAGGAGATCCGAGTCGATTATCCCGCACACACATCGATAGTGGCGAAGTTCCGCACGAAGCTCGGCGAGACGATCGGTGACAAGCTCGAGAACCAGGTGTTCCTCGAGACGGACATCGGTTGTCTCGGTGGCACGCTCGGGAAGCAGGTCGTGACCGATTACCTGCTCTCGGACTACTGGTTCTGGAATCTGCGCAATCCGGTCCGATTCGATCTCGCGGTCGGGGCTGCCATCACCGGTGGCGCGGACACCTTCATCGAGGTCGCCGAACACCCGACCCTGATGCTGGCCATCGGCGAGAACATCAGCGTCACCGCACCTGATGCGACGATTCCGGTCATCGGCACCTCGCGCCGTAGCTCAGTCGACCTCTCCGAGTTCACGAAGAACCTCGCCACGGTCGCCGTCAATGACACCGGATACCGCTGGGAAGCACTGGCTGTCGCTGATGACGGGGCGGCGCCGCCGATGCCCCTGCGGGATTTTCCGGCGGTGCAGATGAAGGCGACGTCGCTGTGGGCCTCTCACCTCGCTCCCGGCGAGAAGCCCCGTGGTGCGGCGATGCCGTCCGCGGGTGCGCCTGAGTACCCGCGTCGGGTCGTCGAGACCTGGACGCGACTGCAGCGACGCAAGCTGGGTCCACCGCGATCGTTGCTCATCGTCGAACACGGCAGTGGAAGTGACGATTTCGCTGCGGAGCTGGTGGCCACGGCCGCCGACCACGGCGCAACCGCCACCGTGTACGAGCCGGGTGTTGTCGAGGGAACGTTCGATTCGGTGGTTGTCGTGCTACCGGCGCTGCCGAGCGTCGACCTGACGACCGCGGTGGCCGGACTGGCACAGCTCTTCGGAGACCCGCAGTGGCTGCCCGACGTCGCGAGAAGTGCTGCCGAGTGCTGGCTGGTCACGGTCAATGGCGAGTCCGTCCTGCCCGACGACGAGCTCCCGCAGCTGTTCGGCGCAGGCGCAGCGGCGGGGTTCCGCTGTCTTTCCGCCGAATTCCCGACCACGGTGTTCCGGCACCTGGATCTTCCGGCGGACGCGCCCGCGGGAACAGTTGTCGGTGCGCTGCACACGGCAGGTGAATCGGACCTCGCGCTGCGTGGGGGCAAGATCTACGCCAAACGACTGGTCTACGCGGAACCCGATGCCTCCGGCGCTGACTCACTTTCCGCGAGTGAGGATCTGAATCACGTCGTGATCGTCGGCGGCACCGGTAAACTCGGACTCGAATTCTGCGAGTATTACGCACGCGCCGGTGCCGAGCGGATCACGCTACTGAGCCGCACCGGCGCCGCCGCGGACATCGAACCGCGACTGCGGGCGATCCGGGCGCTCGGAGATGCCGAGATCGTCGTCGCCTCCTGCGACGTCGGTGAAGAGTCGTCCGTGCTCCAGTTCGCTGCCGCGCACGAGAACGTACCGGCGGGGGTGCTCGTCCATGCCGCTGTCAACTACGTCGATGCAGGACTGGACGACATCACACCGGAGATGGTCACCGAGGCCGCCTCCTCGAAGGTGCTGGGCGTGGCCAACGTGCTGCGATCGTTCCCGCTCACTCCTGACTGCCGGGTGCTGCTGTGTTCGTCGATCGCGGCGTCACTGGGCGGTCGGGGACAAATCCTGTACGCGGTCACCAATCGACTTCTCGATGTCCTGGCCCGCACGCTGCGGGTCCAGGGGATCGACGCCTACGCGCTGCAGTGGGGACTGTGGAGTGTGCAAGGACCGCTCGATCAGGCGGCCGTCGACAGGGTCGAGGGCGCGGGCGTCGTCCCGATGAGGCCGGCAGATGCGCTTGCGGTCGCCTTCGAGGGGGGGCAGCGTGACTCGATCATCGCCGCGGCGGATTGGGCGCAGTTGCATGCCCTGGTATCTGTGTTCGGGCATGGGTCGTTGATCGAGGGGCTCGTCCCGGAACCGCCGGCGGTGATAACCCCGACCCCGGTCGTCGCAACCGCTCCAAGTGCTCCGGCCACCGAATTGCCCGCACTCTCGTTCTCGGAACTCGTTGTCGCCGAACTGAACCGGGTGATGGCCATCGACGGAGGCGACATCGACCGGTCGACGCCGCTGGTGGCGCTCGGACTCGACTCGCTGCAGGCCCTCGACTTCCGGAAACGGGTCAAGGCAGAACTGAACCGGGACCTTCCGATCGAGGCGATCCTCGGTGGGGCGTCGTTGGACGATGTCGTGGCGTTGATGGACGAACAGTCCCGGAGCCGGGTCGGCTGACTGTGCGCCAGTACACCTCAGCGCTGGTAAGGACAGGCTTACCATTACGGTGCCCATCGTGGTTGAATAGGCCGATCCACAGTTGCGGACCAGACATTGAATAGAAGGCAGATGCAGTGACCGGGAAACCAAGTTCAGGTGTCAACATGCCGACGGTGTTCGTCGCCGCAGGCGTGTCGGCGATCATCTCGGCACTGATCGTCTCGATCGGGGTGGTCGGAGTCCTGTTCGCCGTCGACTCCGACAACTCCAGCGCCAACGCCGCGCAACCGACCGTCGTCAATCTCGGTTCCGCCGCCAACCCGCAGGGGACTGCGCCGGTCGCCGGCAACGCACAGGCCACCGGGCCCGCGGCCCCGGCGCCCGCGCCGACGACCCAGGCTCCCGCAGCCGCTCCGGCTCCCGCCGTGGGTGGCGGAACAACGGGAGGCGGCGGCTATGCGGCCCCGCAGCCGCAGGCCCCGGCAGCTACCCAGGCCCCGGCAGCGGAAACGGAACCACAGGTCGAGGCACCTGCCGCACTGTCGACGGACGAACTGAACAGCAAGCTCAAGACGGTCCTGAACGGGTCCAGCGCACAGAAGGCGGATGAGCTCGAAGGTGGCGCCAAGGCCGCCCCCGTCGCCGAAGGTATCGGTGGCACCCTGCGCACGTTCGAACCTGTGGGACTCAAATGGTGGATCGCCGGACCAGTGAACGTCAGCGGCAACACCCTCACCGCCAACCTCGTACTCCGGTCACCGGGATTCAACGACGCGACGATGGGTCTCACCTGGGTCTGGAAAGACGGCAAGTGGAAGCTGTCGAACACCAGCGCCTGCGAGATCGCAGCCTACGCGCAGGTCCCCTGCTCCCTGTAACTCCCGGGAGATGGTTGATCTCGTTGTGGCGGCCCGGCTCTGCCCACACCAGCTGAAAGACAAGTAGAGGCCGTCAGATGCCAGAAGATGTGATCGCGCGACGAAAAGAACTGCTACGCCGGAGGTTGCGTGAACGCGGACTGAGCGCAGAGGTGACCGCGCCGGTACCGGTCCGGGTGCCGGGCGAACGCTCGCCGCTGGCACCCGGCCAACAGCGGCTGTGGTTCGTCCAAAACCGCGACCCCGCCGACACCACACTCAATGTCTGTGTGGCATACCGACTCACGGGTGCGCTGGACCCGGACAGGCTGCGTTCGGCGGTGGGTGCGGTCGTCGACCGACACGAGATCCTGCGCACCTCCTACGGTGTCGACGACTCGGGAACTCCGTATCAGGTCGCTGCGGCGCACGTGGATGTGCCGTGGAGCGAGCACGACCTGTCTGAGCTCCCCGAGCAGGGCCGGGCCCGCCGCCTCGAGGTGCTCGCACGACGACAGTTCTCCCGCTCATTCGACCTGAGCTCCGACGCGCTCCTTCGAATCAGCCTGGTGCGCACGGATGTCGACGAGTGGGCGTTCATCTTCGTGGTGCACCACATCTGCTGGGACGACGACTCCTGGGAGGTGTTCTTCGGTGAGGTGAACGCCGCCTACAACGCCGGATCCGCACCCCAGGCCCCGACGGCACAGTTCGTGGACGTCGAGGTACTCGGGCCGCGCCCAGGCGTCGAAGACCCGACGGGCATCGAATACTGGCGCTCGAAGTTGCGGCCGCCGCCGGAGTGGCTCGAACTCCCGGCCGAGAATGCAGGTCCCGCAGCGAAGACCGCGGGACACGGCAGGCACGACATCCCGTCCGAGGTGATCGATGCCGTCACCCGCCACGCGAGGGAGCAGTCGAGCACGCCGTTCGCGGTGCTGCTGGCGGCGTTCAGCGCCTTGATCAATCGCTACACCGGTAGCGACGACTTCCTCGTCGCCGTACCCGTCGTGGATCGCCCTGCGTCGGCGCAGTCGCTGATCGGCTACTTCGGCAACAGTCTGCTGTTGCGGCCGAGTGTGGATCCCGACGGTACCTTCGCGGATCTGGTCGCCGCCACCCGTGACGAGGCGCTCGGCGGATTCGCGCACCAGCACATCGGGGTCGATCGCGTGGTCCGGGAGATCAACCCCGACCGTGTCAGCGGCAGCGATGGGCTCGAACAGATTGTGCGACTGAGCTTCTCCACCCGAAAGAGTGCGGTCGGTTTCGCGCTGGACCACGTGCGTGCCGAGCAACTGGAGCTGGTCAGTGCGGTGACCCAGCTGCCCCTGGGTCTGACCGTGGTGCTCGGCGACGACGGAGCGCATGTGGAGGCGGAATACTTCGCCGATGTACTCGATGGACGGATAGTCGACCGCATGCTCGCCGGTTACGTGGATCTGCTCCGCGGCGCCCTGGCCGAGCCGGACCGGCGGCTCGGTGAGCTGGACATTCTCGGCGACGAACGGGCCGAGGTGATCACCCGATCGCTGGGCGAGCAGGTCCCCGCGGCCGCGACGACGTTGCCCGCGATGTTCGAGGCCCGCGTCGCCGCGCATCCGGACCACCCTGCAGTCACCGACGACCACGTCGTGCTGACCTATCGGGACCTCAACTCTCGAGCAAACCTGCTGGCGCACTGGTTGATCGGTACGCACAGCATCGGTCCCGAGGACATCGTCGCCCTTGAGGTCGCGGCCTCGGTGGAGTTCGTCGTCGCGGCGACAGCGGTCTTGAAGGCAGGTGCGGCATACCTGCCGATCGATAAGTCCTACCCGGGTGACCGCATCGCCTTCATGATCGAGGACGCGGATCCGAAACTCGTACTGGGCGCAGCCGAACTCGCAGCAGCAGAGCGCGCTGCGGGCGGACTCTCGGTTGCCGATCCCGTGGACGCGGACAGGGTGACGCCCCTGTTGCCGGAGGCGCTTGCGTACGTCATCTACACGTCGGGCTCGACCGGTAAGCCGAAGGGTGTCTCGGTGCCGCACGTGGCCATCGCGGACCACCTGTCGGGTTTTCACGCTCAGTTCGGGATGACCGCGGACGACCGGCTCGTGCAGACCTCGTCGGTGAGTTTCGATGCGTCGTTGTTCGAGGTCTTCTGCACCCTGACCCTCGGCGCCACCCTTGTTGTTCCCAAACCCGATGCCCTCCAAGATATTCCGTACATGGCAGATCTGCTGGTGCGTCAGCGGGTGACGGTCATGCACATGGTCCCGTCGATGCTGAGCATGTTCCTGCTACTGCCGGGTGTGAACGAATGGACCACGCTGCGGCAGATCCCGGTCGGCGGAGAGGCGTTGCCCGGTGAGGTGGCGGACAAGTTCGGGACGGTGTTCGACGCGCAACTGCGGAACAACTACGGTCCGACCGAAGCCGTGGTGGCCGCGACGCATTACCCGGTTGATGGCCCGCAGGGTGTGCGGGTGGTCCCCATCGGGGTGCCGAACCGCAATGTGTCGGTCTACCTGTTCGATCGAACACTGCAACTCGTCCCGGCCGGAGTCGTCGGCGAGATCTACATCGGCGGGGACCAGCTTGCCCGCAGCTATCACGGCCGTCCGGCGCTGACGGCGGAACGGTTTGTCGCCGATCCGATGCGATCCGGTGGCAGGCTGTATCGCACGGGAGATCTGGCCCGGCGCAACGTAGATGGCGATATCGAGTTCGTCGGCCGAGCAGACGAGCAGGTGAAGATCCGCGGATTCCGGATCGAACTCGGTGAGGTCGAGGCCGCGCTATCGACCCACCCGGCAGTCGCCCGCGCACTCGTGATCGTGACCGAGGATCCCAATCTGGGACCCGCGCTGGCCGGCTACCTCGTCGGTGAGCGTGGCGCGATGGTGGACATCGATTCGGTGCGCGAACACGCAACCGCGGTCCTGCCGGACTACATGGTGCCCAGCGCATTCGCCGTGATCGACGAGGTTCCGCTGACCGCGCACGGCAAACTCGACAGGGACGCGCTTCCGGACCCGGCCGGCGCAGCGCCGCGAGTCTTCCGCGCGCCGGCGACGGCCACCGAGATCCGCGTGGCGGCGCTGTTCACGCAGCTGTTCGGCCGGGATTCCATCGGTGCCGACGATTCGTTCTTCGAACTCGGTGGGCACTCCCTGCTCGCCGCCCGCCTGGTGACGCAGATCCGTACCGAGTTCGGGGTGGACATCGACGTACGCGCACCCTTCGACACCCCCACGGTCGCCGGTCTGGCCTCGTGGCTCGTCGCGCAGGTGCGCGAGGAGTTCGGTATCGACCTCGATGCCGACGACGACTTCGACGACTACGAACCAATCGGTGGAGCTACGACACCGCAACGACCGCCGTTGGTGAAGCGGGATCGTCCCGAACGCGTTCCCCTGTCGTACTCGCAGCTCGCGATGTGGTTCGCGCGGCGTTTCGAGGGTGCGAGTGCTGTGGGGAACATCCCCATGGCGGTGCGGATCGACGGTCCGGTGGACGCCGCTGCGCTCACGGCCGCCATGGGCGATGTGGTGGCGCGCCACGAGGCCCTACGCACCACGTTTCCCGAACACGAGGGCATTCCGTATCAACTGATCGGTCCGATCGACTCTGTGCCGCTACCGATCACGGTGCTCGGCGGTGAGTCGATCGCCGAATCGGAGATATTGCTGACCGCGCAACTCGAGGCGATCGCGCAGTACAACTTCGCAGTCGAATCCGAGCCATTGGTGCGACCCCACCTCTTTGTGCTCGGTGACGACGCCCACGTACTGTCGATCCTGGTGCATCACATGGTCATCGACCACTGGTCGTTCGGTGTGCTGTTGGCCGACCTCGGTGCCGCCTACCGGCATCGCCTGGCGAACGAGACGGGCCCGGACTGGGCGCACCACCCGATCGAGTACGCCGACTACGCATTGTGGCAGCGTGACCTGTTCGATGGCGATGGAGCGTCGGTCGAGGTGGGTGCGGCCCAGATCGATTATTGGCGAACCACCTTGGCAGGTGCACCCGACGAGATCACCGTGGCAGCAGATCACCCACGGCCGGCGGTACTCGGTAAAACGGGTGAGGTGGTGTCGTTCTCGGTGCCGGCGGAACTGCGTACCCGCCTGCGCGAGATGGCCGACACGATCGGCGTCAGCGAGTTCATGGTGCTGCAATCGGCAGTCGCGACCCTACTGCACAAGCTCGGTGGTGGCGACGACATCGCGATCGGTACGCCCATCGCCGGCCGGACCGACGAGGTGACCACAGATCTCGTGGGACTCTTCGCGAACATGGTCGTGTTGCGCAATATCCTCGATGGTGAGCTCTCGCTCCGTGAGGTCCTGCTGCGGGGGCGTGATGTCGCACTCGGTGCCTACAGTAATCAGGACGTACCCATCGAGCGCCTGGTCGAAGCACTCAACCCGCGGCGTTCCCGTTCCCGCAATCCGCTGTTCCAGGTCATGATGCATTTCCGGGACGAATACAGCGCCCCGGACAGCCAGGCGTTCAACGCTTCCGGCGACACCACGCTCACCCTGCTGCCGGTGGAGTTCGAGACGTCGTTCCTGGATCTGAACATCATCTTCGCCTCACGTTCGGACGGTGGCCTGGGCGCACGGCTGGTCGCCGCCGGCGATCTGTACACCCGTGAAGGTGCGGAACTGATCGCTGACCGGCTCATGCGTGTGCTGGCTGCATTCGCCGACGACGTCGATCAGCAGGTGCGGCGCGTGGACGTGCAGTCGCCGGCCGAACGGGAGCGGGTGCTCGGCACCTTCAGTCGCGGCGCAGACGTGACCCCCGGCGCTCTTGCTGCGCGGTTGAGTGCTGCGGGACGGCAGAATCCTGATTCGGTTGCCGTGGTGCGTGGTTCGCAGTCCTTGACCTATGGGGAACTGCGGTCCGGCGATGCTGCCGGATTCGCCGACGTCCGAGAGGCGTTCACGCGCGCGGCCGGAGGCGACGGCCCCGACTCGGCCGGTGGGCCGGATGCAGTCGACGGGCCGGATGCAGTCGACAGGTTTGTGGGCGTGCGCCTGCTCGCGACGCCGCCGGCATCGCCGGCGGGCACCGCCGAACTGCTCGCGGGACTTGCCGGGTCGGCAACAGTGGTCCTGGCAACCGACGCGGAGCGCGATGATCCGGCTGCGCTGGCACATCTCATCGCCCGGCATTCGGTCGAGCGAGTGGTCGCGGAGCCGAAGGTGCTGGCACTCCTTGCTCATTCCGGCACCTCCGTGACGCCGTCGGTCCGCAGCTGGGTTGCGTCATCGCCGGGCGGCCCGGCTTCCCTGGCCGAGGTGCTGTCGGCATTGTCTGAGGGATCGACCAGTCATTACTACTATGCACCTGCAGATTTCGGGCTGGTTGCCGTGGTGGGGCAGTTGGGCGGAACGCGGTCGGGACGTCCGGCGCCAGGGGCGGCGGTGTTGATCCTCGATCAGTCGCTGGCGCCGGCACCGGTCGGTGTGTTCGGTGACGTGTACCTGGCGGGTACGCAGACCGCCGTCGGTGAGTGGGTGTCGAATCCTTATTCACCTGGTTCGCGGCTGTTGCGTAGCGGTGATCGAGCCAAGTGGGACCACAACGGTGGCCTGATATTCGAGATCACCGCAGCAGACGCCGCGGTCGCCGGTGTCGGAGGCGGCGGGGAAGCTCCGCAGACCGCCACGGAGAAGGCGATTTCCGACCTGTTGGGGGAACTTCTCGAGATCGACGACGTGGGCCGCGATGACAACTTCTTCGCGCTCGGCGGTGACAGCGTGATCTCGATCCAGATGGCGGGGCGTGCGGCGGCCGACGGCCTGCCACTGACCCCGCAGATGATCTTCGATCATCATTCGATCGCCGAACTCGCGGCTGCCGTCGACGATGCGCTCGCCAACCCGCCGCTCGAGGTGGAGGCCGCCGTGGAGACGGTGACCCTCACCCATGCGCCGATGAGCGCGTCAGGACTCAGCGATGACGCACTGGCCGCTCTCACGGCCAACTGGAAACCCGGATCATGACCCGAGGCGTGGTCGATCGGTCGGCGCCGCCTGCCATCGAAGATGTGCTCGCGCTCAGCCCTTTGCAGGAGGGGCTGTTCTCGTTGTCAAAGATCGCCGGCGACGATCTGGATCTCTACTCCATGCAGTTCATCGTGGAGATCGGCGGCCCGGTGGATGTGACGTTGCTACGCCGCAGCGTCGAGGCGATCTTCGAACGGCATCCGAACTTGCGGGTGTCGTTCTACGACCGCGACATCCCGACTCCCGTGCAGATCGTGCCGAGTTGGGTGGACGTCCCGTGGTCCGAGCGTGACGCCGACCCCGCCGAGTTCGATGCGATCGCCGAGTCGGAGCGGCGCAAGAACTTCGACTTGTCGTCGGGACCTGCGTTGCGGGTGGTCCTGGTCAATCTCGGTGACCAGCGCGGCAGCCGCAGCCACGAGGTGCCGGGACACGGGGGTCGCCGTAGATTGCTGATCACGGCGCACCACATCTTGATGGATGGCTGGGCCGTCGCGATCTTTTTCCAAGAGTTGCTCGCGGTGTACGAGGCGGGCGGGGAGTCGACCTCGTTGCCCGCGCCGCGGCCGTACCGCGACTACATCGGCTGGCTCGCTGCTCAGGATTCGGTGGCGGCGACCGACGCGTGGGCGACGTACCTCGCGCGGTTGAGTGCCCCTCTGATGCTCGCCGAGGGGGCGGTGACACCGGCCGATGCGGTACCGAGACGTACTCATGTACAGCTGGATTCGGCTGACACCACTCGGCTGATCACCTGGGCGCGCACCAACGGGATCACCATCAACACCGCGGTCCAGTTCGCCTGGGCGGTGGTGCTTGGCCGTCTCACAGATCGCCGCGATGTGGTCTTCGGGACCACGATCTCGGGTCGCCCGGATACGTTGCCCGGTGCCGATACGATGATCGGGTTGTTCATCAACACCGTGCCTTCGGTCGTCGATATAGACCCGGCCGGAACTGTTCTCGAACTGTGTAAAGGATTGCAACGCGAGTCGGCGACAATGCGTGAGCTCGGCTTCCTCAGCCTGTCTGCAGTGCAGCGGGCCGGCGGTCGGGGGAGTTTGTTCGACACCCTGTTCGTGTTCGAGAACGCCCCGATCGGCGCGGTGACCGAACCCATCAGCACCGGCGACGGCACCCGATTCCTGCCGGTGGCGATGGAAAGCCTCGCCCACTACCCACTCACGATTGCCGCGTACCTGCTCGGTGGCAATCTCGTGGTGATGACCGAAGCCATCGACGGCGCGTTGCCCCACCTGCCACCGGCCGAGATTGCGGAACGAATCCTGCTGGTGCTCCGGCAACTACCGGACGCAGCGAACTCAGGTCCCGAGCACCTGGAGGTCCGCCTGGCCGACGAGGTCATGGGCGACGAACCGTCGGCGTCGGCACCGGACGCCGTACCCAGCGGCACCATCGCGGACATCTTCGCCCGGCAGGTGGCCGCGACACCCGACGCGCCCGCGTTGACCAGCACACTCCGTGACTACACCTATGCAGAGCTGCACGACGACGTCATGCGTCTGGCCAATGAGATGGTCTGCCGCGGTGTCGGTCCCGAGTCGGTGGTGGCGGTGGCCCTCGACAGGTCTGCCGATTCGATCGTCACGATCTTCGCGGCGTTGTCCGCCGGTGCCCCCTACGTCCCGATCGATCTGTCGCTCCCGCCAGCCCGAATCAATTCGATTCTGCAACAATCGAATCCGAGGATCGTCGTCACCGTCACCCGACACATCGAGGTGCTCGAGGCGGCCGGCGCGGGCCACACGCAGCGCCTGGTCCTGGACGACCCGGCGACGTCTGCGGCTCTCGGTGTCCAGTCGACGTCACGTCCGGCCATCGGTGCGACGCCTGACCTGGCCGCCTATCTCATCTTCACATCGGGCTCGACCGGTGAGCCGAAGGGTGTCATCGGTACGAACGGTGCGGTCGCAAGCTATTTCGCAGACCACCGCGATCACGTGTACGCGCCGGCCACGGCCCGACTCGGTCGCAAACTACGCATCGCCCATGCCTGGTCGCTGAGTTTCGACGCGTCGTGGCAGCCGATGATCGGATTGCTCGACGGGCACAGTGTGCACCTGTTCGACGGATCGCAGATGCGTGATGCGGAGCAACTCGTGTCGGGTCTCATCGCCCACCGGATCGACATGATCGACACGTCGCCGTCGATGTTCGGCCAACTCGCTGCCGCGGGCATCCTGGGCAGGCCGGAGACGGAGCCGGAGGCGGAGCTCGACCAGGCACACGAGGCGGAATCCGACGGATCGAGTGCCCCGCAGTTGTCGGTGCTGGCGCTCGGTGGGGAAGCGATCAGTCAGGCTCTGTGGCACCAGTTACAGGCATTCGAGGATGTCGACGTCTACAACTGCTACGGCCCGACCGAGACCACCGTCGAGGCGCTGGTCGCCCCGATAGCCGGCTCAGATGTCCCGACGGTCGGTACTCCGGCCGATCGGATGACCGCCCATGTCCTGGATTCCAGGTTGCGCCCGGTACCGCGCGGCGTCGTCGGCGAGCTGTACCTTGCCGGGGCTCAGGTCACCAGAGGCTATGTGGGACAACCGGGTGTTACCGCGGGGCGCTTCGTTGCCGATCCCAACGCGCGCGGTGGCCGAATGTACCGGACGGGCGACCTGGTCCGCCGTCTCCCAGATGGAAACCTCACGTTCCTGGGACGTGCCGACAGTCAGGTGAAGATCCGCGGTTTCCGGATCGAGATCGGCGAGATCGAAACGGCGATGCGTCACTTGCCCGGTGTCGAGACCGCCGCGGTCGTGGTGTTGCGGCGTCCGACGGGTGCGACCCTGGTCGGATTCGTGGTCGGGGTGAGCGTGCCCGCTGCGCAGGCACGCTCGGCCCTCGCCGAAAGACTGCCGACCCATATGCTGCCCGCGCGTGTGCTGACCGTGCCGGCGTTGCCGATGACCTCCAACGGCAAACTGGACGAGGCGGCGCTGATGGAACTGGCGCGGGAGGCCCTGGCCGGTTCGACGGGAGCAGAAGCGCAACCGACCACGGACACAGAGCGTCTGCTGTGCACGGTGTTCGGTGAGCTGGTGGACGGTCCGGCTCCTGGCGTCGACGAAGACTTCTTCGACCTCGGTATGGACAGCATCGTGGCGATGTCCCTGGTGAATCTGTTGCGACGGCAGGACGTTCAGGTGAGTCCGCGCCTCGTGCTGGCGAATCCGTCGGTACGGACCCTGGCGGCGGCGATCGACAACGGCGTGCTCGTGGGACCTGACGACGAAGGCGAACACGGCGGTCCGGGTCAGGTCGTCGCGCTGCCGGTTGTCCGCTGGATGTATGACTTCGGCCGGTTCCGGCGGTTCACTCAGACCACCCTCATCGCCCTGCCGAAGGGATTGTCCGGCGCCGAACTCGAAGCGGCGCTGCAGGCGATCCTGGATTCTCATGACATGCTGCGATCGCAGTTGCAGCCCAACGGGACTGGGTATCAGCTGGTCACCAGGACTGTCGGGTCGGTGCGTGCCTCGGATATCCTGACCACGGTGTCGGTCGGTGATGACCTCGCGGCCGGCGTGCACCGTGCGGCGCCGACCGCCATGGACCGCATCGATCCGGTGGCCGGGACCATGGTCGCCGCGGTGCGTCTGATCCGAGATGCCGATGACGAGGGTGATGTCCTCCTACTCGCGATCCACCACCTCGCCACCGACGCGGTGTCGTGGCATGTGCTGTTCGGAGACCTGGCCGAATGCGGTCGGCAGTTGACTTCCGGGATCCTTCCCACCCTGGGGTCGGAGTTCACGTCGTACCGGCGGTTCTCGCACCTGCTGGCCGAACGTAGCGGCACAGCGGAAGTGCTCGAGCAGCGTCCCTATTGGGCCGGTCAGGTTGCCGGGCCGGATCCGACCATCGGTGCGCGAGCGGTGAATCCGGACAGTGACACCTGGACCTCGCTGCGCACCACAGCCGCGCACACGTCCGTCGACCAGACCGCGGCCGTTCTCGCGAAGCTCAGCGGAGCGATCGGTATGAGGGAGTTCTTGCTCACCGCGCTCACGCTGACGATCAACACCTGGCGCACCGTCAACGGCCAGGACAAGTCGGCCGGTGCCTTCATCGCCCTGGAAGGCCATGGGCGCGAGGACGAGACCGTCGGTGCGGGGGTCGACACGTCGCAGACCGTGGGTTGGTTCACCAGCGTGTTCCCGCTTCGCCTCGGCGCGGGCGCCGACGCAGTGGACCTCGACGCCGCAGCCGGACAGCCGGAATCCGTCCGCGCGCTGATCGATTCGGTGGCAGAGCACATCGCGGGCATCCCCAACCGGGGGCTCGACTACGGTCTGCTGCGGCACTTCGAGCGGGCACCCGAACTGGTCGCGTCCACCGACCCGCAGGTGGAGTTCAACTATCTCGGTCGGTTCGACCTCAGCACCGCTGGGGCCTCCGACACACCCGAGCCATGGTCACCCATCACCGATCTCGACCTCAACGGCCGGCTCCCGACAGCGCCAGAGCCCGACCTTCCGCTGCGTTATGCGCTGGACGTGGTCTCGGTGGTGCGCGGCACACCCCAGGGACCGCAACTGGTCACGAGCTGGCGGTGGAGTGACCAACTCATGGTCGAGGCGGACGCCGACCGGTTGGCCGACATCTGGCAGCACGCGGTGTCCGCAGTGGCCGCAGCGCTCTAGTTCTTCGCTGAAACCGGAGGAGCTGGTTCTTCCTCCGGCTTCGGCTACTTCCTCCGTCCGCAACGGGAGGACCTGCTTGAAGTCGGAGGGGATGTCACGTCCTCCGACGTCGGGATCGGTCATACTCGTCTCATGATCTACGGCGTCCTGGCCGCACTTTTCGCCTGCATCGCGTACGGCACCTCGTCGGTGTTGCAGGCCTACGGTGCCCGCAAGTCCAAAGACGACGCCCTCTCGCGCGGCGAGACCGCGGGCCTGGAAACCGCGACGGGTGGGCCGACGATGCGAGCGACGATCGCTGCGGTCCTCACCACGGCCTTCATCGCCGGAACCTGCCTCGACGTCGTCGGGTTCGCGGGCAACGCGGTGGGCTCGCGCTTGGCGCCGCTGTTCCTGTCGCAGACCATCGTCAGCGCATACCTGGTGGTCACCGCGATCCTCGGGATCTTCGTCCTCGGAATCAAGTTGCTGCCCCGCGACTGGATCGCGATCGGTGCGGTGGTCGCGGCCCTGTGCGCGATCGGGCTGTCAGCCGATCAGGACGGCCATGGACACGACGGCACCTGGTTCCACTGGGGGGTGCTCATCGCAGCGGTCGTGCTGTTCGCGATCTCGTCGGCACTCGTCCGGTGGCTCGGATCCCGCGCCGCCATCGCTGCCGGGCTGTGTGCCGGTGCGATGTTCGGCGTGGTCGCGGTGTCGGTGCGCATCCTGCACGGCATCTCCGACTTCGACATCGCCGAAATCCTCAGCGACCCGGCTGCATACGCCATCGCCCTCGCCGGGATCGGTGGGTATTACCTCAATACGGTTGCACTGCAACTCGGTTCGGTGAACTCGGCAACGGCTGCGGTGGTGGTGGGTGAGACGGTCATCCCGTCGGTCATCGGGATCATCTGGCTCGGCGACGATGCGCTACCGGGCCGGACCTGGCTGGCTGTGCTCGGTTTCGTGGTCGCGGTGGCCGGTGCGATGGTCATCGCCTGGTCGGGAGCCGCCCAGGCGGCCAACGAGGCGGAGGCCGGTGCGGATGCGAGGATATGATCTCCCGGTGAAGGTCGGTCAGCGTTTCGGGGTGCCGAGTACGAGGCTGCCCAGCGCGCATTCGGTCAGCTCGTCGACGCCGGCCAGTTCGGCGAAAGCCGCGGTGTCGCAGTAGCCCTGGGCGACGGTACCCAGCCCCATGTCGGTGGCGACCAGCGACATCGTCTGGGTGAGCACCCCGACGTGCTTGAGCATCACCGCATAGGGGATCTGCTCGTAGGTCCACATGATTCGACCGACGCGGGCTGCGAAGACGAAGAGGATCTGCGGTAGTTGACCGCCCGAGAGGGTGAGCGACGACGGGGTCAGCAACCGGTCGATCGCGGGGTTGTCGATGCCGGTGACCGGACGCAGGACGTGGTCGAACGAGTCGTAGTGGTACATGCCCGTAGGCAGTCCCTGGCATTCGCGCACAACGGGATACACCTCGAGTTCGTACAATCCCCCGCCGGATGGATACGGCCGGGACGGAAACTCCTCGGCGCCGATCACCCGCAGCTCTCGGTTGCGGTGGGTGCGATAGAGGAACTCGCCGAGCTGATCGAGGGTCGGGGTCGACTCGGTGTCGAAGTCGCGGCACGATGCGCGATCCTCGATGGCGCTGGTGAGGGCATCCCCGGTGACGCGGAGTTCGTCGAGGTCGACGTCCTTCAGTGCGACCGCCGGTCCCGGGTATTCCGGCTTGCGCGCAGGGAGTGGTGGATACGAACCCGCCGCCCACTTGGTCGGCCCGAATCGTCCCCAATCCTTGGCGCGCACACCGAAGGTGCTCTTGCGGTGAAACCACAATTCGTGGGCGCCCCAGCTACGGGTGGCGAACTCGGACTCTTCGGCGTCGTCCTGCGCGGTGAAACCCGCCCACGTCAGGTCTCGGGCGAGTTCGGCCACAACCTGGGGTGCCGGCGGATCGACCCCGGGTAGCCCGGTGAGTACCGCCAGCATGCCCGCGTCGTGGATCTCGATGTCGCACCAGGACAACGGATGTTCGGCCACGCACCGACCGTCGACTCGATGGATCACCGCGAACTTCGAGAGCTGTCCGACCACTGTGCTGTCGGGCGATACCGGAGGCCGGGGCGGGGGACTGTCGAAGGGCCGCAGCGTGTACAGATCGGTGCCGGCCCAACGCATCGTGACCGTGAGCAGACCTCGACCGACCAGGTCGTCGAGGATCCCGGTCACCGCAGGGTCAGCCCCTGCGCCCGGAAGTTCACTCAGGGCCGGCCGACCCCGGCCCAGAGCCTTGAGTGTCTGCATCTGCGCCGGTGTCAGTCCGGTCATTCGCTGCTTCGCGGGCAACAGCACCGCAACGCCTCCGGGTGCGGTCATCGCGGACGCCCCCGCACGGAAGGCGTAGGCGAGCTCGCGGCCGGTCACCGGTGCAGCCGTCACTGCGCGGCGTTCTCGAATGCGGGGGTCATCTTCTCCAGTACGAACGGAAGCGACAGCGGGGACGGCTGATTGATGGCACTGACCTCGGCGACGCTGAGCTCGGCAACGGCATTCTTCTTCACTGAGGTGAGATTCGAATAACCGGGCAAAGTCTTCATCTTCTCGTTGAGCGCCGGTGAGTTGGCGGCGAGGATCATCATGTCCGACTGCAGTTCCGGGACGTTCTCGGTGGAGATCGGGAACCGCGGTTGTCCGTCGCGTTCGAAGATCTTCTGAAGCTCTGGGGCCATGGTCATGCCCATCGAGGTGAACACCTCTGCCGCGCCGTCGGCGGGATCACCGAAGACCTGAATCTGATCGTTGGTGAGTATCCAGGCCAGTGCGAAGCTCTTGCCCTGCAATCCCGGATTGGCTTTCTTGATCCCGTCGATCTTGCTGTTGACGCCATCGATGATCTGCTGCGCCTTTTCGGGCTCCCGGAGCACGGTGCCCATGAAGACGACCATCTCTTCCCAAGGATCCACCTGCTTGCCGGTGATGGAAGGGATCGTCGGGGCCAGCTTGCTCAGCTTGGCGAATGTCTCTGTCTGGTCGCCGAAATCGGTCGAGACGATGAGGTCGGGATCCACGGCCGCGACCTGGCTGGCCACGTCGCGCGAGGGATCGATGGCCTCGGAGGATTCGAGCCGGTCTCCGACCCAGGGCGTCGGGGCCTTGGTCAGCAGTTCGACGTTGTCGAGGTACGCGACGGGGGTGACGCCGAAAGCCAGTGCCACATCGGTCCATTGGGTACCGATGGTGACGATGTTCTCGGGGACGCCGTTGATCGTGACCTGGCCCATCGGAGTGTTCACCTGGATGGGTGCCCCGTTGTCGGAGTCTTCGTCCGGTGAACTGCAGGCCGTGACAACGAGAGTCAGGGCCGCGAAGAGGGCGAGCACTACGGTCAGGCGGTTCGAACGGGCTTGCATGGAACCATCTCTCTTGATCATTTCCAGTAGGCCTGGGACTTGACCGATGTCTTGGGCAGTTTGCTCTTGAGCGACTTCGTGATGTCTCTGGTGGTGTAGAACTCGCAGGCCACCCATCCGAACGCACCCGGGGCAAGCGACAACTGCGCGGCAGTGTCGCGGAGGGCTTGTCCTTTGGTGCCGCGCTCGACCCACTCCACGGTGGTCGCGGGCGTCGTTTTGAGAGGAAGGTTCTTGTCCGACTCGTGCTGCCACTCGAGCCACACCCGGGCAGGGACATCTCCGATCGCGTCGAGCAGGGAGTTGATCGCGGGCACGGCGGCCGGATCGCCGAAGATCACGTATTCCGACGGAGTCGGGTCGGGGATCGCGAACTTCGAGCCCATGACGGTGGCGCCGATGGTCTCGCCGACCTCGGCGGCCACGGCCCAATTCGCGGCAGGCCCGTCGTGAATCGCGAACTCGATGTCGAAGGTGTCGGCGGCCTCATCGGGGTCGACCAGGGTGTATCCGCGCTGCTGTTGCTTGTCGCCGTTCGGTATCCACAACCGGATCCACTGGGTCGGGTGGCGGTCGTGGTGACCGAGCAGACCGCCGGCCTTGAAACTGATCCGGACATAACTGTCCGTGACCTGCTGCTTGCCGGTCACGGTCAGTTCGTAGTCGTCTGCGCCGAGTGCTCTGAGTACCAGCCCTTGTAATCCCCTGCTCATGACGGTGAGCTTAGCCTAAGCTCTACGTCTCGAGAATCTTCCGAGGGCGTCGAGTTAGGGTGCACTCACTCCGGGCGGCGAAGCGTGCTCTAATTGCCCGATGCAGCAGTCGGACGAAGACGACGTCACCCAGGAGATCGGGCCCTGGGAATCGGGCGAACCGCAGGAGGAGGACCCGGCGTCCGCGGGCATCAACTCCGCGACGGTGCTGGTCGCTGTGGGCGTATCGGCGATCATCGCCGCCCTCATCGTCACCATCGGGCTCGTCGTGATCCTCTGGTTGCACACCAACTGACCTCCGGACTTTGCCGGGCCCTCCTGTTGCAACCGGTGGATGTGGCAGGTCCTCCGGACTTTGTCAGGCCCTCCCGTTGCAGCCGGAGGATGTGGTCACAGTCGGAGGATGTCGCAGGTCCTCCGGACTTTGTCAGGCCCTCCTGTTGCAACCGGAGGATGTGGCCACAGTCGGAGGATGTGGCAGATCCTCCGGTTGTGGGAGGGACCGACCTTGCGCTGTCTGACGTCGCCGCTGAAGTCGGAAAAGGTCACCGATCACCACTCGTAGGAGCTCGCCGGCTTGCGTGGGCAATACCGGGGCCGTAATTTAGTTGTAGCCGCACAACTAACTACCAATGCCCGGGGGCGCATCCATGACGGCAGAAGTGACCACAGGCCGGATGAGCAGCGACCACCCCGGCTACAAGTGGGTGGCACTGACCAACACCACGCTCGGGATGCTGCTGGTGACGGTCAACAGTTCGATCGTCATCATCTCTCTGCCGGCAATCTTTCGTGGGATCGGTCTGAACCCACTCGAACCCGCCAACGTCAGCTACCTGCTCTGGTTGCTGATGGGGTTCCTGCTCGCGTCGGCGGTGCTGGTCGTCACCTTCGGCCGCCTCGGCGACATGTACGGCCGCGTCAAGATCTACAACCTCGGGTTCGTCGTCTTCAGCGTCTGTGCGGTCCTGCTGTCCATCGATCCCTTCGTCGGCGACCTCGGTGCCATCTGGCTCATCGCCTTCCGGGTGATCCAGGGCGTTGGCGGTGCCATGTTGATGGCGACCTCGGCGGCCATCGTCACCGATGCATTTCCCTCGCGGCAGCGGGGAATGGCGTTGGGAATCAACATGGTTGCTGCTGTGGCCGGATCGTTCATCGGGCTGATCGTCGGTGGGCTGCTCTCGGAATGGCACTGGCGCGCGGTGTTCTGGGTGAGCGTTCCGCTCGGCATCGCCGGAACGCTGTGGAGCATCCGGTCGCTACGTGAGGTGGGTAGCCGCAACGCGGGAAAACTGGACTGGCCGGGCACGATCCTCTTCGGAATCGGACTGACCGTGCTGCTGACCGCCATCACTTACGGCATACAGCCGTACGGAGACAAGGCAACCGGATGGACCAGTCCGTGGATACTCGGTGGTGTCGCTGCCGGAGTACTCCTGCTCGTCGCCTTCTGTGTGGTCGAGACGAGGGTCGCCGACCCGATCTTCGACGTCAAGCTGTTCAAGGTCCCAGCCTTTGGCCTCGGCAACCTCGCGGGTTTCATGAACGCGATCGGCCGCGGCGGACTGCAGTTCATGTTGATCATCTGGCTGCAGGGCATCTGGCTCCCGCTGCGCGGCTACGACTTCGAGTCGACACCTCTGTGGTCGGCGATTTTCCTACTGCCGTTGACGGTCGGCTTTCTGGTGAGCGGCCCGGTGGCCGGCTGGCTGTCCGACCGTTACGGCGCCCGGTGGTTCTCCACGGGTGGATCACTGATCGTGGCGGCGACGTTCATTGCGCTGCTGCTCATTCCGGTCGACTTCGACTACTGGCTGTTTGCACTGCTCATCTTCCTCAACGGCGTCGGGTCCGGGCTGTTCGCGTCACCGAACACCGCGGTGATCATGTCGAGTGTCCCGGCCCGGCAGCGTGGGGCCGCATCGGGAGTGCGAGCGACCTTCATGAACTCGGGCAACGCGTTGTCGATCGGTGTCTTCTTCTCGCTGATGGTGGTCGGCCTCGCCCAGCATCTGCCGTCGGCGTTGCGCGACGGGCTGATGACTCACGGCGTCTCGGCGGCAGCCGCGGGACAGACCGCAGATCTGCCACCCGTCGGGAGTCTGTTCGCGGCGTTCCTCGGATACAACCCGATCGAAGAATTGCTCGCCGACAGCGGGGAATTGTCCAGGCCTGCGGTCGACGCCGACACCCTCACCGGCCAGAGCTTCTTCCCGCACCTGATCTCCGAGCCCTTCCATGACGGCTTGGTCGTGGTGTTCGTCGCAGCGGCAGTGATGATGGTGATCGCGGCGGTGGCCTCGGCCGTGGCGCCGGTAACCTATGTGGACGACGACGTGGCGCGGACCGATGACGATGGCTCCGTCGCCGCCGCGCAACTGACGGGAGAACGGTGATGGATCTGCAGGGAGCATCGGCAGCTTCGGTGTACCGCGACCTGGCGCGGGTTGTCCGATCGCTGCGGTCGCGGACCGGTCAGAACTCCCAGCCGCTCAGCTCACTGTCGGCGCTGTGGGTTCTGATCGACACCGGCCGGCCGATCCGGTTGTCAGAACTCGCGGAGCGGGAAAACGTGACGGTGCCGACGATGTCGCGCATCGTGTCAGGACTCGAACGGGACGGACTCGTCCAGCGGACCGCGGACCCCGACGACGGCCGGGCCAGCCTCCTGGCGGTGACGGAGGCGGGTGCCGACCTGATCAAGGGCAGCAGATCCCGCCGGGTGCAAGCCCTGGAGACGGCGCTCGAGGGTCTCGACGAGGCCGAACGTGAAGTGCTGGGACGCACCCTGCGCAAGGTGGCCGACGAACTGGCCGAGCGCCCCGAGCAGAACTAGACCCAGCCGCCCAGCTCTACACCACGTCGATGATGACCGGCGCGTGATCGCTGGCGCCCTTGCCTTTTCGTTCCTGGCGGTCGATCTCGGCGCCGCTCACGCGGGTCGCGAGCGCCGGTGAGCACAGGCTGAAGTCGATGCGCATGCCTTCCTTACGAGGAAAACGCAGCTGCGTGTAGTCCCAGTAGGTGTAGACCCCGGGTCCGGGAGTGTAGGGCCGCACGACGTCGGTGAACCCCACCTCGGTCATCGCGCCGAAGGCGGCGCGCTCGGGCTCGGACGTGTGTGTCTTGTCGGCGAACAGGGCCGGATCCCACACGTCGTCGTCGGTGGGGGCGATATTCCAGTCTCCGCTGAGGACGATCTCGGCGGTGGGGTCGTCGGCGAGCCACTTGGCGGAGGTATCACGCAGTGCAGCAAGCCATTCGAGCTTGTATGTGTAGTGGGGGTCGGTGAGGGTGCGGCCGTTGGGGACGTACAGGCTCCAGACGCGCACTCCGCCACAGGTGGCACCGATCGCGCGGGCCTCGATCGCGGGGTCCACCCCGGCGTCCTTGCTGAAACCGGGCTGGTTCTCGAAGCTCGTCTCGATGTCGTCGAGGCCGACGCGGGATGCGATCGCGACGCCGTTCCACTGGCTGAAGCCGACCGTGGCGAGCTCATAGCCGGCAGCGGCGAACCCCATCTCGGGAAACTGCTCGTTCTTGCATTTGGTTTCCTGCATGGCCAGGACGTCGATGTTTGCCCGTTCGAGCCAGTCGACGACCCGTTCGCTGCGGGCGCGGATCGAGTTGACGTTCCAGGTGGCGATGCGAAGCATGGCTTCGAGTTTTTCACACTGCCTTCGCGGGCGCGGGCGGCGCCCGGCAGGGGCCCAGGGTCAGGGGCGTAAGCTGGTCAAATCGGGACCTATCAGGTTCTCAATCAAGGGATCGCCACATGGCCGACAAGTCGCCACGTCAAGGTATGACCAAGAAATCCGGTAAGTCCCTGAAAGAAAAGCGTGCAATCAAGAAGGGGAAGGCAGACGCCGCCCCGGGCGAGACCATCTTCACCGGCAACAAAAAGCGCTGACTTGCCGAAAACCGCTGAAATGCCCAACCTTTCGATCGGAATACTGGCTCACTCCGCGAAGGAGAACGAACGACGCCTACCCATCCATCCGCGGCATTTCGAAAAGATCAAGCTCGGACTGCGCTCGTCGATCCGCCTTGAGCACGGCTACGGCGAGCACTTCGGCGTCACCGATGACGATCTGCGGCCACTCGTGGCCGGCATCGGCACACGCGAGGAGCTCATCGCTGAGTGCGATGTGATCCTCCTGCCCAAGGTGCAGGCCGAAGACCTCCTCGAAATGCGTGTGGGTCAGACTGTTTGGGGTTGGCCGCACTGTGTACAGGACACCAGGCTCACCCAGGTCGCCATCGACCGGCGGCTGACCCTCATCGCCTTCGAGGCCATGAACCACTGGACCGAAGACGGCGGATTCGCGCTCCACGTGTTCCACAAGAACAACGAGCTCGCCGGATACTGTTCGGTGCTGCACGCGCTGGAGTTGGCGGGCAAGACCGGAGACTACGGTCGCCGGTTGCGGGCCACCGTCATCGGATTCGGTGCCACCGCGCGCGGCGCGGTGACCGCACTGAACGCACACGGTGTCGACGATGTGCACGTGCTGACGAACCGCGACGTGGCAGCGGTCGGTTCACCGATCCACTCGACGCAGATCGTGCAACTCGAGTACGGCGATCCCCGGGACCCGCACAGCATGTGGGCGGAGACGCCGTCGGGACGACTCCCGGTCGCCGAGTTCTTGGCGGGCAACGACATCATCGTCAACTGCGTACTGCAGAACACCGATACGCCCCTGACGTTCCTCGACGAGTCCGATCTGCCGGGGTTCCCGCCGGGAACCCTGATCATCGACGTCTCGTGCGATGAAGGTATGGGTTTCAGCTGGGCCCTGCCGACGACGTTCGACGAGCCGGCATTCACCGTGGGCAAAGGCGTGCTCTACTACGCGGTCGATCACAGTCCCTCGTACCTGTGGGACTCCGCGACGTGGGAGATCAGCGAGGCTCTGCTGCCGCATCTGAAGTCAGTTCTCGGCGGTCCGGACCACTGGGATCAGACGCCGACGATTTTGCGGGCGATCGAGATCCGGGAGGGTGTCATCCAGAATCCGAGCATCCTGTCCTTCCAGCAGAGGTCAGAGACGTTTCCGCACGCGTTTCTCGATGACCCTGTCGCCGCGGTGACCTGATCTTCTGCCCGGTTCTGCACCATCCGTCGAGATATTCGGGCGGGTGGTGCGAAATCGGCCGGATTTGCGAACAGAAAGTACGAAACACGTCGGAAAAGTCGATCTAACACGACGGTTTCAGTTGCTGGCTATCGTTGCGTATGACTGAAACAGCCGCCTCCTCCGAGTACTTGGAGAAACGACAACTCCGTAAAGGCACCGCCGGGTGGGTGCTGCTCGCCGGCCTCGGGGTGAGCTATGTGATCTCGGGCGACTACGCCGGCTGGAACGCGGGGCTGCTCGAAGGCGGCTTCGGGGGCCTGCTCATCGCCGCCGTCATCATCGCGGCGATGTATCTCGCGATGGTCCTGGGCATGGCCGAGATGTCATCGGCACTGCCGGCCGCCGGAGGCGGTTACACGTTCGCCCGACGAGCGCTGGGCCCGTGGGGTGGTTTCGCCACCGGCACAGCCATCCTCATCGAGTACGCCATCGCCCCGGCCGCCATCGCGACCTTCATCGGCGGCTACGTCGAATCGCTCGATCTGTTCGGGATATCCGACGGCTGGTGGGTGTACCTCGCGGTCTACATCATCTTCATCGGCATCCACCTCGTCGGCGCCGGTGAGGCACTGAAGGCGATGTTCGTCATCACCGCGATCGCGCTGGTCGGTCTGGTCATCTTCGGCATCGCGGCGATCAGCCACTTCGACGCCGCACTGCTCACCGACATCGCGCCCGATGCGGATGCCGCGGGCTCGTCGGACTTCCTGCCGTTCGGTTACCTCGGTGTGTGGTCGGCGATTCCGTTCGCCATCTGGTTCTTCCTGGCGATCGAAGGCGTTCCGCTGGCGGCCGAAGAAGCCGAGAATCCGGAGAAGAACGTGCCGCGCGGCATCATCGCGGCCATGGGCGTCCTGTTGCTCACCGGTGCGCTGGTGCTGTTCATGGCCACCGGCGCACTCGGCGCGCAGGGCGTCGGCGAATCGGTGAATCCGCTGGTCGACGCCATCGACGGCACCGCAGCCACCGTGGTCAACTACGTCGGTCTGGCCGGACTGATCGCGAGCTTCTTCTCCATCATGTACGCGTACTCGCGCCAGTTGTTCGCGTTGTCGCGGGCCGGCTACCTTCCGCGGGCGCTATCGGTCACCAACAGTCGCAAGGCGCCCACCTGGGCGCTGATCATCCCGGGCATCATCGGGTTCGCGCTGACCTTCACCGGCGAGGGCGCGATACTGCTGAACATGGCCGTTTTCGGCGCGGCCCTGAGTTACGTGCTCATGATGGTCAGCCACATCGTGCTGCGGGTTCGTGAGCCCGACATGCACCGGCCGTACCGCACGCCCGGTGGCATCGCGACCACCGGTTTTGCTCTGGTCATCGCAGTGGTCTCGGTGATCGCCACCTTCCTCGTCGACACAACCGCAGCGCTCTGGTGTCTGGTTGCGTTTGTCGCCTTCATGGCGTACTTCGGTCTCTACAGTCGTAAGCACCTGGTTGCGAACTCGCCCGACGAAGAGTTCGCGATGCTTGCCGCAGCCGAAAGCGATGTGGGATGAACCGACGATGAGCCGCTATCAGCACACCCTGGCCGGGACCACATACGCCTTTGACGGACTCGTCGAACTGATGGCAAAAGCGACACCGGCGCGCAGTGGTGACGAGCTGGCGGGGTGTGCCGCCGAGTCCGACACGGAACGGGCCGCGGCGCAGTGGGCGCTGGCCGATGTGCCGCTGACGGTGTTCCTGAACGAAGCGGTGGTTCCGTACGAGAGCGACGAGATCACCCGGTTGATCATGGATACCCATGATGTGCAGGCCTTTTCGCCGGTCAAGGCGATGACGGTCGGCGGATTGCGGGACTGGCTACTGGAAGTTGCGTCGGGGCCGGCCGACGCCGCAGCGGCAACGTTCACCTCCGTCTCGCGCGGGCTCACTCCCGAGATGGTGGCGGCCGTCTGCAAGCTCATGCGCAATCAGGACCTGATCGCGGTGTCGCGGGCGGTGAACGTGGTGTCGGCATTTCGGACGACGATCGGACTGCCGGGGACGCTCGCCACCCGGTTGCAACCGAACCATCCGACCGATGACCCGACCGGGATCGCAGCAGCGACGCTCGACGGACTGCTGCTCGGCTGCGGTGATGCGGTGATCGGGATCAATCCGGCGACCGACTCGCCGCATGCCACGTCGGAGTTGCTGCATCTGCTCGACGACATCCGGCAGCGGTACGAGATCCCGGTGCAGTCGTGTGTGCTCTCGCACGTGACGACGACGATCGGGCTTATCGAGGCGGGTGCCCCGGTGGACCTCGTGTTCCAGTCGATCGCCGGGACCGAAGGCGCGAACAAGGGTTTCGGCGTCGACATCGCCATCCTCCGAGAAGGTAACGAGGCGGGGAAGTCGCTGCATCGCGGCACCGTCGGTGACAATGTCATGTACCTCGAGACGGGCCAGGGTTCGGCGTTGTCCGCAGGTGCCCACTTCGGTACCGGTGGCAAGCCGGTGGACCAGCACACCCTCGAGACCCGAGCGTATGCCGTTGCGCGCGAGTTGGATCCGTTGCTGATCAACACTGTTGTCGGTTTCATCGGGCCGGAGTACCTGTTCGACGGCAAGCAGATCTTGCGTGCCGGACTCGAGGACCACTTCTGCGGCAAGCTGCTGGGTCTGCCGATGGGGGTGGACGTCTGCTACACCAACCACGCAGAGGCCGATCAGGACGACATGGACAATCTGCTGACCCTGCTCGGCGTCGCGGGGGTGCCGTTCGTGATCACCGTGCCCGGTGCCGATGATGTGATGCTCGGTTACCAGAGCCTGTCGTTCCACGACGCGCTGTATGCCCGTCGCACACTGGGTTTGAAGCCGGCGCCGGAGTTCGAGTCGTGGCTCGACCGGGTGGGGATGCTCGGTGCCGATGGCCGGGTCCTCGATCTGCAACCCGAGGCGTCGCCTCTGCGCAGTCTCACCGGGCCGGTGGCCTGATGAGTGATTTGTGGGATGCCCTGCGTCTGCGGACCGCGGCACGAATCGGTTTGGGTCGCACCGGGGATTCGCTGCCGACCACCCGGGTGCTGGAGTTCGCAGCGGCTCATGCTGCGGCGCGCGATGCGGTCCACCAGCCGCTCGATGCCGACGCGCTCGCGGTCGAGGTGGAGAAGTTGGAGCTGGGGTCGCCGATCGTCGTGACGAGCCAGGCTGCCGACCGCAGCGAGTACCTGCGCAGACCAGATCTGGGTCGGTCCCCGGCTGATCTGAGTGAGGTCGCGGAGGTGGATGCCGATGTGGGCTTCGTGCTCGCCGACGGACTTTCGCCGATCGCGTTGTCCGAACATGCGACCGGGCTGTTGTCCGCACTCAAAGAGGTTCTTGCGCAAAAATATTCGTTCGCGCCGCCGGTGATCGCGACACAGGCCCGGGTCGCCCTCGGCGATCACATCGGAGCCGCCCAGAAGGTGGGTACGTTGATCGTGATCATCGGGGAGCGCCCGGGTCTGTCGGTCGCCGACAGTGTCGGCATATACCTGACGCACCTACCACGACCGGGACGCGCTGATTCTGAACGGAACTGCATCTCCAACATCCACCCACCCGGAGGGCTGGGCTACACCGATGCTGCCCGGGTGTGCGCGGCCTTGATCGAGGGTGCTCGCCAATTGGGCCGCAGCGGAGTCGATCTCAAAGACAACAGTCGCGCCATCACTGAAGGTGCCTGACCCCGACGAGCGTGCCCTTCCAGCCGCCGATCGTGCCTTACCTGCATCGACCGTGCCGTTTCGGTGACCGGTAGGGCACGGTCAGCGTGCCGAACGGCACGGTCGGCCGGGTAGTTTGGCTGCCATGGGGATGATTCTGACGTTGACGCAACTGACCGACGCCGGCCTGCACGAGATCCACGCGCTGGGAGAAGCGGGCGACATCAGCGAGTTCGTCTGGGGATTGTCAGAGGCGGATCCCTCTGTGACGGTGGATCTCGACAAATCGTATGACGCACTCGAGGTGATGTTCGACCATGCCCGGATCATGGTGAACCCGATTTCGGGCCAAGGGACGATTCCGGGGGACTACGACTTCGGTGAGGGCATCCCGAACTACATGAGTCCCGAATACGTGGTGGCAGCACGCGACTGCCTCGTGCACATGACCTTTGATACGTTGCTCGAAGCCACCGGCACGAAGGAACTCTCGAAATTGAGAGTGCCACCGTTCCTTCACTCGTGGGACGCAGGCGGCATCGAGTACCTGAGGTCGAACTACGACATTTTGTCCGGGTTCGTGACAAATGCGGCAGAGCGCAGCTGCCATATCGTCATGCAGCTCGGCTGAGAGCTCAGAGCCCCGGGCCTTCGGCGCGCAAGGTGTCGACGTCGTCCATCGCCGATCGTAGTTTGCCCAGCCACTCCTCGGTGTGTTCTCCGACGAGTTTGACCGACCATGCGAGTGCGTCTGCCCGCGAGCGGGCGACTCCGGCGTCGACAAGGGTGTCGAGTACCTGGCGTTCGGGCTGCCGCAGCCGGGTCATGACCGGAACGGCGATGTGGGTGAACAGGATTCGTTGATCGCCCACCTTCACTCCCCAGGACACCTTGCGTGCATAGCGGGCCTGCGCCTCGTCCGCGATGGCCATCCGTTCACCGCGGGTGTCCTCGCGGAACCGTGATGCTCGACCTTCCGCAGCGGCGGTCGCGGTGCTCTCGTCGGACGGCGGGGCCGTCAGGGTGCCGATGACGGTGATCTCGTCGCGGTCGACGGTGACCTCTGCGGTGCCCTCGAACCAGTCGTCGGGCAGGCGTCCGGCGAACCAGCCCGATGCATCGGATGCGTCCGGTAGTTCTGCCTGCTGCCAGCCGCCGCGGCGTCCGCCGCCGGGTCCGCGTGATCCTTTGTGTGTGCTTTTCATCTTCACTCCTTCGTAGTGATTACATGATTACACCGTTGCATTGATTCGCCACTGTCGTTCGCTGTGGGCGGAGACCGGCGTCGCGGACAGAAGGGTCATCTAGGGTGAAATTGTGGCCACAACCTGGGACGATTCCACCGCGGGTCTCTTGCGGCTGCCCTCGGGACGGACCGTTCGCGGACGAGGATTACGTCACGGGACACCCACAGGCCCCGACCCCGACTTCGGGCTGTACTTACTCGGACACGAACCACCCGCAACCGATTGGACGAGTCGCTGGCTGAGGTGGCGCGACTTCTGGCTCCCGGCCGATCGCGGCGATGCGGTGGATGCCTTCCGGGAGGTGTGGTTGCGGGCGCAGACTCAGCGGGTGGAGGTGGCATGTGGTGGCGGCAAGGGCCGAACCGGAACCGCGCTCGCGTGCATCGCTGTGATCGACGGGGTCGCACCCGGCGACGCCGTCGCGTACGTCCGGGCTCACTATTCGCCGTCTGCGGTCGAGACGCCGTGGCAGCGCCGCTACGTCGCCCGCTTTCCGTAAAAGCACACAGTCGAGTCATATGCACACGTTGCAACGTGTGCATATGACTCAACGGTGTGCATCTGTGGGTCAGGGGTATTCGACGTACCCGTAGCTGTGGTGGAGGCCGAAACCCATGCGGCGGTACCAGTCTCGCGCGTGGGTGTTGCCGGTTTCCACCTGCAGGTAGGTGTGCGACGCGCCGATTCCGGCGCCCCAGGCTTCCAGCGCCGACGTGACCGCCCGGCCCAGTCCCCGGCCGCGATGGTCCGCCGATGTCCACAACGCTGAAAGGCCCAGCCAGACATCGTTGTCGAGTCCGGTGGTGACGGCGCCCCTGCCGATGGACAGCACGGCGCCTTCGTCGTCGCGGACGGTCGCGAAACCGAGCTTCCCGTCGTCGACGGCCCCGACCACGGCGGCCGCAACCGCGCGGTCTGCATCACCGCGCTGACCGACGTACGCGGCGACCCACTCCTTCGATGGCGTTTCGTCGATCGACACGTCGCCCCGACCGTCCGAGGCGGCCGATCCCACCGGCGCCACCAGGACGTCGACGTCGATCACATGGTCGGCGGGGGAGACGTGGGCGCCGGGGAGCAGCCGCGTGGCGGCTGCGATCCTGATCGGCAGATCCCGAGCCTGGTACCACTCGCTCAGTCGGTTCATTGTCTGCGCATCGAGTCGTGCGCCCATCTCCAACGGCACCGCGGAGTTCGCCCGGCGGGTGAAACCGCCCCCGGCCCGCGCCAGCCATCCGTCGATCCATTCCGATTCGACCCCGGGCCACCCGCGCGCCGCGGCGACCTCGAGCGATCTGATCTCCGAGTTGCGCACCGGTTTGTCCGAGAGCGCCTTCACCGCGACCACGAGGTCTGCGGGCACGACGACGCGTTCGGCGCCGCGAAGGATCACCAGGTCAGGACTGTCGCTGTCGAGCACTCCGGTGACGTCGCTGAGCGTCGCCGCGGGGTCGCCGCGCCAGTCGGCGGGTGCTCCGGGGCCTTTGCGGAAACGGACCACCACCCGGTCACCCCGTGACGGAGTCACTTCGAATGTTTCCGCACGGAGTCACTCGTCGTCCGTGACGGAGTCACTCGTCGTCCGTGACGGAGTCACTCGTCGTCCGTGACTGAGTCACTCGTCGTCATCGTCGTGACCGAAGGGGTCTTCGTCCTCACCTGGGAGCCAGCTCAGCCCGGGCACACCCCACCCGTTGCGTTTGATGGTCTTCTTCGCGGCGCGCGCGTTGCGGCCCATGAGAACGTCCACGTACAGGAACCCGTCGAGGTGACCTGTCTCGTGCTGCAGCATCCGGGCGAAGAAGTCTTTGCCCTCGATCTCGACCTTGTCGCCGTTGCGGTCGACGCCGGTGACCTTCGCCCAGTCGGCGCGGCCGGTCGGGAACTGTTCACCCGGCACCGACAGGCAGCCCTCGTCGTTGTCGTCGGGGTCGGGCATCGTCTCCGGGATCTCAGAGGTCTCCAGGACCGGGTTGATGACCTCGCCGCGACGCCGCGCTCCGCCTCGGCCGTTGCCTTCGGGGCAGTCGTAGACGAAGAATCGGCGACCGACTCCGACCTGGTTTGCCGCCAGTCCGACGCCGTTGGCGGCGTCCATGGTTTCGTACATGTCGTCGAGGAGTGCCACCACGTCGGCGGGGGGCTTGCCGGCCTCGTCCAGTGCTACGGATTCAGTGGGATTGTGCAGCACCGGATCACCGACGATGCGGATGGGAAGAATTGCCATGAGGGTCAGATTACTCGGCAAGCCATCGCGCGAATTCCTTTGGCGGCGTGGTTAGATGTACTGCGAACCACACTGTTGTAATTCACGCCGTTGATATCGACAAGCGACGTGTGGCGATGGGGTGGAGTAGGACCGATTCTCAAGGGAGCGAGATGGACGGCGCAACCGCGCGAGACCAGAAGCAATCCGGGCAGGCGGACAACGCGAACCAAGACCACGCAGAGCTCGGTCCAGGCGAGGTTGGGGCCGACGGGTTGACCCGGCGTGAGCATGACATCTTGGCCTTCGAACGGCAATGGTGGAAGTACGCCGGGGCCAAAGAAGAAGCAATCAAGGAACTGTTCGGTCTGTCTGCGACTCGGTACTACCAGGTTCTCAATGCTCTGGTCGATCGTCCTGAATCGCTCGCGGCCGATCCGATGCTCGTGAAGCGGCTCCGGCGTCTGCGAGCCAGCAGGCAGAAGGCCCGGGCTGCCCGTCGTCTCGGATTCGACGTCACCTGACTCGTCCGGGAATTGTCGTGCGGTCGTCAAGTTTCGTAAGGTGGGCGCAATGACCAACTCCGAGCCTCCACACCTGCCGTTTCGCGCCGGCGCCATGTTGCTGCTCGCCATCGCGGTGGTCTTCATCGGGCTGGGCTGGCACTCGGCGGCCACCGGTGATTCAGATCCGGAGGCGGGCCTCGAGGCGGCGCAGAGTCGCCAGCCGACGTCCTCATCCTCCGAGGCGGCGACACCGTCCAACGCGTCAACCAGTGCTTCGACCAGCGTGTCGGTGGATCCGGATCGTCCCCAGGTGTGCGTGTTCAACGCCGGGGCGATCGGCGGCCTCGGTCAGACGTACGCAAGGCAGGTCGAAGGCCTGGGGTGGGACACTGCGACCCCGGCCAACCTGCAGTCGGCCAGCATCACCGAGAACACTGTTTTCTACAGCTCGGGCCAGCAGGATGCGGCGGAGCAGCTCGCGGAAGACCTCGGGGGCGACGTCTCGGTGGACCCCCGCCCGCCCGCGTTCGACGAGTGCCCACGGGGGCTGCCTCTGATCGTGGTCACCCGCCAATGACTTCGGACTCCGGCTCGGCTATGCGGTCGGAGAACCCTCTACCTCAACCAGTTATGATTTCGCTGACCTACTACCGACGGTAGAACCGGCGACACGCCCGACCACAAGGGAGCCCAACCATGGCGCAGCGCTCGCTCAAGAACTTCACCTCCGTGCGGCGGACTGCCGCGTTGGTGACACCGGTCGCGGTGGCCGCGTTCCTGTTGGCAGGCTGCAGTCCTGATGAGAATCCGACGGACGCCAAGGGCACGCAGCCCAGCGTCGTCACCGGCGACCGGGCACCCGTCGACGTCGGCGGCGTCGGACAACCGAGCGAGGGCGGCGAGGCCACCGCGACGCTGCAGCAGCCGAACGGGCAACCGGCCGGCGAGGCGAGCTTCGAGAGCAGTGAGGGCTCGGTGATCGTGACCGTGAAGGCCGAGAACCTCGCGCCGGGCTTCCACGCGATGCACCTGCATGCGGTGGGCAAATGTGAGCCCAACTCGACGGCACCCTCGGGTGGCGCGCCGGGCGACTTCCTCTCCGCGGGCAGCCACCTGCAGGTCGACGGCAACACCAGCCACCCGGCCAGCGGCGACCTCGTGTCGATCTACATCAACGAAGAGGGCAAGGGCGAAACCGTCACCGCCACCGATGGTTTCGACATCCAGCAGATCCTCGAGACCGCGATCGTGATCCACGAGAAGCCCGACAATTTCGGTAACATCCCGATCAAGTACGCCCCGGCGCCGGACGAAGAGACGCTGATGACCGGTGACGCCGGCAAGCGGATCGCCTGCGGTGTGATCGAAGAGAGCTGAGATAAACCGCGATCGAAGAGAGCTGAAATAAATAACGTCCGGTCGATCGAGTTCAACTCCTCACCGAGGCCGACCATCGGTGTCGAGTGGGAGTTCGCGCTCGTCGACAAGGAGTCGCGCGATCTGTCGAACTCGGCTGCTCGACTCTTCGAGCGGGTCAGCGAACTCGACAACCCGAGCTCGGGCGATCGCATCCACAAGGAGTTGCTCCGGAACACGGTGGAATTGGTCACGGGCATCTGCCGCAACACCGGCGAGGCGATCGCCGACTTGTCCGAGTCGCTCGCGGTGGTTCGTGGAATCGCGGACGACATCGGCGTCGATCTCTTCGGGGCTGGTACTCATCCGTTCGCGCAGTGGTCCACTCAGCAGCTCACGCCCGGGCACCGGTACGCCGAACTGATCGAGCGGACCCAGTGGTGGGGTCGGCAGATGCTGATCTGGGGTGTGCACGTCCATGTGGGTATCAACCACCGCGACAAGGTGTTACCGATCGTGTCGTCGCTGTTGAACCAGTATCCGCACCTCCTCGCGCTGTCTGCGTCATCGCCGATGTGGTCCGGCCAGGACACCGGGTACGCGAGCAACCGCGCGATGATGTTCCAGCAGTTGCCCACTGCCGGCCTGCCCTTCCAGTTCCAGCAGTGGAATGAGTTCGAGGCTTTCGTCGGCGATCAGATGCACACGGGCATCATCGAGCACCTCAACGAGATCCGCTGGGACATCCGCCCTTCGCCGAATCTCGGCACCGTGGAGATCAGGGTGTGCGATGGGGTGTCCACGATCTCCGAACTCGCCGGACTGGTGGCGTTGATCCACTGCCTCGTCGTCGATCTGGACCGACGGCTGGATGCAGGGGAGCAACTGCCGGTGATGGCTCCCTGGCTGGTGCAGGAAAACAAGTGGCGCGCAGCGCGTTACGGACTCGACGCGATCATCATCACCGACAGCGACTGCAACGAGCGACTGGTCACCGACGATCTGACGGACATGTTGACCCGTCTCGCACCGATCGCCAAGGACCTCGACTGCGTCGACGAACTCGCGTCGGTGGCGGAGATTCCGCTACGAGGTGGGTCGTATCAGCGGCAGCGCCAGAAGTTCGCCGAGACCGGCGACATGGTCGCCGTCGTCGATTCGATCGTCACCGAGCTCGACCGCTAGAGCCGAAGTTGGTGGGTTCTGGCGACCGCCACCTGCGGAAACACTCGCCAAAAGCCACCAAGATCGGGATGGCTCAGTCGCTGAACGTGCGCCTGCGCCACCACTGATCGACCTGTCCCAGTTCGGTTTCCGGCTCTGCGGCGGTCAGCCACTCACCTTCGATCCGATACCAGTTCGCGGTTGCGCCCAGTTGGCCGAGCATCGCGCAGGTGTAGAACTCCACGCGCCGGGCCATCAGATGCTCCTCTGGGAACCGTTGTTCGCGGGCGTGTCCGCCGTAGTCGGTCGCCGGGTGGACGGCCGCGATCATCGCGGTGTTCGCGATCTGTGGGGTGATGGTCAGAAGCTCGTCGTTCATGTGCCACCAGGTGGAGTCGCGGACGTAATCGAGCACGTCCTCGTCGGTGATCGACTCCTCGTTGACGAGGACGCCGCCGCGGCGCAGAACGCTCGCGACCCCGGCCGCATCACCCGCCCTGGCTGCGATCAGCGACTGCTGCTCGAGCTTCAACGAGCCCTTCGACATGGTCTTGCTCGAGCCGAAGTCGAGGAACGCGACGCGGCCGTCGTCGGCGAGGATGACGTTGCCGGGATGGGGATCGCCGCAGAACGTGGCGTCGGTGTGGATGCTGCCGCAATAGAACCGGTAGATCACCTCGCCGACCTGGTCCCGCGTCTCGACGTCGAGTCCGGCGACCTCGGCGAGCCCGATGCCGGTGATGAGCTCCGTGGTCAGCACCCTGGTGGTGCAGAGGCTTTCGATAACGTCCGGGATCTGGATGAACGGATGCCCTGCGTACCGAATCGACAGCCGGCGTTGATTGTCGGCCTCGGCCTCGTAATCCAGTTCGGCGAGGATGTTGCCCGTGATCTCGCGGACGAACGACTGCGGATCGACCGTCGGGAGCAACTTCTTGTACAGCCGCAGGGCGATCGCCAGATTCTTGAGGTCGGCGCGGACCACCCGGTCGATACCCGGATACTGCACTTTCACCGCCACCGCGCGGCCGCCGGTCAGCGTGGCGCGGTAGACCTGTCCGATCGAGGCCGCGGCGATGGGTTCGGGATCGATGTCGGCGATCTCGGACATCTTCGGACCCAGCTCGTCTTCGAGCACGCCGAGCATCGTCGCATTGGAGACGCGAGGTGCGTTGTCGCGCAGGACGGCCAGCTTCTGGTTGAACGCGCCGCGCGCCGACCTCGGCACCATGTCGAGATCGAGGAGGGACAGGAACTGCCCCACCTTCATCGCGGCGCCCTTCATCGACCCGAGCACGGTGATCAGTTCGTCGGCGGCGGCCAGCGCGTCCTGCTCCGCGCGCAGGCGCCGCTCATCGTGGGATCCACCGAGTGTCACCGCCCGCGAACGGACCCGTCTGATCGCGGAATGCGCGGCGATCTTGCCCAGTTCTCCGCCTCGGCGGAGTTGCGAGGCGGACAACTCGTCGTCGGCACTCACCGCGGGTCGACCTTCATGGGTGGGCAGGTGACATCAGTCGGTGCGCGGCGATTCGACGTCGTCGGAATCGATGAGGTCGTCGCGGATGCGTTGCTCCTGATATGCCAGCTTGCCGACCCGGTGCGCGATGACCGGCGCCGTGAGGAGCGCGAAGATGCCCGACAGCACCAGCATGCCGAAATCGATAGTGTCCCAGAGGCGGACGCCCGCACCGACGAGGACCAGGATCAGGCCGAGGGTCTGCGGTTTGGTGGCGGCGTGCATCCGCGTCATGGTGTCGGGGAACCGCAAGATACCGATGGACGCGGTGAACGCCATGGTGGATCCGGTCAGCAAAAGTACCGCGACCACGATGTCAGCGATCATGCTCGCCCACACCTTCGTTGTCCCGGACCCGGAATCGGGCGACCGCCACGGACCCGACAAAACTCAACAGTGACAGCGCGACGATCCCGGACACCACCGTCGAGTCCTCCGAGTAGGCGGCCCAGACCGCGAGCGAACACATCGCGACAGCCACCGCGGTGTCGAGGGCGACGAGACGGTCCAACGTGTTGGGCCCGATCAGCATGCGGGCGGTGGTGAGAACCGACGCCGCCAACAGCAGACCTGCCGCGATCATCCACACGTACGTCATGAGACCGCTCCGCCGTCGGCCGGCAGACCTGTCCGGTGGGTCGAGATCACGCTCATCAGATACCTCCCCGTGGGTAGTCGCCGGCGCTGAGGTCGTCGTCGATGCCGTGATACGGGCTGGCCCGCCACTCATGGTCCCGCTCGAAGCCGCGAATGAACAGCCGCTCGATGGTTTCGATCTGCTTGTAGAAGGCCTTGACCTTCTCCGGCGAGCTCGCGTCGAACAGGTGCACGTAGAGCAATCGACGGCTGTGATCGATCTCGACGACCATGGTGCCGGGGACGAGGTTGAGGTAGTCGACCGCAAGAGTCAGGACCATGTCCGATTTGATGGCGAGCCGGGCGCGCAGCACAGCGCTCAGCGGCGGCTTGGCCGGCCGGACCGCGGCCCAGGCGACCTGCGCGCTCGAGATGAAGAATGCAGCGATGAGTCGGGCAGCCAGTTCGAGGAGCGTGAGGGGGTGGATGCGGCCCTCGACCGGCACCCGGGGCAGCGGCAACGCGATCAGCACCAGCAGTGCCACCCCGATCCCGGTGAAGACGTTCGCGAGATCGTAGGTACCCCAGAGCAGTACCCACACGAAGGTCAGCCAGGTCACGTTCCACAGCCGTACGGCAACCTCGCGCCGGTTGCCACCGAACCACCGCTTGATCTGGATCCTGGCGCGGAACCAGAAGATGGTCCGGGCGATGTACCAGGCCAGAAAGATGACCGAGAAGCGCCAGGCGTTGACGAGGGCAGCCCGGATCGGGCCCCGCGGTGGGGGAGGCTGCGGCCGGGAGTGGGTGGTGGGCTCACTGCTCATCTCACCGATCACCTCCCAGCACGGCGTTGAGGTAGATGCTGGAGTCCGTCAGGTCGGCTGCGGCCTGGTCGGTGAACTCGAAGATCGGGCCCGCCCACAGGGTCAGGATGATGCCCGCGCCGACCATCGCGATGGTCGGGATGACCATCCCGATCGGCATCCGGCCGACGTCGGCACGGTCGTCGTACGCCACATCGTCGTCGTCACCCCCGAGGAGTGCGGCCGGCCCGGCGTCGGCGAGGTCGCCTTCGGGAGCGTCGGCGCGGGGACGCCAGAACGCCTTGGTCCACACGCGGGCGACCACGTACAGGGTCAGCAGACTGGTCACGACGGACCCGGCCACCAGTGTCCAGGCCAGTACGCTGCCATCTTGGACACCGGCTTCGATGAGCGCGACCTTGCCGATGAAGCCCGAGAACGGCGGGATGCCACCGAGGTTGAGGGCCGGGATCAGGAACAGCGCGGCGAGCAGCGGACTGGCAGCCAGGCCGCCGAGCCGGCGCAGCGAGGCAGACCCCGCCTGCCGTTCGATCAGACCCACCACCAGGAACAGGGTCGTCTGCACGAGAATGTGGTGGGCCACGTAGTAGATGGCGCTCGAGAGTCCGAACTCCGTGGACAGCGCGATGCCGAAGATCATGTAACCGATGTGGCTGACCAGCGTGAACGACAGCAATCGTTTGATGTCGGACTGGGCGATGGCACCGAAGATGCCGACCAGCATGGTCAGCAGTCCGGCAACCAGCAGGACCCGATCCATCGAGCCACCGGGGAACAGCAGGGTGTGCGCCCGGATGATCGCGTAGACGCCGACCTTGGTCAGCAATCCCGCGAAGACCGCGGTGACCGGGGCAGGGGCGGTCGGATAGGAGTCGGGCAGCCACGTCGACAGGGGGAACACCGCGGCCTTGATGCCGAACGCCACCAGCAACACGGCGTACAGCGCGCCCTTTGTCCCATCGGGGACGTCTTCGAGGCGCACCGCCATCTCGGCGAGGTTCAGGGTCCCGGTGGCCGCGTACGCGAAGGCGATGCCCGCGAGGAACACCAGCGACGACACCATCGACACCATCACGTAGGAGACACCCGCGCGCACACGGTCGGCGCTGGCACCGAGGGTGAGCAGCACGAAACTCGCGGCGAGGAGCACCTCGAACGAGACGAACAGATTGAACATGTCGCCGGCGAGAAACGCGTTGCAGACGCCGGTGCACAGCAGTAGATAGGTCGGCAGGAAGATCGACACCGGCTGTTCGGTGGTGCCGTCGCGGATACCCTGGCCGACCGCGTAGAGCATGACGCAGAGCAGGACTGCCGTCGACACGACCAGCATCAGAGCCGAGAGCTGGTCGGCCACGAGGGTCACACCGAGCGGACCGACATCGCCGCCCTTGGAGTCCCAGCCTCCGATGTGCAAGGCGTACGTGCCATCGCGATTGGTGAGGTACAGCAGCAGGCAGGCCGCGACGAAGGCGACGGTGATGGCACTGATGGTGACCATGCGCTGAAAGCGGGGATAGCGCCCCATGATCAGCGTCAGGACGGTCCCGATCATCGGGACCAGCACCGGGGTGACGATGAGCGTGGGGAACCACGCGTTCGACAACGTCATCGCGTCGCACCCCCTTCGGTGTCGTCGTCGAGCCCTGGTTGCTCGTCGGTGTCGGTTTCTTCGTCGTCGCCGAGTTCGTGACGATCCTCGATGTCGTCGGGTTCGTCAGGATCGGGCAGGACGTCGGTCTCGTGGATCTGCGCCCGCCGGGCCCGGATCTCCTCTTGGGTCACGGGATTTCCGTCGTCATCGAACAGATCGCCGCGGATGGTGTCCGACCCGGTGACCGGGTCGTCGCTGCGGTCCCGGTCAGGGGCGTCGAAATTGCGTTGCCGCTTGACCTTCAGATCCTCGGGGTCGTCGTCGACCTCGTCGTCGGTGTTGATCATGAAGCTGCGGTATGCGAGCGAGAGCACGAAGGCGGCCACGCCCATGGTGATGACGATCGCGGTGAGGACCATGCCCTGCGCCAGTGGATCGGCGTCGGCGCTGCGTTCGTCGGCGGTCCGGCCGATGATGGGGGGGTTCCCCATCGCGCCCGAGACGGTGACGATGAGCAGGTTGATCGCGTTGCCCACCAACAGCAATCCGAGCAGCATCCGGATGAGGCTGCGCTCGAGGAGCAGGTAGACGCCGCAAGCGGCCATGAGGCCGACCACGATCAGCAGGCCGAGGTTGATGCTCACGACGCCGCCTCCTGCGGCTCACGGCGACGGCGGGGAGGGTCCTCGTCTAGCCGGGCGCCGAGGCTGCGCAACACGTCGAGGACGAGGCCGACGACGATCAGGTAGACGCCGAGGTCGAAGAAGATGGCAGTGACGAGCTTGACATCACCGAAGATCGGCAGGGTGAACTCGAAGGTCGCCGACGACAGTGCAGGCGCTCCGAGCAGGACCGACGCGACCGCTGTACCCACCGAGAAGCCCAGGCCCACCCCGAGAATGCGTCCTGCGTCGATCGGCAGCGCCTCACCGAGCTCGTACCGTCCGCCTGCGAGGTAGCGCAGAACCAGCGCCAGGCCCATCGTCAACCCGCCCGCGAAGCCGCCGCCGGGCGCGTTGTGACCTGCGTAGAAGAAATACAGCGACAGCACGATCATGGTCGGGAAGATGATCCGGGTGGTCGCCTCGAGCACCATCGAGCGATGTCGAGGGTCGCGGAAGTTGCTGCCGCGCAACCAGGTCGTCCGTTCGCCGAACTGTTCCTTGCCGTCGGATTCGGGCCGCGGCGTACGGGCGCGGGTGGCGTCGGCGACTCGCGGCGCCGCACCGAAGCGGCGGTGTCGGAAGACCATCGACGCCACACCGGTCGCCGCGACCAGCAGGACCGACACCTCGCCGAGGGTGTCCCAGGCACGGATGTCGACGAGCAGGACGTTGACCGCGTTGGAGCCGTCGCCGTACTTGTATGCCGCATTGGGTAGTTCGGACGCCATCGGCACGGTGGTTCGAGCCGCGGCGGCGAACAGGCCGACCAGGACCAGCAAGGCACCGAACGCGAGACCGAGCAGGGCCCGCAGCGGCTTGAACCCGGTTGCGTGCCGCGACTCGGCCTCTGCAGGCAACTTGCGCAGGACGAGCACGAAGATGACGAGGGTCAGTGTCTCCACGAGGAACTGGGTCAGGGCCAGGTCAGGCGCGCCGTGCAGGGCGAACAAAACGCCACAGCTGTAGCCCGTGACACCGACCACCAGGACGGCCGCGAGGCGATTGCGGAGCACCGCCGCCGCTATCGCGGACGCGATCATGATGCCGCCGATGACCAGCTGCACCGGTGACTCGAACCCGTTGAGTTCCAGGCGATTGCGCGCGCCGGTGAACAGCACGATCGTCGGCAGCAGCACCAAGGTCACGATGATGATGCCCTGGGTCAGCGGCAGGGAACCGCGCTGGGTGTTTCGGGTCAGGTTGATGGAGATGGTGTCGGCGCCGCGCAGGACGGCGTCGTAGATCCGGTCGGCGTTACCGAGCGCGGGCTTGACGAAGCCGAGGCGGCCCAATTCGCGGACCAGGGCGAACAACGCGGTGCCGAACACGATCGCGATGGCGCTGAGCAGTAGTGGCAGGTTGAAGCCGTGCCAGAGGGCGAGATGGACGAGTTCTTCGGAGCCGTAGCTGGTGACGGTGTCGGCGTACGGCTCGAACCGTGCACCGAGCAGACCCGACAGCGGCCCGAAGGCGACGCCCGCCACGGCGAGGAACAGGGCGGGCAGCTGAAACGCGAGGTTCGGCTTGTGCATCTTGGCGACGGCGGGGCTGGGCTCTGTCTTGCGCTTGCGACCGAACGCACCCCAGATGAATCGGAGCGAGTAGGCGACGGTGAGGATCGACCCGAGCACCAGGACGATCACCACGACCGGTCCCTGCCAGGCACTGAGCGCCCCGGTGTCCCAGATCTCGGCGAAGGCGGTCTCTTTGCCGACGAATCCGAGGGTGAGCGGTATCCCGGCCATGCTGGCGGCGGCCAGGGCGGCGATGACCGCGAGCAGCGGGGTTTCTTTACCGAGGCGGGCGAGCTTGCGCAGGTCCCGCGTGCCGGTCGAGTGGTCGATGATGCCGACCACCATGAACAGCGCTGCCTTGAAGAATGCGTGGGCCACGAGCATCGCGAGTGCGGCCATCGCCACGTCGGCGTCACCGATGCCCACCAGCACCATCAGGAACCCGAGCTGCGAGACGGTGCCGAAGGCCAGGACCAACTTGAGGTCGTACTCGCGCAGCGAACGGAATCCGCCGAGCAGCATCGTCACCATTCCCAGCCCGACGACGAGGACGTGCCACGACACCAGGTCGGAGAACGCGGGTGCGAGCCGGGCGACCAGGAAGATGCCGGCCTTCACCATCGCGGCGGCGTGCAGGTATGCGCTGACCGGGGTCGGTGCTGCCATGGCGCCGGGCAACCAGAAGTGGAACGGGAAGATCGCGGACTTGCTCAGCGCGCCGACGAGGATCAGCACGATCGCGACCGTCACCGACCATCCGACGGGTGGGTTCGCGATGATCTCCGACAGCGAGTACGACCCGGCGGCCTCGCCGAGCATGATGATGCCGACCAGCATCGCCAGGCCACCGGCAGTGGTGACGAGCAGGGCCTGGGTCGCGGCGCGGCGACTGGTCGCACGAACCGCGTAGAAGCCGACGAGAAGGAACGACAGGACTGTCGTCAATTCCCAGAAGATGTAGAGCACGAGCATGTTGTCGCTGCAGACGAGCCCGAACATGGCGCCTGCGAAGGCAACCATCTCCCCGCCGAAGCCGGCCACCCGTCGTCGCGTCTCGCTGAAGTACTCGGCGCAGTAGCAGAGGACGAGCGCGCCCACCCCGAGGACGAGGACGGACATGATCGCGGCAAGGGTGTCGAACCGCAGATCGATGTTCATCTGGAGTTCGGGGACCCAGGTGATGGACTCGGTGCGGATCCCGTCTGCCTCGTCGGGCCAGTTGGCGAAGACCCAGACGAGTCCTCCGAACGGTGCCAGGGCGAGCACATAGAAACCCCGCCGGCCCAGCCACGTGATGATCCCAGGCGCCAGCGCAGCCGTGATGGCCAAGGCGGCCAGTACTGCGATCAAGGGGCACTCCGTCGATCAGGTGGGCGGGGTGTCGGGCGCGGAGAGAGGTGGCGGCGAACTACGCACCGACCAATGGCCGCGAGAAGTCGCACTGAGTGGTTTCGCCTCACTCTCCAGGTCTTCAGTCTACCGTTAGCGCTGCTAGGTGACGTATTCGGGTGAGGACGGCCCGGCTGACGCAACTCGCCGGTGCCCGTCCGATTCCCGCGAGCGGGGCCCTTCGCGGCAGGTCACATGAAGAACCGGCAGGTGTTCCACGCGAGCTCCGAGGTCACCACTTAGGCTGTCCTCATGAATCGGGTGCGGGTCTTGGTGATCCTGTTTTTCGCGGGTGCGATGTTGTTGGTGGGTGCGTGTGGCGGCGACGACGCGAAGTCGCCTACCGAGAGCCCCGGATCGGTGGCGCTGCCCGATGATTTTCCCGAGCAGGTACCGCTGATCGAGGGCTCGGTACTCGCCGCCGGGGGAACCGCGAAGGAAGGCTGGAACCTCACGGTGGCCGGTGCTGCGGATGCCGGTAACCCGTTCGACAACGCATCCACCCAACTCACCGACGGAGGCTTCACCGAGGAGTTCGCGCGAGAAGAGGGCGGACAGACGGTGAAGGGGTACTCCGCCGACAAGGACGGGAAAACCTACACCGTGGTGATCGGCACCACCGCCGGGTCGGCGGTCGGACCGAACTCCATCACCTACCTGGTATCCGTGCGCTGATCTGATCGGATCAGCCGCCGCGCTTGTCCGCGTACTGACGCAGGTTCTCCACCTGCTCCGGATCCAGGGACGGGCGGACCTTGTCCCGGGCGACGGCCACGTCGTCGGCCGTGACGGTGGCGGCATCGATGTTGCGGCGCATGGCCGCCAGCGCGGCTTCCCGCAGGAGCGCGGCGCAATCGGCGGCGGAGTAGCCGTCGAGGGTCTGTGCGAGCTCGTCGAGACTGATCTCTTCGGCCAGCGGTACCGACTTGCTCGACGTCCGCAGGATGTCGCCTCTGGCCGCTGCGTCGGGCGGCGGGACGAACACGAGGCGTTCGAGCCTGCCCGGGCGCAGCAGCGCGGGGTCGATGAGGTCGGGCCGGTTGGTTGCCCCGAGCACCACCACATCGCGCAGCGGCTCGACCCCGTCGAGCTCGGTGAGCAGGGCGGCGACCACGCGGTCTCCGACGCCGGAGTCCGACGACTGGCCGCGACGCGGTGCCAGCGCGTCGATCTCGTCGAGGAAGATCAGGGACGGCGCCGACTCGCGGGCGCGATCGAACAGGTCGCGTACCGCCTTCTCCGACGACCCGACCCATTTGTCCATCAGCTCGGCGCCCTTGACGCTGTGCACGCTGAGCTGTCCGGACGCCGCCAGGGCGCGGACCACGAACGTCTTGCCGCAGCCCGGCGGGCCATACAGCAACACCCCTCGCGGCGGGTCGACACCGAGGCGGGTGAAGGTGTCGGGATGACGCAGTGGCCACAGGACGGCCTCGGTGAGTGCCTGTTTGGTCTCCACCATGTCGCCGACATCCTCGAGGGTCAGACTGCCCACCGCCACTTCTGGTGAGGCTGAACGGGAGACCGGCCGGATCACCTCGAGCGCCCCGGTCAGGTCGGACCCGATGAGCCTGGGTGGTTCGCCGTCCCTGGCGCTGCGGGCTGCTGCTCTCAATGCCGCTTCGCGGGTCAGGGCCGCGAGGTCGGCAGCCACGAAACCCGGCGTCCGCGAAGCGATCTCGCCGAGGTCGATCGTGTCGGTCGGGACCTTGTCGAGCAATGCCGACAGCAGGCCTCGGCGTATCTTGTTGTCGGGCAGCCCGATCGAGAGTTCGCGATCGCAGAGGTCTGGATCGCGTAGTCGCCGATCGAGGTTCTCCGGGGCGGAGCTGGTGCAGATCAGTGCCACCCGGGGTGCGGTGATCGCCACCCGCAGGGCGTCGAGGATGAGCGCCGAGACGGGATCGGCCTCGGCGGGCAGGAGCGCTTCCACGTCGCTGATCAGCAACACGGCGCCGTTCTCGGTCGGACGCGAGACCAATTGCTGTACCGCGGCTTTCACGGCACCGAGTCGACCCGATGCCTCGACCGCCCCGGTGACCGGACCGTCGAGGTAGATCAGTTCACGACCTGCGCACACCGCCCTGGCGACGGTGGCCTTCCCGACGCCGGGCGGGCCGGTGAGTACGACACCCAGGCGGGCCTGAGCGCCGAGGGTGGTGAGCAGTTCCGGGTTGTCCAGGGCGAGCCCGAGCCATTCGGTGAGTTTGTCGACCTGCGCGTCGACGCCGACGAGTTCATCGACCGTTCGGGGTGGCGGAGGTGGTACTGCTGAAACGGGGGCGGCGGGGGAGGCAGGTGCGGAGGCGGCCGGGTTCGTCGTCGACGGCACCGGCAGCGTGCCGTTCTTGTCGGCCCAGAGCACCGCGGTGTTGGGTTGCACACTCACCGGACCTGCGGGTTCCGCGCTGACCACCGTCAGCAATTCGTTGGTCCAGGTGATGCCGACCGAGCGGGCCAGGGTGCGCGTCGCGTCCGACGTCGCGAAGTCGGGGCCGAGGTCACGGGGTAACAGTGAGACCACATCCGCGACGGAGACCACCTTGCCGAGCAGCGCGCGGCGCAGGGTCGGTTCGTCGACGGATTCGGAGGTCAGTGATGACCCGCGGACGATGATGCGGGTGGCTCCGTGCACGATGGCGGGCGAAAGGACCACGGGAGCATCGGCTTTGAGCCCGGCATTCGACAGCGTCAGCTCGTCGAGCAGAGCGATGCCTGTCGGAGCCGAGTCGCCGTTGGCCGCGATGACCGCGGCCGTGGTGCGGGATCCGATGACGGCGACGCCGTCCCACTCGCGCAACGCCAGCGCCGCCAGGACCTCCGGATGCACCCGGACGATTCCGCGGCGGGCCTCGGCCGCGGAGAGGTTGAGTCGGGCGGTCAGCGTCAGTTGCGGCGATGCGGCGGTCACCTCAGCAAAACTACCCGGCAATCGGAGAGAACCCCTGCACCTGGGAGCACTACCGGGGCGGCCCGCCCGGACGCCGCAACCCCAGACGCGCAGCCGACTTGGTCGGCCGGCCGCGACGGACCTGGCGGATCGCCCGGCGCTCTGCACGCCGCTCCCTCGGATGGAAACCCCAGGTTTCGGGCCGGCTCGCCACCCAGCGCTTGGTGCGCCAGGCGAACGGGATGTGGGCCAGATAGATCCCGATGGCCACGACCATGAGCAGGTACGGATAGGTGAGCAGCGCAGCGGCGAACAGTGCGACCCCGATGAGTACGAGCACGAGCGCGTTCGGCGGCACCGCGTAGGACTTCAACGAGGCCGTGGGCAGGCGGCTCACGGCGAGCAGCGCCACGAACGTCATCCACCCACCGACGAAGGCGTCGGAGGTCCACCAGCCGGTTCCGAACTGCTGGTCGAGGGCGATCGGCAGGATCGCGATGAGGGCGGCCGCAGGTGCGGGCACCCCGACGAAGAAATCCTTGGTGTACTGGGGCGAATCGTCGTCGTCGATCAGGGTGTTGAACCGCGCCAGTCGCAAAACGATTGCACAGCAATAGATCAGCGACAGCAACCAGCCGACGTCGTTGCCCTGCAGCATCAGCACATACAGCGTCAGCGCCGGTGCGACGCCGAAGTTGATCGCATCGGCGAGTGAGTCGAGTTCGGCACCGATCTTGGTGGTGGCGCCGAGGAGCCGGGCCACCCGGCCGTCGATGCCGTCGAGCAGGGCTGCGGCCGCGATCATCGCGACGCACAGATGCACCCGGCCGTCGAGGGCGAATTTGGCCGCCGACAGGCCCGCGCAGATGGCGAGCACGGTCAACGCCGACGGGACGAGCAGTTTGCCGGTGTTCAGGGTGCCGGCGCGGCTGGGTCTCGACCGGCGCGGTAGCGCCTGCGGTACCCGGTGGGCGGTGCGGCGAGCAGGTTCTCTCCGGACGGGCTCTTTCATTTCAGATGAGCCAGCACTGTTTCCGCCCCGACGGCCCGCTGACCGACGGCGACAAGGGGGGTGGTGCCCTCGGGAAAGTAGACGTCGACGCGGGAGCCGAACCGGATCAGACCGTAGGTGTCGCCGAGGGTGACGGCATCACTCGGGCGGACGTCGCAGACGATCCGGCGGGCGATCAGGCCCGCGATCTGGACGACCGCGATCTCGGCGCCGTCATCGGCCCGGATCAGCATCGAATTGCGCTCATTGGCCTCGCTCGCCTCGGGCAGGTCGGCGCTCACGAAGGTGCCCGGCCGGTACTCGACGGCCTCGACGGTCCCTGCGACGGGAATGCGCTGGACGTGGACGTCGAAGATCGACAGGAAGATCGACACGCGTGGTCGGGGTGTGGCGGGCAAACCCAGCTCGGCGGGTGGCGCGGCATGATCGACCAGGGCGACCTGACCGTCGGCCGGGGCCACCACCACACCCGGGACGTTGGGTGGCACGCGATGGGGGTGCCGGAAAAATGCTGCGGTCGCCAGTGCCGCGACGGTCGCTGGGGTGCGGATCCACCCGTGCTTGCGGCCCAGGACGGCCACGGCCGCCGGTGCGGCGACAAAGGGGATTCCGCCGCGGTGTAGCGGCGGCACGGTTTCGCGGACCAGGTCGGCAAAGTGTGCCAGGCGGGTCGTCGGCTCGGATTCGGTCGGCTTGGGGCGTCTGGCCATGGGTCCCATTGTCGCAGGCGGCATGCTCGCGTCGACCGTTGCGATCATGTCTTGTCCGAATTCAGCCCCGTGAGCTGCCACGAAGGGCAGATTTCCCTCGGTCGATGCTCTCGGGGATGAACGTGGCGGGTGTCCGTGTAGATCTCGAGCCGGCTCAGTCCTCGAGCAGTAGGACCTCGATGGTGCTCCCGGCCTCGACGCGCTCGACGTCGGCCGCGATGTCGAGCAGTGCATTGGCGGACGCCATGAAGGCCAGGTGATGCGATCCGGGCGGGCCGATGGGTTTGACGATCGCCCCGGCGCCGACGATCTCGAGTTCCCCGCGCCGGAACTGCCGTTTGCCCGCAGGGGAGGTGAAGGACTCGGTGACCTGGGCGTGCGCCGTCCGGCGCCCCGGGGGCAGGCCCATCGCGGCACGCAGTGGGGGTCGGACGAAGACCTCGAATGACACTTGGGCACTGACCGGATTGCCGGGCAACGTGACGATGGGGACCGCGGTGCCCGCCGCGCTGGTGTAGTGCCCGCAACCCTGCGGCATACCCGGTTGCATCGCGACCTTCGTGAACTCGACGCCGTGGCCGGTGAGCGCGTCCTTGACGACCTCGTAGGCGCCGGCGCTGACGCCACCGGAGGTGATGATGAGGTCGGCGCCCTGCTCGCGGTCGACGTACTCGTCGAGCCTGGCGCGGAACTCGTCGACGCTGTCGGGAACGAAGTGCACCTGCTCGGCGAAGGCTCCCGCTTCGGTGGCTGCAGCGGTCAGCATCGCCCCATTGGACTCGTAGATCTGCCCGTGGTCGAGCGGCGTACCGGCGGGGACGAGCTCGCTGCCGGTCGAGAGCACCAGGACCCGCAGCGGTGCGAAGACCCGGATATGCGAGAGTCCCAGCGCTGCCAGCAGTCCCAACTGTGGCGCGTGCAGCACCCGGCTGGCGGTCAGTGCGAGGCGGCCGGGTGCGATGTCGGAGCCCGCGGTCCGGATCGCCGCCCCGGCGTCGACAGCGGCGTAGATCCGGACCTCGTCGACCCCACCGTCGGTCCTCTCGACCTGGATCACCGCGTCGGCGCCGGCGGGTAGAGGTGCGCCGGTCATGATCCGGTGCGCCGTACCAGCGGAGAGGGTGAGGCGATCGGTGCGACCGGCCGGGATGTCCTGCGCCACCGGCAGGATCACCGGATCACCGTCGGTCGCCGCGGCGATGTCTGCGGCCCGCACGGCGTACCCGTCCATCGCGGAGTTGTCGAAACCCGGCAGGGACAGCGTCGCGGTGATGTCCTCTGCGAGCACCCGCCCCAGGGCCTCGCTCGCGGGCAGTGTCACGGTTCGGGGCGCTGCGAACAGCGCGTTCACGTGCTCCTGGTGTTCGGGAACGCTGCGCATCAGGCCTTCACTTGGTAGGTCGAGAGGAACAACGCCAGGGACAGCGCGGTCTTGGAGATCTCGCCGGGATCCACACTCTCGTTGGGTGCGTGGATCCGGCAATTCGGTTCTTCGACGCCGAGCAGCGCGATCTCGGCGCGAGGGCAGATCTCGGACAGGACGGTGCACAGTGGGATCGAGCCACCCTGTCCCGAGAACAGCACCTGCGAACCGTAGGCCTTACTCATCGCGGTGGTCAGGGCGGTGTACCCCGGACCGTCGGTGGTTGCCGAGAACGGTGCGCCGGTTGCCAGCACCTCGACGTCGACCCGTGCGTGCCACGGGATGTGCCGGTGTAGGTGGGCTTCGAGCGCGGCAGCACCGGCCTTCGGATCCGTCCCGGGTGGCACCCGCAGGTTCAGCAGGGCCGCAGCGCGCGGATTGATGGCGGCAGGGGCGTCGGAGGTCGGTGGCGCATCGAGACCGATCACCGTCACCGCAGGCCGGGCCCACACCATCTCCGCAGGTGAACCCGAGCCCAGCAGATCCACGCCGTCGAGAGTCGTCGAGTCCGAGCGGAACTCACGTGGGTCGTAGGACGCTCCGGGCCAGGCCTGGTCGCTCGGCAGGCCGTCGATGGTGGTGTTGCCGTCGGCGTCACGCAAGGTGGCCAGACCCGCGATGAGCGCGGCGAGCGCGTCTGGCGCGGCACCGCCGAACTGGCCCGAATGCACTTCAGAGCCAAGGGTTTGCACAGACACCCGCACCGCGGCCATCCCACGCAGACTGGTGGTGAGGGTGGGGACACCGGGGGCGACGTTGCCGGTGTCGCAGATGAGGATCATGTCCGCGTCGAACAGTTCGGGACGCGAACGGGCCAACCGGTCGAGACCTTGTCCGCCTGCCTCTTCCGATCCCTCGATCACCACCCTGATACCGACGGGCGGCAGCGGGGACAGGGAACGCAGCGCGGTCAGCAGCGCCACGACGTTTCCTTTGCAGTCCGCAGCGCCGCGGCCGTACCACCGCCCGTCCCGTTCGGTGAGGGCGAACGGCGAGGTCTCCCAGAGCTCATCCGGGCCGGCCGGTTGCACGTCGTGATGTGAGTACAACAGCACGGTGGGCGAGCCGGGCGGACCAGGTTGGTATCCGAGGATGGTCTGGCTGCCGTCGGAGGTGTCCATCACGAGGGAGTCGATCCCGGCATCGGAGAAAGCGCCGCGAACCCAGGCCGCGCTGGCCCGGCAATCGTCCCGCTTGTCGGGGTCGTCGTGCACCGAGGACAGGGCCACCAGATCCGCGAGATCTGAATGTGCGCGGGACATCAAACCGTTCACGCGCTTGGACAGGGTCGAGAGCTGGTCGGCCATGGCCCCAGCATGCCGCAGTGACTCGGAGACGACCAGCCTTCGGCAAGGTGTTTCGGGCCCTGCGTCGATGTTCGGGCCTGTGAGACCGGCGGTCCGTCGTGCGACGGTCCCGCGGCAGGACTAGGTTTCTGAGGTATGGCTGAAGGGTTGTTACTCGACATCGACGGGGTGATCGTCACCTCGTGGAAGCCGCTGCCCGGTGCGGTCGAGGCCCTCGAAGTCATCGCCGACTCCGGGATCCCACGAATGTTCCTCACGAACACGACGTCGCGGTCGCGCGGCCAGATCGCCGACACCCTCACCGATGTGGGCTTCACGGTGCGCGCGGATGAAATCCTCACCGCTGCCGTCTTGACCGCCGAGTATCTGCGATCGCATCACGCGGGCAAACGGGTCGTCGTCCTCAACGAAGGCCCGGTGACCGAGGACATGGACGGCGTGGATCTGGTCGACGACGATCCGGAGGTCCTCGTCTTCGGAGGTGCGGGGCCCTCGTTCAGCCACGACGTGCTCTCGCGTGCTCTCGCGTGGATGCTCGACGGCGTCCCGGCCATCTCGATGCATCGCTCGTTGACCTGGGCCACCGCGGGCGGGCCGAAGATCGACACCGGGGTCTACCTGGAGGGACTGCAGAAGGCGACGGGCAAGAAGATCCGGGCGATCGGGAAACCGTCGCCGCTGGGTTTCCGGTCGGCGGTCGAGATGCTCGGTGTCGGGGATCCGTCCGGGGTGGTCATGGTCGGCGACGACATATACAGCGATGTGCTCGGAGCCCAGAAAACCGCGATGACGGGCGTCCTGGTGCGGACCGGCAAGTTCGTCCCTGATCAGCTCGACGCACTGCACAAGGACGAGTTCGGGCAGGTCCCCGATCACGTCATCGACTCGATCGCGGACCTACCCGACCTGCTCAAGAAGCTCTGACAGCACAAACCCACCCGAAGTGGTCAAACCCACGGGTCTCGGACTCGTGGGTTTGACCGGAACGGGTGGGTTTGTGCGGGGCGCGGTCTAGTGGACCGCCGCCTTGATCTTGCCCAGCGTCTGATTCATCCCGTCGATGAGTTCGGCGTCGAACGGCTTCTCGCCGCCCATCGCGACGTTGATCAGCACCTGCGACACCTTCTTGGTGTTGTTGGGCGCCTCGCGGCGTTCGGTCAGCTTCACGCCGTCGTCGGTCGGCGTGATGGTGAAGCTCCAGATGCTGCCGTTCTCGGTGATCCGGTAGGCGATCTCTTTGTTCGGCTCGAACCGCACCACCTTGGCGGTGGTGGGCCAGACCAGCAGGCCGCGCTTGTTCACGTTGATGGTCTTGGTCCCCAGAGTCACCGGACCGCCGCCGCGGACGACCACCTTGCGGCACTGCGGGCTCCATTCACCCATCCGCTTGAGGTCGGAGACCAGCTCCCAGACCTTCTCCGGCGATGCCTTGATCTCGGTGGACGCTTCTAGCAGTGGTGCAGCCATGGGTCTCCTGTCTGATGGTTACTCGTCAACGAAATTTGTCACTATCCGATCAGAATCTTGTCATAGTCGCCGACCTGGTCCGACAGGGTGCGCAGATGGTCAGCTGCGCCGCCGAGCGTGTGTTCGAGCGCGAGCAGGCGGCTCACGTAATGGCCCACGGGGTACTCAGCGGTGATGCCGATGCCGCCGTGCATCTGGATGGCTTCTTGGCCGACCTTGCGGGCCGAGCGGCAGACCTGCAGCTTCGCTCGCGAGGCGATCACCGGATCGACCTCACCCTCGGCGAGGGTCACGGTCGCGTACAGGCTCAGGCTGCGGGCGAGCTCGACAAGGACGTACATGTCGGCGGCGCGATGGGTGAGCGCCTGGAACTTCGCCAGCGGCACACCGAACTGCTTGCGCTGCTTCAGGTAGTCGGTGGTGAGCCGCAGGGTCTGCTCCATCGCGCCGACCGCCTCGGCGCAGAGAGCCACCTGAGCGACGACCTCGGCCTTGACCAAAGCGGCGGCTGTGTCGCCCGAATCGAGCAGGGTCGCGGGTGCGTCCTGCAAGTCGATCTCGGCGCCGCGACGGGAATCATGCGTCCGGAAGTCGGTGCGCGTGAGGCCCTGTGCATCGGCGTCGACCAGGAAGAGCCGGATCTCGTCATCGAGGCGGGCACTCACTACGAGCACATCGGCGCAATCGCCGTGCAGGACCGGGTTCTTGCGGCCGGTGAGGGTATGACCGTCGCCCGATGCGGTGGCGGTGGTCTTGACCGCCGTGTGGGGCCAGCGATCGCCGGGTTCGGTGTGCGCGAAAGCACCCAGCAGATCACCGGAGGCCAGTTGCGGCAGATACTTCGACTTCTGGTCGGCGCTGCCGACATCCGCGATGAGACCGCCCGGGATCAGGACGGCGTCGAGGAGCGGCTCGGGTGCGAGAGCGCGGCCGAACTCGCCGAGCACTGCCGAGATCTCCTCGGGGCCCGCGCCCATCCCGCCGTCCTCCTCGCTGAACGACAGGCCGAGAATTCCGATCTCGCCCAACGACTTCCAGACGTCCCGACTCCAACCGAGGTCGGTGTCGGTCACGTCGCGGAGCTTCTCGAGGTCGTAGAACTTGGTCAGGACGTCGCGCGTGGTGTCGCGAAGGAGGGTCTGTTCTTCGTTGTATTCGAAATCCATGGTGAAAGGCAGTCCTTCTGGTGTGCGGGCGAGGGGGCTACAGGCCGAGGATGGAAGACGCGATGATGGTGCGCTGGACCTCGGACGAACCGCTGTAGATCGACACCTTGCGGAAGTTCAGGTAGGTCGGCACCGTCTCCTGAGCCCAACCGGGCGAGGCGATGTCGGCGGCGTTGACCGCGAGGGAATCGACACCTGCGAGGTCGGCGAGCAGCTCGGTCGAGGCTTGCTGCAATTCGCTTCCGCGCAATTTGAGGACCGACGAGACCGGGTCCGGCTTGCCGTCGGCGGATGCCGCGACCACTCGGAGCTGGGTCAATTCCAGTGCCAGCAACTCGTTTTCGAGTTCGGCCAAGCGCGCGGCGAACAGCGGATCCTGCAGGAGGGTGCCGTCGCCGACGGGGGTCTTCGCGGCGATCTCTTTCGCCAGGGTCAAGCGGTTCTTGGTGATACCGACCCGGGTGACGCCCGCTCGCTCGTTGCCGAGGAGGAACTTGGCGTAACCCCAGCCGGCGTTCTCTTCACCGACGAGGTTTTCGACCGGGACGCGGACGTTCTCGAAGAAGACCTCGTTGACCTCGAAGCCGCCGTCGATCAGCTGGATGGGACGGACGGTGACGCCCTCGGACTTCATGTCGATCAGCAGGAAGCTGATGCCGGCCTGCCGCTTCGGGGCGTCGGGGTTGGTGCGCACCAGGGCAAAGATCCAGTCGGCGTACTGCGCCATCGTGGTCCAGGTCTTCTGGCCGTTGACGACGTAGTGGTCGCCGTCGCGCACCGCTTTGGTCTTCAGCGACGCCAGGTCGGATCCGGCCTCGGGCTCCGAGAACCCCTGGCACCACCAGATGTCGAGGTTGGCCGTGGGTGGGAGGAACCGCTCTTTGAGCTCCTGCGAGCCGAAGTTGGCGATGACCGGACCGACCATGTCAGCGTTGAACGCCAGTGGCTCGAGGACAGACGCGAGGTTCATCTCGTTCTGCCAGATGTGCTTCTGCACCGGGGTCCACTCTTTGCCGCCCCACTCGGCGGGCCACTTCGGGACGGCCAGGCCGTGCTCGTTGAGCTTGCGCTGGACGGCGATCATGTCGTCCGGCCAGATCGAGGTGCCGGCTGCGGCGCGCTCGCGGATTTCCTTGGGGATTTCGGTGGTGAAGAAGGTGCGCATTTCCTCGCGGAAGGCAACATCTTCGTCGCTGAGTTTGAGATGCATGGTTCCTTGATACTCCCGTTCGTGTACCCGCGCATGACACTGATCACATAGAGCGATGTGCTCATCGAAACAAAGTTTTACTCCTCGGTCAAACTTTGGTTACCCGCGGGGTGGATGTCATAAACTGCGCGGATGGCAGGAGTCCGGCACGCCTCGGTGGGGAAATCCCCGCGTCGTAGCAACGGCAATCGTCCGAGCGACGACGCATTGCTCGACGCGGCCAGAGATGTCTTCGACGTCACCGGCTATCACGCGACGTCCATGGAGGCGATTGCGCAGCACGCGAACTCGACGAAACCGACGCTCTACGCACATTTCGGGAGCAAGGAACAGCTGTACCGCGCGGCCTTGGAGCGGGAGGCCTCTCAGATGCGGGGATGGCTCTTCGAGGCATACGAGTCGGTGGCCGGCCTGACGATGGAGGAGCAGGTCAGGGCCGATATGTTGGCGTTCTTCCGCTACGCCACCACGCACCCGACGGGCTTCGGATTGCTCTTCGGCGACACCGGGTCGGGGCCGGCCGCCGAGGTTCGCGACGACCTGGTGCATGCCATCACCGATCAGATCGCGGTGCGGATCAGGGCGTACTACATCCAGCGTCGCCTTCCGCCACCGGCGCAGAGCGCGGAACTGCTGGCGTCGATGCTCGTGGGCATCGCCATCCATGGGGGTCGGCAGGCGTTGCTGCTCTCGCTGCCACCCGCCGACGTCGGGGCGTTCGCGACGGCGCTCGCCCACGCGGGGTTGCAGCATCTCGCCCCGGCGCACATGGAAGCCATCGACGAGCTCGGCTGACGCGGGTCGCGCGCCCGATCTGCTCCACTTTCGGGGATCTGCTCCGCTTCCAGTGCGCTGGAAGCGGAGCGCATTCCCAGAACCGGAGCAGATGTTGCTGGGTGGGTGTGTTCACCGGCAACGTCTCCGCGACCACTAGCGTGTTCACCGTGAGTGTCGACAACCATCGTCCGCGGTCGGCGTCTCGTCGCGCCGATGAGTCGGCCGGCGACGTCGACACTCGAAGCCTGCCGATCTATGAGGCCGGCGCGATCGATGTGCCATTCGTCATCGCGGGGATGTACGAGAACGTCTCACGCGACACCCTGTGGGAGGAACACTCACACCCGACTCACGAATTGTTGTGGAGTGAGCGCGGCGCGTCGTCGGCGAACATCGGACCGCGAATCTGGACGATCACGCCGGCGATTGCTCTGTGGATACCTGCGGGGGTCCGGCATTCGGGCTGGACGCCTGCCGGAACCCTGCTGCGCGCTGCACAATTCAGTATCCGCTCGGTGCCATCCATTTCGCCGGGGCCGGCGGCTGTGGAGGCTTCGCCGTTGCTGCGATTGCTGCTCGACCGACTCACGGTCGACGACATCGACGCCGGTTCGCGCGCGATGACCGAGACGATGGTGCTCGACATCCTGGCCCCCGCTCCGAACGAACTCCTGCTGCGGGTTCCAGAGTCGGCACTGCTGGCGCCGATCGTTGCTGCGGTCGGTACCGACCCGTCCGACGGGACACAGTTGGCCGAGTGGGCCAAGCGCCTCGGCGTGAGCGCCCGCACGATCACGCGCGCCTTCTTTGCCGAGACGGGAGTCGGGTTCTCCCGGTGGATTGCCACCGCACGCGTGCAGCACGCGATCACGCTGCTGGCCGAGGGGGAAGATATCGAGGACATCGCGTTCACGGTCGGGTTTCGTTCCTCCAGTGCGTTTGGAACGGCCTTTCGGCGGGTCACCGGGATGAGTCCGGGGCGGTTTCGAGAGCAGTGAGCGAGGGCGCTGACGCGTCGCGCTTGTCCGTTTCGCTAAGAACGGTGTCGTAAATGCTCGATTGCAAACTCTTTAAGGAGTACCTAGCCTTCTGTTAGGTAATCCTTACCGACATTGTCGTGGCCGGCCGGACGATCGTCCGCACCCCTGCGCACGTCTTCACCTCGAGTTTGTTGATCGAAAGGGATCCATGTCTCGCGCACCGAAGCTGGTGGCATTGGCAGCAGCCGCACTTCTCACCGTCGGAATCTCCGCGTGCTCGTCGTCGAACGACGACAACGGCGGTGGCGGTGATTTCGAACCGATCACCATCGAGCACGCGCTCGGCACGACGGTCATCGACGAGAAGCCCGAGCGGATCGCGACTGTGAACTGGGCCAACCAAGAGGTGCCGCTGGCACTTGGAGTGGTGCCGGTGGGAATGGCCGCCGCGAACTTCGGTGATGACAACGACGACGGCATCCTGCCATGGGTCGACGAGCGTCTGCAGGAACTCGGCGGAGAGCCGCCCGTACTGTTCGACGAGACCGACGGCGTGGACTTCGAGGCCGTCGCCAACACCAACCCGGATGTGATCCTGGCCGCGTACTCCGGTCTGACGCAAGAGGATTACGACACCCTCAGCGAGATCGCACCCGTCGTGGCCTTCCCCGAGACCGCGTGGGGCACGCCGTGGCGCGAGATGATCCAGCTGAACAGCCAGGCCATGGGAATGGCTGCCGAGGGTGAAGAGCTGATCGCCTCGCTCGAGACCGAGATCGACGCAGCTGTTGCCGAGTTCCCTTCGCTGCAGGGCAAGTCGGCGATGTTCCTGACCCACGTCGACCCCTCTGACCTGAGCGAGGTCAGCTTCTACACCACGCACGACACGCGGCCGATGTTCTTCGAAGACCTGACCCTGACGACTCCGGCCAGCATCGCGGCGGCCTCGGCCGAGACCGACAAGTTCTCGCTGACCCGCAGCGCCGAGCAGGTCGACGGCATCAGCGATGTCGACATCATCGTCACGTACGGCTCGGAAGAACTCATCGCCGCTCTGAAGGCCGATCCGCTGCTGTCGCAGATCCCGGCGGTTGCCAACAATGCGATCGTGAGCCTGCCGAGCACCCCGCTGGGCACCGCCGCCAACCCCACCCCGCTGTCGATCTCCTTCGTGCTGAACGACTACCTGACGATGCTCGCGCAGGCCGCTGACAACGCGCAGTGACCAGTAGTGACCCCGGTTCCAGCACCAAGTCCCCGGCCCTCCCGGGCGTTGCCGCCGTGCGACGCCCGCGGAGGGTCCGGGCGCTCGGTCTCGTCGCCGTCACCGCAGGACTACTGGTCCTCGGGATCATCTCGGTAAAGATCGGATCCAGGGACGTCGACTGGTCCGATGTGTTAACCGTGCTCGGCGGGAACAGTTCCGGACTCGATCAGGCCGCCGTCGAAAAGCGGATACCCAGAACGCTTCTGGCGATGCTCGCCGGCGCCGCGCTCGGTGTCTCCGGGGCCGTGATGCAAGGCGTGACCAGAAATCCGTTGGCAGACCCGGGCATTCTGGGCGTCAACATGGGAGCGGCCCTTGCCGTGGTCATCGGTATCGCGTATTTCGGGCTCGACACCGCATCGGGCTTCATCTGGGTCGCCATCGTCGGGGCCGCCATCGCGGCGGTCTTCGTCTACTGCGTCGGATCCCTCGGCCGTGGTGGAGCGACCCCACTCAAACTCGCCCTCGCCGGCGCCGCGACATCGGCGGCTCTGGTGTCCTTCGTCACCGCAGTTGTTCTGGGACGCAATGACATCGCCGACACCGCACAATCGTGGCGCATCGGTGGGGTCGGCGGTGCGACGTATTCCAGCATCGAGCAGGTGCTGCCCTTTCTGATTGTCGGGTTCGTGATCTCGCTGTTGTCCGCGCGTGGCCTGAACTCGCTGGCTCTCGGCGACGATCTCGCTGCGGGTCTGGGCGAGCGGGTTGCCCTGGTCCGTGGAGCGTCCGCGTTCGGTGCGGTCATCCTCTGCGGCGCCGCGACCGCTGTGTGCGGCCCCATCGCCTTCGTCGGTTTGGTGGTCCCGCATGCCTGCCGACTGATCGTCGGTGTGGATCACCGCTGGCTGCTGCCGTTCTCGGCGATCACCGGCGCCGCGTTGCTGACCGCCGCCGATGTGCTCGGCCGCATCATCGCACGTCCTGCCGAGATCGACGTCGGCATCCTCACCGCGCTGATCGGAGCCCCGTTCTTCATCTACATCGTCCGGCGGCAGAAGGTGAGTGCGCTGTGACGGCCGGAGTGGACAAACCGGCGCGTGTCCTGACCGCCGACGACATCGCGTCGCGGCGTCGCGGCCGCGGTGTGCGGCGACGTGTGGTCATCGCAGTGCTCGCTGCGCTAGTCGTTGCGGCCTTTGCGATCTCGCTGATGTTCGGCCAGACGTTCTATCCGCCGGGCGATGTCCTGCGGGTGATCGTCGGGGAGCAGGTGCAGGGCGCGACCTTCACTGTCGGCCGGCTGCGCCTGCCTCGTGCCGTGCTGGCCGTGATCACCGGGGTGTGCTTCGGCCTCGCAGGAGTGACCTTCCAGACGATGCTACGCAATCCGCTGGCCAGCCCCGACATCATCGGGATCAGTGCCGGCGCCAGTGCCGCAGCGACATTCGCGATCGTGACGTTGTCCCTCGGTGCCACGCAGGTCTCGATCTTCGCGATCGTCTCGGGGCTGGCGATCGCTCTGCTCATCTATGTGCTCTCGTTCAAGAACGGCGTCGGTGGTACCCGGCTGATCCTGATCGGCATCGGAATCGCGGCCATGCTCCACAGCGTCACCGATTATCTCCTCGACCAGGCGTCCCAGTGGGATCAGCAAGCCGCGATGCGCTGGCTCACCGGAAGTCTCAACGGTGCCTCGTGGACGCAGGTCATCCCCGTCCTGGTGGCGCTGGTGGTGTTCACGCCTGTTTTGCTCGGCCAGTCACGCAATCTCGACATCTCCAGGCTTGGTGATGACACCGCATCCGCACTCGGTGTCCGGGTCAACCGGTTGCGGCTCATCGTCATCGTCGCCGCGGTCGGGGTGTTGGCCTTCGCCACCGCGGCCGCCGGACCGATCGCCTTCGTCGCGTTCCTGTCCGGACCCATCGCCGCGCGTCTGGTCGGACCGAACGGCTCGCTCGTGATCCCGTCGGCACTGGTCGGCGCGCTACTTGTGCTGGTGGCCGACTTCGCCGGACAATTCGCCTTCGACACTCGTTTCCCTGTCGGGGTGGTCACCGGAGTACTCGGTGCCCCCTATCTCATCTATCTGATCGTTCGTACCAACCGTGCCGGAGGCTCGCTGTGACCACCGACCATCGTCTCATCGTCGAGGACCTGACCCTCGGATACGGCGATCACACCGTCATCGAGAAGCTGGACCTGCTTGTCCCGCCCGGCAAGGTCACTGCGATCGTCGGCGCCAACGCCTGCGGCAAATCGACTCTGCTGCGGTCGATGTCCCGGCTGCTCGCTCCACGCGTCGGCCGGGTGTTGCTCGACGGGAAAGAGGTGCACCGCACCCCGGCCAAACAGCTGGCCCGCACCCTGGGGTTGCTGCCGCAATCACCGATCTCTCCGGAGGGCATCACGGTGGCCGACCTGGTGGGTCGGGGCCGGCATCCGCACCAGGGGATCTTCGCCCGCTGGAGCCGCGAAGACGACGAGGCCGTCGCCGACGCGCTGACCGTCACCGAAACGGCTGCGCTGGCCGATCGACCCGTCGACGAATTGTCCGGAGGGCAGCGCCAACGGGTCTGGATCGCAATGGCTCTGGCCCAGCAAACTGATCTTCTGCTCCTGGACGAGCCGACCACGTTCCTGGACGTCAGTCACCAGATCGAGGTCCTCGATCTCCTCACCGACCTGAACAGAAATCGCGGAACCACGATCGTGATGGTGCTCCACGACCTGAACATGGCGGCGCGCTACTCGGATCACCTCGTCGCGCTGTCGGCCGGAAAGCTGCACGCCGCAGGTGATCCCGCTGATGTGCTCACCGAAGACAACGTTCGTGCGGTCTTCGGTCTCGACAGCCAGGTGATCCCGGATCCGACGTCTGGTAAGCCCCTGATGCTCCCGCTCGGCCGCCATCACGTCCTCACAGAGCGCTAGCCGCTGCCACAAAAGCACACGTTCGAGTCAGACGCACACGTTTGAACGTGTGCAAATGACCGAACGATGTGCTTCTGCGGGGCGGGAACTGTTGTAGTCCACTATGTTCCGAAGTAGGGGCCGAGTTCGTCGTTGTACCGCCGATCGACGTAGCCGTTGAAGTCAGGTTTGCGCTGGGTCTGTTTGGACTTGTAGAAAAGGTCGACGAGCGTCTGCTCGGACTCGACCACCTCGTCGGTGAGGGGGATGGCTGGACGTAGGCTCCGTTCCTGTGCGACTGCCGCGACCTGCGGTGGAATATCCACGGAGGCAGCGTATTTGTCGGCCCACTCCTGTGGATTCGCCTGAGCCCACTTGGCGGCCCTGGCGATGCGCTCGGTGAGATCGCGGATGGCCGTGTTGCGTTTCGGGTCGCCGAGCGCCGTGGTCGAGGCGACTCCGAATCCGTAACTGTCGTCTGCGGTCGCCAGCGTCTTGGCGCCCGTCTGATCCTGTGCCAATGCGGTGAACGGGTCCCAGATTGCCCAGGCGTCGACGGCGCCCTGCTGGAATGCGCCCAGCGAATCGGCGGGCTGCAGGAACACCGGTTCGACATCGGAGATCGTCAGGCCGACCTTCTGGAGTTGCTCCAACACATTTGCGTGCGCGGAGCTGCCCTTGGCGATGGCGATCTTCTTGCCTTTGAGGTCTTCGACCGAACCGATCGGCGAATCCTTCGGGATCAGGATCTGGTCTCCACGACCGGAGCCCACATAGCCGGAGACGACCTTGATCTTGGCGTTGTTGGCCGCGCCGAACACCGGCGGGGTGTTGCCGGTGACCGCGAAGTCGATCTTGCCCGCGGTGGCCGCCTCGATCTGCGGCGGTCCTGAGGTGAAGAGCGAGAACTCGACCTCGTACGGCAGGTTCTCCAATTCGCCTGCCGCAGTCAGAAGAGCTTCCGTATTGCCCTTCTGGTCACCGACATTCAGAGTCAGGCCGGACAATTCGGCAACGGGCACCGACTCATCGGTGACCGAGATGGCACTGTTGTCGTCGCGGGTGACACAGCCCGTGGCGGCCACCGCGACAGCGAGTGCGATCGCCGCAGTTCGCAGGAGCCCGCTTCCGCGCACTACTGATCGACCCCCAGGATGGACAACAACTCGTGTGCCTTGCCGGCCAGTTCGGCGTCGCCCGCGGCGCGGGGGCGCTCGATGTCCACGATCACCTCGTGGCTGATCGAACCGCCTTCGAGAACCACGACCCGGTCGGCGATGGCCACCGCCTCTTGGACGTCGTGCGTGACCAGCAGTATTCCGAAACGATGTGCATCCCAGAGCTTCAAGAGCAACTCGTGCATCGAGCGGCGGGTGAGGGCGTCGAGGGCACCGAAGGGCTCGTCGAGCAGGAGTAGGTCGGGCTCGGCCACCAGCGCGCGAGCGAGTGAGACGCGTTGCGCCTGGCCTCCGGAGAGTGTCAGCGGCCACGCGCCGGACTTGTCGGAGAGTCCGACTTCCTCGAGCGTCTCGGAAACGCGTTGTCTGGTGGTCTCTTTGTCGACCTTGGCGCGCGTGAGGCCATAGCCGACATTCTGTGCGACGGTGCGCCACGGAAAAAGGCGCGGCTCCTGAAAGGCAACGGCGGGCGCACCAGACACGCGATGCTCGCCCTGATGATCGTCGGCGAGGCCCGCCAGTACGCGCAGCGTGGTCGATTTCCCGCAGCCGGAACGGCCGATCAGCGCGACGATCTCGCCGGCCGCCACGGTCAGGTTTAGATCGTCGAGGACCTGGTTGTCGCCGTAACGCAGAGACACCGAACGTAGTTCGGCGGCCGCTGCGACGGCAGTCCCCGCCTCATGGGTGCGTGGGTCGGTGAGCAGGGTCATCGGGCTTCCTCACTTGTCGGTCGGTAACGCAGGGCGTGTTGCTCGAGCTTTCGGACGAGGGCATCGGTGATGAACCCGAGCAGTGCGTAGATGACTAGGCCGAAGACGATGATGTCGATGCGCAGGAAGTCACGCGCGTTGTTGATCATGAAACCGATCCCCGAGTTCGACGCGATCTGTTCGGCGACGATCAGTGTCAGCCAGGCGATCGCGAGCGACTGGCGCAGCCCGACCAGGACCTGCGGTGCGGTGCTCGGCAGGATGATGTCGCGGAACCGCTGCCAGGTCCCGAACCCCAGGACCCGTGCGGTCTCGAGCAGCTTGGTGTCGATCTGCCTGATGGCCGACACGGTATTGAGGTAGAGCGGGAACATCACCCCGAGCGCGACCATCAGGATCTTGGGGGTCTCACCGATCCCGAACCACAGGATGAACAGCGGGATGAGACCCAGGTGGGGCAGCGCCCGCACCATCTGCAGCGATGGGTCCAGTACTGCGTCACCCAACTTGGAGAGTCCGACCAGCACGCCGAGCGCGATTCCGGTGATCCCGCCCAGCAACAGTCCTTGGACCACCCTGATGCCCGACGCTGCCAGTGCGTCGCCGAACTCGCCGCTGCGAATGGTCTCGAGTCCGCCGTCGAGCACCAATGACGGTGCGGGTAGGACGTCCTGGGGTATCAGTCGCAGAGCCCCGGCCAGCTGCCAGAGCAGCAGGATCGCCACCGGGGACAGCCAGCGGACGGTCGTCCAGAACCGGTCCGACCTGCCTCTTCTGCGCTTTGAATCGGTGGCGTCCGAACTGGAGAGCGCGGCGGCCGAGGTCGTGTTGCTCGTCGTTTCAGGAGTCATCGTCCCGACCGTAAGGGGATTGGGCGAGGTGGGTGAACCTTTGAAATCGCGTTGCGTCGAATCGAGGATCCGGGTGAAAAATTACCGCCGCGTTACTGCTGTGAGGTTCTCGAATCGCAGATTTGGTCCCGGGATAACCACTGGGAAACGCATCGAATCTGTACTGGGACATGCAGCCGGATCCGGCTTCTCGCCTCCGCGGCAATGACGTCGCAGCGGTTCAATCTTCGCCCCTCACCAGGAGTCCTGATGTCTGAGATCGACCAAACCATTGCCGAGAATATCAAGAAGTCCCTCGCCGAGATACCGCACCCGTCGCTGCCCAAGGGCAGCAACATCTACGGCAGCACCAAACTGTTCCCCGACTACAAGGCCGAGGACGGCGAAACATACTTCACCCTGGTCCACGGCATCGCCCACGAGTCGTCGGTGAGCTTCGTGGCCGTCCTGCAGGCCACCCGCGCCCTGCGCAAGGGTTTCGAGTCGGCCATCTACTTCTACGGACCGGGCGCGATCAACTGCCTGGCCACCCGCGGATTCCCGACCACCGGTGACTCGGGCTTCCCGGGCGAGCAGAACATCAACGACTCGCTCGCGACGTTCATCGGCGAAGGCGGCACCGTGTACTGCTGCCGATTCGGACTCGCCCTGCACGGCGGCCGCGAAGAAGACCTGATCGAAGGCGTCATCCCCGCTCATCCGCTCGATGTGCAGGACGCGCTCATCCACTACGCCCGCAAGGGCGCCATCATCAATTCGACCTACATGGTCTAGAAGGAACTCCCTATGTCCGTATCGGCACGCGTAGATCTCGCGCTGCTCGGTGTTCGTGGCTCGTTGCCCGTGCGCCGGTCGGCGGGCGCCGGTCCCAGCGACGACGGCCACCTGCTCATCGATGGCCTCAGCGCTGCGGTCCCACGCAATCCCCTGAGTCCTTATGTCCTCGATGGTGATCAGGTGCTGCTCGATGGTGCCGAAACCGGATTGCAGGTGTCCGCGATCGAGCGGCCCGCTTTCTACGATCTGCGCACCGACGAGGGCATCGAGTACGAAAAGATCGCCAAGTTGCACGGTAAAGACGTGCTGGCCACCACCGTGATGCAGACCTGTATCCGCTATGACCCGTCACAGCGGTGCCGGTTCTGCACCATCGAGGAGTCCCTGCGTTCGGGGGCGACCGTCGCGGTGAAGAAGCCCGCCGAGCTCGCGGAGGTCGCCGAGGCGGCCGTCCGACTCGACGGCATCAAGCAGATGGTGATGACCACCGGTACCTCGGCGGCCAAAGATCGCGGCGCCAAGCATCTGGCCCGCTGTGTCAGGGCGGTCAAGGCGGCGGTGCCGGATCTCCCGATCCAGGTGCAGTGTGAACCTCCCGGCGACCTCGCGACCCTGACGGAGCTCCGGGAGGCGGGTGCGGAATCCATCGGCATCCACGTCGAATCGCTTGACGACGCGGTTCGTGCGGAATGGATGCCGGGCAAGGCGACCGTGACGCTGGATGAGTACCGCGCGGCCTGGACCGAAGCGGTTCGGGTGTTCGGACGCAACCAGGTCTCCACGTACCTCCTCATCGGACTCGGCGAAGATCCGGACGAATTGGTGGCCGGCGCTCGCGAACTCATCGACATGGGTGTGTATCCCTTTGTGGTGCCGTTCCGGCCGCATCCGGGTTCGCTCGCCGTGGACGTCGACCATGCCTGCGCCCCACGCGGCGACGTCGTGGAAGACGTCACGCGTCGGGTCGGCAAGGAACTCATCGTGGCCGGGATGGTCGGATCCGATCAGAAGGCGGGCTGCGCGGCGTGCGGCGCCTGCAGCGTGCTGCAGAACGTAGGAGGCTGACATGCAGGTGGCAGCGCGAGATCTCGCGATACTGACCGGCCCACGTCCGGTGGCGACGCCGTCCGTCGGCTTCCTGATCCAACCCGCGGAGAGCAAAAGGCATCTCGACGACTACAACGCGTTGCGGCACGACGCATTTGTGGTCGAGCAGGGGTTGTTCGCCGGCACCGATCACGATGACATCGACGACGACCCGCGCACCGTCGTGCTGTGTGCGATCGGCGACGACGGCACGTTCCTCGGTGGAGTACGGCTGGCGCCGGCGACCTCGGAAGACATCGGGTGGTGGACCGGTAGCCGCTTGGTGGTCGCACCCACCGACCAGGCCCGGGGTGTGGGGCCGGCGCTGGTGCGCGCTGCCTGTGCCCACGCAGAGAACGCCGGAGTCCTGCGGTTCGACGCCGCCGTGCAGCAGCGATATCGGTCGATGTTCTCTCGGCTCGGCTGGGACCACATCGGTGATGTCGATGTTGCCGGCGTGCCACATGCCGCGATGCGATGGCCGATCAACAAGATCGAACGCCTGGTCGCGAGCACCAAGGCCATGCTCGCCGACGTCTTGGCGCCGCTGGGGCAGCAGGCCACGGGGCTGGGGCCCAGTGGTTTTCGCGGCGACGACGGTACCCCGGTGCCCGGAACCGACATGATCGCCGCGTGCGACGCCATCATCCCCTCGATGGTCGAGCGTGACCCAGAATGGGCCGGCTGGTGTGCGGTGCTCGTGAATCTCAACGATCTTTCGGCGATGGGCGCCACCCCGGTGGGTCTGCTCGACGCCGTCGGTGCGCCCACCCGGTCCCAATTGACCCGCATCATCCGTGGGATGGCGAAAGCTGCCGCGGCCTGGAGTGTCCCGGTCCTCGGAGGACACACCCAAGCCGGTGTCCCGTCATCGCTCTCGGTCACTGCGCTCGGACGCACGTCGGCTCCGGTGCCCGCCGGTGGTGGAAAGGTGGGGCATTCGCTGCGGCTGACCGCGGACCTCGGTGGTGAATGGCGACGCGGATACGCTGGGCACCAGTGGGATTCGACGTCGCATCGCAGCGCCGAGGACCTCGCGCAGATGGCGAGTTTCGTCCAGCGAGCCGCACCGGCCGCCGCGAAGGACGTGAGCATGGCGGGCCTTGTCGGCACCACCGGGATGCTCGCGGAAGCCAGTGGTACCGGAGCGGTGCTCGACGTCACCGCCATCCCACGACCGTCCGGTGTGGCCGTGGGTGAATGGATCACAGCATTCCCGGGATTCGCGATGATCACCACTGACGCACCCGGACATACGGTTCCAGATGCGGGCCCCGCACAGAGCGCGGTCTGCGGACAGCTGACCGAGGCCCCCGGTGTCGGCTTGCGCTGGCCCGACGGGCAGGTCACACAAGCGGTGCGCAGTACTGTCACAGGATTGGGGACAGCATGACGACCACGATCTCGGTCGCGGCGGCAGAGTTCGGCCGCGACATGGACGAGAGTTACCGCACGATCGGTGCGCTGATCTCCGATGCCCAAGAGAAGGGCAGTGACCTGCTGGTCCTACCGGAGGCATGTCTCGGCGGGTATCTGCCCTCACTGGGCGGCAGCGACGAAAGTCCAGAGGCGCGCCGACGTCGGCTGGAGAATCTGCCACCCGCACTCGAACTCGACGGTCCCGAACTGGCCAAGGTCGCAGAGATGGCGGGCGACATGACCGTCACCCTGGGGTTCTGCGAGGCCGACGGCGACACCCGGTACAACGCGGCGGTCACCCTGACCGGCGACGGTATCCTCGGTGCGTATCGCAAGGTCCATCAGCCGCTCGGCGAGAATCTCTGTTACGCAGCAGGTTCGGGATACTCGACGTTCGACACACCGGTCGGGCGGATGGGCATGCAGATCTGCTACGACAAGGCATTTCCGGAGGCCGCCCGGGAGCTGGCATTGGGCGGTGCGGAGATCATCGCCTCGATCTCGGCGTGGCCGACCTCGCGCACCAACACCACACCCGATATGGAGGACGATCGCTGGAAACAGCGGTTCGACATCTACGATCGTGCGCGTGCGCTGGAGAATCAGCTGATCTGGGTGTCGTCGAATCAGGCCGGGACATTCGGTTCTCTTCGATTCGTCTGCAGCGCGAAGATCGTCGGTCCAGGCGGAGAGGTTGTGGCAGACACGGGAATCGAGCCCGGCCTCGCGACCGCAACCATCGACGTCGCCGAAGCGCTGGGCAGCGCGCCGGGGCGGCGGGATGTACAACCTGCGCGATCGGCGGCCATCGGCCTACGGCAGCGTCACCGCACCCAGTACTTTCGAGGAGCTCACCTATGCCTGAAATGACTTTCACCGTGCAGTGGCCCGACGGCGCACGGCAGCAGTGTTATTCGCCGTCGCTGGTGATGCATGAGCATCTGGAGGTCGGTGCGGAGTATCCGGTGACAGAGTTCGTGTCCCGGACCAGTACGGCGCTGAGAATAGCCAGCGATCGGGTGCGGGAGAAGTTCGGGTTCGCGTGTACTTCGGCAGCGGCTCAGTTGGCGGAGATCGAGGGTGTGGCGCGGCGGACTCCCGAGGGAACGGTGCAGGTGCTGGCCATGACCGGTGCGGAGTTGATCGCTCCCTCGGACACCGAGATCGCGCGCGGTCGATAAAGCCACCGCCGCGACACTAGTCTGATCACTTATGGCACCCATACGAGTTGCCGCACTGGCAGCCCATTTCGGCAGGGATGTCGAACGCGCGGTCAACAAGATCGTCGGCATCATCGAATCCTCGGCTCGCGACGGCATCGACCTGCTGGTGCTTCCCGATGCATCGCTGGGCGGCTACATCGGGGATCTGCGCGCCCCCGACATCGAACACCTGCCGCCCGCCGTCGAGACCGACGGGCCGGAGCTGGCGCGGATCGTCGCCGCGGCCGGGCCCATGACGGTCTGCGTCGGATACACCGAGGCCGCTGCGGGTGAGCGTTACAACACCGCGGTCTGCCTGACCGGCGACGGGATTCTCGGAACCCACCGAAAGGTTCATCAGCCGGCGGGAGAATCGCTCGCGTACGCCGCGGGCGATGATTTCTCGGCGTTCGACACCCCGGTCGGCCGGATGGGCATGCTGATCGACTACGACAAGACATTTCCGGAGTCTGCGCGGACCCTGGCGCTCGACGGGGCGCGGATCATCGCCGCGTTGTCGGCGTGGCCCGCCAGCGTCACCGACCGGGCGTCACGTCTACCCAACGACCGCCAGTCGCGATTGTTCGATCTCTACGACGCGGCGCGGGCCGCGGAGAACCAGGTGGTCCTCGTCTCGTCGAACCAGACCGGGGTCATGGACAAGCTGCGATTCCTCGGCCAGGCCAAGGTGGTCGGACCCGGTGGCGAGGTGCTCGCCAAGACCTGGGCGAAGGGCGGTATGGCGGTGTGCGACATCGACATCGACGCAGAGATCGATCGCGCTCGCCGAGTTCTCCATCATCTGGATGAACGTCGGGTCGACACGTACCGGCAGGAACGGCCATGAGGGTGTCGCTGCTGACCTACTCGACGAAGCCACGCGGTGGGGTGGTGCACACACTCAATCTCGCCGAGGCGCTCGCCCAACTGGGCGCTGATGTCACGGTGTGGTCGCTGGCGCGCGGTGGAGATCCGGGGTTCTTCCGTGAGGTCGATCCAGCCGTCACCGTGCGACTTGCACGCTTCGATGATTTCGACGGCGACACCGTGACCGATCGGATCGTACGGTCCATTGAGGTGCTCGGCAACGAATTCGACCGTGGTGCAGCCGATATCGTCCATGCGCAGGATTGCATCAGTGCGAACGCGGTCGGTCGCTGTATCCGTACCATTCATCACCTCGATCAGTTCACGACGCCGATTCTCGCGTCCTGTCACGAGAAGGCGATCACCCTGCCCTATGCCCGGATCTGCGTCTCGTCGGCCGTTGCTGACGAGGTTCACCTCGGGTGGGGATTCGAGCCGACCGTCATACCGAACGGGGTGCAGGCAGACAGGTTCGCCGGTGCAGCCACCGCTGCGCCGGATGCGGTTGCCGCACGTGCACTGTGGGAACACAGGCTCGGCAGATACGTGCTCGCTGTCGGAGGCATCGAGCCGCGCAAAGGCAGCATCGACCTGCTCGAGGCCTATGCGCTGATGCGCCGGGACGATCCTGAGCTCGCCCTCGTCTTCGCCGGCGGCGACACCCTGTTCGACTACCGCGGTTATCGAGCCGACTTCGATCGGCGCGCGGTCGAACTGGGGATCGAGCCGATCGTGCTCGGGCAGGTGGACGACAACCAGCTGCCCGCCCTGGTGGCCCAGGCCGCAGTCTTCGCTTTCCCGTCCACGAAAGAGGGTTTCGGCCTCGCCGCCATGGAGGCCCTTGCCGCGGGTGTCCCCGTCGTCGCCCGCGATCTGCCCGTGTTGCACGAGGTGTTCGGCGGCTCCGTCCGTTATGCCCGGACCCCGGCCGATCTCGCCACCGAGATGAACGCCGCGATGGTCACCGATTCGGTGCGGGTGGCACTCGGTCGAGAAGTCGCCGACAGTTTGACCTGGGAAGCGGCGGCGAGAGCGCACCTGGACTTCTATCGCGAAGTCGGTGCCTGAGCGGCGTCCGGACTGGGTCAGTGGAAAGAGAACCGGCGACGGCGCCTTGCCCTGGTAGGTGCAGTTGCGGTCATCTCCCGGATGTAATCGACCATGTCGATCAGCGCGCGACGATCCTCGTCGTCATCGCCGCTTTCTCGGTCGCCGACAACGATGGACATCGGAGTCCCCGTCCGGATGTCCAGCTCGTCCCAGCACAGCGACAACAGGTGCGCGTACAACCGCCGGTGATCGACGACCAGGACGATCTTGGTGTTGTATTCGGCTGTCTTCCAGGAGATCTGCTCGGCGGTGTCCTGCGTGAGGGCGCCGGCAGCCGAAAAATCCTGTAGGTACATCCGGTCACCTCCAGTGGTTCACCTCTGGTCGCCATCGTAACCCGCGCGGCGCGGGTCACAGCCGTTTGGAGAAGAACACCCGGTCGAAGCCGTCGACTGTCGACCGATGCGTTTCGACGAACCCGCGCCGCGGATAGAAGTCCAGGTTCTCGGTCATCGCCGCGTTGGTGTAGAGCCGCACTTCGGCCACCCCGAGTGCCCGGCCGTGTTCGGCGGCGAAGTCGAGTAGGAGCGCCCCGATTCCGAGTCCACGGGCGAGCGCGGGCACCGCGAGGTTGTCGAGCAACAGGTGGTCAGCCTTCGGGGTCAGCACGATCGTGCCGACCAACTGGTCCTCGTCCTCGGCGACCCACACCGTGCCGGAGTCGATGAGGACCGCATAGTCGGTGTGCATCGGCGCGGGCTCGGTGCCGATCCGGTCGATGTAGGGCGTGAAAGCGTCGTTGATCAGGATGGAAACCGCGTGTGCGTCATCAGGACGTGCGGATCGGATGCTCACCATCGGTCCAGTGTGCCCAATAAACAGTTGCCCCCGCGCCGGAGAGGGGGCACAATCGCTGCTGCCAGTGTTCCCTGCAGTGAGGCTTCACGTGAACTCCTCCGGCGTCTTCGCGTCCTGACGCGCCTGACACCACCGCGCACGCCGCGGGATGAGTTGTTGGCGCATTCCATCACTGCATCCTGGGAGTCACATGCGTCCGCATTCTGAATCATCCATCCTGCTGCGCGACCTCGGCTTCGATTGGCCCGACGGGACCACCGCGCTGCACGGCATCACAGCGACCATCGGGACCGGTCGCACCGGTCTGATCGGCGCCAACGGCACGGGGAAGTCCACCTTGCTCCGATTGCTGGCGGGGGAGCTCGCTCCAAGTGCGGGATCGGTGGTCACGCTCGGTGACGTGGCCTATCTGCCCCAGGCCCTGTCGCTACAGGTGGAGTGGACTGTCGCCGATCTGCTCGGTGTCCGAGCGCAGGTCGAGGCGCTGGCCGCGATCGAATCCGGGTCGACCGATGCCGTGCACTACGACGTCATCGGGGATCACTGGGATGTCAACGCCCGGGCGGCGCAGCTGCTCGCCGAGGCGGGTCTGGCGGGAATCACGCTGGACCGCAACGTCGGTACGCTGTCCGGCGGTGAGGCGATGCTCGTGGCGATCTCCGGTCTACGGCTGGCAGGCGCTGCGATCTCGCTGCTCGACGAGCCGACCAACAACCTCGATCGCGGCGCGCGCGAGCGGCTCTACACCATGCTCGACCACTGGCCCGGCACTCTCGTGGTGGTATCCCACGACACCGCGCTGCTCGAACTGATGGACACGACAGCAGAACTGAGAGAGGGCGAGCTGGTGGTGTTCGGCGGCCCGCTGACTGCCTACCACGACCACGTCGAACAGCTGCAGCGCGCAGCTCAGCGAGATCTGCGTGCTGCCGAGCAGGTGTTGAAAACCGAACGGCGCCAGCGGATCGAGGCCGAGACGAGGATCGCTCGGAGTGCGAAGTCCGGGAAGGCGAAAGCAGAGAATCTACCCAAGATCCTGGTCGGCAAGAGGAAGAACAACGCCGAGGCATCGGCCGGTCGAACGCGCACAGAGGCTGACGCCAAGATCCGCGATGCGCGCAGAGCGGTGGAGGACGCCGGCGAACTGATCCGGGAGGACAAACAGATCAGGATCAGCCTCCCCGATCCCGATGTGCCGAACAGCAGACGGCTGGCCGAGATACATTGTGGCGACGACGTCGTGGTGCTCCAAGGGCCGGAAAGAGTAGCGCTCACTGGCCCGAACGGCAGCGGGAAGACAACCTTGCTGACGACGCTATGGCGCTCGGAGCCACCGGCGGATGGACCGTATGCCATCGCGCACACGGACCGAATCGGTTATCTGGCACAGCGTTTGGATGGGCTCGACGACGACGTGAGTGCGCTCGAGAACATCCGGACGGCTCTCCCGGCCACCGACCCGCACGAGATCCGCGCCAGATTGGCGCAATTCCTCTTGCGCGGCGCGGCCGTCGACAAGCAGGTCGGCGTCCTCTCCGGAGGTGAGCGTTTCCGGGTGGCGCTCGCCAAGCTGTTGCTGGCCGCGCCACCTGCGCAACTACTCGTCCTCGATGAACCGACGAACAATCTGGACATGGCGAGTGTCGATCAGCTGATCGAGGCGCTGGCCGGGTACAGGGGAGGGCTGTTGGTGGTCAGTCATGACGAACAGTTCCTGCGCAGACTCGGCGTCACCAGGGAGCTGCATCTAGCGGACGGGCAGCTCACGGTCACCGAGGAGCCTCATCGGGTTTGACCGGGATTCGCCGCTCGGGTTTCTCGGGTGGCAGGTCTTCTGGGTCCGGCGATTTCCGCAGTACGACGTACACGATCAGTCCGGCAATCAGGGCCCAGAACGCCGATCCGATCCCGGCCACGGTCACCCCCGCAGCTGCGACCACGAAGGTGAGAACCGCCGCGGTGCGGGTGTTCTCGTCCCGCAGGCTCGCCGCGAGTGACCCGGCGAGTGTGTCGAGCAGCGCGAGCCCGGCGACGGTCTCGACCAGGCCGGCAGGGGCGACGGTGATCAGCGCGACCACAGTAGCCGAACTGAAGGCGAGTACCAGGTAGGCGGGACTCACCGTGGCCGCTGCGATCCAGCGGCGGCGGGGGTTCGGCTCGGCGGCCGGCGCGGCGGCCAGGGCGGCGCTGATGGCGCTGAGATTGACCGCGTGTCCGCCGGCGGGGGCGACCAGTGCCGTCAGGGCTCCGGTGACCAGCATCGATGGCCGCCAGGGGATTCGGTACCCGAAACTGGACATCACTGCCGTTCCCGGCAAGTTCTGCGACGCCATCGTGACGATGTAGAGGGGCAGCGCGATTCCCACGCAGGCCTGCCACGACCACTGGGGGACAACAAGATCCAACCGTGGGATGAGAGAGTCGCCGCTTATGGTCTTGTCCGAGGTCAGGATGACCACAGCGATCACCACGGCTGCGGTTGCGAATGCGGCGGGCACCGCCCAGCGTTTCGCGTAGCGGCTCAGGACAAGCCAGACCAGCACCACCGGGGCGATCGCCAGCGGTTCGTCCGCGAACGCGTGAACGGGCTCCAGACACAGCGGTAGCACGATGCCCGCCAGCATGGCCTGTGCGATCGGGGTCGGAATCGCCTGCACCAGAGCGCCCAGACGGGGCCACAGCCCGGTGGCCAGCACCATCACGCCGACAAGAACGAACGCTCCTACCGCGGCGGGGAAACCCCCATCGGGGCTCGCCGTGCCGGCCAGGAGCGCCGCTCCGGGAGTGGACCAGGCCAGGGTGATCGGCATCCGGTAGCGGAGGGCGAGAAAGGCTATCCCGATCGTCATCGCGAGACAGAGGGCGAAGAGTCCTGAGGCGGCCTCGTCGGCCGACGCGCCGACTGCCCGCAGTCCGGTGAGAACTACCGCGAACGAGCTCGTGAAGCCGACGAGCGCGGCCACGACGCCGGCGGTGATCGGCTGCGAGAGCGGCGCGCGCGGGAACGTCGGATCGGGGGTCACCCGGCCATCGTAAGGTACGATTGGATCTTGGATCCAATAAACTAATGATCCTACAGAGGAAGTAATGCCACCGAAGCGTTCGACGCACGTCCTGGACACCCTGGGGCTGCGGCCCACGGCGGTCCATCATGCGCGCACGGTCATCGAAGACACCCTGGCCGAAGCGATCCTGGGCGGAGATCTGGCGAGCGGGACCCCACTGCGCCAAGCCGAACTCGCGGCGGTGTTCGGGGTGAGCCGGATGCCGGTCCGCGAGGCGCTTCTCGCGCTGTCGGCGCGTGGACTCGTCGACAACGTGCCGCACAAGGGCGCTGTCGTGATCTCTGTCGACGCCGCCGACGTCGTCAATACCTACCGGATCAGGGCGATGCTCGAACCCGAGGCACTCGGCGGCTCGATACCGCTGCTCGATTCGGCTGATCTCGACCGTGCGCGCGAATGCCTGCTCGGGATGGACGGCGAAGCCCCTTTGGCGGACCTGGGCCGGCTGAACTCCGAGTTCCACCTCTCGCTGTATCGGCGCAATCCGAATGCCAAGTTGCTGAGACTGATCGCAGCGGAACTCGACGACGAAGAGCGTTACCTGAGGTTCCATCTCGCAGAATTGGGTACCGGTCAGTTGGCGCAGGACGAGCACCGGCAGATTCTGGAGCACGCGGTGGCACGTGAAGTCCAGCAGGCGGTGGCGGTGTTGCGGCAACACATCTCGACCGCCGCCGACACGATCGAGACGTACTTTCGGCAGCGATCACCGAACTGAGAACGCGAGGAGCACCCAAGACGTCATGCCAGAAGGTGACACAGTTTTCCAGGCGGCCGCCAGACTGCATCGTGCCCTTGCCGGAAAGGCATTGACGCGTTGCGATGTTCGGGTCCCGCGATATGCGACAGTCGACCTGAGCGGGAAGCAGGTCGATGAGGTGATCGCCCGTGGCAAGCACCTGCTGATCCGCGTCGGCGACGTCTCGGTGCATTCCCATCTGAAGATGGAAGGTCGCTGGGACATCTACAAGAAGGGCGAGAAGTGGCGTCGCCCAGGGTTCAAGGCCCGAATCATCCTCGAGACGGCCACCGTCCAAGCGGTAGGGTTCGAGCTCGGCAAGTTGGAGATCCTGCGCCGGACCGAGGAGGACAAAGCGGTCGGGCACCTCGGGCCGGACCTGCTCGGACCGGATTGGGACGCAGACGTCGCCATCGCCAATCTCGGCGCGGACCCGGCCCGTCCGATCGGTCTCGCGCTGCTCGACCAACGCAATCTCGCCGGGATCGGCAACGTCTTTCGGGTCGAGATGTGTTTTCTGCGCCGCACCCATCCTGCAGTGCCCGTCGCCGATGCTGGCGATCTGAGCGAATGGGTCGCGCTGGCCAAGCAGGTTCTCGAATACAACCGCACGAGGTCGATGCGGGTCACCAACGTCGACCGGCCCGGTGAACGAACCTGGGTCTACGGCCGGGCGGCGCGGCCGTGCCGTAGGTGCGGAACCACCATCAAGAAGGCGGATTTCGGCACCATCACCGACATGGATCGTGTCATCTACTGGTGCCCGCTGTGTCAGCCGCCGCCGTGACCAGCTCGGCATCGTCCGCAGCGGCATCAGGTGGCGACGGTCGATCGGTGCGGACCCGCCAGATCGCTGCACCCGCGGCAAGGATCACGAGGGCCAACACGAAGACGCTGTAGCCGATGGCGGTGGGACGAAGGCCGACGTGGATTGTCCGCTGCGAACTCCCGTGTCGGGGTCTGTCCATCGCTGCTGACTTTGATGATGTTGACGGCGACGATCGTGGCCGTGCCCGGCACCCAGGTCTTGCCGAACATGGCGGCTCATTCCTTGTCGTAAACCCCGCTCACAGGGCACTTCTGCCATAACCTTAGATGCTCACGGAGCGCGAGCGCGCTGCATCGGATAGTCCGTCGACAGGGGCCGGCTGTGGGATTTGTGATCGGATTTGCTCCGTGGATCGTCTTCTGGGTTCTGGTCGGTAACGCCGGCTTCGTCACTGCGGTCCTGGTGTCGTTCGGACTGACCATCGCCGGGCAGGTGTTCCAGCGCCTACGGGGTGAACCGTTTCGCACTCTCGAGGTCGGCACGGTCGCGGTCTTCGCGGTGCTGACCACTGCGGCACTGACGCTCGACGAGAACGTTCTCGAGCGCTGGCTGCAACCGCTGAGCAACCTGGGGCTGTTCCTCATCGCACTGGTCGGGGTTCTCATCGGCAGGCCGTTCGTGCGCGAGTACGCAGAAGAATCCGTGGACGCGCAGACAGCGGCGAGTGGCGGGTTCACCTACATCACGACCGCGATGACCTGGATGTGGGTGGCAGCCTTCGGCGCGATGACCGTGTTGTCGATGATCCCGCCGATCGTCGACGGGGACGCCACGATCAAGGACGACGGCGACGCGTTGTCGATCATCTGTTACTGGGTCGCACCGTTCACGTTGCTGGGCCTGGCCGGGTTGGTCTCGTCGGTCTTCCCCAACTGGTTCGACGCCAGGTCGAAGGAGGTCTCCGCCCGAGAGGCGGTCGACGTCCCGGTGGCCGCCGCGCAGCCCGCGCCGCAACCCGACGTCGCGACCAGTCGGCTCACGATCACAGCCCCGGCGGAGTCCAGGCACGACGAAGGATTCGGCTTGCAGATCTCCGGTGCCGATCCGGGTGCGGCGGTCATGGTGACCGCAGGCGGTGTCGACCTCTTCGGTACGCACTGGTCGAGTCGCGGAGAATTCGCCGCGTCGGCCGACGGCGTCGTCGATGTCGGTCTGCAGGCGCCCGACCGAGGCGACTGGACTGCCGCGGACCCGGACGCACCACTGTGGGCGATGAGTCCGGATTCGACGGGCGACCGGGTTCCCGAACTGTTCGTGCCGCCGGTCGGTCCGTGGCAGGTGGTGCTCGAGGCCACCTCCGCCGACGGGCTGGTCCGGCGAACCGTGCTGCGATCACCGCAGGCGCCAGGAGTGGCGATCTCCGACCTCGACATCGGCGGGCGGCCCGCGTTGCTGGCGCTACCCGCAGGCGACCCTCCGGCGGCCGGGTGGCCGGCCGTCGCGTGCTTCGGTGGGTCCGAAGGCGGCGTCGACTCCCAGCGCGTCACCATCGCGACCCTGGCGTCCAACGGAGTCGCGGCGTTGGCCTACTCCTGGGTCGATGAGGAATCGCCAGACAATCCTGAGCCGAAGCTGGTCGACATCCCACTCGAGCGGTTCGGCGCGGCCATCGACGCGCTGGCCCGGACTCCCGGGGTCGACGCGGGGCGACTCACCGCGATGGGGATCTCTCGCGGTGCCGAAGGCCTCACAGCGGCGGCCACCGTCTCGCGACTCCCCGTCGGCGGCCTCGTACTCGTGAGTCCGAGTTCGGTCTCGTGGCAGGCAATCGGGCCCGACGGTGAACTCCCCGACACCGCGTCGTGGACCTTCGGCGGCGAGCCGCTGAGCTGGACGCCGCTACCGACCGGGTCGCTGATGCCGCAGCTGATCAGAAACGCCTGGCGCGTGCACCGCGACATCGCGCACCGCACGCCCAGCCTGCTGCGACTGCACGCCGCGTACACCGCGGGACTCGACGCGGCCGGTCCCGCGGCCGCCCGGCTCCCATCCGAACTCATCGACGTCCCCATCCTCTGCATCGCCGGATCCGACGATCAACTCTGGCCCTCGTCGCGGATGGCGACCGAACTGCTCGCAGCACGTTCCGATCCGGCGGACGAACTCCTGAAGCTCGAGAACGCCGGACACCTCATCCGGCTCGCCACCCTGCCCGCGACCGCCCAGTGGACCGGCGGGATCGCGTTCGGCGGCACCCCCTCGGGGCAGGGGCATGCCCAGCGGGCCGCGACGGCGGCCGTCCTACGCTTCGCTGCGCGGGTTCCTGTCTGATCAGGCGTTCATGGTCGACCTCTGCCCTCCGGCGTCGTCGCCACCTTGCACTCGGCACCTGTGAGTGCTAAAACGGTGGCTGGCACTCGACAACCGTGAGTGCCAGGTCGGAACGGTGAGATCGGTCCTAATGACACGACCGATCGTCCGTCGCGGGCACCGGAACCGACCAACGAACTTCAGTGTCACCCCCTATCGGAGGATCACTTCGTAATGGCCAAGATCATCGCATTTGACGAAGAGGCCCGTCGCGGCCTCGAGCGGGGCCTCAACGCCCTCGCCGACACCGTAAAGGTGACGTTGGGACCCAAGGGTCGCAACGTCGTGCTCGAAAAGAAGTGGGGCGCCCCCACCATCACGAATGACGGCGTCTCCATCGCCAAGGAGATCGAGCTCGAGGATCCCTACGAGAAGATCGGCGCTGAGCTGGTCAAAGAGGTCGCCAAGAAGACCGACGACGTCGCGGGCGACGGCACCACCACCGCCACCGTTCTCGCTCAGGCACTCGTTCGTGAAGGTCTTCGCAACGTCGCAGCCGGCGCGAACCCGCTGGGCCTCAAGCGCGGCATCGAGAAGGCCGTCGAGGCCGTCACCGAGTCGCTGCTGAAGTCCGCCAAGGAGATCGACACCAAGGAGCAGATCGCTGCTACCGCTGGTATCTCCGCGGGCGACCCGGCCATCGGCGAGCTCATCGCCGAGGCCATGGACAAGGTCGGCAAAGAAGGCGTCATCACCGTCGAAGAGGCACAGACCTTCGGCCTGAGCCTCGAGCTCACCGAGGGCATGCGTTTCGACAAGGGCTACATCTCCGGCTACTTCGTCACCGACGCAGATCGCCAGGAAGCCGTCCTCGAGGATCCGTACATCCTGCTGGTCTCCGGCAAGGTGTCGACCGTCAAGGACCTGCTGCCGCTGCTGGAGAAGGTCATCCAGGCCGGCAAGCCGCTGCTGATCATCGCCGAGGACGTCGAAGGCGAAGCCCTCTCGACCCTGGTCGTCAACAAGATCCGTGGCACCTTCAAGTCCGTCGCCGTCAAGGCTCCGGGCTTCGGTGACCGCCGCAAGGCCATGCTGGCCGACATCGCCATCCTCTCCGGTGGCGAGGTCATCAGCGAAGAGGTCGGACTGTCCCTCGAGGGCGCCGGCATCGAGCTGCTCGGCACCGCCCGCAAGGTCGTTGTCACCAAGGACGAGACCACCATCGTCGAGGGCGCGGGAGATTCCGACGCCATCGCCGGTCGGGTGGCCCAGATCCGCGCCGAGATCGAGAACAGCGACTCCGATTACGACCGCGAGAAGCTGCAGGAACGCCTGGCCAAGCTGGCCGGTGGCGTTGCTGTCATCAAGGCCGGCGCTGCCACCGAGGTCGAGCTCAAGGAGCGCAAGCACCGCATCGAAGATGCCGTGCGTAACGCCAAGGCTGCTGTCGAAGAGGGCATCGTCGCCGGTGGCGGCGTGGCTCTGCTGCAGTCCGAGTCGGCCATCGATTCGCTGACCCTGGAAGGCGATGAGGCCACTGGCGCCAACATCGTCCGCGTCGCCCTGGAGGCTCCCGCCAAGCAGATCGCCTTCAACGCCGGCCTCGAGCCCGGTGTTGTCGCCGACAAGGTCCGCAACAGCCCGCTGGGAACCGGCCTCAACGCCGCAACCGGTGTGTACGAGGACCTGCTGGCCCGTGGCATCAACGACCCGGTGAAGGTCACCCGCTCGGCGCTGCAGAACGCAGCCTCGATCGCGGCCCTGTTCCTCACCACCGAGGCCGTTGTCGCCGACAAGCCCGAGAAGAACGCTGCACCGGCCATGCCGGGTGGCGACGAGATGGGCGGCATGGGCTTCTAGTCCACGCTTCCTGGCTCCACCTTTTCAACTGAGCCCGGTCACCTTTCGGTGGCCGGGCTCAGTGCTGTCCTGCGCGCGCATGTGTGCGTCTTTTACCCCCCCGCAAGGTGAGTAGTTTCCCGCTCCCGCACGGTGGTGGCGCGGCCATAGTGTCCTGGCATGACCTTCACCCAGCAGCCTGTGAGGCCGCCCCGCACCACCAATCAGGTAGTCGACATCGTCATGACCGTGGTGATGCTCGTCGTCCAGGGGCTCGCGTTTCTGATCAGCGTCTACATCAGTTTCTTTTTCGGGATGGCCACCGACTCGTGCTCCGGAGAGTGCAACACCGCCCCGCTCGACGCCGCGTTCGTGGTCACCGATGGCGGTGGGCTGGCGACCCTGGCCCTGGCGATCATCGTCTCGATCGTCCTGCTGGTGCGCCGACGCCTGGCCTTCTGGGTACCGCTGGTCGGAATCGCGATCCAGATCGCGCTGGTAATCGTCGGCGCCCACCTCGCGAGCAGCGTGGTCTGACCGATGATGTGCCCTTTTGGAGAACAAACCCCCAGGTGAACTCCGCCAAAACAACCCATCATCGGAATGGTCGGGGATCCCTGAGCGTTGACCGATTCATGAGTGCTCCCATCACCGTCGACATCTGGTCTGACATCGCCTGCCCGTGGTGCTACATCGGTAAACGAAAGTTCGAGGCGGGACTCGCCGAGTTCGAAGGTCGCGACGACGTCGAAGTCACCTATCACAGCTACGAACTGGCACCCGATACGCCAGTGGACTATGCCGGAACGTCGGTCGATTTCCTGGTCAAGCACAAGGGGATGCCCGCCGCCCAGGTCGAGCAGATGCTGGGTCAGGTCACCGGTATCGCGGCGGAGGTGGGCCTCGACTACGACTTCGATTCGGTGCTCCAGACGAAGACCCTCAAAGCCCACCAGGTGCTTCATTACGCGAAGCAGCAGGGCAAGCAACTCGACTACGTGGAGCGCTTGTTCAAGGCCTACTTCGAGCAAGGCAAGCACGTCGGGCGAGACGAAGAACTCGCGGACCTCGCCGCCGAGGTCGGCCTTGATCGCGACGCGGTCCTGGCTGCGCTGGACTCGGGGGAGTTCGCCGACGCAGTCGACGCTGACATCGAACAGGCCCGGGCGTACGGGATCAGCGGCGTCCCGTTCTTCGTCATCAACGGCAAGTACGGCGTCTCGGGTGCCCAGGCGCCGGAAGCGTTCACAGGTGTGCTGGAGAAGGTTCGCGCCGAGGAGACAAGCGATGTCTGAGCCGGTCACACCCTTTCAAATGGTCGGCGATGCGGACGCCGGCATCTGCGTCGACGGAGTGTGCGCGCTCCCGACGCCGCCCGACCCCGATCATGGGCCCTTGTTGCGAACAAACCCGCAGGTCGGCTCCGCCAAAACAGCACATCATCGGGGTGCGGGGGACTAGCGCGGCGGTGTCCAGCCGTACGCGGCGGTCAGGGTTGCCCTGCCGACGGCGTGGCATTCCAGCGCCGCGGTGAGTTCCGCCGGGCCGGCGTGTGCCGACAGGGGCAACCGTCCGACGTTCACCGCATGGACCGCGAAGATGAACCGGCCGGGCAATCCGAGGACCGCTGGAGCCGGGCCCACATAACGCTCCATGCCCAGATGGTTACGCAATTGTCGTGCCACACTGGGCAGTCGTTCGCCCAGTCCGTTGCCGGCATCGACCACCAGCGACGTCACACCGCCGCTGATGTCGGCCACGGCCCAGTGACACCGGCCGTCGAGATCGGTCACGGTGACCGCGTACGACAGCGTTCCGAGCGGTGCACCGGTCCATTCCAGCGACGGCGAGACATCAAGCCCGCCAGCGCCGAGAATGCCGCTCCGCTGCGCCGTGCGGAGCCGGCCGCCGTCGACAACCTCGTTCGAACGCAACCGAAGTCGCGGCTGCGTTCGAACGGAGGTCGCCGGAGCGAGGAAATCGGTGGTCATGGCCGTGTCAGTAGATGTTCGACGGACGGACCATGCCTTCGGCGAGGTCACCGAACCCCGGAGCCATGATGGCACCGGGATTGACGAGAACCTCTTCGACGACCAGGGTTTCGGTGGTCAGCAACAGCGCTGCGATTGACGCCGCACTCTGCAGGGCAGACCGGGTCACCTTCAGCGGATCGATGATCCCGTCGGTGAACATGTCGCCGTAGGTGTCGGTCACGGCGTTGAACCCGTGACCCTCCGGCAGTGTCGACACCCGCCGGACCGCTTCGTCGCCGTCGTAACCGGCATTGATCGCGATCCACCGTAGCGGTTCTTCCACTGCGCGACGGACGATCTCGCGACCTTCCGCCGCATCTCCGGTGAGCTCCAACAGATCCAGCGTCGGCTGCGCCTGGATGAGTGCGGTGCCGCCTCCGGCGACGATGCCCTCTTCCATGGCTGCCCGGGTCGCCGACAGTGAATCCTCGACGCGATGCTGCTTCTCCTTGAGCTCGACGCCCGTTGCGGCACCGACGTGGATCATCGCGACCCGGCCCGACAGCCGCGCGATTCGCAACTGCAGATTGTCCTGATCGTGCTCGTTCTCGGTGCGGGCGTGCTCCTGCTCGAGCTGATGGATCCGCGCCTTCACTTCCTCCACGTTGCCGCCACCGTCGACCATGGTGGTCGAGTTCTCGGTCACGGTGATCTTCTTGGCCGTGCCGAGGTGCTCGAGGCGAACATCGGCCAACGCCAGCCCGGAATCCGAACTGACCACGCGGCCGCCGAGAATGGCTGCAAAATCTTCCAATTCGGCGACGCGGCGATGCCCGAAGCCCGGTGCGCGGACGACCACTGACCGGAAGGTGTCGTGCATGTTGTTCGTCACGAGCATGCTCAGCGCCGGGCCGTCCATGTTCTCGCACAGGATCAACAGCGGTCGCTTGCTGCGCTGCACCTGCTCCAGGACAGGCATCAGGGTCTGGACGGTAGTGATCTTCTGATTGGTGAGCAGGACGTAGGCGTCTTCGAGTTGCGACTCCATGCGGTCCTTGTCCGTGACGAAGTACGGCGAGATGTAGCCGTGGTCGAACTCGACACCGTCGACGTACGACAGGCCCAACCCGAACTGTGGCCACTCCTCGACACTGACGACGCCGGTCACGCCGACGTGGGTCATGGCGGCCGCGATGATGTCACCGATGTCGGTGTCGTTGTTGGCCGAGAGCATGGCCACGTGACGCAGCTGCTCCTCTCCGGTGACCTCGCGGGAACGTTGCTGTAGCAGCGTCACCACAGCGTCCACCGCTTTCTCGATACCGCGCTTGAGCTGCATCGGATTGGCGCCGTTCTCCACAGCACGGAGCCCTTCGCGAACCATGGCCTGGGCCAACACCGTTGCGGTGGTCGTGCCGTCGCCGGCGACCCCGTTCGTCTTCGTCGCGACTTCCTTGACCAGCTGTGCACCCATGTTGGCGTACGGGTCGCGAAGCTGGATCTCCTTGGCGATGGTGACACCATCATTGGTGATGGTCGGTGCCCCCGTGAGTTTCTCGAGTACCGCATTACGTCCCTTGGGCCCGAGGGTCACTTTCACCGCATCGGCGAGAGCGTTGACCCCCTCTTCCAATCGAGCCCGGGCGTCAGAACCGAACCGCAAATCCTTTGCCATTGTGCACGCACCTTCTTGTGTAGATGAACTGGTAGAGCTGGGATGAAACGGGTTCTACGGAACCAAGATCGCCCTTCCTCGGACATTGCCCGCATCGAGATCGCTCAGGGCCGTGGCGAACTCGACCAGCGGATAGGTACTGGTGTGCAGGGACACCTTCCCTTGGGCCGCGAGCACCATGAGCTCGACCAGGTCGTTGTAGGAACCGACCAGGTTGCCGATGAAGTTGATCTCGGTCGAGATCACGTCGATGGTCGGGATCGAGAGCGTGCCGCCGTAGCCGATCACGTAGTAATTGCCTGCGCGGCGAAGCATCCCGACGCCGTCTTCGATGGCGCCACCTTCACCGACGAAGTCGATGACGGCTTCGGCGCCGTTGCCGTCGGTGAGGTCGAGGACCTGCTGTACCTGGGTGCCGTCGGCCACCACGGTGTGGTGAGCGCCCAACTCCGAGGCCAACTTCAGGGCCGGCTCGGATCGGTCGACAACGATCATCCGGGCGGCCGACAGAGCCGCGAGCACCTGGACGCCGATGTGACCGAGCCCGCCGGCACCGATGACCACCGCAGTGTCGCCGGGACACAGGAATCGGGCCGCCTTGGCCACCGCGTGATAGGCGGTCAGGCCGGCGTCGGCCAGTGCCGCGACATCGGCCGGCTTGAGTGACGAGTCGAGCTTGACCACGGCACGGGCGTTGGTCTTCAGGTACTCGGCGTAACCACCGTTGCTGTCGATGCCAGGAAAAGCCGATGCAACACAATGCACATCGTCTCCGGCTCGGCAGTACCGGCACAGTCCGCAGGTGGCCAGGGGATGCAGGATCACCGAATCGCCGGGTTTGACGGACGTGACCGCACTCCCCACTTCCTCGACCCATCCCGCGTTCTCATGCCCGATCGTGTAGGGCAGGGTCACACCGGACTTCTGCTCCCACTGACCTTCGATGATGTGCAGATCGGTGCGGCAGACGCCGGCACCACCGATCTTGACCACGACATCCAGCGCGCCGTCGGCGTGGGGGTCGGGGACCTCCACGAGTTCGGGTTTGGTGTCGTAGGCGGACAGTTGCACCGCTCTCATGACTCTCTCCCATTCATGACTTACTCCTCAGGGTCGGCATTCCCAGGTCGGCGGATTCGAGATCGCCGATGCCACTCCGTGTTCCGGGTGTCTTCTCATCGCCGTACCGGGTTTCCAGCAGGCCGCGGCAGAAGATGCCGTTACCTTCGATGCTGACCCGGACGGACTTCGCGAACCGCAATCGCTTCGGCAGCCTTTCGGCGCTCATCGCCTCGCCGTCGTGCTCGACCATGACCAGACTCATCTCGGTCAACGGCAGCCCGACATCACTCCGCCGCCGCATCAGAGAGTCGGTTTCCAGCCCGGCGGGCAGGTCACCGATCCGCAGTGACGTGTACGCGTCGAACTCGACGCCGTCCGCGGCGAGGCGCTTCGTCATCCGGTCCAGCGAGGCCAGATAGGCCTTGCGCTGGAACGTCTGTCGCAATTCCTCCAGTTCACCGATTGCTTCGGTGGGGAACGAGCCGACGAACCCGGCTCGCGCGGCGACACCGCTGTTGATCTCGTCGGAGGCGAAGTGATCGTCCAACCGCACCGAAGTTCGCGACACCTCGGGCAGCGCGGCCACCGCATCGTAGGCGTCGGCAACCATGAGATAGGCGAAGTTGGGGGCACAGAAGTACGTGGGCAGCCGCAGCCGCACCGCGACTTCCGGCCCGTCGTCACCACGGTCGATCTCCACCGTGGTGACGAACTTCAGATCGGTGATCGGCTCGTCGAGCTCCGGGTCCTGCACGGTACCGAGTGCTTCCCAGACCTTCTCGGCAACAGCCTGATCCCGAGCGACCACCTCGCCGGGCCAGGTCACTGCAGTCATACCGTGACCGCCTCCGGTGACGACGAGGACGGCTTCGCCGGGGAACTACCGACCGGCTTCTCGGCCGGTGCGGCCTCGTCGGACTGGATCTGGGCTTCGGCGGGGACGTCGAAGTCGTACAGCTTCGCCGCGTTGAGCCCCAGGATCTTCTTCTTGATCTGGGTGTTGAGCTCGCCGTACTCGGACTGCATGTCTTCGGGGATCTGGAAGTCGACGAACTTCTCGATGAGCCAGGCCGGCTTCCAGATGGCGTAATCGCTCGCAAACGTCAGGCGATCCTCGCCGACCCAGTACAGCAACTCGCCGATGATCTGGGCGAAGTACCGCGGGCGGGTGTGGATGAACGGCATCGCGACCGCCAGGCCGCCGTATACGTTCGGCTCCTGGGTGGCGATCCAGCAGAAGTCCTCGAGCCGGGGCAAGCCGACGTGTTCGACGATGAAGTTGAGGTCCGGGAAGGCCGTGGCCACATCATCGACATCGGCGACGTCGAACGCGTCCCGGTTGAGCGGGTAGATGGTCGGACCCTTGTGGATGTGAATGTTCTTGATACCGAGTTCCTGGGTCTTCTCCAGGTAGCGGTAGGACCAGTCGTCGGTCAGCTTGTAACCCTTCGAATCGCCCTTCCACTCGGCGGTGTAGAGCTTGACGCCCTTGAGGTTCCAGCGCGACGCCAGCTTTTCCAGGTCTTCGAGGCCGGCCTCGCCGTTACGCGGGTCCCAGGCGCCGTTGGTGATCAGTTTCTCCGGGTGTTTCTCGGCCAGGGCGCCGTTGCGCTCGGTGGTGTTGAAGCCCTCGATGTAGAAGTCGTTGAGGTAGGTGGGCTGGAAGATGCCCTTGTCGACGTAGCCGACCTCGAACAGGTCGTGCATCAGGTCTTCTTCGGTGTAGCTACCGAACTTCTCGAGTGTCCACTTCTCGGACTCGGGGGAGAGGTTGGCGTGGTAGTCGTAGAAACACCCCGTGAACCCCTTGCCGTAGCGGTTCTTCTGATTGCGCGGACCGCCATTCCAGAAGTGGATATGGCTGTCGACGATGTAGTAGCTCTCGCCGTCCTTGTTGTACATCGATTACTCCAATACTGGTGAGGGTGCCGAAACGAAATATGTGTGCCGGCAAGGGGTTGTGGGGGAGGGGGTGCACGCGAGCAGGCATGGGTTCTGCTGATCAGAACCCATGCCCGCTCGGATCATTCGACGACTTTGAGATCGAAATCGATGAATTCGGCTGCATCTTCCGGATTGGCGAAAAGCATGGTCCGGTCATCGAAGTGGACCATCCGCCCGTAATGGGTGGACATGATCTCCTCGAAGTTCGACTGGTCGAAGTCGGCGCCGAGGGCGTCGGTGATCTCGTCGAAGTCGAAGGTGAGGACGTTCTTTCCGTCCACCCGGATCATCGAGGGGAACTCGGCGATCTCGACACCTTCTTTGCGGCCCATGATCTCGGCGACCACGTAGCCGTTCTGGTTGTTCATCAGGGTGACACCGCACATGTTGGACGATCCGATGTCGGCGCCAAATGTCATCTCGCTGCTCATGCGTCCAGCTCCTTCGAAACGGGGATCTTCAGATCTTCGAGCACGGTCCGCAGACCGGACTTGGCTGTGTTGAACGAATCCTGGAACGGCACATGCCGTTCCTGCGGCTGCGACCAGATCGGTTGCAGGTCCCGGGCTGCGGCCAGGCTCAGCGGGATCCACTTGTCGGACCACTGGCCGAGCAGTTCACGATTGGCCTCGCCGTGTTCCTCGTCGTTGACCAGCAGACGCAGGAGTGTTCGTGTGTAGCCGAGGTCGCGGTTGTAGTCGTGCTCACCGGATCCGACGAGCGACGGCGTCACGTAGTCGCCGTTGCGAGCCGCGATCTGCATCACGAGCAGTGAGCGGAACAGAACCCCGACGAGCTGTTCGAAGATGATGTTCGTCGCGAACACCGCCTCGGCCCAGTCGCCCTCCGCGGTCAGCAGTTCGACGTTCTCGCGAACGCCCTGCCAGACCGGGTCGTTGTGCCAGACGTCGCGGTGCACGGCGCCGTCGAAACCCTCGATGGTGTCGGTCAGGTCCAGGTTGTAGAGGGCCAGGTCCTGGGCGAATCGCATCTTGTGAGCGCTGTTCACGCAGATCGCGTTGTTCAGCATGTTCGTCGGTGCCGAACGCTGTGCGGCGGTGAACACGTGCAGGCCCAAGCCGTTCTCGGCGTGCATCCAGGCACCGAGGTTGCGCTGGATGAAGGTCGCCCAGCTCGGGGTCCACGAGGCGTACGCGTCGGAGAGCTTGGCGTTGGCCAGGTTCTGCTGTACCTGCCGAACTACGTTGGCGTTGTTGCGGTAGATCGTCTGTTCCCACTCCTCATTGGGATCGCGGAATTGATGCCAGTCAGTCGATTTGAGTGCCGTCCAGTCCTTGGGGTAGCCGCCCGGGCCGTTGGCGAAGCCGTAGATCCAGCCCTGCGAGAGGTGGCGCTCCGGGTCCGGTTGGACGTCGAAGGTCACATCCTCATAGGTCGTGGCCCGCATCTTCGCGGGCTTGAAGTAGTTGTAGCTGCGGCTCTTCGAGCTGGGAAAGTCGAGAGCTCCCGCCTCGGCGTCGGTGAACTTGGGCTTGGGGAAACTGCGTACCGGTTGCCCGGTCGATTCTCCGGTATCGGGCTTGGGGGCTGCTGGGGCGCTCATCGGTGAACTCACTTTCTGTTGGAAGACAGACGGCTGAAAAGCAGTCGGCCGGCTACTGACCGTCTTGCGGAACTGTGGTGGTGAACTTGTCGAAGTGGACCTGGTCGATCGGGACGCCGGCGCCGTCGAGCAATTCCATGGCGGCATCGACCATCGGGGGAGGGCCGCAGAGATAGAACTCGGCTGCCTCCATGTCGGCTTCCCGGCGTTCGACGACCTCGGTGACGAAACCGAAATCCCCTGCCACGCCCATGCTTTCCCAGTCCGCCGTGGTCTCCTCGGACAGGCACGGGACGAAACTGAAGTCGGGCAGCTGATTGCCGATCTCTTTGATCTCGTGGAGGTAGAAGAGGTCCTTGGCGGTTCGCGCACCGTAGTAGAAGTGCACCGGCCTGACCTTGGCGTTGCCGGCTGCCTCGAGTTCGGACAGATGGCGCAGCAGCGACAGGATCGGGGACATCCCGGCGCCACCACCGATGCAGATGATGGGTCGCTCTGACGACTCCTTGATCGTGAAAGAGCCATAGGGGCCGTTGAGTTCGAGTTCGTGCCCGACCTCGATGCTCGTCTCCAGCAGACCGGAGAAATGCCCGCCCGGATACTTCTTGATGATGAACTCCAGCCGCCCGGCCATCGTCGGGGTGGTGGCCATGGAGAACGATCGGTGATCTTCGGTGCCAGGGATCATCAGGTCTGCGTACTGGCCGGGCTTGAACATGAACGTCGCCGGCTCGAGCAACTCGAGCTTGACCGAGACGATGTCATGGGTCAGGTCGTCCATCGCCACGATCTTGGCCCGAAGATGCTGAAGAGGAACAGCATTGCGGAGCTCGTCCTCGTCGAAGTTGATGAGTTCGATCTCGCAGTCGGAGTAGGCGTGCGCCTTGCAGAGCAGGACGTATCCTTCGTCGCTCTCGTAGTCGGCGAGCGCGAAGGTGGAGTACCGGTCCATCTGGACGTCGCCGTCTAGTAGGAATGACTTGCACGCCGAGCACTGGCCTTCACGACAGCCGTGCATCAGTGAAACACCCTGGCGGAATGCGGCATCGAGAATCGTTTCGTCCTCATCGACCTCGATCTCGAGATCGACGGGTTCAAATCGAACGTTGTGGGTATCACCCATGGGTGGGATTCCTTGCGCTGGGATGGGATGACATGCAGGGATGGAACCCCGGGGGCAGCGTGGCGCGTGCGACCACACTGCCCCCGAGTCCTGGATAGGCGCCCGAACCGGAGGGGGCAGACCCTCCGGCTGAGGGGATCAGACGCCTACGGTTTGTTTCGCCGGACGGCCGCCGGGGCCACCCGCCTTGTACTCGGCGATGTGGGCTTCACGCTCGGCGTCGGACATCTCGTTCAGGGCCACATTGGGGCTGCCGAACTGGATACCGCGGACGTCGTCGAGTGTCCACAACTTCTTGGGATCGTCGAGGTGCAGATGCGGCTGCGGGATAAGGGTTTTCCCGTCGTCGCGGACGTAGCCGAGATCCTTGATGATGTCGGCGAGGTCGCGGCCGTGATGCAGGGTTTCCCACTCGCGGTCACCGGTGAGCCGGCCCATGTTGGGGGTCGGGCGTCCCTCGTACTCGGGACGGAACGCCTTGATGTCGGTCCAGGCGCAGGTCTCCGAGCAGTAGGTCCGCCACTGTCCGTCGACCTTCTCGGTGACCATGTCCTCACGGATGAGGGCTGGCACCATGCAGGTCCAGCAACGATGCGGGTACTGGTAGTTGGCCTCGGACTCGAAGGCGATGGGCTTGTTCTTGCCCGGGTACGCCATCCGGTTGTAGTTCTCCCACCACTTGCCGTACTTGTCGTACCAGCCCGGGTACTTGTACTCGAACCATTCGAAGTCCTCGTCGGTCATGGCATCGATGCGCCAGTAGTTGACCGGCCAGCCGGTGGCGAAGAACTGGGCGACCTCGTGCACGTAGCCCTTGTTGACGATCCGGTTCCAGGACTCCTCGACGAGATCGTGCGGGATCTTCAGGCCGTACTTCTCGAGAGGGATGAGGTAGGAGCGGTAGTAGTCGTCGTAGATCCACCGGCGCCACATCTCGGCATAGGAGTCGCGGTCCTTGCGGCGGTCCTTGGTGCCGTACTCGATGAAGGTGCCGATCGCGGCGTCGACCACGCAGTGGTTGTTCCACCACGCGTACCGCAGGTCGCGCTCGAGCAGTACCCGGTTGTCCTCGTCGGCCAAGGCCATCAGCAGGATCGAGTAACCGTTCGAGATGTGCCGCGACTCGTCGGACTGGACCGAGTGGAACACCGTCGGCAGCAGGTAATCGCCGTTGGCGGCCGCCTCCGAAGGCATCGCTACGAACAGTGTGTTGGTGAACGCGGTCTCGGCGACCACCGTCAGGTAGATGTTGGCTGCGGTGATCGCGTCACCGGTGATGAAACCTTCGCCGAACTGACGACCGATGGTGCCGGCGTAGTTGTTGGCGAACGCTTTCTCACTCATGTCGAACCCGGCGGGGTCGATGTAGTGGTTCATGTAGAGACGCTTGAGATTCATCTGAATCGTCGAGTGCCGGACCTCGTCGATCATCTGCACGGCCAGCCCGTTGTGGATCTCGGGGTTGGGAACCGCGTCGATGGCCATCGGCATCGCCCTGGCCGCGGAGATCTCCGGGAACGGGATGATCGAGAGGAACAGCTTCTGCCATTCCATCCAGCGCTGCTCCACCTGGCGGAACATGTTGCCGCGGATGGCACCGTCCATAGCGCCGAAGACGCGGTTGTCCTTTTCCTCCTCCATCGGGAAGTACGAACGAAGGATCTGCTTGAGCGGATCCTTCTTGGGAGCTTTGTCGAAGGTGTAGTCGGTGCCGAACCTGGTGGCCGGCGTCGCAAAGGTCGGCTCCCAGGACAGTTCAGTGATCTTCTTGTGTGCCTTGCTCAGACTCTGTCTGCTCAACGCAATCCTCCTCGTTCAAGCACGCTGACGATTCCCCTTCTCGGCCAGAGAAGTGCGGTCGGTTGACCGTGGGCGGGGGAAAGTGCGTTCTCGAACAGCCACGAAGATGTGGGGCTCGTAGGTCCGGGGCTGTGGATGAAATGCGAACTTTCCCTGTGACCGATGACACACTCGTTAGGATGGTGCGACCGTCTCAATGTGAGACTCGTCTCATTTAGAGACGCTCCTACGATGGCGGTAGGCCGGAAGCTGCCATTCGGCCACGGAGGTGAGCGTCGGAAACATGTCTGACTTGTCGAACAAGGGTGTCTCTGCCGGTGATCGGCAGATGGCCCGCGAAGAATTTCTCAGCGCGCCGGGATCGGATGCCCTTCCGGTTCGGCCTGCCGTCCTCCACTCCTGGCGTCGCTCCCAGGCCCTGCACATCCACGTCGACCGCGTTGAGCTGCCGTTTGTACGGGAACCGGACCTCGACACCCCGCTGATGAACGCCGCACAGCCGGTCTTGCGATCCATCGCGGAGGACATGTCGTCGCAGCCGGTCAGCGTCATCCTGACCTCGGCCGAGGGACTGATCCTCGAGCGGTTCTCGTCTGACGCGGGGATCAACCGCGCCCTCGACGACGTGAAGTTGGCCCGCGGTTACAGCTACGCGGAGCAGTTCGTCGGCACCAACGGCATCGGCACCGCCATCGAGACGAGGCAGCCGACCTACATCCTCGGCAGCGAGCACTACGTCGGCGAGCTCGGCAAGCTGGCATGCGCGGGTGTGCCCATCCACCACCCGGGGTCGGGGACGCTGCTGGGCGTGCTCGACATGACGTGCCGCGCCGAACACGCCAATCCGTTGCTGCTGTCCCTCGCCAAGTCCGCGAGCCGGCAGATCGAGAGTCAGCTCCTCAGCCAGGCCAACGAGCGTGAGACGGCACTGTTGACGACCTATCTCGCCACCGCCCGTCGCTACAGCCGCGGCGTGCTGGCCGTCGCCGGGGAGATGGTGTTGATGAACGCGCACCTGCGGCGGACCCTCGATGCGAGAGATCAGATCGCGTTGCTCGAGCACGCTCTCGACATGCAGTCGATTTCACACACCCGGACCCTCGTCGCCCAGTTGCCCAGTGGTCGTAGCGCGCGGGTCAGTGTCGCCGATCGCAATGAGATCCGTTCGGGGGCAGTGAACATCGTGTTCCACGTGGCTGTGGAGGACTTTCCCGACGCGTCGGGTCCGCTCACTCCGGCACGGGTGGAGGGCGATCCCCTGCCGGCGGGTCTGGTGGGCAACAGTGCATCGCTGCGTCGCAGCTACAACCAGGTCCGACGATGTTACGCCGACCGTCACTGGGTGCTCATGGAGGGCGAATCAGGTAGTGGCCGTTCGACATTGGTGAAGTCGGCGGCGCGCAAGCTCGCACCCGCGACACACCTCCTGGTGCTCACCCCGCGTGACTTCGGCGATCCGGAGCGCTTCCTCGATCTGCTGTCCCAGGAACTCGACTCGAGCGATGCGTTCAACGTCCTGCTCTCCGACATCGACCGGCTCCCCGAGCAGCTGGTCGATCCGGTCGCATTGTTGTTGCAATCGGTGGAAGGAACCGGGTGGGTCGCAGCGACGACCAATGCCCAGACCCAGCGGCCGGAGGTCGACGCCACGTTGTTGCCGTTCTTCTCACACACCGTGACCGTCCAGGCGCTGCGACACCGCACCGAAGATCTGCACGAGTTGATCCCGCACCTGATCGATCAGATCCACCCGGGGTCGACGGCCCAGTTGACCCCGGCTGCCGTGCGCGCACTGAGCAAGCATCCCTGGGCCGGCAACGTGACCCAGTTGCGTCGGATCCTGGTGGAGACGCTCAACACCCGCCGCGGAGGTGTGATCGACGTCGATCACCTGCCCGCGGAATGCCGCACCTCGGTCCGCCGGACGCTGTCGCAGATAGAATCCCTGGAGCGCGACGCCATCGTCCGCAGCCTGCTCGACAACAACGGCAACAAGGCCGATGCTGCTGCGGCCCTGGGGTTCTCCCGTGCCACGATCTACCGGAAGATCAAGGAGTTCGGCATCCACTGAGGCGCCGACCCGACCCACGACGAATCGGCAACAGCCTCTCGACGGTCAGTTCGGCACGGTCGACGGGGTTCTGACGACGGTGAAGGTGATGTTGGTCCGTAGGACGAAGCCGAGGTGTTTGTAGAGCTCGATGGCGTTCGTGTTGTCAGCCGCGGCGTGCAGGAATGGCGTCTCGCCGCGGGCGTAGATCCCGTCGGCCACCGCGAGGACGAGCCGCGTCGCGAGACCTTCACCACGGAACTGTGCGTCGGTGCACACGGCGCTGATCTCGGTCCAGCCCGGGGGATGCAGTCGTTCCCCCGCCATCGCGATCAGCTCGCCTTCCCGGCGTATCCCGAGATACGTTCCCAGACGGTATGTTTCGGGTAAGAACGGGCCGGGCTGCGTGCGGGCGATCAGCGCGAGCATGTCCTCGACGTCATCGGCGCCGAGGCGAACGGCTTCAGGATCCGGACGGGGCTTCAGCGCGGTGGTGGCGATCATCTGAACACCGGGGCCGCTGACGACCACCGACCAGCCCTCGGGGAGGCTCGCGACCTCACGGGGGACCGCGACTTCCTGGCCCGGCCCCACGAGCTGGGCGAGCTCGGTCCAGGTGCGCGGATCGTCGATGTCGCCGATCCCGACGAACGGCGCGATGGTCGGCAGGTAGCGACGTGCGCGGCCGGTGCCCTCGGTCAGTGGAGCATGCACCCCGTTCATGCTCTCCCAGATGGCGTTTTCGAGTACGGCGGTGTCTGGGGATGTCGGGGCAGCGGTCATCGGTCGGCCCATTCCTTTGCGATCAGTTCGTAGGAGCGCACGCGCGCTGCGTGGTCATGGGTGATGGTCGTGATCGAGATCTCCGCCGCACCGGTGGCATCACGCAGTTGCTCGAGTTTGTCTGCGACCGTGGCCGGTGAACCGACGAACTGGGTGAGCACGCGATCGCGGACCAGTTCGCGGTCCTCGTCCGTCCATTCCAGTGCTGCAGCTTCGGCGGGAGTCGGGAACGGGATGGCGCCCTCACCGCGCCTAATGCTTCGCACCCAGGGTGCGTATCCGCTGGCGAGTTCGGTTGCCTCCTCGTCGGTTTCGGCGACGACCGCGTCGACCGACACCGCGACGTACGGCTCGGGTACCTCCGTCGAGGGCTTGAAGGCAGCGCGGTACGCGTCGACGGCGTCGATGACGGTGCTGGGACTGTGGTGATAGCTGGCCACGAACCGCAGGCCCTTCGAGCCGGCCACCGTGGCGCTGGAACCGCCTGAAGCGCCGAGGATCCACACCTGGACGTCCGCCCCTTCGCCGGGCGCCGCGTGGGCGGGCAGTCCTTCGGGGCTCACATAGCTCCCGTCGAGCAGAGCGAGGACTGTGGAGATCTGGTCGTCGTAACCCGGTGCGTATGCGCCGGGTTGTTGCAGGAGATTCAGCAGATGCGCAACGGCGTTACTCGAGAACGCGGACGAGATGTCGAACTGTTTGGGAAGCAGCAGACCATTCGGGGTGTAGCTGTCCTCGTCATGGGCCGAGCCGCCGCGAGAGGCGAGATAGCCTTTTCTGGCGCCCTCGGTCACGGACTCCTCGCCGGTGGCCACCTTCGGCTCCGAACGTGAGATCGATCGCCCGATCCCCAGATCGAGTCGCCCGGGGTACAGCGCGTTGATGAGCCCGAACTCTTCGACCGTCGAGAGCGGGGTTCGGTGCCCGAATTGCACACCGGCCGAACCCAATCGGATGGTCGATGTCGATCCGGCGATCAGGGCGATCTCCACCGCGGGCGACGAGCCGATCACACCGGGGTTCAGGTGGTGTTCGGCGAACCAGTAGCGCGCGTAACCGAAGCGTTCAGCCTGCTGTGCGAGGTCGATGGTGTTGCGCAATGCGGTGGCGTTGTCCGATCCGCTCGAACGTGGAAGCAGATCGAGGACGGACAGCGGGATGGGTCCCATGGGAGTCTCCTAGGTGGTGGTCGACGCGTGGGCCGGCAGGTTGTCGTGTGGCCATGGCCGAGCTTGGGCAGTCGGCAGTCCGAGGTTCTCGCGCAGCGTCGCGCCGGTGTACTCCGTACGGAAGACTCCGCGCTCCTGCAATTCTGGCACGACCTTGGCCGCGAACTCGTCGAGTCCGGACGGGGTGAGGTGGGGCGCGAGGATGAAACCGTCGGCGGCGTCGGTCTGGACCCGGTGGTTGATCTGCTCGGCGACCTCGGCCGGTGTCCCGATGAACGACTGCTTGGCACTGACCTCGACGATCAACTCGCGGATCGACAGGTTCTTGGTCTCGGCCAGGTGTCGCCATTCCTCGATCACGGCAGCCGGATCCTTGATGATCCGGCTCTTGCCCTGGACGATCGTCGGTGCCTCGAGGTCGGGTCCGATGTCCGGGAGCGGGCCATCTGGGTCGTACGAGCTCAGGTCGCGATTCCAGATCTCCTCGATGAACCCGATCGCGGTCGCGCCGCTGACCTGCTGGCTCCGGATCGCTGCGGCGTTCTCCTGTGCCTCGTCGGTGGTGTCGCCGAGGGCGAACGTGGCGGCCGGAAGAATCAGCAGATCGTCAGGGGAGCCGCCGATCGCGACCTTGCGGGCCTTGAGTTCGCGGTAGTACCTGCGCGATTCGTCGATGTCGCGCACCAGGGTGAAGATCCCGTCGGCATACGCGCCGCCGAAATCTCGACCGGCCTCGGAGTCGCCTGCCTGCAGGATCACCGGATAGCGCTGCGGACTTGCGGGGACGGAGAATTGGCCGCGGACGTCGAAATGGTCGCCCTGGTGAGCGAAGGCGCCCGTGTCCGGATCACTCCAGAATTGGCCTTCGTGGCCGTCTGCGACGATCGCATCGGATGGCCACGAATCCCACAGCGCCCGTGCCACATCGAGCAGTTCGGCGGCCCGCTCGTAGCGGTCCTCGTAGGAGAGGTAACCGCCCCGCCGGAAGTTCTCGCCCGTGAACGCGTCCGACGACGTGACGAGGTTCCACCCGGCTCGTCCACCCGAGAGATGGTCCAGGCTCGCGAATTGCCGGGCCAGCTCGAACGGTTCGTTGAAGGTCGCATTGATGGTGCCGATCAGGCCGATGTCCGTGGTGACGGCGGCCAGTGCGGCGAGCACCGGCAAGGTATCGGGACGGCCGACGACGTCGAGGTCGTGTATCAACCCCTTCTTCTCGCGGAGACGTAGTCCCTCCGCGAGGAAGAAGAAGTCGAACTTGGCGGCTTCGGCGGTCTGCGCGAGATGTACGAAGCTGCTGAAGTCGATCTGACTGCCCGCCCGCGGATCACTCCAGACCGTGGTGTTGTTGACGCCGGGGAACGCGGCGGCCAAACGCACCTGTCTGGGCGGTTTGTCTGTCATGAGACCTCCGATGATGTCGCGTACCGTGAGCGCGGACGATCCAGGCCGAGGTTGCCGCGCAATGTGTTGGCAGAGTAGCCATCTGGACGCAGGCCGCGGTGCTGCAGCTCAGGCACCAGGGCCTCGCTGATCAGCGGCAGGTCGATCGCGTTGCTCGCCGGCCGCAGGCGGATGCCGTCGAGGCCTGCCGTCGTCCACGCCTCGACCAGATCTGCCAGCTCCGACGGCGTGCCGGTGAAGATGTCCGCGTCCGAGGCCAGCGGTTCACCGGACAGTTCGTCAAGGTGATGCAACCGGTCGACCGCGCGTTCCCGGTCGGGATCCAGCACTACGACAAGGTCGCCGAACACCTTTGCAGGCGGTGTGTTTCGTTCCGAGGCCGCGGCGAGGTCAACGATCTCGGCACTCACCGAACGGACGTCCGCATTGCTGCGCGGCGTGAACCAGATCAGATCTGCGACGGCCACACCGAGCCGATAGACGTCGGTCGAATGCGCCAGGACGCCGACGATCGGTTGCCCTTGCGGCGGACGAGGAACCGTGAGCGGACCCTTGACCGAGAAGTGCCTGCCCTCGAAGTCGATGTAGTGCAACTTGTTCCGGTCGATGAACCGTCCGGTGGACTGATCGCGGATCTCGGCGTCGTCCTCCCAGCTGTCCCAGAGTCGATGCAGGACCTCTCCGTAGTCCACTGCTTCATCAAACGCGTCGGTGACGAACGACGTATCGGTTGCCGCCTTGAGTTCGGACAGGGTGAGTTCGGGGATGTGCCGGCGCCCGATGAGCTTTGCCTCGGTGCCGGTGACACCGACCTTGAGTCGTACACCCGCCCGGCCGGAGCTGACGAAGTCGAGAGTCGCGATCGCTTTCGCCAGGTGAAATGGTTCGGTGTGCGTGACCACTGCGGTGGGAATCAGGCCGATGTGTTTGGTACGGGGTGCAATACGCGATGCGATGAGTACCGAGTCCAGCCTCCCACGAACCCGGTCGGTGCGCGGGATCGGCGGGCCGTAGGTCTCCGATTGCAGGGCCAGGGTGTCGTCGATGGTGAGGAAATCGAGCAGCCCACGCTCCGCGGTTTGTGCGAGGTCGACCCAGTACTCGGGATCGGTCAGGCGCTTGGCGTTCTCGGTGTCGTCCCGCCAGGCGGCCGGATGCCAGCCGACCCCGTCGAGTGCGACCCCGAGGTGTACATGAGTCATCGGGCGACGCCCACCGAACTCTGCCAGTCGGTGACCACCGATTCGTCACCGCCGAACGAGGAGAAATCGGTCGTCTTGGTGAACGCGTCGATGGCGTGGAGATCGCGGGCGTAGCGCCACAATTCAGCGAACTCGGACAATCGCGGCGCCCCGGTCTTCGCGGCTGCCGCGTCATAGCGCACCAACGTCACGAACAGCCGGACATCGGCCAGGGTCACGTCATCGCCGAGGAGGAACCGGCTGCCCTGCAGGCGATTGTCGAGCTGGGTGAAGGCTTTCTGGAGCGTCTCGGCCGCTTCGGCCGCCGCCGGGCCACCACCCGTCGCCACGTGTGCGGTGCTGTTGACGTCGGCGCGCAGCCAGGCCTCCAGCTCGTCGATCTGGGAACGCAGAGCGGCGGGGTACAGCTCGACCCCACCGTTCGCGGCGACGTCGTACTGCGACGAGAGGTCGGCGTCGAGGGTGGCGAAGTCGTTGCTGACGACCTTTCCGGTCTCCCGATCCCACAGCGTGGGGACCGAGACGTGGCCGTCGAAGTCCGGCTCGGTGAGGTTGTAGGCCTCGCGGAGCAACGTGAAACCGTTGACGGGGTCGGGCCCGTGGGTCTCCCGGAATGCCCAGCCTCGGGCATCACGCTTGCCGTCGACGTAGCTGACGCTGACGGTATCGGATAGCCCGGCCAACTCGATGACCAGCGTGACGCGCTGCGCCCACGGGCAGAACCAGCCCGAGTAGACGTGGTACCGATCAGCGACCGCGGGGTACGGGGTCGAGCCGTCGCCGCTGATCCGGCCGGTGAACCGGTAGATGGGCCGGGTGTCGCCGGGTTCGCGGGAGATCGTGTACTCGCCGTGCGTGGTGGTGTCGGCTGGGGTGGCGTAATTCGGCATGGTCAGAGCACCTTTTCTGCATTGTGGCTACGGAACGAGAACAACGTGGGAGCGTCTTTGTCGATGGTGAGGTCGGCGAGCAGTCGGCCGATGGCGGGGACGAACTTGAAGCCGTGTCCGGAGAACCCGGCGGCGACGGCGACCGGTCCCACTCGGTCGATGACGAAGTTCGAGTCGGGTGTGGTGGCGTAGGTGCAGCTGATCGGGGTCGGCGCGTCGGCATCGACACCGGGAACCCACTGGCGGACGTAGTCCTGGAGTGCGGCGAATTGGCGTGGTTCGGCAGTGAAGTCGCGGTGGTCGGGATCGACGACGGGGCCGACGCCGTGGAACCCGACTTTGACTCCCTCGACGCCGGAGGACAGGCCGTAGACCCCACCGAACTCTGGGGCATCGCGTGCGTCGGGGTCGTGCAGGATCCCGAAGCTGGGCCAGTCGGCGGTCGGGTCGCGTGGTGCGAAATGGGCAGGTTGTTCCTGGGTGACACGGATCGGGGGTAGCGGTGCGATGTTCCGGAGGAGCTTGTCGGCCCACGCCCCGGCAGCAACCACGACCCGCCGGGCGCTGTACTCATGGTCGGCGGTGCGCACGGTGACGGAATCGTCGTCTGTGACCTCGATCGATATCACCTGCGATTCGTGTCGGACTTCGACGCCGCGGGCGGCTGCGGCCTGTTGCAGCGCCGCCACGGCATGGTCGGCGTGCAGTCGCCCACTGTTCGGGTAGTACAACGAGCGGTCCGTAAACGTGATTCCCGGCCACCGCTCCGACGCCTCGTCGGGGTCCAGCCACTGGTGGTCGACGCCGAGGTCAGCGAGGGTGTCGGCAATTTGAATCAGGTAGGGCGTAAATCCCTGATCGACTCCGCCGGTGACCGTGAGGAGCGGCGATCCCGACTCGCTTTCGAGTTCCGCCCACTGTTGTTCGGCTTCGCGCGCCAACTCGACATAGGTCCGGTCGGCGTAGGAGGTGCGGAAGATGCGGGAGCTGAGGTTCCCCCCAAACCGTAGAGGCATCGATAATGAGGAGCACGATGTCTGAGAAGCGGAAGAAGTACGACCGGGAGTTCCGTGATGGGGCGGTCCGGATCGTCGAGGAGACGGGTAAACCGATCGCCCAGGTCGCGCGCGATCTGGGGGTCAACGAGGGCACCCTGGGCAACTGGGTCAACCGTGCGCGCGCCGAGCGCGGCGGCGAGGATGAGGCGAGCGGCGATAGTGCTGCCGAGCTCAAGCGGTTGCGTGCCGAGGTGGCCGAGTTGCGGATGGAGCGCGATGTTTTAAAACGATCGGTGGTCCTGTGGGTGAAGGAGGCGACGAAGTGATGCTGGCCCGCTTCATCGCAGAGCAGAGGACCACCTATCGAGTGCCACATACGGTCACGTGCGCGCTGCTTGGCGTGAGTATGGCGTGGTTCTACAAGTGGTTCAAGCGTTCTCAAAAGCCGGGTGCAGCAACAGGATTGCATACCGCGCGTGACTATCGGCGCGACACGGTAGACCGCGCAGTCAAGGTCAAGTTCATGACATTGCGGGGCTTGCATGGTTCCCCGCGGCTGCACGTGGACCTGCGTGAGGACGGGTGGACAGTGAGCGAGAAGACGGTCGCGGATTCGATGCGCCGGCAGGGTTTGGTGGCACGCCGGATCCGTCGCCGAAACGGGCTGACCCGGCAGGACAAGACGGCACCGAAGTTCCCGGATCTGGTGCGCCGGAACTTCACCGCGACGCGTCCGAACGAGAAGTGGGTCGGCGATATCACCGAGATCCCGACTGCGGCCGGGAAGTTGTATCTGGCGACCGTGATCGACCTCTACAGCCGCCGATTGCTGGGTGCGGCCACCAGCGTGCATCCAGACGCACCGCTCGCGTGTGCAGCAATCGAGATGGCGGTGGCCACCCGAGGCGGTAAGCAGGCCATAAGGCGTGACGAGGAGTCCGAACGGGTCATCTTCCACAGTGACCGCGGGTCGACGTACACCTCCAACAAGTTCACCAAGCTGTGCCGTCGGATGGGACTCCGTCAGTCGATGGGCCGCGTCGGGTCATGCTTCGACAATGCCGCTGCCGAAGCGTTCTTCTCTTCCCTGGAGTGGGAGGTACTGTCACGCAACGATTTCGAGACTCTTGCCGGAGCCAAGGCCGGTGTGCTTGACTGGTGTTACGGCTTCTACAACCACGTCCGCCGGCACTCCACGATTGGGATGGTCAGCCCCATCGACTACGAGAACGCTGCAGTCGCGGAGCCCGAAGCCGCATAGAGGAGTCCTCCACGATTTGGGGG
>NZ_MJEI01000035.1 GCF_002095395.1 Williamsia sp. 1135
CCCCCAAATCGTGGAGGACTCCTCTATGCGGCTTCGGGCTCCGCGACTGCAGCGTTCTCGTAGTCGATGGGGCTGACCATCCCAATCGTGGAGTGCCGGCGGACGTGGTTGTAGAAGCCGTAACACCAGTCAAGCACACCGGCCTTGGCTCCGGCAAGAGTCTCGAAATCGTTGCGTGACAGTACCTCCCACTCCAGGGAAGAGAAGAACGCTTCGGCAGCGGCATTGTCGAAGCATGACCCGACGCGGCCCATCGACTGACGGAGTCCCATCCGACGGCACAGCTTGGTGAACTTGTTGGAGGTGTACGTCGACCCGCGGTCACTGTGGAAGATGACCCGTTCGGACTCCTCGTCACGCCTTATGGCCTGCTTACCGCCTCGGGTGGCCACCGCCATCTCGATTGCTGCACACGCGAGCGGTGCGTCTGGATGCACGCTGGTGGCCGCACCCAGCAATCGGCGGCTGTAGAGGTCGATCACGGTCGCCAGATACAACTTCCCGGCCGCAGTCGGGATCTCGGTGATATCGCCGACCCACTTCTCGTTCGGACGCGTCGCGGTGAAGTTCCGGCGCACCAGATCCGGGAACTTCGGTGCCGTCTTGTCCTGCCGGGTCAGCCCGTTTCGGCGACGGATCCGGCGTGCCACCAAACCCTGCCGGCGCATCGAATCCGCGACCGTCTTCTCGCTCACTGTCCACCCGTCCTCACGCAGGTCCACGTGCAGCCGCGGGGAACCATGCAAGCCCCGCAATGTCATGAACTTGACCTTGACTGCGCGGTCTACCGTGTCGCGCCGATAGTCACGCGCGGTATGCAATCCTGTTGCTGCACCCGGCTTTTGAGAACGCTTGAACCACTTGTAGAACCACGCCATACTCACGCCAAGCAGCGCGCACGTGACCGTATGTGGCACTCGATAGGTGGTCCTCTGCTCTGCGATGAAGCGGGCCAGCATCACTTCGTCGCCTCCTTCACCCACAGGACCACCGATCGTTTTAAAACATCGCGCTCCATCCGCAACTCGGCCACCTCGGCACGCAACCGCTTGAGCTCGGCAGCACTATCGCCGCTCGCCTCATCCTCGCCGCCGCGCTCGGCGCGCGCACGGTTGACCCAGTTGCCCAGGGTGCCCTCGTTGACCCCCAGATCGCGCGCGACCTGGGCGATCGGTTTACCCGTCTCCTCGACGATCCGGACCGCCCCATCACGGAACTCCCGGTCGTACTTCTTCCGCTTCTCAGACATCGTGCTCCTCATTATCGATGCCTCTACGGTTTGGGGGGAACCTCAGTCCGACTGCTGAACATCCACACTCGGACACTAGCCACCGCGACGGCTCCACGATAGATATCCCCCGCGCCGAGCCTGTCCTGGCGGAGATTTCACGCCGCCCATCCGACAGAGGCCGTGGAACTACTATTTCGGCTTGGGGGGTAGGAAGAGGAAGGCGACGACGGCGCCGAGGAGGGTGACCCCGGCGGCGACGTAGGAGCCGGCGGTCAATCCGTCGAGAAATGCACCGGCCGCTGTTCCGGAGACGGCCTGTGCCCCTTGTACATCTCCTGCGGCTCCCAGTTGCTCAGCTGCCACTTTGGCCGAGCCGACCGACTCTTCGATGACCGAGCGCACCTGTGGCGGCAGCTGTTGCGCCGCTTCGGAATCAGCGAGGCTCGACGCGTACAGCGAGGCGTACACGCTGCCGATCACCGCGACACCCAGCGTGCCACCGACCTCACGGGTGGCATCGTTCATAGCCGACCCGATCCCTGCTTTGTTCACCGGCACCGCACCCATGATGGCCTCGGTCGCCGGCGCGGACGTCAGCCCCAACCCGAGGCCGAGCGGGATCATCTGGCATGCGATCTCGAGGTAGCTGGTCGACTCGCTCAGCGTCGAGATCCAGACGAAGGCCACGGTGAACAACACCAATCCTGATGAGACCACGATCTTGTTCCCAAAGCGCACGGCCAGCATCGTGCCCAGGATGGAGCCAATCGCGATCGAGGTCGCGACCGGGATGAACTTCAGTCCCGTCTCGAGCGGGCCGAATCCGCGGACCAGCTGAAAATACTGAGTGATGAGAAAGATGAACCCGAACAACGCGAAGTAAGCAAAGGTCACCGACGCACTCGCGGCGGTGAACCGCATATTGGTGAACAACGTGACATCGATCATCGGCTCCGAACGCGTGCGCTCCCAGAAAACCAAACCCGCGAACAAGACTGCTGCCAAGGCGAATCCACCCAGAGTCATCGAGCTAATCCACCCATGTTCGGGGGCTTCGATGACCGTGTATACCAGTGTTCCCACAGCCAGCACCGACAGCACCAACCCGCCGTAGTCGATGCGCGGCGTCTCGGGGTCTCGGGAAGTCTCGACGACCAGGACCGCCGCGACCACAGCGATGGTTGCCGCGGTGGCCAGGGCGAGAAAGACACTCCCCCACCAGAATGACTCCAACAACCAACCGCCGAGGATGGGGCCACAAGCGACACCGATTCCGGTGGTGGCACCCCAGATGCCGATGGCTTTGGCCTTGTCGGCGCGTTCGGTGAAGATGTTCGACAGGATCGACAGGGTCGTCGGATACACAAATGCCGCACCCAGACCCATGACCGCCTGCCAGCCGATCAACTGCGCTGAACTGCTCGCGAACGACGCGCCGATCGCGCCACCGCCGAACACGACCAGACCCAGAACCAACGCGCCTTTGCGGCCGTATCGGTCGCTGAGGCTGCCGAAGGCCAGGACAAACGTCGCGAACAAGAGGTTGTAGGCGTCGACGATCCACTGGAGGTCGCGGTTGTTCGCATCCAACTCGGTTGCGAGCGAGGGCAACGTCACGTTGATGGCCGTCGTGGCGAGACTGATGGTCAGGGTGGCCAGGCACAGGACGGCCAAGACCACGGTCCGCGGCTTGTGTCGGCGTTTTTCGAGGAGAGTCACAGCTTTATTATTTCAAGCATCAACTTCTTTTTGTCAAGTGTAGGATGTGGGCATGAAGTCCTACGGTGAGTTCTGCGCGTTGTCGCGTGCACTGGATGTGGTCGGCGACAGATGGACGATCCTGGTGGTCCGCGAACTCTTGATCGCTCCGAGCCGCTACACCGACCTGCACAAGGCACTGCCCGGGATTGCCACCAACTTGCTCGCACAACGGCTACGAACCCTCGAAGAAGCCGGTGTGATCACCTCCGAGGAACAACCAGCGCCGGTATCGGCGCAGGTCTACATGCTGACCGACTGGGGCCGGGGCCTTCACACAGTGCTGGTGGATCTTGCCCGCTGGGGCGTACCACTGCTGGCCCCCGGCATCGGCGACGACCACAGCCAAGGGCGGTGGCTCGTCTTCGCCATCATGGCGCTCTTCCCCGAACGGGCCGACTACCCTTCCCTGACCGTTCGGATCATTGCAGACGGCGACGAACTGCTGCTCACCGCTGGAGCCGGTGGAGTACAGACCACCCTGACAAGCCCGGGCGGTCCCGCCGACATCACCATCGAAGGACGCTCAGATGATGTGTTTCGAACCCTGTCTGGTGAGCTGACCGACAAGCCCACAGCTCCGGTGAGCGGCGATGACGCAGCCCTGCAACGGTTCTCACAGCTGATCAGCCTGGCGTACACCCACGACCTCGATGTAGCGGCTCTCGGTCCACGAACTCTCACCGCCAGCGCATCGCCGGGTCACACCCCGGCGCCGGTCCCGAGGCAACCTCCGAGGACAACACAGCGGCGCGGTTAGCCGACGGTTCCGGGCTATGGCGCTGGCTATTAATTGGCTTTCGCGGCTGGAGAACGTTGAGTGCCTTTCGCGTGAGCTGGCCGTGAGATCTCCGACGTAGTCCACCCGCGCTACTTGGCGCCGTTAGGGTCCGATGATGGAAGACGAACAGTCCGGCGAGATGACCGGCGCCGGGGCGGTGGCAACGAGACTCCTCGCCGACATCACCCCGTTTGCCGACGAGATGCTCGACTATTCCGCCGAGCGCATCCCGGAGGCCGTGGTCGACGACGAGATGCGCGGGCTCACCCTCGGGTCCTGCTCATCAAATATTGAATCCGTGCTGTCGATGGTGCGCCACGGCATCAATGTGTCGGCCGCCGAAGCCCCGGTCACCGCGCTGGAGCATGCGCGAGGAATGGCAGCGCGCGGATACGACGTTGACGTGATGCTGCGCTTCTACCGGCTCGGGTACGAGTTCTTTCTCGGAAAACTAGGCGTGGCGATTCCGACCTGGATCAATGATCCCTCGGTGGCGTTGAGTACGTTCATTGCGCTCCAGCGGTACGGAATTTGGTACATCGATCGGATCTCCAGCGCTGTGGCGGTCGAGTATCTCGCCGAACTCAGACGTCGGCAGAACCAGGCGCGTGCTGAACGCGGTGAGGTTGTCCGTGCACTGTTGGCGGGCGAATCGGTTGGCAGAGCAGCGGCCGAACGCACTCTGGGGCACCGCCTCACGGGGATGCAGGTCGGCTTCATCTGCTGGTCGCGCGACCGCGAGGTCGACCTCGAGAAGGTGGCTCGTCGGGTCGCGCTGTTGCTGGGTTCGCCGCATCCTCTGGTCCTCATCGACGGGCCAGAAGCGGTGCAGGGTTGGGTGTCGATCTCGAGCAAGGCCGCGACCGACCAAGGCGCGATCACGTCCTCAGCAGTCGGGTCGAACTCGCACGTGGCAATCGGTTCGCCGCACCCGGGTCCGGCCGGCTTCCGGCGCTCGCACGATGAGGCGCGACGTGCGCGGCGGGTCGCCGAGATGTCCGAGCGCGCCACTGCGTCGATCACCCGATTCGCTGATGTGGCGTTGGTCGATGTGATCACTCGCGATCTCGAGGCGGCACGGTCCTTCGTCGCAGATGAGCTCGGCGACCTCGCGTCTGACGATTCCCGCAAGGCAGGCGAACGAGCTGCGCTGCTCGCGGTGCTCGACGCACAAGGCAGTCTGGCCGGGGCCGCGAGCTACCTGGGGGTACACCGCAACACCGTCCTGCAGCGGGTCCGACGCGCGGAGCAGAGTCGCGGTCGCCCGGCCTCCGAGCGTGTTGCCGAGTTACACGCTGCTTTACGTGTTTGCGATGCAATTGGTCCAACCGTTCTCACGCCGTCCCAGACCTGATTGAGTGGCCACACACCTCGACCCACCGTCAACCACCTGCCGCCGGACGGTGTGCGCACAGCACATGGCGGTGGGCGCAAAAGCCTTGTTGACGAGGAGCGAAACTTCTTAGCCTCGAGATGTCCTGATATCCCGAGCTGGAGGCATACCTGTGTCGACGATGACCGAGAAACCGACGTTCGCGGCGCCAGATGCGAGCCTTCCACTCCCCGACCCCGGCGAGCGGGTGCCCACGCTGTCGTGGCCCATCGTCGGGATCTTCGCGCTGTCGCTTGCAGTGTTCGCCGGGGCCGGCGTTGCTGCCGTCAACGATGTGGTTCCCGCCGCTGCGACCATCGCGGCCAGCAGCGTGGCGATCTTCATGATGTTCACCGTCCTGCACGACGCGTCGCACTACTCGATCAGCTCACACCGATGGGTCAACGCAGCATTCGGCCGGGTGGCGATGCTCTTCGTGTCTCCCCTGATCTCATTCTCGGCGTTCGCTTTCATCCACATAGAGCATCACCGCAACACCAACGACGACGATTCCGATCCCGACCACTTTGTCAGCGCCGCGACCTACTGGCAGCTGCCCTTCCGGTTTCCCATCATGGACCTTCCTTACCTCAGCTGCCTGGCGCGAAACATCAAGCGACGGCCCCGCTCGGAAATAGCGGAGACGGTGTTCCTGATGTCGGCAACGGTCATTGCGATCGCGGCCGCCGCCGTATCGGGCCATCTGTGGATGTTCGCGGTTGTGTACCTCATCCCGTCGCGGGTGGCCATGTTCGTTCTCGCGTGGTGGTTCGATTGGCTTCCGCACCACGATCTCGACGACACCCCACGCGACAACCGCTATCGCACCACCCGCAACCGAATGGGATCTGAGTGGATACTGACTCCGCTGTTGTTGTCGCAGAACTACCACCTGGTCCACCACCTGCATCCCTCCATACCCTTCTACCGATATGTCGCGGCGTGGCGGCGCAACGAAGATGCCTACCTCAAGCGTGGAGCAGCGATCGGGACGGTGTTCGGGCAGCAACTCGACCCGCAGGAGTACCTGGAGTGGAAGCAGCTCAACGGTAAAACCGTCCCGCTATTGCCGATCCGGCGAGTCGACACCACGGGTGCGGGCGTCCGCGTCACGCACCCGCTTGTGGTGAACGGGGTCGAGCATCTCACGTACAACAGCGTGCGAGTGACGTTCGAAATTCCCGACAACCTGTGCGAGGAGTTCCGCTTTCAGCCCGGCCAGCACATCACAATTCACCACAAGATCGACGGACAACAGGTCCGCCGTAACTATTCGATCTGCACGTCAGCAACCTCAGGTGTGCTCGCCATCGGAATCCGCAAAGTCGACGGGGGCAGGTTCTCCACCTACGCCGTCCAGAACCTGCGTGTCGGGGATGTCCTCGACGTGGAGCCACCCGCCGGGACATTCGGCGCACCTCCGGAGTCCGTCACCTCCGACGACCATGTCGCAGTCGCCGCCGGCAGTGGCATCACCCCGATCCTTTCGATCGCGGCGACAACACTGGAGACCAACCCGCACAGCCGATTCACGCTCTTCTACGGCAACCGATCCGCGGAATCGACTATGTTCGCAACCGAACTCTACGAGCTCTCGGCCCGCTATCCGCAGCGGCTGCGGGTCTTCCACATCCGCTCCAATCAACCGGATCACCCCGAGGCCCTCAGCGGCCGAATCAACACACCACTCATCACCAAGTTGCTCGACGCCGACGTGACCTCGATAGGCGCGTGGTACCTCTGCGGTCCCACCGATCTGATCACATCGGTGCGCTCAGACCTTCTCGCCGACGGGGTCCCCTCCCAGCACGTACACGTCGAACTGTTCGGCGGTGCCACCCGTGAGGTGCAGGCCGGCGACGACCTCGAATCCCGTGTCAGCATCACGCTGTCGGGAGCCGACCATCAACTGACGACCACGCGAGGCTCCAGTGTCCTCGAAGCCGCACTCGCCAACAAGATCGACGTCCCGTACAGCTGCCTCGGCGGTGCGTGTGGCACGTGCCGCGCAAAGGTCACCTCCGGATCGGTATCGATGGATCAGAACCTCGCACTCAGCGAAACCGAGGTCGACCAAGGGTTCGTCCTGACGTGCCAATCGCACCCGACAACCGACGCAGTGGCAGTCGATTACGACAGCCGACCCGCCTAGATCCGCACACCAGATCTGCGCCCCCGCGCCGCGACGGCAACATCACCCTCACCTGTGAAGGACGAACTCCCGTGAACATCGACAAGAGCTTGATCGTGGTGACCGGCGCGTCATCGGGTATCGGCGCTCAGACCGCCCGCGTGCTGGCACGCGCCGGTGCCCACGTGGTACTCGTCGCCCGCAGCGCCGGGGCCATCGAGTCGATAGCACTCGATTTGCGAGAACAGGGTTTGGCTGCAACTGCAGTCGCTGCCGATCTCGGTCGCCGCGACGACGCGGCGCGGATGGCTCAATACGTGCTCGGGGAAATCGGGGTCCCGGACGCCGTCGTCAACAACGCCGGTGCAGGCCGCTTCCTACGCATCGAGGAGACTGATCCGGCGCAGGCCGAAGAGATGATGGCTGCACCCTATTTCGCGGCGTTCTTCACCACGCGCGTGTTCATCGAGCCGATGCTGGCCCGCGGCACAGGCACTGTACTGATGGTGAACTCGCCGGTATCAATCATGCCGTGGCCCGGCACCGTCGGGTACGCATCGGCCCGCTTCGCCCTCAAGGGATTCACCGAAGCTCTTCGCCAAGACCTTCGCCGAACCGGCCTCGTCGTGAGCTCAGTGACTCCCACACGGGTCGACAGTCCCTACTTCGACAACAACCCGGGGGCAGCCGAGAGAATCCCGAAAGCCGAAGCGCTCCTGGGCTCCACCACCCCCGACGCCGTCGCCCACAGCATCCTGTCCACCCTCGACCGTGACCGCCGCGACGTCTTGTGGTTCCCCCAAATCGTGGAGGACTCCTCTATGCGGCTTCGGGCTCCGCGACTGCAGCGTTCTCGTAGTCGATGGGGCTGACCATCCCAATCGTGGAGTGCCGGCGGACGTGGTTGTAGAAGCCGTAACACCAGTCAAGCACACCGGCCTTGGCTCCGGCAAGAGTCTCGAAATCGTTGCGTGACAGTACCTCCCACTCCAGGGAAGAGAAGAACGCTTCGGCAGCGGCATTGTCGAAGCATGACCCGACGCGGCCCATCGACTGACGGAGTCCCATCCGACGGCACAGCTTGGTGAACTTGTTGGAGGTGTACGTCGACCCGCGGTCACTGTGGAAGATGACCCGTTCGGACTCCTCGTCACGCCTTATGGCCTGCTTACCGCCTCGGGTGGCCACCGCCATCTCGATTGCTGCACACGCGAGCGGTGCGTCTGGATGCACGCTGGTGGCCGCACCCAGCAATCGGCGGCTGTAGAGGTCGATCACGGTCGCCAGATACAACTTCCCGGCCGCAGTCGGGATCTCGGTGATATCGCCGACCCACTTCTCGTTCGGACGCGTCGCGGTGAAGTTCCGGCGCACCAGATCCGGGAACTTCGGTGCCGTCTTGTCCTGCCGGGTCAGCCCGTTTCGGCGACGGATCCGGCGTGCCACCAAACCCTGCCGGCGCATCGAATCCGCGACCGTCTTCTCGCTCACTGTCCACCCGTCCTCACGCAGGTCCACGTGCAGCCGCGGGGAACCATGCAAGCCCCGCAATGTCATGAACTTGACCTTGACTGCGCGGTCTACCGTGTCGCGCCGATAGTCACGCGCGGTATGCAATCCTGTTGCTGCACCCGGCTTTTGAGAACGCTTGAACCACTTGTAGAACCACGCCATACTCACGCCAAGCAGCGCGCACGTGACCGTATGTGGCACTCGATAGGTGGTCCTCTGCTCTGCGATGAAGCGGGCCAGCATCACTTCGTCGCCTCCTTCACCCACAGGACCACCGATCGTTTTAAAACATCGCGCTCCATCCGCAACTCGGCCACCTCGGCACGCAACCGCTTGAGCTCGGCAGCACTATCGCCGCTCGCCTCATCCTCGCCGCCGCGCTCGGCGCGCGCACGGTTGACCCAGTTGCCCAGGGTGCCCTCGTTGACCCCCAGATCGCGCGCGACCTGGGCGATCGGTTTACCCGTCTCCTCGACGATCCGGACCGCCCCATCACGG
>NZ_MJEI01000018.1 GCF_002095395.1 Williamsia sp. 1135
CCCCCAAATCGTGGAGGACTCCTCTATGCGGCTTCGGGCTCCGCGACTGCAGCGTTCTCGTAGTCGATGGGGCTGACCATCCCAATCGTGGAGTGCCGGCGGACGTGGTTGTAGAAGCCGTAACACCAGTCAAGCACACCGGCCTTGGCTCCGGCAAGAGTCTCGAAATCGTTGCGTGACAGTACCTCCCACTCCAGGGAAGAGAAGAACGCTTCGGCAGCGGCATTGTCGAAGCATGACCCGACGCGGCCCATCGACTGACGGAGTCCCATCCGACGGCACAGCTTGGTGAACTTGTTGGAGGTGTACGTCGACCCGCGGTCACTGTGGAAGATGACCCGTTCGGACTCCTCGTCACGCCTTATGGCCTGCTTACCGCCTCGGGTGGCCACCGCCATCTCGATTGCTGCACACGCGAGCGGTGCGTCTGGATGCACGCTGGTGGCCGCACCCAGCAATCGGCGGCTGTAGAGGTCGATCACGGTCGCCAGATACAACTTCCCGGCCGCAGTCGGGATCTCGGTGATATCGCCGACCCACTTCTCGTTCGGACGCGTCGCGGTGAAGTTCCGGCGCACCAGATCCGGGAACTTCGGTGCCGTCTTGTCCTGCCGGGTCAGCCCGTTTCGGCGACGGATCCGGCGTGCCACCAAACCCTGCCGGCGCATCGAATCCGCGACCGTCTTCTCGCTCACTGTCCACCCGTCCTCACGCAGGTCCACGTGCAGCCGCGGGGAACCATGCAAGCCCCGCAATGTCATGAACTTGACCTTGACTGCGCGGTCTACCGTGTCGCGCCGATAGTCACGCGCGGTATGCAATCCTGTTGCTGCACCCGGCTTTTGAGAACGCTTGAACCACTTGTAGAACCACGCCATACTCACGCCAAGCAGCGCGCACGTGACCGTATGTGGCACTCGATAGGTGGTCCTCTGCTCTGCGATGAAGCGGGCCAGCATCACTTCGTCGCCTCCTTCACCCACAGGACCACCGATCGTTTTAAAACATCGCGCTCCATCCGCAACTCGGCCACCTCGGCACGCAACCGCTTGAGCTCGGCAGCACTATCGCCGCTCGCCTCATCCTCGCCGCCGCGCTCGGCGCGCGCACGGTTGACCCAGTTGCCCAGGGTGCCCTCGTTGACCCCCAGATCGCGCGCGACCTGGGCGATCGGTTTACCCGTCTCCTCGACGATCCGGACCGCCCCATCACGGAACTCCCGGTCGTACTTCTTCCGCTTCTCAGACATCGTGCTCCTCATTATCGATGCCTCTACGGTTTGGGGGGAACCTCAAACGGTGATCGTCAACCAGCAGGGCGGAACCCGCGGTGGCACCTACATGTCCTTGGGCGGCGACCGTCCGCTCAACATCGGCCAGTGGTATCTGTTCGCCACCAATGCATTGCCGTCGGAAGGCTGGTTCACCACCATCCCCGTCTACGGGGACGTCAAGATGACCGAACAGCAAGCACGTGACCCCTCCTCCACGCCACTGGCCGCCGCCTCCGCAGCGCACAGCGACAACCTCCGCGGTGTGCCCCGATCCAGCGTTGCTCCCAGTGAGACACCATCGCTGACCTTCCCGATCCCCAACCGGGCGACGAAAACCCACCTCCCTACTCACCGCCGCAACCGACTCCATAGACAGCGCGGGCGGTCACGCAAGACCTGTCAGTGCGCTGCTTCGAACTCTTCTACGATCGCGCGCGGGATGCGGCCGCGGTCGGAGACCTCGTAGCCGTTCGCGCGTGCCCACTCGCGGATCGCCGACAGTTGCGCTTTGTCGCCGCCCGTGACGGCTGCGGGGGTGGCGGCGAGAGTGGGGGCGGGAGCCTGCTTGTTGGTGGAGCGCTTTTGCCGGCCTCCGATCTTGGTGGCCTTGTCGATCCACTTCTGCATGTCCTTGTCGAACTTTTCTGCCGACTTGCCACCGAGATCGAGTGAATAGTCCACACCGTTGACGGTGAACGTTTCCACGATCACTTCCGAGGGATCCAGCTCGGATCCGTCGAAGTCGTCGGTGATGTGCTCAATGGTCTTGCGTGCCATGGTGACGGGCCTTTGCTGGTGGCGGCGCGATCAAAACGCCGGGTGAATGCTGTCGTAGATCGTTCGACCGAACATACCGCCGTCCGGTGGTGTACACCGAACTGGGGATTCTGAGCGCAGCACCGGCGTGCTAAGTCGACACCGGGTTTTCGCACGAATGTCGGCAGCCTTTAGCCATATCCACTCCGCTGACACGCGCGCGCGTGGCGAGGAGGGCATCAGCTGACACACCCAACATCTGACCTTCGACCCCCGGGTGGCTGGCTACGGAATGGGTCGAGGCCGACCGTCAGCCCGACGGAGGCTACACGGCAACCTGAACCGACTCGATATTCGACGAGCACGATCCCAGGGTCAGTCCACGCAACTCGTCATCTTCGACGGTCTCCGGAATCCGCGTGACCAGGTACCGCAACATCTCGTCGGCAAGACCGGACACATTCGTCAGAAGCTCCGTTGCCACAACCCTCACATCGACATTGCCTCGGTCTGTGGTTCCCCCCAAATCGTGGAGGACTCCTCTATGCGGCTTCGGGCTCCGCGACTGCAGCGTTCTCGTAGTCGATGGGGCTGACCATCCCAATCGTGGAGTGCCGGCGGACGTGGTTGTAGAAGCCGTAACACCAGTCAAGCACACCGGCCTTGGCTCCGGCAAGAGTCTCGAAATCGTTGCGTGACAGTACCTCCCACTCCAGGGAAGAGAAGAACGCTTCGGCAGCGGCATTGTCGAAGCATGACCCGACGCGGCCCATCGACTGACGGAGTCCCATCCGACGGCACAGCTTGGTGAACTTGTTGGAGGTGTACGTCGACCCGCGGTCACTGTGGAAGATGACCCGTTCGGACTCCTCGTCACGCCTTATGGCCTGCTTACCGCCTCGGGTGGCCACCGCCATCTCGATTGCTGCACACGCGAGCGGTGCGTCTGGATGCACGCTGGTGGCCGCACCCAGCAATCGGCGGCTGTAGAGGTCGATCACGGTCGCCAGATACAACTTCCCGGCCGCAGTCGGGATCTCGGTGATATCGCCGACCCACTTCTCGTTCGGACGCGTCGCGGTGAAGTTCCGGCGCACCAGATCCGGGAACTTCGGTGCCGTCTTGTCCTGCCGGGTCAGCCCGTTTCGGCGACGGATCCGGCGTGCCACCAAACCCTGCCGGCGCATCGAATCCGCGACCGTCTTCTCGCTCACTGTCCACCCGTCCTCACGCAGGTCCACGTGCAGCCGCGGGGAACCATGCAAGCCCCGCAATGTCATGAACTTGACCTTGACTGCGCGGTCTACCGTGTCGCGCCGATAGTCACGCGCGGTATGCAATCCTGTTGCTGCACCCGGCTTTTGAGAACGCTTGAACCACTTGTAGAACCACGCCATACTCACGCCAAGCAGCGCGCACGTGACCGTATGTGGCACTCGATAGGTGGTCCTCTGCTCTGCGATGAAGCGGGCCAGCATCACTTCGTCGCCTCCTTCACCCACAGGACCACCGATCGTTTTAAAACATCGCGCTCCATCCGCAACTCGGCCACCTCGGCACGCAACCGCTTGAGCTCGGCAGCACTATCGCCGCTCGCCTCATCCTCGCCGCCGCGCTCGGCGCGCGCACGGTTGACCCAGTTGCCCAGGGTGCCCTCGTTGACCCCCAGATCGCGCGCGACCTGGGCGATCGGTTTACCCGTCTCCTCGACGATCCGGACCGCCCCATCACGG
>NZ_MJEI01000107.1 GCF_002095395.1 Williamsia sp. 1135
CCCCCAAATCGTGGAGGACTCCTCTATGCGGCTTCGGGCTCCGCGACTGCAGCGTTCTCGTAGTCGATGGGGCTGACCATCCCAATCGTGGAGTGCCGGCGGACGTGGTTGTAGAAGCCGTAACACCAGTCAAGCACACCGGCCTTGGCTCCGGCAAGAGTCTCGAAATCGTTGCGTGACAGTACCTCCCACTCCAGGGAAGAGAAGAACGCTTCGGCAGCGGCATTGTCGAAGCATGACCCGACGCGGCCCATCGACTGACGGAGTCCCATCCGACGGCACAGCTTGGTGAACTTGTTGGAGGTGTACGTCGACCCGCGGTCACTGTGGAAGATGACCCGTTCGGACTCCTCGTCACGCCTTATGGCCTGCTTACCGCCTCGGGTGGCCACCGCCATCTCGATTGCTGCACACGCGAGCGGTGCGTCTGGATGCACGCTGGTGGCCGCACCCAGCAATCGGCGGCTGTAGAGGTCGATCACGGTCGCCAGATACAACTTCCCGGCCGCAGTCGGGATCTCGGTGATATCGCCGACCCACTTCTCGTTCGGACGCGTCGCGGTGAAGTTCCGGCGCACCAGATCCGGGAACTTCGGTGCCGTCTTGTCCTGCCGGGTCAGCCCGTTTCGGCGACGGATCCGGCGTGCCACCAAACCCTGCCGGCGCATCGAATCCGCGACCGTCTTCTCGCTCACTGTCCACCCGTCCTCACGCAGGTCCACGTGCAGCCGCGGGGAACCATGCAAGCCCCGCAATGTCATGAACTTGACCTTGACTGCGCGGTCTACCGTGTCGCGCCGATAGTCACGCGCGGTATGCAATCCTGTTGCTGCACCCGGCTTTTGAGAACGCTTGAACCACTTGTAGAACCACGCCATACTCACGCCAAGCAGCGCGCACGTGACCGTATGTGGCACTCGATAGGTGGTCCTCTGCTCTGCGATGAAGCGGGCCAGCATCACTTCGTCGCCTCCTTCACCCACAGGACCACCGATCGTTTTAAAACATCGCGCTCCATCCGCAACTCGGCCACCTCGGCACGCAACCGCTTGAGCTCGGCAGCACTATCGCCGCTCGCCTCATCCTCGCCGCCGCGCTCGGCGCGCGCACGGTTGACCCAGTTGCCCAGGGTGCCCTCGTTGACCCCCAGATCGCGCGCGACCTGGGCGATCGGTTTACCCGTCTCCTCGACGATCCGGACCGCCCCATCACGGAACTCCCGGTCGTACTTCTTCCGCTTCTCAGACATCGTGCTCCTCATTATCGATGCCTCTACGGTTTGGGGGGAACCTCAGTTCCTGCGTCCGCAAGGGCGGATCTATCCACAGTTGTGGTGGTTGTGCACAGGTCGGTGTCGGGTGGGGGTTGTTGTCTGAGGTCTTGTGGGTGTGGGTGGTCATGGTTGGTTCATGGATCAGTCAGGGGTAGGTGGGGCTCGCCGTTCGCGTCGTGAGGTGGGGCAGTTGGGTGAGGATCTTGCTGTCGATTTCCTGGATGGGCTGGGGTGGGTGGTGTTGGCCCGCAATTGGCGGTGTCGGTATGGCGAGCTGGATGTGATCGCGGCCGAGGGGCGGGACCTGGTCGTGGTGGAGGTGAAGACTCGGTCGGGTTCGCTGTTCGGTGATGTGGCCGAGGCTGTGACGCCCGCGAAGTATCAGCGGATGCGTCGGTTGACGGGGATGTGGTTGTCGGAGCAGGACGTGCACTGGCCGGTGATTCGTTTCGACGTCGTTGCGGTGCAGCTCAATTGGGGTGCTTTGCCGACGGTGACGCATCTGCGGGGGGTGTTTTGAGATGAAGCTGGGCAGGGTGCGGTCGGTGGCGATCACCGGGGTGGAGGGGGTGATTGTCGAGATCGAGGCTTCTATCGGGCAGGGGTTGCCGGGGGTGCATTTGGTGGGTCTGGGTGATGCGGCGCTTAAGGAGGCGAAGGATCGGGTGCGGGCGGCGATCACCAATACCGCGGCGGCGCGCAAGGGGGGTTCGGGGGAGGGGGAGAGCGATCCGGATAAGTGGCCGGAGGGGCGGATCACGTTGGCGTTGTCGCCTGCGACGTTGCCGAAGTCGGGGTCGACGTTCGATGTGGGTTTGGCGTTGGCGGTCTTGTCGGCGAATAGTGGGTTTGCGTCGGGGTTGCTCGAGAAGACGGTGTTCGTGGGCGAACTCGCTCTCGATGGTCGGGTGCGCCCGGTGCGGGGTGTGTTGCCTGCGGTGGTGGCTGCGCGAGCGGCCGGTTTCACGCATGTGGTGGTGCCGCTGGCGAATGTGGCGGAGGCGACGCTGGTCTCGGGGATCGAGGTGGGTGGGGCGTCGCATCTGCGGGAGGTGTTGGAGTGGTTGCGGGGTGTGGGGGTGCTGGACACGGTCGGGCCGGTGGTGTCGAGTCCGCCGGTGGTCGCCGGTCCTGATCTGTGTGATGTGGTGGGTCAGGATGAGGCGCGGTATGCGATGGAGATCGCGGCGGCGGGTGCCCATCATTTGTTGCTCACGGGTCCGCCGGGGATCGGTAAGACGATGTTGGCGCGGCGGTTGCCGGGGATTCTGCCGCCGCTGAGTGAGTCGGAGGCGTTGGAGGTCACGGCGATTCATTCGATTGCCGGTGGTTTGCCTGCTGATCATCCGTTGATCGTCGAGGCGCCGTTCATCGCCCCGCATCACAGTACGACGGTGACGGCGATGATCGGTGGCGGTACCGGGATGGCCAAGCCGGGGGCGGTGTCGCGGGCGCACCGCGGCGTCCTCTTTCTCGACGAGTGCGCCGAGCTCGGGGTGAAGGTGCTCGAAACACTGCGGACCCCGCTCGAGGATGGCGAGGTTCGGGTGGCCCGTCGTGACGGGATGGCGCTGTTCCCGGCTCGCTTTCAGCTGATCTTGGCAGCGAACCCATGCCCATGCGCACCGGCAAACGACGTCAACTGTGTGTGTTCGCCCTCGGCGCGCCGGCGCTACCTCGGAAAGTTGTCCGGACCGCTCATGGACCGGGTGGACATCCGAGTCCGGATGGATCCTCCCGGGAACGCCGCACTCAGCGGCGGCGCCGCTGAGTCGAGCGCGCAGGTCCGCGAGCGCGTGGTCGCCGCCCGTGCGCGTGCCCGGGAGCGCTGGACTGCGCACGGCTGGCAGACCAACTCCGAGGTGCCGGGTTCGGCGTTGCGGCGCGGCGAGTTTCGGCTTCCACCCGCGGTGACCAGGCCGATCGAATTGTTCCTGCGGGACGGTCGGGTCACCGCACGCGGTGCCGATCGCGCACTTCGGCTGGCATGGACGCTGTGCGACCTCGCCGGCACTGACCAACCCACCGAAGACCATGTGGCACAAGCCCTGATGTTCCGCGATCGCGGATACAGCTGAGAGGAAGAACGTGATCGACGAACAACAGCGGCGAGCCTGGGCTTATCTGGCCGCCGTCGCCGAACCGCCGAGTGCTGCGATCGTGGCCCTGATCGCGGATGTCGGCGTTCAGGAAGCCGCCGCGGCGGTGGCGTCGAGGTCGGTACCGCCCTCGCATGCCGCCGTCTTGCAGGCCACCGAAGCGAGGTGGGAGACCAACACGGCCGCCGCGGACCTCGACGCTGTCGATCGGATCGGCGGTCGGCTGGTCACGCCGGATGACGACGAATGGCCGGGTTGGCAACTGCTGAGTCTCGGCAATGCCGACACGGCGGTGAAGGGAGGTGAGCCCACCGCTTTGTGGGTACGTGGTCCCGCGCGGCTCGACGAGGCCGTGGCGCGGTCGGTCGGCATGGTCGGGTCGCGGGCTGCCTCCGCGTACGGCGAGCACGTCACCGCATCGATCTCGGGCGACCTGGTGGTCGACGGGTGGTCGGTGCTGTCCGGCGGAGCGTACGGAATCGACGGGGTAGCCCATCGCAACGCGCTCGCCGCCGAGGGAACGACGGTGGCGGTCCTGGCGTGTGGCATCGACCGCGACTATCCAACCGGACATGCTCGTCTTCTCGCAGAAATCGCTCGTACGGGTCTGGTCGTCAGTGAGTACGCCCCTGGTACCTCGGCCGCCAAACATCGGTTCTTGACGCGAAATCGGCTGGTGGCGGCCTTGTCTCGGGTCGTTGCGGTCGTCGAGGCAGGCCGTCGCAGCGGCGCCGCGAACACCGCTGCCTGGGCGCGCAAGCTGGGCACCCCGTTGGGAGCGGTGCCCGGACCCGTCACCTCGGCGACGTCCGTCGGCTGCCATCGGATGATCGCTGACGGTCTTGCTCAACTCGTCACCGACGCAAGCGACATCGTGCGGCTCGCCGAACCAGATGGGGCGAGCGCGGCCGGTGCGGCCGCAGGTGTTCCTCGTCGCGGCGGGTCCGGCAAACGCACCGACGAACTCGATCCCCAGCAGCTCCGGGTCTATGAAGCGATACCTGCCAAGGGCGCTGTGACCGTCGGCGAGGTCGCCTTCACTGCCGGACTCGACGTGCGTGCTGTCCGCTCGGGACTGGCAGCGTTGGAAGCACGCGGTTTCGTCACGCTGGGCGGATCGGGGTGGATGCTGGCGCCGCGCCGATGAGCCTCACGGACGTCGAGGGACGCCGGTCACGATGCGAATCACTCTGTCAGACAGCGCGGTCGGCATGGCGCCGACCAGCGCGGCCTGTACCTGATTCGCTCGCCCGACCACGTACCGCGCGCGGGGTCGTTTGGCGCGTAGCGCTGTTTCGACGGATGCCGCCACCGACTCGGCGGGAACGGCGACCTTCTGGGAGAGCGGGATCGACTTGCGGTAGCCGGTGATCTGTTTGGAGTACAGGGCGCGGTGCTCGGTCGTCATGTTCTCGACCGTGTCCTCGAGAGTCGTCTCGGCATCGCGCCAGATGTCGGTGTCGGTCTGTCCGGGCTCGATGAGGACCACCCGGATCTTCCACGGCGCCAACTCCATACGCAACGCGTCGGCCATTCCTTCCAGAGCGAACTTCGAGGCGTTGTAGGCGCCGGTCATCGGAGTGGCGACGCGACCACTGATCGACGACACAAAGACGATTCGCCCCTGCGATGCCCGCAACCGCGGCAACACCGCGCGGGTGACCGCATGCTGGCCGATCACATTGACATCGAGCTGGTGTCTGAGCTGATCCGGGGTCAGCGCCTCCACCGGGCCGCCGACAACGATTCCGGCGTTGTTCACCACGGCATCGAGTCGCTGCGGCAGCAGCCGGTCCAGCTCGGCAACGTGATCTGGGTTCGTGATGTCGAGAATGACGGGCGTGACGTGCGGCGCCTTCAGCTCGTCGGCTGACCGTTCATCTCGGACACCTGCGATGACGTCCCAGCCCGACGCCGCCAAGCGCTCGGTGATGGCGAGACCGATGCCGCGTGCGGCGCCGGTGATGAGAATTGTCGGCATGTCCACGAGGCTAGCGGTGGTCCGCCTCCCATCGCGGCGACTTAGGGTGCCCTATTTTCGGGTACGGTGGTTCCGGGCGGCCAGAGCCGATGCAGATCGCAGCTCGACCGTAGGTGCCGCCGACGAGAGGACTTTCGCGTGGCCAAGCGAGAAAACACCATGACGGTGCAGCGGACCGAACAGATCACCCCACATCTCGTGCGGGTGTACCTCGGTGGTGCCGGGTTCGACGACTTCCAGGCATCGGACGACACGGACATGTACGTCAAATTCATCTTTCCCGCCGATGCGGCGGACCGAGCGTCGAAGTCCGGTCTCGGGAAACTGCGCGACAAGTTGAGCTCGGACGAACCGACGATCCTGCGTACTTACACCGTGCGCAGCGTCGACCGGGTCGCTCGCGAGATCGCCGTCGACTTCGTCGTGCACGGCGACGAGGGAGTGGCGGGGCCCTGGGCGGCCAATGTTCAGCCCGGTGAAGTGATCAACTTCTTCGGCCCGGGCAGTGGCTACCGGCCCAAGACCGATGTCGACTGGCACTTGCTGGCCTCCGACGAGGCGGGCCTGCCCGCCCTCGCCGCGGCACTCGAGGCGATGCCCGCGGGCACCGTCGCAAAGGCTTTCATCGAGGTCACCGGACCGGAGGACGAGATCGAGCTCGCCGCGCCGGAAACCGCGCAGATAACTTGGCTGCACCGCGGCGTCAGTTCAGACGCCGTCAGTGATGCCCACGGCGGCGCCAACGCTCCTCTTGTCTCGGCCGTCCGCGACGCGGAATGGCTACCGGGCTCGGTCCAGGTCTTCATCCACGGTGAGGCCGAAGTGGTGATGCAGAACCTCCGCGGATACATCCGCAAGGAACGCGGGGTCTCCGCCGGTAATGCGTCGATCAGTGGGTACTGGCGGCGTGGACACACAGAAGAGGGCTTTCGTGAGTGGAAGGCCAGTCAGCGCAGTCGAGACGAGAAAGCCGGCATCACCGCCTGACCCGATGATGGGTCCCTGTGGCGGACAAAAGGCCAAGTCGGCGCCGCCACAACAACACAATATCGGCGGGGACGGGTGTGGCGGCTTGCAGGCGGCCCTCCCGGTGGGTTGGCTGAGCAGGTGAGTGCGACGATCATCGACGACTACGAGAGCCATCTGCGGCTCGAATGTGGTCACAGCGAACACACTGTGCGCGCTTACCTCGGTGATACGCGATCCCTGGTGAGCTTCGCCGGTGCGCGCGGATTGTCACCGGCCGCGATCGATCTGCCCGTACTGCGCGCATGGCTGGCCGCGCACAGCAAGCAAGGGGCCGCTCGTACCACCATCGCCCGGCAGGCCTCGGCTGCCAAGAGGTTCACGGCGTGGGCGACGCGCGAAGGCGTTCTCGCCGTCGACCCCGGCACCCGGCTGCAGGCGCCGCGAGCGCACCGAACGCTGCCCGGAGTCTTGAGTACGAGCCAGGCGGCCGCCGCGATGAACCCGTCCGAACCCGACTGTGACCCAGACGCACCCCTGTCACAACGAGACCGGGTGATCGTCGAAGTGTTGTACGCCACCGGTATCCGGGTGGGCGAGCTCTGCGGTCTCGACATCGGCGACATCGATTCCTCGCGAAATGTGTTGCGTGTCATCGGCAAAGGCAACAAGGAGCGAACCGTGCCCTACGGCGCACCTGCCGCCGCGGCCCTGGACACCTGGTTGCGCAGCGGCCGACCCGCGCTCGCGCAGGCCAAAGCCGGCAACGCTCTGCTGGTGGGCTCGAAAGGCGGTCGACTCGATCAGCGGATGGCTCGGACCGTGGTCCATCGAGTGCTCGCGGCCCTACCCGACACCCCCGATCTCGGCCCGCACGGGCTTCGGCACAGCGCGGCCACACACTTGCTGGAGGGTGGGGCCGACCTCCGTGTGGTCCAGGAGTTGCTCGGTCACGCCAGCTTGGCGACGACGCAGCTGTACACCCACGTCAGCGTCGAACGTCTGCGCAAGGTGCACGATCAGGCGCATCCCCGCGCCTGAGTCTGCTCAATCCTCCTGCGGTTCACCGTGGTCCTCCGGGGCGATCGGTTTGAGTCGAACCTGGATCTGACCGAGTAGTGCGAGCGGGTCGAAGTACACCGCAGACGCCCCGGCTCCCCGGCGCGCGCCCCAGTGCAGACATGGAGTGCTGCACCCCGCATGCCCCGCCACCAGCGTCCCGATCGGCGCACCTCTGTTCACCGGCTGGCCGGACCTGATCGATGCCGTCACCGGTTCGTAGGTGGTCAGCAGCCCGTCGGAGTGCCGAATGGAGACGACTGGCTTGCCGCCGACCGTCCCCGCGAAATTGATCACGCCCCGCCCGGCGGCTCGCACGACCGCGCCGGCGGGTGCTGCCAGATCGACACCACGATGACCGGGAAGCCATCGCTCGCCGGGTGGGTCGAAACCCTTCACGACGGCCGGGGTCGGTGTCAACGGCCAACCGAAGTCCGCCGAACCCCGCGGCGCCGCGTGCGCGGGCGATGCGGACAGTTCTGCCAGGAATGGCGGCGCGGTGGCGAGCACCGTCAACAGCACTGCCGCACGCACGAGGGCCCACCAGAATCGCATGCGGTAGACGATGGGCGATTCGAGTCGAACAGTCGAGGTCAACTGCACGATTGTGGAGGGATCACGGGGTCATCCACAGTTCGCTGTACGGCCTTGACAACACGTCGTGAGCACCCGCCGGATGCGATTTCGTCTCAGGGGCCCGCGAGCGTAGACTCATGTGGCGCTCTCGCTGCGGCGGGAGTGACTTCGCGCGCCTGCGGTCTGCCGATTCACCTCGGACGACACAGCGTGTGGGCAGTCCCGGGCAGTGGCAATGCTCCGCTGCGGGTTCCACACGTGTCAGGTGCCAGGGTCGGCGACCAACCGGGAGCCGACGACAAACTGCACATGAAAGTGAAGTACATGGCTGTCGTAACCATGAAGCAGCTGCTGGACAGCGGCGCTCATTTCGGGCATCAGACCCGTCGTTGGAATCCGAAGATGAAGCGATTCATCTTCACCGATCGCAACGGCATCTACATCATCGACCTGCAGCAGACGCTGACGTACATCGACCAGGCGTACGAGTTCGTCAAGGAGACGGTCGCCCACGGCGGCACCATTCTCTTCGTCGGTACGAAGAAGCAGGCTCAGGAATCCATCGCCTCCGAGGCCCTTCGCGTCGGCATGCCGTACGTGAACCAGCGCTGGCTCGGCGGCATGCTCACCAACTTCTCCACCGTCCACAAGCGTCTGCAGCGTCTCAAGGAACTCGAGACCATGGAGCAGACCGGCGGATTCGAAGGTCGCACCAAGAAAGAAATCCTCATGCTCACGCGTGAGATGACCAAGCTGGACCGGACCCTCGGTGGTATCCGGGACATGTCCAGGGTCCCCTCGGCCGTGTGGATCGTCGACACCAACAAAGAGCACATCGCCGTCGGTGAGGCCCGCAAGCTGAACATCCCGGTGATCGCCATCCTCGACACCAACTGCGACCCCGACGTCGTCGACTACCCGATCCCGGGTAATGACGATGCCATCCGCAGTGCCGCGCTGCTCACCCGCGTGATCGCGTCTGCGGTCGCCGAAGGCGTGCAGGCACGGGCAGGGCAGAACACGGGCGCCGACACCAAGCCCGAAGGTGCCGCCGGGGAGCCCCTCGCCGAGTGGGAGCAGGAACTGTTGACCCAGGCCACCACGCCTGCGGCAGAAGCTCCCGCAGCAGAAGCCCCGGCAGCAGCCGAGGCGCCCGCAGCAGCCGACGCGGAAACCCCCGCCCAGGCCTGATCCACTTCTGGTTCACCGATCCAGACACATCCGACAGGAGGCTCGCCCACCCATGGCGAACTACACCGCCGCTGACGTCAAGCGGCTCCGCGACCTCACCGGCTCCGGAATGCTCGACTGCAAGAACGCGCTCGCCGACAACGATGGCGACTTCGACAAGGCTGTCGAAGAGCTGCGTATCAAGGGCGCCAAGGACGTCGGCAAGCGTGCCGAGCGGTCCACCGCCGAAGGTCTGATCGCCGCCAAAGACGGCGCGATGATCGAGATCAACTCAGAGACCGACTTCGTGGCGAAGAACGACGAGTTCCAGGCGCTGGCCGCCAAGGTCCTCGACGCCGCGGTTGCCGCGAAGACGTCCGATGTGGATGTCCTCAAGGCCGCCACCGTCGCCGACAAGACTGTCGACGAGCTGATCCAGGAACTCTCGGCCAAGATCGGCGAGAAGCTGGTCCTGAACCGGGTCAGCTACCACGAGGGCAACGTTGCGTCGTACCTGCACAAGCGGGCGTCGGATCTGCCGCCTGCCGTCGGCGTGCTGGTGGAGTACACCGGCGACACCCCGGAGGCCGCAGAGGCCGCTCGTGGCGCCGCAATGCAGGTCGCCGCGCTGCGCGCCAAGTACGCCACCCGCGACGAGGTCCCCGAGGATGTGATCGCTTCCGAGCGTCGCATCGCCGAGCAGACCGCCCGCGAGGAGGGCAAGCCCGAAGCGGCGCTGTCCAAGATCGTGGACGGCCGTCTCAACGGTTTCTTCAAGGACGTGGTGCTGATCGACCAGGCGTCGGTTCAGGAGTCGAAGAAGACCGTCAAGGCCGTACTCGACGAGGCGGGGGCACAGGTTGTGTCGTTCACCCGTTTCGAGGTCGGACAGGCCTGAATCACGTGAGAAGAACCCCGTGCGAATCGCCAGATTCGCCGGGGTTCTTTTGCGCTCAACAGGCCCGTGCTCTTTTGTCCTCGATTGCCAGCCTTTGATCTCGATAGCCAGCCTTTGATCTCGATAGCATGAACGCGATCGCTGCCCGTACCTCGAAAGGGATGCCAACATGACCGACGACGTCGCACAGGAACGCACCGGATTCAAGCGGGTCGTTCTCAAACTCGGCGGAGAGATGTTCGGTGGCGGCAAAGTCGGCCTCGACCCCGATGTGGTGTCGACCGTCGCGGATCAAATCGCCGAGGTGGTCAACACCGGTGTCCAGATCGCGGTGGTGAACGGCGGCGGTAACTTCTTCCGGGGAGCCGAACTGCAGCAGCGTGGCCTGGAGCGGGCCCGGTCCGACTACATGGGCATGCTCGGCACCGTCATGAACTCTCTTGCGCTGCAAGATTTTCTGGAGAAGCGGGGCATTGTCACCCGCGTGCAGACTGCCATCACGATGGGGCAGGTCGCCGAACCGTACATTCCGTTGCGTGCACAGCGTCACCTGGAGAAGGGCCGCGTCGTCATCTTCGGCGCCGGCATGGGTATGCCTTACTTCTCCACCGACACGACCGCCGCGCAGCGCGCCCTGGAGATCCAGGCCGAGGTCGTGTTGATGGCGAAGGGTGTCGACGGTGTCTACTCAGCCGATCCCCGGACAGACCCTGACGCGACGCTCTACCGCGAGATCACGCACCGCGAGGTCCTCGAAAAGGGCCTCAAGGTCGCGGATGCGACCGCCTTCAGCCTGTGTATGGACAACCAGATGCCGATGCTGGTGTTCAACCTCCTCGAGCAGGGCAACATCGCTCGAGCGGTCGCAGGTGAGAAGATCGGAACACTGGTCAGTACCTGACCGGTATCCCGCGCAGCACAACCAGACCGCACCCGCACAAGTCAACGGAGGACACCATGATCGACGACGCGCTCTTGGACGCCGAGGAAAAAATGGAGAAGGCCGTCATCGTCGCGCGCGACGACATGGGCTCAGTGCGCACCGGGCGTGCCAACCCCGCCATGTTCAATCGGGTCACCATCGACTACTACGGGTCACCGACGCCGATCGGGCAGGTGTCGTCGATCAACACCCCTGAGGCCCGCATGATCGTCATCAAGCCCTATGAGCCGTCATCACTGGGTTTGATCGAGACCGCGATCCGCAACTCCGACCTGGGCGTGAACCCGACCAACGACGGAAACATCATCCGTGTGTCGATTCCGCAGTTGACCGAAGACCGTCGGCGCGATCTGGTCAAACAGGTCAAGGCCAAGGGTGAGGACGCCAAGGTCTCGATTCGCAACGTGCGGCGCAAAGCGGTGGATGAGCTTAAACGCATCCAAAAGGACGGCGAGGCCGGTGAAGATGAGGTGACGCGCGCCGAGAAGGATCTCGACAAGACGACGGCCTCGTACGTCACTCAGATCGATGAACTGGTCAAACACAAAGAGGGTGAACTGCTCGAGGTCTAGGTCATCGCATTCGATGACCGAACGGGCAGTGGCGAAGGGGTAGGCAGACGACAGTGACCGACACAGACCGGCCGGGCGGCGCAGCGGCGCCGGCTCCCAAGGGCTCCACCTCGCGGGCCGGCCGTGACCTGCCGGCTGCCATCGGAGTCGGTGGCACGCTCGGCGTCTCGCTGATCCTCATCCTGGTATTCGTGCCCGAGGTGTGGTTCGGCGTGGTCGCGGTGGCGATCGCCGTGGCCAGCTGGGAAGTGACCAAACGCCTCCGTGACGGTGGAATCAAGGTCGCACTGATCCCCATCCTCGTCGGCGGCCAGGCAATCATGTGGGCCAGCTGGCCGTGGGGCATCTCCGGCTCGGTGGTCGCTCTGGCGGCCACGGTACTGGTGTCGATGATCTGGAAGTTGCTGTCGCAGGGCCTACAAGCCGCCCCGGAGAATTACCTGCAGGATCTCGCAGGGACGACCCTCGTGCTCGCCTGGTTACCGCTGATGGGTGCCTTCGGGGCGTCGATGGTGCTGCAGGACGACGGAGCGGCGCGGGTACTGACCCTGATGATCGTGGTGGTCTGTTCGGACGTCGGCGGCTACGTGGCCGGTGTGACCTTCGGTAAACACCCGATGGTCCCGGCCATCAGTCCGAAGAAGTCGTGGGAAGGCATGGCCGGGTCCATGGTCTTCGGCATCGTCGGCGCAGTACTCACCGTCGTGTACCTGCTCGACGCGCAGTGGTGGATCGGGCTGGTCCTCGGTCCGGTCCTCGTCATCTGCGCCACTCTCGGTGATCTGGTCGAATCACAGGTCAAGCGCGATCTGAAGATCAAGGACATGGGAACCCTGTTGCCCGGACACGGCGGGATCATGGATCGTCTCGACTCCATTCTGCCGTGCGCGTTCGTCGTCTGGGCGATCCTGGGAGCCCTCCTCTGACGAGCGGCTAGGGCCGGGCCTTCTTGACCGCTCGTCGAACCTGCAGCATTCGCAAGCTGCCCACGATCGCCGTGATCACTGCGCCGAGGATGGCTGCGATCAGCAGACTCACGCCCACCGGCAGGTTGACCGTCCAGAAGAACAGGTCGATGTTCTGACTGTCGAGATTCTGGACGATGAAGATCAGCAGGATGAGCGTGACGAGCGCGCCGACGATCAAACCGACCCAGGCCGCACGCGTGCGCGTGTGCCTGACGTCGTCGAGAGCCTGTCTACGCACCTCTTCGCGGTGGTCCGCGGCGGGCGGGGCGGTCTCGACTGCATCGGTCGGGTATGCCGCATCGGGTTTGGTGGGGTCGTAATCGGGGCTCGGCTGGTAGCCCTCGGGCGGTTGATACGTCATGGCTCTATGGTGCGCCCGAGTAGGGCGAAACGACAATCACAGTGATCGAATTGGCATCTGTGGCGAATCTACGTCACGCTTTGATGATGACTGGTCCGTTGCCGCTGGTATTCGACGCGCCGAAACGTGGCAAACCGCCGCAACACCTTGCCGACCTCGACGCGGCAGGCCGCGTTGCCGCGGTGACCAAACTCGGCCTGCCCAAGTTCCGCGCAGACCAATTGGCCCGTCAGTACTACTCCCGATTCAATGCCGATCCGGCGGAGATGACCGACCTGCCCGCCGCGATGCGGGAGTCGGTGGGTCAAGCTCTGTTCCCCGAACTGATGACCGTGATCCGCCACATCGCCTGCGACGACAACACCACTCGCAAGACCCTGTGGCGGTTGCACGACGGCACGCTGCTGGAGTCGGTGCTCATGCGCTATCCGGACCGCGCGACCCTGTGCATCTCGAGCCAGGCGGGATGCGGGATGGCGTGCCCGTTCTGCGCGACCGGACAGGGAGGGCTGGACCGGAACCTCTCCACGGCGGAGATCGTCGACCAGGTGCGTTCCGCCGCGCGGGCGATGCGTGACGGCGAGCTCGGCGAGCCCGGCCGCCTCTCCAATGTGGTGTTCATGGGTATGGGCGAGCCGTTGGCGAACTACAAGCGGGTGATCGATGCCGTCCGCAAGATCACCTCGCCCGCCCCCGACGGACTCGGCATCTCGCAACGATCGGTGACGGTGTCGACAGTCGGACTGGCTCCCGCGATCCGCCGGATGGCCGACGAAGGACTCACGGTCACCCTCGCCGTTTCCCTGCACACCCCGGACGATGAACTGCGCGACACCCTGGTCCCGGTCAACAATCGCTGGTCGGTCAAAGAGGTGTTGGACGCGGCTCGCTACTACGCGGACAGCACCGGACGCCGCGTATCGATCGAATACGCGCTGATCCGCGACATCAATGATCAACCATGGCGAGCAGATCTGCTGGGGGAGAAGCTCCGCAAGGCGCTCGGATCGCTGGTCCACGTGAACCTCATCCCGCTCAACCCGACCCCGGGATCGAAGTGGGACGCAAGCCCTAAGCCCGCAGAACGAGAGTTCGTCAAAAGGGTGATCGCTCAAGGTGTTTCGTGCACGGTTCGCGACACCCGCGGGCAAGAGATCGCTGCTGCCTGTGGACAGTTGGCGGCGGAAGAGAAATAGTTCTCAGCCACCGAGCAGGCGCGCGACGCCGGTCTGCCCACGTTGCTGCGCGATCTGCAGGGCTGTTCGTCCCTGCGAATCCAGGATGCCGGGATCGGCACCGGCGGCAAGCAACCGGGAGACGATGTCCTGGTAGGTCGGTGAACCGTCGCCGTAGACGACTGCTTCGAGGAGTGCGGTCCACCCGGAGGCGTTGATGTGGTCCAGGGGTACGCCCGCGTCGATCAGTATCTGGACTGTGGTCGGGTGGCCCTTCTCGGCCGCGGGGATGAGCGCGGTACCGCCGAACCGATTGGTGGAGTTCACATCCGCACCGTGATCGAGGGTCAGGACGAGAATGTCGTCCAGTCCCTCGGCCCCGGCGTAAAGAAATGCCGAGTCCTGCATGTTGTCTTTCGCGTTGACGTCCGCCCCCGCGAGGATCAACCTTCGTGCGGAGTCGGTGTCCCGGGACTTGGTCGCGACCACGAGCGGCGTACGTCCGTCGGCGTCCCTGATCTCCAGCGCGGGATCGAGCGCCGTCGTGCTGGGCGGCACCGGCGACGGTGGCGGTGACGGTGACGTGGACGTGGACCTGGACGTCGCGATGCTCGATTGCGCCGAATCAGTACCCGACACGCCGACCCGGCCGCTGCTGCACGCGCTGACCATGATCAGCGCCCAGGCGACCAGTCCGGCAAAGAAGGCAGCCGGACTGCGGCCCGCTCGCATGTCGACGGTCAGAAGGTTGCGGTTTTACTTCTTCTTTTTCCACTTACCGCGGCCGAGGACCTCGCCGCGGACCAGGAGGAAGACGATCAGCGCGGCGAATCCGACGAGGTACCAGTCTTCGACGTGGCCCTCATGATTTCCGATGACCATGCCCAGCAAGGCGACGACCGACACCCAGGCGGCGATCTTGTACGTCTTCATGCCTTCGCCGTGCCAGCCGAATCGGGCCGAAGGCGCGTCTGCGGGCTCGGGCTTGTACTCGACCTCAGTGCTGGCCACGGCTACTCCTGCTGGTTGCGATCCGACTTTTCTCGTCCGAAGCATATCGCGGCGGGTGACCCGTGGCCGCTGATGGGTTCGGCAGGGGTCGCGTCACCGTCGCGAGCCGCGTCTTCTGCGAGGTCAGGCCCACGGTGTGAGAATGAACGCCGTGCCGACCGAGAGATATGCGCCGTCCGAGTATCCCCGCGACATGATCGGATACGGCCGCACCCCGCCCCATCCGCAGTGGCCGGGCGGGGCCAACATCGCGGTCCAGTTCGTTCTCAATTACGAAGAGGGCTCCGAGAACAACGTCCTGGAAGGCGACCGCGGCAGTGAGACGTTCCTGTCGGAGATGGCAGGCGTCGCCGCATTCCCGAATCGGCACATGAGCATGGAGTCGTTGTACGAGTACGGATCCCGGGCCGGCCTGTGGCGGTTGCTCCGGGTGTTCGACCGCCGTGAACTGCCGCTGACGATTTTTGCCGTGGCGCAGGCCATGGCCCGCAACCCCGAGGCGGTGGCGGCCTTCATCGAGCGGGGCGACGAGATCGCCTCGCACGGATTGCGTTGGCTCAACTACCAACTCATCAATCCGGCTGTCGAACGGGCCCACATGGCCGAGGCGATCGAGATCCTGACCGATCTCACCGGCAGTGCGCCCCTGGGTTGGTATACGGGTCGCGATTCACCGAACACGCGGGGACTCGTCGTCGAGCACGGAGGCTTCGTCTACGACTCCGACAGCTACGCCGATGATCTCCCTTACTGGTTGAAGGTACCTGTCGGCGGTCCTTCGCTGTCGGCGCCCGACGCCTCTCCAGAACAGGCCGTCGATCACCTCGTGGTGCCTTACACCCTGGACACCAACGACATGAAGTACTCCTCGCCTGCCGGGTTTCCGTCCGGTGACCAGTTCTTCGCTCACCTGCGTGATGCCTTCGACGTCCTTTACGCCGAAGGAGCGGCAGGCGCGCCCAAGATGCTGTCGATCGGACTGCACTGCCGGCTCGCCGGACGGCCGGGCCGGACCGCGGCGCTCGAGCGATTCCTCGACCACGTGCAGTCCCACGACAAGGTCTGGATCACCCGTCGCATCGACATCGCCCGCCACTGGATCGAACGACATCCGGCACCAGGCGCGTCGGATCGGGAGTCGGGCGGCGCGAACGCGGGCGGATCGACCACACTGGAGCGGTGACCACTAGAGTTCTGATTCTCGGCAGCACCGGATCGATCGGTACGCAGGCGCTCGAGGTGATCGCCGCCAACCCCGATCGGTTCTCGGTCGTCGGCCTCGGCGCAGGCGGCGGGAACATCGACTTGCTGGCCCGGCAGATCGCCGACTGGCGGTTGCCCGGTTCGGCGGTCGCGGTCGCCGATCGCGCGGCTGCCGACAAGGTGGCCGCAGCCGCAGGAGTCGAGGGCATCACCTCGGGACCCGACGCGATGGTCGAACTGATCGAGAAGTCCGGCGCTGATGTGGTCCTCAACGCGGTGGTCGGGTCGCTGGGCCTTCGGCCGACACTGGCGACGCTGGCCACCGGTGCCCGTCTCGCCCTGGCCAACAAGGAGTCCTTGGTCGCAGGTGGCGCGCTGGTCCTCGCGGCCGCGGCGCCCGGACAGATCGTCGCCGTGGACTCAGAGCATTCGGCCATCGCGCAATGCCTGCGCGGCGGCACCGCCTCAGAGGTCGACCGTCTGGTGTTGACCGCCTCGGGGGGACCCTTCTTCGGTTGGGATGCGGAGCAACTGAAAGACGTGACTCCTGAGCAGGCAGGTAAACACCCGACGTGGTCGATGGGCCCGATGATCACCTTGAACTCCGCGACCCTGGTCAACAAGGCGCTCGAGGTCATCGAAGCGCACCTGCTGTTCGACGTCCCTTACGACCGCATCGACGTGACGGTGCACCGGCAGTCGATCGTGCACTCGATGGTCACCTTCGTCGACGGCGCGACCATTGCGAAGGCGTCCCCACCATCGATGAAACTCCCGATCGCACTGGCGTTGGGGTGGCCGGACCGGATCCCGGGTGCGTCGGCGGCGTGCGACTTCTCGCAGGCGAGTTCATGGACCTTCGAACCGGTCGACAACGCGGTCTTCCCGGCCATCGACCTCGCTCGGGAGGCGGGAACCCGGGGCGGCTCACTGACCGCGGTGTTCAACGCTGCCAACGAGGCCGCCGCCGACGGTTTCTTCGCCGGGGTCATCGCGTTCCCGCGGATCGTCGACATCGTGGGGGAGGTGCTCGCCGCCGCAGATCAATGGACCGCCGATCCAGGTACGGTGGATGAGGTCCTGGCGGCCGACGCCTGGGCGCGAGAGCGCGCCCGGCAACTCGTCGCCGGTGCCTCCGCGTAGAAGTTCACCAGAAGGGTAAGTGCGGCCGATGATGTTTGCGTTGGGCGTGGTGCTCTTTGCATTGGGACTGCTGGCGTCGATCGCCTGGCACGAATGCGGCCACATGTGGGCCGCGCAGCGCACGGGCATGAAGGTGCGTCGCTACTTCGTCGGCTTCGGGCCGACCCTGTGGTCCACCCGTCGTGGAGAGACCGAGTACGGCGTGAAGGCGATTCCGCTCGGCGGCTTCTGCGACATAGCCGGTATGACCACCCACGACGAACTGGCACCCGAGGACGAGTCCCGGGCGATGTACAAGCAAAAAGCCTGGAAGCGAATCGTCGTCCTGGCCGCCGGTCCCGCGCAGAACCTGATCCTGGGATTCGCGCTGATCGTCATCATGGCGTTGGCCTGGGGGCTTCCGAATCTCGCCGAGAGTGCGCCGGCGAAGGTGGGAGCGGTGTCGTGTGTCTCCGACACCGTGACCAACGGTGAGAGCGCGCCGTGCACGGGCGCGGGTCCCGCCGAGCAGGCCGGGCTCCTGCCCGGAGACACCGTTGTAGCCGCCAACGGCAAAAGCATCAGCGACTACTCCGAGCTCAGCACGATTCTTCGGTCCGCCACCGCGCCGGTGGCTCTCACAGTGGACCGCGGCGGCCAGAGTCTCGATCTGACGGTCACACCTCAGACGGTCACCGCGGTCAAGACCGACGACAAGGGCGCCGTGACGGCCACCCAGGACGTCAGCATGGTCGGCATCACCTACGACCTCCCGCCTGCTTTCACGCACCCGTCCGCGGCGGGAGCCGTACCGGCCGCTTTTGTGTTCACCGGTGAACTGGTTGCCAAGACCTGGGACTCGCTCCTGTCACTGCCGTCCAAAATAGGTGCCCTCTGGACCTCCGTGACCGGCGGCGAGCGGGCAACCGACACCCCGGTGAGTGTTTACGGAGCCTCGGTGATCGGCGGAGACGCCGCGGACAATGGCTACTGGTGGTTCTTCGTCTTCCTGCTGGCCAGCATCAACTTCTTCCTGGCGCTCTTCAATTTGGTTCCGCTATTACCCTTGGATGGTGGGCACATGGCCATCGTGGGTTATGAGAAGGTGCGCAACACGCTGCGCCGCTCTCGTGGGCTCGGTGTCGGTGCGCCCGTCGACTACCTGAAACTGATGCCGATCACGTACGTGGTGCTGGTGATCATGGGTGGATACATGGCCCTGACCTTGACCGCGGACATCGTGAACCCCATCAAAGCGTTCTAGACCCCCGCCGGCCTCCGAGGCCGACCGCAACAGCCAACGAAGCAGGAAGTGACAACAATGAGTGCAGACGCCACCGCGATCGGTCTCGGGATGCCCGCAGCACCGCCGCCGGTGCTCGCACCCCGGCGCAAGACCCGTCAACTCCAGGTCGGGACCGTCGCTGTCGGCAGCGATCATCCCGTATCGGTGCAGTCGATGACCACCACCAAGACCCATGACATCAACGCGACGCTGCAGCAGATCGCCGAGCTCACCGCGGCCGGTTGCGACATCGTCCGGGTGGCGTGCCCACGTCCGGAGGACGCCGAAGCCCTGCCCGCGATCGCGAGGAAGTCCCAGCTGCCGGTGATCGCCGACATCCACTTCCAGCCGAAGTACATTTTCGCGGCGATCGATGCCGGCTGTGCTGCGGTGCGCGTGAACCCGGGCAACATCAAGGAGTTCGACGGCCGGGTCAAAGAGGTCGCGAAGGCGGCCGGCGACGCGGGCATCCCGATCCGCATCGGCGTCAACGCCGGTTCGCTCGATCCGCGGCTGTTGCAGAAGTACGGCAAGGCCACTCCAGAGGCTTTGGTGGAATCCGCGTTGTGGGAGGCGAGCCTCTTCGAAGAGCACGGGTTCGGCGACATCAAGATCTCCGTCAAGCACAACGATCCGGTGATCATGGTGGAGGCGTACCGCCAGCTGGCGGCCCAGTGTGACTATCCGCTGCACCTCGGGGTGACCGAGGCCGGACCGGCGTTCCAGGGGACCATCAAGTCGGCTGTTGCCTTCGGCGCACTGCTGGCCGAAGGCATCGGCGACACCATCCGCGTGTCGCTGTCGGCGCCGCCGGTCGAGGAGATCAAGGTCGGCAATCAGATCCTGCAATCGCTGAACCTGCGCCCACGCAAGCTCGAGATCGTGTCGTGCCCGTCGTGCGGTCGCGCGCAGGTCGACGTGTACAAACTCGCCGATGAGGTGAGCGCGGGACTCGAAGGTATGGAGATCCCACTTCGCGTCGCGGTGATGGGTTGCGTCGTCAACGGTCCCGGCGAGGCCCGGGAGGCCGACCTCGGTGTCGCGTCGGGTAACGGTCGCGGCCAGATTTTCGTCAAGGGTGAGGTCATCAAGACCGTTCCCGAGGCCCAGATCGTCGAGACCCTCATCGAAGAAGCCATGCGTATCGCGGAGGAGGCAGGCGAATCCGGGGACGGTGAGTCGGCGGGCGCACCGATTGTCACGGTGAGCTGACCGCAGGCACACCCGCCTGGCAGAATGATCGGGTACGTCCCGTACACCTGCTACGAACCTGGGAGCCGCAGTGCTGAAGCTGTTGGGTGACCGCCCGCTCGGTGAGCGGGACTTCGACGCGGTTGCCCGTGCCCTGGCGCAGGACCCGGTATCGGCCTGCATGGTCGCCGCCCGGGTCGAAGACCACGGCATCAACCCGAGATCACTCGGCGGCGAACTCTGGAGCAACAATCAGCCTGGTACCTCGCTGTGCTTCTCGGGCGCCAATCTCGTGCCACTGATCGGCACCGGTGACGACGTACGCACGTTCGCAGAACGCGCTGTCCGTAATCCGCGAGCCTGCTCATCCATCGTCGGCCCTGCCGATCTCGTCATGCCGCTGTGGGAACTCACGCGGGAGTACTGGGGTCCGGCGCGTGAAATCCGGATGGATCAACCACTTCTGGCACTCGCCAGCGCCCCGGCGATCCCAGGCGACCCGTTTGTGCGGCGGGTACGGCTCGACGAGATCGACGCGTATCTGCCTGCCGCTGTCGAGATGTTCATCGGTGAGGTCGGTGTCGATCCCTGCGCCGGTGACGGTGGCCGCTCCTATCGACGTCGTATCGCCGGTCTGATCAACGCGGGCCGTGCGTACGCGAAATTCGAACGCGGGGAAGTCGTGTTCAAGGCCGAGGTCGGTGCGCTCTCGCGGCAGGTGGGACAGATCCAGGGTGTCTGGGTCACGCCGGATCGTCGTGGCCTGGGCCTAGGGGCGTCCGGTACCGCCTCGGTCGTCGAGGCCATCGTCGCCGGCGGCCGGACCGCGAGCCTGTACGTCAACTCGTTCAACACCGCTGCCCGCGAGGCCTACCGCCGGGTCGGTATGAAAGAGGTCGGGACGTTCGCGACCGTGCTGGTCGACTGAGCAGCGTCCGCGGCAACGCCCTGCTCCGCTCCGCTGCGTCTCCCGGGCCCTGCGTGGCAACCGGGTTGGGGGCGTCGCCACAAATACCATGAGCGGTGATGATCCGTTTCCTGCGCCGCCGGCCCGCCCGTCTGCTGGTGATCGCCACCACCCTGGTGCTCGGCACCTCGATGGTGGCGTGTTCGGCCGACGACAATGGCCCGGGCGCCGCCGCAGGGCGTTTCCTGTCCGCATTCGCCGACAACGACCCGCAACGGGCGGGAGAGGCGACGGATCGACCTGACGACGCCGCGACTGCAGTCACCGCCAGTTGGGATGGGTTGTCCGCCACCGACATGTCGGCGAGGACCGCCGGAGTGAAGGTGACGGGCGACACCGCCACCGTTGCCGCCGACTACACCTGGACGCTTCCCGGAGATCACATCTGGAAGTACCGGGCCACGATCGCGATGTCGCGGACCGACTCGGGGTGGCAGGTCCGCTGGATCCCGGCAGCGATCCATCCCAAGCTCGGCGGCAACCAGACGATGGCCCTACGCACGATCGACGCCCAGCGCGCCGCGGTCCGTGAGAACGACGGATCCAACGTGCTGGTGCCCGGGACCGTCCATGAGGTGCGGTTCGACGCCGCCCTCGCCGCACAGTCGGGTGCGGTGGTGTCGACCGCGGGCGATCTCGCCGGCGCGCTCGGGCGATTCGATCCGTCCCTGACCGCCCAGGCCATCGCGGAGCAGGCGACCGGGCTGGGCGGTCAGTATGCGGTGATCACGTTGTCGCAGCGAGACTTCGATCTGGTCCGCGATCAGCTGGCCGGATTGCCGGGGGTCAGCACGGTCGAGCAGGCGGATCTGGTCGCGCCGAATCCGGACTTCGCACCCACGTTGCTCACCCAGGTCAAGAAAGAGGTCTCCGCGGATCTGATCGGGAAGGCCGGCTGGCGAGTGGTGTCGGTCAATCCGAACGGCGTGGACGCCGACGTTCTCGCAGAGACGCAGCCGGATCCGGCGCCGTCGGTCGAGATCTCGCTGTCGCGTCAGGTCCAGGATGCCGCGCAGCGAGCTGTCGACCAGCGCAAGGACTTCCAGGTCGCGATGGTGGTGATCCAGCCGTCGACGGGGCGGATTCTCGCGGTGGCCCAGAACGAACTCGCGGACGCCGACGGTCAGATCGCGACCATCGGTCTGTACCCGCCCGGCTCCACCTTCAAGATGGTCACGTCGATGGCGGCGATGAGCACTGGGCTGGCAACTCCGTCCACGTTGGTGGGTTGCCCCAGTGAGGTGACCATCGGTGAGCGCAGCGTGCCGAACTACAACGGCTTCGGGCTGGGCACTGTCCCGATGCAGACGGCGTTTGCACGTTCGTGCAATACGACCTTTGCGAAGCTGGCCAGCGAGATGGGCCCGTCGGATCTCACCCGGGCAGCGGCGTCGCTGGGCATCGGACCCGAATACGACGTGGTGGGGTTGCCGACCGACAGCGGATCGGTGCCGATTGCACCTGAACTGGTGCAGCGCACCGAGGACGGCTTCGGTCAAGGCAAAGTCCTGACCAGCCCCTTCGGGCTCGCCATGGTCGCGGCGACGGTGGCACACGGCGCCACCCCGACACCGCAGCTGATCGTCGGACGCGAGACCACGATCGCAGGTCCACACCCGCCGATGGATCCCGCAGTGCTCAGTCAGATGCGCCCGATGATGCGCGAGGTGATCGCCTCGGGAACCGCGCTGCGAATGCAAGACCTCGGCCAGGTGTACGGCAAGACCGGAGAAGCCGAGGTCGAAGGCGGCTCGCACGCGTGGTTCGCCGGGTATCGCGGTGACCTTGCCTTTGCGACCCTCGTCGTTCTCGGAGGCAGTTCTGACAATGCGGTCGCGGTCACCCACGAGATGCTTGCCGCGCTACCCGAGTGAGCTGCCGGACCGTCAGTAGCAAACTTTTCTGAACTTTGCGGTCATCCGAGGGAACCGATTTCCGAACTGTCGCGTCAGATCACTACTCGGGTCGGCGGGGCGCTGGAGGGGGGTACCCCGCCGCCCCGGGTGTTCGATCCGGGAGCACGATGAACTGTCCGGTGTCGGGATGGATCCAGGTCATCACGGGGTGGTCGTAGATCTCCGAGAGCAATTCGGCGCTCATGACCTGCGTGGTCGGCCCGGACGCGACGAGCCGGCCGTCTTTCATGACGAGTACTCGGTCGGCGTACGCGGCGGCAAGCGACAGGTCGTGCACGACGATCAGGATCGCCGCGCCTGTGCTCCTACGCTCGGCGAGAATCGTCAACAGTCGCTCCTGGTGGTGGATGTCGAGCGCCGCGGTGGGTTCGTCGAGCATGAGGACCGGTGCCTGCTGCGCCAGTGCCCGCGCGAGTGAGACGCGGGCCTGCTGTCCACCGGACAGTTGACTGAACGGACGATCCCGCACACCTTGCAGGTCACATTGGGTCAGCGCCTGTTCGACGAAATCGGCAGACCGGGCTGCCTCATGGGTTCGGGTCCAGGGAAATCTGCCCATCTCCACCACTTCGTGTACCAGGAAGGGCGTGTCCGCACGGTTGAGCTGGGTGACCAGTGCGCGGCGGCGCGCCAGCTCGATCGGCGCGATGTCGGAGAGATCGATGCCGGAGAAGCGGACGGCGCCACCAGAGACCGGACGCACCCCGGCCAGGCCCGCGAGCAAGGTTGATTTGCCGCACCCGTTCGGCCCGACGAGCGCCACGATCTCCCCGCTGCCGACGACAAGATCGACGCCGGTGACGATGTCGCGCCCACCGATGGCCACGTGTACGCCGGTCGCGGACAGCGCGGGCTTCGTCGCCGTCACCAGCCGACCCCGCTGTGCCTGCTCCGGCGCAGGAGCAGGAAGAACACCGGACCGCCGATGAGCGAGGTGAGCATCCCCAGTGGGAGATCGGCATTGTGCATCAGGGTCCTGGCGCCGAGGTCGGCTGCGCACACCACAATTGCTCCACCGATGACGCTGGCCGGCAACAGGATCGCGTGTTTGGGCCCCACGATCAGTCGCATCAGGTGCGGTACCACCAGGCCGACGAACATGACGATGCCGGTGAACGCGACCGCGGCTGCCGTGAGCACGGCGACCAGAAAGATGACGATCCGCCGGACGCTCTCGACGCGTACGCCGAGAGCGGCAGCCTGTATTTCGCCGAGCGACAGCAGGTCCACACGGCGCACCAGCAGCATGCTGACCCCGATGGCGCCGGCGGCCAGGGGCAGGACCACCCAGACCGGTTTCCACCCGATGCCCTGGAGTGATCCGAGCTGCCAGAAGACGATCTGTTCCCGATCGTTGGTGTCAGCGAGGAAGGTCAGGAACGCGATGATGCCCGAGGCGAAGGCGTTGACCGCGATACCGATGAGTATCAACATGATCGGCGACGACGACCCATCGCGCATGGACAGGGTGTAGACGAGCGCGACAGTGATCAGCGCGCTGATGAACGCCGCACCGGCCAGACCCCAGACGCTCGCCCAGATCCCGCCGGACACGATCGCGATACAGGCGCCCACCGCCGCGCCGGCGGACACCCCGATCACGCCGGGCTCCGCCAGGGGATTGGCCAGTACACCTTGAAGTAGGCAGCCGGCGCAGGCAAGGGTGGCCCCGACGATCAGCCCCATGACAATGCGAGGGAACCGGACCGTCCACAGCGTCTCCTCGCCGTTGGGGGAGCTCGGCATGGGCCCGATGTCGAGGCCGAGGTGGTGCATCACCGATCCGAAGACCTCGGCAGGGGAGATGTAGACCTGGCCCACCGCAGCGGACCAGCCGACCAACACCACCAGCAGCGCGAGCATGGCGACGATGATCACGACGTTGCGTGGCAGTGTCTGCCGGTCGCCGCCGGCAGTGCCCTTGCGGACTGCTTCGCGCACGGAACTCACACGTAGATCGCTTCGGACAACGCGTTCAGAACCCGCCCGGTGTCGGGCCCGAAGGTCAGGATCTCGGCCTGGTCCATCTGGACGACACGGTTGTTTCGGCCGGCATCGGTCTGGGCGAGCCCGGGCAGTTTCAGTACCTGCTCGAGACCGCCCACGGAGTCGGCGCCCTGGGTCATCACGAGGATCACGGCCGGGTTGGCGTTGATCATCGCCTCGGTGTTCACCGTGGTGAACGCAGAAGTGAGACCGGCGGCGGTGCCCGCGTCGACACCGCCGAGGGCGGCTATCAACTCGTCGGCTCCGGAGCCGGGGCCGGCGAGCAATTGCAGTCGAGGGCCGCGAAGGTAGAGGAATGCCATCTTCGCCCCGCGGGCATCGACCGGGACCTGGTTCTCGGCCGCGGTGATCTGTTGGGTGGTTCGCGCCGCGAGTGCCTCGCCCTCGCGCGGTACACCGAGTGCGCCCGCCACCGCCTCGATGAGCGGCCCGGTACCCGAGATCGTGCGGTCCTTCGTGAACACGACCACGGGCAGGCCGGCGGACCGCAGCTGTGCGACCGTTCCGGGCGGGTTCGTGGCCTCGTCGATCAGGACGACGCTGGGATCGGCGGCGAGCACGGCCTCGATGTTGACCGAGTGCCCGTTGTCGGTGATCACCGGAAGGTTTTCGGCCTCTGGGATCACCGTCGAGCGGTCCCGGGCCACTACGTTGTCGCCGAGACCCAGGGAATACACGATGTTGGCGAGGGTGCCCGAGCGGTCGATGGCGATGATGCGTCCGATGTCGGTGACCGTGACATCGCCACCGATCGACTTCGCGGTGGCAGGAAGCGTGGGGATGGGATTCTGGGCCACCGGGTCGACGGCGGAACCGGTGAGCCGAGCGGTTTGCGGCCCGGTTCTCAGGGTGCCGTCGGAGGCGGGAGGGCTCGTCGCGGGGTCGTTGATCGGGGCCGTGGAGCATCCTGCGATCACGAGGGCGAACGCGGTGAGCAACGCTGCGATGATCCGGGTCCGCCCGCGACCGGGCAACCTGGTGTCGGTCATTCATCACTCCATCCCGCCGGCGCTGTGAGTGTCACCTTACTTGTCGCCCGCCCCGCGGTTGATCGTGTGGGTGAGACGGCGGGGCTGGCTCCCGCGAAGAACAGATAGGCTGCAGGCATGCCTGTTCGTGCCCCACTCGCCCCTGGCGAGATCTCGCCGACTCTGTCGGTGCCGGCCACCATCGAGCGACCCGAGTATGTGTGGAAGTCCACTGCCGCCGAAGGTCACGAGCCCTGGGTGCAGACCCCCGAGACGATCGAGAAGATGAGACTGGCGAGCAAGATCGCCGCCAATGCTCTCGCCGAGGCCGGTAAGGCCGTCGCCCCGGGGGTGACCACCGATCACCTCGACCGGGTGGCGCACGAGTACATGATCGATCACGGTGCATATCCGTCGACTCTGGGCTACAAGGGATTTCCGAAGTCGTGCTGCACGTCCCTCAACGAGGTGATCTGTCACGGCATCCCGGATTCGACGGTGATCGAAGACGGCGACATCGTCAACATCGATGTGACGGCCTACATCAACGGCGTGCATGGGGACACCAACGCGACGTTTCTCGCGGGCGATGTCGCACCTGAGGTGATCGAGCTCGTCGACCGTACGCGGGAGGCGACGAATCGTGCCATCAAGGCGGTGCGCCCGGGCCGTGAGCTCAACGTGATCGGCCGCGTCATCGAGTCATACGCGAACCGCTTCGGCTACAACGTCGTTCGTGATTTCACCGGCCACGGTATCGGTGAGACCTTCCACAACGGCCTGGTCATCCTGCATTACGACCAGCCGAACATCGACACCCTGATCGAACCCGGCATGGTGTTCACCATCGAACCGATGATCAACCTGGGCGCCCTCGAATACGAGATCTGGGACGACGGCTGGACGGTCGCGACCGCCGACCGCAAGTGGACCGCCCAGTTCGAGCACACCCTCGTGGTCACCGAGTCCGGAGCCGAGATCCTCACCTTGCCGGACGCCTGACTTGGCTCCCCAGCCCCGGGGTGCGTTGCTCGTGGCGGGCACGAGTTCTGACGCGGGGAAAAGTCTGATCGTCGCGGGGCTGTGTCGAGCGCTGCATCGGGCCGGGGTCTCGGTGGCCCCGTTCAAGGCGCAGAACATGTCCAACAACTCCGTCGTCACCCTGGACGGGGGCGAGATAGGTCGCGCGCAGGCGATGCAGGCCACCGCATGCGGGCTGGCGCCTTCGGTACGGTTCAACCCGGTGCTCCTCAAGCCCGGCAGTGACCGCCGATCGCAAGTCGTCGTGCGCGGACAGGTCGACGGCACGGTCGGTGCGGCCGATTATCATGCGCGCAGGGCGTCCCTCGCTGGTGTCGTATCTGACGAATTGGCTTCTCTGCGTGCAGATTTTGATGTGGTGATCTGCGAGGGCGCCGGTTCTCCCGCAGAGATCAACCTGCGGCGCAGCGATATCGCGAATATGGGTTTGGCCGAGCTCGGCGACCTGCCGGTGATCGTGGTCGGGGACATCGATCGGGGTGGCGTCCTCGCGCACCTGCTCGGAACCCTGGCTTGTCTGGGTCCGGCGGACCAAGCCCGCATCGCCGGCTTCGTGATCAACAAGTTCCGCGGCGATCGATCGATCCTCGAACCCGGATTACAGCAACTATTCGACCTGACGGGCCGCCCCACGATCGGCGTCGTGCCGTATGCCGACGGGTTGTGGCTCGACGCGGAGGACTCTCTGGCCAGCGTGGTGGGCATGCCGGTGGGACGGGCCGCGCCCGCGGTCGGTTCGGCCCGTTTGTCCGTCGTCGCCATTCGGTTGCCGAGGATCTCGAACTCGACCGACGTCGAGGCCCTGGCATGCGAGCCGGGTGTGGACGTGCGGTGGGTGGACGACCCGGCGAGTGTCGCAGGTGCCGATCTCGTCGTCGTGCCGGGAAGCAAGGCGACCATCTCCGATCTTGCCTGGCTGCGTAGCCGCGGCATCGACGAGGTGCTCACCGAACGGGCCCGGCGCAACCAGCCGATCCTGGGCATTTGCGGCGGTTACCAGATGCTCGGTACCAGCATCGTCGACGACGTCGAAGCGCGCGCGGGAACGGTGTCCGGGCTGGGAATCCTCACGGTGACAGTGCAGTTCGCCGCTCGCAAGGTCCTCCGGCAAGCGGTGGGGGTCGCATCGGGAAATGCGGTGCAGGGGTATGAGATCCATCACGGTCGCGTGATCGGAGGTGATGACACACCACTGCTGCACGATGACGAGCTCGGTCCCGAGGGAAGTGTCGCGGGCGCGGTCACCGGGACCCACTGGCACGGGCTGCTGGCGAACGACGGATTTCGTCGCGACTACCTGCGTGACGTCGCCAGGTGGGCGGGGCGGGGCGGCTTCGAGGTCGGGAACGTCTCCTTCGAGCAGGCCCGGATGTCCCAGCTCGACCTCATCGCCGACCTGGTCGAGACCGAACTCGACATGGAGTTCGTCACAGACCTCATCAGCTCAGGGGTGCCCCTCGGCCTGCCAGTGATCACCACCTCGCTGAGTTGACCCGCCGCCCACGGGTCGACACGTAGGCTGGCCGGGTGAGCATCGAACATCGCACCATCACCGTCGGTGACCTCGAGTTCGACGTCCGGATCGGGGGGCCGGACACCGGACCGACCGTGCTGTTGCTGCACGGATTCCCCAATACCGGAGCCTGTTTCGATTCTGTGGTCGGAAGACTGCACGACTCCGGACTGCGTACGATCGTCCCGGATCAGCGCGGATACTCACCAGCTGCCCGGCCCGACGAGGTCGACGCGTATCAGCTCCGACACCTCGCGTCCGATGCTGTCGGCATCCTGGATGCGCTCGGTATCGGATACACGATGGTCGTGGGGCACGACTTCGGTTCGCTCGTCGCCTGGCATCTGGCAGGGCACTATCCGCACCGTGTCACCGGGTTGGTCGCCGTCAGCGTCGGACATCCCTCATCCATCGCAGCATCGCTGGCGGGCAGTGATCAGCGTGGGCGATCGTCCTACATCCTCGACTTCGTGAAGCCCGGCGCCGAGGACACGCTCTTGGCCGACGACGCGAAGATCTTGCGAGAGTTGGTTCCCGACGACAGTGTGCTGCCGCTCACCGAGCGGCCGGCCCTGACCGCAGCACTGAACTGGTATCGCGCCAACTTCACCGGCGACATCAAGGCGAACCTCGCCTGCCCGCCGATCGAAGCACCGACGACGGTGCTGTGGGGTGACGGCGATGATGCGCTGGGCAGAGAGCAGGCGGAGGGGAGTAGTCGATTCGTGTACTCCGACTACCGATTCGCCGCACTGGAGGGCGTCGATCACTGGATCCCGCAGAACGCCCCTGCAGCGCTGGCGAGCGAGATCGCGTTGCGGTCAGCGGTCTGGTGATCCGCTGGCCTTCCCTCAGATCTCGAGCCCCAGCAGCGCGTTCTCCAAGACCTCGGGCATACCTGGGTGAATCCAGTACTGACCGCGGGCCATCGTGGCGGCGTCGAGCCCGAACGACATCGCCTGGATCACCGGCTGGATGATCGAGGGTGCTTGCGGGCCGATGATGTGGGCGCCGAGCAGTCGGCCCGTGCCCTTCTCTGCGATCAGCTTGCACAGACCGGTCTTGTCCTCCATCGCCCAGCCGTAGGCGACGTCGCCGTAGTTCTGCACCTTGACGGTGATGTCGAGGTTCGCGTCGCGCGCCTCGGTCTCGGTCATCCCGACCGAAGCGATCTGCGGGTGGGTGAAGACCGCCGCGGGCACAAAACGAAGATCGAACGGCTGCAGATCGGTGCCGTCCCAGCCCCGCAGCAGATTTGCCTGGACGACCCGGCCCTCGTGGTTGGCCACGTGCTTGAGTTGGTACGGCGAGCTGACGTCTCCCAACGTCCATACTCCGCGGGCTGCGGTCCGGCCGTAGGAGTCCCGCTCGATGCGGCCGTCTTCGTCCACCTCGAGGCCGATCGATTCGAGGCCGATCTTGTCGGAGTTCGGTACCCGACCCACTGCGACGAGGAGCGCGTCTGCCTCGAGGACGGTGTCGTCGGCGAATGTGATGCGGATCGCACCATCGACGGTTTCGACCGCGGCAATCGCCGAATTGAAATGCACATCCCATGCGGCTGAGGCGATCTCGGTGAAGCGCGCCGAAATGTCCGGGTCCTGGCCACGGAGCAGTGCGCCGCTGCGGGCGATGACGGAGACCTTGGACCCGAGCGCTCCGAAGACGTGCGCGAACTCTGCGGCGATGTAGCCGCTACCGACGATGACCAGTCGCTCCGGCAGCTCCGGTAGACGCATGACGTCGTCGTTCGTGTGGTATCTCACCCCACTGCCCGCGATGATGTCCGGGATGACCGGCCTGGAGCCGGAGGCGATGACGACCCGGGACGCCAGCACCAGGTCGCCTGCGCTGGTTCGCAAACGGTAGCGGCCGTCGGAGTCGACCCCGTCGAACGCGACGTGACTGGTGTAGACGGTGATGTTGTCGCAATCCTCGACCCGGTAGCGTTTGCCGCCCGCGGAGATCGGATCGATTCGGCCGAAGACCCGGTTCACGATGCCGGGCCAGTCGACCTTGTCGACGGAGCCGGTGACACCCAGTCGCTCGCCTTCGCGAATGGTCTCGGCGACCTCGGCGGCGTAGACGAACATCTTCGTCGGGATGCAACCGACGTTGAGGCAGGTCCCGCCGTAGATGCTCTCTTCGAAGATCGCGATCTTCTGATCGGCGAACCGCTCGTCGGGGATCGAGTTTCCCGTACCCGAGCCGATGATGGCCAGGTCAACCGATGTGGACTCACTCATGGAGGGCTCCTCGTATCCGATCGTCGTTGCTCAGCAACCAATTGTCGAGCTCGGTGTATGCGGTGTCCCTGGCGCCCTGCCGGGACAGGAAGACGTCGTGGCGGGCGCCGGGCACGGGGACCGCACTGACCCGATTGCCCAGGCAGCCGGTCCACCGAGCGATCTGGCGGGTGTCCAGGACTCCGTCGGCGGTGTCGATGTGTGGGGTCTCGCCGTCTGCAGCCGGACCCGCCAAGGTCGTCGCGTCCGAGTGCAGCACCAGGGAGGGGACGCCGATCTCGAGTCCTCGGTGCAGCGTCGCGTGGCCTCGGCGCACCGCACTCAAGAATCCGAACGTCACCGGATAGCCGTGTAGCGGTTTGTAGTTCAGGTCGTACTCCCATTCGCCGTGCACACTGTTGTGCAGACTCTCGCCGTAGGCGCCCGCGATCTTGCGGGGGATGGTCGCCAGGGGCCGCACCCGCGCGACCGAGTTCACCACCGTGGTCCCCGCGCCGCGCAGAATCGGTGCGCCCTGCAGGTCGAACCAGGGGGAGTTGAGGACCAGCCCGGTGGGGTTGCCCGCAGTCGGATCACGGTCGAGTCGATCGAGCCCACGGTGGAGTCGATCGAGCCCACGACGGAGTCGATCGAGCCACAGTGCGGTGATCAGGCCGCCCGTCGAATGCGCGGCGATCAGCAGGGGCCGGCTGCCGGTGGCGGCGTTGATCTCGGCCGCCGCCAGGCCCAGTTCTGCGTCGTACATGGACAGGTCGGTGATGTGGTGCGGCGTCTGTCCGGGGCGTTGCGAGCGCCCGCACTTGCGCAGATCCAGCGCATAGAACGCGTAACCGCGTTGCGCGAAGAACTCCGCGAGCGGTCGCTGGAAGAAGTAGTCGGTGAAGCCGTGAACGTAGAGAACGGCGGCGGTGGCCGCGGACTGCTGCTCGTGCCGGACGAGGGTCGCAGTGATCTGGCCCTCCCCGTCTGGGTCGTTGCCGAGGTCGAACGTCAATGCCGAGAAGTCTGGGCCGAGTACGTCGGGCTGCCAGCGGGAAGAGGCCACGATTTCACACTGTAGGCGCGCGGGCCGCGGCGCCGGAGATGGTGCGGGGTTAGGCCGACCGCATTACAGTCTTCCGACGCCGATAAGGAACAATGAAAGTCATCTGAAGGTTCGCCGAAAGAGGAAGTTGAGCTGGAGTGTCTGAGTCTGCAACCCCGCGCGACGGCGGAGTCACCACAACCGACATCGTGCTGGTAGGCGCCGGAATCATGAGTGCCACCCTGGGTGCGCTTCTGCATCGGCTGCAGCCCGACTGGTCGATCACCGTCTTCGAGCGCCTCGATGCCGCTGCTGCCGAAAGCAGCGATCCATGGAACAACGCAGGAACTGGCCACTCGGCGTTGTGTGAGTTGAACTACACCCCACAGACCGCCGACGGGGATGTCGACATCACCAAAGCGCTCGCGATCAACGAGCAGTTCCAGGTGTCGCGTCAGTTCTGGGCGAACTCCGTGGAGTCCGGGGTGCTCCGCGATCCGAGCGAGTTCATCAATCCCATCCCGCACGTCAGCTTCGTGCACGGCGAGTCCAACGTCGACTACCTGCGCAAGCGTTACGACAATTTGGCAGGCGAAACCCTGTTCAAGGGGATGGAGTACATCACCGATCCGGGCGAGTTCACCAAGCGGCTCCCACTGATGTCCGCGGGTCGCGACTTCTCCGATCCGGTGGCGCTGAACTGGTTCGACGGTGGCACCGACGTGGACTTCGGTGCCCTCACCCAGCAGCTGATCGGGTACCTCGGGCACTCCGGCGCGACGGTCAACTTCGGTCACGCCGTGACGAACATCACCAAAGAGTCGGACGGCAGCTGGCGGATCAAGGTCAAGAACCTGCGTACGAAGGAAAAGTCCACCGTCAAGGCCGGTTTCGTCTTCGTGGGTGCCGGCGGCGGGGCTCTGCAGTTGCTGCAGAAGTCGGGCATCAAGGAAGCCAAGGGGTTCGGCGGGTTCCCGGTCAGCGGTGCCTTCTTCCGCTGCACCGATCCGACCCTCATCGATGAGCACGCCGCGAAGGTGTACGGCAAGGCCGCAGTCGGCGCTCCGCCGATGTCGGTACCGCACTTGGACACTCGTGTGATCGGCGGCAAACCCGGACTGCTGTTCGGGCCGTATGCCGGCTGGTCGCCCAAGTTCCTCAAAGAAGGCAAGAACACCGATCTCATCGCGTCGGTCAAACCCGGCAATGTCCTGCCGATGCTGTCGATCGCGCCCAAGGAGTTCGGCCTCCTCAAATACCTGATCAGCGAGTTGGCGGCCGGACCCGCCGACCGGGTCGAAACCCTCTCCGAGTTCGTGCCGCGTGCGGACGGCAAGGACTGGGAGATGATCGTCGCCGGCCAGCGTGTCCAGGTGATCCGCAAGAAGGGCCGCGGCGGTGCGCTGGAGTTCGGTACCGCTGTCGTGGCGGCCGAGGACGGCAGCATTGCCGGCCTGCTGGGTGCCTCTCCCGGAGCCTCCACGGCAGTGCCCGCGATGCTCGACGTGCTCGAGCGTTGTTTCCCGAAGCACTTCACAGCCTGGAAGCCTGTGCTCGGCGAGATGATCCCGTCGCTCGGTTCGAAACTGAACGACAATCCCGATCTGTTTGCGCAGGTGTGGGATTGGACGTCGAACGTGCTGGGCCTGCAGGACACCCCGACTCCGGTTGCGGATGAGGGAGATTCTCATCTGGCGACGCCCACCGCCGTGTGATAGGCACTTGCATATGACCGCTACTGCAAGCCTGCACCGTTATTGGGCCCAGGACATCGACATGTCGACGCTGTACAAGATCTTGCAGCTGCGGGTGGAGGTGTTCGTCGTCGAGCAGTCGTGCCCGTATGCCGAACTCGACGGACGTGATCTCGACCAGGACACGCGCCATCTGTGGCTCGAGGAAGACGGCGAGATCATCAGCACGCTGCGGCTGCTCGAGGAGCATGACGGCGGCAAGTCGTACCGGATCGGCCGACTGTGCACCGAACGCTCGCATCGCGGGCAGGGTCACACCACCCGACTCCTGCAGACCGCGCTGGCCGACGTCGGATCGGACATCTGCCGCATCCACGCGCAGACGTACCTCGTCGAGATGTACGCCAAGCACGGATTCACCGTCGACGGCGAAGAACATCTGCTGGACGGCGTCCCGCACGTTCCCATGATTCGCGGTGGCGCACATCGCTGACACGCATTTTCCGTTCAGTGCGGTCGTCGGACAGGAACAACTCAAGCTTGCCCTGATCCTCTCCGCCATCGCGCCGGAGATCGGCGGCGTCCTGGTGCGGGGAGAAAAGGGCACGGCCAAGACGACGGTGGTCCGCGCGCTCGGTCCGCTGCTGCCGGGATCGTCGGCGTCGGTGGTGGAATTGCCCATCGGTGCCACCGAGGATCGCGTGATCGGCTCGCTCGACCTCCAGAAGATCCTGTCCGAAGGCGAGAAGGCGTTCACGCCGGGTCTGCTGGCCAATGCCGATGGCGGTGTTCTCTACATCGACGAGGTCAATCTGCTCGCTGATCATCTGGTCGACGTCTTGCTCGACGCCGCCGCCACCGGGCGGGTCGTCATCGAACGAGATGGGGTGTCCCACACGCAGGCAGCCCGATTCGTCCTCGTCGGCACCATGAACCCCGAGGAAGGCGAGTTGCGACCGCAACTCCTCGACCGGTTCGGGCTGGCGGTGGACGTCAGCGCGCCCCGGGAGGTTGCCACCAGGGTGGCTGTGATCGAACGACGGCTGGCCTACGAGCGCGACCCGGCCGGGTTTGCGGCCGGTTACGCTGACCAGGACGCGGCGGTCGCCGCAGCCATCGGGCGAGCGCGAGCGGATCTCGACTCCGTCGAGTTGCCTCCGGCGCAGCTTCGCAGGATCGCCGCGATCTGTATGGAACTCGAGGTCGACGGTCTGCGCGCCGATCTGGTGGTCGCGAGAACCGCGCGGGCCCATGCGGCATGGCGTGGCGCGGAGCACGTCGAAGACATCGATGTGCGGCGAGCGGTGGAACTGGCGTTGCCACACCGCCGTCGACGCGACCCTTTCGACGAGCCCGGTCTCACCGAACAGCAACTCGATGACGCGATGGACAAGGCAGATGAACAGGCCGCCCCGAGCGAGCCTCCGGAGTCCGACGAGGACTCGGCGGCCGACCAGGATCCGCCGGCGGGACCCACTCCGTCGGAATCGTCTGCGCAGCAATCGGATCCGGAGCCCGACCCCGATCCCGACGGTCCCGGTGGCGGAGGCGTGTCGTCTCCGGGTCCGGGATTTTCGCCGACCACAGGTGGCGCAGCGGTCAAGGCACTCAAGGCGCGCGGCGTCGGCAACGGTGAACCCGGACGACGGTCGGCGTCGCAGAGCGTTCGCGGTCAGGCGGTGCGCGGAGTACGGGGGGGCGGCAACGGGATCCACCTGATCGGTACGGTACTTGCTGCCGCGGACAATCACCTCGAGCGGGGAAGCGCCAGGCTGCAGGTGTTGCCGGAGGACATCCGCGGGGCACTGCGGCGCGGCAAAGAGGGCAACCTGGTCGTGTTCGTCCTCGATCTGTCCGGGTCGATGACAGCCCGGAAGCGGCTCGAGGCGGTGTCGGGTGCAGTGGTGTCGATGCTCCGGGATTCCTACCAACGCCGTGACCGTGTCGCGGTGGTGACGCTGCGGGGAGCGGGCGCCGAGATCACGGTGCCACCGACGCGTTCGGTCGACGCCGCGGTCCGCCGGCTGACCGGTCTTCGTACCGGTGGTCGTACACCGCTCGCCGAAGGTCTGCTGACCGCCCGGGACGTCGTACGGCGCAACCGCCACAAGGAGCCGAATCGACGCCCGATCGTGGTGGTGCTGACCGACGGCAGAGCGACCGCAGGACCGATGGCGCTCACGCGCGCCGGTGCCGCCGCGGACCGCCTGCGGCGCGAGGGCACCTCGGCGATCGTCATCGACTGCGAGCAGGGAATGGTTCGTCTGGGCCTTGCCCGGGTGCTCGCCGGACAACTCGGTGGAGAATGTGTACAGATCGCAGATCTGACCGCCGGGGGAGTCGCCGGCGTGGTCCGGTCCGCGGCCTGAACGCAGGCAGGCATCGGTTCCGAATCCGCCGACACGAGGCGGAGCGGAGCTCAACCATCAGAAGGGAAATGTTGTGCCGCAGGGAGTTCCATCGGTCATTCCCGACGACGGTCTGACCACCAGGGCAAGGCGCAACCAACCGGTCCTTGCCGTGCACACCGGAGACGGCAAGGGCAAGTCGACGGCCGCGTTCGGAATGGCCATGCGGGCATGGAACGCGGGGCTCGACATCGGGGTCTTCCAATTCGTCAAGAGCGCGAAGTGGAAGGTCGGAGAAGAGTCGGCCCTCACCGCACTCGGCCAACTGCACACCGAGACCGGCCAGGGCGGCCCGGTGCAGTGGCACAAGATGGGCGAGGGCTGGTCGTGGATCCGGCATGCGGGCGGTGAGACCGAACACGCTGAGCAAGCAGCGCAGGGCTGGGCCGAGATCCGCCGCCGGATCATCGATCAAACGCATCAGTTCTATGTGCTCGACGAGTTCACCTATCCCCTGAACTGGGGCTGGATAGACGTCGACGACGTGGTCGAGGTGCTGCGTGCACGTGAGGGAAAACAGCATGTGGTCATCACGGGTCGTCGTGCGCCGGCGGCCCTGGTCGACGCCGCCGACCTCGTGACCGAGATGGTGAAGACCCGCCACCCGATGGATGCCGGTCGAAAAGGACAGCGAGGCATCGAATGGTGAGCGGCGCGCCGCCAGCAGTGGTCATCGCGGCACCCGCCTCAGGCAGCGGCAAGACCACCGTGACCACCGGTCTGATCGGTGCGCTGGCGCGGTCGGGGCACCGGGTTGCACCCTTCAAGGTCGGGCCCGACTACATCGACCCCGGATATCACGGACTCGCCGCAGGCAGGCCGGGTCGCAACCTCGACCCCGTGCTCGTGGGCGAAGAACAGATCGGTCCGCTCTACCGCTCGGGCAGCGCCGGCTGCGACATCGCCGTTGTCGAGGGAGTGATGGGGCTGTTCGACGGCCGCATCACCGAAGAGCACATGCCCGCGGTGGCTCCTGGTTCGACAGCTCAGGTGGCAGCGTTGCTGGGTGCTCCCGTGATCCTCGTCGTCGACGCCTCCGGGCACAGTCAGAGTCTGGCCGCGATCCTGCACGGCTTCGTCAGCTTCGACCCCGGTATCGACATCCGAGGGGTGATCCTCAACCGAGTGGGTTCTCCGAGACACGAGTTCGTCCTGCGGCAGGCATGTGCCAGGGCCGGACTCGAGGTGTTCGGTGCGGTACCCCGAAATGCGAGCATGGCGGTCCCCTCGCGGCACCTCGGACTCATTCCCGCCGCCGAACGCGGCCCCGAGGCGCTTTCCGCCATCGACGCCATGACCGAGTTGATCGGTGGCGCTGTGGATCTGCCCGCCATCATCGCCGCAGCGGACATCGGTGCAGGTCGCACCGGACCGGTGTGGTCGCCGGCTGTGGAGGTCGGCGCAGATCTCGACGAATACCGCGGTCCGGCACCCGTTGTCGCGGTCGCTGCCGGTGCCGCATTCACCTTCGGATACGCCGAACACACCGAGCTGCTCGCAGCGGCGGGTGCCGAGGTGGTGCCCTTCGACCCGCTGTCGGATCTGTTGCCCGCCGATTGCGGTGCGGTGGTCATCGGCGGCGGCTTCCCGGAGGAGCACGCTGCGGCGTTGGCCGCGAATCGGCGTCTGCTGACCCAACTCCGGGCTGCAGCCGGGGCCGGCGTCCCGATCCACGCCGAGTGTGCCGGACTGCTCTATCTCGCGCAGAGCCTCGACGATCACGCCATGGCCGGGATCCTGCCGCTGCGTGGGACATTCGGCAAGACACTCACTCTCGGCTACCGCGATGCGGTCGCCCTGACCGATTCGATCCTCTTCGACGCCGGGACCCGGATGCGCGGGCACGAGTTCCACCGGACGACAGTCACCGCCCTCGATGGGACGACACCGTCGGCGTGGGGTTGGCGCCGAGAGGGCCTGGCGCAGACCGAGGGATGGACCGCCGGCCGTGTACACGCGTCCTACCTCCACACGCATCCGGCCGCCCATCCCGAGGGGATTGCCCGCTTTGTGCGGGCGGCGCGTAGAGCCGTCGACCGGGTGCACCAGCGCTGACCTGGGCCATGATCGGCCTGATCGCGCCATACCGCCTCGAGGTACCGGCCCGGTCACCAGGCCGAGCCATCGCGACGCCCGGCGCCGTGGGTACGGTCTACCCATGTCGAAGGCGGAGTTCAACCCATCGCAGCACGCGCAGTCGGCGTCCCGTGACTCCCAAGGGGATCACCACTACCTGGTGGGCCTGGAACTCACCGGGCGCAAGGTGGTCATCATCGGCGCGGGATCGGTCGTACAACGCCGCTTGGGCACCTTGGCGGACAGCGGCGCCGACATCCACGTGATCGCCCCGGAGGCGACTCCGACCGTGGAGTCCTTCCCCGGGATAACGCTGCAGACTCGTAGATACCGCGACGGTGATCTCGAGGGCGCCTGGTACGCGTTGGCGTGCACCGACGATGCGGAGGTCAACGCCGCGGTGGTCGCGGAAGCGGAGTCTCGCCGGATCTTCTGCGTGCGTGCAGACGATGCGCGGCACGGGACGGCCGTGACACCTGCGTCACTGACCCACGATCGGCTCCGGATCGGAGTCCTGGCGGCCGGGGATCACCGTCGTTCGGCGGCCGTCCGTACCGCCATCGGGCAGGCGCTCGGCGGGGGAGAGTTGGGGGCCGCGGGCCTGGAGGCGGCGGCGCGTGAGCCACACCCGCCCGGTGTCGCCTTGGTCGGTGGCGGTCCCGGTGACCCCGATCTGATCACCGTGCGGGGCCGCAGGTTGCTGGCCGCCGCCGACGTCGTCGTCGCAGACCGGCTCGCCCCACCTGCGCTGCTGGCCGAGCTCGGACCACACGTCGAGATCATCGACGCCGCGAAGGTGCCCTACGGCCGCGCGATGAAACAGGAGGCCATCAACGACGTCCTCGTCGAGCGGGCGAATGCGGGCAAGTTCGTGGTCCGGTTCAAGGGCGGCGACCCGTATGTCTACGGTCGCGGGTTCGAAGAACTCGAAGCCTGCGTGGCGGCGGGGGTCCCGGTGACGGTGGTGCCGGGAATCACGAGCGCGATCGCGGGTCCGTCGTCGGCCGGCATCCCGGTCACCCATCGCGGCATCACCCACGAGGTCGTCGTGGTGTCCGGACACATCCCGCCGGGGCATCCCGATTCCCTGGTGAACTGGCAGGCGCTGGCCCAGATGCGCGGCACCATCGTGCTCATGATGGCCGTCGAACGCCTCGACGTGTTCACCTCGGCGCTGATCGACGGTGGCCGGGCAGGCGACCTGCCGGTGGCGATTATCGAAAACGCGACGCTGGGCAGCCAACGACTCGTCCGGTCCACCCTGTCGCAGGCCGCGGTCGACGCCCGCATCCAGAACGTACGGCCGCCGGCGATCGTGGTCATCGGTCCGGTGGCAGGCTTCGACGCCGAGTCAGGGAGCACCGGGACCGCGCGGCCATGAGGCCCGGGACGCGCGTCATCGACGACGTCACGGGCCGACCGACCGGCGACCAACGCAGGCGTGCGACCGCGACCATGACAAGCGTGATTGTGAAATGGCGGTCCGACGGCGGTAGCGTCCTAGCCCATGACCCCACCGACGCACATGGCTGCTGAGGTCGGCCAGACCCGCGTCTGGGGACCTCAGATCGTCGTCCTGGGCGGGATGCAGCTGCTGGTCGTCCTCGACGGCACCGTTGCCGCACTCGCCCTGCCGCGCATCCAGAACGCCCTCGGGCTCTCTGACAGCGCGGGTGCATGGGTGATCACCGCGTACGTACTCGCCTTCGGCGGACTCATGCTGCTCGGCGGGCGTCTCGGCGACACCTTCGGTCGCAAGCGGATGTTCGTCGCCGGTGTCGCCGCGTTCACCCTGACATCGTTGATCTGCGGCCTGGCCTGGGATCCCATCAGTCTGATCGTGGGCAGAGCCCTGCAGGGTGCTGCGGCAGCGGTCGCCGCACCCACGGCGATGGCGCTGGTCGCCACCACGTTTGCCCCGGGTAAGCCCCGCAATCAGGCCTTCGCCGTCTATGCCGCGATGACGGGTATCGGCTCTGTCGCCGGGCTCATCGCCGGTGGTGTGCTCACCGAACTCTCGTGGCGCCTGGTGTTCCTCATCAACGTGCCGATCGGCGTCATCGTCGTCGTCGGCGCCGTGTTGTTCCTGAAGGAATCGCAGGGTGAACGACTACCCCTGGACGTCCGTGGTGCCGTCCTGGCGACTCTCGGCTGCACCCTCGTCGTGTTGGCGGTCAACGAGGGGCCCGGCGGCTGGCTGCGGCCCGTCGTGGTGGTCCCGCTCGTCGTCGGATTGCTTTCGCTCGCCGCCTTCGTGATGGTCGAGCGGAACGCTGACAACCCGATTTTGCCGTTCTCCCTGTTCAAGAACGGGAGCCGGGTCGCCGCGCTGGTGGCCATCCTGCTCGCCGGCGCGATTATCATGTGTATGGCGGTCTTCATCTCCCTGTATCTGCAGGGCATCTTGAAGTACTCGCCGATCCAGAGCGGTCTGGCCGTTGTCCCGTTTGCTTTCGGCCTGGGTACCGCGGCTGCGATCGCCTCCAAACTCGCATTGCGGTACCAGCCGCGCTGGCTGGTGCTCGCGGGCGGCTTGATCGTCGTTGCCGGCTGTGCCTACGCGGCGAGCATTGCGCGAGACGCTCCTGCCTACTTTCCGCACATCCTGTTCCCCGTGATCGTGATCGGCGCCGGTGTGGGGCTGGCGGTGATTCCTCTGACGCTCTCCGTGGTCGCCGGCGTCGGCCCCACCGAGATCGGCCCGCTGACGGCGCTGGCGCAGGTTGCGCAGAACCTCGGTGGCGCCATCGCCTTGGTGGCGGTCGGCGCGATGGTGACCAGCAGGACCCTGTCCGAGGGTGGGGTCACCGGTCCCGTGGACCAGATGAACGACCTCGAATTGGACGCTTTGGCGAGCGGCTACGGCCTCGCCTTCATCTGCTGTGCGCTGATCGCGGTCGCCGCCGGAATCGTGGTCCTGTTCATGCGGTTCACCCCGGAGGACGTCGCCGAGGGGCAGGCCGCGCAGGAGACGGCACACACGTCCATCGATCCGGACGAGCTGACCGCCTGACCCCGATGATGGGTCGTTTTGGCGGTGCCGACCTGCGGTTTTCTTCGCCAGAACAACCCACTTCCGGCGATGGTCAGTCCGTGAGGATGATCAGTTCCCGATCCGAGGCGACCTCGGCGCGCTGGCCGCCTGCCGTCGCGACGGCGGCGAGCGAGTTCACGTCCCGGATCTGCCGACGTGAGCTGACGAGTGAACGTGCGAGCACGCCCTTGTGATGCTTGTTGAAGTGGCTCACCACGGTTCGTGACCCCGAAGGCCCCTCGGTCAGCACTGTGACGGTGATGGCGCCGGGTACGGGTCCGAGCTGCTGGTAGCCGCCGGAGCGGAGGTCGATGACAACGTCGTCGCCGAGATCCGTCAGAGCTTCGGTGAGCGCCGGTTTCCACATCGACGCGAGCGTGCCCATCCCCGGCAGTTTCGACCCGGAGGACAACCGGTAGGCGGGGATCGGATCGGTGGCGCGTACGACCCCGAACAACGCCGAGCCCACGGCCAATCGCTCGGCCGCCTTGGTCTTCGACGCCCTGCTCAGCGACGGGTGGTCGAGGGCGTCGAACAGCACCCCGGTGTAACGCTCGATCGCGGGGCGGGTCGGAGACGACCACAGCTGCGCATTGCGTTCGATCTCTGCGACTTGGGACACCCCCAGACCGAGCGCCTGCTGACTCGCGGCCGGATCGCCGGCAAGGGTGACGAGAGCGTCGGCCAGCTTTCGCCGGATCGGGGTGAGGGAGGGCAGTGACAACTGGTCGAGGTCGAGGGCGGCGCCACGGCCGCCGGTGGCCTTGGTCTCCGAGGGAGGCAGCACGATCAACACAGTCGCACTTTATCTGGGTGACCACGGTGTCGGCGTCTGCGCCCGCCACTGCGGAGACAGGTGCTCCGGCCCCGTTAAGGTGGCACACGTGATCACACGCATGTCGACCCTGTTCCTGCGCACCCTGCGCGATGACCCCGCGGACGCCGAGGTACCCAGCCACAAGCTGCTGGTCCGGGCGGGATACGTGCGTCGTGTCGCACCAGGTGTCTACAGCTGGCTGCCGCTGGGCCTGAAAGTGCTGCGCCGTGTGGAAGATGTGGTGCGCGAGGAGATGAACAACATCGGTGGCCAGGAGATCTCGCTGCCCGCACTCCTGCCCCGCGAACCGTACGAGGTCACCGGCCGGTGGACGGAGTACGGCGATGCCCTGTTCCGGCTCAAGGACCGCAAGGGCGCGGACATGTTGCTCGGGCCCACCCACGAAGAGCTGTTCGCGCAGTTGGTCAAGGGTGAGTACTCCTCATACAAGGATCTCCCGGTGACCCTGTATCAGATCCAGACCAAGTACCGGGACGAGGAGCGGCCCCGGGCAGGCATCTTGCGCGGCCGCGAGTTCATCATGAAGGACTCCTACTCCTTCGATCTCGACATCGATGGCTCCAAGGCGTCATACGACGCCCACCGCGAGGCGTACCAGGAGATCTTCCGCCGGTTGCAGGTCAAGTATGTGATCGTCGCCGCAACGTCTGGTGCCATGGGTGGCAGTGCGTCCGAAGAGTTCCTGGCCGAGAGCGAGGTCGGGGAGGACACCTACGTGCGTAGCCCGGAGTCGGGCTATGCCGCCAACGTGGAGGCCGTCATCACACCCGCACCGCCTGCCCTGCCCATCGAGGGTCTCCCCGCGGCGGCCGTGTACGACACGGGCGACACCCCGACCATCGACACCCTCGTCGCGTGGGCCCAGGAGACCTTCCCGGACCGTGGATTCACCGCCGCGGACACCCTCAAGAACGTGGTCGTCAAGCTGCGCAGTCCCGACGGAAAGGAAGAGCTGCTGGCGATCGGTGTCCCCGGTGACCGTGAGGTCGACTTCAAGCGCCTCGAGGCGGCCGTCGAACCCGCCGCCGTCGAGCTCATCACCGACGCCGACTTCGCGAAGCACAGCTTTCTGATCCGGGGTTACATAGGTCCGAAGGGACTGCAGCACAACGGTGTTCGGTACCTGGTCGACCCGCGGATCGTCGACGGCACCGCGTGGATCACCGGAGCCAACGCGCCCGGCGAACACGTCGTGGACCTGGTGGCGGGACGCGACTTCGTGCCGGACGGCACCATCGAGGCGGCCGAGGTCCGCGACGGTGATCCCTCGCCCGACGGTATCGGGACCCTGGTGACCGCCCGCGGTATCGAGATCGGCCACATCTTCCAACTGGGCACCAAATACACCGACGCATTCGACGTCGGTGTGCTGGGCGAGAACGGCAAACCGGTCCGGCTCATCCAGGGTTCCTACGGTGTCGGGGTGTCACGGATGGTGGCGGTCATCGCCGAGCAGCATCACGACGAGAAGGGTTTGCGCTGGCCGAAAGAGGTGGCGCCGTTCGACGTCCACCTGGTGATCGCAAACAAGGACGAGGGTGCCTGGAGCGGTGCCCGATCACTGGCCGCCGACCTGGACGCCGCCGGGTTCTCGGTGCTCATCGATGACCGTAAGGCCTCGCCCGGAGTCAAGTTCAAGGACGCTGAACTGCTCGGTATGCCGGTGGTGGTCGTGGTCGGCCGCGGATGGGCGAACGGGACCGTCGAGATTCGCGATCGCTTCACCGGCGAGGCAACCGAAGTCGCCTCCGATGCCGCGGTGGACACCATCGTCGCGAACCGCTGAAACCCTTCCAAAACCATTGGTTTCAGGCAAGCCCAGGTGTTATACAACACCTGGGATTGCCTGCTTCTCGTGGGTTTGTGAGTCAGGCGGAACCAGGCAGGGCGACGGTGACGGGCGAGATGCGCAGTACCAGGCGCCAATTGGCTGCGCGGCCCGCAGAGTCGGTCAAGCCGTCGAGGCCCAGCCTGCGGGCACCGACGTCCTCGGCTTGTTCGATGAGTGCTCGGTAGGCGACTGCGCAGTCTTCTTCGGCGGTCAGTGCCACGGTCAAGGCCGACGCCGGATCCGTGATCGGGGCGCTGAGGTCGTACCCCGCTGCCGCTGCGGGCACCTCCGCCTGCGCCGCGGTCAGCGCTGCGACCAATTCCTCACGCCGGGAACGGTGTTCGGCTGTGTACTCGGCAATGGTCTGAGATCGCGACGAGGCGGCATATGCGGCCACCACCCCGTAGGCGAAGATGGCGGCGTTCTCGGCGGCCAAGGCGACGGTCAACGCGTCGGTGGTCTGGCTCATGCGAGCTGCACCGCCACCGCGGTGGTGACGCCCGCACTGATCGATCCCAGCAAGCCTGCCACGTAGCCGTCGAGCTCGACGGCGAGGTCACCGGCAGATCTTGCCGAGGCCGACAGCTGAGTGCGCAACTGGTCGAGGCTCGGCGGTGTGGGCGCCACGGAGCTGGGCGCCACCGAACTCGAAGCGGTCCGAGCTCGGCCGGCGTCGAGGCGGGTGATCTCCTCGGTGAGTACCCGGGCATGCTCGGTGCGTTCTGTGGCGACCACGCCGAGGGCGGCGGCGCGATCGGGATTGGTGGCGATGGCGGCGTTGGCCGCCGCGGCGTCGGCCTGCGCGGCGGCGACCTGGGGGAGCAATCGGTCGGCGAGCTGTTGCTCGGCGCTCACGCCGGAACCGGAGCCGCAGGCCCCGACCGCCGTCACCGCGAGCGCTCCCACCGACAACGCGGCGGCCGAACGCACGAACGAGCGGCGCGAGGGTCGAAACCCACTTTCTGCTGCCTCCACGAGGCCACTGACCGTCACAGGGACACATAGTGCCAGCAGTCCGGGTCGAGCGTGGGACCCACTGCCCGCGGGCACGGTCGGCGAGACCCGTCGGCCGCGATGGGCGAAAGCACCCCCGCCGGGGCGTTAAGCTGAGTGCACCTGCGACCGCGGGCGCCGGGAGTCGAACACCGGGCGCACCGGTCCCGCTACACCGACAACTGCACACGGAGGGAACGCCGAATGCCTGGGGCAATCGACCGCGACCGCATCAGCGAGCTACTCGAACCGGTCGTGACCGGCAAGGGATTCGATGTCGAGGAGCTGACCGTCGTCTCTTCCGGTCAGGAAAACGTGATCACCCTCATGGTCGATCGCGACGGTGGTGCCGGTCTCGACGAACTCGCCGCTCTGAGCCGGTCGCTCTCCGAGGTGCTCGACGGCGACTCCGGCGACGACGACACCTCCGGACACGACGTTGTCGCCGCACTGCCCACGTACACCCTCGAGGTCACCTCGCCCGGGGTCGATCGACCGCTGACCGCCCCGCGGCACTGGCGCAGGGCGGCGGGACGCAAGGTGGTCATCGACCTGGCCACCGAACCCGCGCAGCGGTTGTCGGGACGTGTCGGGCCGCTGGACGACACCGAGACCACACTCACGCTGGTCACCAAGTCCGGGAAGGGCCTCTCGACGCAGACGGTGCCACTCGAGACGGTGCGCGTCGCCCACGTCCAGGTCGACTTCAGTGAGCCCGGTGCGGCCGAATTACAGATGTGCGGCCTCGATGCCGAACAGATCGAGGCAAGACGGAAAGGGAACAAATGAATATCGACATTGCTGCTCTTCGGATGATCGAGGCGGAGAAGGGCATCTCGATCGACACGGTGATCGAGACCATCCAATCGGCGCTCTTGACGGCGTACCGGCACACGGACGGATTCGCCCAGCACGCCTACATCGACGTCGACCGCAAGTCCGGTTCGGTGCGGGTGATGGCCCAAGAACGCGATGAGGACGGCAACACGATCTCTGAATGGGATGACACCCCAGAAGGATTCGGCCGGATCGCCGCCACCACAGCACGGCAGGTCATCTTGCAGCGCTTGCGGGATGCGGAGCACGACAAGAACTTCGGCGAGTTCTCGACCCACGAGGGTGAGATCGTCGGCGGTGTCGTCCAGCAGGACGCCAGGGCGAACGCACGCGGCCTGGTTGTCGTTCGTATCGGGAGCGAGGCGACCGGCCAGGAGGGTGTGCTGCCTCCCGCCGAACAGGTACCCGGCGAGAAGTACGTCCACGGCGAACGCATCAAGTGCTACGTGGTGGGGGTGACCCGGGGTCAGCGTGGCCTGCAGATCACGCTCTCGCGTACCCATCCCAACCTCGTGCGCAAACTGTTCTCCCTGGAGGTTCCCGAGATCGAGGACGGCTCCGTCGAGATCGTCGCGGTGGCCCGCGAGGCCGGACACCGTTCGAAGATCGCGGTCCACACCGGCGTCTCCGGTCTCAACGCCAAGGGCGCCTGCATCGGTCCGATGGGGCAGCGGGTCCGCAACGTGATGCGTGAGCTCGGCGACGAGAAGATCGACATCATCGACTACGACACCGACCCGGCCGTCTTCGTCGGCAACGCGTTGTCGCCGTCCAAGGTCGTCTCGGTGACGGTGGTCGATCTGGCCGCCAAGGCCGCCCGAGTCGTGGTGCCCGACTACCAGTTGTCCCTGGCCATCGGTAAGGAAGGGCAGAACGCGCGCCTCGCAGCGAGGCTGACCGGATGGCGTATCGACATCCGCAGCGACGCCCAGAGCGACGCCGACAGTGCCACGTCGGACGCGGGTGCGAGCTGAGATACATGGTCATCGGTGGGTCTCATTGGCATCAGACGTGCTGCGGACGGTAGACTCGTCGATGGTCCACAGTGATCCTTCGCTCCACCGCGAGAAACCTCCGATGCGTACCTGCATCGGATGTCGTCAGTGTCGCCCGGCCGCCGAACTCGTTCGGCTGGTGGCAGACACGGGCGAGAGCCAACCGGTGGTGGTGATCGACCACCGAAAGACCATGTCAGGGCGTGGCGCCTGGCTACATCCAGATCCTGAATGTTTGGGATATGCGGTGCAGCGGAAGGCCTTCGCCAGGGCATTTCGGATCGGCGGGTTGACCGTCGACGCCGATCTACTGAAGCGAGAGATCGAATCAGTAGCCACACAGAGAGGCCGGCACAAGCCGGCCACTGAGGAACAGGTAGCAGAAGACATGAGCACACCGTGAAGTTCTTGCGATGAGCGAGTTTCGGACGTAAACCGAGGTCGTAGCGGGCAATGCCGCTCGACCTCCAAGTGAGGAGAGCAGTGGCAGGCAAGGCCCGCGTGCACGAATTGGCCAAAGAACTAGGTGTGACGAGTAAAGAAGTTCTCGCGCGCCTCAGTGAGCAGGGTGAGTTCGTCAAATCCGCGTCGTCGACCGTAGAGGCCCCCGTGGCCCGTCGACTTCGTCAGTCCTTCCCCGGGAAGGACGCTCCCGCCGCAGACGGCGGGTCCCCGGGCGGCAACGCCCCGGCAGGAAAACCATCAGGCGCCAAACCGGGCGGCTCCCGCCCGACGGCAAAGCCCGCGCCGGCATCGAACGGTGCCCAGACCCCTGGCGCCCAGCTCCCTGGCGCCCAGACGCCCGGTGCCCAGACCCCCGGTGGGCGCACCCCAGGTGCACCGACTCCGAATGCGCCGACTCCAGGTGCGAAGCCCGGCGCGCCGAAGCCCGCTCCGGCGGCACCGGCGGCGCCCGCAGCACAATCGTCGCCTGCTCCGGCGGCTCCCAGCCCCGCGGCACGTCCGTCGGCGCCGGCAGCGCCTGCTCCGCAGGCACCTGCGCCCGCTGCTCCGCAGGCCCCCGCGGCCTCCGCGACACCGGCCCCGGCCAGTCGTCCGGCTCCGGGTGCGGGCCCTGGCCCCAAGCCAGGTCCTCGCAAGCCGAAGGTCGGAAACAACCCTTATTCGACGGCCGCTCCGGTGGAGCGTCCCGCGTCTCGTCCGGCACCCGGAACCGGTGGGCCCCGTCCAGGTGGCGGAGCACGTCCGGCACCCGGTGGTGCAACAGGTGGCGGTCGGCCGGCTCCGGGCCAGGGCGGTCCTCGCCCCAGCCCCGGCAGCATGCCTCCCCGCCCGAATCCCGGTGCGATGCCTGCTCGCTCGGCTCGTCCCAGCGGACCCGGTGGACCGGGCGGCGCACGTGGCGGACCCGGCGGAGCGCGTGGTGGACCCGGCGGAGCGCGTGGTGGACCCGGCGGTGGCGGTGGCGGTGGATACCGCGGCGGTCCCGGTGGTGGCGGTGGCGCAGGTGCGCCGACCGGTGCACCCGGTGGTCCTCCCGGTGGATTCCGTGGCCGTCCCGGCGGCGGTAACCGTGGTCGCGGCGGTGCCGCGGGTGCGTTCGGTCGCCCGGGCGGAGCAATTCGTCGCGGTCGCAAGTCGAAGCGTGCAAAGCGCGCCGAGTACGAGAGCATGCAGGCCCCTGCAGTCGGTGGCGTAAGGCTGCCCCGCGGCAACGGCGAGACCATTCGCCTTGCCCGTGGAGCTTCGCTGTCGGATTTCGCCGACAAGATCGACGCCAACCCGGCCTCGCTGGTCCAGGCGTTGTTCAACCTCGGCGAGATGGTCACCGCGACGGAGTCGGTCAACGACGAGACGTTGGAGCTGCTCGGCGGCGAGATGAACTATGTCGTCCAGGTCGTCAGCCCGGAAGACGAAGATCGCGAACTGCTCGACTCGTTCGACCTCACCTATGGCGAAGACGCCGGTGGCGAGGAAGATCTCGAACAGCGTCCGCCGGTGGTGACCGTCATGGGTCACGTCGACCACGGTAAGACCCGACTGCTCGACACCATCCGTAACGAGAAGGTTCGTGAGGGTGAGGCCGGAGGCATCACCCAGCACATCGGTGCCTACCAGGTCCTGACCGAATTGGACGGCAACGAGCGACTCGTCACCTTCATCGACACCCCTGGTCATGAGGCGTTCACCGCGATGCGTGCCCGTGGTGCCAAGGCGACGGACATCGCGATCCTCGTGGTCGCGGCCGATGACGGTGTGATGCCGCAGACGGTCGAGGCGATCAACCACGCACAAGCGGCCGACGTGCCGATCGTCGTGGCGGTCAACAAGATCGACAAGGAAGGCGCAGATCCGCAGAAGATCCGCGCTCAGCTGACCGAGTACGGTCTGGTCGCCGAGGACTTCGGCGGCGAGACCATGTTCGTCGACATCTCCGCCAAGCAGGGCACCAATATCGACGCCTTGCTCGAAGCGGTGCTGTTGACTGCGGATGCCTCGCTCGACCTACGCGCCAACCCGGACATGGACGCCCAGGGTGTCGCCATCGAGGCGCACCTCGACCGTGGTCGTGGACCCGTGGCAACCGTGCTCGTGCAGCGCGGAACCCTCAAGGTCGGCGACTCGATCGTGGCGGGCGACGCGTACGGACGTGTGCGCCGCATGGTCGACGAGCACGGCGCGGACGTCACGGCGGCGCTGCCGTCGCGTCCGGTCCAGGTCATCGGTTTCACTTCGGTGCCCGGTGCCGGCGACAACCTGCTGGTCGTCGACGAAGACCGTATCGCCCGGCAGATCGCCGACCGGCGTAATGCGCGTAAGCGCAACGCACTGGCCGCACGCAGTCGCAAGCGGATCAGTTTGGAAGATCTGGATTCGGCACTGAAGGAGACTTCGCAGCTGAACCTGATCCTTAAGGGTGACAACTCGGGAACCGTGGAGGCCTTGGAAGAGGCACTGCTCGGCATCGAGATCGACGACGAGGTGCAGTTGCGGGTCATCGATCGTGGTGTCGGTGGCGTCACCGAGACCAACGTCAACCTGGCATCCGCATCGAACGCGATCATCATCGGGTTCAACGTGCGGGCCGAGGGTAAGGCAACTGAACTCGCGAACCGCGAGGGTGTCGACATTCGGTACTACTCGGTCATCTACCAGGCCATCGACGAGATCCAGAGCGCGCTCAAGGGCATGCTCAAGCCGATCTACGAAGAGGTCGAGCTGGGCCGGGCGGACATCCGCGCGATCTTCCGCTCGTCCAAGGTCGGTAACATCGCCGGTTGCCTCGTCACCTCGGGCATCATGCGTCGTAACGCGAAGGCACGGTTGCTCCGGGACAACGTCGTGGTCGCCGAGAACCTCACCATCACCTCGCTCAAGCGGGAGAAGGACGACGCCACCGAGGTTCGCGACGGTTACGAATGTGGTCTGACCATCACGTACAACGACATCAAGGTCGATGACGTCATCGAGACGTACGAGTTGCGCGAGAAGGCACGGGACTGACCCGGGCCGGTAGGGCGTGATGTTCGTCGGTTCGTTGGAAATCGACCTGCTACTCGGCGACATCCGCTCTCTCAAGCAGAAGCGCTCAGTGGTGCGACCCATCGTCGCAGCACTGGCGCGTCTGCGGGTGTCCGTTGCGGAGGTCGACGACCACGATCTGCACCGACGCGCCCGGATCGGTATCGCGGCGGTCGCGGGTGACACCAGGCGTCTCGGTGAGATCCTCGATGCCGGTGAGGCGTTGGTCGCTGGCCGCCCCGAGATCGAAGTGCTGTCCGTCCGTCGTCTCGTGCGCGGTGGTGGCGACGATGATTAGAACTGTCGGCAGCGACGAAGATTAGAGTTGCAGTAGCGACGAAGATCGGTGATCGAGCCGGCACGTCGAACGTCTGGAACAAGGGTGGGACGTCTCGACGCGGTCGGACGTCTCGAACAAGGAGAGTGAGCTGGAGATGGCAGATCCCGCCCGGGCACAGCGGATGGCGAAGCGGATCTCTTCGATCGTCGCCTCGGCCATCGCCAAGGAGATCAAAGACCCGCGACTGGCCTATGTCACGGTCACCGACGCCAAGGTGACGGGCGACCTGCACGACGCGACGGTGTTCTACACGGTCATGGGTCCGTCGCTGAACGTCGAACCGGACTACGCCTCGGCTGCGGCGGGTCTCGCGAAGGCCACTGGGATCCTGCGTTCCAAGGTGGGCGCCGGCACCGGGGTTCGGTTCACCCCGACATTGTCATTCGTGCTCGACAAGGTGCCGGACACCGCTCGCGACATGGAAGAGCTTCTCGAACGTGCGCGATTGCAGGACGAAGAAGTCGCCCGGCTCGCACGAGACGCCGCGCCGGCCGGTGACCCGGACCCGTATCGCGAACCGCGGGCGGCCGATGAGGCCGAGGACCCCGCAGAGGACACTGGCGAGCGGTGAACACCACAGAGATCACCGCGTCCCTTGCGTTGCGTTCTGTCGTGGACGTGCTGGCTTCGGCCGATCACGTCACGGTGCTCTGTCATACCCGCCCTGACGCCGACACGATCGGCAGTGGCCTCGCCATCGCGGGGGCGCTGCGAAGCCGAGGCACGGTGGTCGAGGTCAGTTTCCCCGGTCCCACCCGGTTGCCGGCCGCGCTGGCCGAACTCCCGGGCGCCGACCTGCTCATCGAGCCCGAGGACGTCGTCGGATATCCCGTCGTCGTCGCCGTCGACTGTGCAAGTATCCACAGGCTCGAGGCCTTGGCCAGCGTGCTCGAATCGGCAACAGAATCCATTGTCGTCGACCACCATGCCTCGAATGCCGGTTTCGGCACCGTCAATCTCGTCGATCCCGGCGCCGATTGCACCGCCGAACTGGCATTGGCCATCATCGACGCGCTGGACGTGCCACTCGACGTGGGTGTTGCGACGTGCCTGTACGCCGGAGTCGTCACCGACACCGGTTCGTTCAAATGGGCGCAACCGAAATCGCATCGGATCGCGGCCCGGCTCCTCGAACTCGGCGTCGACGGCCGGACGTGGACACGCCACCTGCTCGACACCCATCGCTTCGCCTGGCTGTCCATGGTGTCCGCTGCACTCGACTCCGCAGTTCTGGTCGAGGAGGCGTTCGGTGGCCGGGGCCTGGTGTACGCGGTCGTTGATCACGGGTCCACTCAGGCGCTGGGCTGGGAAGAGAGCGAAAGCGTGGTCGACATCGTCCGTACCACCGCAGAGGCCGAGGTCGCGGTGGTGTTCAAGGAGGCCGGTCCCGGCGATTGGACCGTCTCGATGAGAGCCAAATCCGAGGTCGATCTCGTCCCGATCGCGCGCGCCCACGGCGGCGGCGGCCATCGGCTGGCCTGTGGGTACAGCGCCTCCGGCTCTGCCGACGAGGTGGTCGGCCAGCTGCTGCGCTCGGTGTGAGCGCTTCGCCGAACCCGGCCTCGACAGCCGCCGAGGACCGCGACGATTACAACCCGACCAGCCGCAGGATCTTGCGGTTTTCGCTGTCAGCTCTCGTGGTGCTGGTGGCCGAACCCCTTTATCTGATGCTCGATCTGGCCGTGGTCGGTCGGCTCGGTGGCCTCGATCTCGCTGCACTGGGAGTCGGTGTGCTGGTGCTGTCGGTGGTGAGCACGCAGCTGACCTTCCTGTCATACGGGACCACCGCGCGGTCGGCCCAGAAGTTCGGCAGGGGCGACAGGGCGGGGGCCGTCGCCGAGGGCGTTCAGGCGAGCTGGATCGCGCTCGGTGTGGGCGCTGTGATCGTGGTGGTCGTGGGTGTGTGCGCCCCGTGGATCCTCGCCGCGCTCACCGGCGGCGGAGAGGTGGCAGCAGAGACCACCACGTGGTTGCGCATCGCCGTGTGGGGTGTGCCGCTGATCTTGCTCTCGATGGCGGGCAACGGGTGGATGCGTGGGGTCCAGGACACCCGGCGGCCGATTATCTACGTCGTGGTCGGCCTGGGTGTCTCGGCGGTGTTGTGTCCAGTTCTCGTGCACGGCCTGCTCGGCGCACCCATGCTGGGACTCGAAGGCAGCGCGATTTCGAACGTGGTGGGCCAGAGCATCGCGGGAATACTGTTCGCCGTGAGGGTGTGGCGCGACAGCGCGCAGTACCCGGCTGCCGGCGGTTCGCGCCCGCAGTGGCCGATCATCCGGGGCCAGCTGGTGCTGGGCCGTGACCTCATCGTCCGCAGCCTGTCCTTTCAGATCTGTTTTCTCTCCGCAGCTGCGGTCGCGAGCCGATTCGGTGTCGCTGCCGTGGCCTCGCACCAGCTGGTACTCCAGCTCTGGAACTTCGTGGCGCTGCTGCTGGATTCGTTCGCGATCGCGGCCCAGGCTCTGGTCGGCGCCGCGCTGGGTGCCGGGGCCGTTCCGGCGGCGTGGCGGGTGACCAAGCGTGTCACGGTGTGGTCGCTGAGTGTCTCGATCGGGCTGGCTGCAATCTTCGCAGCGGGCTATGTCGTGATCCCGAAGGTCTTCACCGGCGACGCCGAGGTCCTCCGGGCGGTCGCTACTCCGTGGTGGTTTTTCGTCGCGATGCTGCCGATCGCCGGAATCGTCTTCGCGTTGGACGGGGTGTTGCTCGGCAGCGCCGACGCGGCGTTCCTGCGCACTGCGACCCTGGTCAGCGCCCTCGTCGGGTTTCTGCCCATGATCTGGTGCTCTCTGCTCTTCGACTGGGGTCTGGCAGGGATCTGGAGCGGGTTGATCCTGTTCATGGTGTTGCGACTGATCACGGTCTCCTGGCGGATCCGCAGCGAGAAATGGACGACGGTCGCCAATCCGGTGCGGAATGAGGCTGCGGCGCAGGGTCTTTGACACCGAGGCGAAGCCTTGGCGGCGTCTGTCATTGGACCGCAATGGATTTCGTGAGGATAACTAAAGTTATCCACCTCACTCGGCTTGCGCGGGCAGCCTAGAATCAACGCGTGGCACGCACATGGCCGTTGATCGAGCGCGAGCTGGAGTTCAAGACGATCCAGGCGGCTCTCGATTCCGAGACGGCCGATCTCGGAGTGGTACTCACCGGCGACCCTGGCGTGGGCAAGACAACCCTGGCCCGGTACGCGACCGGATCGATGCCCGGGCAGGTCCGGTGGGTCGCCGGAACCGAGTCGGCGCGGAGCATCCCGCTGGGCGCGTTTGCGCACCTGGTCGGGCCGACCACCGCCACCGACCCGGTGACGTTCATGTCGGCGGCGCGCGAGTCGCTTCTCTCCGGGGGAGACACGGTGATCGGCGTCGACGACGCGCACCTGCTCGACGAACTCTCCGCCACCCTGCTCCATCAGCTCGCCATCGACCGGGCCGTACGCATCATCGCCACCGTTCGCAGCGGCGAGACCGTACCCGATGCGGTGACATCGTTGTGGAAAGATCGCCACCTCGTCCGGATCGTGCTGTCGCCCTTCACCAAAACCCAGAGCGTCGAACTCATCGAATCCGTCCTCGGGGGCCGGCTCGAGGGTTTGAGCGCCGACGTGATCTGGGACGCCTCCAGCGGGAACGCCCTGTACCTGCATCATCTGGTCGAGGGGGCGCTCGAATCCGGTGCGCTGCGTCAGGTGCGCGGGGTATGGCAGCTGCGGGGCCGTGCGGCAGTCACCTCCGAATTGGCCTCACTCCTCGAGGGTCGCATCGAGCAGCTCGACGACGACGCCCTCGCGGTGCTCAAGTTGCTCACGTTCTGCGAACCGCTCGATCTCGACGTGCTGTGCGACCTTGTCGGGGAAGCCGCGGTCGACGATGCGGAGGCCCGCGGCCTCATCCGGGTCGCCAGGGACGGACAGCACTTCGACGTCCACTACACGCACCCACTGTTCGGCGACGTGATCCGTCGGCGACTCGGAACCGCCTCGGCGAGACGCCTGCGCGGCCGGTTGGTCACCGCGCTACTCGCAGGCGGTGTCACCACCGCTTCAGAACGTATCCGGCTGGCGGAGCTGTCACTCGACAGCGATCAGAGTCTCGACGTCGAACTGTTCCGCACAGCTGCCCACGACGCGATCGCCCTGGCAAACCTGCCTCTGGGTGAGCGCTTCGCGGAGGCGGCCCTCGCCGGTGGTGGGGGACTCGCCGCAGCCGATCTTCTGGCCAGGGCGTTGTTGTGGCAGGGCCGGCCGGAGGACTCCGACGCCGTGCTGACCGCATTCGATCCGGCGGGCCTGGACCAGCTCCAGTTGGTGCAGTGGGGCCTGACCCGCGTCGGCAACCTCTTCTGGTCGATGGGGGACAGCGATCGCGCCGACGAGGTTCTCGAACTCGTGTCCTCGCGCGTCGATCACCCCGCCCTGGAGTTGGTGGTCGAAGGCATGTCGTCGGCGTGTGCGCTGTTCGAAGGCAGACTGGAGGAGGCGCTGCGCCGCGCGCAGGTGGTCCTGGACTCGCCGAGTGCCAGTCCGTGGGCACTGGAGTGGGCATGCTTCGGAGGAGGCCTGGCGCGTGCCCTCTCCGGTCGAGGCGACGAGGTCGCTGCGCTCGCCGAGCGTGGCCAGGCCGTCGAGTCGAAGACCGACGGACTGCTCCGCTTCCCGACCGGTTTCGGAGAAATACTGGGGCTGACGCTGATCGGTGGTTTCGATGTCGCGGAACAACGCGCCGGACGCTATCTCGCGTTCTCCACCGCCGGGCAGTTCCTCGGCTGGGCGCTGGCGAACATCGTGATGGGCACCGTGGACCTCGCGCGTGGCAGGCTTCGCGAGTCCGCCGCCCGGTATGAGCAGAGTCTTGCGGCCCTGGACACCACGGCAGGTGCTGCGTGGGGATTTCCAGCCCAGATCGGCCTCGTCCAGTCGTACGCCGCCCTCGGCAAAGCCGATGCCGCACAGCGGGTGCTCGCCGACGCCCGCGGGCGCACCGGACGCTATGTGGCCGTGTTCGATCCGCAATTGACAACTGCGGCTGCCTGGGTCGCCGCGTCACAGGGGGTCACGGGAGAAGCGATGTTGCTCGCCCGCCGCGCCGCAGACAGTGCCTCGGCGGCGGGCCAATTCGCCGTGGAGGCCGAAGCGCTGCACGCTGCGGCCCGCTTCGGGGACCCCGCCGTCGCCGGTCGACTGAACGAACTGGCGGGGCGAATCGACGGTGTCCTCGTGGGTGCGTACGCGCGGCACGCCGACGCGGTGGCCACCGGCGAGGGCTTCGATCTGGATCGCAGTGCGACCGAGTTCGAGGACTTGGGGGCCATGGCGTCGGCGGCCGATGCCTCGGCCCAGGCCGCCAGCGCGCACAGCGGTGCGGGCCGGCGGGCCGCGCTCGCCACCTCGTCGGCGCGGGCCAACCGGTTGTCGGCGGCGTGCGGGGGCCTGCGCACGCCCGCGATGGTCGCCGCGGCCAACCCGCTGCCACTGACAGCCAGGGAACGGGAAATCGCCACCCTGGTGGCGGCGGGCCTGTCGAACAAGTCCATCGCCGAGCGACTGACCGTGTCGGTACGCACTGTCGAGGGCCACATCTACCGGGCCTGCACCAAGCTCGATCTCACCGACCGAGCAGATCTGGCGACCCTGCTGTCCGGCCGGGGTCGGTAATACCGAGAGGGCGGGGCCAGGTATGAAGAATCTCATCATCTGCTGCGACGGAACGTGGAAGCGCGCTGACGACCAATACGTCTCGAACATCGAGAAGATCGCCCGCGCCATCGAGACGACACCGGTCGGCGGGACGATGCAGATCGTCTTCTACACGAGCGGGGTGGGTACGGGAGCCACTGCAGCAGAACGCATCCTGGGTGGCGCATTCGGCATCGGGCTGGATTCGGCCATCGTCAGCGCCTACCGGTTCCTCGCACTGAACTACGAACCGGGCGACGCGGTGTTCGTCTTCGGATTCAGCCGGGGTGCGTACACGGCGCGCTCGCTGGTAGGCATGACGAAGGCCATCGGATTGCTGACGCCGGACGGGCTCGCCGACAACAAGCTGCGGTCCGCGATCTCCCTCTACCGTGGCCGTCCGCGCGCTGACGAAGAACCTTCGGAGGACTTCCGTCGTGCCAAGAGCGACTTCGCCGCGTCGTGCTACTCCGACGAGGACGTCGAGATTCGTTTCCTCGGGGTCTTCGACACCGTCGGTGCGCTCGGAGTTCCCGGCCTGTCGCGCCAGAAGTACAGGTTCCACGACGTAACCCTCAACCCACGGGTCAAGTGTGCGCGGCAGGCGCTCGCCATCGACGAACAACGCCGAACCTTCTCGCCCTGCATCTGGCAGCAGGTGCGCGGGGAAGATGGAACGCCCGAGAACACGCTGACCGATGTGAAGCAGGTGTGGTTCGAAGGCGTACACACCGATGTCGGCGGCGGGTACCAGGAAAGTGCGCTCTCGGATCTCGTGCTCAACTGGATGGTTGCCGAGGCACAGCAGTGCGGACTGGTCGTCGATTCCGGACGGCTTGCCAAGGGGCAGAGGTCCGCGCCCCTGATCGTGCACAATTCGCTCACCCTGGCCTATCGCTTCATGAACGTGATCAGTCGTGGCGGGCAGAAGTTCCGGCGATTCCCCAAGGCGGTGATCTGGCGGTTTCGTGGTGATCGTCGGCTGCTGGAGTCGAGCGCGGAGGACTGGGGTGTGGCGATCGCCTCGGGCGCTCACCGGCGCTGGACCGAGGCCGCGGACATGGGCGAACCCAGCGCCGTCAACGTGAGCTGGTGGATCCAATGGCTCGGCGAGCACGGTGTCGACCCCTCGGTACGTGTGGAGAAGGTCGACTGACCCGCGCAACTCGGCTCTGCGGTCGCCGCGCCGATGGTCCGGTTTGACGCCTCCGGTACAAATGCACAGGGGAACTGTACGTGCAATGAATCGGGGATCAGCGGAAGGGATCGACGCGCTATGGCGACATTGTGGGCGGTCAGTGACCTGCATGTCGCGCACCGCGGCAACGAGTCGGTCATCGATCGCATCCACCCGTCGGACGAGGGTGACTGGCTGATCGTCGCCGGTGACGTGAGCGAGCGGACCGACGACATCTCGGACACCTTGCGCCGCCTCAAGGCGCGCTTCCACACCGTGATCTGGACGCCGGGCAACCATGAGCTCTACACCACCGCCAAGGATCCGATGCAGATCTTCGGCGTCGCGCGCTACGACTATCTCGTGCAGATGTGTCGCGACCTAGGTGTGGTCACGCCGGAGGACATCTACCCGTTGTTCGATGCCGGCGACGGCTCGCAGCCGGTTCGGGTGGTGCCCATGTTCCTGTTGTACGACTACACCTTTCGGCCAAAAGGGACCGCCAACAAGCTGCAGGCCCTCGCAGTTGCCCGAGAGAACAACGTGGTTGCGACCGACGAGTTCTTGTTGTCGCCGGAGCCGTTCCAGACCCGCGACGCGTGGAGCCGCGCCCGGATCGAGCAGACTCGTAAGCGGCTGGACCAGCTCGACCCAGCCGAGCCCAAGGTGCTGATCAACCACTGGCCGCTGCGCCGGGAACCTACGGACACGCTGATGTATCCCGAGTTCGCCCTGTGGTGCGGCAGTGAACTCACCCACGACTGGCATCAGCGCTACAACGCCTCGTGCTGCGTCTACGGGCACCTGCACATCCCGCGGACCACCTGGTACGACGACATCCGGTTCGAGGAGGTGTCGGTGGGCTACCCGCGCGAATGGAGCCGTCGCGGTCTACCCGACCCGTTGCTCCGCAAGATCGCGCCGGACGACGGACTCCGTCCCGAACATCTTCCGGAGCACGGTGCGCGGTTCGAGTTGCCGGCCGATTACAAAGAACGCGCCGAGGAGTTCGCCCAGAAACTGGCAAAGAAGCGCGAGGACACGAGAGCCCGCCGCGCGGAGCGGGAACAGAAGCGAGACGGGACGCCATGATCGAGAAGCTGTTGCCCAACGGGGTCGCAGTGGCCGAATCCTTCGGTGAGATGCCCGATGTCGCGCCGCTCGCAGCCGAGGCCGGTCTCATCGCCAGAGCGGTGGACAAGCGCCGCAAGGAGTTCGTCACCACTCGGAACTGTGCACGAGAGGCCCTGGGTCAGTTGGGTATCGATCCGGTGCCCATCATGCGTGGCGAGAGGGGAGAGCCGCTCTGGCCGCGGCAGGTGGTCGGGAGCCTCACCCACTGCGACGGTTACCGTGCCGCCATAGCGGGCTACACGATGCAGGTGCGTTCGCTCGGTATGGATGCGGAACCGCACGGCCCGTTGCCCGAAGGGGTGCTCGAGCACGTCAGCGTCGAACCCGAACGACAGGTCCTCGCCGCCCGCGGCGACGATCTGCATTGGGACCGGTTGCTGTTCTGCGCCAAGGAGGCGACCTACAAGGCGTGGTTCCCGCTGACCAAGCGCTGGCTGGGTTTCGAGGATGCACACATCACCTTCGAGCGGACCGACGAATTCGCGGGCACCTTCCGCACCGAACTACTCGTCGACGGCACCACTGTCGACGGCGGAGACCCGCTGCTCGGCTTCGACGGTCGGTGGCTGATCGACTCGGGGCTGGTCATCGCCGTGATCGCACTATGACCGCGCCGCGGTCGGGACTCGACGGCGCGGGCCTGCTGATCATCGACAAGGAGCAGGGTGTCACCAGTCACGACGTCGTTGCCTCGTGCCGAAAGCTGCTGAAGACGAGGAAGGTCGGGCATGCGGGGACCCTCGACCCCATGGCGACCGGTGTACTGGTCCTAGGGGTCGAACGCGCCACCAAGATGCTCGGGTTGTTGTCCCTGACGACAAAGGCCTACGTGGCGACGATCCGCCTCGGTGCAGACACCGACACCGACGATGCCGAGGGAGCCATTCTCACCCGTACGGACACCGCAACCCTGGATCCGGCCCGCATTGCGGCAGAGGTTCAAGCTCTGACCGGGAACATCAGTCAGGTCCCGGCGCGGGTCAGTGCTATCAAAGTCGACGGCAAACGGGCCCACGCGCTCGCCCGGGACGGCGCGGACTTCGAACTGAAGGCCCGGCCGGTCACGGTGTCCCGGTTCGAGGTCGGCGCGACCACGGTGACGCCGTGGGAGGCCGGTACCGAGGGTGTTTTCACCGATATCCCGGGCGCCGGAGGCGTCTTCACCGATGTAGAGGTCGAGGTGGACTGCTCGGCAGGAACCTACATCCGGTCTCTTGCCCGCGATCTGGGTGCGGCGCTCGGCGTGGGCGGACATCTGATCGCGTTGCGGCGCACCAGGGTCGGGCCGTTCACGCTGGCCGAGGCCCGAACTCTCACCGAGCTGGCCGACGATCCGGCGGTGAGTCTCGGCATCGACGACGCCGCGCAGTTCGCATTCTCCCATCGCAACATCAGTGCGGACGAGGCGGAATCGATCAGCCAGGGTCGCTGGCTCGAACCGATCGGGATGGCAGGGACGTATGCCGCCATCGATCCGGACGGTCACACGATCGCACTGCTCCAGGAGAAGGGCAGGCGGGCGAGTTCGGTGATGGTGGTGCGGCCGGCGACGCTGCGTCAGTGATCGCCGGCGCGATCAGGCGGGCACCAGCCAGATGGCCTGAGCCGCGATGTCGCCCAGGTCGATCGGGGTTCCGCCGTCGATACAGATCTCGATCGTGCCCGCGAACGGTCGCCGTTCACGGACCACGATCGTGCGGTCGAGCGCGATGCCGACCGAGTCGAAGTACCGCAGCATCTCCGGGTCCGAGTCCGCGATCCGCGCGACGGTGCCGCTGACGCCGGCATCGAGATCGGCGAGCACCTTTGCCTGCGGGGAGGGTACGGAACCGTCCAGAGCCGGAATGGGATCGCCGTGGGGATCGCGGGTCGGGTGGTCGAGTTTCGCGTCCAGCCTCGACAGGAAACGGTCGGAGACGGCGTGTTCGAGCACCTCCGCCTCGTCGTGCACCTCGTCCCACCCGTAGCCGAGTTCCCGGACGAGAAACGTCTCGAGCAGACGGTGCCTGCGAACCATGAGGACCGCGGCCATCCGGCCCGTCTCGGTCAGCGTGATGGACCCATAACGCTCGTGAACGACAAGATCCTGGTCGGCGAGCTTACGGATGGCCTCCGAAGCCGTCGACGGTGACACTCCGAGCCTCTCGGCGAGCATCTTGGTGGTGATCTTCTCCGGCTTCCATTCTTGTCCGGTCCAGATCACCTTCAGGTAATCCTGGGTCACCGAGGACAGTTCGGCCAGTGCCTTCAAGTCGGCGGTGTCGACTGTTGGCGAGGAAGCGTCTGTTCCCTTCCCGGCGTCCGAGGGGGCGTCTGATGGCGGCACCCTTCGAGCTTAGGGCTCGGGCGCTCAGGAGTGGGGATTGGGCGCGCTGAGAAACGGGCCGGCAACGATGATGGGCGCGGCCCGGGTAATGCTCCGGTGCGGCAGTGTCGCGGCCGCCAGGGTGGGGTCGTAGGCTTACCGGTGTGTTGCGTTGGCGAGGGCTAGACGATATACCCGCGGACTGGGGCAGATGCGTGGTCACGATCGGCGTTTTCGACGGCGTTCACCGGGGCCACGCCCAACTGATCACGACGGCCACGAAGGCGGCGACCGAGCGCGGGGTCCCGGCAGTCCTGATGACGTTCGATCCACACCCTGCGGAAGTGGTGCGTCCGGGCACCCACCCACCGCAGCTCTCCACCTTGACCCGGCGGGCCGAATTGGCCGAGGAGCTGGGTATCGATGTCTTCTGCGTCATGCCTTTCACCGCGGTACTGGCGGCGCAGAGTCCGAAAGATTTCGCTCACGAGGTGCTGGTGGAGCGCCTACATGCGCAAGAGGTGGTCGTCGGCGACAACTTCACCTTCGGTAAGAAGGCCGCCGGGGACGTCGGGGTCCTGCGGACTCTCGGCGAAAAGTTCGGGTTCGGGGTCCAGGCGGTTTCGCTGCTCGCTGAACACGCTGTGACCTTCTCGTCCACCTACATCCGATCCTGCGTGGACGCCGGAGACGTCGCAGCGGCAACAGAAGCGCTGGGTCGGCCACACCGTGTCGAGGGTGTCGTCGTGCGCGGGGACGGTCGAGGACGGGAACTGGGTTTCCCGACCGCGAACGTCGCGCCGCCGATGTATTCGGCGATCCCCGCCGACGGGGTCTACGCCGCCTGGTTCACCGTGCTGGGCCCGGGGCCGGTGGTCGGCCAGGTCGAGCCGGGGGAGAGCTACCGCGCCGCGGTGTCCGTCGGGACGAATCCGACATTCTCGGGGCGGACGAGGACCGTCGAGGCGTTCATCCTCGACACGAAGGCCGACCTCTACGGCCAGCACGTGGCGGTCGATTTTGTCGCGCGTATCCGTGCGCAGGAAAAATACGATTCGGTTCAGGTGCTCATCGATCACATCGCGGCAGATGTCGAGGAGATCCGGAAGTTGTTGCCCTAGAGTCTGTCTCGCGATCAGTGCGGTCGGTTGCCGGGCGATTTGGCCGCATGGTCGGTGCGGCTGTATTGTTGCCCGTTGGTGTGCGCTGCGGTTCGCGGTGGCCGCACCTGGAGAACTTCGGTGGTGGGCAAATATCGCCCGGTTCTCTCACACATACGTACGCGATCATCATCACCAGGAGTTTTTGTGGCACTGACCGTTGAAGAGAAGAAGACCATCCTGGCCGAATACGGCCTGCACGAGACCGACACCGGATCTCCTGAAGCTCAGGTCGCGATGCTGACCAAGCGCATCGTCGATCTCACCGAGCACCTCAAGAAGCACAAGCACGACCACCACAGCCGTCGTGGACTGCTGCTGCTCGTCGGCAAGCGCCGCCGGTTGCTCAAGTACGTGGCCAAGGTCGACGTGCAGCGTTACCGCACGCTGATCGAGCGCCTCGGCCTGCGCCGATAGCTGCGGTCGGGCCCGCCGCGGCGGGCTCAAGAACTGGAGCACGGCCCGCTGGGTCGGGCTCAAGAACTGAAGCATGGCCCGCTCGGTCGGGCTTAAGAAGTGAAGATTGACAGCGCCGAGGGTATCGAGTGATACCCTCGGCGTGGCTTTTGTGCAAGGAGAATGTTCGTCCGTGCGCCCGCACTGGTGAGCGGTCTTCGGTAGTGGCTCCCGGAACGCAGATCGGCGTCCGGCAGCTTCGATCGATGGCCGTCACCCTCGGCGCCGACAGATGTCCTCCCTCGCTCAGGGCCTACTCGCGTGTGTTTGCCCGCGAGTCACAGACCGTACGCAGGTCGGACCTGTCGTACGACGAGAGGAAACCCCAACACATGACCGACGTCACCACCACCACAGACGCTGTGGAGTACGACGACGAGATCACCGAAGCAACTGCCATCATCGACAACGGCAGCTTCGGAACCCGCACCATCCGCTTCGAGACCGGACGTCTCGCGCAGCAGGCCGCAGGTGCGGTCGTCGCCTATCTGGACGAAGAGACCATGCTGCTCTCGGCCACCAGTGCCGGCAAGCATCCGAAAGACCACTTCGACTTCTTCCCACTGACCGTGGACGTCGAAGAGCGGATGTACGCCGCGGGCCGCATCCCGGGATCGTTCTTCCGCCGCGAAGGCCGTCCCTCCACCGATGCGATCCTCACCTGCCGTCTGATCGACCGGCCGTTGCGCCCGTCCTTCGTCGACGGCCTGCGTAACGAGATCCAGGTCGTCGTCACGATCCTGAGCCTCGATCCCAAGGACCTGTATGACGTGGTGGCCATCAACGCCGCCTCGGCGTCCACCCAGATCGCCGGACTCCCGTTCTCGGGCCCGGTCGGTGGCGTCCGCGTCGCACTGATTCCGACCGAAGAGAACAAGGCCGGCCAGTGGGTCGCGTTCCCGACCGTCGAACAGCTCGAAGGCGCTGTCTTCGACATGGTCGTCGCGGGGCGCATCGTCTCCGGCGAAGGCGACACCGCCGACGTCGCGATCATGATGGTCGAGGCCGAGGCCACCGACAACGTGATCGAGCTCATCGCAGGCGGCGCCCAGGCGCCGACCGAGGCGATCGTGGCCGAGGGCCTCGAGGCCGCCAAGCCGTTCATCGCGCGCCTCTGTGAGGCACAGCAGAAACTTGCCGCCGAGGCCTCGAAGCCGACCGGTGACTTCCCGCTGTTCCCGCCGTACGGTGATGACGTCTTCGCCGCGGTCGAGACCGCGGGTGCAGCCAAGCTCTCCGAGATCTTGACCATCCCGGGCAAGAAGGATCGCGACGACAAGACCGACGAGCTCAAGGCCGAGATCCTTGCTCAGCTCGGCGACCAGTTCGAGGGACGCGAGAAGGAGATCGGCGGGGCGTACCGCTCGCTGACCAAGAAGCTCGTGCGCAAGCGGATCCTCACCGATCACTTCCGGATCGACGGCCGCGGTGTCACAGATATCCGCTCGCTGTCCGCCGAGGTCGCCGTGATCCCGCGTGCCCACGGCAGCTCGCTGTTCGAGCGTGGCGAGACCCAGATCATGGGCGTCACCACCCTCGACATGGTCAAGATGGCCCAGCAGATCGACTCGCTCGGACCCGAGACCAGCAAGCGCTACATGCACCACTACAACTTCCCGCCGTATTCGACCGGTGAGACCGGTCGCGTCGGTTCGCCGAAGCGTCGCGAGATCGGGCACGGCGCACTCGCCGAGCGCGCTCTGATGCCTGTGCTGCCGAGCGTGGAAGAGTTCCCGTACGCGATCCGTCAGGTGTCCGAGGCGCTGAGCTCGAACGGCTCTACCTCGATGGGTTCGGTCTGCGCGTCGACGATGTCGCTGCTGAACGCAGGTGTGCCACTCAGGGCGCCCGTCGCCGGTATCGCGATGGGGCTGGTCTCCGATGAGATCGACGGCCAGACCCGGTACGTGGCGCTCACGGACATCCTGGGTGCCGAGGACGCCTTCGGCGACATGGACTTCAAGGTCGCAGGGACCAAGGACTTCGTGACCGCGCTGCAGCTCGACACCAAGCTCGACGGAATCCCGTCGCCGGTGCTCGCCTCGGCGCTCTCGCAGGCCAAGGACGCCAGGATCACGATCCTCGAGGTCATGGCCGAGGCCATCGACGAGCCCGACGAGATGAGCAAGTACGCACCTCGCGTGACGACCGTCAAGGTCCCGGTCGACAAGATCGGCGAGGTCATCGGGCCCAAGGGCAAGATGATCAATTCGATCACCGAGCAGACCGGTGCGAACATTTCGATCGAGGACGACGGCACCGTGTTCGTCGGTGCCACCGATGGTCCGTCTGCCCAGGCCGCGATCGACATGATCAACGCCATCGCCAACCCGCAGTTGCCGAAGGTCGGCGAACGGTTCCTCGGAACCGTCGTCAAGACAACCACGTTCGGCGCCTTTGTCTCGCTGCTCCCGGGCCGCGACGGACTCGTCCACATCTCGAAGCTGGGCAAGGGCAAGCGAATCGGCAAGGTCGAGGACGTCGTCAACGTCGGCGAGAAGCTCCGCGTCGAGATCGCAGACATCGACGATCGCGGCAAGATCAGCCTCGTCCCGGTCGAGGATGACGCAGACGCCGCGGCGCCTGCTGACGCCGACGCTACCGAGGCGAAAGCCTGAGTAACACAGCTGGTTTGACGGCGGCGCAGCGCTCTGCGTCGTCGGACACCCACCGGGCAGTACGGAGATCCGTACTGCCCGGTGGGCTGCGTGTGGTCACCGAGTACCTCCCAGGGGTGCGCTCGGCGTCCGTCGGGTTGTGGGTCGCAGTCGGCTCGCGTGATGAGAAGCCGTCCGTCGCGGGTGCCGCACACTTCCTCGAACATCTGCTGTTCAAGTCGACGCCCACCCGGTCGGCGGCGGGTACAGCGGAACAGATCGACGCCATCGGCGGCGAACTGAACGCTTTCACCGGTAAAGAACAGACCTGCTACTACGCGCACGTGCTCGACGAGCACCTCGCGACCGCCATCGACATCGTGGGCGACGTGGTGCTGCGCGGGCAGTGTCGCTCGGAGGACGTGGACATCGAGCGGGCAGTGGTGCTCGAAGAGATCTCGATGCGCGACGACGACCCGGAAGATCTGCTGGCCGACCTGTTCATGACTGCGATGTACGGCGACCACCCCATCGGCAGGCCGGTGATCGGTTCGGTCGAGTCGGTCACGGGCATGTCCAGGGCTCAGATCCGCTCGTTCCACCAGCGCCGGTACACGCCGGACAAGATGGTGCTCTCGGTCGCGGGCAACGTCGACCACGCATCGGTACTCGCTGCGGTCCGGACCACATTCGCCGGTCATCTTTCGGGGAAGGTGCCACCGGCGCCGATTCGGGTGGGTGCCAAAGCGATCGGTGGCAGGCCTGCCCTCGAGGTCTCGTACCGGGACACCGAGCAGGCGCACCTGCTCCTCGGTGTCCGCGGACCCGGCCGGGGCAATCCTGACCGATGGGCGCTCTCGGTACTCAACACCGCCCTGGGCGGGGGCTTGAGTTCGCGGCTGTTCCAGGAGGTCAGGGAGTCTCGCGGACTCGCGTATTCGGTCTACTCCTCGGTGGACTCGTTCGCCGACATCGGGGCCTTCTCGGTGTACGCCGGCTGCTCACCCGACCACCTGTCCGAGGTGGTGACCGTCATCGACGACATCTTGACCCAGGTCGCGGCAGACGGGATCACCGACGAAGAACTCGCGCGGGCCAAAGGGTCATTGCGGGGCGCAATGGTGCTCGGTCTCGAGGATTCGCAGTCCCGGATGCACCGCAACGGACGCGGCGAGATCAACTACGGCAAACAGATGTCCGTCGATCAGACGTTGCGCAAGATCGACCGGGTGACGGTTGCCGACACCCATCGGGTGGCGCGAGAGTTGTTGTCGCGCCCGTTCGGGGCAGCGGTGGTCGGACCGTACCGAACGCGCAGGCAGCTTCCGAAGTCGCTCACCTCACTCGTGAACTGATCTGTTTCGATCGCGCTCGTGCGGCGATGAACTGGCACGATGAGCGAATGGTGTCGATCGCAGAGTTCCTTGCCGGGTATCCGCCCTTCGATTCGCTCGCAGCAGACGAACTCGCGCGGATCGCTGCGGCGTCTCGGCTGGAGGACCATGCCTCCGGCAGCCAGATCATGGACGGATTCACAGACCAGGTCGAAGAGCTGGCAGTGGTGGTCTCCGGGCAGGTGGAGTTGTGGAACTCGCCCGATCACAAGCCTGACGGTCCCGACGAGATCCTGGGCCCCGGGGGAGTTTTCGGCTACTCCGCGATGCTGACAGGATCGTCGATCGGCCCACTTGCCATCGCTGCCGGGCCCGTCCAGGCCTGCCGGATCCCGGGCCCGATCGTCCGGCCGGTGTTCTCGTCTCTGGCGGGTGCGGAGTTCTTGGCGCGCAAATTGACCGTCGCGCAACGCACCGATTCGTTGTCGATCAACGACTACGGCACCGTTGATGAACTGATCCGTACTGCGCCGGTGGTCGGTAGCGGGGACATGACGGTGCAACAGGCCGCTCAGAAAATCTCCGAACATCACAGCGGCTACATCGTGATCCCTTGCGCGGACGGTCGTTTCGGGCTGCTCACCGACCGCGATATCAGGGCCCGCGTGGTCGCAGCGGGCGGTGATCTGCAGCAACCCGTCGAGCAGGTGATGACTTTCCCGGCGATCACCGCCGCCACCAGCGCCCCGGCGTCGGATGTCCTCGTCGACATCCTCGAGCAGGACCTGACGTGCGTTCCGGTCGTGGATCCGGGTGGCCGCTTGAAGGGCGTGGTGTTGCCGGGCGACTTCGTCAACGCCCCGGCCGGGGTGAGCGTGACTCTGCGGGAACAGATCACTCGATCCGATTCGATCGAGACCCTGCAGGAGCGGGGTCGCCGGATGCGCTACCTGGTGGCGGATCTGCTGCGGCGCGGGCGGCCGTCGTTCGAGGTGACGGCGGTGCTGTCGGTGGTCACCGACGCTCTGGTGCGCCGCGCCCTGGAAATGGTGCTGGCCGAGCACCCCGAACTCGATCCGGCCGCGCTGACGTGGCTGTCGCTCGGCAGCAACGCGCGTAGGGAACCGGTGCTCAGTTCCGACGTCGACAGCGCGGTGTCGTTCGACGAGTCGGTGTCGGATCCCGAAGACATGGCTCGGTATCGGGCGATGTTCGGGGAGGTGGGTGAGGTGCTGCGCGGATGTGGCCTCGCAGGCGACACCAACGGCGCCACCGCCGCGATGCCGCTGTTCGCCCGGACGCACGAACAGTGGCGGGAGGCGGCTCAGCAGTGGCTGGTCTCGCCACTCGACAACAAGGGCATGATCTTGGCGTCGCTCCTGCTCGACGGCAGACCCATCTGGGGTGATCCGGGAGCGACGGCGGTCTCCGAGGTGTTCGGTGAACTGCGCAAACACCCGGGCACGATGCGGCTGCTACTGGCCGAATCCCTCTCGTACCGAGCGAAAGTCCGCTCGATGCGCGATGTCCTGTCGCGACGCGGTGGCACGTTCGACATCAAGAGTCACGCACTCATTCCCGTCATCAACATCGCCCGGTGGGCTGCGCTGAGTGTGCAGAGCCCGGAGTTGGGCACCCGGGCGCGACTCGCCGCCGCCGCGGGCAGTCCGATGCTCACCGAGGACAACGCGCACACGCTCATCGAGGTGTTCGAGGTGCTGCAGAAGATCCGCCTCACCTACCAGGTCGCGCAGGTAGACCGAGGTGAGACCGCAACGGATGTACTGACCATGCAACGCCTTTCGCCGCTGGACCGCAGTCTCGTCGGACAGGCCGTCCGGGAGGTCTCAGCGGTCCAGCGGCGAATGGAGAACATGTCGCACTATCTGTCCGTCAAGGAGTGGGCCGAGCCCACGAGGTGAGCGATCAGACGGTCAGCGGTGAGGTTCCCAGCGGGATGTCGAGGGCCTCGGACACGTGCGGGCAGAGCAGTTCACCCTGGTGGGTGCTCAGTCCCTTGGCGAGAGCTGGGTCACGGCGCAGGGCGTCGACCCAACCGAGGTCGGCGAGGCGCAGCACGTGGGGCAACGTGGCGCCGGTCAGTGCCATCGTCGAGGTGCGCGCCACGGATCCGGGCATGTTCGCGACACAGTAGAAGACCGAGTCGTGGACCATGAAGGTCGGGTCGTCGTGGGTCGTGGGCCGAGAGTCCTCGAAGCATCCGCCCTGATCAATGGCGATATCGACGAGAACCGATCCCGGCTTCATCTGCGCCACCAGCGAATTCGAGACGAGAACAGGGGCCTTGGCGCCGGGCACCAGCACGGCGCCGATCACGAGGTCGGCCTTCTTGATCGCCTCGTCGAGGTCGAGTTTGGTGCTGTATCGGGTGTGCACGCGTCCGTTGAACCGTGCATCGATGGCGCGGAGTTTGGTGATGTCCAGGTCGAAGACGGTGACGTCGGCGCCCATGCCGACTGCGATGGTTGCGGCATTGACACCGCTGACGCCGCCGCCGATCACGACCACCTCGGCAGGTGCGGTGCCGGGGACGCCGCCCATGAGCACGCCGCGGCCACCGGCTGAACGCATGAGGTGGTAGGCGCCGACCTGAGGTGCGAGACGCCCGGCGACCTCACTCATCGGGGCGAGCAACGGTAGGGAGCCATCGGCGGCCTGAACGGTCTCGTAGGCGATTGCAGTGGTGCCCGACGTCAGCAACGCGTCCGTGCAGGCCCGGCTGGCGGCGAGGTGCAGGTAGGTGAACAGCGTCTGACCCTCCCGCATGAGCTCGTACTCGGGCGCGATGGGTTCTTTGACCTTGAGCAACAGGTCGGCCTGTTCCCACACCTCCCGGGCGGTACCGAGGATCTGCGCGCCGGCCTCCTTGAAGTCGGTGTCGGCGATCGCCGACCCACTTCCGGCCTCGTGCTCGATGACCACGTCGTGCCCGCGCCGGGTGAGCTCGGCGACCCCAGCCGGGGTGATGGCAACGCGGTATTCGTTGTTCTTGATCTCGCGTGGGACGCCGACGCGCATGGCTGGACTCTCCTCGATGTGGACGGGCTCGGTGTGTTCACCAGCGTGAACAAACGTCGGGAAAGTAGCAATGCATCTGAACATAATTCTCTCATGAGGGAGTATTCTCATGAAATCTTCGTAGAAAGGCCCTGGGATGGCACTTGAACCGAATAATATTCGGGTCCGAACAGCGGGCCTTGACGACATTGATCGGCGCCTGTTGACCCTGCTCCAGGCTGATGCCCGTGCGTCGAACAGTGCACTGGCTTCCGAGGTGGGAATCGCCGCGTCGACATGTCACGGCCGGATCCGCCGCCTGATCGAGCTCGGGGTCGTGCGCGGGTTCTTCGCGGACATCGATCCGGCAGCGGTGGGCCGGCCCCTGCGAGCGATGGTGGCGGTCAGTCTGCAATCCGATGCACGGGGGCAGATCCGCCGGTTCGTCGCCGAGATCGGGCAGAAGGACGACGTGATCGATGTGTTCTTCCTGGCCGGGGCCGACGACTACCTCTTGCATGTCGCCACCGCGGACACCGAGAGCCTGCGTCAGTTCGTCGAGATGCTCAATTCCCGGCCCGAGGTGTCGGGAACCACGACGTCACTGGTGTTCGACCATTTGCGCGGATCGGCGCCGGTCTTCTGAACGGTCGAGTTCTTTGCGCAATCGGGTGAACAAACGTCCGCCGTCCACGGCCACCACTGCGCAGGGGTGGTCGCCTGCGCCGAACGTCGCGACAAAGGAATCGGTGTCCGGTCCACCATCGAGGTAGACCGGGTCGGTGCCGGTGGGCACTGCGCCGCTCACCTGGAGCCTGGTGCCGTACTGATCCGACCAGAAGTACGGGGCAACGGTTTTCGGAGCCGAAAGGCCCAACAGTCGCCGGGCCGCTCGACGCGAATGGTCGAGCGCGCCGGACCAGTGTTCTTGCCGCAGGTGCAGCCCGGTCTTGGGGTCGTATACGCGGGCGCAGTCGCCGACCGCATAGACCCCGCCCACCGCGGTGGCGCAGTCGGCGTCCGTGAGGACCCCGGTGTCCAGGGCGACGCCGGATGCCTTGAGCCACTCGGTGTTCGGAACCGCTCCGATGCCGACGACCACCACGTCTGCGGGAAGCTCGCTGCCGTCGGCGAGGGTCACCGATTCGACGCGCTCGGATCCGTTGATGGTGTCGATCGCGGCGCCGGTGAGCAGACGGACGCCGTGCGCTGCGTGTCGGCGATGTAAGCGGGCAGCCAGTTCTGGCCCGACCAGCGCAGCGCCGGGCGCCTCGGATGCTTCCACGATGGTCACCTTCTTGCCCAGTTTTGCTGCGCTGGATGCCACCTCGCATCCGACGAAACCGGCGCCGATGACGACGACATGGGTGCCATCGCGGAAGGACTCGGCCAACGCCGCGGCGTCGTCGAGCGTTCGGAGCGTGTGAACCCCGGAAAGGTCCGCCCCGATCAGAGTGCGTGCGCGAGACCCCGTGGCGGCGATCACGGCCTGCGCTTCGACGACGCCGCCGTCTGCGAGTTCGACCGTGTGTCCGGTGTCGGTGTGCCGCAATCCGATCGCCTCGACTCCGAGCCGCCAGCCGAATCCGGTGTGGTCGTCAGCGTCGGCGAGCATCAACGACTCCGGTGGTTCGGTCTGTTGCAGGAAACCTTTCGACAGTGGGGGGCGGTCGTACGGGTAGTGGTTCTCGGCGCCGATCAAGGTGATGGATCCGGTGTGGCCGAGTGTCCTGAGCTCACGGGCGGTGGACAGGCCTGCCAGCGAGGCCCCGACGATCGCGACCGAGGAGGCGACAGGTGGTGGAACGCCGTCACCACTCATGCGGCGTCGGGCGCGCTCAGACGCAGATAGATGCGACCGCCGTCGACGACGGTCTGATGGACACGGACCGGGAGTTTGGCGGGCGGACCGGACGGCATCCCGGTACGTAGGTCGAAGCAGGCCTCGTGGAGAGGACACTCCACGGCGCAATCCTCGACCCAACCGTCGGCGAGGGACGTGTCTTGATGGGTGCAGGTGTCGTCGATCGCGAACACACCCTCGCTCGTGTGGAATACCGCGATGGTCGCCTGTCCCGGCGGCGTCACCCGCAGGACTTCGCCGGCGGGGAGCGTGTCGGTGGTCGCCACCAAGAAGTGGGTGAGGTCCTGCTGGGGGAGTGTGGTCATGGTGGCCTCGTGATGTCGGGAGTGTATGTGACGGCCAGTTGCGTACGTTGCAACAAGAATCGTTATGCGCAACAGATTGGCAGCCGTGAGCCCAGTCGTCAAGCCGCCGCGCACGTGTTGTGCATAACCCGAGCGCACAGCGCCGGAACGGGTCGTCGCGGTCGTCGGTGGGCGTCCGATTAGGGTGAACAGCGATGACTGATGCCGAGAACGAAACCCGACCCGCGTCGATCCAGTCGGTCGACCGGGCGCTGCAGGTGCTGGAGATCCTGGCCCGGGAAGGGCAGGGCGGTGTCTCCGACATCGCGGACACCCTGGGCGTCCACAAGTCGACGGTCTCCCGACTGGTGTCCGTCCTCGAGGCCAGGGGTTTCGTCGAGCAACTGGCCGACCGGGGCAAATACCGGCTCGGCTTCACGCTCGTCCGGCTCGCCGGGGCGACGATGGCGACACGGGATCTCGGAAAAGAAAGCCGCGACGTGTGCGAGCCGCTGGCCGCAGAAGTGGGAGAGACGGTCAATCTGGCGATCCTCGAAGGCGACCGCGCGATCAACATCACCGAATCCAGTGGTCCGTCGGGTATAGCCCTGCGCACCTGGGTGGGCCAGAGTTCGCCTGCGCACGCCACCTCGAGCGGGAAGGTGCTGTTGTCGGCATTGACCGATGCCGAACTCGGGGCCGCGCTCGACGAAGCCCTCGAACGCTTCACCGACCGCACGATCGTCAGCCGTGACGCTCTGCGTGATGAACTGCACGTGATCGCCGGGCGGGGCTGGTCGGGTGCGGTGGAGGAACTCGAGGAGGGACTCAACGCGATCGCGGCACCGGTGCGTGATCACACCCGTGATGTCGTTGCGGCGCTGAGTATTTCGGGTCCGAGTTTCCGTTTGACCCCGGACGTCATGGAATTGCTGGCACCACGGGTTCGGGAAGCGGCCCTCGAGGTCAGTCGGCGGATCGGCTTTCCGGGCTGACCCGGTGTGACTTGACACCGGGGCGCACCCAGGCCCACCATTTGTTGCGTAGGGCACGACGTGTTGCAGACAGCGCAACAACTGGATTTGCTCGGTGGTCGCTAGGTTTGGAGACTTCTGGTGGGACAACCACGATTCCTCATCATCGGCGCGGGCGTGGTCGGGTCGTCTCTCGCAGATGAGCTGACCGCGCTGGGTCACCGCGACGTGACAGTCCTCGATCGCGGACCCCTGGTACCCGGAACCACCGCCATGACGGGCGGCTCGAGTTCGCACGCACCCGGTCTCGTGTTCCAGACCAACGCTTCCCCCACGATGACCGGTTTTGCGCAGTACACCGCGCAGAAGTTCGGGTCACTCAATCAGCCGGGCAGCCTCTCGTTCAACGCTGTGGGAGGCCTCGAGGTGGCGACCACGCCGCAGCGCCTGGCCGAGCTCGCCCGCAAGGAGGGCTGGGCGAAAGTTGCGGGAATCCCGGCCGAGCTGCTCACACCCGCCGAGTGTGTCGCACTACACCCACTGCTCGATCGCGGACTCGTCCTCGGCGGTCTGCACACGCCGACCGACGGACTGGCCGGAGCGCCTGCGGCGATCACGGCGCAGATGAATCGTGCGATCGAACGTGGTGCGGTCTTCATCGGTGACCAGGTCGTGGTCGAGGTGCTGCGGCGTGGGGGTTCGGTGACGGGCGTACGAACGGCTGACCGGGTCTTCCGCGCCGACGTCGTCATCTCCTGCGCGGGATTCTGGGGTGCGCAACTCGGTGAGCTCGTCGATCTGGTGGTGCCGCTGGTGCCGATGGGCCATCAGTACGCGAAAACGTCTGCCATAGAATCGCTTTCCGCACTTCCGGATTCCGGCCGCGGCCATGCCGACGCCGCGTTGCCCATCCTGCGGCATCAGGATGCAGATCTGTACTACCGGCAGCACGGCAACCAGATCGGCATCGGCTATTACGGCCACCGGCCGATGCCCGTGGACATGAATCGGCTGTACGAGGCGACTGCGGACGAGTCGATGCCGTCCATGTTGCCTTTCACCGCAGCCGACTTCGATCCCGCATGGGCCGAGACGGCACGGATGTTGCCCGACGTCGCCTCCGCTGAGGTCGTGGACGGATTCAACGGCATCTTCTCCTTCACCCCCGATGGTGGGCCGATGATGGGTGAACACCCGGGCCTCGACGGCTTCTGGGTTGCTGAGGCGGTGTGGGTCACGCATTCGGCCGGCGTCGCAAAAACCATGGCGCACTGGATCACGCAGGGTACTCCCGACGTCGATCTGCACGGCTGCGACCTCGCCCGGTTCACCGACGCGCAATTGCGGCCCGACTACGTGGCGGACACGAGCGCGCAGGGTTTCGTCGAGGTCTACGACATCATTCATCCGCGGGAGCCGCGCTCGGTGCAGCGCGGTATCGCCGCCAGCCCGTTTCACGCTCGCCAGGTCGCAGCGGGCGCCGTCTTCCATGTGGGCCGGCAGTGGGAACGTCCGGCCTGGTACGAGTCGAACGCTCATCTGGTGGATGCGCGACACCACTATCCCGCCGATGAGTGGGCGAGGCGGCATTGGTCGCCCATCGTTCTCGCGGAGGCCGCGGCAACGAGGGAGCGAGTCGGCTTGTACGACATGACGTCTCTCATGAGGATCGAGGTGACAGGACCGGACGCGGCTACCTTCCTGAGTCGGCTGCTGACGCGAAACGTCGACCGTCCGATCGGGACCGTGGTCTACGCGCTGCTCCTCGATGCCCGCGGTGGGGTACGCAGCGATGTGACCGTCGCGCGGCTGGGCGACGATCGTTTTCAACTCGGTATCAACGGCCCGATGGACATCGATTGGTTACGTCGGCGGCGTGATGCGGAGGCAGTCACGATCACCGACATCACCGCAGTGACCTGCTGCATCGGTGTCTGGGGGCCGCGGGCCCGGGATCTGGTGGCGCCATTGTGCTCGATCGATCTGCGAGACAACACCCTCGGCTATTACAAAGCCGCCGAAGCCACCATCGCGGGCATCGCCGTCACCATGTTGCGCATCTCGTATGTCGGCGAACTGGGCTGGGAGATCTACGCAGGCAACGCCGACGGACAGCAGCTGTGGGATCGCCTCGCCGAGGCGGGAAAAACGGTCGGTGCGGTCCTTGCCGGACGTAGCGCGCTCGACGTGCTCCGCATCGAAAAGGGTTATCGCTCATGGGGACATGACGTGAACGCCGAGATGACCCCGGACGAGGCGGGAATCGGTTTCGCCGTGGGAAAGAAGCACGACTTCTTCGGCCGCGAGGCCCTGCTGGAACGTCCGATCCGGTGCCGGCTGCAGACGGTGGTGGCCGACGATCCGGCCGCCGTGGTCCTCGGAGGTGAACCTGTCCTGGTGGACACCGAGGTGGTGGGTCACGTCACCTCTGCTGCCTTCTCGCCGACCGTCGGACGCACGATCGCCTATGTCAAGGTGCGACCGGACGTCGACATCGGAGAACACGTGAGCATCGAGTACTTCGGTCGCACCCTCGACTTCACCGTCACCGATCCGGTGCTCGTCGATCCGGCAGGCGATCGGGTCAAAGGACTGATCGGAGTGGTGGGTTGAGCAATACGAAATACGATGTCATCGTCCTGGGCCTCGGCGGGATGGGATCCGCGGCGGCGTATCACCTCGCGGCCCGTGGCAGGCGGGTCCTGGGTCTCGAGCGCTTCACCCCTGCACACGATCAAGGTTCGAGCCACGGCGGTTCCCGGATCATCCGGCAGTCGTACTTCGAGGATCCCGCTTACGTCCCGTTGCTCCTGCGTTCGTACGAACTGTGGGAAAAACTCAAGCGGGACAGCGGGATAGATGTTTATTCGGTCACCGGCGGTTTGTTCATGGGGCCCGCAGAACCCACGACCTTCTCGGGCTCCCTCCGGGCCTCAGAGCAGTGGGATCTGGCGCACGAGGTGTTGACCGACCGCGAGGTGCATCGGCGTTTTCCGGCATTCGACCCGCCTGCAGGACATATGGCGCTGTACGAGAGCATGGCCGGATTCGCCCGCCCGGAGGCCACGGTGCAGGCGCACATCAACCTCGCGCACAACGCCGGCGCCGACCTGCACTTCGGTGAACCCGTCACATCGTGGTCGGACTCCGGCGACGGAGTCGTGGTGACCACGGAGGCGGGCACGTACCGCGCCGCGCATGTGGTGGTGTGTCCGGGGGCCTGGGCGCCGAAGATACTCTCTGACATCGGCATCCCCATCCGGATCGAGCGACAGGTGATGTATTGGATCGACCCCGTGGCGGGATCTGCTCCGATGGAGGGTGGCCCGATCTATATCCACGAGACCGATGGGGTCGAGCAGATCTACGGATTCCCGCCCATCGACGGGCCCGGGGGCGGCGCCAAGGTCGCCTTCTTCCGCAAAGGCGAGGATTGCACGCCCGAGACGATCGACCGGACGGTGTATCCACACGAGATCGAGGCGATGGTCGAACGGGTGGGCAGGCTGTTACCCGGCTTGACCGGGTCGGTACTGGACACCGCGACCTGCATGTACTCGACCACCCCGGACGAGAACTTCGTCATCGCACGGCATCCCGGGCACCACAATGTGACCGTCGCCTGTGGTTTCTCCGGGCACGGGTTCAAGTTCGTTCCTGTGGTGGGAGAGATTCTCGCTGATCTCGCCATCGATGGCGCCACCGATCATCCCATTGCCCTCTTCGACCCGAAAAGGCTGGCCGACGCATGACCATCACCGGAATGCCAGGGCACCAACAACACCCGGACCCCCCGGCGGCAGCCTCCGGTACTCCCGCGCTGCTGCCGACGCTGGGAGGACAGGCGTACATCGATCCGGGTTACTTTGCCGCAGAGCAGGCGACCATCTTCGAGCAGATGTGGTTCTGCGCTGTCCTCGCCGCCGATCTGCCGAACACCGGGAGTTTCAAGACGGTGATGGTCGGCCGTGAGAGTGTGATGATCGTCCGCGGCCGCGATGGGCGGCTGCGTGCCTTCCTCAACAGCTGCCGCCATCGAGGCGCGTTGGTCTGCACTGAGCCCGAAGGGCAGGTGCGCCGCAACCTGCAATGCTCGTATCATGCGTGGACCTATGGGCTCGACGGCAAACTGGTGGCAGCGCCCAACCTCGTCGACCTGGGGGAAATCGACCGCACCGCATACGGTCTCATTCCTGTGGCGACCCATGAGTGGCTCGGGTATGTGTGGGTGTGCCTGGCCGACGACCCTCCGACGTTCGCGGAGTCCGTCCAGGGAGCGGTGACCGAACGGTTGGGCGACGCTGAGTCGATCGAGCGATACGAGGTCGATCGACTGGTGCTGGGCAGGCGGGAGCGTTACGAGGTCGCGTCGAACTGGAAACTGATCATCGAGAACTTCATGGAGTGCTATCACTGCGCGACGATCCATCCGGAGCTGACCGAGGTGCTGCCAGAGTTCGCCGATGGGCTCGCAGCCCAGTACTACGTCGGTCACGGGGCGCTGTTCGGCGACGACGTCGAAGGCTTCACCATCGACGGTTCAACAGGGCTGGGTGTGCTGCCGGAACTGTCGGAATCTCAGGATCGTAGGTACTACGCGATCACCGTCCGCCCGCAGGTATTCATCAACTTGGTTCCCGACCACGTCATCGTGCACCGGATGTATCCGACGGCCGTCGACAAAACCGTCGTCGAATGCGATTGGCTCTATCACCCAGGGGTTTTGGCGGCCGGCGCCGATCTGGACAAATCGGTCGAACTCTTCCATCGCGTCAATGTGCAGGATTTCGAGGCGTGTGAGCGAACGCAACCGGGAATGGTCTCGCGCGCGTATCGACGTGGCGGCGTACTCGTTCCCGCCGAACACCACATCGCCGAATTTCACGATTGGGTGCGCACGATGGCCGGACCCGTCGCATAGTTGACCGGTCACCGTGCACTGGCTCGGTGATCGGAAGGACGTGCGGCAATGACCACTACGCAACCCGAGGGTGCGCCCTCACCTCCTCCAGATTCCGTACCCGCAGGCTCCGACGACGGAATGGAGCACTTCGGCTACAAACCCAGCCTCAACCGGAGCATCGGCAAGTTCGCCAGTTTCGCCGCGGGAGTCTCCTACATATCCATCCTCACCGGGACCTTCCAGCTGTTCTACTTCGGATTCGGCACGGCCGGGGCCGCGTATCTGTGGTCGTGGCCCATCGTCTTCGTCGGGCAACTCGCGGTTGCTCTCTGCTTCATGGAGTTGGCAGCGAAGTATCCGATTGCCGGCTCGGTCTACAACTGGGCAAAGATTCTTGGCAGCAAATTCGTCGGCTGGTTCTCGGGGTGGATGATGCTGACCGCCTCCATCGTCACGATCGCCGCGGTGGTGCTCGCACTCGATTCGACCCTGCCCCGGATCTGGCCCGGCTTCCGCGTGATCGGCAGCGACGACCTGTCCGTCACGTCGCCGGAGAACGCGGTCCTTCTCGGAACGATCTTGATCATCTGCACCACGGTGATCAACGCCTTCGGTGTCAAGTTGATGTCGGTGATCAACAGCACCGGCGTGTTCATCGAACTGATTGCCGCAGTGCTCATCGCGATCATTCTGGCGTTCAACATCGAACGCGGACCCGACGTGTTCTTCTCCACGAATGGGTACGGCGATGGCGTCAGCGGTGGCTATCTGGGGGCATTCTTGATCGCCTCGCTGGCATCGGGCTACGTGATGTACGGCTTCGACACCGCCAGTTCGCTGGGTGAGGAAACCAACGAACCCAGGAAGACCGCGCCCAAGGCGATCCTGCGCGCGATTCTTGCCTCGTTCGTGATCGGCGGCGCGATCCTCGTCTTCGCAATCCTTGCCGCGCCCGACCTCAACGACCCACTACTGGCCGAGAAGTCCGGCGGCCTGCAATACCTGATCGAACAGGTGATGGTCAGCCCGCTCGGCACCATCTTCCTGATCTGCATCGTGATCGCGGTCTTCGTCTGCACCCTGGCAGTACACACGGCCGCGATCCGGATGAGTTTCGCCATGGCTCGCGACAACGCGCTGCCGTTCGGTGAATCGTTGGCGAAGGTCCATCCCAGGTACCAGACGCCCGTCGTGCCTGCGGTGACGATCGGCGTGCTGGCGGTCCTGATCCTGGTGATCAACATCAATCAGCCGCAGATCTTCACGGTGCTCACCTCGATCGCGATCATCATGATCTACATCGCCTACCTGTTGGTCACCGGCCCGCTGCTGATCCAGCGGTTCAAGGGCAATTGGCCACCACCCGATCTCGAGCGGGACGGATTCTTCACCATGGGCAGGTGGGGGTTGGTCGTGAACATCTTTGCCGTGGTCTGGGGCTTCCTGATGGCGTTGAACCTGGCGTGGCCACGAGAATCGGTCTACGGCGTCGGCTGGTACAACGCCTGGGGCGCGTTCATCTACATCGGGATCATCGCGGGCGTCGGGTTCCTCTGGTACTTCACCGTGGGAAGCCGAAGCATCGGAGTTCTGAAATCACATGCAGCCGAAACCAAGTGATCCCAGCGGTGACCAGGTAGGAGGAGCGTTCCCGGGCTGACTAGACTCGGCCGGGTGAGCGACCAGATCAAAGTAGGCGTACTCGGTTCCAGCGGAAAAGTGGGTCAAGCCATCGTCGCGGCAGTGGAGGCCGCCGACGACCTCGACTTCAGCGCCGGGGTCGACCAGGGCGATCCGCTCTCCCGGTTCGTCGAATCCGGTACCAGTGTGGTCGTGGACTTCACCCACCCCGACGTGGTGATGGACAATCTCGAGTTCCTGGTGGAAAACGGGATCCACGCCGTGGTGGGCACCACCGGCTTCGACGACGAGCGACTCGACACCGTTCGTGGATGGCTGGCGCAGCATCCCGGTGTCGGTGTCCTGATCGCGCCGAACTTCGCCATCGGTGCGGTGCTGAGCATGCGGTTCGCCCAGCAGGCCGCGAGGTTCTTCGATTCCGTCGAGGTGATCGAGCTCCATCACCCACACAAGGCCGACGCCCCCTCGGGCACCGCGTTTCGAACGGCTCGCCTGATCGGAGAAGCCCGGACGGCAGCAGGGGTCCCGCGCAGCCCAGACGCGACCAGCACCGAACTCGATGGCGCCCGCGGCGCCGAGGTCGACGGGGTCAGGGTCCACTCGGTGCGGCTGGCCGGGCTCGTCGCCCACCAGGAGGTCCTGTTCGGAACCCAGGGCGAGACGCTGACCATTCGTCACGACTCGATCGACCGGACATCCTTCGTTCCGGGTGTGCTGTTGGGAGTCCGCGACATCGCGGGCCGGCCAGGCCTCACGGTCGGTCTCGACGAGTTGATGGACCTGTGATCGGGTCCTGCACATGAGCCAGAAACCGAAGGACGCCCGCCCGATAGTGATCGGGATCGGCGTTCTCGTGCTGGTACTCGGCTTCTACTTCGTCTTGCTCGGTTCCCGCGCCGTCGATCTGTTGACCAGCGGCGACCCGGTCGGCATCGGGTTGGGGATCGGGGTGCTGATCCTGCCGTTGCTGGGCGTCTGGATGGTGGTGGCCACGCTGCGCGCCGGGCTGGCTCATCAGCGACTGGCCCGGCGAATGGTCGAGGAGGGCCGAGAACTCGACGTCTCGGAACTGCCGCGCAGACCATCAGGTCGGATCGAACGTGATGCCGCCGACGAACTGTTCGCCACGGTGAAAGCAGAGTGGGAAGCAGACCCGGGCAACTGGCGGGCGACCTACCGGATCGCCCGCGCCTACGACTACGCAGGTGATCGCTCTCGCGCCCGCGAGATGATGAAACGTGCTGTGGCACAAGAACGGGAAGCCGACACCGATGTCTGAAGACGTCTCGCTTCCGACGTTGCTGGTCGTACACCACACGCCTTCGCCACCGATGCGTGAGCTGCTGGAAAAGGTCCTTGAGGGAGCCGCCGATCCCGCGATCTCGGGGGTGCGGGTCAAACCCATCGCCGCACTGGCCGCGACTGTGCCCGATGTGCTGTCCGCAGATGGCTTCCTGTTCGGCACCCCCGCGAACTTCGGTTACATGTCGGGCGCCCTCAAACACTTCTTCGACACCGTCTACTACCCGGTACTCGGGTCGGTGACCGGAAAACCGTACGGACTGTGGGTGCACGGGAACAACGACACCGCAGGCGCAATCTCGTCGATTCAGAAGTTGGCGACCGGTCTCGACCTGGAAGCAGCTGCTGCGCCACTGGAGATCACCGAACTGAACACTGGAGCACGCGAAGCTTGTTACGAATTGGGTGCGGTTCTCGCGGCGACACTCGCATAGCGAGTCCTTCCACTTTCAACTTATAGCGCACCCCGGGGCTTGCGGCAAGACCCCGGGGATGGCGCAGAATCTCTCGCCGTGGCAGATAATCTTCGGTTTTCCAGTGTGTTCGACATCCCGCCCCGCCTCGCGAGCAAAGCCGATCCGACCCTGATCGCGCACGATCAAGAGCACTTCACAGCAATCGCGCAGACCCTCGACAACACGATCGCAGATCTGTCCGCCCGCCTCGACACCGTGCGTAAGGCACCTGGTGGCAGCGGTCGCGACGCGATGGATCGCGACATGGAGGTCCACCGGCTGGGTGCCCGACTACGCGCGCTACGCCGTTTCGGAGTAGACCTGTGCCTCGGCCACATGCAGTACGACGACGGCGCGGCGCCCGTGTATATCGGTCGGCTCGGCCTGACGGACAACGATGGGCGCCAACTCCTACTCGATTGGCGGTCACCGGCCGCCGAACCGTTCTTCGGTGCGACCCACGCCGACCCGATGGGATTGTCGAGCCGGCGCCGCTACCGGTGGACCGGAAGCCGGATCACCGACTACTGGGACGAGGTGTTCACCACGGAGGGCCTGACAAACCGGGCGGCCCTCGATGATCAGTCAGCATTCATCGCGAGCCTCGGCACCAACCACTCACCCCGGATGCGGGATGTCCTGGGCACGATCGCGGCGGATCAGGACGCCGTCATCCGCGCGGGTTCGCGGGGCGCGCTGGTCGTCGACGGCGGGCCGGGAACGGGGAAGACCGTTGTGGCGCTGCACCGTACCGCCTATCTCCTCCACGCGGATCCTCGTCTCGGTCACCGGAGAGGCGGCGTGCTGTTCGTCGGCCCACACCAGCCGTACCTCTCATACGTGGCCGACGTCCTGCCCAGCCTCGGCGAGGAGGGTGTGCAGCTCTGCACCATACGTGACCTGGTCGCAGAAGGGGATTGGGCCGCAATGGATCCCGATCAGCAAGCGACTCGCCTGAAGTCGTCGGCCGAGCTTGTACGAGCCATCGAGCCGGCCGTCGAGTTCTACGAACAGCCTCCGGCCAAGGGGATGATCGTCGAGACCGAGTGGTCGGACATCTGGCTCAGCCCGGAGGACTGGGCGGCAGCCTTCGATGCACCGGCTGCGGGCACTCCGCACAACGAGGCACGCGAGGAGATCTGGTCCGAACTCCTCACAATTCTCTCGGACGGGCATGACGGTGTCGCAGGCAGGCAGCTCCGTAAGGCGTTGCAGGAGAACGATGACCTGCGTGCGGCACTGAATCGGGCGTGGCCGCTGATCGAGGCCACCGACCTCGTCGCAGATCTGTGGTCGGTGCCGGCGTATCTACGCAAGTGCGCTTCGTGGCTCAGTGCCGAAGAGGCCGCCGCGCTGCGTCGTCCGGACCCCTACGCCTGGACCGCGTCCGACCTACCCTTTCTGGATGCGGCTCGGCGGCGCCTCGGCGACCCGGAGGCCTCGGGGCGCGGGCGCCGCCGCACCGCTGCCGTGGCTGCCGAACACGAGCGCCGCTCGGCCGTGGTCGACGACTTGATCGCGTCCGACGATTCCGAGCTGATGGTCATGTCGATGCTGCGGGGCGATGACTTGAGCCAGGCACTGATCGATTCAGATGCGGCTGATCGGACGGACCCGGATCTGTTGGAAGGACCATTCGCGCACATCGTCGTGGACGAGGCACAGGAGTTGACCGACGCGCAGTGGCAGATGCTGCTCGCCAGGTGCCCGTCCGGGAGCTTCACCATCGTCGGAGACCGCGCCCAGGCCAGAGCCGGATTCACCGAGACCTGGCGACAGCGGCTCGAGCGGGTGGGCCTCGACCGTGTCGAGGTGGCGTCCCTGACGATCAACTACCGGACCCCGGAAGAGGTGATGGCCGAAGCCGAGCCCGTCATCCGGGCCGTGATCCCGGACGCCAACGTACCCACGTCTGTCCGCAGCAGCGGGAATCCGGTCGAATACGGCCTGACGTCTGATCTGCGATCGGTGGTCGAGGCATGGGCCGCGTCGAACTCCGGCGGGACTGCCTGCGTGATCGGTGATCCCACGTTCGCGGGAACCGAACGGGTTCGGTCGCTGGCGCCGGAACTGGCGAAAGGTCTCGAGTTCGACCTGGTTGTCCTGGTCGATCCGGATGCGTTCGGCGATGGGGTCGGGGGAACAGTCGACCGCTATGTCGCCATGACCCGCGCAACCCAGCGGTTGGTGATCCTCACCCGCGATTAGACTCGACCGCGTGACGGATGCGGCGAAGATTCCGACCCCCTACGAGGACCTGTTGCGGCTGGTCCTGGACACGGGAACTCCGAAGGCGGATCGAACCGGGACCGGGACCAGGAGCGTGTTCGGACATCAACTCCGATTCGACCTGTCTGAAGGGTTTCCGCTGATCACGACCAAGCGGGTGCACCTGAAGTCCATCGTCTACGAGCTGCTGTGGTTCCTGCGCGGGGAATCCAACGTGCGCTGGCTGCAGGACCGAGGCGTGACCATCTGGGACGAGTGGGCCGATCCTGATGGAGAGCTCGGTCCCGTTTACGGCGTGCAATGGCGGAGCTGGCCGACTCCGTCAGGCGAGCACATCGATCAGATCAGTGCGGCCCTGGAGCTGCTGAAGACCAACCCCGATTCGCGTCGCAACATCGTCTCGGCGTGGAATGTGGGGGAGATCCCGCAGATGGCGCTTCCGCCGTGCCACGCGTTCTTCCAGTTCTACGTGGCCGACGGCAAGCTCTCGTGCCAGCTGTACCAGCGCAGCGCGGACCTGTTCCTGGGGGTTCCGTTCAACATCGCCTCGTACGCGCTCTTGACCCACATGATGGCCGCGCAAGCGGGACTGGAGGTCGGCGACTTCGTGTGGACCGGCGGCGACTGCCACATCTACGACAACCACGTGGAGCAGGTCACCACACAACTGGCCCGCGATCCCTACCCCTACCCGACACTGGCTTTGGCGGAGCGCGATTCCATTTTCGACTACGAGTTCGAAGACATCGAAGTACTGGACTATCGCTACCATCCGGGAATCAAGGCGCCGGTGGCGGTCTAGGACTCACGTGATGACCATTGCCCTGATCTGGGCGCAGTCGACCAGTGGCGTGATCGGACGCGACGGCGGCATGCCCTGGCACCTTCCCGAAGACCAAAAGTACTTCCGCACAATCACCGGCCACCATCCCGTGGTGATGGGCAGACGTACCTGGGACTCGCTTCCGGAGCGGTTTCGTCCCTTGCCGAACCGGGCGAACCTGGTCATCACCAGGCAGCGTGACTGGCAAGGCGACGGCGCGCAGAGTTTTCCCGACATCACTTCCGCGCTGGCGGCGGCGGAACAGCTCGACGACACGGTCTTCGTCATCGGTGGTGGTGAGATCTACCGGGCCGCAATTGATGTTGCCGACACGGCCTACGTCACCGAGATCGACATCGACATCTCCGACGGGGACACGCTCGCACCAGAACTCGACCCCCACCGCTGGGCCCTCGACGCCGATGAGGACTGGCACGAGTCGGCCTCGGGCGTGCGGCACCGCTTCCTCCGGTACTCGGCGAAGGCCTGATGGTCGCGAAGCGCACTGTCGCCAAACCTTCCGGGGCCTGCGACCTCTCGGCGTCACAGGCCCGTCGATTGGCATTGGCGGCCCAGGGTTTCGCGGATCGACAGCCCGCGGCCACAGTCAACCGCCGCCACCTGCAGCGAATGCTGTCCAGAACCAGGCTCATCCAGATGGACTCGGTCAGTGTGGCGGTGCGTGCCCACTACATGCCGATGTTCAGTCGGCTCGGCCCGTACGACCGTACTGTCCTCGAGCAGGCCGCGTGGGAACCCACCGCGCGACGCCCGGCCCTGCTCGCGGAGTACTGGGCACACGAGGCCGCTCTCATCCCGATCGAGCACTGGCCGCTTTTCCGTTGGCGCATGCAGGACTACGCGCACGGTAGATATCGCGAGGCGATCGGCGACAAGAAGGCCGCCGATGTGCGGACGCGCATTCGCGAGGCGGTCGCGGACGTCGGGCCCTGCACCAGCGGCATGCTCGAAGATCATCTGGGCCATGAAAAAAGACCGAAGAAAGGCGCGTGGTGGGATCGCAGCCAGGTCAAGTACCTGTGCGAAGTGATGTTCGCCGCGGGGGAGCTGTCGGCGACGCGCCGTAGTGGCTTCACCCGCTACTACGACCTCGCCGAGAACGTCGTCGGTGAGTACGCGAATGTCGAGATCCCACGCGACGAGGCGGTCAGGTCGTTGGTGGCGGGGTCCGTCGTGGCGCTCGGGGTGGGTACCGAGGCGGACATTCGCGACTACTACCGGTTGAAGCCTGAGCCCGCCCGCGCGGCACTGGCCGACCTGGTGGCGGCGGGGGAGGTCGCGCAGGTCCGCGTCGAGGGTTGGGAGAAGCCTGGCTACCTGGACCCCGGGGCCAAGGTCCCCCGAGCCATCACTCGGTCTACCTTGCTGAGTCCTTTCGACCCGCTGGTGTTCTTCAGGCCGCGGACGGAGCGCGTGTTCGACTTCCACTACCGCATCGAGATCTACGTCCCGGAGGCCAAACGGGTCCACGGCTACTACGTTCTGCCTTACCTGTTGGGAGATCAGCTGGTGGCCAGGGTGGACCTGAAGACCGACCGGCCCGGCAATCGTCTGCTGGTACTCGGTGCATTCGCCGAACCCGGCGCAGATGTGCCGCTTGTCGCGGACTCGCTGGCGACAGATCTGTTGACCATGGCGAACTGGCTCGGTGTCGAACAGATCGTCGTGGGTGATCGCGGCGACCTCGCGCCGCAGCTCCGCAAGTCGACTCGGCGCCGCTGAACCGGTCGCCCGGGTGCGCCGCTGCGAGGTCGCGTGTCGTCGAACTTCTCGGGTAGGGGAGAATCGGCACTGCTCACCCGCGGCGAGAAAAGAGGAACTGCAGTGTCGGAAATGGTGCCGTTGAAGGTGCAACTGGTGGCGAAATCGTCTTTCGAAGCGCCCGCCGATGTGCCTTGGAGCACCGACGTCACCGGCAGTGAGGCGCTTGTCGAGTTCGCGGGTCGTGCCTGCTACCAGAGCTGGGACAAGCCCAATCCACGCACAGCGACGAATGCCGGGTACCTGCGCCACATTCTCGAGGTAGGTCATCTTTCGCTGCTCGAGCACGCGACGGTGACGTTCTACATCACCGGGATCTCACGATCGTGCACCCACGAACTCATCAGGCATCGCCACTTCTCGTACTCGCAGCTTTCGCAACGTTTTGTGCCGGAACATGATTCGAATGTGGTGCCGCCGCCGGCGATCCGCGGGGACGAAGAACTCGAAGCACTGTTCGTGGCGGCGACCGACGCGAGCAGGCAGGCCTACTCCGAACTGCTGACCGCGCTCGAGGAGAAGTTCTCCGACGTTCCCAACAACATCCTGCGCCGCAAGCAGGCGCGTCAGGCTGCCCGTTCGGTGCTGCCGAACGCCACCGAGACCAAAATCGTCGTCACCGGCAATTATCGTGCGTGGCGGCATTTCATCGGCATGCGCGCGACCGAGCACGCGGACGTGGAGATCCGGCAGTTGGCCATCGAATGCTTGCGTCAACTCACCGACGTCGCGCCGACGGTCTTCGGCGATTTCGAGATCGGGACCCTCTCCGACGGCACCGAGGTGGCCACATCGCCCTTCGTGTTCGAAGGCTGAGCGGGGCATCACCGGCGTACTGAGGGCGCGGGGCGCCGTGGCGTCACTCGGCCCCCGATGGCTCCGGTAACCTTACCGACCATGACCACCGGTGAGATGCAACCACAGAGCTTCCCTTTCGGGACAGTCAGTGTTGCCATGGTGACGCCGTTCACCGTTGACGGAAAGCTTGACCTCGACCGAGCCGCGGAGCTCGCAGACAAGTTGGTGTCCGGCGGGTGCGACGGACTCGTCGTCTCCGGAACCACCGGCGAGTCCCCGACGACCACACCGGCCGAGAAGCTCGATCTGCTGCGTGTGGTGCTCGACACCGTCGGTGACAGAGCGCGAATCGTGCAAGGCGCGGGCAGTTACGACACCCGGGAGAGTGTCTGGTTCGCCAAGGAGTCCGCTGCGCTCGGCGCGCACGGGTTGCTGGTGGTGACGCCGTACTACTCCAGGCCGCCGCAGACGGGGCTGCTCGCCCATTTCACCGCCGTCGCCGATGCCACCGACCTCCCGGTCCTGCTCTACGACATCCCGCCGCGCTCGGTGGTTCCCATCGAACATCGCACATTGCTCGAGTTGTCGCGCCACCCGAACATCGTTGGCGTGAAAGACGCCAAGGGTGATCTGAACTCGGCCGCGTCACTCATGACGGACACCGGACTGCAGTACCTGTCCGGTGAAGACGCACTGAACCTGCCCTGGCTGTCGATCGGGGCTGCGGGATTTGTCAGCGTCATCGGACACCTGGTTCCGGATCGGTTGCGCGACATGCTCGAAGCCGTCAACAAAGGAGATCTGGTGCGCGCCCGCGAATTGAATGTCTCGATGATCCCGCTCGTCAACGCGATGGGCCGCCTCGGTGGTGTCACCATGGTCAAGGCGGCGCTCCGAATCGTCGGGATGGATGTTGGTGATCCCCGGCTCCCGCAGGTGCCGGCCAGTGGCCCCCAGATCGAATCGCTGATCGCAGATCTGCGTGCAGCCAAGGTGCTTTCATGACCACGGCGGACGGTGGCGGACGTAGGCGCGGCAGGGTCGTCCGGCAAGCCGGACCGCCGTCGGACCCGCCCCCGGTGAACGCTGCGCCGCCGGCGACGGTGGAACCCGTCGCCCCGCCAATCGCTGAACCCGTCGTCGAACAGCAGGCAGCGAAAGCGCCACGCGCTGCGAAACCTGCCGCTGCCAAACGGACGTCGCGCGACCGCAAGGGTGGCAAGTCTGCCCCGCAGAAACGCAACGAACCGAAGGTGGTCGAAGGAACCGACCGGCTCGGAGTCCCGCCGAAGCTGCCCAAGGGCGGGATGCGGATCGTGGCGCTCGGTGGCATCGGCGAAATCGGCCGGAACATGACAGTTTTCGAGTACGACGGACGTCTGCTCATCGTCGACTGCGGGGTCCTGTTCCCCGAAGATGCCCAACCCGGCGTCGACCTGATCCTGCCCGACTTCCGGTACATCGAAGATCGCATCGACGACGTCGAGGCGATCGTCCTGACCCACGGCCACGAAGACCACATCGGAGCGGTCCCGTTCCTGCTGCGGCTTCGTCAGCAGATACCGGTGATCGGCTCCAAGTTCACGCTGGCGCTACTGGCGGCGAAGTGTAAAGAGCATCGTCTGCGTCCGAAGCTGATCGAGGTCACCGAAGGCGAGCATTCGACTCACGGTCCGTTCGACTGTGAGTACTTCGCGGTCAACCATTCGATCCCCGACGCGCTCGCGGTGGCCATCCGCACCGGCGCGGGCGTGGTGCTGCACACCGGTGACATCAAGCTCGACCAGCTGCCGCTCGACGGCAGGCTCACCGACCTCGCCGGTTTCTCGCGACTCGGTGACGAGGGCGTGGACCTGTTCCTCGTCGACTCGACCAATGCCGAGGTCCCCGGGTTCGTCATGCCTGAACGCCAGATCGGTGGGGTTCTCGATCAGGTCATCGGCAAGGCAAAACAGCGCGTGATCGTCGCATCCTTCGCCAGCCACGTCCACCGCATCCAGCAGGTCGTCGATGTCGCGCACACCCATGGCAGGCGGGTCACGTTCGTGGGCCGGTCGATGGTCCGCAACATGCAGATCGCGCAAGAACTCGGGTACCTGCGAGTTCCCGACGGGGTGGTGGTCGACCTCGATACCGCAGCCAGTCTGCCGGACCACAAGGTGGTCCTGATCTCGACCGGGTCGCAGGGCGAGCCGCTGTCCGCCCTCTCCAGGATGGCGCGTGGTGAGCATCGCCAGATCAACATCCGTGCCGACGATCTCGTGGTCCTGGCGTCTTCACTCATCCCCGGTAACGAGAACTCCGTTTTCGCCGTCGTCAACGGGCTGGCTCGTCGCGGGGCCACCGTCGTCACCCAGCAGAGCGCGAAGGTCCACGTGTCGGGTCACGCCTCGGCGGGCGAACTGCTGTATCTCTACAACGCGGTGCGTCCCTCGAATGTCATGCCCGTGCACGGTGAATGGCGTCATCTGCGCGCGAATGCCGCACTGGCGGAGGCGACCGGTGTGCCGGCCGACGCAGTCGTATTGGCCGAGGACGGGGTCGTCGTCGACCTCGTCGACGGGAAGGCCCGTATCACCGGCCGGGTACCGGTCGGTTACGTCTACGTCGACGGACTGTCGGTCGGCGACGTGGGGGAGTCGACCCTGTCCGAGCGGCTCGTGCTCGGTGAGGGCGGGTTCATCGCTATTGCGATTGTCATCGACGCGACGACGGGCAGGGCCATCAGTCCTCCAGAGGTGTCAGGTCGCGGCTTCTCCGACGATCCGACAGCGCTGAAAGAAGCTGCAGACCTGGTGGAACAGGCGTTGACCCAGATGGCGACCGAGCGGGTGACCGACACCCATCGAATTGCACAGACGATTCGCCGGATAGTCGGTCGCTGGGTTGCCGACAAGTACCGTCGTCGCCCGATGATCATCCCCACCGTGCTCACGGTCCGCGAGGGATCCGACAACTAGCTGTCTGGCAACTAGGGTGTTCACATGACCATTGCCCAAGATGAACGCGCCGCGCTCGCGACCACCCTGCGAGCGGTTGGCCCCGATGCGCCCACTCTGTGTGACGGCTGGACGGCACGCGACCTCACCGCACACATGATCGTGCGGGAATACCGACTGGACGCGTCGCCCGGCATTCTGATCTCGGCGTTCGCCGGGCACACGGAGAAAGTCCAGAACGAGGTCGCGGCGGGGGACTGGGATGCGATGGTCACCAAGTTCGCCGCGGGTCCGCCGCTGTTCTCCCCGCTGAAGCTGGTCGATCGATTCGTGAACGTCACCGAGATGTTCGTCCATCACGAAGACGTTCGCCGCGGTGGCGCCGAGTGGGAGCCCCGGACACTGGATGCCGCGAGCACGAAGGCGGTACTCGGTCCTCTGAAGGCCATGGGCAAGCGGGCGATCGCGAAGTCGCCCGCGACGGTCGAACTGGTGACCCCGGCAGGCGAACAGATCGGTGTCGGGGGTCGCGGACCCATCGTTCGAGTCACCGGTGAACCTCTCGAACTGCTGCTGTTCGCCTTCGGACGATCGAAGACCGTCCTCGATTTTTCCGGCGACGTGGATGCGATCGCCGCGGTCAAGGCGGCCAAGCGCGGCTTTTGACCGAACCTTGCAGGTCAGCCGAGTAGAACTCGGGGCTACTCCGGTCACGAATCTGACACGGCCCGCGATACGCGTGTTGTAGATGAGGTAGGTGTGACTGTTGCCGACTAGGCTGTCAGCCATGGCAACCAAGTCCACCGCCCGTCGTTCTGGCGCGTCGGCTCGAAGTTCTGCGCAGGCAACCAAGGCCGGCGCCAAGAAGGCTGCGCCGCGTAAGGCGGCTCCGAAGAAGGCCTCACCGGCCACCGGACCGAAGAAGAGCGCAGCAAAGAAGTCCAGCGTGAAGAAGGCGGGGGCGAAAAAATCTCCGTCGACGCGAGCTGCGACGAAGAAGACCGCAGCGACCCCGGCACGCCCGGTCCGCGAGCGCCGATCGGTCGCCAAGGCCGTCGGTAGCGGGGTCGGGGCAGGCTGGGGAATGCTCGCGAAGGGTGTCGGTTCGGTCGCCCGGGTCGGTTCGCGAGGAGGCGACCCGGACTACGACGAGCGCATGTACGACACCGACGACGGCTGGGACGAGGCTGCCGGCGACTTCGGCGGCAACTGGGACGCGCGACCCGACGGCGACCATGGGCCCGGGCACACCCAGGGCAGAGATGGGATCGCCCTGGTACTGATCGCAGCCGCGATCGTGATGATCGCCGCGATCTGGTTCGACGCCGGCGGTCCGGTCGGTGCCTTCGTCGACTCCGCCACCCGCGCGGTACTCGGATCTGTTGCCGCGTTGGTTCCGGTCGTCTTGATCGTGATCGGCTTCCTGCTGATGCGGCATGCACCGAACCCGCGCGGCCGCGGACGCTTCATCGGTGCGGCGCTGCTGATCGGGTTGCCGCTGCCCGGTCTGTTTCACATCTTCTCGGGCATGCCGAACGACCTCGACGGCAGGCAGGGTGCAGGGGGCTTCATCGGTTTCGCGGTGGGCGGCCCGCTCACAGACGGTCTCACCGCCTGGCTGTCCGTCCCGATCCTGCTGCTGTGCATGGCTTTCGGGTTGTTGCTGCTGTCGGGTCTCACTGTTCGCGAACTCACGGCGGTGGTCGGTTCCTACCTCGGAATCGGTGTCGATCGTGAATGGGACGACGAAGAACCCGACGACGATGAGGATGTCGACGGCGGTTACGCAGACACCGCCTTCGGCGATCCCTACGACAACTATCCGCCCGACGAGAACCCGACAGCTGCCGGATCAGAGGCGTTGCGCAGACCGCCACGGCGCCGTCAGGCGAGTGCGGTGACCGCTTCAGAAGCCTTGACCGAACCGATCATCGACGACGACGGCAGTCCTTCCGCGGTGACGGCCGCCATCACCACGCCACCCGCCGGAGCAAAGCCGGTGCGCAAGCGGCCGGTGCCCAAGCCGACGCCCAAGCCCGCCCCGGTCGAAGACGACGACGACGACCTCGGCGGCGACCACGACGCACTGGTCGTTGATCGCGCAGTCGAGGGCGACTACAAACTGCCTCCGGCGAGTCTGCTGATCGACGGTGATCCGCCGAAGTTGGGCAGCGCGGCCAACGACGAGATGATCGATCGGATCTCGGCCGTCCTCGAGCAGTTCAAGATCGATGCCGCCGTCACCGGTTTCACGCGTGGTCCGACCGTGACCCGGTACGAGGTCGAACTCGGACCCGGTGTGAAGGTCGAGAAGATCACTGCGTTGCAGCGCAACATCTCCTACGCCGCCGCCACCGACAACGTGCGATTGCTCGCCCCGATCCCCGGCAAGTCCGCTGTGGGTATCGAGGTGCCGAACAGCGACCGTGAGATGGTCCGCCTCGCGGACGTACTAACCGCGAGTTCGACCCGGAAGGACAAGCATCCGCTGGTCATCGGTCTCGGTAAGGACATCGAGGGCGACTTCGTCACCGCGAACCTCGCCAAGATGCCGCACTTGCTCGTCGCCGGTTCCACCGGCTCGGGTAAGTCCAGCTTCGTCAACTCGATGCTGGTGTCCCTGCTGACCCGCGCTACCCCTGATGAGGTCAGGATGATCCTCATCGACCCGAAGATGGTGGAACTGACTCCGTACGAGGGCATTCCGCACCTCATCACGCCCATCATCACCCAGCCCAAGAAGGCTGCCGCTGCGCTGGCGTGGCTGGTCGAGGAGATGGAACAGCGCTACCAGGACATGAAGTCATCGCGGGTCCGCCACATCGACGACTTCAACGCGAAGGTGCGTTCAGGCGAGATCACGACCCCGCTCGGTTCTGAGCGGGTCTACAAGCCGTACCCGTACATCCTTGCGATCGTCGACGAGCTCGCCGACCTGATGATGACCGCTCCGCGTGACGTCGAGGACGCGATCGTCCGAATCACCCAGAAGGCCCGCGCCGCGGGTATCCACCTCGTGCTGGCAACGCAGCGACCCTCGGTCGATGTGGTGACCGGTCTGATCAAGACCAACGTCCCCTCGCGTCTGGCGTTCGCGACGTCCTCGCTCACCGACTCCAGGGTCATCCTCGATCAGCCCGGCGCGGAAAAGCTGATCGGTATGGGTGATGGCTTGTTCCTGCCCATGGGCGCGAGCAAGCCGGTCCGCATGCAGGGCGCGTTCATCACCGACGAGGAGATCCAGGCAGTCGTCGACTTCGCCAAGGACCAGAGCGAACCCGATTACACCGAAGGTGTGACCGCCAAGAAGGTGTCGGACAAGAAGGTGTCGGACAAGAAGGACATCGACTCCGACATCGGCAACGACCTCGACGATCTGCTGCAGGCGATCGAACTCGTGGTGACCAGTCAGTTCGGCTCGACATCGATGCTTCAGCGCAAGCTCCGGGTCGGCTTTGCCAAGGCAGGCCGCCTGATGGACCTGATGGAGACCCGGGGGGTGGTCGGGCCGTCGGAGGGATCGAAGGCGCGCGATGTGCTCGTGAAGCCGGAGGACCTGGCAGGCGTCATCGCTTCGATCAACGGTGGCGGCTCCGACACCGACGGCGATCCGGACGACTGAGCGTCATGCGCGACGCGCTGAGGCGATGAGAAGGTCCGCCAGACGTTCTGGGTCACTGAACGGCGACATGTGTCCGGCGCCGGCCAACACCGACATCCGGGCGCCGTCGATTCGGTCCGCCATCTCACCCATCGCGGCAACACTCGAGACGGGGTCGCGATCGGCCGCGATCACCGTGGTCGGCGCGGTGATCTGGCCGGTGCGGTCAGAGCAATCGAAACGCGAGATGGCAGCCAGGGCTGCCGCCCACTGCGTGCGATCGGCGTGCTGGAGCGTGGTCCGGGCGTACCGCACCGCAGGCCCGTTCGCTTCGATCTCGGCGGCGTTGAACCAGCGCTGTAGCGACTGCGAAGGATCGAGGGGCGACTTCCGCACCGTCTCGGCCAGTTGAGCGAAGGCCGGGAACGGGGTGTCGCGGGTACACAAGAGCGTCAGTGATGCCACGGAAGCGGGGGCCTGCAGAGCGAACTCGAGCGCGACCTGACCACCGAACGAGTGTCCGACCACGTGCAGGCGGCGCGCATCCTGACAGTGTTGTGCTACCAGGTCACCGGCCAGTCTCGCCTGAACATCAGGTGAACTCTCGGTGGCCGTCAGGGTTGGCGTGACTGCGTCTGCAGCGATCGCTACGGGCAATAGCTGCACTAGAGGCGCCCAAACCTCAGGTGTGAGCGGCACTCCGTGCAGGAGCAACCAGGCGGAGGTTTTGCTCTCACTCATCGAGATCTCCTCGAACGTTCGGTAAAGTCATCTTTACTGTTTGACTGGAACTGCTGCTTGGAGGCTGCGACTGTGCACGTGTCATCGACCGTGTGGATCATCACCATCCTGGTGATCCTGGGCTTGTTCATCTTCGACTTCTTCGCCCACGTGCGCGTCCCGCACGCCCCCTCGATCAAGGAATCGGGGTTCTGGTCGGCTTTCTACATCACAGTCGCACTCATCTTCGGTGGGTTCGTGTGGTGGAAGTGGGGTTCGACGTCGGGCACCGAGTATTACGCAGGCTTCGTCACCGAGAAAGCCCTCTCGGTGGACAACCTGTTCGTGTTCGTCATCATCATGGCGAAGTTCGCGGTGCCTCGTGAGTACCAACAGAAGGTGCTGCTCCTCGGTATTGTGATGGCGCTGGTCATGCGCGGTGCGTTCATCGCCGTGGGCGCGGCGGCCATCAACGCATACTCCTGGGTCTTCTACCTGTTCGGTGCATTCCTGATCTACACCGCGATCAAGCTCGTCCGCGAGTCCGGCCACGAGGAAGAGGCCGAAGAAGAGCGCGAGAGCACCATCCAGCGGTTCGTCAAGAAGGTGCTTCGCACGTCGGACAACTACGACGGCGACAAGTTGTTCACGAAAGAGAACGGCAAGCGCCTGGCCACCCCGATGCTGATGGTGCTCATCGTCATCGGCTTCACGGACGTCCTGTTCGCGCTCGACTCCATTCCGGCGATCTACGGTCTGACCTCCGAGCCCTACATCGTGTTCACCGCCAATGCGTTCGCCCTGATGGGTCTACGACAGCTGTACTTCCTGCTGGGCGGTCTGCTCGACAAGCTGGTCTACCTCTCCTTCGGCTTGTCGTTCATCCTCGGGTTCATCGGTATCAAACTCGTCCTGCACGCCCTGCACGAGAACACGCTGGGCTTCATCAACGGTGGCGAACACGTGAAGGTGCCCGAGATCTCGACTCCGTTGTCGTTGTCCGTGATCGTCGGCACGCTGGTGATCACCACGATCGCGAGCTTGCTGAAGTCGAGATCCGACGCCCGCAAGCCGGACAAGACCGAGCTCAGCCCCTAACCAAGAGTTCAGTCGGTGACGGGTCCGAACACCGGTGTCCACTCGGTGATGGTCGTTGCATCAATCGCAGCGACCGGAACGTAGGGATCGCCGGCGAGGATCGTGGACAGCGAATCGACGTCGGGCGCGTTGAAGATCAACAGCGCGCCCGACCCGTCGGTATAGGGGCCGGACGCCTTCAGCACACCATCGTCCAATAGCGCTTTCAGCCAGGTTCGATGGGTGGCGCGAGTTTCGTCGCGGACCGATGCGGTGCCGGGCGAGAACGTATAGGTGACGAGATAAGTCGACAAGGTTCCACTTTCGTTGTGCTGATCTACAGGCTTGCGATCATCCTGGTGTTGCCCAGGGTGTTCGGTTTGACGTAGCTGAGGTCGAGGAACTCGGCGACGCCGGCATCGTACGAACGGCACATCTCCTCGTAGACCTCCGAGGTGACCGGGGTGCCCGCGATCTCGGTGAAACCGTGTTTGGCGAAGAACCTGGTCTCGAAGGTCAGGACGAAGACCCGGCTCAACTGCAGTTCGCGGGCCATCTCCATCAACCGGGCAACGAGCTTGTGTCCCACCCCGTGTCCGGCGTGCGCCTTGTCCACAGCCACCGTGCGCACCTCGCCGAGGTCGGCCCACAGCACGTGCAGTGCACCACATCCGACGACAGTGCCGTCGAACTCGGCGACCCAGAACTCCTGAACTGCTTCGTAGAGGGTGACGAGGTTCTTCTCCAACAGGATCCGGCCCGCGTACTGGTCGATGAGTTCTTTGATGCGCGGTACGTCGGAGGTGCGGGCGCGTCGTACTGTCACCGCGGTTGCGGGTGCGGCGGCAGCCTGGTGTGTGGAGCGCTCGTCAGATGCCATGGATGAACAGTAATACGAGCGCCGCGTACCCCTGCCGGTGACCGCGAGGGCCGCCGCCTATCCTGTGCGTGTGGGTATTGGGCAACGCGAATCACCGGAACCAGGTGTTGCCCATGGCTGATCGTTTGCGGCGCGAGGTCAACGACCCCGAAGCCGACCCCATCTCGGACCCGGTCAGCACCGATGTCCCGGTCCTCAATCTCGCGAACATCCTCACGATGTTCCGCATCGTGCTGGTGCCGGTCTTCGTCGTGGTCCTGTTCGTCGATGATGGCGACAACCCGTGGTGGCGGACGCTGGCCTGGGGGATATTCGCTCTCGCGGCGGTCACCGATCACTATGACGGCCGGATAGCGCGACAGCGCGGATTGATCACCGATTTCGGGAAGCTGGCGGACCCGATCGCGGACAAGGCCTTGATCGGGTCGGCGTTGATCGGCCTGTCGGTTCTCGGCGAGCTCCCGTGGTGGGTGACGGGCGTGATCCTCGCTCGCGAACTCGGCATCACCGTCCTGAGGTTCTGGGTGCTGCGCCACGGCGTGATCCCGGCGAGTCGCGGCGGCAAGCTCAAGACCCTTCTGCAGGCCGTCGCGATCGGGCTGTACATCCTGCCGTTGCCCGGGTTGCTGCACTGGCTCGCGGTGATCTTCATGGCGGCCGCGCTCGTCGCGACGGTGATCACCGGCTTCGACTACGTCTGGCAGGCCTTCGCAAAGAGGGCACAGCGACGCCGGGATGCGGCCGCAGCCCGGCAGATCGACGGGCGCAGGCACCGGTGACGTTCGATCGACCCACCGGCGTCGGAGCGCATGTCGCTGTCCGGCGATCGATAAGATATTCGTCTAGTCTCGTTCACACGGTCGATCGCTGAACCCTCGACCGGCAGGGTGCGTGCTCGGCGCACTCTCTCACCGAGTTCCGGGAACGGAATCGAGCCGTGTGGCGTTGGACAGACTGACGTGTTGAGGAGGACTCATATGGCACTGCTTTTGCGGGAAGCGCTCGGTGGCAGCCTGCGGCGGGTCCGCATGGATCAGGGTCGGACGCTGCGCGAGGTCTCGACGAGCGCCCGGGTCAGTCTCGGGTACCTGTCGGAGGTCGAACGCGGCCAAAAGGAAGCATCGAGCGAACTGCTCGCGGCCATCTGCGATGCTCTGGCTGTCGAGATCGCGGACGTGCTGCTCGATGTGCGAGACACCTTGCGTACCGATCCCGAGCACGCGGCGCCGCAGGGCGGGCACGCGAACATCGCCACGGAAACCAAGGTGGTCATCCCCGCCCCGGCATCTGCGCTCGCGGCAGCTTGATCAGTGGCTCGCGAGCCCGTGTCGCGGCCTCTGCTGTTTAAGCTCGGGCCAGACGATAGATTAGACATCGAACTGCTCGGAAACGGACTTCAAGACAAGGCAGGGCAATGGCTAACCCATTCGTGAAGGCGTGGAGATACTTGATGGCGTTCGGCAACGCCAAGATCGACGAGAATGCCGACCCCAAGATTCAGATTCAGCAGGCAATAGAGGATGCGCAGCGTCAGCATCAGGCGCTGTCGCAGCAGGCGGCTGCGGTCATCGGTAATCAGCGCCAGCTCGAGATGAAGCTCAACCGGCAACTCGAGGACATCGAGCGTCTGCAGGCGAACACCCGACAAGCGCTGACCCTTGCAGACAAGTCCGCCACTGCGGGCGACACCGCGAAGGCGACCGAATACACCAACGCGGCCGAGGCTTTCGCTGCTCAGTTGGTGACCGCAGAACAGAGTGTCGAGGATTTGAAGAATCTGCACGACCAGTCGTTGCAGGCCGCCGAACAGGCCAAACGCGCCGTCGAGCAGAATTCGATGCAGCTTCAGCAGAAGCTCTCTGAGCGCACCAAGCTGCTGAGCCAACTGGAACAGGCGAAGATGCAGGAGCAGGTGTCGGCGTCGCTCAACCAGATGAGTGAACTCTCGGCTCCCGGCAACACCCCGAACCTCGAGCAGGTGCGCGACAAGATCGAGCGCCGGTACGCCAACGCTCTCGGATCGGCTGAGCTGTCCCGCAATTCGGTCCAGGGTCGGATGATGGAGGTTCAGCAGGCCAGCGTGCAGATGGCAGGCCACTCCCGGCTCGAACAGATCCGGGCCTCGATGGCAGGCGAGTCCTTGCCGGCGGGGGAGTCGAGCGCCACGCCGGCGACCGATCCGGCCGCCGCTCTGGGGCCCAACATCGAGAAGCCGCAAGCGAACTGAGTGCGGTCGATCGGTCGACCGATCGGTGGCTCTCGGGGTAGTCCCTGAACTTCCACCCATCTTGGCTGCTTTTCCGTGACACCGGGCCATACCCCTGGCACCGTTGTGGTCACCGGAGACGAACACCGGAATGAGGAGAAGCATCATGTGGTGGAAAGTATTGCTGGCAGTTCTGGTGGTGTGGTTGGCCTTCGGCCTGATCATGGCGCTGGTCAAGGGGTTGCTCTACATCCTGGTGATCGGCCTCGTCATCCTCGGCATCGTGTCCGTGGTCAAGTGGGCCAGTTCGGACAAGCAATCCACGCGTTCCGGCCTGTAGTTGACCCGTTCTCATGCCGGCCCGCTGCGGGTCGCACTCGTGGCAGGCTCCGACGCGGGGCACGCTCTGCCGGTGCTGGCGTTGGCGGAGCTGTTGCAGGACAAGGGTTTTGATCCGGTTGTCTACACGGGTTCGGGCTGGATCGAGACGGCGGCGGCACGCGGCCTACAGGTGAGAGAACTCCCGGGCCTGGGTGCCGATCGCGATGACGACGATTCGGACGCGGGCGCCAAACTCGGCGTCCGCGCCGCCCGTATGTGCGAGTTGCTCGTCCCGTTGCTTCGCCGCGATCCTCCTGATCTCGTGGTGTGCGATGTCATCACCGTGTGCGGCGGCTGGGCCGCCGAGACCCTGCGTATCCCATGGGTGGAGTTGTCGCCTCATCCGCTCTACAGCCCGTCGCGCGCGTTGCCGCCCATCGGCAGTGGTCTGGCAGCAGGGACCGGTGTCAGAGGACGACTGCGGGACACCTTGCTGCGGGCCGCCACCGACAGGTCGATTGCCGTCGGTCGACGACAACGACAATCCGCTCGTCGTGAGATCGGCCTGCCTGCACGCGAACAGGTACCTGCGGCGCGGCTGATCGCCACGCTGCCGGCCCTGGAGGTCCCCAGACCGGACTGGCCGGGCGAGGCCGAGATCGTAGGTCCGTTGCTGTGGGAGCCCACCGACGTGGTGTTCACCCCACCGCCGGGCGATGCGCCCCTGGTGGTCATTGCTCCGTCCACCGCCACCACGGGTGCGGCCGGGCTTGCCGAGACGGCTCTGGAGGCGCTTGCCCCGGACCTGTTGGGCAGGCCGGTGCGCGCAGTGGTCTCCGGCCTCGCGCCCACGGTGAGCGACCTGCCGTCGTGGGCGATCGCCGGACACGGCCGACAGGACCTGTTGCTGGCCCAGGCCGCGCTGGTGATCTGCGGCGGCGGACACGGGATGCTGGCCAAGTCGCTGATCGCCGGGGTTCCCCAGGTGCTCGTCCCCGGCGGTGGTGACCAATGGGAACTCGCCCAGCGAGCCCGCCGATGGGGCTGTGCCGAGGTGGTACGTCCGGTGACCGCGCGGGAGTTGAGTGCTTCGTGCCGAAAGGTGTTGGACAGCACATCGTTTGCCGAGTCGGCCCGGAGCGCGGGCAGCAGCGCCGCCGACACCGTCGATCCCGTCGCGGTCTGTGCCCGCGCGGCGGGCGGCCCGGGTGCTTCGCTACTCTCGGTGGCGTGCGACTGACCGAATTCGCCGAACTCATCAGCTCCGAGTTCGGCGCCACCACCGCGGATTCGCTACTCGTCGACCACGTGCTGACCGATCTCGGTGGTCGGACGGCAGCGCAAGCCCTCGAGTCGGGGGTCGATCCCAGGGACGTATGGGTCGCACTCTGCCGCGACTTCGATGTTCCCCGCAGCCGCTGGTAGTCCTTCCGATCTTTGTCGGCGTGTCATCACCATATGGCTTTGACTCGAACACGCGTTCGCCTACAGTGGGTGGCAGATAGAAGCGGCGATGAGAAATGTCGAGACCGGGGATTCGCCGGACAAGTGAATTGTCAGAGGGCTCCTCTAGCGTGACGTCAGTGCGCAAAGAGACGCCGAATACGCGAAAACGAGCCCGATCCCGCCAGACCGGCGGCACCACCGCCGACAACTCGGCCCAACCACCACTAGGGGTAACCATGGCAGCTCAACCAGACCGCGAAAAGGCCCTCGATCTGGCCTTGGCTCAGATCGACAAGAACTATGGCAAGGGGTCGGTGATGCGTCTCGGCGAGAACGCTCGCCAGCCGATCGCCACCATCCCCACCGGTTCGATCGCGCTGGATGTCGCGCTCGGAATCGGTGGTCTGCCACGTGGCCGCGTGGTCGAGATCTACGGTCCGGAGTCCTCCGGTAAGACCACGGTGGCGCTGCACGCGGTTGCCAATGCCCAGGCCGCCGGCGGTATCGCCGCCTTCATCGACGCGGAGCACGCGCTGGACCCTGACTACGCGCAGAAGCTGGGCGTCGACACCGACGCGCTGCTGGTGTCGCAGCCTGACACCGGTGAGCAGGCACTCGAGATCGCCGACATGCTGATCCGCTCAGGCGCGCTGGACATCCTGGTCATCGACTCGGTGGCCGCGCTGGTCCCTCGTGCGGAGATCGAGGGCGAGATGGGCGACAGCCACGTCGGTCTGCAGGCCCGTCTCATGAGCCAGGCGCTGCGAAAGATGACCGGTGCCATGAGCAACACCGGCACCACGGCGATCTTCATCAACCAGCTTCGCGAGAAGATCGGTGTGATGTTCGGTTCGCCGGAGACGACCACCGGAGGTAAGGCGCTCAAGTTCTATGCCTCGGTGCGACTCGATGTGCGTCGGATCGAGACCCTCAAGGACGGCACGGAGGCAGTGGGCAACCGCACCCGCGTAAAGGTGGTCAAGAACAAGGTCGCGCCACCGTTCAAGCAGGCGGAGTTCGACATTCTGTACGGCCAGGGCATCAGCAAAGAAGGCTCGCTCATTGACATGGGCGTGCTCCACGGCTTCATTCGCAAGTCGGGTTCCTGGTTCACCTACGAAGGTGAGCAGCTGGGTCAGGGCAAGGAGAATGCTCGTAAGTTCCTGTTGGAGAACACCGAGATCCGCGACGAGGTCGAGAAGAAGATCAAGGAAAAGCTCGGTATCGGAGCTGTGCTGACCGCTGATGACGAGGTCGCACCCGCCCCGGTCGAGTTCTAGCAACACATCGAGTTCTAGAAGGACGCACGAGATCGTGAACAACCCTGGGGGAGAGGATCCCCGTGTGAGCGCCGCGAAGTTGCGGAATGCGACCGCGGAGATCCTCTCCCGCAGTGCATCTGAGGACTCGGGTGCAGCATCCCGAGAGACCGTCCCGAACCGAGGGCGAGACCCCGGTTCTGGCTTCGGCTCGACCTCGGCGTCTGCGTATGACGCAGCGCTTCGATTGCTCGGGGTGCGAGGGAGAAGCCGATCCGAGTTGTTGAAGCGTTTGCAGGACAAAGATTTCCCCGCCGAGGAGATCGACTCGGTGATGGAGCGCCTGGAGCGGCAACAACTGCTCGACGACAACGATTTCGCCCAGCAGTGGGTACGATCGCGACACCTGCACAGTGGCAAGGGCCGGACGGCGCTGCGTCATGAGTTGAGGAACAAGGGCGTTGATCAGGTGATCATCGAAGATGCCCTGAGTCAGGTCGACGACGATGCCGAACATGACCGCGCCGCAGAGTTGCTGCGCCGTAAGACGCATCGCCTGACCGCGGAGGACCTCGTCGAGCGCGTCGATCGGGATAGGCACACCCGGCGACTGGTCTCGATGCTGGTGCGCCGCGGATACTCGCCCTCATTGGCGTTGGGCCTGGTCAAGACCGAGATCGACCGGCTGCGCGACTGACGCAGCCGGTCGACCTGGCCGTGTCACCGGTCGGCGGTGATGGCGTCGTCGGTGATCGTGACGTCGCCGACGGTGCCCTTGCGCTTGCCTTCTCGCACCCGACGCTCGACAACCGTTGCGAGGGACGAGAGCCCGAAGTTCAGCGCGATCATGATCACGGCGACCACGACCAGTGCCGGCAGGTAGTTGCCGTAGAACGATGCGGACTGAATGCCCGATCGCACGACCTCGATGTAGCCGATGGCGTACCCGAGCGCACTGTCCTTGAGCGCGATGACCATCTGCGAGATCAACGCCGGGAGCATTGCTGTGATCGATTGCGGCAGCAGCACCAACCGCATGGTCTGCGACTTTCGCATGCCCAGCGAGTTGGCGGCCTCGAGTTGGCCCGAGGGCAGAGAGTTGATGCCGGAACGAAGGATCTCCGCGATCACCGACCCGTTGTAGAGGGTGAGTCCGGTGACCACTGCCGCGAACGCGAGTTGTTCGGCCGGGAAGACCGCATACTCGGCGAACAGGTAATAGGCGAAGATCATCAGGATCAGCACCGGGATCGCGCGAAAGAACTCCACGGTTCCTCCACTGAGGATCCGGATCGCCCGATGATCCGACAACCGGCCGATACCGAGGATCGCGCCCAGCACCAGGGCGAAGACGATGGATAGCACGGCCGCTTTGATCGTTCCCCAGAGACCGGGCAGCAGATATGTCGTCCACGTGTCCAGCTGGATGAAGGGGTCCCACTTCTCGGCGGTCAGCTGCCCGTTGTTGCCCAGTGCCACCAGCACGTAGACGGCGATGGCAAGCACGATCGCGCCGAAGATCACTGCGATCACGAGATTGCGCTTACGCGCCTTTGGTCCGGGTGCGTCGTACAGAACAGTTGAGCTGCTCATCGTTTGACCGCCAATCGCTTTGCGAGATAACCGAACACGAAGCCCTCGGTGAGGGTCAGCACCATGAAGCCCGCGGCGATGATGGCGAAGATCCAGATCACCTGGTCGGCGTGATTCTCGATCTGTTCCTTCATCAGCAGCGACGCCTCGGCGACACCGATCGCCGAGGCGATGGTGGTGTTCTTGGTCAAGGCGATCAACACGCTGCCCATCGGACCTATCACCGACCGGATCGCCTGCGGCAACACGATGAGAGCGAAGACCTTGCTGAACGGCAGGCCCAGGGATCTGGCCGCTTCGGCTTGCCCGAGGGGGACCGTGTTGAACCCGGACCGCAACGTCTCACACACGAATGTCGACGTGTAGAGCGTGAAGCCGAGCACCGCGAGCCAGAAGTTGTTGTTGTCGATGAAGTTCTCGTTCTCGGGAGCAAGCGCCAACCCGAGATTCTGATACAGGCCCACCGAGCAGAAGATGATGATCAGGGTCAGCGGGGTGTTGCGGACGATGTTGACGTACCAGGTGCCGAAGAACCGCATGACGGGTACGGGTGATACGCGCATTCCCGCCAGCACCGTGCCCCAGAGGAGCGATCCGACGGCGGAGAAGAACGTCAGTTTGATCGTGACCCAGTACGCCGGCCACAAGCCAGGGCCGATGTCTGTCCAGAGTTCGTTCATGACAGTCCCTCCGGGCAGGGGGTCGACTTCGACGTGAGGAATTCGAGATTCCCCGGCTCAGGGGTGAAGGTGTATGTCGAATCAGGCCCCTCTGACCGCTCGATCATGGAGTCGACCTGCGTGTTACCGATGTTGTCGCGCAACGCGGTCTCCCATGCGGACGGGCCGCCACCGGGCGGCGGCGTCATCATGTTGACGAGTGCCTTGTTGGCGGCCTCGACAGCCTCCGGATATTCCTTGGCCATACCGATGCCGTATCGCTCGGTCGAGAACGGTGTTCCGGCCTTCTTCAGCGATTTCTTACCGCTCGACGTCACGCAGGCATCGTCGGGATAGGTCATGTCGACGAGCTTGAACTCGTCGGGGTAGAAGTCCGAGAAACCGGCAAGGATCGCCTCGTCGGTGGTCAGCGCATCGACCTTCCCGCGGCGCAATGCCTCGACGCACGACGAGTACGAGTCGTACTCCTGGAGCTGGATGTTCGGCAGCTGGTTCTTGACGTTCTGTGCAGACGTCGAGCCGGTGACCGAACACAGCTTCTTGCCGTTGTTCAGGTCGGTCAGCACCGCGATGCTGTCGTCGTCCTCGCGGACGAGAAGACCCTGATAGTTGATGAGGTACGGCCCCGCGAACGCCACCTTTTCCGATCGCGCCGCGTTGATGGAGTAGGTGGCCGCGATCATGTCGACCTCACCGTTGGCGATCAGGGTTTCCCGCTGGGCCGACGGGGTTTCTCGCCACGTGATGTCTGGTTTGTCCCATCCGTTGGTCTCGGCGATGTTGTTGATCACGTACTCGGATACCGCAACGTCGAAGCCGGTGAAGTCCTTGTCGGGGTGACGGAGACCGAGACCGGGCTGATCGAACTTCGTGCCTGCGATCACCGAGCCCGCCTCGATGGACTCGAGCAGGTTTCGCGGGTTGGTGTTGCCGCAGGCGGCGAGCCCGCCCGCGATGAGTACGGCAGCGAGCGCGAGACCGAGAATCGAGGTCAGGCGTCGTGTCTTCTGTGAATTGACGGGCATGGGTGTGTTCGTGCGTTCTAGTCGGTTCATCACAGTCCTCAGTGGCCCAGGATCTTGCCGAGAAAGTCGCGCGCGCGTTCGGATTTGGGGTTGGTGAAGAAGGTTTCCGGTTCGTCGTCCTCGACGATCGCACCGTCGGCCATGAAGATGACCCGGTCGGCAGCCTTCCTGGCAAAGCCCATCTCGTGGGTCACCACGAGCATCGTCATGCCCTCTTTGGCGAGTGAGACCATCACGTCGAGGACCTCGTTCACCATCTCAGGGTCGAGTGCCGAGGTGGGTTCGTCGAACAGCATGACCTTGGGTTCCATCGCCAGCGACCGTGCGATCGCCACCCGCTGCTGCTGACCGCCCGACAACTGGGCCGGATACTTGTCGCGCTGACTGGCGATCCCTACACGTTCGAGCAATTCCATACCGCGCTTCTCCGCATCGGCCTTGCTCTTGCCGCGGACTTTGATGGGAGCGAGGGTTACGTTCTGCAGGATCGTCTTGTGGGCGAAGAGATTGAAGGACTGGAACACCATGCCGACGTCGGCGCGCAACGCCGCAAGCGTCTTGCCTTCTGCCGGGAGGATGTTGCCGTCGATGCGGATCTCACCGCTGTCGATCGGTTCGAGCCGGTTGATGGTCCGGCAGAGCGTGGACTTTCCTGAACCCGAGGGGCCCAGGATCACCACAACTTGCCCTGCCGGCACCTCGAGGTCGACATCTTTGAGCACGTGCAGGTCGCCGAAATGCTTCTGTACGTTCGTCATGCTGATCATCGTCTGGCTGCCGCCGCCCGCCGGTACCTTGCCGACCGGATGCTGCGCGCCCGAGGAGTCCCGAGATGTTGTCATGGATAACGACCTTATTGGGTCGACGACCGGGCCGTGAGCGCAACACCCGACATCCGGCGGAGCGCCACTCGTCCGGAAGACCGTCTAAAACGCAGGTCGCCGCGTCCATTTCGCCTGGTCGGGCCGGGCAAGTACCCTGGATCGGGTGACAATCTCGTTGACAAGTCCGGTAGCCGACAGTCCGCTGACCATAGGGCGTTCTTACCAGGTCACCACCTATGGCTGTCAGATGAATGTCCACGATTCCGAGCGCATCTCGGGCCTGCTCGAAGAGGCGGGCTATGTGCGTGCCGAGGACGGTACCGAGCCCGACCTCGTGGTCTTCAACACATGTGCGGTGCGCGAGAACGCCGACAACAAGCTGTACGGAAACCTCTCGCATCTTGCTCCGGTCAAGGAACGGCGGCCCGGAATGCAGATCGCGGTCGGCGGCTGCCTGGCGCAGAAAGATCGCGCGACGGTGGTGAAGAAGGCTCCCTGGGTCGACGTCGTCTTCGGTACCCACAACCTCGGCTCGTTGCCGGTGCTGCTCGAACGGGCACGGCACAACGAGCAGGCGCAGGTCGAGATTCTCGACGCACTGGAGGCGTTTCCCTCGACGCTGCCCGCCAAACGCGAGTCGGCGTATTCGGGGTGGGTGTCCATCTCGGTCGGTTGCAACAACACCTGCACGTTCTGCATCGTCCCCGCCCTGCGCGGCAAGGAGGTCGACCGTCGTCCCGGCGATGTGCTGGCCGAGGTGCAAGCCCTGGTGAATGAGGGTGTCGGGGAGGTCACGCTGCTCGGACAGAACGTCAACGCGTACGGCATGTCCTTCTCAGACCCCGACCTCGGCCGCGATCGAGGTGCCTTCGCAGCCCTGCTGCGGGCGTGTGGAGAGATCGAGGGGCTCGAGCGCGTGAGGTTCACGTCCCCTCATCCGGCTGAGTTCACCGATGACGTGATCGAGGCGATGGCGCAGACACCGAATGTCTGTCCGCAATTGCACATGCCGTTGCAGTCGGGTTCAGACCGGGTCCTCAAGGCCATGCGCCGCAGTTATCGCAGCACGAAGTTCCTCGGGATCATCGATCGCGTCCGCGCCGCAATGCCGCATGCGTCCATCACGACCGACATCATCGTGGGGTTCCCCGGCGAGACCGAAGCAGATTTCCAGGACACTCTCGACGTTGTCGCCAAGGCCAGATTCACCAGCGCCTACACCTTTCAGTATTCGCCGCGGCCAGGTACGCCGGCAGCGGAGATGGCCGACCAGGTTCCCAAAGCTGTTGTGTCCGAGCGATACATGCGTTTGACGGAGCTCCAGGACCGGATTTGCCTCGAAGAGAACCAGAACCTGATCGGTACGCTGGTCGAGGTTCTCGTGACGGCCGACGGTCGCAAGGACCAGGGCCGGATGACCGGCCGTGCCCGCGATGGTCGACTCGTGCATTTCGCAACTGCTGGTGAGGGCATCCGGCCGGGCGACCTCGTGAACGCGGTGGTCACCGGTGCCGCGCCGCACTACCTGCTGGCCGATGACGGGATCACCGCGCACCGGCGCACTCGGGCCGGGGATGCGCATGCCGCAGGCACCACACCGCAGACTCCACCGATCGGTGTGGGTCTGGGACTGCCGACAATCGGAAAACCGACGAGCGCACCGGTCGAATCCGCATGCGACTCAGGATGTGAGATGTGATGGCCGAACCAGATAGCGGACAGTTTCCAGCTTTTGAGGACTTCAAGGGTGATCTTCGCAAGGCCGAACGAAAAGTGGCCGGCGAGATCGATCCGGGTGCCCGTGCAGTCGTTGTCGCCGTGGCGGTGCTCGCGGTGCTGCTCTCGTTCGTACTGCCCCACACCGGTTCGGTCACAGGCATCGATGTCCTGACGTTCAACTCGGAAGCCGCCGCCGAAAACGTCACCATCACCTCCCGAATCTTCGTCTGGCTGCAGTTGGTGTTCGGTGTCGGGTTCTCTGCCCTGGCCCTGATCACCCGCCGTTGGTTCTTCGCCTGGGTTGCCCTGTGCGGCAGCGCGGTGTCCTGCGTCGCCGGGATGCTCGCCTGGTGGTCGCGCAACACACCCGGGGTCTCGGGTTATGCACCGCCGAGCGGCGTCGGCGTCGGACTCGTGGTCGGCTGGATCGCAATGTTCGTGATCGTTTTCCACTGGTCGCGAGTCGTGTGGACCCGCACCAGCTATCAACTCACCCTCGAGGCCCAACGCCGCGAGGAGGCTGCTGCCGAGGAACAACGAGCTCTCGCCCTGCAGCGACGACGCACGCCACGGCCTGCCGATCCCGATACCGAGAGCTGAGAGATCTGCTCAGTCGCTGATCGCGCCCTCGGCCGCACGAGCCCACTCACGCCACTGCTCGGCCTGCTCGCGTAGTTTGCGCGCGTCCTTGGCCTTGCCGTTCGCCTCGGCCTTGGCGGCCTGATCTTCGAGCTGGGAGACCCGGTCGGCGAACTGCTGCGCGCGTGCCTTGACCTCGGGATCGGTGCGCTGCCACTGTGCTGACTCGGCATCGCGGATCCGCTTCTCGACCGCCTTGATGCGAGCCTCCAATGAGTGCATCTGTTCGCGGGGGACCTTGCCGATCTCGTCCCACTGATCGCGGATCAACCGGAACTCGCGACGTGCGGCGTCCAGATCGGCCGCGGGATCGATCGACTTCTCGGCCCGGGTCAACAACTCGGCCTTCGCCTTGGCGTTTGTCTCGAACTCGGCGTCCCGCTCAGAGGATGCGGCGTTCCGGGCTCCGAAGAAGACGTCCTGGGCCGCCTTGAAACGGGCCCACAGTGCGTCGTCCTGGTCGCGGGGGGCGCGGCCGGCAGCCTTCCACTGGGTGAGGAGGTCACGGAACTTGGCTGCGGTGTCGGCCCATTCGGTTGACGCCGACAGCGCCTCGGCCTCGGCGATGAGCTCTTCCTTGCGCGAACGTGCCCCCGCGCGTTCGCGATCCATCTCGGCGAAGTGCGCGCCGCGCCTGCGGTTGAAGGTGTCCCGCGCTTTCGAGTATCGCTTCCAGAGCTGATCGTCGGTCTTGCGGTCGACGCCCTTGATGGTCTTCCACTCTTCGAGGATCACCCGCATGCGGTCGCCCGCGACCTTCCACTGGGTCGACTCCGAGCCGATCTCCTCGGCCTCGGCGGCCAGCTCCTCTTTCCTCGCGATGGCTGCGGTGCGTGCCTCGTCGCGATCGTGTTTGACCTTCTCGGCCGCGCCGTCGGCGCCGTCGATGATCGTCTGCAGGCGTGCTGCGACCGCGTCCACGTTGCCGATCACGGCGGCGGTCGGGAGAGACTCCACCAACGCGGCCGCTGCGATCTTCGTCTTGCGCGGGTCTCCGGTGCCGGCCTCGAGTCGTTCCTCGAGCAGTTCCACCTCGACGACGAGATCGTCGAACCGGCGGCCGAAGTGAGCGAGGCCCTCGGCGGCGGTACCTGCCTGCCAGGACGCGATCTGGTGTTCGCCTTCGGAGTTCTTGAGCCACACCGCGCCGTCGTCGTCGATTCGGCCGAACTCGGACGGGTCGGAGGCGGGCCTGACGACGTCTGCGGGGGCATGCACCTTGGGCGGAGCGTGCTGGCCCGGACGTGGTCCGGGTCGGGGGCCGGGCCGTGGTCCCGGCCTGGGGCCGGGTACCGGGGTGGCGTCTGCGGCAGGTTCAGGGGTGTGCTCGGTCATGTTCTTCCTTGTCCTGCCGCGCGACACGGCTGCCAGTTGCGTTCGTCTGCCGGCGCTGACGCCGGTGTGGCGCCCATCGCCTCTCTCATTGAAGCAGGTCACGGCCGTAGGCGTGGACACTCATCGACAATGAGGTGGCTCGGATCGTGCGGCGCGGTATCGGAGCGGAGAGTCGGCTACCGTGGCGCAAGTGTTGGTCGCCGCTGCATTCGTCCCCGCCGCACCGGTTTTGGTGCCCGAGCTGTCCGGTCCCGGCGTTCCGGAGATCGTTCCCATTCGTGATGCTGCACATGCGGTTTGTGATCAATTGGCCGAGCGGGCGCGTCGCTGGGTGGTCGTCGGTATCGGCGATCCGGCCGTGCCGGTCGCGGCGCGCGGCACCTTCGTGGGTTTCGGCGCCGATCTCGAGGTCGAGATCGATCCGCGCACGCCCGGCGACCCCGACGCGTTGATGCCGACCTCGGTCCTGCTGGCCGGCTGGCTGGCCGGTGCGGTCGAACCGCGGCCACAATTGGCGGTGACCCTGGTCGATGCCGAGACGTCGGCCGCCGACAGCGCCGAGCTCGGTCGGGTGCTGGGACACGCGTTGGCGGCAACGGATGAACCGATCGGGCTGCTGGTGGTCGCCGACGGTGCGAACACTCTGGGGGCGAAAGCTCCGGGAGGCGAGCAGGCGGAAGCGGCAGCGTTGCAGACGGTGATCGACGCCGCATTGGGTTCTGCTGATCTCCACGCGCTCGGGGCCCTCGCCGAAGAAAAGTGTGCGCAGCTCGGGGTCTCCGGTCGCGCGGTCTGGCAGCTGGTGGTCGGCGCGCTCGCAGGTGCCGGCGTGGACGGTGCCGCGGTGGACGGCAGCTTGCTCAGCGCCGCTGCGCCGTTCGGCGTGGGCTATGTGGTCGCCCGTTGGGACGTGCGGTGGTGACGCCGATCGCTGTCATCGGACCCACGGCCAGTGGTAAGTCGGACCTGGCGCTCGAGCTGGCGAGCGCTCTCGGCGGCGAGATCGTGAACGTGGACGCGATGCAGCAGTACCGCGGTATGGACATCGGGACGGCCAAGATGCCGGTCGCCGAGCGGCGTGGGGTCCGACACCACCAGATAGACGTGCTCGGGGTGACCGAGACGGCGACCGTTGCCCGCTATCAGCAGGCGGCGCGCGCCGATGTCGAGAGCATCCTCGCCGCCGGTCGGACGCCGGTGATCGTCGGCGGATCGATGATGTACATCCAGGCGTTGCTCGACGACTGGCACTTCCCGGCGACGGATCCCGAGATCAGGGCCCGCTACGAGGAGCAACTCGCGCAGCTCGGTCCCGCAGCGTTGCACGGACGCCTCGCCGAGGTGGACCGCGAGGCCGCGCAGCACATCCTCGACACCGATGGCCGCAGGATCGTCCGAGCGCTCGAGGTGGTCGAGATCACGGGTAGGCCCTTCGCTGCTTCAGCTCCGGTGATCGGCGAACCTCGTTGGGACACAACAATCATCGCGCTCGACCGGGACACGGCCGATCTCGACGAGCGGATTGCACGCAGGACATCGGCCATGTTTTCCGGAGGTCTGGTGGACGAGGTCCGGGCCTTGCTCGACGTCGGGTTGCGCGAAGGGGTGACCGCTGCCCGGGCGATCGGGTACGCGCAGACGATCGCAGCACTCGACGGGGAGTACGACCTCGCACGAGCGGAAGAACTGACGTTCATCGGAACCCGCAGGTACGTCCGCAGGCAGCGCTCGTGGTTTCGTCGGGACCCGAGGGTGCGGTGGCTCGACGCGTCGGCTCCCGACGTGGTCGGTCAGGCATTGCTGGCTGCGGGTCGTGGCGGCGGGTAGTGGCCGGTAGAGCGCGTATTGTGGGTGAGATGTCGGAGACGGAGACGGAGCGCAGCGGAGCGGCGGCGCATGTCGATTTCGTGAAGGGCCATGGCACGCAGAACGACTTCGTGCTGCTGCCCGATCCCGGTGTGGCGCTGGACCTGACCCCGGAGTTCGTTTCCGCGCTGTGTGATCGGCATCGCGGGATCGGTGCCGATGGAGTGTTGCGGGTCGCCACCGCAGGAGCGCTTCGCGACGCCGGTGTGCTCGAGGCGGTGCCGGACGGCATCTCCGACAACGACTGGTTCATGGACTACCGCAACGGGGACGGTTCGATCGCGGAGATGTGCGGCAACGGGGTTCGGGTGTTCGCCCACTACCTCGCGGCCCACGACCTGGTCGCCGGCAGCGCTTTCGTCGTCGGATCACGTGCCGGTGCGCGCCCGGTGGTGGTGCACGAGCGCAACGGAACACACGCGGAGGTCAGTGTGTCGATGGGCAAGGTCGTGTTCGGTTCGGACAGCAAGGCGACCATCGGCGGCCGCACCGTTGCAGGGGTCGCGGTCGACGTGGGCAATCCGCATCTGGCCTGCGTTGTCGAAGGTCTGAGCGCGGCGGACCTCGATGACGTCGATCTCACCGCGCCGATCACTTTCGACAGCGGAGTCTTTCCGGCCGGCGTCAACATCGAGCTGATCACGCCGCCGGTGCCGTCGACGGTCGAGGGTGTCACCGCCGAGGTACTCATGCGAGTGCACGAGCGCGGGGTCGGCGAGACGCGCAGTTGTGGCACGGGAACTGTCGCCGCCGCTGCGGCCGCGTTGCGCTCGCTCGGCCGCACCACGGGGACCATCATCGTCGACGTCCCCGGCGGGCGGATCACGGTGACGGTCGGGGATGACGACAGCGAATTACGTGGCCCGTCCATTCTGGTCGGCGCGGGCATGCTCAACGAAGGATGGCTTTAAAACCGGTATGCAGCGAGTACACCGCAATGTCACGATGGTCATCTCATGACCGAAGACACCAACCCGCAGAGCGGGACCCCAGACATCACTGATGAGCCGCCTGCCGAACGTACGCAGCACATCCCCACGACCGGTGAACTGCAACTCGACGAACGAAGTTCGCTGCAGCGTGTCGGTGGGCTGTCGACGGAGCTGACCGATGTCACAGAGGTCGAGTATCGGCAGCTGCGGCTCGAGCGTGTCGTGTTGGTCGGGGTCTGGACCCAGGGCAGCACGACGGCCCAAGCCGACTCGAGCATGGCGGAGCTCGCCGCGTTGGCGGAGACCGCGGGTTCGGAGGTGCTCGAGGGACTCATCCAGCGTCGCGACAAGCCCGACCCCGCAACGTATATCGGCTCGGGCAAGGCGCATGAACTCCGCGAGATCGTCTTGGCCACGGGGGCCGATACCGTGATCTGCGACGGCGAGCTCACCCCGGCGCAGCTCACTGCGCTGGAGAAGGTCGTGAAGGTCAAGGTGATCGACCGCACAGCCCTGATCCTGGACATCTTCGCCCAGCACGCCACGTCGCGTGAGGGCAAGGCGCAGGTGGCCCTGGCGCAGATGGAGTACATGTTGCCCCGACTGCGCGGCTGGGGTGAATCGATGTCGCGGCAGGCCGGCGGTCGGGCGGGCAGCAACGGTGGTGTGGGCCTGCGCGGACCCGGTGAGACGAAGATCGAGACCGACCGCCGCCGGATCCGCGAACGCACCGCCAAACTGCGGCGCGAGATCCGGGAGATGAAGACATCTCGAAACACCAAGCGCAGCAAGCGTAAGCAGGCGGTCGCCCAGTCGGTGACCATTGTCGGTTACACCAACGCGGGCAAGTCCAGCCTCATCAACAGGATGACCGGCTCAGGTGTCCTGGTCCACAACGCCCTGTTCGCGACCCTGGATCCGACGACACGACGCATGACCCTGGAGGACGGTAGAGAACTCGTCATCACCGACACCGTCGGCTTCGTCCGGCACCTGCCGACCCAGCTCGTGGAGGCCTTCCGGTCCACCCTGGAGGAGGTTGCCGACGCGGATCTTCTGTTGCACATCGTCGATGGGTCCGACCCGATTCCGACCGACCAGATCTCCGCTGTGCGAACCGTGATCGAGCAAGTGATCTCTGAGGAGAAGGCGGCGGCCCCGCCTGAGATCCTGGTGATCAACAAGATCGATGTGGCCGACCCGTTGGTGCTGGCGCAACTGCGCGGTCTGTTCCCCGACGCGGTGTTCATCTCGACGGTGACGGGGGAGGGCATCGACGAGTTGTTCACCGGGATTCGTGAGGCCATCGCCCGCCATGATGTCCACGTCAGCGTGCGAGTGCCGTACTCCCGTGGCGATCTCGTGTCGCGGATCCACGCCGAAGGCGATGTGCTGACCGAGCAGCACGGTGCAGACGGCACCGCCATCACTGCGACCGTTCCCTCCGGTCTGGCGCGCCAGTTGGCGATCCTGGCAGTGCCGGAGGTGGCCGAGCAGTGATCGCGGCCTGTGTTTTGGGCAAGATGTAGAATCCAGTTACAGTTAATGGGAACCGAGGCGTCGCCCCCTTCGCCTGCCTAATCCCCTTAGTAATGGAGATCTGCTGATGGAACGCACGTTGTTCGAGCCCGAGCACCTACTTTTCCGTGATTCGTACCGCAGCTTCCTCGACCAGCACGTGGCGCCGAACCACGATCGCTGGGAGGAGCAGAACATCGTCGATCGCGACGTGTGGATCGAAGCCGGCAAGAACGGCTTCCTGGCGGTCGACGCTCCAGAAGAGTTCGGTGGCGGTGGAGTCCAGGACTTCCGCTACAACGCCATCGTCGCCGAGGAGTCGGCCCGTGGGGGCTACAGCGGACTCGGATTCCCGCTGCACAACGATGTGATCGCCCCGTACCTGCTCGAACTGACGAACGATGAGCAGAAGGCGCGCTGGCTTCCCGGCTTCACCTCCGGTGAGCTGATCACCGCGATCGCCATGACCGAGCCGGGTACGGGCTCCGACTTGCAGGGCATCAAGACGAACGCCAAGAAGGACGGTGATCACTGGGTCCTCAACGGATCGAAGACCTTCATCACCAACGGCATCAACGCCGACCTCGTGATCGTGGTGGCGCGCACCGATCCCGAAGCCGGGGCCAAAGGCTTCAGCTTGCTCGTCGTCGAGCGCGACATGGAAGGCTTCGAACGGGGCCGCAATCTGGACAAGCTCGGGATGAAGGCGCAGGACACAGCGGAGTTGAGCTTCGACAATGTTCGGGTCCCCGCTGAGAACCTGCTCGGTGAAGAGGGCCTCGGCTTCATCTACCTGATGCAAAACCTGCCCCGTGAGCGCCTGTCGATCGCGGTTGTCGCCGCTGCGGCGATGGAAGCGGTTCTCGAGACCACCGTGCAATACGCGAAGGACCGCAAGGCGTTTGGTCGCTCGATCGGCAACTTCCAGAACTCGCGTTTCCTGCTCGCGGAATTGGCGACGTCGACCGCCACGACGCGCGTGTTCGTCGATCACTGCATCGGCCTGCTCAACGAGAAGAAGCTGACGGTTCCGGATGCGGCGATGGCCAAGTACTACGCCACCGAGAATCAGGTCCAGCTCATCGATCGCTGCCTACAGCTGCACGGCGGCTATGGGTACATGCGTGAGTACTCGGTCGCGAAGGCATTTGTCGATTCGCGCGTACAGACGATTTATGGTGGCACCACAGAGATCATGAAGGAAGTGATCGGTCGCAGTCTGGGAATCTGATCTCCAGACAAACGTAGCCGAGCGGGGTGTACCGGATTACCGGTACACCCCGCTCGTTGTTGTCGCGCAGTCGTTTCAGAGGCGCCGCATCACGGTGACGACCTTGCCGAGGATCACAGCGTCGTTGCCGGGGATGGGATCGAACACCGGGTTGTGCGGCATCAGCCACACGGCGTCCTTCGTGCGCTTGAACGTCTTGACGGTGGCCTCACCCTCGATCATGGCGGCGACGATGTCACCGTTGTCGGCGACGTTCTGCTGGCGGACGACCACCCAGTCGCCATCACAGATGGCGGCGTCGATCATGGATTCACCTACGACCTTGAGGAGGAACAGCGAGCCTTCCCCGACCAGTTCCTTGGGTAGCGGAAACACGTCTTCGACAGCTTCTTCGGCGAGGATGGGTCCGCCGGCCGCGATCCGACCGAGTACGGGAACGAACGTGGGCGTTGGCAGGGATTCGTCCGGGATCTGGACCTGACCTGCGGCGGTGGCCGGATTCAGATCGGTGTCCTGGACGTTGACCGCACGCGGTCGATTGTTCTCCCGCTGCAGGAAACCCTTGCGTTCCAGGGTGCGCAGCTGGTGCGCGACCGAGGACGTCGAGGTGAGTCCGACGGCATCGCCGATCTCGCGGATGCTCGGCGGATAACCCCGCTCGCGCACCGAGGCCCTGATGACCTCGAGGACGGCCTTCTGGCGGGGTGTCAGCGAGCCCTCGGCCAGGGGTTCGGTGCTGACCACGGTGGTCGCCGCCGACTCTTGCGGACTTCGGGAATCAGTTGTTTCGGCCATCAGGGCCTCCATTTCGTGGTGCGTGGCCTGGTCGGTGCGGGGTTCGTCCTTGGTTTATGGGCCTCACGGTAATGGAAAATGTCACAACTCTCAAACATTTGTTCGAGCGGGCGTGGCGCGTGTCGGACCTCCGTGATACAACTCGAACATTCGTTCAATCGAACGAGTGATCGAAACCCTCGCGGTCGCGTCCGCCTGGTTCCGGTCTCCGAGTGACCTGAGGATCGAACCCATGACTGCAGCCACCACCATCAGCCGGCCGGCAACGTCTCGGCCCGTTCGTCGACTCGCCGACTCCGGTGCCGGTACGCGCACCGTTCGTCCGGTTCGGCCGGCCGATACCAACCGGCCCGCGGATCGCCGCCATGGCGTCGGCCGCCGCGGCGTGGTCACGTGTGGCGAATCGGACAACGCAGCGCAGCGGCAGGCGACATCTCCGATGAGTGTGTACGCCCGCCGCCGGGCGTGGGCGGCGGCCGCGGTTGCCGGTGTAGGTCTCATGGTGCTGGTGGTTTTCATGATGTTCTTCGGTGGTGTGGTGGAGCAGTCCGCGAACCCGGCGAACACCGGGACGGCGGTCGTCCACGTACAGTCCGGAGAGTCGTTGGGCGATATTGCATCTCGGATCGCACCTGAGATGCCCACTGCGGCGGTGGTCGACAAGATCATGGAGCTCAACGCGATGAACAACTCGGCGTTGTCCGTCGGTCAGTCGTTGCTCACTCCGGTGTACGCGCGGTAGTTGCAGTGCTGCCGCAGCCAGTTGCCTGGGCGGTATCCTCGACGTCAGAGTGCCCGGTCACCATGCCTGGGCCGCCGACAGTCGAGGGACCCTGCATGCATTGCCCGTTTTGCAAGAACGAGGACACCCGAGTGGTCGATTCGCGGGTGGCGGACGAGGGGCAGGCGATCAGGCGTCGTCGCTCGTGTTCGCAATGCGGCCGCCGGTTCACCACTGTGGAGAGTGCGGTGCTCGCTGTCGTGAAGCGCACGGGGGTCACCGAACCCTTCAGTCGCGAGAAGGTGATGCGAGGTGTTCGCCGGGCGTGCCAGGGGCGTGCCGTCGACGATGCGAAGCTCCAGCAGTTGGCACAGCAGGTGGAAGAAGCGGTTCGGGCCACCGGGTCGGCCGAGGTTCCGAGCAACGAGGTCGGCCTGGCCATTCTCGGGCCGCTGCGCGACCTGGACGAAGTTGCCTATCTGCGGTTCGCCTCCGTGTACCGCTCATTCGATTCGGTCGAGGACTTTCAGAAGGAAATCGACGATCTGCGCGCTGCCAAGCCATGACCGTCGAGCGCGAAATCATTGCAGTGCTTTGATCGCCTTCACGACCCGCTTTTCCGAGACGGGGTAGGCGGTACCCAATTGCTGGGCGAACAGCCCCACCCGTAGCTCCTCCACCATCCAACCCGCTTGCTCGTTGACGGCGTCGCGGCGTGGTTGCGGGACTGTGCGTACGTGCGCGGCCCACGCTGCGACCACCCGGTCGATTGCATCCATGGCCTGCGCATCCCTCGCGGCGCTCGCCGGCAGTTGTTCGAGGCGGGAGATCGCCGCGTCGAGATATCGAGGAATCTCGCGCAGTGCATCCGCACTGGTCGCGGAGATGAAGCCATCGAACACCAGCTCGTTCAGTTGTTCGAGGACGTCGTCCCTGGCGGCCGTGACCGAGGTCGAATCGATGACGCGCCGAAGCGGGGCGACGCGGGAGAGGATCTCGGCCGCCTGGCTCAGCTTCTCGGTGGCGCGGCGATTCACCTGGCCCGTGACATGAGTCCTGAGCGCGGCGAACTCGGCGGCCGTCCACACATTCGGGTGCTGCGGAACGAGATCGACCACTGCGCCGCGGACGCAGTCGGCAAGGAGTGCGGTCGTGGTGGGGTACGGGCTCTGACTGAGGGCGAGTCGGTGGGCGGTGCTCAAGGCGGTGGTGGCGGATTGTCGTAGGGCGGGCAGGCCGGCGATGAGCAGATCGACGATCGCGAGGTACATGTTCGCCGCTTGCTCGGCCGCGGTCGCAGCTGCGACCACGGTGAATCCCTTACCGCGGCGCACCAGCGCGGGGTAGCTGGTGATCTCCTGACCGGCGACCACCGCGCTCACCGTTCGGTCGATGTCGCCGAAGGTGTCGGCAGTCCAACTGGTCGCCACCGGGACGGCCACGGCGGCTGCCTCGCTCTCGAGTGCCGCGCGGGCCCGGGCTGCGAGAGAATCCTGCAACTCCCGCAGCGACTTCGAGGTCGCGAGGACGTTTCCGCCCGCATCGGTGGCCGCGAAGGTCATGCGGAGGTGAGCAGGTAGCGCGGTGACGCGCAGGTCGGCCGCGGCGACGGGTACCCCGGTGCGGTCGCGGATTTGTTCTGCGACCGACTCGGTCAGCGGACGTGCCCGCGGGGTCACCGAAGCCAAGATTTCCGCCGCGAGGTCGGGAGCCGGACCCACCTGTCGCCGTAGGGATTTCGGTAGCGTGCGTAGCAGTTCGGTGATCAGCTCCAATCGCATACCGGGCACCAGCCAGTCGAACCCGGACGGACGGGCCCGGACGAGGAGCGACAGCGGTATCAGGACGGTGACACCGTCGTCGGCCGTACCGGGCTCGAAGCGATAGCGCAGGTCGTAGCCGGTGTCGCCCTGGCGCCACCGGTCGGGGAATCCGGCGGGGTCGCTTCCGGCGTCGGCTGCGACCAGGTCGGCGGGATCGAGGTCGAGGAGCGTGGGGGAGCGTTTGCGGGCAGTCTTCCACCAGGTGTCGAAGTGCCTGCCCGACACCACCTCCGGCCCTATGTGCTGATCGTAGAAGGCGAAGAGCGTGTCGTCATCGACGATGACGTCGGTACGGCGGACCCGATGTACCGACTCCTCGGCGTCGTCGAGCAACGCGCGATTGCGATGAAAGAACGGGTGCTGCGTACGCCAATCGCCTTCGACGAGGGCGTGCCGGATGAACAATTCCCTGGCCGCCTCCGGATCGATCGAGCCATAGTTGACGCGACGCTGCGTGACCAGTGGGACTCCGTAGAGCGTGACCCGTTCGTATGCCATTGCCGCAGAGTGCTTTCCCGACCAGTGCGGCTCGCTGTACTGGCGTTTGACGAGGTCTCCGGCGAGGCGCTCAGCCCACTCGGGCTCGATGCGGGCAGCTGTGCGCGCCCACAGCCGCGATGTCTCGACGATCTCCGCGGCCATCACGAAGCGTGGCGGTTTGTTCGACAGGTGGGACCCGGGGAAGATCATGAACTTGGTGCCGCGTGACCCGAGGAACTCTTTGGTGTCCCCTTCGCGAACGCCGATCTGACTCAGCAGGCCGGCCAGCACCGACTGATGGATTGCGGTCGCCGCAGGTGTTTCTGCCTCTGGTGCGGCGACGGCACCCGGCACCGTCCAACCAAGGTCGCGCGCGATCCGGACGAGTTGGGAGTGCAGGTCCCGCCACTCCCGTATGCGGAGTCCATGAAGGAACTCGCGACTACAACGCTTGCGGAATTGGTTGGACGAGAGCTCCTTCCGCAGATCGTCGAGATAAACCCAGAGATTGAGCAGGGTCAGGAACTCCGAACCCGGTACGGCAAAACGTTTGTGCGACTCGTCGGCGGCCTGGCGATGGTCTGCGGGACGTTCGCGGACGTCGGGCAGTGAGAGCGCGGCGGTGATCACCAGCATGGGCCCGAGGGCACCCTGCCTCTCGGCCTCCACGAGCATGCGCGCGAGGCGCGGATCAACGGGGATGCGGGACAACGATTTCCCGATGGGTGTCAGCCGCCGCACCGGTGTGTCGGTCGACGGGGCGGCGAGAGCGCCGAGTTCTTCGAGTAGTTGCTGCCCGTCGCGAATTGCTTTGGGGTCAGGTGGTTGCACGAAGGGAAAGCGGCCGACGTCGCCGAGGCCCAGCGAGGTCATCGTCAAGATCACCGCGGCGAGATTGGTCCGGAGTATCTCTGGTTCAGTGTACTCCGGACGCTGATCGAAGTCGTCCTCGCTGTAGAGGCGGATGCACACACCCGCCGCCACGCGGCCACAGCGACCGGCGCGCTGACGCGCGCTCGCCTGGGAGATCGGTTCGATCGGCAGTCGCTGCACTTTGGTGCGGGTCGAATAGCGGGAGATGCGTGCCGTCCCCGCGTCGATCACGTAGTGGATCCCGGGAACCGTCAGCGATGTCTCGGCGACGTTGGTGGACAGGACGATGCGGCGCCCGCGGTGCGGTGAGAACACACGGTGTTGGTCGGCGGCCGACAGGCGCGCGAAGAGCGGTATGACCTCGACACCCCGGGCTTCCAGGTGTTTCAACGAGGCGGCGGTGTCGGTGATCTCACGCTCGGTGGGAAGAAAGACCAGGATGTCGCCGGGGCCTTGCCGGAAGAGTTCATCAACTGCCGCCCCGATCGCCTGTAGCTGGTCGAGGTCCGCTTCGTCCTCGTCCTCCACGATCAAGGGCCGGTAGCGAACCTCCACCGGGTACGTCCGCCCCGACACCTCGATGATCGGCACCGGGGCGCCGTCGGTCGCGAAGTGTTCGGCGAAGCGCCCGGGCTCGATGGTGGCCGAGGTGATGATCACCTTCAGGTCCGGCCGTTGGGGCAGGAGCTGTTTGAGGTATCCGAGGATGAAGTCGATGTTCAGGCTGCGCTCGTGCGCTTCGTCGATGATCAGGGTGTCGTATTCGCGGAGCTGTCGATCACGAGACAACTCCCGCAGCAGGATGCCGTCGGTCATCACCTTGACAAGCGTGTCGTCACCGGCCCTGTCGGTGAATCGCACCGAGTAGCCGATCAATTCGCCGAGTTCGGTGCCGGTCTCTTCCGCGATTCTCTCGGCCACCGAACGGGCTGCGAGTCGCCGTGGCTGAGTGTGCCCGATACGTCCGGAGACACCTCGGCCGAGTTCGAGGCAGATCTTCGGCAATTGCGTAGTCTTGCCCGACCCGGTCTCGCCTGCCACCACGACCACCTGGTGCTGCGAGATCGCTGCCGCGATCTCCTCGCGGGCAGCGGAGACCGGCAGCTCCGGGGGGTAGCTGATGGTGGGCACCAATGCGCGCCGGCGCTCGGTCTCGGCCGGGGACAGCCGCGACCGGTTTCCTCGACGCTGATCGGGGCGGCGCCTGCGTCGTCCGGGTGCCTGGTCGGCTGTCTTGTTGGACTCGTTCGGCGCGGTCGACATATCCACTCCATGATAGTCCGGCGGGGAGTGCCGGCCCGGCCCAGGCTGGTGTCCTGCTGAGCGCTGCAGGCATGATGTAGCGCATGACTGCATCGACTTCCGCCGGTCTCTGGCACGGTTTCGCCGACATGGGTGCGGTGAGCGCTACCGGGCCATTCGTGGTCGCCAGGGGTGAGGGCGTACACATCTGGGACACCTCGGACAACAAATACCTCGACGCCACAGCGGGACTCTGGTTCACGAACGTCGGCCATGGCCGCACCCAGATCGCCGACGCGGTCGCGCGCCAGCTGAGCACGCTGGCCCATTACTCGGGCTTCGGGGACATCACATCAGACGTCACCGCGGCGCTCGGGGACCGTCTCGCCGAACTCGCGCCCATCCCCGGTAGCAAGGTGTTCTTCACCTCGGGCGGCAGCGACTCGATCGACTCCGCGGTCAAACTCGCACGGCGCTACTGGCACGAACTGGGCAAGCCCGACAAGAAGATCGTTGTCGGCCGGACCAAGGCGTACCACGGCATGCACGTCGGCGGAACGGCACTGTCCGGGCTGCCGCCCAACCGCGAGAACTACGGCGAACTGATGACCGACGCGGCGACGGTCGAATGGGACGACGCGAAGAGCCTGCTCGGTTTGATCGAGCGGATCGGCGCCGACAACATCGCCGCCTTCTTCTGTGAACCGGTCATCGGGGCCGGTGGCATCTATCTGCCGCCGCAGGGCTATCTGGCCGAGGTGCGCCAGATCTGCCGCGACAACGACGTGCTGTTCGTCGCCGACGAAGTGGTGACCGGATTCGGACGCATCGGTGGGTCGTGGTTCGCCTCGACACGTTTCGATCTGCAGCCGGACATGATCGCCACAGCGAAAGGTCTGACGTCGGGATACGTGCCGATGGGTGCGTTGTTCATCGCGCCCCACATCGCTGAGCCGTTTTACGCCGGCGGGGTGTGGTGGCGGCACGGTTACACCTACGGCGGGCACGCGGGCGCGGCTGCCGCAGCCATGGCGAACCTGGACATCATCGAGTCCGAGGGACTGCTCGAAGAGGCCGCACGCCTGGAATCGGATCTGCATGTGGCGCTCGCTCCACTGGCGGATCTGCCTGCGGTCGGTGAGGTTCGCAGCGGACTCGGCGCGGTGAGCGCCGTGCAGCTGGAGGACCCGGGCACGGCTCCTGCGGCCATCGCGGCGCTACGGCGGCACGGGGTCAGTGGTAGGGCGGCGGGCCAAGGTGCACTGCAGATCTCACCGGCGTTCGTGATGACCGCGGCTCAGGTCGCCGAACTCGCCGAGCGCATCTCAGATGCTTTGACCTGATGCGGCTGTAGACATACGAAGAGCAGGGACCCCGAACGGGGTCCCTGCTCTTCGTATGTCACCGGCGGAGCTATCCGACGAGCACCTCTGCGGTACTGAGGGCGGCTGCCACGCCTGCCACGATCGAGGCGACCTTGAGTGATTCGAAGATCGCCTCACGGTCGACGCCCGCTTCGCGGAGCGTGTTCTCGTGTGCTGCAACACAATGCCCGCAACCGTTGATCGACGACACCGCGAACGACCAGAGTTCGAAGTTCGCCTTGTCCACGCCGGGGTTGCCGATGATGTTCATCCGCAGTCCGGGGCGCAGGTCGTCGTACTTGCCGTCGAGAAATCCGCGACCGCGATAGAAGACGTTGTTCATGCCCATGATCGAGGCAGCACCCAACGCGGCGTTGTACGCCTCCGCCGACAGGTTGTCTGCAGCTTCGTCGGCGATCTCCTTGAGTACCACGGCGTTCTTTGTGGCGGCTGCGGTCGAGAGAAGAGTTCCCCAGAGCTGCTCGTCCTTGAGAACCGTGGTCCTCGAGATGGACCCCAGGTTGAGCTTGAGGTCTTTCGCGTACTCGGGGAGAGCTTCCTTCAGGTTGTCGATACTCATTCTCAGACGCTCGCCGTCAGCAGTTCGCCTGCGTCGATGGTCGGATCACCCTTTTTCCAGTTGCAGGCGCACAACTCGTCCGACTGCAGCGCGTCGAGCACCCGCAGGACCTCGTCGACGTTGCGGCCGACGGAGCCGGCGGTGACCGAGACGAACTGGATCTCGTTGTTCGGGTCGACGATGAACGTTGCACGGTCGGCGACACCGTCGGCGTTGAGAACTCCTGCAGCCGAAGCCAGTTCGCGCTTGAGGTCCGACAGCATCGGGAAGGGGAGCGTCTTGAGATCCTCATGCTGTGCCCGCCACTGGAAGTGGACGAACTCGTTGTCGACGGATGCGCCGAGCACCTGGGCGTCGCGATCGGCGAACTCGTCGTTCAGCTTGCCGAAAGCCGCGATTTCGGTGGGGCACACGAACGTGAAGTCCTTGGGCCAGAAGAAGACGATGCGCCACTTGCCGGCGGCGTCGTCGCTGGTGATGGTTGTGAAGTAGTCGTCGGGCTGCTGGGCGTTGACCTTCGACAGGTCTCCTCCGATGACGGCCGTCAGATTGTATGAGGGAAATTGGTCGCCAATGGTCAGCAAAGACAAAGTTGCTCCTTAGATGTCACATTTTTCTTTCGCGGTGCTACCCAATCTTGCCGGTAAGTCGGTGAAAAGGAAACGTGATGAGTAGCACTATAGTGATAGGTATGACCGATCAAAGTTATCAGCCGACGATCGCCGGGCTGAAGGCGTTCGCAGCAATCGCAGACAAACGGCATTTCGGTTCGGCGGCAGATGGTTTGGGTGTGAGCCAGCCCTCGTTGTCTCAGGCGCTCGCGGCGCTCGAAACAGGCCTGGGGCTGCGGTTGGTCGAGCGGTCGACGCGGCGTGTCTTCTTGACGAGCGAGGGCGAGGCGCTCCTGCCGCGTGCCACCGCGGCGATCGAGGCGGTGGACATGTTCACCGCGGCAGCGGTCGGGGTGGCTCAGCCGTTGTCGGGCACAGTGCGACTGGGACTCATCCCCACGGTCGCGCCGTACGTTCTGCCGTCGATGCTGCGTGATCTCGCTACGCAGTTGCCTGAGCTCGCCGTACGCGTTGTCGAGGACCAGACGTCACGTCTGCTCGATGCGCTGCGACACAACTCGATCGATGCCGCGATGGTCGCCCTGCCGGCCGATGCGCCCGGCATGATCGAGATCGCCATGTACGACGAAGACTTCGTGCTGGCGTTGCCGCCGGGGCATGCGCTGGCCGGGCGGAGTCGAGTCGACCCCGCCGCGCTCGCGGACCTGCCACTTCTCTTGCTCGACGAAGGTCATTGCCTGCGGGATCAGGCGCTGGAGGTGTGCAGGCTGGCCGGGGTCCGGCCGGACGTCGGTCCCACGCGGGCCGCGTCGCTCGCGACCGCTGTCCAGTGTGTGGAGGGTGGTCTCGGCGTCACGTTGATCCCGCAGACGGCGGTACAGACCGAAACCGCCAGGGGCGCCTTGGCGATCGCAAGGTTCGGCCGGCCCCGTCCGGGCCGCCGGATAGGACTGGTGATGCGCGCGACCAGCGGACGAGAGGACGAGTACCGCCAGCTGGCGGCGCTGATCGCCGGGACGATCACAGGTGCGGGCCTGGGTGCCGTGAAAGCGGCTTAGCAGCCGCGTGTCACAGGCGATCGAGCTTCTGCAGGGCCTCGGAGAGTTCCTGCAGTCCGGACAGCGCGGTGGCCCAGGTGGTTTCGTCGATGAGTTCGCTCAATCGACGCGCCATGTCGCGGTGGCCGGGGTTGATCAGCCGGACGGCGGAAAGTCCGGCATCTGTCACTTCGACGAGTTTCGCCCGGCGGTGCGCCGGATTGTCGCGGAAGGTCACCAGGCCTTGTTCGGCGAGAAGGTCGGCGGTGCGTTGGACACTTTGCCTGGTGATCCCCATCTCGCGGGCGATATCCGATACCGAAAGTGGTTCGGAGAGAACTGCTCCGAGAACCTGCCAGCGGGTTGCGGTCAGACCGGCGGGAGCGGCGAGGGCCTCGGCGACGGCGAGGAACTGACCGTTGAGGCGAAAAGCGGTGAGGGCCGAGTCACTGAGTAGTTGCTGGGGGTCGCTCATGAGGTTGCGGCCATCAAGTCGTGGTAACCGGCGGGATCACCACTGTAGAGTTTGGTCCATGCTGTGAGGGTCTCGGGCGTGTACAGGTCCAGCTCGGCGAAGATCTCTCGTGCGAACGACACCGGATGCATTGCGGCAGCGGTGATCAGATGGCCGGGACGGCTGTCGTCGGTGACCGCGGGCTCGTCCACGTAGTCTGAGGCACCCGCGTAGCCGGTCCATGACAGGGCCTCGGCCGCGTTGCTGGTGTGGCGGCGGCCATCGAGTAGTCCGCGCTGGGCCATCGCGACCGTGGCACCGCAGATCCCGGCCACGGGTGTACCGGCTGCGAGGAATTCGGCTGCCGCATCCACGAATGCGGTCAGACCGCCGCTCAAGTACTCCGACGCTCCGGGCAGGATGAGCATGGCGCTGTCTCGCGGGTCAAGATCGGCGAGCGCGATGTCAGGCACGATGCGAACACCTCCCGCGGTGGTGATCGGCTCCGTTGTCGGCCCGACGGTCCGGATCCGGTACCTCCCGGGATTCGCCTGGTACTCGGGATTGTTGATGTGCGCGACCGCGTATCCGGTCTCCCAGTCGGCGAGTGTGTTGTAGACAGCGAGATGAACGGTGTGTGGTTCTGTTGTTGTGGTCATGACAGTATGCTGTCATAAATGACAACATGCTGTCAAGATGTCCGGGCTGCTTCGTCAGCCAGGAATGATTTCCATGTCCTGGAGTTCGGGTTCGTCATCAGCGGTGTCGGGGGCGCTGAACCGGGCGAGCAACGACCATCCGCGATGTCCGTCGGGGTCGTCGAGTACCTGCCTTGCGACCCACTGATCGTCCTCGCGTGTGACGCTGAACAGTGCTGGTCCTCGCGCCCCCGGGCCCGCGCCGACGTCGCCGTACTCGTCGAGGAAATCGGCCATCTCATCGGCCCAGTCGAGGTCAGGGTACGCGGCCTGCAGATCGAACCAGGCGCGCCGTGACAACAGGTTGACGTACCGGAACATCGTGTTCCGCAACTGGACCCGAATGGCCCGGGCATTCGGTGCCCGTCCGGGTGTGGGTGATCCCGCGGCGATCGGGTCGATGGGCCCGTCGTCGGGGTGGGTGAGTTGCTCCCACTCGTCGAGCAGGCTCGAGTCGACGCGGCGGACCAGGTCGCCCAGCCACTCGACCACGTCGTCGAGTTCGTCGGTCCGGGCGGAGTTCGGGATGCTCTGCCGCAATGTTCGATATACGTCGGTCAGGTAGCGCAGGACCACGCCTTCACTGCGGGCAAGGGAGTACCGGGAGATCAGATCGCCCCAATCCATACCCTCCTCGATCATCTGACGCACCACAGATTTCGGCCGGGGAGGCGTGTCCGCGACCCACGGGTGTCCCTGTTGGTAGATCCCGAATGCCTCGAAGATGAACTCACGCAGCGGACGAGGCCAGGTGACCTCGGTCAGCAGCTCCATCCGCTCCTCGTACTCCACGCCGTCGGCCTTCATCCGCGCGATCGCCTCGTTGCGGGCACTCTTCTGCTGACCCATGAGAACCGGTCGTGGATCGTCCAGGGTCGCCTCGACGATCGAGATCAAGTCGACGGTGTAGCTCTCCGATTTGGCGTCCAGCAGCTCGAACGTCGCCAGCGCAAAAGGGGACAGCGGGTTGTTGAGAGCGAAGTTCGCCGGAAGGTCGACGGCCAGAACGGCATAGCGGCCGTACTCATCAGGTTCGTCCAGGCGTCGCACGACACCACTGTCTATCAGCGAGCGGTACAGGCGCAGTGCTCGCAGGATGTGCCAACGCTGCCGGGTGCGGGTCTCGTGGTTGTCTTCCAGCAGATGTCGCATCGCGGTGAAGCAATTGCCCGGGCGGGCAATGACTTCCAGCAACATCGAGGTGGTCACGGCAAATCGGGAGCGAAGTGGTTCAGGCGGCGCGACGATGAGCTTGTCGAAGGTGGCCTCGCCCCATGAGACAAAGCCCTCGGGCGCCTTCTTGCGCTGGATCTTCTTAAGTTTCTTGGGATCGTCGCCGGCCTTGGCGACCAGCCGGGCGTTCTCGACGTCGTGGTCGGGTGCCTGGGCGACCACGAATCCACGCACATCGAATCCGGCGCGCCCCGCACGACCGGCGATCTGGTGGAACTCGCGCGCTTTGAGATGGCGCTGCCTGACGCCGTCATACTTGGTCAGTCCTGTCAGCAACACCGTGCGGATGGGGACGTTGATGCCGACGCCGAGAGTGTCTGTGCCGCATACCACCCGCAACAGACCTTGCTGGGCGAGACGTTCCACCAGGCGCCGGTAGCGGGGGAGCATCCCGGCGTGGTGGACCCCGATGCCCGCTCGGACAGTTTTCGACAGGGTCTTCCCGAAGCCGGTGCTGAAACGAAAATCGCCGATCTCCTCGGCGATGGCGTCCCGTTCGGCGCGGCTGCAGATATTGGCACTGAGCAGGGACTGGGCCCGTTCCATCGCGGACAGCTGGGTGAAGTGGACCACGTAGACCGGCGCCCGGTCCTTGTGGATCAGTTCTTCGATGGTCTCGTGGACCGGCCGGGTCGAATACGAATAGTCCAGAGGAACAGGCCGGGTGGTGCCGGTGATCGCGGCGGTGTCGCGGCCGGTCCGACGCTGGAGGTCGTCGACGAAGAAACTCACGTCACCGAGGGTTGCCGACATCAACACGAACTGGCTGCCGGGCAGTTCGATCAATGGGACCTGCCACGCCCAGCCGCGGTCTGGTTCGGCGTAGTAATGGAACTCATCCATGACGATGACGCCGATCGAATGGTCGTCGCCCGCGCGGAGGGCGATGTTGGCGACGACCTCGGCAGTGGCACAAATGATCGGTGCGGTGGGGTTCACCGAGGCGTCGCCGGTGAGCATCCCGACGTTCTCGGCGCCGAATTGCGCGCACAGGTCGAAGAACTTCTCACTGACCAGGGCCTTGATCGGTGCGGTGTAGAAGGCCCTCCGGCCCTGCGCCGCAGCGAAATACAGAGCCCCACTGGCAACCAGCGACTTTCCCGAACCCGTGGGGGTCGAGATGATGACGTTGGATCCGGCCGCGAGTTCGATGAGCGCTTCGTCTTGGTGCGGATACAGGGAAATCCCCCGCGCCGCCCACCACGCGGTGAAGGAGCTGTACAGCTCATCGAGATCAGGCTCGGTGTCGGCTGGGAGATCGAGGGGCCGGGCCTGCGGCGGGTGGGTCACCACTGCAGGTTATGGCACCGAAGTCGGTCAGCCCGCAGCGCCGTCACCCTTGTCGTCACCGTCGCGCGATTCCGCGTCGTTCTCGGTAGTGGCCTCGTTCTGGGCGTGATCGGCCAGGAAGCGTTCGAGTTCGGCTCCGAGTTCGTCGCCGGTGGGCAGGTCACCCTCGGCGGCCAGTAACGACGCTTTCTCCTGCTGTGCCTGGTTGAACGTGTCGTATTGGGTCTCCAGTGCTGCAACCACCGACTCGACCTCTTGGTTGCCCGACACCTCGGCATCTACCTGGGTGCGCACCTTTTCTGCTGCATTGGCCAGCGCGGCTGTCGGGAGATCGAGACCCGTCACCTCGCCCAGAGACTCCAGCAGTTTGTGGGACGCGGCAGGGTATTCGGCCTGCGAGAGGTAGTGCGGGACGTGGACCGAGAGACCGGCGGTGGCCAGGCCGCGCTCTCCGAGCCGGAGTTCGAGCAGCATGGACGCGCTGCCGGGGACCTTGAGTTCCGAACCCCACCGGGGCAGCGAACCGATCAGGTCCTTGCTGTTCCCGTGGGCGGTGATCGTCGAGGGTCGCGTGTGGGGGATACCCATCGGGATGGCGTTGAGTCCGATCACCGATGTCACCCCGAACTGGTCCGAGAGAGCGCCGATGGCAGCGACGAACCGTTCCCAGCGCAGGTCTGGTTCGGCACCGGACAACAGGAGGAACGGGGTTCCGTTGTTGTCGCGGATCGCGTGCAGGGTCAGCTCCGGCATGGCTGCTGCGGTGAACTCGTCGCCCGTGAAGGTCATCAGCGGACGGCGCGAGCGGTAGTCGATCAGTTCGTCGGTCGAGAACGTGGCGACCAGCTCCGAGTCGAGACTCTGCCGGAGATGGTCGGACGCCAACTTGATGGCGTGTCCGGCGTCCGCGAATCCTTCGAGGGCGTGGATCAGCACCGGACCGTCACCCTCGTCATCTGCCAGTTGTGGTGCTGGGAATTCGAGTTCGTAGAGCGTGGACTTCTCGTCCATGGCGAACCTCCTCGCTGCCCAGTCGTGCGGTGTGTCGTCCATTGTCTCCCATGAGCACCCTTACCCACCAATTCCGGCCTTCGGCCGGCCATGTGGTGACGTCGGTTCCATGGACTTGTCTGTGTCAACAGCCGTCGTCCACGCAGGATTCCCACCAGTGCGTTCGCTCAGTGCGAACACCGGCCGTCACCGATCGCTGCGGCGCCCATCCATGCACGCATGGCCATCTGGATATCGCTTAGGGTTGGTGCCGAGCGATAACTATGGACAGCGGCGAGAGGCAGTCATGGCAGAGCAGGTTCGTGGTGTGGTGTCGGCAGGCAAGGGTGCTCCGACGACCATCGAGACGATCACCATCCCCGATCCGGGGCCACGCGATGTGGTGGTGAAGATCCAGGCGTGCGGCGTATGCCACACCGATCTGGCCTACCGCGAGGGTGGGATCAACGACGAATACCCGTTCTTGCTCGGGCACGAGGCCGCGGGCATCGTCGAGACCGTCGGTGATCAGGTCACCCTCGTCGAGCCCGGCGACTTCGTGGTCCTGAACTGGCGTGCGGTGTGCGGCGAATGCCGGGCCTGCAAACGCGGCCGGCCGCAGTACTGTTTCAACACCCACAATGCGAGCAAGCCGATGACGCTGGCCGATGGAACCGCGTTGACCCCGGCGCTGGGTATCGGCGCGTTCGCCGACAAGACGCTGGTCCACGAGGGCCAGTGCACCAAGGTCGCCCCGGATGCAGACCCGGCGGTCGTGGGACTGCTCGGCTGCGGCGTGATGGCCGGCCTGGGTGCGGCGATGAACACCGGCGGCGTCGTCCGCGGCGACAGTGTCGCGGTGATCGGCTGCGGCGGCGTCGGTGACGCCGCCATCGCCGGTGCCCGCCTGGCCGGCGCGACGAAGATCATCGCGGTCGATCGTGATGCCCGCAAGCTCGAGTGGGCCACCGACCTCGGTGCCACGCACACCATCGACGGTTCGAAGATCGATGATGTCGTCACCGCGATCCAGGATCTCACCGACGGCAACGGCGCCGATGTCGTGATCGACGCGGTCGGGCGGCCCGAGACCTACAAGACCGCGTTCTACGCGCGGGATCTGGCCGGGGTTGTCGTCCTGGTCGGCGTGCCGACGCCGGACATGAAGCTCGAACTCCCGCTGATCGACTTCTTCTCTCGCGGCGGCGCGCTCAAGTCGTCCTGGTACGGCGATTGCCTGCCCGAACGCGATTTCCCGATGCTCGTCGACCTTTATCAGCAGGGCCGGCTGCCGCTGGAGAAGTTCGTCTCCGAGCGGGTCGGCCTCGACGATGTCGAAGCTGCCTTCCACAAGATGGAGGCCGGCGAAGTGCTCCGCTCGGTGGTGATCCTGTGACCATACGCATCGAGAACGTGGTCACCTCCGGCCAGTTCAGCCTCGACGGCGGAACCTGGGACGTCGACAACAACATCTGGCTCATTGGCGACGACTCCGAGGTGGTGATCATCGACGCCGCGCACTCGGCGACGCCGATCATCGACGCGGTGGCCGGCCGGACCGTCAAGGCTGTCCTGCTGACCCACGGCCACAACGACCACGTGACCGTGGCACCGGAACTGTCGCAGCGACTCGATGCGCCGATGCTCCTGCACCCAGGTGATCGCATGCTGTGGGATCAGACCCACCCCGACATCGGGCCGGGCGAACTCGAGGACGGGCAGAAGATCACCGTCGGCGGCACCGATCTCGTCGTCATCAACACACCCGGTCATTCACCCGGCTCATGCTCGATCTACGCTCCCGAACTCGGCGTGTTGTTCAGCGGCGACACCCTGTTCTCCGGCGGGCCCGGTGCGACCGGCCGCTCGTTCTCCTCGTTCCCGACGATCATCGAATCCATTCAGACCAAGATCTTCACGTTGCCCGCCGAGACGAAAGTCAACACCGGCCACGGCGACTCGACAGCAGTCGGAGACGAGTCACCACACCTCGAGGAATGGATCAAACGGGGGAGTTGATCACGGGCCGATCTTCGCGAGCACCTGCTGCGCAATCCCGTTCTCACCGCGGGCATTCGGGTGCTGGGTCGAAGCGCCGATCGCTCCGGTACGAGGCTCGATCCACCGGGTCGCGGGACCCGTGCACGAGTTGTACGGAATCGACGGGGTGAAGGTGTCCACGTACTCCACCCCAGCATCCCCGGCCTCTCGCGCCAACATGGCGTTCAGGTCCTTCTCGATCCCATTGAGATACGCGGTATCGGCCACCGAGTACGGGTTCTGAGGCCGGCAATTCCCGCGCTGCGGAAATATTGCGGGATAGCCGACGACGATGACGCGCGCGTGCGGCGACTTGCTCTTGATGTCAGATAGGGCACCGGCGATCGCCGACGCGGTGGTGGTGTTGATCGCGTCGGCGAAGCGGGTTCCGTTACGGGCCTCGCAGGTCATCACCTCGGAGCTGATACCACCGGATTGTTGCTCGGCACACGAATTGAGGCTGCCGGTGTAGACGAAGCTGTCGTTGTAGCCGATCAAGAGCGTGACGAGATCGGTGTCGGCGCGCAGAGCCTCGAATTGGGGTCCTTGCCCCTCGAGTTGGCTGATCTCCAGATTTCGCACTTGGGCGCCGCCGCAACTCACATCTGTGAGTTGGTAGTCCTTTGTTTTAGCGACAACATGCGCGAAGTTGTTGGTCGAGCGGCCGCATCCGGCAGGCGATCCCGGCACCCGCTCGGGAACACCCGCACCGGCCGCGAACGACGCGCCTAGTGAGACGTAGGACAAGGACGTGGCGCTCGCCTGCGGCGCACTCACGCTTGCTGCGATCGCGACGGCGATCGACGCGATGACCGCGGCCCGGGTGCGGAACCTGCTGGTTTGTTTCACCGCAGCAGATTAAGGGCGAATCGGCGTCATGGCGTGTCGAACAGGCGAAATCGTGATCCGTTCGCAGCTCGCCAGGTACTAGCCGTCGAGTTGTGGGGGTGACGTCATCCGGCGGATGACCGCATCGATCTGTGCGTTTCGCAGCTCCGCGCCCCCGGAGATCTCCGAGGCGAGGTTCTCGAGTTCGGTCACCGACGTGTCAGCGTGCGCCACCAGTGGTCCCCGCAGGCGCTGCGGTGACCGGGCTGCGGTGATGAGTCGATCGTCGAGCTCGGTGGCAGCGATCTCGAGCCGGACCCGGGCGTCGATCCGGGCACCGTCGTAGTCCAGCTTCGGATCGGATCGCAACAGCGCCAATGCGTCACGGATTCGGCGGTGCAATCGGGCCTCCGGGTCGTGTGATCCCGCCCACGATGCGGGAGCCCGTGTCGGCCGGCCGGGGACGATCTCGTTGGCCTGCAACGCACTCTGCCGGATCCGGCGCGTCATGATGAACACGCCACCGGCCGCGGCCACGCACGCAACGATGACCACGAGAACGATCACAGCGGTCATGTGAGCACCGCCCACGCCGCCACGATCGCGATGATCACGATCAACGCCGCCACGACCGCGAACGCGATCTTGACCTTGCTCCACGGCCGTTGTCCCTGTACCTCGCCCGTGACGCCGTTGATGAACACCTGGAACGGAGTACCCGCGTACACCACGGTCAGCAACCAGATGGGCAGCAGCACATGCTTGAACCTCAGCGAGTTGTAGCGGGTGTCCTTGTTGTTGATCCGCTGGTGGTCGCCGCCGATATCGCGGCGGATGGCGGCGTCGATACCGGCGTCGATCCGGGACTGGGCCACCGGAAAGCACTGATCAGCGTCGAGATCGTAGGTCCGGCACAGATGGCCGGCAACGAACTCCGGGCTGAATGGCGTGGCCTGTCCGGTGGGCCATGGTTCGAGTTCGTGAACCCGGTCGGTGTCGAATCCGGTGTTCGCCAAGACCGCGACGTCATCGAAATTGTTGCCCACCACACCCGACCGATGACTCCAGCGGGTACGGGTCTCGGTGCGCCGGTTGTCTCCGCTGCCGGTGGTCACCGTGTAATTGTCGCCGCGCATCCCCGTATAAGAGGTGGTCGTGTCCGCGTCGTAGGTGAAGTAGGCCGCATAGAGGCTGGAGAACGAACCGACTTCCCTGTACTTCTTGAACTCGGTCGGAGCGAACCACCTGCTGTTGATCCATTGCTCGATCACCTCCCGGCCGCGTGCGTCATCGACCTGGAACGGCAGGATGCCGTCGACCGGAAGCCTCGTGGGGGCTGCGTGGATGTCGTCGCGCTGAATTGGCGTGGCGCAGTAAGGGCATCGGGTCGTGGTCAGTGTGCCGGTGAATGTCGTTCTGCCCCCGCAACTCTGGCAGACGATTTCACGCTCGGAATCCGGTGTCGTCGCCGGGGGTGCCGCGGCGAGCAAGCCGCGCAACTGGGTCATCGTCGAAGCCAGATCGTGCTCGACGACCCGGCGTGCGGGATCGAGGACGATGGGATGCGAGCGACCACAGCTGGGGCACAACAGGTTCTGGGTCGTCGGGTCGAACACGAGCTGTGCGCCGCAACTGTCACAGGGATAGGTGCGCGTCTGCTCGGTGACCTGGAACAAGGCCCGTTCCGGGTCGGACGCAGTAGGACGCGGCGGCATCGGAGGCAGTGGTGGTGGGGGGCCGGCCGAACCGTCGGGCAGGGGCGGCGGGTTGTGCGAATCGTTCATCGGCCTAGGTGGTGGGAGTCGTCGGAATCGGGGGAGGTGTGGCGAAGAGTCCGGCGAGTGCCGGCACGGAAGCAGCCTGCACCCAGCCGGGCATGCCTTGACTCCACACCAGCGTGGCGCCGGTGAACTGCCCCGAGGTCGCTGCCCCCTGCAGTTGCGCGACGGTGAACGGACCTGCGGGCTGGCCACCGTTGTCGATGTGGAACGTCGCCGTACCGGGCAAGGGCGGGGGACCTGCCGCGGGGGCGGGCTGCCCCTGTCCCGCTCGACCGAACTGACCGGCCATCTGACTACCCAGGGCGACGCCCATTCCGGCGGACATCATGTCGCCCATGGCACCGCCGCCAGGATTCTGAGCGGCCGCGAGCATCGCGTCGGCCGCCTTCCCCTGCTGGTAACGGCCGAGATCGCCGACGTTGTCGAGGAATCCGCCCTCCTCGACACCGCGGGCGACGCCACGGGTCATGGCGGACGTGATCTCGTCCGGCAGGGAGATGTTCATGGTGACCGAATCGATGGCCAACCCGAACTCGTCGTCGACGCGCTCGGATACGAACGCGCGGAGCTTGTCGGACAACTCCACCTGACGACCTTGGAGGTCGATGACACCGAGGCGGGTCTCCATGATCATGTCCGAGAACGCGAGAGTGATGACCCGACGCAACAATTCAGATATCTCGTCGACATCGACCGCGCTATCGGTCCCGATGACCTCCCGCAGAAATATTTCAGGATCAGCCACCCGAACGACACACAAACCGTTCGCGCGTACCTGCACCATCGTGAAATCCGGGTCGCGGACGGTCACGGGATTGGCGGTGCCCCAGCGTAGATCGGTCACCGGGCGGGTGTTGATGAAGTACACCTCGGATCGGAACGGGCTGTTGAACCCGTGCTTCCAGCCCTGCAGGGTGCTCAGGATCGGAAGGTTCTCCGACGTCAGCTGGTAGTGCCCCGGTCCGAAGCGGTCGGCCAGCTGCCCGCGGTAGACGAAAACCGCCTGCTGACCTTCACGAACGATGAGTTCGGCCTCGTTCTTGATCTCGTTGTTGTAGCGCGGAAAACGCCACGCCAACGTCGAACGTGAATCGTCGATCCATTCGATGATGTCGACGAGTTCACCTTTGATCTTGCCGATGATCCCCATGTTCGGTGTTCTCCCTAGCGGCGTCGCGTGATCGCGGTGTCTGAAGAAGGCCGACGTGAAGCGCCCAGCCAAAGACCAGTCTAGTGACACCGGCCGTGTCGCACGGCCACATGGCCTGCTCGCGATGGGAGAGTGGTCAGGTGAGTCGGGACTGTGTGGAGCGAACCGGGCACCGGTGGATACCGGTCGCGATGCTTGCCGCCGTCCTGGTCATCGGTGGGTGTACGACCGAGGTCGACGGTGATCCGACGGCTGCTCCGGTCACCGCCGTGAGCCCGAACAACTCCACCCAGTCGAGCGACCTCCGAGAGCGCTCGGTGACCCCTGCCGATTTCCCGGCCGGATACTCCGCGACGGAGGTCACCGGCGGACAACTGGGCGCTCTGCTGGGCGACACCGCGGGCGTGGCCGCGGGCGGGACTGTCGACCCACCGACCTGCGCGCCGAGGCAACTCCCATCTGACTCCGGCGACGCGATCGCGTTCGTGGCGACCGGCACCGGCGCCAACGCCGGCGCGCTGTCCGCGGTCACGGTTCTGGTGGACACCCCGCTGGCGGAGTTGAAGGCAGCCCTGGAGAGGTGCCCCACCTACACGACCGACACCGAGGGCGCGAAAGCGACTGTGACAACGACTGTTCTGCCGTCTTCGCCCGCGCAATCAGACGAATCGCTGGCGTTCCGACGGGTCACGTCGTCAGGTGCGATGACCCAGACAATGACCGCACTCGTCGGTCAGAACGACGGCATCCGGGTCTACGTCACCTATGTCGCGTCGGGACAGCGACCTCCCGACGGCATGGCACTGGACCAGCTCTACACCGCGGCATTGTCCCGGTCCCGGGGTTGAGCGGCCACCTGTGGATACAGCCCTGATCGGTGGATAACCTCCCGATTCGGCTGCGCCGGACGCATGCGACGTCCGGACCACGACCGACCATCGGTGCATGACATCTGACAACTTCGAAACCTCGGTATCGGGCCCCGCAGCGCTGATCACCGCCATACCTGCTCTGCTCGGCTTCGTCCCGGAGCGTTCCCTGGTGTTGATCACCTTCGAGGGCAACGGCGACGAGATCGGCACCACGATGCGTCACGACCTGACACTGGAACCGGACGGCAAACCCACCGAGCTGATGCTCGGTGTCATCGATCACCTCGCTCGGGTGTGCGAGTCCTACGGCGCGACGCGAGTGGTCGCCGTGATCATCGATGATCGGATGGACCCGCACGGCCGCGCCTATCGTCGCCTTGCGGCCATCATCGACCGCAACCTACTCGCCGTGGGCGGGCTGTACGGTGCCTTCTGGACGTCGGCGATATCTCTCGGTCGCCCATGGATCACGCTGTGGGACCGCCGATCCGAGGTGATCGAATCGGACCGGATCGCCGATGGAGTCGTGGGTGATCCGATGATCAGCCCGGTAGCCATCGCGCGGGCGGTGGCCGGCGGGCGGCGTGTCCTGATGACCCGGGACGAGATGGTCGAGAACCTCTCGCCGCTGCCTCACTGTGCGTCAGCGGAGTGTGATGCGTACGAGATCTCGGCGATCGACGACCGTCACTATGCCGAACTGACCGAGTCGAAACTGATCGGAGCCACCGCGGACGAATGGTCGGACATCGCGGACGACGATGAGGCGGCGTCGACATCGGGACCGGTGGATCAGACCACGATCGATCCGGAAGTCTTGCAGGACTACGCCGGTACGGGGACGGGGCGCGTCCCGCTGCACCTGTTGGTCGAGCAGGTTCGTCGAATTCAAGAGCGGTCTGACCTGGAGTTCGTCCTCGACCTGGTCGTGCGCAGGTGCGGCGATCTGGGTTGCGGCGACCTCCAGCGCCTCGACAAGGCTCTCCGCGAACTCTATGTGCGTGATGCGCTCGTGTCGCTCGCGGTGACCGACCTGTGGTCTGACGCCGAATATCTGTTCACGCAGGCCGCCCGGAGGTTGCGCGGACGAGGGCAGGCGGCGGCCGCGACCCTGCTGGGGTTCGTCCATTACGTGCACGGCAACGGCGCGATGGCAGGCACCGCCTTCGACCTGGCGCTCGCGGTCAGTCCGGGGTACTCGATGGCGACCCTCTACAACGACGCGTTGACGCGCGGGATACCGCCCGGTGTGATCAATCGGTGCGCGGAGACCGGTTATCACCTCGCCCGGTCGCTCGGGGTGGAGCTGCCACCACCGATTCTCCGGCCGGCGGCGTGATTGTGGTCAGCGCGTCGAGAGGGACGCCGAGTGGGCGCGGTCGCCGAGAGCCCGGGTGTACTCCCACGCGTCGGCGACGATGACCGACAGGTCGGTGTGTTCGGGGTACCAGCCGAGTTCTGCGATGGCCTTGTCGCTGGACGCGATCAGGACAGCCGGGTCGCCGGCACGTCGAGGTGCGTCGACCACCGGGATCTCCAGCCCGGTGACTTCCTCGCAAGCCGAAATGACCTGTCGCACAGAAAAACCGGTGCCGCTGCCGAGGTTGAAGATCGAATGCCGGCCGGCGACCGCGGCCTCGAGGGCCAGGGCATGGGCCTGCGCGAGATCGAGGACGTGGATGTAGTCACGAATGGCTGTGCCGTCGTCGGTGGGGTAGTCGGTCCCGAACATCTTGATGTGCTCACGATGCCTCAGGGCGACCTGGAGGACGAGCGGGATCAAGTGGGTCTCGATGACCCGATTCTCGCCGGCACCGGCGTAGGCACCCGCGACGTTGAAATACCGCAGAGACATCGCGCCGAGGCCGTGAGCCGCCGCGTACGACGTGATCGCGTGATCGATGGCGAGCTTGGTCGCGCCGTAGGGATTGGTCGGACGGGTGGGCGCGGACTCGAGGATGGGCACCGATTCGGGCTCGCCGTAGGTGGCGGCCGTCGACGAGAACACCAGCCGCGGGGTCTCGGTGCTTCGGACGGCCTCGAGGAGGGCAAGCGATTCGACGACGTTGCCGTACCAGTACAGCTCAGGGTGTTGAACTGATTCGCCGACCAACGACTGGGCGGCGAAATGCAGAACCCCGTCGAAGGCGTCGGAACCGAGTACGTCGGCGGCGACGTCTCGGACATTGCCTTCGATGAAGGGAACACCCTCCGGCAACGCCTCGACGTTTCCGGTACTCAGGTTGTCGACGATCGTGACGTCATGACCGTGCTCGACCATGACTCGGGCGCAGACGCTACCCACATAACCGGCGCCGCCGGTGACCAAGAGTTTCATGAAGGGTTCGGGTCAGACCTTCTCGACCTGAACCGAGTGCGCCATCTCCTCGGACAACTGCAGCCCCTGATGTCCCGGGGTGCTGATGACGATCGACGTGGGGTTGACGGTCACGCTGACGCGCGCGTTGGGGACGACACCGGCTTCGCGTAGTGCGCTGATCAACTCGATGTCCGCCTGAGCATGCTCGGACAACCTTCGTACGATGACCGCGACGGGCTCGCCTTGGGGAAGCTCCGAGATGCGTGTCATCGGCGCGGGAGGAACCAGATCTGAATATCCGAGCTGATCGAGTCCGGGAATCGGGTTGCCATACGGTGACGTCGTCGGGTGATCCAGTACCTCGAGCAGGCGGCGCTCGACGTTCTCACTCATCACGTGTTCCCAGCGGCAGGCCTCCGCATGGACGTCCTCCCACGGCATCCCGATCACATCGACCAGCAACCGCTCCGCGAGACGGTGCTTGCGCATCACCGAGACCGCAAGACTTCGGCCCTTGTCGGTCAGTTCGAGGTGGCGGTCACCGGCGACCAGCACCAGTCCGTCGCGTTCCATGCGGGCGACCGTCTGTGACACCGTCGGGCCGCTCTGTTCCAGGCGTTCGGCGATGCGTGCCCGCAAAGGCACGATGCCTTCTTCCTCGAGGTCGTAGATCGTCCGAAGATACATCTCAGTGGTGTCGATCAGTTCGTTCACGATCCCCATCCCTTTCGTCCTGCACCAGGCTACCTATAACAACGTCCGGTTTCGGTCAACCCTTCCCCTGACCGTGATGCGTCACACGCCAATCCGGGTCGAGCTCCGCTGCGCTCCGTCTCCGCCAATCCGGTCGAGCTCCGCTGCGCTCCGTCTCGCCAATAGGGTCGAGCTCCGCTGCGCTCCGTCTCCGCCAATCCGGTCGAGCTCCGCTCCGCTCCGTCTCCGCCCTCTAGGCTCGGTACATGAGCAATGACGCCGGTCCGGCGAACGCGCAGTCCGCGGCGGTGATCTGGAGCGATGATTTCCTCGGCTACCGATGGGCGCCCACGCACCCGATGAACCCTATCCGGCTGGCACTGACGATGTCACTGTCGAAGTCGCTCGGGGTCCTCGACGGTGTCCCCTCGATCCCTCCGATGGCAGTCGACGACAGGTTGCTGCAAACAGTGCACACCGCTGCGTATCTGGATGCGGTGCGCAGCGCTTCATCGGTCGATGACCATGTGGGTGGGGCCTCTCACGTCCTGGAGCGGTTGTTCGGTCTGGGAAGTGTCGACAACCCGGTGTTCGAGGGGATGCACGGTGCCGCCGGTGTGCTGGTGGGAGGCACGATGGCAGCGGCCGCAGCCATCGCCTCCGGATCTGTGCGCCGCGCCGTCAACATCGGCGGCGGGATGCACCATGCGATGCCGGGCCATGCCGCCGGCTTCTGTATCTACAACGACTGCGCGGTCGCGATTCGCTGGCTGCTTGAGCAGGGGTACGACCGGATCGCCTACATCGACATCGACGCACATCACGGGGACGGCGTGCAGAAGGTGTTCGCGGGGGACCCGCGGGTACTGACGATCTCGCTACACCAACATCCGGCGACCTTGTGGCCGGGCAGCGGTTGGCCCGAAGAGGTCGGCGAACAGGACGGGAGGGGGACTGCGGTCAACATTGCGCTCATGCCCGAGACCTCGGACAAGTTGTGGCTGCGGGCGTTCAACGCAATCGTGCCCGGCGTCGTCGAGAACTTCCGACCCCAGATCATCGTCAGCCAATGCGGTGTCGACAGCCACTTCCAAGACCCCTTGACCGACCTGTCGCTGACGGTCGACGGGCAGCGGGCCGCTATCTATGCGATGCGCGATCTGGCCGACAAGTATTCAGAGGGCAGGTGGCTCGCGGTCGGCGGCGGTGGGTACGGGATCATCAACGTCGTACCCCGCAGCTGGACCCACCTCATTTCCGCTGTCACCGGAGCCGACCTCGCTCCGGACACCGTGATCGACGAGAGCTGGTGTGCTGCGGCGACAGCCGAGGCCAGAATGCTCGACGAGACACTGCGTGCGGACCCGGTCGCAGTCATGACCGACGGTGGCCAGACCGATTATTTGCCCTGGGATGGTGATGGCGGTGGTCCACTGATGGACGGGACCACCGACGCCGCGCAGACCCGCACCGACGCCACGATCATGGCAACCCGGCGTGCCGTTTATCCGTTGTGTGGTCTCGACCCGGAGGATCCCCGTGACTGACTTGCCAGAGACGAACCGCAGCGACGCAGCGGAGTTGACGATCGCCCCGGACAAGCGCGGACCGCACGATTTCCCGAGACACTGGATCGCTGACGTGCTCGCCAGTGACGGTGGCGTGGTGCACCTGCGGCCGATCGTGCCCGAGGACGCGGACGGGCTGGTCCGGTTCCACTCAGCGCTGTCTGAACGCACCAGGTACTTGAGATATTTCGGTCCGTTCCCGCACATCCCGCCCCGCGAGCTCGCCCGGATGACCACTGTCGATCACTACAGCCGTGTCGCGTTCGTCGGATTGCTCGGCGGGGAGATCATCGCCATCGGGATCTACGAAGGTCTGGCTGCCGATGGCAAGGACGGCACGGCGGAAGTCGCCTTCGTCGTCGCCGACGAACACCAGGGTCGCGGCCTCGGGCCGATTCTGCTCGAGCATCTCGCAGGCGCCGCTGCCGAATGTGGATTCGAGCGCTTCGAAGCAGAAGTGCTGGCCGAGAACCCCAACATGGTTGCAGTGTTCCGCGACGCCGGATATCAGGTGCGCCGCAGCTTCGACGGCAGCACCATCCACGTCGAGTTCACGATCGACCCGTCCGAGGCGCTGCTGTCGGTGCGCAATGCCCGCGAGCGCGGCTCGGAGGCCCGCAGTGTCGCGAACCTGCTGCGGCCGACATCCGTCGCGGTCATCGGAGCCTCCGTCGACCGTCTGAAGGTCGGAAACGCGGTACTCGCGAACGTGATCGCCGGCGGCTTCACCGGACCCGTCTTCCCGGTGAACTCCGAACACCGGGCGGTCCGCGGGATCCGCGCCTACTCGACGGTGCGCGACATTCCCGACCCCGTCGACCTCGCGATCGTCGCAGTCCCGGCCGACGCGGTCGAAGAAGTCCTCGACGACTGTCTGCACAAGGGCGTCAAGACCATGGTGGTGCTGTCTTCCGGGTTCGGCGACACGAGCGACTCGGGCCTCGAGTCGGAGCACCGACTGGTGGAATCGATCCGGGAACACGGCATGCGTCTGGTCGGGCCGAATGCCCTGGGGGTGGCCAACACCGATCCGGCGGTGTCCCTCAACGCCACCCTGGCACCGCTGGTCCCGGGTCGGGGCACGGTCGGGTTCTTCTGCCAGTCCGGCGCGTTGGGTATCGCCATCCTGGACGCCGCGGCGCGGAGACAGCTCGGATTGTCGACCTTCGTCTCCGCAGGCAACCGAGCCGACGTCTCCGGCAACGATCTTCTGCAGTACTGGGACACAGATCCGGACACCGAGGTCGTCTTGCTGTACCTCGAGAGCTTCGGTAATCCCAGGAAGTTCACGCGACTGGCGCGCAGGGTCGCCAGCGGCAAGCCGGTGGTCGCGGTGAAATCCGGGCGAGGGGCTGTGCCGCCGGCGATGGCCGCCGTCGATCACTCGCTCGACGACGAGAGCACCCGGGCCCTGCTCGCGCAATCCGGGGTGATCCAGGTCGCGACGATCCCTCAATTGTTCGACTGCGCGACCGTGTTCGCGTATCAGCCGCTACCACGCGGACCACGCGTGAGCATCGTCGGCAATTCCACGGCGCTCGGCGTGCTTGCACAGGAGGCTGGGAGTCACTTCGGGCTCGAGGTCGTCCAACGGGTCGATCTGGGCCCGAGCGCGTCGCCCGAGGCTTTCGAAGAGGCCGTGCGGACCGCTGCCGCAGACGAAGGCGTCGACGCATTGATCGCGGTGTTCGTGCCACCGGTCGCCGTCAGTGTCGATCGGTACGCCCAGGCGCTGATGTCGGGTATGGCCGACTCCGACAAACCGGTGGTCACCACATTCCTGGCCGTGGAAGGAATCCCGCAGAACTTGTCGGTGCTGGGAGCCCACGGCACGCCCGCCCGAGGGTCGATACCGTCGTTCCCCGGGCCGGAGCGAGCCGCGGAAGCTCTCGGACATGCCTGGCAGTACGCCCAGTGGAAGTCCCGGCCGGCTTCAGAGGTGCGTAGGCCCTCCGACGCCGATCCCGACACCGCTCGGCGTCTGGTCCGTGAGGCGGTCGCTGCTTCGGCGGGTGCGGTCACCGAACTCGATGACGACCGAACCGTTCAGATCCTTGCCTGTTACGGGATTCACATCGTCCCGTTCAAGGAGGTCAGCAGCGCCGACGAAGGTGTCGCGGCGGCAAACGAACTCGGGTATCCCGTTGCCATCAAGGCATTCTCGCCGAGCTGGCGGGGCCGGGCGGACCGGGAAGGTGTGCGACTCGACCTACCCGATCAGCATTCGGTGGAGCTGGCGGTCGTCGAGTTGACGGAGGTAACCGGTGAGTCGAGGTTGCATGTGCAGCAGATGGCACCGAAGGGGATCAGCACTGTGATCCGGGTCCGGGACGATCCGTCCTTCGGGTCGCTGATGTCGTTCGGTCTTGCCGGCGTCACCAGCGATCTCCTCGGTGATCGCGCCTATCGCGCGCTCCCGCTGACGGAGAATGATGCCGCGGATCTGATCGCGGCGCCGCGGTCGGCGCCGTTGCTCTCGGGTTACGGGGGACAGGAACCCGTCGACAAGAACGCCTTGATCGATCTGGTGACGCGCATCTCGGCGCTGGTCGACGACATCCCGGAGGCGCGCGACGTGGTCTGCGACCCCATTCACGCGACCCCGGGCGGTGTCGCGGTGCTCGCAGCGCGGATGCGGGTGGGAGCCGTTCCGACCAAGCACGATTCGGGCCCCCGCCGGTTGGGTTGAGGCGGCCGATCGGGCCTCACGGCCACACAGACCACATCCTCACAAAGCACCAGCCGCCACTGATGATTCAGTGGCGGCTGGGTGGGAGAGAAGTGCAGTGATGATCAGCTGGCGTAGGCGCGCAACCGCTCTGCGCGGTCGCCCTGACGCAGTTTCGACATGACCTCGCGCTCGATCTGGCGTACCCGCTCACGCGAGAGGCCGAACATCCGGCCGATCTGATCCAGGGTGCGCGGCTGACCGTCGTCGAGTCCGAACCGCAACCGGATCACCTGCTGCTCCCGCTCGTCCAGCGTGGCGAGAACCGTACGGACGTCGGTGTGCAGAAGTCCTGCGATGACGGCGTTCTCGGCTGAGGTGGCCTCTGCGTCTTCGATGAAGTCACCCAGCGGTGCCTCTTCGTCGCTGCCAACCGGCATGTCCAGGCTCACCGGGTCCCGGCTGTGGTCGAGCAGGTCGGCGATCTTCTCGGCCGGGATACCCGACTCCGACGACAATTCGTCATCGGTGGCCTCACGCCCGAGTTGCTGGTGGAGTTCGCGCTTGATCCGTGCCAGCTTGTTGACCTGCTCGACGAGGTGGACCGGGAGCCGGATCGTGCGGCTCTGATCTGCCATGCCGCGGGTGATCGCCTGACGGATCCACCAGGTGGCGTAGGTCGAGAACTTGAAGCCCTTGGCGTAGTCGAACTTCTCCATCGCCCGGATCAGACCGAGGTTGCCCTCCTGGATCAGGTCGAGCAACGGCATTCCGCGGCCCGTGTACCGCTTGGCCAGCGAGACGACCAGCCGCAGGTTGGCCTCCAGCAGGTGCGAGCGGGCCGACTCACCCTCGCGGATCAGAGTCGCGAGATCGCGCTTCTTGACTGCTGTCAGACGCTTCCTGGTGGCGAGAACGTGCTTGGCGTAGAGGCCGACCTCGATCTGCTTGGCCAGTTCCACCTCTTGCTCGGCGTTGAGAAGTGCGGTGCGGCCGATGCCGTTCAGGTAGACGCGAACAAGGTCCGCGGCCGGGCTTTGCGCATCCAGGTCCTGTTCGGTCATCGCCGGACGGATGGTGGTGGGGCTGGACATGTCGGCCTCCTCAAGTGCGGTTGTCTTCACTTGGTTCAACGGAGGAGGCTGCCCAGATAGTTCCACGAGGGTTCCCCGGCGCCGGCGCTGTGACCAGCGCTTTCCGATAACCGGTCTGAGAAGTTACTGAGAGTGCCCTGAGGTTTCCCGGCAGGATGCGTTCCAACCCGCCGGGAGAACGATTCCGTGGCGGATCAAACCCTCGACGAGGTGCTCCACGGCCGCACCGTCGATCTGTTCGTCACCGGTTGCGACCGCGAGCAGATCGGTGACCTCGCCGAGCGTCAACCCGTCGGGACGGAGGCCTGCGAGCAGCGCCTGGCCGAGGGTGTCGATCTCGTGACTCCACCGCGGACCGTCGGGACGGTGGATACGCATCACCACGTCCTGCCATCCGGTGTCGGGGTCGAGCGTCGCCACCCGTTCGAGGGCTGCGCCCGCCGTGACCGAGAAGCGCTCGTTCGCCAGGTGATGAGTTCGCAGCCACGCGATGCGGCGGAGGTAGTCGTCGGCCTCGGGCCCGAGCGGATCGTCGAACGAGTGCCCGAGCTCCTCGGCGAGCAGGTCGGTCGGCTCGTCGGTGCGGCGCAGGAAGACGAACCCGAACCCGATGCCGGACACCCCGGACCGCTCGAGGTGTCTGAGCCAACGGTCGGCGAGCTCTGCGGATGCGGGGTCGCGGGGATCGTGACCGGCGTCGCGCAACCAGGTACCCACATAGAGGGCGGGGTCGGCGACATCGCGCTGTACCACCCACGCGTCGACCCCGCTGTCCGGGATCCACTGCGAGATTCGCGTCCGCCAGTCGTCCCCGGTGATGACCCAGGAGGCCAACATCGAGGCGGTCCCGCCCTCGGTGAGGAACTTCGGCGCCGTACGGCACATGAGCTCGCTCGCGCCGTCGAGGTCCAGGCCGGAGTCGCGGTAGGTGTGCGTGACCTCGGGTGGACCGACGACGAAGGGTGGATTCGCGACGATCCGATCGAACTTCTGGCCGCCGACGGGCCCAAACCAGGCGCCCTTGGACAAGGTGACCCGGCCGGGGTCGATGCCATTGATCGCGAAGCCCGCGCGGGTCATCGCCAGGGAGCGATCGGTGATGTCGGTCGCCGTGACGTGGCCCGCGAAATCTGCGGCATGGATCGCCTGGACGCCGCAGCCGGTGCCGACGTCGAGCACGGAGCCGGTGGGATCCGTCGCGGTCGCCTTCAGCAGGGACAACGATGCGTGTCCGACACCGAGTACGTGGTCCTCGGTGATCGCCTTGCGGCGCATCGTGCCGTCGAGGTCGGACAGCAGCCAGCGGTTGCCCGACCCGAGGTCCACCGGACGCACATCGATGGCCGCGCAGTACCCGGGGCCGTCGGCCTCCAGGAGTCCGACGCTGATCGCCTGGTCGATGTCCACCGGCGACAGCGCGGAAGACACCTGTGACCGGGTACAGGTGTCACCGAGGAGGAGGAGCCGGATCAGGGTTCCGAGAGTGCCGCTGTCGGCACACGCCCGCCGAACAGGTACCGGTTCACCACGCCCCAATGCCCCATGGGCCTCGTCGCCGAGCAGATCGAGTACCCCGTCGGCCGTGTAACCGGCCTGCCGAAATGCGGTCCGTAGGTCGTCCGCGATGGTGTGCAGCTCGGCAACTGAACCCAGGGCGCTCACTCCTCGCGTCTGTCGAGACCGAAGAAGGATCGCTTCTCCGTGAGCTGGTTGGTCCGCTCGGTGCCGTACTTGTAGTGAGGCACTTCGCCTTTGGCGCGAGGCGGCCGGTCGTTGGCGATCAGCACCGCGACCCAGGGGATCGGGATCGACAGGATGATCACTCCGAGCGCCAGGAACCCGTTCTGTGTTGCTCCGTAGATGACCCCCGCGAGGACCAGTGCGGGGACACGGAACGCCATCAACGTCAGGTACTTGCGTACGCGGGCCCGGTGCTGTTCTTCCAGAGAGGTTTGAGCCTCGGTGATGAGAAAAGTCTCCGGCGCGTGTTCTTTCGGAGCCATGTTTTCCACTGTCCCACTTTCGTTGCCGGACGGCCACCTGCAGTTGTACCGGCCCTGATGTGGTCTGCGTACCGGCCCACCACGACACGCGTTGGCCCATCGCGGCTTGTCGAGGCAGAATTGTTCTCATGGTGGATACGCAGACCCTCGACAAGCCCGAAGTCACAACCGACGAGACGACAGAGGATGACACCCCGAAGTTCTTCCACTACGTCAAGAAAGACAAAATCGTCGAGAGCGCTGTGATGGGCAACATCGTTGTCGCCCTGTGTGGTGAGACTTTCCCCGTCACCCGCTCGGCCAAACCAGGCTCTCCGGTGTGCCCGAAGTGCAAGAAGATCTATGCGCGCATGAAGAAGGGCGAGTGACCGGTCGTCCCGCACTCAGCGCGGTGCGTCCGGCCCTGTAGACGGAGCGTCTTTCTCCCGTGGCGCGGGAGCGGGTGTGGTCGATGACGCTTCGCTGCGTTTGATCGGCCCGGACGGCAGCCACGCCGGGACGCCCTTGAGTTGATCGGTGATGTCGCTCGTCTGCTGCGAGACCCAGTCTCGGACCTGATCGATCTTGGTCGGGTTCGCAGGCCACAGTTGCTGGGCGATCGCGTTGAACTCCGCGCCCACCACGATGGCGAAGCCGAGGAAAAACGTGAAGAGCAAGAAGGCGATCGGCGTGGCGAGCGCGCCGTAGCTGTATCCGGTCTGGGTGATCGTCGCCAGATACCACCGCAAGATGGCGCTCGCACACCAGAACACGAGGCCCGCGAGCAGCGCACCGGGTACCAGCCGGTGCCATGGGAGGGGCTTTGCCAGGGCGACGCGGTACAGGGTCGTCAGTCCTGCGAGCAAGAGCAGTGCGACGGCGGGGAAGTACCCGTATTCGATGGCCACCGAGCTGGCCGGGTGCCACGAGTCAGGTATCACCTCGCGGACGTAGGCGGGTCCGAGCGCCACGAGGGGCAGCGTGAGGACGGCGAGCACCAGGAAACACACGTAGAGCCACAACGCGAACAGTCTCTGCGTCACCGCATGCCGGACATTGTGCTGACCGTGTGCCACGACGATGGAGTCGACGAAACTCGACATGGCGGAGGACCCCGCCCACAGCGACAGCACGAACCCCAGCGAGATGACCTCGGCGCGCCCGCTGACGAGCACGTTGTCGACGGTGGGGGTGATGATCTCGTCGACCACATTCTGGCTGAAGGTGCGTTCGGCGAAGCTGATGATCCGGTCTTGGATGATCTCCTCGGTGTTCGGCCCGAACCAATTCGCGACGTAACCGACGCAACCAAGAAGACCGAGCAGCAGCGGGGGTAGTGACAGCGTCTGCCAGAACGCGGCCTGAGCCGACATTGCGAAGATCGAGTCGTCCCAGGATTTGGTGATGGTGCGCCAGAGCATCCAGGGCAGGCTCTTGAGTACGCGCGGCCGGTCGCCGGCGCCCTCCTGTCGACGGGTGTCATCGACCTGCGACGGATGCGGCGTCGCGGGGTCGGGGGAGGGTTCGGTTGGCTGTGTGATGACACCAGCATTACGGAAGATCGAGCGCGATGGGAGATGCCGCGCCGCCGACGCTGTGGGCTGATCGTCGCTCGGCGCGGTAACATTTTGCGGTGCCCCGGCGGGACGAGCGCAGCGCGCCGAATCGCCCGACGAAGTGGAGCACACGCCGTCCGGCCAGACCGGTTGGCCCGGATTGAAGAACCTCATCGCATGTCAAGGAGTTGTGCCCTGTCGTGACCCGGCCCTCTGCCCTCTCCGGATCTCAGGTCACCGAACCGGCGCCTCCGCCGGCCGCCTCGCCGCTGCGTACCTGGCAGCGGCGCGCCCTGACCAAGTACCTGTCCGCGGCACCCAAGGATTTTCTCGCGGTGGCGACGCCGGGCGCAGGCAAGACGACCTTCGGGCTGCGGATCGCAGCTGAGCTGCTCGCCGACCGCACGGTGGACCAGATCACCGTCGTCGCCCCCACCGAACACCTCAAGCACCAGTGGGCTGCCGCCGCCGCGCGTGCCGGTATCGCGCTGGACTCGCGCTTCAGCAACTCCGCGGGACAGACGAGCTCGGACTATCAGGGTGTGGTGGTCACGTACGCGCAGATCGCCACCCATCCGGCCAGGCACCGCGTCCGCACCGAGAATCGCCGGACTCTGGTCATCCTCGATGAGATCCACCACGGTGGCGACGCGAAGAGCTGGGGCGAGGCGATCCGCGAGGCCTTTTCCGACGCGACCCGGCGGCTGGCACTGACCGGTACCCCCTTCCGGTCCGACGACAGCCCCATCCCCTTCATCACCTACGAGCCGGAGCCCGGAGGTGGAAGCCGATCGGTCGCCGACTACGTATACGGCTACTCCGATGCCCTGGCCGACGGCGTCGTGCGCCCGGTGGTCTTCTTGGCGTACTCAGGTGAGGCCAGTTGGCGGAACAACGCGGGTGAGGAGTTCACCGCCCGGCTCGGCGAACCGCTCTCGGCCGAACACACCGCGCGCGCGTGGCGCACCGCCCTCGATCCCCACGGTGACTGGATCCCCGCGGTGCTGCAGGCCGCCCATACCCGTCTGCGGCAGTTGCGCAACTCCGGCATGCCCGACGCAGGCGGTCTGGTGATTGCCACGGATCAGACCGTGGCCCGGGACTACGCCGAACTGCTGCAGGCGATCACCGGCAAGATGCCCACGGTGGTGCTCTCGGACGACCCGAAGTCGTCGAGCCGGATCGCAGAGTTCAGTGAGTCGCAGGACGAGTGGATGGTCGCCGTGCGCATGGTGTCCGAGGGCGTCGACGTACCTCGTCTCGCTGTGGGCGTCTACGCAACCAGCGCGTCGACACCGCTTTACTTCGCGCAGGCGATCGGTCGTTTCGTGCGGTCGCGTCGGCCTGGCGAGAACGCCAGCGTGTTCCTGCCGTCGGTCCCAGTGCTGCTGCAGCTGGCTGCGCAGCTCGAGGCGCAGCGCGACCACGTGCTCGGCAAACCGCATCGGGAGTCCGAAGGACTTGACGACGCGCTGCTCAATGACGCGAACAAGCAGAAAGACGAGGACGGCGAGGACGAGCGGGGATTCGAGTCCCTCCACGCCGACGCCGAACTGGACCAGGTGATCTACGACGGGTCGTCCTTCGGCACGGCCACTTTCTCCGGTTCCGATGAGGAGGCCGACTATCTGGGATTGCCCGGCCTGCTCGATGCCGACCAGGTCCGCGATCTGTTGCAACAACGCCAGGCGACCCAGATCGAGGCGCGTAGCGCGCAACCTACTCCCGCGCCGGTCGTGAAGAACGAACCGTCGGTGGGCAAGCAACTGACCGCGCTACGTCGCGAACTGAACAGCCTGGTGGCCATGCATCATCACCGCACCGGTAAGCCGCACGGCCAGGTGCACAACGACCTGCGCGAGCGGCTCGGAGGTCCCCCCACCGCGATGGCCACGGCGGACCAATTGCAGGCCAGGATCGAGGCATTGCGGAAGTGGCGATGATCGTCCCGCGTGCGCTCTTGGGCCGGCGGGCCCGGATACAGCACCGCCGCGGCTCACATGATGTGAACCGCGGCGGCGTGACGGGAGTTCTTAGACCAGCTCTTCTTCGTTGGTGACCACGGTCGCGCCCATGTCGATCAGGCGTGCTTCGTGCTCGTTGAAGTGGTGACGGCAAAACAGCAGCTCTCCACCTGTGGAGAGAACCGCGCGTACACGTGCCGCCGCACCGCAACGATCACAGCGGTCGGCAGTGGTCAGTGGCATGTGGATCGGGGGCGTGGTGATGGTGTCTGACATGTTTTCCTCCGTCCAGGGCCTGCGCTTACGCGGTCCCTTCGCGAGCTGATGTACCGGGGTGGTACATCCACTCTCACTCTTTCAGACGATTTGGCAATCGGCTTTGTTCCCGGGGGCCCTCCGGTGTGTCGTCACTCACCCGTAACAACTGAGCTGCGATCGGCAACATCCACCGTCTTTTCGGTGTGAGACAGATCCCAGCCGGTAACCGGTGGGCGGGTGACGACTCGTGACCCACCTACAGTGTTGCAATGTCGCGCGCCGCCGAAACCTCAGGGTCGGTGAGCGGGCTCTCGAAGCTCTCGGTTCTCTTCGTGATCGGGGCCGTGTGCCAGTACATCGGGGCCTCGATCGCGGTTCCGCTCTTCGGTGAACTCGACCCTGCGACGATCGCCTGGCTTCGGGCGAGCGGCGCCGGCGCGGTGCTGTTCGCGGTGTGGTGGCCGTTCGCTGCGCGCCGATGGCCGCGGGTGGGCGTCCGGTTTCCTCCGCGGCGGCTCCTGACCGCCGCTGCGTTCGGGCTCGTCACCCTGGGAATGAACATGGCGTTCTACCTCGCCATCGATTCGATCGACCTCGGCGTGGCGGTGGCCATCGAGTTCCTGGGGCCTGTGGTGGTCGCTGCAGCGGGCTCGCGGACACGTTCGGACGGCTTGGCCGTCGGCGCCGTACTCGTGGGCGTGGTGCTGCTCAGCGGTGCGAGTCTCGAGGGTTCACCGATGGGTGTCCTGTTCGCGCTGCTGGCTGCCGGCCTGTGGGCTGCGTACATCGTGGTCGGCAAGATGGTCGCCGGCGGATCGGTGATACGCAAAGAGGGGGAGGCGACGGGCGAGTCCGGCCGGAAGACCGCTCCGTGGCGAGATGGGATCGACGACCTGGCCATCGGGCTGACGGTCGCCGGCGCTCTCGCCGCGCCGGTGATGATCGCGATCAGCGGTGCCGCGGACCCGGGCGCACTGTGGAATTGGCGAATCCTCCTGATCGGCGTGGGGCTCGGTGTGCTCTCGAGCGCGATCCCGTACCTGCTCGACCAGATCGTCCTGTCGAAGTTGGGTCGGTCGCAGTTCGCGCTCCTGCTGGCGCTGCTCCCGGTCACCGCAGCGGTTGTCGGTGCGGTTGCGCTCGCGCAGGTTCCGACATGGCCGGAGTTGTGCGGCATGGCTCTTGTGGTCGCCGCCATCGTCTTCACCGCGCGCACCGCCGATATTGCCTCTGGCGCCGGCACCGGCTGATACGGCAGGCTGAAGGGGTGAGCGGCGACGTAAATCTGGTTCATCTGTGCTCGATCTCCGACTGGCTCGAGGCCAGGACGACAGGGGCGATCGAACCTGCGTCCCTGGCGACACAGGGCTTTGTGCATCTCTCGGACCGCACGCAGGTGCACATCCCGGCAAACCTGTTGTACCGCGATCAGGCGGATCTGGTGTTGCTGAGCATCGATCCCCTACGCGTGGGCGCCGAAATCGTCTGGGAAGACGGTGATCCGCCTGACGCGGCGGGCACCCAGTTCCCGCATCTGTACGGCGCGCTGCCGACCGGTGCCGTCGTGGGTGTGCAGCGATACGACATGGACGAATCGGGGCGTTTCCCTCAACTGCACTAATCCGATCGCCTGCACTGGTCCGCGTGAGCCGGGCGGTATGTCAGTCCGTGCTCGCGGGCGAGGATCGCGGCCTGCACCCTTGATTGCAGGGCAAGCTTGTTCAACACCCGGGACACGTGCGTCTTGACCGTGGTCTCACCGATGAACAGCGCCGAGGCGATCTGGGCGTTCGACAATCCCGCGCCCAGGGTGGAGAGCACTTCACGTTCGCGATCGGTGAGTTCCGAAAGGTCCTGCATCTGTGACCCGCCGGGATCTGCCGGGGCGACCCCACCGAATCGGTGGGTGAACCGGTCGATCACGCGTCTGGTCACCTCGGGTGCGAGCGCCGCGTCTCCGCGTGCCACCGCGGACACCGCGGCGATCAACTCCGAGGCGCCGGCGGTCTTGAGCATGAACCCTGATGCCCCGGCCCGCAGCGCGGCATAAATGTAGTCGTCGATGTCGAAGGTCGTCAGGATCAGCACCTTGGAAATCCCAGCGGCGCAGATTCGACTGGTCGCCTCGATCCCGTCGGTCCCCGGCATCCGGATGTCCATCAGGACGACCTCGGGTCTGAGTTCGGCGGTCAGCGTGGTCGCCTGATCTCCGTCGGTCGCCTCACCGATCACCTCGATGTCCGTGGACGTCTCGAGGAGCAGGCTAGGCCGGCGCGGATCGCTGCGTGGTCGTCGGCGATCAGAACCCTGGTCATGACGAAGATCCTGGCAGACGATCCGACTGCGGAGGGTGATCGAGGTCGGGCGTCGGGAGTTCGGCGACCACCTCCCAGCGGGAGTCGGTGATCCTGACGTCCACTGTGCCGCCGACCGAACCCGCACGTACCCGCATGTTCGCGATGCCGTGGCCGTCGACCCGATCCGGAAGCGCGACATCCGGCCCCACAGTGTTCGACACCGATACCAATGCCGACGAAGTTCTCTGGCACACAGTGACATCGACGTCTGCACCCGGGCTGTGGGTGGCGACGTTGGTCAGGGCCTGCTGGATGATCCGGTATGCCACGATGGTGCTTGCCGGGGAGAGCCGGGTCGTCGCGACATGCATGTCGACGGTCGACCCGCATGCGCGGGCGGTATCGGCCAGTCGGTCGATGCGGTCGAGGTTTGCTGTGACGGCGGTATCGAGATCATCTGGACCCGATAGCAATTCGATCATCGTGCGCATCTCGCGAAGCGCTTCGACGCTCGACGCTCGACGACCGCACCGACCGCACCGACCGCAACACCGAATCACGAACATTGCCGTCGGTGGTCTCGAGCGCCGCGGCCGATTGCAGTGCGATGCCCGACAACTGGCTCGCGACGACGTCGTGGAGATCACGAGCGAGCCTGCGCCGCTCGGCGGCGACCGCCACCTCTTGGTCGCGGGTCGCCAGCGCCTCGACTGCGCGCGCTCGATCACGTTCACTCTCGGCGGCCATCTGGTGCTGCCTGATGGCGTGGCCGTACGACGCCGGAGAGGCGATGAGAGCGGTGACGAGCAACATGGCCAGCAACGCCACCCGCCAGTCGCCGGAACCCGTCAGGGCCACCACGAGCACGACGGCGGCGACCAGCCAGTTCACCAGCAGCATGACCCGTCGTAGCCGGTCGGAACCGTACCTGGCCACGGCGTAGACCACGTCGGAGTAGACGATCCACACGGCGATGGTCGGACCGCAGAACGCATCGATGGCCAGGGCTGCGACAACACCTGTGAATGCGATCGCCGGCCGGGTAGAACGCCACCCCTGAGAGCAACAGGCAACAGCCAAGGTGACCAGCGGAAGCCACTGCGGCAGAGCGGTGTTGAGGGCAGTTGCCCCGAAAAAGTACCGGAGATCGCCGATGTACAACACAATGCCGGCGACGAAGAACGCGGCCGCTACGCCGAGATCTCGCTGCCGGTCCGGATCGATCCGTGCCCGTGTCATCACACCTCCAGGTATCCATCACAGCACAGCGCCGAGGAGGCGTCGTCATCCCGATTGATGACCTCATCTCACCCGGGTGGCCGATGCGCCGACCATCTCGTCAGCCGCACACTCGACGGCATGAACTCACCGATCCTGGTCGTCATCATCGGGTGCGAAGTCGGCTTCTGGGTAATGGTCTTCGCGGGCATGTGCCTGCGTTACCTGTTGCACCTGCGCACGATCTCCACGATTGTGCTCGCGGCTGTCCCCGTGCTCGACGCTCTACTGCTCGCCGCTGTGGCACTCGACATCCACCAGGGCAGTACGGTCGAGACGGTTCATCGGCTGGCGGGGGTCTATCTGGGCGTCACCGTGGCTTTCGGGCACTCGGTCGTCACCTGGGCCGATGGCTGGTTCGCACACCGGTTTGCGGATGGGCCTGCGCCGGCGCGGGGTCCGAAGAAGGGGCAGGCGGCCTTCCGTCGGGAGGTGCGGGCGTTCGGGCAATGGATGTGCGCGGCAACGATATCCGGGATCACGGTCGTCGGGTTGGCACAGACGGTGGCCGATCCCGAACAGGCTTCAGCGCTCTACGGAGTGTTTCCGACGCTGGGCGTCATCACCGTCCTCTGGTTGCTGACCGGCCCGGTGTGGGCGCTGTTCGACATCGGGGAGCGGAAGCCGCGCAAGATCTCAGACCCGGCGTGACGTCGTAGCGGTCGGCTCGCGATCAGCAATCGCAGCAATCACAACAGTCGCAGCAATCACAGTTGCATCCCTTGCAGGCGCTCTGATGACGTTTGCCATTACAGGGGTTGGTGTGATCGGCACAGCACGCGTATCCGGTGCAGTACACGCCCATCCACGGCAGGATGCGCCGGTGGAAGGGTGGCAGGGGAGGGCGATTCGGTGGACGCGTGGGTGGGCCGGGAGTGGTGAAGACAGCTTCTGTGTGACGACCGAAGACCCGGGTCATCGCACGCTCTAGCCCACCGAGCACCAACAACCGAAGGAGCCGATCGTCGCGCAACACCAGCGTATCGGTGGCGGCGCGAATCGCCGAGATCAATCGCCTACAGTCCTCTCCCGCCCTCTCGAAACTGGTTCCCGTCGCTGTCAAGGGATTGAAGTCACCTGTCGTGCGGTCCTTTTCGAGATCCTCGGCGGCGTCGAGCAGGTGTGCGCAGCGGCCGAAGTCGGAACCGATCCGCTCGAGCGCAGCTCGATTCTCCGGTACCCCGGCCAGGTCCGCGGTAGCGGCGAACACCGCGCCCGCCGCGCGAGCGGCGCCGTCGGTGATCTCGTCGAGGCTCGCCCCACCCACTTCGACATCTGCTTGCCCCGCCAGATCGTCGAGTAACTCGCGGCCTCCGATGGCGGTCGTGATCTGGCCGTCGGCGAGCGCTTTGGCCCGGAGTCGTGGTCCCGCGAACCGGGCGCCGCGCGAACGCAGCGCGGAGGGTGTCGCCAGGCCGGCCCGCTGTTCGGCCAACACGTCGGCCGCTTTCGCAGACGCGAGCGTCAACGAGGTAGTCGCACCGAGGCGGACACTGAGCTCTGCCGGTGCGATGACCTGAGCAGTACGCATCCCGCGCAGTGCGCACGGACCTGCGGTCACTGTGTTCGACGGCGATTGTCGTTGCGCATCAACGAGAATCGATACCACGATGGCGTCCGTGTTGGTGGTCAGCCGCGCGAGCTGGCCGTGATCGTCGCGTAGTGACAGACACACGCCACACATGTGAGCGCGCCATTGCGCCCCCAACTCCGAGTCGAGATGGGTCATACAGGGGCTCAGGACGCCGAACATGCAGACATACAAGCACAACGCAGCGCGCCGAGCCTGGCAGAAAGCAGGATTTAACCCATTTGATCGATGAGAATACGGATCAGCAGGCAGTGGGGCACTTTTGTGATGCCCGCGCACAGAGGCTTCTCGAGAGGAAACGCATGTCATCAGAGTTCACGGTCCCGGCAGGTCGCGGCGTCCGGATCTCGGCAGTTCGCTGGGATCCCACGTCGGAAGCGGTCGGCGTGGTGGTGCTCGTACACGGCATGGGTGAGCACATCGGCCGGTACGAGGAGACCGCCCAGGCGCTCATCGACGATGGATATGTGGTCTTCGGTTACGACCACCGCGGTCATGGCCGATCACAGCTGGCCGGACGCGAACTCGGGGATCTGGGCCCGGACGGCTGGGCCGGACTCGTCTCCGACATCGGGCGCGTCGTCGACACGGCACGCGGCGAGTTCCCGGACCTGCCGCTGATCCTGCTCGCCCACAGCATGGGGTCGTTCGCGACCCAGCAGTTCTTGCTCGACGGCGGGAGCGCGAAAGTCGATGCCGTGGTTCTCAGTGGCACTGCAGCCCTTGACGGGCTCGAACCCGCCTTGGATCTCGATGCCGAGCTGGACCTGTCGATGTTCAACGCGCCGTTCGCACCTGCCCGCACCGACTTCGACTGGTTGTCGAGGGATGAGAAGGTCGTGGACGCGTACGTTGCCGACCCGCTCTGTGGTTTCGGAATCGATCAGGAGTCGGGCCGAGAGATGTTCGTCGCCGCGCGCCGGATCGCGGAGACCGCCGCGGTGGCGACGATCCGAGCTGATCTCCCGATTCTCATTGCCGTCGGCGATCGTGACCCGGTGAACGGAGGCGGGGGACTGGTCGATCTGCTGGCAGCCCATTTCCGCGCGGGTGGTCTCGAAGACGTCACGGTTCGGGTGTTCAAAGACGCCCGCCACGAGATCCTCAACGAAACCAACCGCAGCGAGGTGCGTGACGACCTTCTCGACTGGATGGCCACCGCCGTCGACAAAGGTGCCGACGAGTAGTCGGCACCTTTGTCGGTTCGTTCGGGGGAGAGGTCAGTCCAAGTAGTCGCGGAGGACCTGTGACCGCGACGGGTGGCGCAGTTTCGACATGGTCTTCGACTCGATCTGCCGGATGCGCTCGCGAGTGACGCCGTAGACCTGTCCGATCTCGTCCAGGGTGCGCGGCTGGCCATCGGTGAGCCCGAAGCGCAGACGCACGACACCGGCCTCACGCTCCGACAGCGTCTCCAGCACCGACTGCAGCTGATCCTGGAGCAGCGTGAACGACACAGCGTCCACGGCGACAACGGCCTCGGAATCCTCGATGAAGTCACCGAGCTGGCTGTCGCCCTCGTCGCCGATCGTCTGATCGAGAGAGATCGGCTCGCGCGCGTACTGCTGGATCTCCAGCACCTTCTCCGGCGTGATGTCCATCTCCTTGGCGAGCTCTTCAGGAGTGGGTTCGCGCCCCAGATCCTGGAGCAGCTCACGCTGGATACGGCCGAGCTTGTTGATCACCTCGACCATGTGTACCGGGATGCGGATGGTGCGGGCCTGGTCGGCCATGGCGCGGGTGATGGCCTGGCGAATCCACCAGGTCGCATAGGTCGAGAACTTGTAGCCCTTGGTGTAGTCGAACTTCTCGACCGCGCGGATCAGACCGAGGTTGCCCTCCTGGATGAGGTCCAGGAACGCCATCCCGCGGCCCGTGTACCGCTTGGCGAGCGAGACCACGAGCCGGAGGTTTGCTTCGAGGAGGTGGTTCTTGGCACGGCCACCGTCGCGAGAGATCCACGACAGATCACGACGCTGCGCGACGGTGAGCTTCTCGCCCGCCTCGGTGATGCGACGCATCCGCTCCGTCGCGAACAGGCCCGCTTCGATCCGTTTGGCGAGTTCGACCTCTTCCTCGGCATTGAGCAGGGCGACCTTGCCGATCTGCTTCAGGTACGCACGAACCGAATCGGCAGAAGCGGTGAGCTCGGCATCCTTACGGGCCTGACGGAGCGCCTCGGATTCGTCCTCGTCCCAGACGAAGTCTCCTGACGCCTTGTCCGCTGCGGACGGCTCCTCGACCTCGTCGGCCTTCTTGCCTTTGGTCTTGCCTGCGGTGACGGCCGGACCGGCCGCGTCGGCCTCGTCCTCGACGACAACCACTGCAACGTCGTCCTCGGTCAACTCGTCCTCGGGCGCGTCGATCTCGTCGATCGATGGTTCGTCGAGGCCGCCGTCGTCGACGACCTCGCCGTCGACTCTCTTGACGGGCCGCTTGGCGGCAGCCTTCTTTGCAGGAGCTTTCTTGGCGGGCGCCTTCTTGGCCGCCGCCTTCTTGGCGGCTGCTTTCTTGGCGGGTGCCTTGTGCGCCGACGCTGTCACCGACTCCGATTCCGACTGCTCGGTATCCGGTTCGGTTTGGCGGGTTTTCGTGGCTGCCACGTACGACCTTTCGGGCTATCTATCGTGACATCGCACCGGTGGTTTACGTCGCGGTGGCGGTGTCACGCCGAGTCTCACTCGGCGAAGCTGGGGGCTTTGGGGTGACCGGGGTGGCCGGCCTGGATGCCATTGTAACGGCACCTACGGGCGTAACCCTGCTTCCACTGCCATAGCCGCCCCGACAATGCCCGCCGTATTCAGCAAAGTTGCCGGTACGACAGGCGTCTGATTGGTCAGATGCGGGATCCATTTGTGTGACTTTCGGCTGATTCCACCGCCTGCGATGAACACCTCGGGCCAGAACAGGGCCTCATAGGCCGACAGCACTTTCGACACCTCGACCGCCCATTTGGTGTAGGACATGTCCTTGTTCTCTTTGACCTTGGACGACGCCTGGTGTTCGGCCTCTTTCCCGTCGACCTCCATGTGACCGAGTTCTGTGTTCGGGATGAGTGTGCCGCCGAACATGATCGCCGAGCCGATTCCGGTACCGAAGGTCAGGAGCATCACCACGCCCTTGTAGTCCTTGCCCGCGCCGTAGCGGTCCTCGGCCATGCCCGCGGCGTCGGCATCGTTGAGGACCGACAGCTGCCGGTCTCCGAGCTGTTCTCCGAGCAGCTTGTAGACGTCGGTCCCGATCCACCCCTTGTCGATGTTCGCCGCTGTGCGGGCGACCCCGCCGGTGATCACGGCGGGGAGGGTGACGCCGACGGGTCCCTTCCAATCGAAGTGATCGACGACCTCGCGGATGCCGCCGGCCACGGCCTCGGGGGTCGCGGGCTGGGGGGTGAGGACCTTGAAGCGTTCTCCGACGAGGTCGCCGGTGACGAGGTCGACGATCCCGCCCTTTATCCCCGAGCCTCCGACGTCGATACCGAATCCGTGTTGTGCGATGTCGGGCAGGGACTCGGTGGAAACCCCGGATTCACTGGACACGTGGACAACTCCTCAGCTCGAAGTGACGGCACACGCCCGATGGGGCGTCGTCATTCAGGCTAGTCAGCGGGTGCCGGTTCTGCGCGACGTCTGCCGGATCGGTGTGAGCAATCGACGGCGACCTCCTGTCATCGCCCTCGGCGTAGACGGGTCGATCCGGCCCCGGCGTTGGCGGGCCGACACCGCGCAGCGGCGGGTCGTGTGCTCACATGTACTGGTGTCCACCACAGATCCGGCAGAGCTGACCGCCGTCGCGGTACGGGTTGCCGAGAAGGCAGCCGAACACGTTCGCACGCGACGGCCGGAGGTGTTCGGGTCTGAGGTCGCGGAAGGGTCTGTGCCGCAGGCCGTGTCGACGAAGAGCACCGACACCGATCCTGTCACCATCGTCGACACGGAATCCGAGACGCTGCTGCGTGATCTGCTGGCGGAACTGCGGCCCGGTGATGCCGTCCTCGGCGAGGAGGAGGGTGGTTCGATCGCCGTCCCCGCGGGGGTGCGATGGGTCGTCGACCCGATCGATGGCACCGTCAACTTCCTCTATGGCATCCCGGCCTACTCGGTGTCGGTCGGTGCCCAGGTCGAGGGTCGCACCGTGGCCGGCGCCGTGGTCGACGTGGCGCGCGGGATCACCTATTCGGCAACCCGCGGTGGCGGTGCGTTCTCGGACGACGGTCGTGGTCCTGTCAGATTGGCCTGCAACGGCATCGAGGACGTGGGGCTGGCCTTGGTCGCGACGGGCTTCGGGTACGCGTCGTCCCGGCGATCCGTCCAGGGGGCGCTGATCGCCTCGCTGTTACCGCACATCCGCGACGTGAGACGAATCGGATCAGCGGCCCTGGATCTGTGCATGGTCGCCAGCGGAGCTGTGGATGCCCACTACGAGCACGGCCTCAGCCCGTGGGACTGGGCGGCGGGTTCGTTGATCGCCGAGGAGGCGGGCGCCGTGGTGCGGATACCTGCCGCGACCTCGCGCAGTCCACAGGGAGACGTGACCTTGGCGATGGCGCCGGGTATTGCGAGCGAGATGACCACTCTGCTGAGCGGCCTCGGCGCGCTGGACCCGATCCCGGCCTGAACCCCGGCCCGCGTCGTATCGGCCGTCAGCAGGACGCTTCGTGGACCGCCGCGATGACGGCAGGGTCGGCGCCGGTGTTGGGGTCCTGCGGGTTGGCCGCCCGGAGGGTGTCGAGGACGGCAAGTGCGTCCTGGTTCTGCTCGGACTCGCTGAAGTGTTCACCGATCGACAGGTCGACCCCGTTGCCGGGACGTCCATCGTTGATGAGTTCGGTGCACGGGGCCGCGATCCACAGGGCCGCGGCAGCGGCCTTGCCGGCATCGCCGAAGCGGATCTGCCCGAAGCAATCCAGATTCTGGTCGGGGTAGAGGGTGTCGTCGCCGTACGCGGCCTCGGGGGCGGCCTGGAAGCCGAGTGATGTCAGATCGTCGAGAACGGTCTGGGCCTTGCCCTGCTCGTCGGTGGCATTCAGGACGCGGATCTGAAAACTCGCCAGGGCCGCCGGTGGTACCTGCAACATCTCGTCGCGGCCGGCGGTGGTCCCGACTGGGGGCGCGGCGACATCGGGCGCCGCAGAGGGCGCGGGAGGTGACGGGCAATCGGTGGGTGCAGCGGTTGCCTCGGAGGTCGACAGCGCGCTGATCCACACGAGCGCGGCGATGAGCGTGAGCACCACCGCGACGATGACGGCGGGAAGGTAGCGCCGGCGGCGGAAGGGCCGGCCGCGGTCATCGGTGGGATAGCCATAGGTGATCTGGGAAACCATGGGTTCTCGAGATGCCTTCCGCCGGAGATGTGCACGAGCGAGTCAACTGTAAACGTATGCCGCCCACCGACGGCGCCAACCGGCGTCGGGTGGCCGGGTGTCGCCGGTTGGCCTCCGTGGGGCGTTCTCGGTTCAGACGGCTGGGGAATGTTCTCGCGCCCGTGTTGTTGTTGACTCTGAGAGGCAGCTGGGCTAGGCTTCGGCCGCCTCGGATTGGATAGCTTGAAATTCGGACTACCGATCAACTGTGGCGAAAATCACAAAATCCATGCCTGGCAGTGCAACGAATAGCCCTCGATGGGTCGTTGTCCCAAGGGCATTGTCGCGGACTTTGCAAAAGGGGAAGTGCGCGGCTTGTTGGGACTTTTGGAACCCGCTCACATCGGGAACCCGAAGTCGCAGGTGCTTCTACATAAGGCGGAATTATGGCAACTGATTACGATGCGCCGCGGCGCACCGAATCCGATGAGGTCTCTGAGGACTCCCTCGAAGAGCTCAAGGCGCGACGAAGTGAGGCGCAGGCGGCCTCGGTTGATGTGGACGAAGGCGACACCGCCGAATCGTTCGAACTCCCGGGCGCTGACCTGTCGGGCGAGGAACTATCGGTGCGGGTGATCCCCAAGCAGGCCGACGAGTTCACTTGCACCAGTTGCTTCCTCGTATATCACCGCAGCCGTCTGGCGACGGAGAACGGGAACTCCCGGATCTGCGTCGACTGCGCCTGATCGCACGGTGGAAGAGGTGAATCGTCCAGTGGTCTGATTCATCTCGCGCCGCGTGGGGGCGCGGCGGCAAGAAACTATTGGCCCGAAGCCTCGGTGGCCGCGTCTGGCAAGCCCAGCGCGGCCACGAGCTTTTCCGGGTGACGGGTGCTGACCAACCAGTACGGAGTCGGGTCGTCTGGATCGTCGAGGACCAGCAACACCATCGTCTTCACCCAGAACTTGTGGACGAGGAACGCCGCCGGATCGAGCTGTCGTCCCATCGCCGCGCTCTTGGCGCTCGCGGGGATGACCGCCGCCCGGGCGATCATCGCAATCGGCAGGTGCGCCTTGTGCGCGAACAGCTCGTCGCCGGACACCCACACCCGGGTTCGGCCCATCGACCACAGCATCCAGATCACCAGCGGGGTGAGAACGGCGTAGGCGATCCAGCTCAGCGAGCTCTCGTGCAGCGAGAGCTGTATCTCGTAACCGAGGATCCCGGTGACCACGACAGCGCCGAGCCACCACCACAGCGGCACGTGGAGGCGTTCGTCGAAATGGCCCGCGGCAGCGGTCGCCGGGGAGCCGGACGAGTCTCCGGCGGGGTCGGGTGATGGCAGAGGTGGCACGGCGCCAGCGTAGTCTTCCGGTGTGGCAACCGACCGTGGCAGCACCCCCGCCGATGTATCGACCGTGTCTCTACGGCGTCTCGACAAAGGCATTGCGGTGCCCACCCGCGCCCACCCCGGCGACGCCGGGGTCGATCTCTCCAGCGCTGTCGACCTGGTACTCGAACCGGGTGAGAGACAACTGGTTCCGACCGGGATCGCGATCGCGCTACCGGTGGGGACGGTGGGTTTGATCCACCCCCGCTCCGGGCTCGCCGCGCGTGCCGGTCTGTCGATCGTGAACACCCCGGGCACGGTCGATGCGGGATACCGCGGTGAGATAAAGGTCTGTTTGATCAACCTCGACCGGCACACCCCGATCTCGATCAGCAGGGGGGACCGCATTGCGCAGTTGCTGGTGCAACGGGTCGAGTTGCCGGAGTTCGTCGAGGTGGACGAATTGGACGACACGAGCCGAGGGGCCGGCGGGTATGGCTCCAGCGGCGGACACGCGATACTGGGCGCACTCGCGCCGGAGGGTAGTTGAGAGATGGCACGTGAGCGAGGTCGAGGCCGCAGAGGCGGCAAGGGTGCGCCGAGTGCGCCCGAGGAATCCGGACCACAGGTGATCGGTAGCGGCCAAGGGCCCTACGACATCGGAGACCTGGCGCCCGAATCGCGTTTCGAGAACTCCCACCTCGACCTCGGGTCCGTACTGGTTCCCGTCGTCGAAGGCGGTCAGGTGACCGTGGAGATGTCCGCGGACCATCAGCCGCAATCGGTCTATCTCGTCACTCCACATGGACGCATCACCGTCGCAGCCTTCGCGGCACCCAAATCGAGCGGGCAGTGGCGCGACGTCGTCGTCGAGCTGACCGAATCACTGAAGACCGAAGGTGCCGAGACCGCAATCGAGACGGGGTTCTGGGGCCGTGAGGTCGTGGCCACCGTGCCTGGCGGTGTCCACCGGTTCATCGGCGTCGACGGCTCGCGATGGATGATCCGCGCCGTGGCGAGTGCGCCGACAGCAGGCGCCGAAGCGCTGGCGAAGGTGGCACGCGCCGTGGTCAGCGAGACGGTCGTCCGCCGTGGCGACGACCCGCACCCGCCGCGGACTCCATTGCCGATCGTTTTGCCCCCTGTGCTCGCCGAACAGGTTGCCGCAGCTCAGCAAGAGATGGCCGACTCGGGCCAGATGGCCGCATCGGCTGCGCCCGCACCGAATGACAGTGGGGCGCAGGCCCAGTCCGCGCAGGCCACGGTCCGGGTTCAGGGCACGCCACCGCCGGCGTCAGCGCCCGATCCTGCGCCCGACGCCGAACCCGCAGAGACGAAGACCGGGCCGGTCTCGAGCGGGTCGGCGATGCAGCAGTTGCGAAACCGTCCGCAACGCTAGCGCTGTCAGTGCCCGGCGGGGCGTCACGGGTCTAGTGACCGCCAGCCTTCGAGCGCCCGGCGGCCGAGGATCGAAGGATCGGCGCCGAGTTCGGCCAACGTGATGTCCGCAAGTGTCGATATCGGGGCATGCGCCCGCCACACCTGTGCGACTGCGTGGGGATGGACCGGGTCATCGGTGGCGGCGGTGATCGCGAGCGGAACCCGCAGCTGCGAGATCGTCTCCGCAGTCGGGGCGTGATAGTTCGAGGCCTCGACGAGCACCGGCTCGAGCTGATCGCCGATCACACGCCACGATCTGGTCAACTCCGCGGCCAGCCACGGTGGGCTGCCCGCCTGCATCTGCGAAATCGTCTCGTCGAGACCCTGCCGGCGAAGTAGATCGAGTGTCAGGAGCGCGCTGTGTGCGGCCGGTGCGCTTGCGGGATCGCCCACCCATGGGGGTAGGGCTGCCAGCACGCCCGCGCAGCGCTGGGGATTGTCGATCGCCCACTGCACGGCCACGCAGGCCCCGAGTGACACCCCGGCCGCCACGATCGTGCCCCACGTCGACGCCGCGTCGTCGAGTGCGCGGCGATAACCGCTGATCAGACCATCACCGTCCGGATCGACCGCGATGACCCCGAGGTCGGCGTTCGCGAACGCCCGCGCCGCGAAATCGGCGTCCGAGCCCGTTCCGGGCAGAGCTACGATCACCTGTTCGCCGGCTCGGCGGGTCGGAGACGACGGCTGGTGTTGCGGCATGGAATGATCTTGCATCGCGGGTGGAAGTCGGGTGGACAGAGGTCTACGCTGGCGTGAGCACAGACCCGTGACAACTACTAGCCCGAGCGATCGGGAAGGTGCGTAGCGCAATGACTGCAGGCGGATACCTCAAACGCCTCACCCGCAGGCTGACCGAGGATCTCGAGCAGCTCGACGCCGAGACGATCTCGCAGCAGTCCCAGCAGACCGGTGCCCAGCGCGCCTGCGACTGTTCCGCCGGAGACGAGGTCACCATGCACGGTGAACTGCGCTCTGTGCAGACCTGTTCGAAGAGCATGAAGACGGGCATCGTCGCCGAGTTCTTCGACGGCACCGACGTCGTCACCCTCAAGTTCATCGGCCGCAACCGCATCCCCGGTATCGAACCCGGGCGGACCCTGACGGTCCGTGGCCGGATCGGCGAGCACGACGGACACAAGATCATGTTCAATCCGTACTACGAGTTGCTCGGTGAGAGCTGAGTTGATCTTGAGAGCGCAGCAGGGAGCGGATCCGCAGTCCTCCGGCGATGGCGGTCCCGAGCTACCCGGTGATGGCCGCGGAACAGCGGACGGCGAGCCCGCCGCACTCACGGTGATGGAGCAGATGGGCGGGGTCTCCGGGCTCATCTACTCGTCGATTCCGATCGTGGTGTTCGTACCCGCGAACTCGCTGTGGAATCTCACGGTGGCGATCTACGCCGCACTTGGCGTGGCACTGCTCATCTTCGTCGTCCGGCTGATCCGGCGCGAACCCATCCAGCCGGCCATCTCGGGTGTGATCGGGGTCGCGGTGTGTGCGTTCATCGCGCACCGGACGGGGGATGCCAAGGGATTCTTCCTCTTCGGGATCTGGACCACTCTGCTCTACGCGGGGGTGTTCGTCCTGTCGATTCTGGTGCGGTGGCCACTCGTCGGAGTCATCTGGAATGCGCTGAACGGCAACGGAACAGCCTGGCGCAAGCATCGACGCACTCTTCTTGCATACGACATCGCCACCGCGATCTGGGCGGTACTCTTCGGGGTCCGTTACCTGGTGCAGTCGTTCCTCTACGACCACGATCAGACCGGTGCGCTCGCGGTGGCGCGTATCGCCATGGGATGGCCGCTGACCGCGGTCGCCGTCGTTGCCACGGTGCTGCTCGTCCGCTGGGCTCAGAAAAACGAGGACAGCGACGAAACCGCCCCCGTGAGCGAGAAATCCGGCCCCGCAGACGACGTCGCTACGCCGGAGCCGCCGGCTCGATGATCGCTGCCCGCAATTGGGCCTCGGCCTCAGCGGGCACGATGAAGATCAACTCGTCCCCACCCTCGACGGCGTCGTCGGGTAAGGGGACGATCACCCTTCCACCGCGCAGAATCGTCACGAGCGCGGCATCCCTGGGTAATTTGAGCTTGCGGACCGGTTTGCCTGCCAGCGGGGTGTTGTCGGGGAGGGTCATCTCCACCAGATTGGCCTGACCCTGGCGGAAGGTCATCAATCGGACGAGGTCGCCTACAGAGACCGCTTCCTCGACGAGCGACGCGAGCATTCGCGGGGTCGAGACGGCGACATCGACACCCCAGTCCTCGTCGAACAACCACTCGTTGCGGGGGTCGTTGACCCGCGCGACCACCCTGGCGACGGCGAACTCCGTCTTGGCCAACAGGCTGACGACGAGATTCGCCTTGTCATCGCCCGTCGCCGCGATGACAACGTTGAACTTGTGCAGCTGCACCCGCTCGAGATTGTCGAGTTCGCAGGCGTCGCCGCTGACCCACCGGGCACCCGGTACCGATTCCTCGTCGATGTGATCGAGATTGCGTTCGAGAAGCAGGACGTCGTGAGAGTTGGCGATCAGCTCGCGAGCGATCGACCGTCCCACCGCACCGGCACCGGCTATGGCGACCTTCATGATGTTCTCCTACGTTCTGCGGTGGTCAGTCGGACTCGGGCGCGACACCGGCGGCGACCGAGCGGACTTTCTCGAGATTGTCGACGAGCGCCGCGACAAAAACCTGGTCATCCTGCTGCAGAACCGCTTTGGGCCCGGGGAGCAAGGGCAGTCCGAGCCGGTTGATGAAGCTCACCCGAGACCCGGTGTTCTCCTGGAACAGCGTCACCGACGTTCCCACCCACGATTCGTGGACGGGCAGCCGGACGATGGCGACCTCGCCCGACGGCTCCGTCCAGGCGACCTCGTCGGCATCGGCCTGGCCGAGCGCGGAGATGAACCGGTCGGTGGTCCAGGGGACCGTCGCGACCGTCGGGATGCCCAGTCGCTCGTAGACGGCCGCGCGTTTGGCGTCGTAGATCCGCGCGACGACCTTGGGTACGTGGAAGGTTTCCCGCGCCACCCGCGCGGCGATGATGTTCGAGTTGTCGCCGGACGACACCGCGGCGAACGCGTCTGCGCCCTCGATTCCCGCGCGGCGCAGTACCTCCTGGTCGAATCCGACACCCTTGACGGTCGTGCCGCCGAAGTCGTCGGGTAGCCGGCGAAAGGCGGTCGCATCCCGGTCGATGACTGCGACGTCGTGGCCTGCGGCCTGCAATTTCAGGGCCAGGTTCGCGCCGACGCGGCCGCACCCCATCACCACCACGCGCATGCAAACTCCTCGCTGAAATCATCCGGGCCGGCCATTTGGTCGAGCTTCGCTCCGCTGCGTCTCGGCACTCTGTTGAACGCTACCGCCACCCACGTAGCTATACGGCACGGCAGGCCCTATTGTTTGCCTGGTGTCAAAGGTGTCCAAGGCCTCTACGGCGACAAAACGACTGCTTCTCGGCAGGCCGTTCCGCAGTGACACCCTCGGTCATACGTTGCTGCCGAAGAGGATCGCGCTCCCCGTGTTCGCCTCGGATGCGATGTCGTCGGTCGCCTACGCCCCCCAGGAGATCTTTCTCGTCCTGTCGGTGGCCGGATTGTCCGCTTACACGTACACGCCCTGGATCGGTCTCGCCGTCGCGCTGGTGATGGTGGTCGTGGTGGCCAGCTATCGACAGAATGTGCACGCCTACCCCTCCGGTGGTGGCGACTACGAAGTTGCCACCACCAACCTCGGGCCGACAGCCGGACTCACGGTGGGAAGCGCGCTGCTCGTCGACTACGTGCTGACCGTGGCGGTGTCGATCGCGTCGGCGGCGGAGAACATCGGTTCGGCCGTGCCGTTCGTACAGACCCACAAGGTGCTCTTCTGCATATTCGCGATCGTCCTGCTCACCGCGATCAACCTGCGTGGACTACGCGAATCGGGTACCGCGTTCGCCATTCCCACCTACGCCTTCATCGTCGGCATGGTCGTGATGCTGGCCTGGGGGTTCCTCCGGGTCTATGTCTTCGGCGACGACATCCACTCGGAGACCGCGGGTTATGAGATCAAGGCGGAGCAAGACCACCTGATCGGGATCGCCTTCGTGTTCCTGATCGCGCGCGCCTTCTCGTCCGGTTGCGCCGCGCTGACCGGGGTCGAGGCGATCAGCAACGGAGTGCCCGCTTTTCAGAAGCCCAAGTCCCGTAACGCCGCGACGACGCTGTTGCTGCTGGGCTCGATCTCGATCGTCCTCTTGATGGGCATCATCCTGCTGGCCAAGGAAATCGGCGTGAAATACGTGTCGAACCCGGCCAAGGATCTACTCGGCGCGCCGGAGGGATACGAGCAGAAGTCGCTGATCGCGCAGATTGCCCACGCGGTGTTCGGCGGGTTCACGCCCGGCTTCTACTTCGTGACCGTGGTCACCGCGCTGATCCTTGTTCTGGCCGCGAACACCGCGTTCAACGGGTTCCCGGTGTTGGGTTCGGTGCTGGCCCAAGATCGTTACCTGCCGCGACAATTGCACACCCGCGGGGACCGCCTGGCCTTTTCGAACGGGATCCTGTTCTTGGCGGCCGCGGCGATCGCCTTCATCGTGGCCTTCGGCGCCGAGGTCACCGCGTTGATCCAGCTCTACATCGTCGGGGTCTTCGTGTCGTTCACCCTGAGTCAGATCGGGATGGTGAAGCACTGGACGCGGCATCTGAAGACGGAGCGCGATCCGAGCGCGCGAGCGCGAATGATCCGGTCCCGCATCATCAACACCATCGGCCTGCTCATGACCGGATCGGTGTTGATCATCGTCCTGATCACGAAATTCCTGGCGGGGGCGTGGATCGCGATAGTCGCGATGGTCGCGATCTTCGGCCTGATGAAACTCATTCACCGCCACTACGCGTCGGTCCAGGCAGAGTTGGACAATTCCGACTACGAGGCCGTTCTACCGAGCCGTACGCATTCGATCGTGCTGGTCTCGACCCTGCATCTGCCGAGTCGGCGTGCGCTCGCCTTCGCCCGTGCGACGCGTCCTGACACGCTCGAAGCGGTGACGGTGAACGTCGATGACCGCGACACGCGGAAGCTCGTGGCGCAGTGGGAAGACAGTGACATCACAGTGCCGCTGAAGGTGATCGCGTCGCCATACCGAGAGGTCACCCGACCGGTCATCGACTACGTCCGCCGGCTGCGACGCGAATCGCCGCGTGATGTGGTGACGGTGTTCATTCCCGAATACGTGGTGGGGCACTGGTGGGAGCAGATCCTGCACAACCAATCCGCTCTGCGACTCAAAGGTCGACTGCTATTCGAACCAGGAGTGATGGTGCCGTCGGTCCCGTGGCAGCTGAGTTCGTCTGATCGACGCAAACGCGACCGCACCTACATCGCCCCGGGGGACACCCGCCGTGGTGTGGGAACGCTGCCCGGCGAACGAAATGATCCGCAGTGACCGAGACACCAGAATCCCACCCGCGAACGAACGAAAACAGTTGGCTCGGCAGGGAATTCGAACTCGCCACCGAGCGACTCGGGCACGGCGGCGTGTGCGTCGGACGCCACGACGGCAGAGTCGTGTTCGTGCGCCACGCCCTACCGGGTGAACGGCTGAGGGTGCGGGTGTCGGAGGATCGGGGCAAGGGCTTCGTCCGCGCCGAGATCGCCGAGATCGTCGAGGCGTCAGAACATCGCATCGACGCGGCCTGCCCGGCTGGTGCGCCAGGCGGCGGCGCAGGCTGCTGCGATCTCTCTCACACGACGGGATCTCATGCGCGCGAGCTGAAGTCGGGCGTGCTCAGCGAGTTGTTGAGTCGAATGGGTGGGGTGCAATGGGATGGCGAGGTGCTCTCGCTCGACGCCGCCGCAGGTGAACAGCCCGAGACAGGGTGGCGAGTCCGTGAACGCCTGATCGTCGACAGCGCCGGTGTCGCGGGAATGCATGCCCATCAATCACACTCGGTGATCCGTCGGCTCGATTGCGCGCAACCGCTTCCGGGTCTGCTCGACGGCATCGACCTCCTCGAAGGTCTGCAACCGGGGGCCGACCTGGTGGTCACCGCGGGGGACGACGGGGTTCGGCACATCGCCTCGATCGCCGGCGTCACCCCGGCCGGCGACGTGCGCCGCGCGCGTCGCACCCGAACACCTTCCGGGGGCAGGCGGAAGGTCCAGCGCGACCGCGCCCAGCGATCAGCCGCTCGCGACGAGTCGATACTCGCGGGGGGACCCACCGTGCGGCGCACCGTCGCCGGACGGAGTTGGGACCTGCCCATCACTGGCTTCTGGCAGGCCCACCGTCATGCCGCCGCCGGGTACAGCACTGCGGTTCGAACCCTGCTGCGAGACGCGGGCCTACCGCGATCTGTCGTCGTGTGGGACTTGTACGGCGGCGCGGGAGTCCTGGCCGGGGCCGTGATCGACGAGAACGACGACGCGCGGGGGACCGCCAGGGTCCACATCGTCGAAGCGGACGCCGCAGCGGTCGCCGCGGCGCAGGAAACGTTCGCCGATGATCACCGGGTGCAGGTGCACCGCGGCAACGTGGCAACCTCGCTCGCCACTCTGCCTGCCCCTGACGTGGTGATCCTCGACCCACCGCGAGCAGGCGCCGGGCGCGCGGTCGTCGAGCAGGTGGTCGCCGCGGCTCCGTCCTACGTGGTTGCGGTCGGGTGCGATCCGGCGACGTTTGCACGTGACCTGGGCGACTACATCCGCGGGGGGTACGAGGTGGTCACACTTCTCGGCTTCGACGCGTTCCCGCTGACCCACCACTTGGAGGCGATCGCACTGCTGCGCCCATCCTCCGCTCCGGCCACGGGTCCGTAGACTGGGTAGCCACGCGTCCGCCGCAGCCCGGCGGGTGCACTGCGGCGGACCGGTAGTTCCTCCGTTTCGCCGCCCACCTGAGAGGACATCAGAGAGATGAGCGTGCTGGATTCGGTCAATTCGCCATCCGATCTGCGCGAGTTGACCCTCCCGCAGACGCAGGAGTTGGCCCAGGAGATCCGCGAGTTCCTGATCGCCAAGGTCTCGGCGACGGGCGGGCATCTCGGACCCAATCTCGGCGTGGTCGAATTGACCCTCGCGCTGCACCGGGTCTTCGACTCGCCGAACGACGCGCTCCTCTTCGACACCGGACACCAGTGTTACGTGCACAAAATCGTGACCGGCCGTAAAGGGGGATTCGACACCCTCCGCCAACGCGACGGATTGACCGGGTACCAGGAACGCGCAGAGAGTGAGCACGACTGGATCGAGTCGTCGCATGCCTCGGCAGCACTGTCGTATGCGGATGGGCTGGCCAAGGCCTTCGAGCTGGCGGGCGAGGAACGGCACGTGGTCCCGGTCGTCGGCGACGGTGCCCTGACCGGTGGCATGTGCTGGGAAGCGCTCAACAACATCGCGGGCGGCGACCGACCGATGGTCATCGTTGTCAACGACAACGGCCGTTCTTATGCGCCGACCATCGGCGGCTTCGCCCGTCATCTGTCGGGTCTGCGCCTGCAGCCGGGGTACGAGCGCGTGCTCGACGAAGGTCGGCGTGCTGTGCTCAAGCTCCCACTTTTCGGAGCGCTGGCGTATTCGGCGCTACACGGGCTCAAGACCGGTCTCAAAGACGCGATCGCCCCGCAGGCGATGTTCACAGACCTCGGTATCAAGTACGTCGGCCCGGTCGATGGACATGACCAGGCAGCCCTCGAGATTGCGCTGCGCGGCGCGAAGTCCTTCGGCGGACCGGTCATCGTGCACACCGTCACCCGTAAAGGCATGGGCTACCACCACGCCGAGAACGACGTGGCCGACCAGATGCACTCCACCGGCATCATCGATCCGGCCACCGGAAAATCGACCAGTGTGCCCGCACCCGACTGGACGTCGGTGTTCTCCGCGGCTCTGATCGAGGCCGGCAGTCGCCGCAAGGACGTTGTCGCGATCACCGCCGCGATGCCCGGTCCCACCGGTCTCGCGCCGTTCGGTGAGCGTTTTCCGGATCGCATGTTCGACGTCGGTATCGCCGAACAACACGCGCTGACCTCGGCTGCCGGACTGGCTCTCGGTGGACTGCACCCGGTGGTGGCTGTGTACTCCACATTCTTGAACCGCGCCTTCGATCAGCTCCTGATGGACGTCGCCTTGCTCCGGCAGCCGGTCACACTGGTCCTCGACCGCGCCGGTGTCACCGGTCCGGACGGACCCAGTCACAACGGCATGTGGGATCTGTCACTCATGGCCATCGTGCCGGGCATGCGCGTCGCAGCGCCACGGGATTCGGTGCGGTTGCGTGAGGAGTTGGCCGAAGCCCTCGACGTCAACGACGGACCGACCGCGCTTCGCTTCCCGAAAGGCGCGGTACCCGAGGACATCCGCGCCATCGAACGGCTCGACGACGGCACAGATGTCCTCGCCACACCGTCTCGCGGCGACGACTCCGACGTGCTCATCGTCGCCGTCGGCCCGTTCGCCTCGCTCGCCCTCGACACCGCCGCCCGCCTTGCCCAGCAGGGGATCGGGGCCACGGTGATCGACCCACGCTGGGTCTTGCCGGTGCCGGAATCCATTGTTGGACTGGCCGCTGCCCACCGCCTTGTGGTCACCGTGGAAGACGGCGGAGTCCACGGCGGTGTGGGTTCGTCGGTGTCGGAGAAACTGCGCAGTGCCGGGGTCTGCACACCGGTTCGCGACGTGGGCATCGCACAGGAGTTCCTCGCACCCGCCTCGCGCAATCAGATTCTTGATCAACTCGGTCTCACCGCCCAAGATGTCGCTCGTGCGATCACGGCCATGGTGTCGGGGATGCAGCCACCGCTGTCGTCGTCGGATGAGAGCAAACTCGGCCGCGGGGATCAAGATTCGCGGCAGGCCTCGGATCAGCAGGCCCTCCCCGAGTGAGTCCCGAGTAGCGAACTCTGTTAATCGGGCGGCGGCGCGGCCAGGGCGTCGGCGATCACCGGAGAGGTCAGTTCGATCTGCCACGATCGTGTGCCACCGACCGCCAATCGTGCGGCGACGGCCTCCGGCGTGGCAGTTGGCACGTCGTCCCAGCACAGTTGACGGACCAGTTCGGGCTGCAGCAGATTCTCCACCGGTGTGTTCACCTCGTCGGCCAGCACCGTCAGCGCCGCGCGGACCGCGGTCAGCCGGGCAGCGGCCTCGGGCGACTTGGCTTCCCACCGATTGACCTGGGGCAGTCCGGTACTCGGTGGTCGCCGGGGCGGTAGTTCGGAGTCGGGCAGGCGTCGCGCCGCCTCGAGTGCGGACATCCAGCGGCCGGCCTGCCGTCGTTGGCGTGGACCGCCGAACAGGGGCAGTTTGTACAATTCGTCCAGCGTTTTCGGATCGGCGACCGCCGCGGCGACGATCGCTGAGTCCGGCAGGATTCGGCCTGGTGCAACGTCGCGTCGACGTGCCACATCCTCACGCGCAGTCCACAACTGCTGCACGGCAGCCAAGGTTCGCGTGGACTTGATCGTGTGGATCTTCGAAACCCGCCGCCACCGATCCGGCCGCGGCACAGGCTCAGGCCTGGCCAGCACGGCAGCGAACTCCTGCGCTGCCCACGTCTCTTTTCCCGCCTCGACCAGAGCGGCTTGGACCGCGTCACGGAGTTCGATGAGTACCTCGACGTCGAGGGCCGCGTAGTTCAACCAGTCAGCCGGAAGCGGACGTCGCGACCAGTCCGCGGCACCGTGACCCTTGACCAGGCCGAGCCCGAGGAAATGCTCTACCATGGCAGCGAGATTCACCTTGGGGATCCCGAGCAGCCTGCCCGCCAGTTCGGTGTCGTAGAGCGCAGCGCAACGGAAGTTCAGCTCGCGCAGGCAGGGCAGGTCCTGGTCGGCGGCGTGCAGGATCCATTCGGGACCGTCGAGGGCTGCTGCAATCGGTGCAAGAGCGTCGGGATGGTCGATCGGATCGATGAGCATCGAACCGCTACCCGCGCGCCGGATCTGGATGAGATAGGCCCGTCCGGAATACCGGAAGCCTGACGCCCGCTCGGTGTCGAGCGCGATCGGTCCGGTGCCCGCAGCCAACAATCGTCCTGCCTCGGCGAACTCATCCGGCGTGGTCAGCACCGGTGGAACGCCGTCTGCGGGCTCGGTCAACGGAGTCGGTGGGGGACCTTCGTCGACAACAGGCGCATCTGCGGCTGCGGGGGAAGCCGTGTCGTCGGAAACCGGTGGCGGTTCGGTTGATTCGGTCATGCGGCTGGGTTCACGCTTCGGCGAACCCGAGCCGTGTGACCCCCGAGGGGGGCAGGCCCGCAGCCAGGGAGAGTACTTCGCAGAACGCCTCCACATGGCCATTGAGCTCATCGGTGGTGGCTGTCCACGACGCCCTCAATTCGAGCTGATGCGCTCGCGGGGGTCCGGAGATGTCGCCATAACGGACCGACGTCGTCGACGTGACGGTGCCTCCGAGCGCGGTGATCTCCACGTGCTCGGACTTCTCGAGGGATTCGGTCAACCAGCTCCAGGCCACCTCGGGCAACAGCGGGTCGGCGGCCAACACGGCCTCGACCTCGGCCTGGATGAACGCCACCAAGCGCATGGTCCCGTTCCAGGCCTCATGGCCGTCGGGGTCGTAGAGCAGGATCAGACGGCCGAATGCGGTGCCATCGGAATCGGTGGCCACATCGTCGCCTTCGGGCTGGGTCACCTCGGCGCCGACGGCGTAGCTGTAGGGCGCCAGTCGCTGCGGGGGACGAATGCTGCCGAGTTCGATCTCAGACCGGACCTTGGCCGCATGCATCGATTCGATGGCGCTGCGGAAGACCGCAGGCTCGGTCGACGCTCCGGAAGTGGTCACCGTTCGACCGTAGGGCCCCGTCACGCCGAGGCTGCGGAGGCGCGCCGTGACCGACCCAGGCCGCCGTCGGCGGTGGGCCGTAGAGGTCGCAGGCGTGCTCATGGCAGCATGTCGGGTGATGACTCAACAACATGCCCGCGCCCTCTCGCCGCTGGTCGCGGCCGCCCGCGGGCAGCGCCCCGACCGTCGCCCTGTGTGGTTCATGCGGCAGGCGGGCCGCTCGTTGCCGGAATACCGTGAAATCCGGGTAGGACGCGGCATGCTCGAGTCGTGCTTCGATCCCGAACTCGTCTGCGAGATCACGCTCCAGCCGGTCCGTAGACACGGCGTCGATGCGGCAATCCTCTTCTCCGACATCGTCGTCCCGCTCAAGGCCGCGGGTGTCGACCTGGACATCGTGTCGGGCGTCGGCCCGGTGATCGCCGAGCCCATCCGAACCAGGGAAGACATCCGCAGGCTCCCGCTGCTCACCCCAGAGGCCGTGGGTGCGGTCTCGCGAGCTGTGACGCTGCTCAAGGCCGAGCTCGGGGACACGGCGCTGATCGGCTTCGCGGGCGCGCCGTTCACCCTGGCGTCGTATCTCGTGGAGGGCGGTCCGAGCCGCAACTACGAGAACACCAAAGCGCTGATGTACTCCGATCCCGCCGTATGGCATGAGCTGGTCGGTAAGCTCGCCGACATCACGATCGCGTTCCTGAAGGTGCAGCTCGACGCCGGTGTCGATGCGTTTCAGCTGTTCGATTCCTGGGCCGGCGCACTGTCCGTCGCCGACTACAACACGTTCGCGCGACCGCACTCGGCTCGGGTTTTCGCGGAACTGGCGGCCTACGACGTCCCACGCATCCATTTCGGTGTCGGGACGGGGGAGCTGCTTCACGACATGGGCACCGCCGGCGCCGACGTGGTCGGTGTCGATTGGCGTATCCCGCTGGACGAGGCCGCCCGCCGGGTCGGGCCAGGGAAGGCCCTGCAGGGGAATCTGGATCCGGCCACCCTCTTCGCGCCGTGGGAGGTGGTCGAGCGTGAGGTTCGCCGGATCGCCGCCGAAGCCGACCAGGCCCTCGACGCCGGTGCGATCGGGCACATCTTCAACCTCGGCCACGGCGTCTTGCCCGCCACCGATCCGACGGTGCTGACCAGGGTGGTGGAGTTGGTGCACTCACTGTGAACCCGCGGGTGGCGGTTCTGGGCGGCGGGATCTCCGGTCTCGTCGCTGCGTACCGGTTACGCCGACTGCTCGGCGACTCGGTGGGCATCGAGCTGTTCGAGAAGTCCGAACGCGTGGGCGGGACCCTGCATTCGGTCGAGGTCGGCGGAATCCGTGTCGACGTCGGGGCCGAAGCATTCCTGGTGCGACGCCCCGAAGCCACTGCGCTGGTCGATGAACTGGGATTGACCGACCTGCTCGTCCATCCGGGGACGCTGGGTCCGAACATCTTGTCCGGGGCGAGTCTGCATCCGGTGGCGCGGCCAACCCTCATGGGCATACCCGGTGACCCGGACACCGTCGCCCACCTCGCCGAGGCCGACGATTTGCGCCTGATGGCACGCGAACCCGCCCGTGCGCTGGCGTGGCGGTCCGGTCAGGACATCTCGATAGGCGAACTCGTCGGTGACCGCTTCGGGCGGTCGGTGGTCGAACGTAGCGTCGATCCGATGCTGTCGGGTGTGTACTCGGCACGTTCCGACGATCTGGGGCTGAGGGCGGTGATGCCGGGCTTGGCAGCGCACCTGGACGCGGGTGCGCCGAGTCTGACCGCAGCTGTCACCGCGTTGCTTGGGGCCGCGACCGGATCAGGCCCGGTGTTCGGTGCATTGCTCGGTGGATACCCGGTGCTGGTGGACGAACTCCTACGGCAGAGTGCACCGATTGTGCACGGAGGTACCTCGGTGCGGGAGGTCCGCCGAACGGACCGCGGCTGGTCGGTCGATGGTGAACCCTTCGACGGTGTGGTGTGCGCGCTGCCGGCGCCGGTGACCGCAGAGATCTTTGCCTCGGTGGATGAGATCGCCGATCCGCTGGCCGGGATCGACGTATCGGGTTCTGCGGTGGTCGCGATGGCGCTGGACAGCGGCGTCGACCTACCCCAATTGTCGGGTGTCCTCGTGGCTGGGGACGAAACCGTGGTCCGCGCAAAAGCATTCACGTTCAGTACCCGCAAGTGGTACCACCTCGCCGGCGACGGCTCGGTCGTCCGGGCATCGTTCGGCCGATACGGCGCGAGTGTGAGCAGTATCGATGACCGGCAATTGATCGATTGGGCCACAACCGATCTGAGTACCGTGATGGCGCTCGCGGGGCAAGATCAGACGCCTGTCCGGGTCCGAGACGCCGTGGTTCAGCGCTGGCCCGGAGGTATCCCGCGATACGCCCCCGGACATGCAGGCCTCGTTTCCACCGTCGATCGGAATCGGCCTGCACGGCTCGTGCTGGCCGGCGCCACCTACAGCGGCGTAGGGGTACCTGCGTGCATCGGGCGTGCAGATGCGGTTGCGCGTCTGCTCGCCGGTGATCTCTCGAGCTGACATCGCGACCTCGGGGGTGCCGGACCTCAGCGGAGGCCGGACACCTCACGGTGGCAGTATGAAAAGCATGACCCGCCTGGATTACGCAGAACTCAACGCCACCGTCCGCTATCTGATGTTCTCCGTGTTCTCGGTTCGCCCAGGGGAACTGGGCGAAGACCGCTCGGCCGCCGTCGCCGACGCGAAGGAGTTCTTCGACTCCCTCGCCGACAAAGGTGTGGTGGTCCGCGGGATCTATGACGTCTCAGGCCTGCGCGCAGACGCCGACTTCATGATCTGGTGGCACTCCGAAGAAGTCGAGCAGATCCAGGCCGCATACGCCGATTTCCGCCGCACCACCGTCCTGGGCAAAGTGAGCACCGCGGTCTGGAGCAATGTGGCGCTCCACCGGCCCGCTGAGTTCAACAAGAGTCATATCCCGGCGTTCCTCGCAGGTGAAGAGGCGGGCAAGTACATCTGTGTCTACCCGTTCGTGCGGTCCTACGAGTGGTACCTGCTACCCGATGCCGAGCGCCGCCAGATGCTCGCGGACCACGGCAAGCAGGCCCGCGGCTACAAGGATGTGCGTGCCAACACCGTCTCGTCGTTCGCGTTGGGCGACTACGAGTGGTTGCTGGCGTTCGAGGCTCCCGAACTGCACCGGATCGTCGACCTGATGCGCGACCTGCGAGCCACCGAGGCCCGGATGCACGTGCGCGAGGAGACCCCGTTCTACACCGGACCTCGCGTCGAGATCGACCAGCTCCTCGCCGCGTTGCCCTGAGCTAGACCCCCGCCGGTGCTGCCGGTCGGGTGGAACTGCCGCTGACCTCGATCTGATCGGTCTTGCGCAGGTCGAGGTAGCGGAACAGCAACACACAGAACACCGAGATCATCAACAGCGACCAGCCCCAGGTGACCTTGTTGTATTCCACGGCCCGGCCGAAGGCTTCCCACCGGTCGGAGTAGAACGCGTCGAAGGTGAAGCACCCGTACACCCCCAGCCACGCCGGCCAGTTGCGCATCGTCGATCCTCGCAGCAGCACGGTCATGAGCAGCGGGAACAGCAGCATCGAGTAGTAGCCCTGGCCCAGAGAGCCGACCAGCCACGAGGTGCACAGCAGAACCCCTGACGAGGTGGTGAGCCACAGCAATTCGTCGGTCTTGCGGTAGTGGCGGTACAGGAACCAGAGGCTGAACGCGGCCATCAGAACGAATGCGATGCGTAACAGCACCACCAGCCATGTCTGGACGCCGAAGTAGGCGCCGTTGCCGACAATCGAACTGTTGTAGTAATCCCGGGCCTCGAACAGGTAGGGCGCGGTGCGTTTGATGAACGATCCGGGATCGGCCGACAACGGCCAGGCCATCGCCGTCAACAGGATCGGAACGCCGATGGCTCCGACGAACACTTTCCACTGTCGGTTGAGCAGCGGTAGCAAGAGCAGGACTGCCAGCACCGGTTTGACGGCCAACGTGATGCCCAGTGGGACACCGGCCCACAGGTCCTTGCGTTTGAGTGCCAGCATCATGAATGCCAGTTCGCCCAGCAGCACAAACGAATTGAAGTTCACGAAGATCAGGGTGTGTGCGACTGTCTCGGACAGGAAGAAGACGAAGAGCACGACGGGCATCACAGGGGAACGCACCGAATACCCGAACATCCGGGTGACCAGGTAGGCGCACAGGACCAAGACCATGACCGAGGCGAAGATGAACAGCCAGCGGGCGCGCTCGGGGTCGAGGTAGCCCAGGGGAGCCATCAACATCGTGCCCGACGGCGGGTAGAGGTAATGCGGATCGACGGTGTTGTAGTTCTCCGTGTACACCGGCTCGCTGCGCAGGAATGCGAGCGCCGCACGGTACACCGGAGAGAAGTCGTCGGTCCGATCCCCGTTCACCCCGAGGATCACAGAGCGCTGGAACACCATCAAAATCGCAACCGGCCAGAGCACCAGCGACACGATTCGGCCGATATCCACCTGCGGAAACAGGACACGATCGGCAACGGACAGTCGCGTTGGGTTCACTGGTTCGGGCGGGATGGTGTCATTGTTCGGCACTGCCGAACCGTACTACGGCCGGCCGGGTGGTCGGCGTCCGACACCGCAAGATCCGGACATCCGCGCCGTCGGTCAGGCCGGGCACGCACCCTGGGCCGGAGGCTCTGCAGAGCGGCTGTAGGCGATGGCGGCTTCGCCCGCACAGTCCGAATGTGCCAGGACCGAGTAACCGAGGCCTTCCCAGGTGAGTGTGGAGAAGGTGGCGCCTGCGCCGATCAGGGCGCCGTTGATGCCATCGGTGGCAACAGGTCCGGTGATCGGGTCTCCTGCGCCGCGAAACATCAACACCGGAACCGGGAGCTCGCCGAGCGTAGGAGGCTGGTCTCCGGACGGAAAACCGTTGCATCGCAACAGTCCGAGCGCCGAGTTGGAGCCCGTCAACGGGTACTGCTTGCTCCATTCGTCGAGCAGGCCTGCGATCTGGTTCTGGCCGACCGGTTCGGTGGTGTCGTTGCATCTCGACAACAGCTGTCCGTCGCTGCCGCGCAGTTCACGAGCCTGCGCGATCGCTGTGCGCAGTGGGCCCACGACGCCGGCGTCGGCGGATGCGAGCAGGTCTGCGGCGGCGGTGATGACCGCCGTCCTGTCTCCGGGGGTCACGGCGATCGTGGTCGTGAGGGCCAACAGGATGTCGGTGTCGGAGAGACCGTCGACGCCACCGGTCCGAGCCCGTTCGAGGAGGCCGGCGATGGCTGCGGCCGGATCGGCGCCCAGGGAGCAACTCACCGCCCGACACTGGTCTGCGAAGGTCCGTAGTGCGGCGTTGGTGCCATCCGCCGTCTGTTGCGCGGTGACCTGAGCGTTGACCCGGTAGGGGGCGGGGGTGTCGAGGATCAGGCGGCCGAGATGGTCGGTGTACAGCCCCGCGTATGCCAGCGCGACGCCCGCGCCTTCACCGACACCGATGATCGCGACGTGGTCGACGCCCCAGATCTCGCGCAAGGCCTCGATGTCTGCAGCAGCGTTGTTTGCGGTGAACTGCACCTGGTGGGGGCTGAGCGTCTCGGTGCAACCGTCGGACGCCGAGGTGCCACCGGCGGCGAGTCGTCGCTCGCGCGCCGGGTTGTCGGTCGAGGTCGTGCTGAAGCCGTTTGCCAACAGCGTGCTTCGTTCCAGGTTGGTCATGCAGTCCAGCGGGGTTGATTCCCCGGTTCCGCGGCGGTCGATCGCGACCACGGGGTGCGCATCGAGCACGTTGGCACCGCCGCCTTGTGCCAGGGACACCAGCGTTCTCGCAGAGGCGATGTCGGTGCCCGAGGTCAGGATGAGTGGGGCGGCATCAGCGGGCGTGTTGGCGGTCCTGGCGCGCATCACCGAGACGGTCACGGTGTCGATGCTCTGGGTGCCGGGCGTCACCGAGGTGTCGAAGGACGCACAGTCGAGTGTGGTGCCGGCGGGCAGAGCCGCGGTCCCGAACCGCTGACGGGTGTCGGCGGCGCAGTCGGACCAATCCAGATCGCTGGTCGGCGCGGCCAGATTCGGCGGGGGCGGTGCGGTGGACGGTGCAGGACCGCCGCCTTTGCCCTCGTCGATCACGAGATCGGGTCCTGGGTCCGGCCCGGCCGAGCACCCGGTGACGACAGCGACCGCGAGAAGCAGAGCGACTGACGAACGGCGGGCCGAGGCGGGGGATCGGCGAGTGGGTACCGGCGACCGATGTCCGGAGGGCACGGAAAAGTGTCGATGCATACCGGCGATGGGCATACCGGCGAGGGTACTGGCGCGTTGCTTCAGTGCTGCTCGCGCACCCACCGCACGTACAGGTAATCCTCGTCGTCGCCGAGGACGTGCATGCGTCGCATGGGACGGGAGGAGCCATCACCGATGGTGATGTGTTTGCCTGCGCCGGCGGTCAGCAACGGACTCACGGTGACGCACAGTTCGTCGAGGAGGCCGGCTGCGACAAGCGATCCCAGCAGGGACGGGCCGCCCTCGCAGAGCACCCGCCAGGCACCGATGCCTGCGAGATGCCGGGTCACCGCGGCAGGGTCGACATGCTCGTCGCCACAGTCGATGACTTGTGCACCGGCGTCGATCAGCCGGGACCTGGCATCAGCGGGCGCACGGGAGCAGGTCGCAACCACCGTCTCGGGATCGGCGAGGAGCGGGTCGTCGGTGGGGATGGCCAGAGAACTGCTGAGCAACACCAGCTTCGCCGTCGGTGCCTGACCCGATCGCAGTCGCAGGGCCGCGAGCCCCGCGTGCGGTTGAACTGGGCCGTACCCCTCGGCGAAGGCCGTCCGGGCACCGACGACGACGGCGTCGGACAACGCGCGGAGCACCATGAACAGTTGCTTGTCGCCCGGGCCGCCGAGGCCACCTGACCGGCCGTCGACGGTGGCCACCCCGTCGATCGAACCGACCATGTTCGCACGCAGGACAACGCCGGTCGGCGGCAGCGATGGGTAGGCGTAGAGCTCCGCCAGATCCGTGTCGGTCAAAGGCGTCGAGGAGTCGCCGGCTGTGAGCTGAGTCGCTTTATTCAGTGGGTGCACAGAGTCATTCTGATCGCGTCATTAGGCTCGGCGCATGCCAGCACGTCTGAGTGACCGCACGCCGCAGGTCGCACCCGAGGCCCTGATCGGTGAGATGGTCCCGCCATCGATGTTCGACGAGGTCAGTTTCGACTCGTACATCCCCGACCCGAACGAGCCGAGCCAAGCGCAGGCGGTCACGGCTGCACGCAACTTCGTCGAGCGTGCAAAGAAGATCAAAGGCGGCAAGAAGGGCCTGTTCAGCAGGAAATCTGCATCGACCGCAGGGCTCGGTCTGTACCTCGACGGTGGTTTCGGCGTCGGCAAGACCCACCTGCTCGCGTCGATCTATCACGCGATGCCGGGACCCAAGGCGTTCGCCACGTTTGTCGAAGTGACCCACGTGGTGGGGGCATTGGGATTCGCCAACGCACTCGAGAGGCTGTCGGACCATTCGGTGTTGTGTATCGACGAGTTCGAACTCGACGATCCAGGCGACACGATGCTGGTGTCTCGGTTGCTCACCGAACTCTCCGCGAAGGGCGTCTCGATCGTGGCGACGTCGAACACCCTGCCCGGCCAGCTCGGGGAGGGACGCTTTGCGGCGCAGGACTTCCTGCGTGAGATCAAGAAACTGTCGGCGGTCTTCGAGGCCATCCGTGTCGACGGTCCCGACTACCGGCACCGTGATCTGCCGCCGGCACCTGATCCGCACACCGACGCCGAACTCGAGGCCTTGGCGGAGAGCACCCCGGGTGCGACGCTCGACAACTTCGACGATCTCTGCGCGCACCTGGCCAAGCTCCACCCGTCCAAGTACAAGGCACTCGTGGAAGGCGTCACGCTGGCCTGTGTGGAGGGCGTACACCCGGCAGCGGACCAGACTGTTGCCCTGCGCATCGTCGTGCTTGCCGACCGGCTGTACGACGCGGGTACACCCCTGATGGTGTCCGGCTCCAAACTCGATGAGATCTTCACCGAAGAAATGCTCTCCGGCGGATATCGGAAGAAGTACCTGCGCGCGACCTCTCGACTGCTGGCGCTGTCGAGGTTCGCCGAGAAGAGCTAGGCCGGGCGGTCCCGCGGGTCGAGGGTCAGTCGGCAGGCGGACGGGCGAGCACGAAGTCGCTGCACCGCTTGCCGTTGACCACAAACGACTTCCGGCCCACGACGGTGAAACCCATCTTCTGATAGAAGCGCTGGGCACGAACGTTCTGGTCGTTCACCCCGAGCCAGACCAGCGCGCTACCGCTGGTACGTCCGTGTGAGAGTGCGGCGTCCATGAGACCGGCCGAGACGGCACGACCGTGAAAGCCCGGCAGCACATACATCTTCGAGATCATTGTCAGCGGTCGAGCGGTGATCGCCTCGCGCACGTCAGGATCGGTGGGCTCGCCGTCGACGAGGAGCGCATAACCCACGATCGAATCGGAGGTGGGATCGACGGCCTTGAGAACATGGCTGTCCTGGTCGGCCAGGTGAGAGCGGAAGTGGAGCGCCGAGAGATTGTCGGCGACGAAGAGCGCAGCGTCCGCGGCAGTGAGTTCAGGCGGGCACGCGAGGGGAAACGTGAGTGCCGCAACGGCGGCCAGTTCGTCGGCGTCCGCCGGATCGGTCGTGAAGGTGACCACGGCGGTGGCTGCGGGGCCTGAGGCCGTGATCTCGCTCGGGTCGCCCACGCTGGAGCGGTCCGGGTCAGACAGAAGCCAGCACCTGATCGGCGCCCGTGATGCGACGGGCAGTGTGATGGAGGGCGTCTTCACGCTCGACGAGGTCGGCGTGCCTGCGGGTGATCGGCAGCAGTTCGAGCAGGACCTGACTTCCGCTGATCGCATAATCGTGGGTGCTCACCCAACCGAGGGTGAAGCGGAGCGCGTCGCGGTCGTGGCTGTCGTTCATGTGCATTCCTGAGGTGGGTACCGGGATCGGGTGACAATTGGTGCTCGGGACATGAGAAAGACCCGGGTTCGCCGGGTCATTTCTGTCGTGAGCTGGTGCGCGATACAGGGATTGAACCTGTGACCTCTTCCGTGTCAGGGAAGCGCTCTCCCGCTGAGCTAATCGCGCGAGACTGTGTTTAGTTGTCGAAGCTGAACTCGTGGAGGCGGCGACGGGAATCGAACCCGTGTGCACGGCTTTGCAGGCCGTTGCCTCACCACTCGGCCACACCGCCACAGTGAAAAATCTTTCTCCGAGCGGATGACGGGATTCGAACCCGCGACCCTCACCTTGGCAAGGTGATGCGCTACCAGCTGCGCCACATCCGCACGCTGCCAGATTGTTGCTCTCTGGCTGCGGTGGTGAACATTATCGGACGTACCGGCAAAGCAACAAATCCGCTGGTCACGGACCTGAGCGCAGGCACGTTCGGCGCCGCGGACGCGACGCCGACGGGTTCGGCGGCCCACCTGTCGGGGATTTGGATCCGGGCGGGGTGAGCGTGTTAATGTCTTTCGGTCGCAGACCCCCGCTCCTACGGGTCTGCTGCACGGTCCCGTGGCTCAGTGGAAGAGCGTCCCGTTCACACCGGGAAGGTCGCTGGTTCGATCCCAGCCGGGACCACTACGCCCCGCAGGCGTGGAATCCGTACTTGATGATCGAACGGCCCATCGACTTCGGCCGCCCCCGCTACCTGCGGTGGCACTTCTGCCCTCGTGGGCTTCAGGTGTTCACCGTGGTGATTGTCGATTCCCGTGTCGTAGGTACCCGTACAGGGCCGCTCGGTATCCGCGGGTGTAGCTCGGTTCGTCCGCTGTCAGATCAGGTTCGGCTGCCATCGTCAGTGTCGCAAAATGGTGCGCCCAGGATGTCGGCATCGAATCCAGTCGGGTGAGCGCGTCGTCGAAACCGTGCTCGAACAGGTCGTGGTCGAGCGCGACGTCCAATTCCGGATCGATGAGCGGAAACGAGGTCGGTAGGCGGGTCGCGACACCGTATTGCGTGACGATGTCGAGTTCGGGGAGGTCGGGTTCGATGGTTGTCATCGCACCGACCTCCGTTCTGCCAGGGATCGATAGAGCGTCGCTCGGCTGACCCCCAGTCGGGTGGCGATCGTGGGGACCGAGTCGCCGCGGGCGCGCATGCGTTCGGCCAACGCCACTTGATAGTCGTCCAGTGCGCGCGGTCGACCGACCGCGGTGCTGTCCGGACGGGGATGCGTGGCCCTCGACTGCCTCACCGACCGGTTCTCGTCGTCCAACTCGGCAAGCGAGGCGAGCACGCCGACGATCATCCCGCCTGCCACCTCGGTCGAGTCGACACCTTCGTCGAGTGAGCGAATACCGATGTGGCGTCGGGCAAGTTCCCTCGCGGTGACGAACACTTCGTCGATGGTGCGCCCGAGCCGGTCGATACCGACCACAACGGTCGTGTCGCCTGCTCGCGCGTAGTCGAGCAGGGCGGACAGGCCCGGGCGTGCGGTGGTGAGGTCGGCGATGTTGTCGCTGTAGATCCGATTCGGCTCGACACCCCCATCGGTCAACTCGTCGATCTGGGACTCGAGGCTGCGGCGCCCGGCACCTGCGCGGGCGTATCCCAGCAACATGCCGGGGCTCGCGGTGGTCGTACCTGTTTGCATGCCCATCACATTATCGCAAAACTATTGAGATCTTGATTCAAATGTCGGCGTGTGCGGGCAAGTTTTGCGACAACTGCAGCAACATCGCTCCGATATGCGCAAGTAGTCGGGTTAACAGTGGCAGTGTGATTGCTCGCTATATCGAGACGGTAATTACGGGAGTGTCGCAATATTCGAGGCGTGTCGCACCCGGATCATCCATGGCGAAGCGCCCATTCGACAAGAGGTGCGCCCGACCTCCAGTCCGCGCGTACGCGATCGACAAGTGCCGGACTGTGGATGAAATCTTCGAATCCGTAGTCCCGTGAAGCGGTGAGGGTTTTGTGGCGTAGTAGCGAAATTCGTGGATGGTCTTTGTCCCACCCGCGGGGTGCGGTCTTGAGGACACTGCCACCGATCTCCCACCCGTCCACATGTAGGGCGTCGATGAGTTCTTCGAGTGCGGGTCCGTGGAGATCGTGGTCGACCGCCGCACGCAGGTTCGCCAGTCGCTCCGGTGCGGCCTCGTAATAGCCGACGGCGACCTTTACTCCAGGTGCGCCGATTTGCACGTAGTAACCGGTGGCCGGTCCGACGGCGACGAACGCTCCCTGATGTGTCTTGTATGGGGTCTTGTCCTTCGCGAACCGGACGTCGCGGTAGGGGCGGAACACCTTGGGCTGACCGAACTCGTCGCCCAGCGCCTCGACGAGCTGGTTCATCGGGTCTGCCACGGCACGTCGGTACGTCTCCTTGTGCGCTTCCCAGAAGGCTTTGGAGTTGTCCTGCTCCAAGTCGTCATAGAAGTCCAGCGCGGCCTCGGGGAATCCCTGAAAACTCATCGCCAGATCGTACGTTCGAGGCGGATCGGGGTGGTTCCGCTTGCCTCGGCAGGCCCGAAGAGGCTACTAGTGGAATCCGGATGAGAATAATATTCTCTCTGCGAGAGATGTATGTATCCGCAGGTCGACCGAGGTTAGGACATTCACGCCATGTTGCTGGAGCTGACGGACGATCAGGAGTTCTTCAGGGACAACACCGCAAAATTTCTTCGCGAGCAGGTACCGCCCGCCGAACTTCGCCGCCTTCGTGGCGAATCGAGGGGATTCGCCGCCGACTATTGGCGGAGAGGTGCGGAACTGGGCTGGACGAGCCTGCTGGCGCCCGAGGACCAGGGTGGCGGGATCATCGGCGACTCAGGTCTCGAGGATCTGTCGTTGATCGCCCACGAGTTCGGCCGGCATGCTGCGCCCGGTCCGCTGATACCGACAAACGTGGTGATCGCCCTGCTGAGCAAGTACCCGGTGGACGTGCGCGCCGAGTTGGTGCAGTCGCTCATTGCCGGGACATCGACGGCGGCATGGTGTGTGAGCGAACCGAATCCGAGGTCGACCGCTGCTGCACCTGCCGTTGAGATCGAGATTGACGGGGCTGAGGTCAAGGTCCGGGGTACGAAACGTCCGGTCGAGGCGGCAGGGACGGCGGACGTCCTGTTGGTCGCCGGGCGGACGGGGGACGGCTTGTCTCAGGTTCTCGTTCCACGCGATGCCGATGGGGTGCGGGTGAACTCGCTGACATCGATTGATCTCACCCGTCGCTACGGCGTCGTGGAGTTCGACGAGGTGCGTCTGCCCGCCACCGCGCTGGTCGGGCATCCGGGGCAGGCTCGCGACGACGTTTCCCACGCCCAGGACATCGCGATCGTGATCAGCTGCGCCGAGTCGGTGGGCGCTCTGCAAGCGGCGTTCGAGATGACCCTGGATTGGGCATTCGACCGGTATTCGTTCGGACGTCCGCTCGCCTCCTATCAGGAACTGAAGCACCGTGTGGCAGACATGAAAGCGTGGCTCGAGGCGAGTCACGCGATCACCGACAAGGCCACCGCATCAGTCGCCCGCGACTCGGCCGACGCCGCGGAACTGGTCAGCGCGGCCAAGGCCTACGTCGGTGGCTACGGCGGGGACCTGATGCAGGACTGCGTGCAGATCCATGGCGGCATCGGGGTCACCTTCGAGCACGATCTGCACCTGTTCGCGCGCCGCGTCGCGGCGAACAGATCGAACTACGGGACACCCGCAGAGCATCGGCAGAAACTCGCCGACAGCGTCGAGCGCGAGGAGACCAGCGCATGAGCACACAACAGGTAGCTGTACACACCGCAGAATCGGACCCTGCGGAATCGGTCGAGAGCTTCCGGGCGCGGGCACGCACATGGATCAGGGCCAACCTCGAGCGCGCCGATCCCGCTGCTCATGTCGGCGTCCTCAGGAACGAGGGTGCCGACGAGGGCGAACTCGCCCACGTCGAGCACGAGCGCACGCTGCAACGGAAGCTGTTCGACGCCGGGTTCGCCGGCGTCTGCATCCCGCCCGAGTACGGCGGGAAAGGGTTGACCAGGGCCCATCAGCAGGCGCTGAACGAGGAGATGACGGGTTACGAATACCCGGCCCGGTTGCAGTCGCCGACCTTCGCCCCGTGCGTCGGTGTCCTGATGGATTTCGGGACCGAAGAGCAGAAGATGGGACACATCCCGGCCATCCTGCGAGGAGAGGAGATCTGGATGCAGTTCCTCTCCGAACCCAGCGGTGGCTCCGACGTGGCCGGGGCGCTGACGACCGCCGTCCGCGACGGCGACGAGTGGATTCTCAACGGGTCGAAGATCTGGACGACGGGCGCGTGGTGGTCGGACTGGGCACTGTGCCTGGCCCGGACGAATTGGGATGTGCCCAAGCATCGCGGATTGACGGTGTTCATGCTTCCGCTGAAGGCGGCGGGGATCGAAGTCCACCGCATCGAGATGCTCAGCGGGTCCAGGGAGTTCTGTCAGGAGTACCTCACCGATGTCAGGGTTCCGGACTCCGATCGTGTCGGCGAGGTCGACGACGGTTGGAAAGTCGGCACCAGGTGGATGTTCCACGAGCGGATGGCGTCCAACTCGCCGTACACAACCCTTCCGGGGGGCGGCTCACGTGGTGGATCCCGTGTCTCCGAGCTGTTCGAGGTCGCCCGTGATGCGGGCCGCCTCGACGACCCGATCAGTCGTGATCTCCTCGGCGAGGCGCGGATGCTCGACGTCGTCAAGGCGGCGCTCGGTGAGCGAATTGATCACGGCATCGCCTCGAGGGCGATCTCCGATCAGTCGGCGAGCATCACCCGATTGGTGTCGGGCCTGGCCGCCACTCGCACCACGTCCATCAGCTACGAGTTCACCCAGGCCTCGGGCGCCGCCTGGGATTCCGCAGATGGCGCAGTCGTCGAGCGTGGCACCGACTACCTGATGCAGCAGGTGTCGTGTATCGCGGGCGGCACGACCGAGATGGCGCGTAACGCGATCAGCGAGCGCGTTCTGGGCATGCCACGCGAGCACACGCACGACGTGGGGCTCGCGTTCCGGGACGTCCCGAAGAACAGGTCGGCGACCTAGCCTGGTTGCGTATTCCGTACTCTGTCAGTGAGAGTTCGTGATCGCTCAACTTCGGACGAAGGATCGTTGCAGTGCCTGAAGAAGCCGGTGTCGACGTCGAGCGCGAACGCCCGGCCTCGGGCATCCTCGCTGCAATCTCCAACAAGCGCAACGAAATTCGCGACAAGAAAAAGCTCAATCTGATCTATCGCTGCGTGGTGGGGGTAGTCGGGGCGGCAGTGCTGATCGGCGGAATCGTGCTGATCCCGTACCCGGGCCCCGGCTGGCTGATCGTCTTCGCCGGCTTGGGCATTCTCGCGTCGGAGTTCGAGTGGGCGCACCGGCTCCTGAAGTTCGCCCGCGGAAAATACGACCTCTGGATGGACTGGATCAAAGAGCAGCACTGGAGTGTGCAGGCGCTACTCGGCCTTCTCACCTGCGCCGTCGTCCTCGCGACGCTGTGGCTGCTGGGCGCCCTGGGCCTGGTTGGCGGGTGGGTCGGGATCGACTGGTCTTGGCTACAGAGCCCGATTTTGTAGAAAGCGGACATGCCGCGGCACCACCGGACGTGGGACGCGCATCCGAGCGGCACTAACATCATTGACTGATGAGCCAGCTCGGCCGATCCGGTCGTAGCGGTCTGATGTCGACAGGAGCTTTCCAGGTGTCCGAGAACCCAGTTGTCTTGCCCGCTGCCACGATCACGGTGGCGGCCGGGACCACCGCGGGGGCGGCTCTACGCGAGAGCGGGCATCCGAACAAGGGCCCGGAGGCCATCGTCGTCGTCCGAGACGCGCAGGGTTCCCTTCGGGATCTGTCCTGGTCGCCGGAGCAGGACGCGGTGGTAGAGCCCGTGGCCGCAAATACCGAGGACGGCCGCAGTGTGATCAGGCACTCCGCCGCGCACGTGCTGGCGCAGGCCGTGCAGGAACTCGACCCGACGGCGAAACTGGGTATCGGCCCTCCCATCGAGAACGGTTTCTACTACGACTTCGACGTCGATCAGCCGTTCACCCCCGAGAACCTGACCGCGCTCGAGAAGAAGATGAAGCAGATCATCAAATCCGGGCAGCGCTTCTCGCGGCGGGTCTACGGAACGGTCGACGAGGCGAAGGCCGAGTTGGCGGGCGAGCCGTACAAACTCGAATTGGTCGACGACAAGGGATCGGCGGACGACCCGGAGGTGATGGAAGTCGGCGGCGGTGAGCTGACCGCGTACGACAATCTCAATCCCCGCACCGGTGAACGGATTTGGGGCGATCTGTGCCGCGGTCCTCACGTGCCGACGACGAAGTACATCACCGCCTTCAAGTTGACCCGCAGCTCTGCCGCGTACTGGCGAGGAAACCAGGACAACGCCGACCTGCAGCGGATCTACGGCACCGCCTGGGAATCGGCGGAGGCCATAGACGCCTACCTGGAACTCTTGGCCGAGGCAGAGCGACGTGACCATCGCAAGCTGGGTGCAGAACTGGATTTGTTCAGCTTCCCCGATGCTCTCGGATCAGGCCTGCCCGTGTTCCACCCCAAGGGCGGAATCATCCGCAAGGAGCTCGAGGACTACTCGCGTCGGCGCCACATCGACGAGGGGTACGAGTTCGTCAACACCCCTCACATCACCAAGGGCAATCTCTACGAGATCTCCGGCCACCTCGATTGGTACAAGGACGGCATGTTCCCGGCGATGCATCTCGACGCCGAGCTCGATGACGACGGCGCCGTACGCAAGCCCGGCCAGGATTACTACCTCAAGCCCATGAACTGCCCGATGCACAACCTGATCTTCAATGCGCGGGGTCGCTCGTACCGGGAGTTGCCTCTGCGCTTGTTCGAGTTCGGGTCGGTCTACCGCTACGAGAAGTCCGGAGTCATCCACGGCTTGACCCGCGTGCGCGGCATGACGCAGGACGACGCGCACATCTACTGCACCAAGGAGCAGATGCGGTGCGAGCTTACGACGACCCTCAACTTCGTGCTCGGTCTGCTCAAGGACTACGGACTCGATGACTTCTATCTCGAGTTGTCGACCCGGGATCCGAAGAAGTCCGTCGGATCCGACGAGATCTGGGATGAGGCAACGGCCACCCTGGCCGAGGTCGGCGAGGCGTCGGGACTGAGATTGGTCCCGGATCCGGGTGGGGCCGCTTTTTACGGACCCAAGATCTCGGTGCAGGTCAAAGACGCCCTGGGCCGGAGCTGGCAGATGTCGACCATTCAGCTCGACTTCAACCTGCCCGAGCGATTCGAGATGGAGTACACCGGCCCCGACGGTTCCAAGCATCGTCCGGTGATGATCCACCGGGCGTTGTTCGGATCGATCGAACGCTTCTTCGGAGTCCTCACCGAGCACTACGCGGGTGCCTTCCCGGCCTGGCTGTCGCCGGTGCAGGTGGTCGGGATCCCCGTCGCAGACGCGTTCGTCCCGCACCTGGAAGCCGTTGTCTCGCAACTCCGGGATCGGGGCCTGCGCGCAGAGGTCGACGCGTCCGACGATCGGATGCAGAAGAAGATCCGGAACCACACCACGGGTAAGGTGCCGTTCATGCTGCTGGCGGGGGAGCGTGATGTGGAAGCGGATGCGGTGAGCTTCCGGTTCCGCGACGGCACCCAGGTCAACGGGGTGCCCGTTGCGGAAGCGGTGACTTTGATCGCCGACTGGTCTGCGGGGCGGCGCAACGAGTCCCCGACCGCAGACCTGATCGAGGCCCTTCGTCAGGTCCCCGCGGGTGGGGAGGCGCCGTGACATCGGCGGACGGCCCCGGAATCCTCCGCGACGAGGGTCCCGGCGATCCGGATCGGTTGCAGCGTCTGTGGAGCCCGCACCGGATGTCGTACATCACGGCTGCCCCGCTGTCCGGTGACGAGTCGTCGGCAAAGTCGGTGCACCCGTTCCTCGACATCCCGACGATGTCGGACGAGGCGGGCCTGATCGTCGCGCGCGGCGAATCGGTGTATGCCGTGCTCAACCTGTATCCGTACAACCCAGGCCACATGATGATCGTGCCCTACCGACAGGTGGCCGACCTCGAGGATCTCACCGAGGCCGAGAGCCGTGAACTGATGGTTTTCACGCAGAAGACGATCCGGGCGATCAAGTCGGTCTCCAACCCCGATGCGTTCAACGTCGGACTCAATCTGGGTGCGGCAGCAGGCGGGTCGCTCGCGGAGCACCTGCACCAGCACGTCGTCCCGCGGTGGGGTGGCGACGCCAACTTCATCACCGTCGTCGGTGAGACGAAGGTGATGCCGCAGTTGCTCCGCGACACCAGGGGTCTGCTCGCACAGGCCTGGTCGAGGCTGGAGGCTTGATGGGAGACGCAGGGTTGATGGGAAGTGCTGGATTGATGGAGAGCATGCTGGATCAATGTTGAGTGTGCTGGGCCGGGCGTCGGTATCCAAGGTCACGTTGCCCCTCGGCAGGGCGTTGATCAAGACCGGACTCACGCCTGATGCCATGACGATGATCGGGACCACCGCGACAATCGCTGCTGCGGTGACGCTGTTCCCGATGGGGTACCTGTTCGTCGGCACCCTCGTGATCTGGCTGTTCGTGATGTTCGACATGCTCGACGGCGCCATGGCGAGGGCACGCGGCGGGGGTACCAAGTTCGGTGCCGTGCTCGACTCCACCTGCGACCGGCTCGCCGACGGTGCGATCTTCGCAGGGCTCGGCTGGTGGTGCCTCGTCGAGGAGCCGAGCAAGCAATTGTTCGTCGCCACGATGATCTGCCTGGTCACCTCTCAGGTGATCTCGTATGCGAAGGCGCGTGCCGAGGCCAGTGGACTCAACGGTGATGGTGGACTCATCGAACGTCCTGATCGCCTGATCATCGTGCTCGTCGGTACGGGCCTGACCGGGCTCGGTCTGTCGTGGGCCATCTACATTGCGATGTGGCTGCTGGCGGTCGGCAGCGTGGTCACCGTGTTCCAACGCATGTGGTCGGTGTACAAATCGCCCGGTGCCACCGATCTGCAACCCATCGCCGCCCCGACTGCTGTCGCGGACGAGGACGGATCCACCGCGTGAGTTCGGTGGGCGAACGGCTGGCGGACGTCGGCTATGCGGCCGGGTGGTCGCTGGTGCGCCTGCTCCCGGAGTCGGTCGCACGGACCGTGTTCGATCGGGCCGGCCACTTCGTCGGCGGCCGGAACGGCGGGCCTGCACAGCTCCGCAAGAACTTGGCCCGCGTACTGGGCTGTGCGCCCGACGAGGTCCCGGAATCGGTGATGCGGGACTCGATGCGGTCCTACGCCCGGTACTGGCGTGAAGCGTTCCGGCTTCCGACCATGGATTTCGCGCTTGCAGCCTCACGGGTCGACCTCCCGGCGCCCGATCATCAGCTGCTCGACGACGCGCTGGCCAAGGGCAAGGGCGTGGTCCTGGCGCTTCCTCACAGCGGGAACTGGGACATGGCCGGGGTGTGGTTGGTGCAGAACGTCGGCACCTTCTCGACCGTCGCGGAACGACTGTCTCCAGAGTCGCTGTTCAAACGGTTCGTCCGCTACCGGGAGTCCCTGGGTTTCGAGATCTTCGCGCTCAGTGGGGGTGAGCAGCCGCCTTACGGCCAGTTGGCTGATCGCCTGCGATCGGGTGGCGTCGTCTGTCTGCTGGGGGAACGGGACCTCGCAGAACACGGAGTACCTGTCACATTCTTCGGTGAGTCGACCCGTATGCCTGCCGGACCGGCGAAGCTGGCGATCGACACCGGGGCCGCCCTCATCGCGGTTCATCACTGGTTCACCGGACCGGATACGTCGCAATTTCGGCTGTCCGGACCGCTCGACACCTCCGGTGGGGTCGCCGCGGCCACGCAGTTGCTGGCGAACGAGTTCGAGTCGAACATCGCTGCCCACCCGCAGGACTGGCATATGTTGCAGCCGCTCTGGCAGGCCGATTGGTCGGATGCGCGACGGCGGCGCATCGACGGCGAGGCCACCCGATGAAGATCGGCATGATCTGTCCCTACTCATTCGATGTTCCCGGTGGCGTGCAGGCCCACGTCATGGAGCTCGCGCAGGTTTTCATCAACCGCGGTCACACGGTGAGTGTGTTGGCGCCGTCCGGAAAGGACACCGAGCTTCCCGAGTATGTGGTGTCGGTGGGCGAGGCTCTGGCTTTCCCTTACAACGGGTCGGTGGCACGGCTGAACTTCAGTCCGAACGCTTATGCGCGCCTTCGTCGTTGGATCAGGGAGGAGAAGTTCGACATCCTTCACGTACACGAGCCCAACTCGCCGAGTATCTCGATGATGTCGCTGATGGTGGCACAGGGCCCGATCGTCACCACCTTCCACGCCGCGACCACGAAGTCGTTGCTGCTCAGCGTATTCCAGGGAATTCTGCGCCCGTACCACGAACGGATCGCCGGAAAGATCGCGGTGTCCGAACTGGCCCGGCGGTGGCAGATGGAGTCCCTCGGGTCTGATGCCGTCGAGATCCCGAACGGTGTTCATACGCAGTCGTTCGCACACGCCGAACCGTTCGAGGGTTACCCACATCCCGGCCGGACCGTCCTGTTCCTCGGCCGCTACGACGAACCCCGCAAGGGCATGGACGTGTTACTCGAAGCACTGCCCGCCGTGGTGGCTCGATACCCCGACCTGAGAGTGCTGGTCGTCGGTGGGGGACACGAGCGCACGCTGCGCGGGAAAGCCGGCGAACTCGCCGATCACATGGTGTTCCTCGGCCAGGTGGACGATGAGCTCAAGGCGCGCGCTCTGCGATCGGCCGACGTCTACTGCGCGCCCAATCTGGGAGGCGAGAGTTTCGGCATCGTCCTCGTGGAGGCCATGGCCGCCGGAGCAGCCGTGGTGGCGAGCAAGCTCGATGCGTTTCGGCGGGTCCTCGACGACGGTCGCGCGGGCGTCCTCGTCGACGTCGGCGACTCCGACGAGCTGGCATACGGGATCATCGCCGCCCTCGGCGACGACGAGAGTCGCGCCGCGATGGTCGATCGAGCACGACTGCGCGCCGGACGGTACGACTGGTCACAGGTCGCCGATCAAATCCTGCGGGTGTACGACACCGTGACGGTGGGCGCAGGCAAAGTCATCGTCTCCGACTGACCCTGACCGGCCCCAACCACAGCCCCGAGATCCCAATCGCAGCCGCGAGGGTGACTGCCCGAAAGGACTTCATGACCGTCTCCGCCCTGACCGTCCTCATCCTGGGCATCATCTTGGTGGTGGTCCTGCTCGGCCTGGGCTGGGCGTACAAGACCGCAAACCGGCTCGATCGCTTGCATGTACGGGTGGACCTCGCCTGGCAGGCACTGGACGCGGCTCTGGCTCGGCGAGCCGTGGTGGCGCGGTCGATCGGTGCGGGTCTCGGTGGGGAGGGGCGTGAGCTGATCCTCGCGGCCGACCGCGCGGAGGGCGCCGCCCGAGCAGACCGTGAACGCGCAGAGAATGTCGTCTCCGCCGCGCTGGCGCAGGTTGACAGCGCGTCTTTGCGGTCGCAGTTGGTCACTGAACTCGCGGATGCCGAGACGCGGGTGATGATCGCCCGCAGATTTCACAACGATGCGGTCAGGGACACCCTTGCCCTGCGAGGCAGACGGCCCGTCCGCTGGCTGCATCTGGGAGGCACCGCCCCGACGCCGCTGTACTTCGAGATCGTGGAGCGAGCGGCCGTCTGATCAGCGCGGACAGCCCTCACCCGGCACTGCGGGACCGCGCGGCGACAGGACCCACGCAGAAAGCCTAGACTGGAAGCTCAGCAATCGACTCGACTTGTAGGAGCAGTAGACGTGAGCAGTGCCCCAGACCTTGGTTCATCGGTGAAGCCGGAGACGTCCGGCACCGGAACCGCGCGTGTCAAGCGTGGGATGGCCGAGATGCTCAAGGGTGGCGTGATCATGGACGTCGTCACCGCGGAGCAGGCGAAGATCGCCGAGGATGCGGGTGCTGTCGCTGTCATGGCTCTCGAGCGTGTTCCGGCCGATATTCGTGCCCAGGGCGGGGTGTCGCGGATGAGTGATCCGGACATGATCGATTCCATCATCTCCGCGGTGTCGATTCCGGTGATGGCCAAGGCGAGGATCGGGCATTTCGTCGAGGCGCAGATCCTGCAGAGTCTGGGCGTGGACTACATCGACGAGTCCGAGGTCTTGACCCCGGCCGACTATGCCAATCACATCGACAAGTGGCAGTTCACCGTTCCTTTTGTGTGTGGTGCGACCAATCTCGGTGAGGCTCTGCGTCGCCTGACCGAGGGTGCGGGCATGATTCGCTCGAAGGGCGAGGCCGGTACCGGTGACGTGTCGAACGCCACGACCCATATGCGCAAGATCCGCGACGAGATCCGTCGGTTGACGTCGTTGCCGAAGGACGAGCTGTTCGTGGCCGCGAAGGAATTGCAGGCGCCGTATGAGCTGGTGGTCGAGGTTGCCGAAAGCGGCAAGCTGCCGGTGACGTTGTTCACTGCGGGCGGTATCGCGACCCCGGCGGACGCGGCGATGATGATGCAGCTCGGCGCCGAGGGTGTGTTTGTCGGATCGGGGATCTTCAAGTCCGGCAATCCTGCCGAACGGGCGGTTGCGATCGTGCAGGCGACCACGTTCTACGACGACCCCGACGTGCTGGCCAAGGTCTCACGTGGGCTGGGCGAGGCCATGGTCGGAATCAATGTCGACGACATCCCACAACCGCACCGGCTCGCCGAACGCGGCTGGTGATCTGACACGGATGCGGGGGTCCGAAGAATTCGATGACGAGCGCGTCCGCTGATTTCGAGGCGATCCCACTCGGCTGCGGCCGCTGTGGGACGCAAATCCCGTCCGCGCTGGCGCGGTGCCCCGAATGCGGGCAGCAGATGTTCGTCAGCCCCGGCGCAGGAGTGCCGGAGTCTCCGCGAGAGTTTCTAGGGGCCAACCGGATCCCGGCGTCGATGGGAGCCCGGACGACGGCTTACCTGATCGATACCGCGCTGGTGATCGGCTCTCTGGCCGCCCTGCTGTGGGCCGAGCTGGCCCTCGGGCTCGGTCTGGCGGTCGTGTTCGCCGTCGGCGTGCCGCTGCTCGCCTTGACGGCGAGCGCGTTGCTTCGCGCCGCCGGCCGGCGGACTCCCGGTCAGGTACTGAGCAGGACAACCGTCAGGCGCCGGGTCTCCGGTCACCCCGGCGGATTCTGGCGGCAGCTGTTGCGCACCACCGCACTGCATGTGAGCAATGTGCTGCTCTTCGCGGGTGCGTGGTCTGTCCTCGCCGACCGTGGTCGCCCACGGCGCGGCTGGCACGAAAAGATCTCCGGCACGACGACGACAGGCAGTCTCGGTACTGCGGGTTACGAGGTCGTTCCCGTGCCTCCGCGTTTCGCGGGTGGCGGCGACTCCGCTGACCTCCCGACAGATCTCATCGATCCCCGGCAGTCCGCACGGACGTTGCCCTTGCACTCCGGCCACCGCCCGCTCCGGTTGCGGATGGATGACGGCAGTTTCACCGATCTGTCAGGGTCCGGGTTTCTCGGCGTACCGGCGGTCGCGTGGTCTGGGGGACGTGCCGAGATGGTCGTGGTGTCGGCAGAATCTGCGCTCGAAGGCGACACGCATCTCCAATTCAGTGTCTCGGGCGGCAGATTGTGGATGATCAGTACGGGTCCAGCGGTCGGATCCGTCCTCGACAACGGCGAATCGGTCACCACGATGCGTCCCGGACATCCCTACGAGGTGGGTCCGGGCACGGTGGTGCATCTCGGTCCGCGCAGTTTCGAGGTCGCCGGATGACTATCAGACGCGGAGCCGGAGGCGGAGCTCGACCATGACGACTGGAGACGAAGCCGCAGACACGGCTCGGGCCATGACGACTGGAGACGAAGCCGCAGACACGGCTCGGGCCATGACGACTGGAGACGAAGCCGGAGGCGGAGCTCGACCATGACAATGGAGACGACTGGGACAGTCCGTGATGAGATGCGCAGTGGGACAGGCGAGTTCGGTCAGGTCGAGATAAGTTGGGCAGTGGTCAGTGATGTCGGTCTGCTTCGGGAGACCAACGAAGACGCGGCACTGGTGGGGCCTGGCATGCTCCTCGTCGCGGACGGTATGGGTGGCCACGATTGCGGCGAACTAGCCAGCGAGGCGGCGCTGTCGGCGTTGTCGGACACCGCGATCACGGGGATCAACCGCACTCGGGACTCGGTGATGGACCTGCTGAGCGAGGCGCAACGTCAGATCGAGGACATCGACACCGCAGACTCGGGTCGGCGAGCGGGTACGACGATCACCGGGGCGATGTTGGTCGACAATGACGGCGTCCCGCACTGGCTTGTACTCAACATCGGGGATTCTCGGACATACCGGATGTCTCACGGCCGTCTGGAGCAAGTGACGGTCGATCATTCGCAAGTACAAGAACTCGTGGACGCGGGTTTCTTGACCGCGGCACAGGCCCGGGTCGACCCGCGACGAAACGTGATCACCAGAGCCCTTGGCGCGGGTATGGAGCAGGAAGCCGACTTCTTCACGTTCCCGGTGGAGGTGGGGGACCGGATCATGGTGTGTTCCGACGGGCTGACCGGTGAGCTGACAGACGATTCGATCGCGACGATCCTCGCCGACCTCACAGACCCTGCCCAGGCCGCACAGGCTCTGGTGGCGGCGGCGTTGGAAGCGGGCGGACGGGACAACATCACGGTGGCGATTGCCGACGCGACAGCTGTTCCGAAGATCGTGGAGTCCACTGACCGGTGAGATGCCCATGACCGCAGCGGATTCGCCGGATGAGTCGCCGATCGTCGCGCAACAGGTAGATCGAGCGATCCCCGAGACTTTTGTCGACTACTGCGGCGAGAGGTTCACGGTCAGCCCTGACGAGCCATTCCACATCGGGCGTGAGGCCGATCTCGACGTCGACGACAATCCGTACCTGCATCGTAAGTTCCTGATGCTCCACTACGAGGACGGGTTGTGGTGGTTGTCGAATGTCGGTTCGCACCTGTCGGCCGGCGTGGTTGCCGGAGACGCCGGATTTCAGGCGACTCTCGCGCCGGGCGCCCGGGTGCCGCTGGTTTCCGGCGTGAGCGCCGTGGTCTTTTCCGCTGGTCCGACGACCTATGAGCTCGATATTCACTCCGGCGCAACACCTTTGGTCACCATTGAGCCGCCCGTCGAGCCGACGCAGAGTGGGGAGACCACGATCGGTGTGGTCTCGCTGACCGAGAGCCAAAAGCTGCTCATCGTGGTGTTGGCCGAGGAAGTGCTGCGTCGCAACGGCACGGGCGCGAGCTCGATCCCGTCGTCGGCGCAAGCCGCCAGGCGCCTGGGATGGTCCATCACGAAGTTCAATCGAAAGCTCGACAACGTCTGCGACAAGTTCGATCAGATAGGCGTCTCCGGGATGCGCGGTGGCTCGGGCCGGTTGGCGAGCAATCGACGGGTCAAGCTCGTCGAGTATGCGGTCGCGGCGCGGCTGGTGACACGCTCAGACCTCCCTCTGATCGACGCCGAGGCGAAGGTCAACGGCGTCTGAGACGCCTCTTTGTGCCCTGCTGCGCCCCAATGTCTGCACCATCGGGCAGCTGGATGGGTTCTTCTTGAGCAAAATGCGCTCTAACCTGCGGATATGGGGTGGGTAGTTCTCCCCATCGACACAGCTGGGAGGTCGTCTTAGTGTTTGTGTCACGTCCAGAACAGCGCGGCGGAGCTAGCCGGCCAACACCTACAGGAGAACTTCGATGACCGTATTGCACAACACCTTTGGCGCGCCGGCTCGCACTCGGGTCGGATATCGGCCGGCGACCCCGGCCAGGATGACGCGAGAAGAGGCTCTCGCCCGGCTGGCCCAGCGCACGATGCCACTGCCTGGCCGACCGGGACACGCCGCAGCAGGCGCCACCTGCACCACTCCGGGCGCCCCCACCTCGAACGGTCAGCAGTCGCGGTCGATGCACGCCCCGATGGCCTCCGAGCCGGCGCCGGTGGCGTATCCGAAACCGAAATTGTCGCAGCGGGAGATCGAGGTGCTACGCGCGTGGCTGAACCTGGATTCGAAGTCCGCGGTGGCCGAGTCCCTGTTCATCTCGCTGGGGACCGTGAACACGCACCTCGCCCGAATCCGGGTGAAGTACAACGAGGTCGGTCGCGGCGCTCCCACCAAGGCCGCGCTGGTCGCGCGCGCCATCCAGGACGGGATCGTGCATATCGACGACCTGTGAGCGCAGGCGCCATGGTGCGTGGTGGGGATCACTGACGACGGTGGGCAATAATCGTTGTCGGAAAGGGGTCACATGGCCATGGCGATGATCGAGGAGATCCTGCAACTCGAGGCGATCGAGAAGGACATCTACCGAGGACGCGTACATCCGAGTTTTCTGCAGCGGACGTTCGGCGGCCAGGTTGCCGGCCAGTCGCTGGTGTCGGCGACCCGCACCGTCGAGGACAGGTTCCGGGTGCACTCCCTGCACGGATACTTTCTGCGTGGGGGCAACCCCAAAGAACCGACGGTCTACCTCGTCGATCGGGTGCGGGACGGTCGCTCGTTCTGCACGCGCCGCGTCACCGCGATTCAGGACGGACTGGCGATCTTCACGATGTCGGCCTCGTTCCACGTCGAGGATCAGGGGTACGAGCATCAGGACAGCATGCCCCGCGTGCCCCGCCCCGAAGAACTGCCCGACATCCTCGATTCCGAGGACGCGGATCTCACGGCCCCGTATCGCGAGTGGGAGAACTTCGACGTCCGAATTGTGCCTCGTGACCAGTTGATCGGGAGCCGGGATCTCGCGTCCCAGCAGCAGGTCTGGTTCCGCTACCGCAACCCGCTGCCCGACGACCAGGTCTTTCACGTCTGCACGCTCGCGTACATGAGCGATATGACTCTGCTCGGTTCGGCCAAGGTCGCACACCCCGACGAGGACGCGCAGTTCGCATCGCTCGATCATGCGATGTGGTTCATGCGCCCGTTCCGGGCCGACGAATGGCTCCTCTACGACCAGACGTCGCCGTCGGCCGGTGGCGGTCGCGCACTGACCCAGGGCAGGATCTACGACCACCGCGGTGTGATGGTGGCGGCGGTGACCCAGGAGGGGCTGACCCGCACCGGACGCGAGGTCCCCAAGGATCAGCACGCCAAGCGGGAGAGTTGAGCGCCACGCTGCGGATCGGTGTCCTCGCGCTGCAAGGCGACGTCCGCGAACACCACGCCGCGCTCTCCGCCATCGGGGTGGAGTCTGTCTCTGTGCGTCGACCCGCGGAACTCGCATCGATCGACGGGATCATAATCCCGGGTGGAGAGTCGACGACGATGAGCCGGTTGCTCGTCCTGCTCGATCTCCTGGACCCTCTGCGCGCTGCCCTCGCCGGTGGCCTGCCCGCCTACGGATCATGTGCCGGGATGATCATGCTGGCGACCGACATCCTCGACACCAGGCCAGACGCGCATCACCTCGACGCCTTGGACATCACGGTGCGGCGCAACGCTTTCGGTCGGCAGGTCGCTTCCTTCGAGACGGACCTGGAACTCGACGGCATCGCGGGGGGCCCGATGCGTGCCGTCTTCATCAGAGCACCCTGGGTCGAGTCGACCGGGGAGGCTGTAGATGTTCTGGGGGTCGTACCGGAAGGGCCCGCGGAGGGCCGGATCGTCGCGGTCCGCCAAGGCGTCGTCCTGGCCACGTCGTTTCATCCCGAGGTCACCGGGGATCGTCGCGTCCACGAGTATTTCGTCGAGATGGCGCGCTCGGCACGGTGAAACCCTCCGAGCCTGCATCTGGGCACCGCGGCGCGGGAGTAGGATCGGTCCGCAGTTCAAAGACCCGCCACCGACCACGAATCGACCGCATGCCTTCGCCGGGCATCATGAAAGGGGCTTGCGCCAATGAGCGGCCACTCCAAATGGGCCACCACCAAGCACAAGAAGGCGGTGGTTGATGCCAAGCGCGGCAAGATGTTTGCCAAGCTCGTGAAGAACATCGAGGTTGCAGCGCGTACCGGCGGCGGTGACCCGAGTGGCAACCCGACGTTGTTCGACGCCATCCAGAAGGCAAAGAAGTCGTCGGTCCCCAACGACAACATCGAGCGAGCCCGCAAGCGCGGCGGCGGCGAAGAGGCCGGTGGCGCCGACTGGCAGAACATCACGTACGAAGGCTATGGCCCCAACGGTGTCGCGATCCTCATCGAATGCCTCACCGACAACAGGAACCGCGCTGCCACCGAGGTGCGCACCGCGATGAGCCGCAACGGGGGCAACATGGCAGACCCCGGTTCGGTCTCGTACCTGTTCCACCGCAAGGGTGTGGTGACCCTGGAAAAAGCAGGCCAGACCGAGGACGATGTGCTGATGGCCGTGCTCGAGGCAGGTGCAGAGGAGATCACAGACCTGGGCGACACCTTCGAGATCGTCAGTGAGCCAACCGATCTCGTCGCCGTCCGGTCCGCGCTTCAAGAGGCCGGTATCGATTACGAGTCCGCCGAGGCGAGCTTCCGGGCGTCTGTCGAAGTACCCGTCGACGCCGACGGTGCCCGCAAGGTGTTCCGCCTGATCGACGCGCTCGAGGACTCCGACGACGTCCAAGACGTGTATTCGAATGTCGATATCAGCGATGAGGTATTGGCTGAGTTGGAGGAAGAGGACTAGGGGCTGCTGGCCCCGCCGGGTCGGGCCGGGAGTGTGCGCTTGTGTCGCCGCTGTGTCATTTCGCTCCGCTTCGCTGCGCGGGGCGTGCGGCCCTTAATCGCGTGCTCTTCCTCCGTCGACTCGGTCGCTGCGCTCCCTCGCTCCTCCGTCCAGAGCACGCGGGGCCGCACGCGAGCGGTGTCAGTCGCGCGTCGTTCCGACCGCGAGAAGGCCGCGGTGTGTCGGTGAGCCGTTGCTGTCCTGCTTCCCTCTAGAATATCGAACAACTGTTCGTGTTTTGTGGTCCGACTTGAGGGGCGTTCATGCGGGTGATGGGTGTGGACCCAGGGCTGACCAGATGCGGCATCGCGCTGGTCGAATCGGGTACGGGCCGCGCGGTCACCGCCCTGGACGTCGACGTCGTGCGGACGCCGCCGGAGATGGCCCTCGAGAACCGGTTGCTCGCGATCTACAACGCCGCTGAGCACTGGATCGAGATCCACAGTCCCGACGTGGTGGCGATCGAACGGGTCTTCGCCCAACACCAGGTCAGTACCGCGATGGGCACCGCGCAGGCCGGCGGTGTGGTCGCGCTGGCAGCCGCCAAACGCGACATCCCTGTTCGATTTCACACCCCCAGCGAGGTGAAGGCAGCAGTCACCGGCAGTGGTCGGGCCGACAAAGCCCAGGTCACCGCTATGGTGACCCGAATCCTGGGAATGCAGCAGGCACCCAAACCGGCGGATGCCGCCGACGCCCTGGCGCTGGCGATATGTCATTGCTGGCGGGGCCCCGTGGCCGAGCGGATGGCACAGGCCCAGGCGCAGGCAGTGGCACAGCAGAAGGCGTATCGAGAGCGGGTCGCCCAGGCGAAGAAGGCGGTACAGCGGTGATCTCCTCGGTACGTGGCCCGGTTATGGATGTAGCACTCGACCACGTCGTGATCGACTGCGCCGGAGTCGGTTATCGCGTTCTCGTGACTCCGACCACCGCAGGATCCGTGCACCGGGGCGCCGAGGCGACCTTGCTGACGACCATGATCGTCCGCGAGGACTCGATGACCCTGTACGGGTTCACCGAGCCCGACGCACGCTCCCTGTTCACGCTGCTGCAGACCGTGACCGGCGTCGGTCCGCGACTCGCGATGGCCACCCTGGCGGTTCTCGAGCCCGACGCTTTGCGGCACGCGCTGGCAGGTGAGGACACCAAGGCGCTCATGGGCGTTCCCGGGATCGGGAAAAGAGTCGCCGAGCGTCTCGTCGTGGAACTGCGCGACAAAGTCGACCGTCCGCATTCCGCCACCGGAACGGCGGCCGGGCCCGGGAGCTCCTCGGTACGTGATCAGGTCATCGAGGCCCTCGTCGGGCTGGGTTTCGCAGCCCCGGTTGCCGAGAAGACCGTCATCGCCGTACTGGCAGATCAACCGGGCGCCGATTCGGCGACCGTGCTACGTGCCGGCCTGGCATCGCTGGGTAGATCCACATGACCGGCGACACCTTCGACCCCGACGGCGGGGTCGGCCGGGACGGAGCGTTCGGTCCTGACGCCGCGTTCGATCCGGACAGGGCGGCCGGTACCGATGGCGCCAACAGGACGGTCAACGCCGGTCGTATCGGTGGTGACGGCGATCTCGACAACAGCCTGCGGCCCAAATCGCTCGGCGAGTTCATCGGCCAGCCCCGGGTCTGCGAGCAGTTGGACCTCGTGCTGCAGGCCGCCCGTGGCCGTGGTGGCACGCCCGATCACATCTTGCTTTCGGGGCCTCCCGGCCTCGGCAAGACCTCGTTGGCGATGATCATCGCGGGGGAGATGGGCGCCGCCCTGCGGGTCACGTCCGGCCCGGCACTCGAACGCGCGGGGGATCTCGCCGCGATGCTGTCGAACCTCGTCGAAGGTGATGTGTTGTTCATCGACGAGATCCACCGCATCGCGCGCCCTGCCGAGGAAATGCTCTATCTGGCGATGGAGGACTTCCGCGTCGATGTGGTGGTCGGGAAAGGACCGGGTGCCACCTCGATACCCCTCGACGTCGCGCCGTTCACGCTGGTCGGCGCGACCACGAGATCTGGTGCGCTCACCGGCCCACTCCGTGATCGCTTCGGCTTCACCGCGCACATGGAGTTCTACGACACGGGGGAGCTGGAGCGGGTCCTGACCCGCTCCGCCGGAATCCTCGGCATCACCATGCAAGCCGACGCCGGTGCCGAGATCGCATCCCGATCTCGCGGTACGCCGCGTATCGCCAACCGACTGCTGCGCCGCGTGCGCGACTACGCCGAGGTGCGGGCCGATGGCCTCGTGACCTTACCGATCGCCCGGGCGGCACTGGCGGTCTATGACGTCGATGAGCTCGGATTCGACCGGCTGGACCGAGCCGTCCTGGCCGCGTTGGTCCGGGGCTTCGGTGGCGGCCCGGTCGGCGTCTCGACGCTGGCGGTCGCGGTAGGCGAGGAACCGGCCACGGTCGAAGAGGTCTGTGAGCCATTCCTCGTACGTGCCGGGATGATCGCCCGCACACCCCGTGGGCGGGTGGCCACTGCGGCCGCATGGCATCACCTGGGTCTCACGCCGCCGGCGGGAGCCCTCAACGCGGCGTTCGGGGTCCGTGCGCGCGACGAGGGCGCCGGGATGATCTCGCTCTTCGACTCGGACGACCAAGAGATCTGAGACTCGAATTCGGGCGCTGCGGCGCGGGGATGGCACACTGGTTGTGATTGCGGGCGCTGCTCGTGACCACGAACACACAATCGAGGATTGAACACACCATCATGGAATTGATATTCCCTATCCTGCTGGTCTTCCTGGTCGGCATCATGTTCCTGTCCGTGCGTCGCCAGAAGAAGGCGGCCGCGGAGGCCAAGGAGATGCAGGAGACCCTGCAGATCGGTGCCCGTATCCAGACGACGTCCGGAATGTACGGGACCATCGCCGGCCTGGCAGACGGCACCGTCGACCTGGAGATCGCCGACGGGGTCGTCACCCGCTGGAACCGGCTCGCCATCCGTGAGGTCGTCCACGCCGACGACCTGGCCGACAGCTACCCCGGCGTCGGGTTGATCGACCCGGACTTCGAGGCCAACGGCATCCACGACGATGATGAGGACCTCGACGCCCTGACCGAGAATGATGACCACATCAGTCTCGACAAGTCGCGCGGAGACCAAGACAAAGCGTAAGACCAACTCGTCACAGGGGCGCCACACGTGTGGTGCCGCGGCATGCTCGTAGCCGCGGCACGTACCGTGGCAGGCGCCCCTGCGGTGCGTACGGGGTTAGTTGAGCAAAATGAGGAGACGTAGGCAGCGTGGCATCGTCGTCGAACCGTGAGGTACCGCCCTTACGGATGTTGATCGTCTTTTTCTTACTGATGGTCGTTACGTATGGACTGGTGTTCTTCACCGGTAGCAAGGATCCGACCCCGAAACTCGGTATCGACCTGCAGGGCGGGACCCGGGTCACTCTGACCGCGCGCACGCCCGACGGGAATGCGCCGAGCCGGGATCAGCTCGACAAGGCCAAGCAGATCATCGAGAACCGTGTCAACGGTCTCGGGGTCTCGGGGTCCGAGGTGATCATCGACGGCGACAACCTCGTGATCACCGTGCCCGGTGACGACGGCAAACAGGCCCGGACACTCGGTCAGACCGCACTCCTCTACGTACGCCCGGTTGCGACCGTGCAACCGGCGACTCCTCAGCCCAACGCTCCACCCCCGCCTGCGGGCCAGACCGCAGAAGAGGCCATCGCCGAGGCGAAGGCGCTTCGGCAGGCTCCGAAGGACGCCAATCTCGACGCGTTGACCGCACAGATGGCGAAGATGAACTGCGACCCGGCGGCGCCGGATCCGTTGCAGGGCAACGACAACCCGGACGAATACCTGGTGACCTGTTCCGAGGACGGCACCCAGGTCTATCTTCTCGAGCCGCAGATCCTCCGCGGTAGCGATATCGCCGAGGCAGAAGCCGGCACCACGCAGGGCGCAGGTGCCTGGATCGTCCGTCTCGACTACAAGGGCGGTGCGAGCGAGCGCTGGTCGAGCTATACGGCCCAGAACATCGGCAAGGCAACCGCTTTCACCCTCGACTCCAAGGTGGTGAGTGCACCTCAGATCAACGGTGCCATCAACGGCACCACCGAGGTCAGTGGCGATTTCACCCAGACTGAGGCCAAGGACTTGGCCAACGTCCTCAAGTACGGCTCGCTTCCGTTGTCGTTCGAGGCTTCTGACGCAGAGACGGTCTCGGCCACCTTGGGGTGGGCGTCGCTGCAGGCAGGTTTGATCGCGGGTCTGATCGGACTCATCGCGGTCTTCATCTATGCACTGGCGTACTACCGGATGCTGGGAATTCTCACGATCCTGTCGCTGGTGGCTTCCGGGATCATGGTCTACGGGATCATGGTGCTGCTCGGCCGCTACATCAACTTCACGCTCGACCTCGCTGGAATCGCCGGTCTCGTCATCGGTATCGGTATGACGGCCGACTCTTTTGTCGTCTACTTCGAGCGAATCAAGGACGAGATGCGCGAGGGCCGGAGTTTCCGGTCGGCGGTGCCCCGCGGCTGGGCCCGGGCCAAACGAACCATCTGGTCGGGCAACATGGTCAGTTTGATCTCGGCCGCCGTCCTGTACTTCCTGGCGATAGGCGACGTGCGCGGGTTCGCGTTCACACTCGGCCTCACCACCATCCTCGACATCGCGGTGGTCTTCATGGTCACCCACCCGCTGGTGGTTTACGCCTCACGGTCGAAGTTCCTGTCCAAACCGAACGTCAACGGGCTCGGCGCGGTGACAGAGGTCGCGCGCGAACGCCGTCAGGCCGCCGACGAGCGTACGTCTGTCACCACCAGTCCGGGTCCGTCCACTGATCCGACCTCGGGAGGAGAGCCCAATGGCTGAAGCAGATCGCCTGGCACCAACCAGTGACGCGAACTTCGTGTCTGCCAAGAACCGCTCGATCCTCTCGCGGCTGTACACCGGCACCGGAGCGTTCGAGATCGTCGGCCGCCGCCGGATGTGGTTCATGATCACTGCCGCGATGGTGGTGATCTCGCTCGCGAGCATCGGATTCCGTGGTTTCACGCTCGGGATCGAGTTCGAGGGCGGCACGCAGATCTCGTTCCCGAAGACCGGCGAGGTGTCGACCAGCCAGGTCGAGGACACCTACTCGAACGCGCTCGGGGAAGATCCGCAGACGGTACAGACAGCGGGGTCGGGCGGAAGCCAGACCGTGCAGATCCGCACCGAGACCCTCAATGCCGCGCAACTGGTGACGATCACCAATGCGATCGCCGAGGAGTTCCAGATCGCCCCGAATGACGTCAGTTCGTCGGATGTCAGTTCCACCTGGGGCGGTGAGATCACCGAGAAGGCGCTCATCGCGCTGTTGGTGTTCCTCGTCATCGTGACGATCTACATTGCGATCCGCTTTGACAGGGAGATGGCGCTGTCTGCCATGGCGGCACTGTTCTTCGACATCGCCACCACGGCGGGTATTTATTCACTGGTGGGATTCGAGGTGACCCCGGCCACCGTCATCGGCTTCCTCGCCATCCTGGGATTCTCGCTCTACGACACCGTGGTCGTTTTCGACAAGGTCGAAGAGAACGTACGCGGCGTGCTGCACACGAGCAGACGAACCTACGCGGAGCAGGCGAACCTTGCGATCAACCAGACCCTCATGCGGTCGATCAACACCACGGTGATCTCCGTACTCCCGGTGCTCGCGTTGATGGTGATCGCGGTCTGGCTGCTCGGCGTCGGGACGCTCAAGGACCTCGGCCTGGTGCAGATGGTCGGTGTCATCACGGGTACGTATTCCTCGATCTTCTTTGCCACGCCGTTGCTGGTGACGCTCAAAGAACGTCGTCGGGACATCGGTTCGCACACCCGCAAGGTGTTGGCCAAGCGCGCCGAGCGGGACACGCGCGGCACTGCTACAGCCGCGACCGAGACGGCAGGCACGGGCTCCACGACAACCCTCACCAAATCGGCGCCCGCGACCCGTCGCACGGCAGCCTCGCCGCAACCTGGGGCGCGCCCCTCCGGTAAACGCAGGCGCAAGCGCTAGCCTCACGGGTCATGGACACCCGCGCGATCATCGGTGCCGCGCTGGCGGCGGTGTCGGTCGGGAGTCTGCTCGTGGCCTGTTCGGAGCCCGCCGAACCAACGATCAACTATGTGGTCGACGGGACCGTGACCACCTACAACACCGAAACGCTGTCCGGCTCGACCGGCGGAGCGGGGATGGCCCTGTCGAGGGTGCTGCCCGGGTTCAGCTATCTCGGCCCGGACGGCCGGGTCATCGCCGACACCGACATCGGTGCCACCGCCGTCGAACCCGCGGAGTCGGGCGCTCTCACGATCCGATATGACATCAACCCGCGTGCGGTGTACTCGGATGGTGTCCCGCTGACCTGCGATGCGCTGGTGCTGGCGTGGGCGGCCCACAGCGGCCGGTTCGAGGGCTTCGACGTGATCAGCACGGCCGGCTATCGCGACGTCGAACGGGTCGATTGCCGGCCCGGCGCCAAGACGGCAACGGTGACGTTCAAGCGCGGGCGTTCATACCGCGACTGGCGAGCGCTGTTCGGGCCAGGAACGCTGTTGCCACCCCAGGTGGTCACCCGGGGCGCCGGTATCGCGGACGTCGTCGGCCCGATCAGCAGGACCGACCGGCGTGTGCTTGCTGACATCGCCAGGATCTGGAGCACCGGATGGACGATGGTCCCAGGAGAGTTCGACCCGGAGGGCTACCCGTCGCTCGGCCCGCTGCGGGTGGACGAGTACACCGACAACGGCGGTCTTGTTCTCCGCGCGAACGACCGATGGTGGGGCCAGCCCGCCGGCGATCGCCGGATCATCCTGTGGCCACGGCATTCGGCGCTGGCCGAAGATCTGTCCGAGGGAGAAGGTACGAACACCGTCGACGTCCTCGACATCGCGGCCGGCACCTACGGCGTCGACCCGGTGCCGCGTGGCGCACAAAGTGTCCCGACTGCACCTACAGCCGGTCTCGCCCCGATGTCGTCACTCGGGGTCGAGCGGCTCGTGATGGCCGGGTCGGGTGTCCTGGCCAATCCTGCAATGCGGCGGGCATTCGCGGCCTGCATACCCCGTGATGGTCTGGCCCGCGAGTTCGGTCGGGGCGCGCCGGTCAGCAACAACCACATCCTCGGACCCGACGAACTGCTGACGGGCACCATCGATGCAGAGTTCGGGCGCGACTATCTCCGGGCCGATCCGGTGCGTGCGGGAAACGAGGCGCGTGATGCGCGCCGCGGCGACGGAGCTCTGACGATCCGGGTCGGATACCTCGCTCCAGACAGCCGACGAGCGCAGATGGTCGCGGCGATGGCAGCGAGCTGTCAGGGGGCGGGCATCACCGTCACCGACGTCGCGTCCGACTCGATCGGTCCGGCAAGCCTGGGTGGGGAGGCAGACGCACTGATCACGGCGTCCGGCAACGGGTTCGCAGCGACAGGTGCCGCTGATCCGACCCGGGACACCTACGCGTTCCACGGCGGGGACCCCAGCAACATCGGTGGGTACCAGAATGCCAGGGTCTCTGCGTTGATCGACCAACTCGCGGTGACGGTTCCCGCTGCGGACCGACTTCCACTGGTGCGCGAGATCGAAAGCCTGCTGTGGCGAGACATGCCGGCGCTACCGTTGTTCACCTCGCCTCGAACCCGGCGCGCGGGGGACAATGTCGTACATGTCGTGTCAGGACTGTCACGGTCGGGGACCGGTTGGAACATCGACCGCTGGATGGTGAGCACGCCATGAACGACTGGACATCGCAGACCGGCACGGCTCCGCAACACGACCGACCGACCGACCACACCGTGAGGACAAGGCGATGAACGCCCAGACACAGACCAGCCGCGAGGCGCTGTCCGCCATTGAGCGCCTGACCCGGAAGGTGGCCGACTTTCCCGCTCCCGGAATCCAATTCAAGGACCTCTCGCCGGTTCTCGCCGACGCTGCCGGTCTGCGCGCGGTGATCGCCGGTCTGGGCGGATTCGCGGACAGCGACGTCGACCTCGTGGCGGGAATCGACGCCCGCGGATTCCTGTTGGGTTCGGGTGTGGCCCTGCACCTGGGTACCGGGGTCCTGGCGGTTCGCAAGGCCGGAAAGCTGCCGCCTCCGGTGTTCACCGAGGCGTACACCCTTGAATACGGAACGGCTTGTCTGGAGATTCCCGCGGACGGACTGGACCTCACGGGCGTCCGGGTCCTGGTGGTCGACGATGTCCTGGCGACCGGCGGGACGGTCATCGCCGCGGTGAAGCTGCTGCGGCAGGCGGGTGCGGTGCCCGTCGCGGTCGCGGTGGTGATGGAACTGGACGGACTCGGTGGACGCGCCGCGATCGAGACGGCCTGCGGCGACATCGAGGTCTCGGCGCTCGCTCCGGGATAGCCCGGAGTCATCACGAGGGCAAGAGATCGGGCGACTAGGGTTGATCGATATCTCCCGCGGTTTCGGACAGGACGGTAGGCGAGATGTACATCAGGAGGTGGTGAGATGGCAGAAGAGACTCACGGAGCTCTCACGCAGACCTCAGGTGGCCAGCTGAGCGACGCCGGATCGACTCCACCGGCGGTGGATGAGCCCGCCAAGAGCGCCACCGGTTCTGTCCCGACATCGGCCTCCCGCCGGGTGCGGGCCCGCCTGGCGCGGCGTATGACTGCGACCAAGAGTTCGATCCGGCCGGTTCTCGAACCGCTTGTGGCCCTGCATCGTGACGGCTATCCGAAGGCGGACGTCACTGTACTGCAGCGTGCCTACGACACCGCCGAGTCGAAGCACAGCGGGCAGTTCCGTAAATCCGGCGATCCGTACATCACCCATCCGCTGGCCGTGGCGACGATTCTTGCCGATCTCGGTATGGACACCACCACGCTGGTCGCAGCGCTGCTGCACGACACCGTCGAGGACACCGGTTACTCCCTCGAGGCGCTGTCCGAGGATTTCGGGCAGGAGGTCGCGCATCTGGTCGACGGTGTCACCAAGCTCGACAAGGTCGCGCTCGGGAACGCCGCAGAGGCCGAGACCATCCGCAAGATGATCATCGCGATGGCGCGAGACCCGCGGGTGCTGGTGATCAAGGTCGCCGACCGTCTGCACAACATGCGGACCATGCGGTTCCTCCCGCCCGAGAAGCAAGCGCGCAAGGCGCGCGAAACCCTCGAGGTCATCGCACCGCTGGCGCACCGGCTCGGTATGGCGACGGTCAAATGGGAGCTCGAAGACCTCGCGTTCGCCATCCTGCATCCGAAACGATACGAAGAGATCGTCCGTCTGGTCGCCGACCGGGCGCCCTCGCGCGACACGTACCTGGCTCGGGTGCGCGCCGATATCGTCAACGCGCTCACCGGTTCCCGGATCGATGCGACGGTGGAGGGCAGGCCGAAACACTACTGGTCGATCTACCAGAAGATGATCGTCAAGGGACGCGAGTTCGACGACATCCACGACCTCGTCGGCATGCGTATCCTCTGCGACGACCTGCGTGACTGCTATGCCGCTGTGGGCGTAGTCCATTCGCTCTGGCAGCCGATGGCGGGCCGGTTCAAGGACTACATTGCCCAGCCGCGGTTCGGCGTCTATCAGTCCCTGCACACCACTGTCATCGGACCCGAGGGCAAGCCGCTCGAGGTTCAGATCCGTACGCGCGACATGCACCGGACCGCCGAGTTCGGTATCGCTGCGCACTGGCGGTACAAGGAGACCCGAGGAAAGAACTCAGACAAGCATTCCTCTGATGCGGCTGAGATCGACGACATGGCCTGGATGCGGCAACTACTCGACTGGCAAAGGGAGGCAGCCGATCCCGGCGAGTTCCTGGAGTCGCTGCGCTACGACCTCGCGGTCAAGGAAATCTTTGTGTTCACCCCGAAGGGTGACGTGATCACGCTGCCGACGGGGTCGACACCCGTGGACTTCGCCTACGCAGTACACACCGAGGTCGGGCACCGATGCATCGGCGCCCGGGTCAACGGGCGTCTCGTGGCCCTCGAACGCACCCTCGAAAACGGCGAAGTCGTGGAGGTTTTCACCTCCAAGGCGGCCACGGCAGGGCCTTCCCGAGACTGGGCGACCTTCGTGGTCAGTCCGCGCGCCAAGGCGAAGATCAGGCAGTGGTTCGCAAAGGAGCGTCGCGAGGAAGCCCTCGAGAGTGGCAAGGATGCGATCGCCAAAGAGGTTCGCAGGGGCGGGCTTCCGATCCAGCGGTTGCTCAACAGCGATTCGATGGGCGCCATCGCGAACGAACTGAGGTTCGTGGATGTTTCCGCGCTCTACACCGCGGTCGGTGAGGGCCACGTGTCGGCACGCCACGTCGTCAGCAGGCTGGTGGCCCAACTCGGCGGGCTCGAGGACGCCGAGGAGGAACTCGCCGAGCGGTCGACGCCGTCGACGATGCCATCGCCTGCACGACAGACCGGCGATGCGGGCGTCGTGATTCCCGGTGCCGAGGGCGTGCTGGCGAAGCTGGCCAAGTGCTGCACCCCGGTACCCGGCGACGAGATCATGGGTTTCGTCACCCGCGGAGGCGGTGTGAGCGTGCACCGCACCGACTGCACCAACGCCAGCGCGCTACGGGAACAGTCCGAACGTCTCATCGAGGTGAAGTGGGCGCCATCTCCGTCCTCGGTGTTCCTCGTGGCCATCCAGGTCGAGGCGCTCGACCGTTCGCGCCTGCTCTCAGACGTCACCAGGGTGCTCGCCGACGAGCGCGTCAACATCTTGTCGGCCTCGGTGACCACCAGTCGCGACCGCGTGGCGATCAGCAAGTTCACCTTCGAGATGGGCGACCCCAAACACCTCGGTCATGTGCTGAACGTGGTGCGCAACGTCGAAGGCGTCTACGACGTCTACCGCGTCACCTCGGCCGCCTAGTCTCCAGGCGGCCGAGGCGCTCGGTCAGTTCGTGATGGTGGCGGTGGTGATCTCCACCGGCAGAACAGGTTTGCCGTCGGTGGGATTCTCGTCGAGTGATCCGGTCTGCTGGTTCGGACGCAGCCCCGGCGTGATGCCACCCGCGAGCACCTTGTCCAGGACCTGCAGTCCGGGCTCTTCGACCTTGCCGATGACGGTGTAGTCCGCCGGCAGGACGCCGTCCTGGATCACCATGAAGAACTGGCTGCCACCGGTACCTGCTCCGGTTTCCTGGTTCTTGCCGCTGTTGGCGACCGCGATGGTCCCGCGTGGATAGGTCACCGGCTGCGCGCCGGACGTCGGGTCGGGCTCACCGGCAGGCGCGAAACCGGTCGGCGGCTCGTCGGGACTCTGCCAACCGGGACCGCCGCGACCTGTTGCCGTCGGGTCGCCGCACTGCAGCACCTTGAGCTGATCGTTGGTCAGCCGGTGGCAGGAGGTGTCATTGAAATAGTTCTCTTTGATGAGCCCTTCGAACGCGCCGACGTTGCAGGGTGCGTCCTTCCGGTTCAATTGCACCGGGATGTCGCCTTGGCTCGTCGCGAAGACGGCGTCGACGGTGCCTTCTTTGAGCTGCTTGTCCCCGGGGATGGGCGCTTTGCGCTGGTTGGGCGCACCGGCTTTGAGCTCATCGAGGAACTGCTGGAACTTCGGCTGCTGATCTGCCGGCACCTCGGCCGGAACGGTGTCCGGCAGGCCCGCGAACGGGTCGGTCGGGTCGTCGACGAAGCTGCAGGCTGTCCAGCGGGCCTTCTCGTTGTCGTCGGCGACCTTTTTCACGATGAGCGTCGTGGCCACCGCGGCGACGGCCACGACCAGCACCACCGAGGTCGAGATGATGATGATCTTGCGCTTGCGCGCGGCCTGCTGCTGCCGCTCCAACCGCTTCTCCAGCTTGCGTTTCGCCGCCTGCCGTCGTTGCTCGTTGCTCGACACTGCAGAGATCCTCCGTCAAAGTCGTCGTGTAATGCACCGCCCCGGGGCCGGGGCACCGGTGCGAGTCTGCCAGCAGTTGCTGAGAGCACGTTATATGAGTGGGACGCTGGCGCGCCGTGGACCACTGCCCCGGCCGGGGCCCAGGCGGTTTGCCGTCGCTGGGATGATGGTCCTACACGTTCCCCGACCCAGGAGTACTGACCATGCTGATCACGGGCTTTCCCGCGGGCATGTTCGCCACCAACTGCTATGTGGTGGCGCAACACCCCGGTTCCGATGCGATCATCATCGATCCAGGTCAAGATGCGGCCCCGGGTGTTCGCAAGCTGCTCGCGGAACATGAGCTGAACCCGGTGGCCGTGCTGCTCACCCACGGGCACCTCGACCACACCTGGAATGCCACCGAGTTGTGCGACGAATACGGGATACCGGCGTTCATCCATCCGGCTGACAGACACATGCTCGCCGACCCGGCGGCGGGGATCGGCCGAGCGCTCGGTGCGATGATCGGCGACACCGTGTTCCGGGAGCCTGACAAGGTGATCGACCTTGTCGACCGCGAAGATCTCGAGGTCGCCGGACTCAAGTTCTCGGTGGATCTCGCTCCTGGCCACACGCAGGGGTCGGTGCTGTTCGGAATCGCCGTCGACACCCCAGATGGGCAGGTACCCGTGTGCTTCTCCGGCGACGTCCTATTCGCGGGATCGATAGGTCGTACCGACCTGCCGGGAGGCGACCATCAGCAACTGCTCGATTCGATTGCCGAGCGGATGCTGCCACTTCCCGACGAGACCGTGGTGCTACCCGGTCACGGTGAACAGACGAGCATCGGCCAGGAGCGTGCCTCCAATCCGTTTTTGGTCGATCTGCCCGGTGCCGGGCAGGATGGGACGACAAATGAACGTCAGAAGGGACGTCACGGACTGTGAATGCCGGATTTCAGGCTCCGCGGGGGATTCCCGACTACCTCCCACCGCAGTCCGCGCAGTTCGTGGCCGTCAGGGACACGTTGTCGCGGGCAGCACGGCTGGCCGGCTACTCCCACGTCGAATTGCCGATCTTCGAGGACACCGCGCTGTTCGCCCGCGGTGTCGGGGAGTCCACCGATGTGGTGTCGAAAGAGATGTACACCTTCGCCGATCGCGGCGACCGGTCGGTCACCCTGCGTCCGGAGGGAACTGCCGGTGTGATGCGGGCGGTCATCCAGCACGGTCTCGACCGTGGACAACTGCCGGTCAAGCTGTCGTATGCGGGACCGTTCTTCCGATACGAGAAGCCGCAGACCGGGCGTTACCGCCAATTGCAGCAGGTCGGTGTCGAGGCGATCGGTATCGACGACCCCGCCCTGGACGCTGAGGTGATCGCGATCGCCGACGAAGGATTTCGGGCCCTGGGCCTGACGGGCTACCGGTTGGAGATCACCTCACTCGGCGACGACACCTGCCGCCCACAGTACCGAGAAGCGCTGCAGCAGTACCTCTTCGGGCTCGATCTCGATGAGGACACCAGACGTCGGGCAGAGATCAACCCGTTGCGGGTGCTCGATGACAAGCGTCCCCACATCCGGGAGGCGACAGCAGGTGCGCCGCTGATGATCGACTACTTGTCCGATTCCGCGCGTGAGCACTACGACGCGGTGATCGGTCATCTCGATCGCCTCGGTGTTCCGTACGAGAAGAACCCGCGGTTGGTGCGCGGGCTCGATTACTACACCAAGACGACCTTCGAGTTCGTCCATGACGGGCTCGGGGCGCAGTCGGGTATCGGTGGCGGTGGTCGCTACGACGGATTGATGAAACAACTCGGCGGAAAACTCGAGTTGTCGGGTATCGGTTATGGACTCGGTGTCGATCGCACGGTGCTGGCGTTGGAGGCCGAGGGACTCGCTGCGGCGAGCGATGCGCGGTGCGAGGTCTTCGGTGTGCCGATGGGTGACGCGGCGAAGGGCGAGCTGGTAGCGGTGGCAGGGCATTTGCGCGCCGCCGGCGTTCGCGTCGACATCGCCTATGGCGGGCGCGGTCTCAAGGGTGCGATGAAAGCCGCCGACCGATCCGGGGCGCGGTTCGCATTGGTTCTCGGCGACAACGAGATCGACGCAGGTGAGGTCGAGGTCAAGGATCTCGGTAACGGAGAGCAACATCGCATCAAGCTCGATGACGTCGTGGCGCACATCAGTTCGCGATTGGCGTCCGGAACATGAACCGCCGGATCCGGTTGTGGTGGTCCGCACTCGCGCTGAGTGTGGTGATCATGGGCGGATCCGTGGCCTGCACGTTCACCGTCAGCGGTGATCCCGCTCCCGCTCCGCAGACCGGCCGAACCTGGGGGAGTCAGGCCCATACCCCGACGTTCCCGGTCGCCGAGAACCCGCCCGAATAACCGCCGAGCGTGCCGTAAATGTCGCCGAGCGTGCCGCTACACGCGGTGATCGGGTCGCTGGGTGTCGTCGGAATGACGAAACGGCCCGATCATCTGGAACAACGGCCCGGTCAGCGGTTTCAAGGGCACGGTCGGCGGTGGTTTAGGCACGGTCGGCGGTGGGTCAGCCGAGCTCGGCTTTCAGGACATCGAGGCTGACGCCGCCCAGTGCGAGCGCTTTGCTGTGGAAGTCCTTGAGCGAGTGTGTCGGATTGGTCCGGGCGTACGAGTCGCGGGCCTGCTGCCACACCCGTTGGCCGAGCGCGTAGGACGGCGCCTGTCCGGGCCAGCCGAGATAGCGGTTGAGTTCGAACCTGAGCACGGTGCGGTCCATCGCGACCGCGGCGGTGAGGAAGGCCCAGGCTTTCTCGGCGTCCCAGATGCCGCCGCCCACCGATTCCGGAGCCCGTAGACCACAGTGCACTCCGATGTCGACCACGACTCGTGCGGCCCGAAGTCGTTGAGAATCAAGCATTCCCATGCGGTCGCCGGGATCATCGAGCCAGCCGAGCTCGCCCATGAGCCGCTCGGCGTACAGCGCCCAGCCCTCCCCATGGCCGGAGGTGAACGAGGCGAGCTTGCGCCATCGGTTCAATTCGGGACTGACCATCGCGGACCCGAGTTGCAGGTGATGGCCGGGGACGCCCTCGTGGAAGACGGTGGTCGTCTCCTGCCACGTGTGGAAGACGTTCTGCTGCGGAGGAACCGACCACCACATCCGCCCTGGCCGAGACAGGTTCTCGCTGGGCATCGTGTAGTAGATGATCCCCGTCGCAGACGGCGCGAGCCGGCACTCGAGCGCGGTCAGTTCCGTCGGGATGTCGAAGTGCACCTTCCCGACTTCGGCGGTCGCGCGGTCGGAGAGGTCCTGCATCCAGGCGACGAAGGCGTCGCGATCGGTCATCTGGTAGCGCGGATCGGCATTCAGTGTCGCGAGTGCGCCGGAAACCCCTTCCCCGGGAGCGATCTGCTCGGCAAGCATCTCCTGCTCTGCCACTATCGAGTCGAGAAGATCCAGCCCCCATGCGTACGAATCGTCGACGTCGATATCGGTTCCGACGAACTCGGCCGAATGCAGCTGATAGCGATCTCGGCCGACGGCGTCGGCGTCCGTGGCGCGGGGGAGCACCTCGTCACGTAACACCGCTGCGAGTGTTGTCATCGCGGCGCCCACCCGGCCGCGCAGGTCGTCGAGGAGTTCGACCTGATCGGTGGCCTCGATAGCGGTCGCATTGCTGAAGATCGACGCGGTCGCAGTATCGGCCTGCTCGGCGACGAGGCCGACCTGGCGGCCGGCGAGTGGCGGACCGGATTCGAGGCGGTGACGCAGGCCCTCGATGATCGATTCGACGCTGCGCGGGATTTGGGTGAGCCTGGCGAGGAAGACGTCCTGCTCGGCGGCGGTGCCGGTCGGCATCAGATCGAACACGTCCCGGACCGACTGCAGCGGCGATTCGATGACGTTGACCTCACCGATACGCAGACCCGCGTCGTCGATGGCGAGCGATCGGCGGAGCTGATCAGTCATGGTGGCCACGGTCACGCGATCGACGTCGTCTGCTGCCGGCTCACCTGCCAACGCTGCGAGGGCATCACCTCGAGCGGTGGCCCGATCGGCCTCACCCAGAGGGGAGAAGTCGGTCAGCAGATGATCGTGGCCGGTCACCCCGAGGTGCGTGGCCTCGATGGGGTTCAGGGCGCAGGAACGTTCGAGGTATCCGTCGGCGATGCGATCGACCCCGCCGGCCGCGCGCGTCACAGGCTGCCCGCCGCGAAGGTGTCGCAGGAGGCCGGGTCACCCGCGCTGTAGCCGACATTGAACCAGCGCACCCGCTGATCGGACGACCCGTGCGTCCAACCTTCGGGGTTGGAGCTGTCGCCTTGAATCGCGTCGTCGCCGATCGCCTTTGCTGTCTGGATGACGTCGTTGATCTGTTGCTGGGTCAGCGGCTCGAGCATCGCGTCGGGACCCTTGTCCGCATGAAACGCCCAGACCCCGGCCAGGCAGTCGGCCTGCAGTTCGATTCGAACCGACCCCGACGTCGGTCCGGCCGCGCCCTGTCGTTGGCCTTTCTGGAGTGCACCGGTCAGGTACTCGATGTGGTGGCCGTATTCGTGCGCCACGACATACTCCTGCGCCAGGGGTCCGTCGCCGCCGCCGAGGCGATCTGTGAGGACGTCGAAGAACGCCGGATCGAAGTACGCGGTCTGGTCACCGGGGCAATAGAACGGGCCGACGTCTGAGGTGGCGGGCCCGCATGCGGTGTCGACGTTGCCCTCGAAGATCTTGGTCTGCGGTGGCTCGTAGCCGGGCATGATGTCGGCCCACACCGCGTCGAGGCTGTTCGTGGTCGCGACGATCCGGCAGACCGTGTCCTCGTTGGCCTTCTCGATGGTGCACCCCTGGATTTGCTCGTCGATCACCGATTGTTCCTGTGACGTCGACGTCGTACTCGAACCATCGCTGCCAAGCCCGAGGACACCGGGGTCGAAGCCGAACAGTGCGGCGACGATGACGATGATGAGCCCGGCACCGCCACCGACGGCGAGTTTGCCGCGGCCACCTCCGCCCCCGGAAACATTGCTTGTGTCGAGTGGTCCGCCACCTCGGAATGTCATGCGCTCAGCATCCCATGAGCAGGGGCGTTCTCGGCCGAATGTGGTCGCCGTAGGATGTTGCACGACACGACTTCAGTCAGCTTCGAGAGGAACACTGTGCTGCGCACCCATTTCGCCGGATCACTGCGAGCCGAGAACGCCGGGCAAACGGTGACGTTGACCGGCTGGGTGTCGCGCCGACGCGACCACGGCGGGGTCATCTTCATCGACCTGCGCGACAGCTCCGGGCTCGCGCAGGTGGTCTTCCGCGACGAGGCCGTCGCGACGCCGGCGCACCGGTTGCGGGCCGAATACTGCGTCCAGGTGACAGGATTGGTCGAACAGCGCCCGGCCGGTAGCGAGAACGCGAACCTGGAGTCGGGCGACATCGAGGTCAATGCCACCGAACTCGTCGTCCTCAACGAGTCGGCTCCGCTGCCTTTCCAGCTCGACGAGAACCCGGGTGAAGAGGCCCGGCTCAAATACCGCTACCTCGACCTGCGCCGCGAAGGGCCCGGCAACGCCCTGCGCCTGCGGTCGAAGGTCAATCAGGCCGCCCGCAACGTCTTGCTGGATCACGACTTCATCGAGATCGAGACACCGACGCTGACGCGGTCGACGCCGGAAGGCGCCCGCGACTTCCTGGTGCCCGCGCGGCTGCAGCCCGGCACGTTCTATGCGCTGCCGCAGAGCCCGCAGTTGTTCAAACAGTTGCTGATGGTGGCTGGGATGGAGCGCTACTTCCAGATCGCGCGTTGCTACCGCGACGAGGACTTCCGTGCCGATCGCCAGCCGGAGTTCACCCAGCTCGACGTCGAGATGAGTTTCGTCGAGCAGGACGACGTGATCAAGGTGGCCGAAGAGATCCTGACCGCTCTGTGGAAGTTGATCGGTGTCGACATCACGACCCCGATTCCGCGGATCACCTACGCCGACGCGATGCGCCGGTTCGGCAGCGACAAGCCCGACCTGCGCTTCGGACTCGAGCTCGTCGAGTGCGCGGACTACTTCAAAGACACACCGTTCCGGGTCTTTCAGGCGCCCTATGTCGGCGCCGTGGTGATGCCGGGCGGGGCCGGACAGCCGCGCAGGCAGCTCGACGCCTGGCAGGAGTGGGCCAAGCAGCGGGGAGCCAAGGGTCTCGCGTATGTGCTTGTCCAAGAAGATGGTTCGCTTGGTGGTCCCGTTGCGAAGAACCTTTCGGACGCCGAACGTGCGGGCCTGGTTGCTCACGTCGGCGCCAATCCGGGGGACTGTGTGTTTTTCGCCGCAGGGCCGGCCAAGGCCCAGCGGGCCCTGCTCGGTGCCGCCCGCGGGGAGATCGCTCAGCGGCTCGGCCTGATCAAGGAAGGGGACTGGGCCTTCACCTGGGTCGTCGACGCCCCCCTCTTCGAACCGGCGGACGACGCCACCGCCAGCGGCGACGTGGCGGTGGGGTCGGGAGCATGGACCGCGGTTCACCACGCCTTCACGTCACCGAAACCGGAATCGCTCGACGTGCTCGAGTCGGATCCGGGCTCCGCGCTCGCGTACGCATACGACATCGTCTGCAACGGCAACGAGATCGGCGGCGGATCGATTCGTATACACAAGCGCGAGGTCCAGGAGCTGGTCTTCAAGATCATGGGCATCAGCACCGAGGAGGCTCAGGAGAAGTTCGGATTCCTGTTGGATGCCTTTGCCTTCGGCGCGCCTCCGCACGGCGGCATCGCGTTCGGCTGGGATCGCATCACTGCCCTGCTCGCCGGCCAGCCGTCGATTCGCGACGTGATCGCTTTCCCGAAGTCCGGTGGCGGTGTCGATCCGCTGACCGACGCGCCGGCAGCGATCACTCCGGCGCAGCGCAAGGAATCCGGGATCGACGCCAAGCCTGCAGCCCCGAAAGAAACGGCGCCGAGAGAAACTGCGGCAAAGTCCGCAGAGGCGGCGACGACCGGTACATAATCAGGCGTGCTGCATCTGCGGATCATCAGTCCGGACAAGCGGTCTGACGACGTGGTCGCAGCATTGCGGGAGTGCCTCGGTGTCACGCATGTGACGCGGGTGCCCGGCGCGGCGCTCGAGCCGCCCGGTGACCTGATAGAGGCGGACGTCACGCGGGAAGCCGCGAACGAGCTGCTCAAGCAGCTTCGTGCGCTGGAACTGCCCACCGATGGCGCCATCGTGGTCGAACTGTTGGACACCGTCCTGTCGAATGCGGCCGAACAGGCCGAACGCGATGCGCCAGGCGGTCCCTCTGACGCGATCGTCTGGGACGAATTGGTCGAGCACACCAACGAGGACGCGACCCTCAGTGTCACGTTCCTGGCGTTTCTCTGCCTCGCCTGCCTGCTCGCAGCGGTCGGGGTGGTGACCGATTCGCCGGTGACCGTCGTCGGCGGCATGGTGGTCGGACCTGAGTTCGGGCCGTTGGCCGGGATCGCGGTGGCGATCGTGCGGCGTAGATTCTCGCTGGCCCGGCGATCGGTCCTGGCCCTGGCCGTCGGCTTTCCCTTGGCGATGGTGGTGACGGGTGCGGGAGCTGTACTCGCCGAACGGCTGGGCTGGATCGCGATGAAGGACGTCACCACCGCCGACCAGCTCGACTTCATCTATCAGGTCGGACCCTTCTCCCTCGTGGTCGCGCTGCTGGCGGGTGCTGCCGGGATGCTGTCGCTCGTATCGTCGAAATCGGCTGCGCTGGTGGGGGTGTTCATCTCGGTCACCACTGTGCCGGCCGCCGGATATGCGGTCGTCGCAGCGACGCTCGGCCAATGGCGGGTGGCCGCAGAATCAACTGCGCAGTTGGTGATCAACCTCGTCGGCATCGTCGTCGCCGGGATCGCGGTCTTGCTGATCCACCGGGCCCACAGCCGCCGCACGACCCGCAAGGTCGCGTACACCAAGCACTAGCGCACAGACCTGGACAACCCGGGTTTGCAGATCTCACCGGGCCGGTGCCGATCCTCGAGCCCGGCGTCATCGCCGAACTTGTGATGAACTTGCAGCCAGTGTTTTTACCGGCGCATGGAGGTATTGGTCGTTGACCATCAAGGTGGCACTCGAACACCGGACCACGTACAACTTCGACAGGTTGACGAAGGTCTATCCGCATGTGCTGCGGCTGCGTCCGGCACCGCATTCACGTACTCCGATCGAGGCCTATTCGCTGAAGGTCGAACCAGCTGAACACTTCATCAACTGGCAGCAGGACGCGTTCAGCAACTATCTTGCGCGACTGGTGTTTCCGGAGCCGACGAATGTCTTGAGCTTCACGATCGGCCTGGTGGCCGATCTGACGTCGATCAACCCCTTCGACTTCTTCATCGAAGAGTTCGCCGAGCACGTCGGATTCGCCTACCCCGAGGAACTGCGGCGCGACCTCGAGGTCTACCTGCGGCCGGTGGATTCGGCGGGCGGCGACCCGCTCGTGAAGAAATGGGTGGAAGACCACCGGGTGACCGGCAAGACCAGGATCATCGACTACCTGGTCGCGCTCAACAGTGCCGTACGCGACGACGTCCGCTATACGGTGCGTCTCGAAGCCGGTGTCCAGGAACCGGAGTTCACCCTCGACAGTGGCATCGGCTCGTGCCGAGACTCGGCCTGGCTGCTCGTCGCGATCCTCCGCAGGCTGGGGTTGGCCGCACGTTTCGTCTCCGGCTATCTGGTCCAGCTCACCTCGGACATCAAGTCGATCGACGGTCCGTCCGGGCCCGACGCCGACTTCACCGACCTGCACGCGTGGACCGAGGTGTACCTGCCCGGCGCCGGCTGGGTGGGGATGGATCCCACGTCGGGTCTGTTCGCCGGAGAAGGACACATCCCGCTGGCCGCGACACCACACCCCGGCGCGGCGGCGCCGATCACGGGCGCCACCGGCAAATGTCATGCGGTGATGGACTTCTCGAACGAGGTCACCCGGTTCCATGAGGACCCACGCGTGACGCTGCCGTACACCGCTGACCAGTGGGGCAAGATCGTCGATCTCGGTGCCGACCTCGATGCCCGGATGGCCGCCAGCGATGTCCGGCTGACCGTGGGCGGAGAGCCGACCTTCGTCTCGCTCGACAACCAGGTCGATCCGGAATGGACCACCGCAGCGGACGGACCGCACAAGCGCTCGCTGGCGTCCGACCTCACCGATCGACTCAAGAAGATCTATGCGCCTACCGGGTTGGTCCAACGTGGGCAGGGCAAGTGGTATCCCGGTGAGCCGCTGCCGCGCTGGCAGATCGACCTGATCTGGCGCGCCGACGGCAAAGCGCTCTGGAGCAACCCGGACCTCCTCGACGATCCGTGGCCGACGAAGGCCGCCGCGCAGACGACGATCGACTGGCAGTCCCCTGGGGGACTGGGACCGGCCGATCCGGCGACGGCGAAGTCGCCCAAGGCGTTCATCGAGTCGCTGGCCCGCCGACTGCGGTTGCCCGATTCGCAGGTCGTCCCGGCCTATGAGGACCCACTGCTGAGGTTGGCCGAACTGGTCCGGCTGCCAGTCGGCATACCGCCGAACACAGAGGCCGAAGCAACCGCGGCCGTCGAGAAGGACATCGACCCCGAGACCGATACCGACGACCGCCGGCAACAGTTGCTGGCAGAACTCGATTCGTCGGTGAGTACACCGACGGCGTATCTGCTGCCGATCAGCCGGGCCCCGCGCGGTGTCGGCTGGGTCAGCGCTCTGTGGCGTACCCGGCGTGGACGTCTCGTCCTGAGTCCGGGTAACTCGCCAGCAGGGCTCCGGCTGCCGCTCAGTGCCCTTTTCTGGGAGGGGCAACCGCAGTTCTTCCCGGCGGACCCCACCGCCTTCGACATCGAACCGCTGGCAGACCTCACAGCGTTGCCGGAGTTCCCGCCACCCCCGGAAGCGATCGACCCGGCCGCCCAGGAGACGGACGAACCGGACGCCGCCGCGCCGGAGGCGCCACCGACGGGGATGGCCGGGGAACCACTGCCGCGCCCCCGTCCCGGGACGTCGATGACGCCGGAGGGCACGCACGGGGACGGCGAACCGCTGTGGATCACCCCGGAGATGCAGATCGAGCGGGCGAGAGCCGCCGCGGCGGCCCGAGCCGCTCGGGAGGCGGAGGCCGCAGTCGCCGAAGAAGCCGCACGAGAGCAGGCGCAAGCGCCGGAGGCGGGCGTCGCGCCGGGGGCAACCGACTCGGAGGCCGAGGGGGATCTCGTCGATCCGAGTGGGCGCGCTGTGACGGCGCTGGTCGCAGAAGAACGCGGCGGCGTTCTCTATGTGTTCCTGCCACCGACCGAGACCGGCGACGACTTCGCGGAGCTGCTCAACCTGGTCGAGCGCAGCGCCGCCGAGATCGGTAAGCCCGTCGTGGTCGAGGGTTACGGCCCGCCGGCGGATCCACGACTGACGTCGATGACGGTCACCCCGGATCCCGGGGTGATCGAGGTGAACATCCAGCCGACCGCGTCGTTCGCCGAACAATCGGAACTCCTCGAGACCCTGTACGACCAGGCCCGCCGGGTACGGCTGGGCACCGAGTCGTTCGACCTGGACGGCAGCCACGGTGGCACCGGTGGCGGTAACCACATCACGCTCGGCGGCATCCGTCCCTCCGAGTCGCCGATGCTGCGACGGCCGGACCTGCTCGTCTCCATGCTCACCTACTGGCAGCTGCACCCGTCGCTGTCGTATCTGTTCTCCGGACGGTTCATCGGGACCACCTCGCAGGCCCCCCGTGCCGACGAGGGGCGCGAGAGCGCACTCTACGAACTCGAGGTTGCGTTCGCCGAGATCGACCGGATCACCGAGGAGATCCAGGCAGGCGCGACCGGGTACCACCTGCCGTGGGTGACCGACCGAGCATTGCGCCACCTGCTCACGGACATCACGGGCAACACGCACCGGGCTGAGTTCTGCATCGACAAGCTGTATAGTCCCGACTCGACCCGTGGCAGGCTCGGACTGCTGGAACTGCGGGGGTTCGAGATGCCGCCACACCACCAGATGGCCATGGTCCAGTCGCTACTGGTCCGCAGTCTCGTCTCGTGGTTCTGGGACGACCCGTACCGGGCACGGCTGCAGCGTCACGGCGCTGACCTGCACGGTCGACACCTGCTGCCGCATTACGTGATCGACGACATCGCGAACGTCGCAGAGGATCTCCGGGAGGCCGGCTACGACTTCGACACCGCCTGGCTGGCGCCGTTCACCGAGTTCCGCTTCCCGCGCCTGGGAACCGTCCACATCCGCGACGTCGAGATCGAGTTGCGCGGCGCGATCGAGCCGTGGAACGTCCTCGGCGAGGAGTCGACGGCCGGTGGTACCTCCCGCTACGTCGACTCGTCCATCGAGCGGGTGCAGGTACGTGTGCTCGGCGGTGACAACAGTCGGTTCATCCTCACCTGCAACGGAGTCCCCGTTCCGCTGACGGGTACCGGTCGGGCAGGGGAGTCGGTGGCCGGGATCAGGTTCCGGGCGTGGCAACCTCCGAGTGCGCTGCACCCGACGATCACCATCGACACCCCACTCGTGTTCGACCTCGTCGACACGCACAACGGTCGCTCCGTCGGCGGCGCCAAATACCACGTCGTCCATCCCGGGGGCCGGGCGTACGAGCGCCCGCCCGTCAACGCGGTGGAGGCCGAGTCACGTCGCAATGGCCGGTTCGAAGCCTCCGGGCACCGGGCCGACGCCGTCGACACCGCGAAGCTGCGCGAATTCGCAGCTCGTCTCGCGACCGATTCCGGCGTACCGATGATCCTCGACATGCGGCGAGCACGTACAGTCCTTCGGTGACATCGCCCAGGGTTGAACCCACCGGAGTTCTGGACCGATATCGGTCTGACCGGTTCGGATTGTTCGATCTTGCCGCCATGCCGGGTAACGCGGAGGCGACATCCGCGGGCACCGTGACCGCATCGCCGGCCGGCATCTTCGACGAACTGCTCGACGGGACCGGGGCGCTACGTGGCCAGTGGGCCGATCTGATCGAAGGGTACGAACGCCTCGGCGACGAGGGCTTGCGTCAGGCCGACCGCCGCGTTCGGACACTCGTCGACGACGACGGGATCACCTACAACGCCCCGGCCGCCACCGGGACGCAACAACGCCGGTGGCAGCTCGACTGCGTGCCACTTCTTGTCGACGGCGCCCGCTGGCAGGAACTCGAGAAGGGGATCGCGCAACGCGCGCGTGTCCTGGACGCGCTGCTCTCCGACATCTACTCCGACCAGCGGACCATCACCGCGGGGGTGCTGCCGCCCGAGATGGTCTACGGACATCCTGGCTACATTCGGAAAGCGGCCCGTTTTCCGCAGACCCAGCCGCACAGTTTGTTCCTGCACGCCTGTGACATCGGCCGCGGGTCCGATGGCGAACACCTCGTGTTCGCCGACCGGGCACAGGCGCCGTCCGGTATCGGTTACGCGATCGCCGACCGCCGCCTCATGTCGCGGGCGTTCCCGCGCCTCTTTCAACGCTGCGTCCCGCGACCGACCGCCGCGTTCGCCGCCACGCTGCGGCTCGCGCTGTTCGAGTACGCGCCGCAGGGCATCGAAGACCCCACCGTGGCGGTGCTCACCCCGGGCTCGCTGTCGGAGACGGCGTTCGACCAGGCCTATCTCGCCTCGATCCTCGGGTTCCCGCTGGTGGAGGCGGCCGACCTGGTGGTCCGCGACGGGGCTGTCTACATGCGCTCGCTCGGCAAGTTCAAACGCCTCGACGTCATCTTGCGGCGCGTGGACTCCAGCTACTCCGACCCGCTCGACCTGCGAACGGATTCCCGGCTCGGTGTCACCGGACTCGTGGAAGCGATCTCGCGGGGTTCGGTGACGGTGCTGAACACACTCGGCAGCGCGGTGGTGGAGAACCCGGCCCTGAACACGGTGCTGGCTGCCGCATGCCGGTATCTGCTCGACGAGGACCTGCAGCTGAACTCGGTCGAAACCTACTGGGCCGGCGACGATCTGCAACGCTCGAAGGTGACGGTCGAGATGTCTGACATGACGGTCTCGAACTTCCGGACCGGCGAGGAGATCCTGGGTCCGACGCTGTCCGCCGGGGATCGGTCTGTGCTGGCCGCCCGGATCGAGAGCGAACCCTGGCAGTGGGTCGGACGGCGACTGACCTCGTTCTCGGTGGCGCCGTCGACCACCCCGGGACCGTACCGGCGTACGGCGATCGGTTCGCCGCTGCGGGCTGCGCCGGTCGGTATCCGCGCGTTCAGCGTCGCGCAGGGATCGGGCTATGCGGTGATGCCGGGTGGTCTCGGTCACGTGCTCGCCGACGGTCCCGCCGGGTCGTCGATGACGTCGATCGCGGGCAAGGACGTCTGGGTGACAACGGTGGAGCCGACCGGCACGCAGGCCCGGGTCCCCGAGTCGACGGACCGCCCTGTGCGGGACGCGGCGATCGTGGTGAACGGCAGCGACTCCGCGGCGACGTATCGCGGTACCGATGCCGCGGTGGTCAGTTCGCCCCGTGTGTTGTCGGATCTGTTCTGGTTCGGCCGTTATGGCGAGCGCGCCGAACTGACCACGCGGATGGTCAGGGTCGCGCGTGAGCGCTACGAGGACTACCGGTACCGGCCGTGGATGACCGGGACGGCGTCCATTCCGCTGTTCCTGGCCGCAGTCGCGACGACCACCGGGACGGGCGGAATCGTCAGGGGTGCGAAGAACATCGGTGACGATTCGGGGGAGGGCGCCCCGGAACCCGACGAGGTGCAGGCGGCGACGCTGCGATTGCACGCCATGACCAGTGCACGCCGGTCACCGGGCTCGGTGGCATTCGCTGTGGACCGGATGCAGCAACTCGCGCGAGCGGTGCGGGATCAGCTCTCGACCAGCACCTGGATGGTGTTGGGTGCAGTGGACCGCGCACTCACCGAACTCGGACCGCAGCCCGTCCTGGACGCCGAGTCCGACGAACCGGACCTGGACGGATCGGGTCTGGGCCGGGCTCAGGACGACGTCCTGCACGGACTGTTGGCGTTGGCCGGATTGCAGGCCGAGTCGATGGTCCACGACCCCGGCTGGTTGTTCATGGACATCGGCCGCCGGATCGAGCGAGCTCAGATGCTCGCCTCGCTCACCGCAGCGGTGCTGGTGACACAGCGGGACGCGGACACCGAGCAGGGACTGCTCGAGGCTTATCTGGTGGCCAACGAATCGGCGATCATCTACCGGCGGCGCAACCGCGGAATCGTCAGGCTGGGGTCGGTCGCCGCGTTGATGCTCTTCGACGAGGGCAATCCGCGGGCGATGATCTACCAGTTGGCCACGTTGCGCGAGGACCTCTCGTCGTTGCCCACCGACGTCCGTTCCGCTGCCGCCGAGCGCGTCGTCGAGGACCTGGTCTCCGAATTGCGCCGCGTCGACCCGGTCGATCTCGCGGCGATCGGCGCCGGTGGCCGACGGGTCGAGCTCGACGATCTGATGCGCACGCTGAACTCGGGTCTCCGAGAGATCTCGGACGTGTTGGGTCGCACCCGATTCGCCTATCCGGTGGAGATGCAGCCTCTGTGGGGCGCGGGTTCGCAGGTGCAGTTGTGAACTCCCAGCAGGGTCGATCCCAGAACGGTCAATCCCAGAACGGTCAGTCGCAGCAGCCCGCAGCCCGTCGCTACCGGGTCACCCACCGCACGCGGTACGACTACGACAACGTGGTGTCGAGTTCGTACGGCCGCGCGTACCTGCAGCCCCGTGATCTGCCGGGGCAGCGGGTGCTGACCAGTGAGGTAGAGGTCGACCCCGAACCGTCCGACCGCTCGACCGGAGTGGACATCTACGGCAACTCCGACAGCTATTTCCACGTCCGCACACCTCACCGCCGACTCGAGGTCACCGGCACGTCGACGGTCGAGGTGGATCCGATCGATCATGGCCTGCTCGACTCGCCGGCGGCACGGGGGTCGTGGGAAGACGCCCGGCCGCTCGGTCCGGCATCCGCACGGGCGGTCGAGTTCCGGCTGGACCTGTTCCCGCCTGAGATCAGCCCTGCCGTGCGGGACTACGCCGCGACGATCTTCACCCCAGGCGCGCCTTTGATCGATGTGGTGGTCGAGCTGACCCGGCGGATCTTCCGTGACTTCACCTACCGATCGGGCTCGACCCAGATCAGCACGCGGGTCGATACCGTCCTGGACCGCCGCGAAGGGGTCTGCCAGGATTTCGCCCGCGTCGCGATCGCTTGTCTGCGTTCGCAGGGACTCGCCGCTCGTTACGTGTCCGGATACCTCGCCACCGACCCACCACCGGGCAAGGAACGGATCTTCGGTGCGGATGCGTCCCATGCCTGGGCCGCGGTGTGGCTGCCGGGGGACCGGTGGATCGCATTCGACCCGACCAACGACACCCTGGTGGGCGAACGGCACGTCACCGTCGCGTGGGGACGCGACTACGAGGATGTACCGCCGCTGCGAGGAGTCATCTATACCGAATCCCGCAAGAGCAAAATCGATGTCTCGGTGGATGTCTCCCCAGTTCCCTGACACGAGTTGCCTTATCGACTATGGTTCGCGGCACAGTTCGGTAGGTTGTAGGGGATGACTGTTCTAGCCGATAGCCACATCACCGGCGCGGTGCAGGCAGCCGAGCGGCTTCTGGCCGCTCGCGCCGGCTCCCCGGTGTCCTTAGCCGACCCGCAAGACCTCGGCGGGAGTGGGCGCACCGAAGTCGTGCGGGTGCGTGTTGCGCAGAACCCGTTCTCCGGCGATCGCACGCTGGTGATCAAGGTGCTCGGTGACGGCGACGCCGTGTCGGGTGAGGCGTTCATCCGTGAGGTTGCGTCCTACAAATACGCGACGGCGCTGCCGACGGAGTCGCGTCCGGGGCCCGCGCTGATCGCGTTCGACCTGCGCGCCAAGGTGCTGGTGCTCAGCGACCTGGGCGACGGCAGGTCGATGACCGAATTGCTCGGCAGCAACGACGTGGTGGCCACATCCAACGCCGTCAGTGCGTGGGGACAGGCATTGGGACGGATGCATGCCGCGACGGTCGGCGGCGAGAACGACTTCGCGGCGCTGTTGCGGCAGGGCGCCGAGGGCATCGCGGTGGATGCGCTCCGAGCGCAGTTCGATGCTGCGGTCCGGGCCGCCCCGCGGGTGATCGCTGATGTGTTCGGTCTCACGGTCGACCCCGAGGTGCTCGGTGCGCTGGAGAAGGCGGGTGAGCTCTTCCGGGAGGGCGAGCGCCGTGCGTTCAGCCCCTCCGATGTCGGCCCGGAGAACATCCTGATCAACGACGAGGGTGTGCAGTTCATGGACTACGAGTGGGGCGGTTTCCGGGACGCCTCGCTCGACATCGCGTATGCGCTGGTGACATTCAGCCCGTGGCTGTCCGGCGACACCGGCGCTCGTCGGGTGGATCTCGAGACCTCGATGATCGATGCGTGGCGCTCCGAGGTCCAGGGGATCTGGCCGGCGCTGGGGTCGGACCGCGAACTCGCCCGCAAGACCGTGCTGGCTCGCCTGGCATGGGTGTGGCTGTCCACGGTGTGGATGCTGCCGGTGGACGAGTCCGATGTGGGCCGTTCGGACGAGCCCCACGGTCTCGCTCTGAGCACCTCCGATCCCCGCGTGATCGTGGACCGCTGGTCCGGTCTGGCCGACGCCGCGCGCCGCGCGGACGCACCGGGACTTGCCGAGTTCGCCGACACCGTGGGTCAGGCACTCGACTCCTCCTGGCTGCACTGATCACCACCTGTGATGACTGACGACCAGGGCGGCCTGTTCGCCGCCCCCGAGGCGCCGCCCGCCACGATCACCGCCGGACTGCCGCGACCGACCGCCGGAGCACCGCTCGCCGTGCGCATGCGTCCTGCAACACTCGAAGAGATCGTCGGACAGGAGCATCTCCTCGAGTCCGGATCGCCACTGCGGCGCCTGATCGACGGTTCGGGCGCAGCGTCGGTGTTGTTGTTCGGTCCTCCCGGAACTGGCAAGACGACGATGGCGGCGTTGATTTCCGCAGCGGCCGGTGGTCGTTTCGAGGCGCTCTCGGCGCTCTCCTCGGGCGTCAAAGAGGTACGGGCCGTGATCGACGCAGCCCGGCGGCGGCTCATCTCGGGAACGCAGACGGTGCTGTTCATCGACGAGGTCCATCGCTTCTCGAAGACCCAGCAGGATGCCTTGCTGGATGCGGTGGAGAACCGGATCGTGCTGCTGGTCGCGGCGACGACGGAGAACCCCTCGTTCTCGGTGGTCGCCCCGCTGCTCTCGCGATCGCTGGTGCTGCAGTTGCGCTCGCTCGGTGGGCCGGACATCCGAAAGCTGCTGATACGCGCTGCGGCCGACTCGCGCGGGCTCGCGGGCACCGTCACCATCGATGACGACGCGCTCGATCATCTGGAGAAGATCTCGGCGGGCGACGCCCGGCGCGGCCTGACCGCGCTCGAGGCCGCCGCCGATACCGCTTTGTCCGACGCGGACAGCGGCGACGGTGAGGCCGTGGCGGTCACCCTCGCCCATGTGGAGTCTGCGGTCGACCGTGCGGCGGTGCGGTACGACCGCGACGGCGATCAGCACTATGACGTCATCAGTGCGTTCATCAAGTCCATTCGTGGATCGGATGTCGATGCGGCACTGCACTATCTGGCCCGCATGATCAGCGCGGGCGAGGATCCTCGGTTCATCGCGCGCAGGCTCGTCGTCCACGCGAGCGAGGACATCGGGATGGCCGACCCGACGGCGCTGCAGACCGCAGCCGCCGCGGCACAGGCAGTACAGCTCATCGGTATGCCCGAAGCGCGGCTGGCGTTGGCGCAGGCCACGATTCACCTCGCCACCGCGCCCAAGTCGGCAAGCGTGGTCGCTGCGATCGGGGCCGCGGTCGCCGATGTGGAGGGTGGCAAGGCCGGAGCGGTGCCCGCCCATCTGCGCGACGGTCACTACGCGGGCGCCGCGAAACTCGGCAACGCCGTCGGGTACCGCTACCCGCACGACGATCCCGGCGGAGTCGTGACCCAGCAGTACCCCCCGGACGAGCTCGTCGGCGTCGACTACTACATCCCGACCGACCACGGCCACGAGCGCGAGATCGGCCCCCGCCTGGGCCGGTTGCGCAACATCGTCCGCGGCCGGCGATGACGGGCGATGACGGACTGGACGCGGTGATGCCAGTAGGGTGGATTGGGCTCGTTCGCGGGCTTAGGCAACTGCAGTCGAAACGTGAGGACCTCCAGTGCAGACGCATGAGATCAGGAAGCGGTTCCTGGATCACTTCATCAAGGCCGGGCACACTGAGGTACCCAGCGCGTCGTTGATCCTCGATGATCCGAACCTGCTGTTCGTCAACGCCGGAATGGTGCCCTTCAAACCGTATTTCCTGGGTGAGCAGACACCGCCGTACGACCGGGCGACGAGCATCCAGAAGTGCGTTCGCACCCTCGACATCGAGGAAGTCGGTATCACCACCCGCCACAACACCTTCTTTCAGATGGCGGGCAACTTCTCCTTCGGTGACTACTTCAAGCGCGAGGCGATAACGTTCGCGTGGACCCTGCTGACCAACCCGGTGACCGAGGGTGGCTTCGGCATCGATCCGTTGCGGCTCTGGCCGACCGTCTATCTCGACGACGATGAGGCCGAAGCGATCTGGCGGGACGAGATAGGGGTGCCCGCCGAGCGGATCCAGCGCCGCGGCCTGAAAGACAACTATTGGTCCATGGGTGTACCCGGCCCGTGTGGACCCTGCTCGGAGATCTTCTACGACCGTGGCCCCGAGTACGGGGTCGACGGTGGGCCCGAGGCCGACGAGGACCGCTTCATCGAGATCTGGAATCTCGTCTTCATGCAGAATCAGCGGGGACCCGGTGGTGGCAAAGAAGGCTACGAGATCCTCGGACCGCTCCCCAAGAAGAACATCGACACCGGGCTCGGCATCGAACGCGTCGCCTGCATCCTGCAAGGCGTCGACAACGTCTACGAGACGGATCTGCTGGCCCCGGTCATCGCGGTCGCCGAGCGCCTGACCGGCCGGACCTACACCGCAGGCAATGCCGCGGATGCGATCCGGTTCCGGGTCATCGCCGATCACTCGCGGACCGCGGTGATGCTCATCGCCGACGGCATCACCCCCGGCAACGATGGGCGAGGCTACGTACTGCGCCGCCTGTTGCGGCGCATCGTCCGGTCCGCCCGGCTCCTCGGCGCGAGCACGGCGACGATGGGCGAGTTCATCGAGGCCGTCATCGCGACCATGGCGACGTCGTATCCCGACCTGCCGGAGCAACGTTCGCGCATCGTCTCCATCGCAGTCGGGGAAGAGGACGCCTTCCTCAAGACCCTGTCGGCAGGTTCGAAGTTGTTCGACGATGCCGCGGCCGCCACGAAGGCGTCCGGCGCAACCCGTATCAGCGGCGGCGACGCTTTCGCTCTGCATGACACCTACGGTTTCCCCATCGACCTCACGCTCGAGATGGCGGCAGAGGCCGGATTGGCGGTAGACCGCGAGGGCTTCACCGAGTTGATGGCCGAGCAGCGCAACCGCGCCAAAGCCGATGCCACGGCGAGAAAGTCGGGTCATGCCGACTTGAGCGTCTACCGTGAGTTCCTGGACCGCGGCCCGACGCTGTTCACCGGATTCGATGAACTCGCCACCGAAGCAAGAGTCTTGGGGCTCGTGACCGACGGCGGCAGGGTGCGCAGCGCGTCGAAGGGGCAGACGGTCGAGGTGATCCTCGACCGGAGTCCCCTCTACGCCGAGTCGGGCGGGCAGATCGCCGACATCGGCACGATCACCACATCGGGCGGTCTGCGGGTCACCGTCAAAGACGTGCAGAAGCTCGGCAAGTCGGTCTGGCTGCACAAGGCCGTCGTCGACGAAGGTGAGATCGCCGAGGGCGACGACGTACTGGCACAGGTCGACAACGCATGGCGCCACGGCGCGACACAGGGCCACTCGGGAACCCACCTGGTCGGTGCCGCACTCCGACAGGTTCTCGGTCCCTCGGCCACCCAGGCCGGATCACTCAACCGGCCCGGATACCTCCGGTTCGACTTCAGTGCGTCGGGACCTGTCACCGAGTCCCAGCGCAGCGAGATCGAAGAGATCACCAATTCGGCGGTGGAGGCCAACTATCCGGTCAACACCTTCGAGACCGGCCTGACCGAGGCCAAGGCGATGGGCGCGATGGCGCTGTTCGGCGAGAACTACGGCGACGTGGTGCGGGTGGTGGAGATGGGCGGTCCCTTCTCGATGGAATTGTGCGGCGGTACGCACGTCTCGACCTCGGCGCAGGTCGGTCCCGTCACCTTGCTCGGCGAATCGTCGGTGGGGTCGGGCGTACGCCGGATCGAGGCCTACGTGGGACTCGATTCCTACCGCTATCTCGCGAGAGAACGTTCCCTGCTGGCCGGATTGGCCTCGTCGCTGAAGGTTCCGAGCGACCAGGTCCCCGCCCGGGTCGAGAACCTCGTGACCAAGCTCAAGGAAGCCGAGAAACAGATCGAGAAGATGCGGGCCGACGCCGCCCGCGCGTCGGTCGGATCGCTGATCGACGACGCGCACCGGGTTGGCGACGTCCTGGTGGTCTCCGGTTCACTCGACGGACTCGACGCGGGCGACTTGCGCACCCTGGCGGCGGACCTGCGCGGGCGGGTGGCGTCGGATGTCGCTGTGGTGGCGCTGTTCTCCGCCTCCGGAGACAAGGTGCCGTTCGCGATCGCGACGACCGAATCCGCCCGCAGCGGCGGCATCAAGGCCGGTGACCTGGTGCGTGAACTCGCTCCACTGGTGTCCGGTCGGGGTGGCGGCAAACCAGACCTGGCGCAGGGCTCGGGGTCCGACGCAGCTGGAATCGGGCCGGCGTTGTCGCGTCTGCGCGAACTGGTCGGCGAGATTCGATGACCCTGACGCCTCGCGGTCGGCGGTTGGCCATCGACGTCGGGAGTGTCCGCATCGGGGTCGCGTCATGCGATCCCGACGGCATCCTCGCCACTCCGGTCGAAACGGTCGCCCGGACACCGAAAGCCGACGGTGACCTGCGTCGTATCGCCGCGATCGTGGACGAGTACGAGGCCGTCGAGGTGATTGTCGGGCTGCCCAAGACGTTGCGTGACGAGCACGGCCACGCAGCCGCGCTGGCCACGGAATTCGGCACGGCGCTCGGCGAGCGGATCTCTCCGGTACCAGTGCTCTACAGCGATGAGCGACTCAGCACGATCACGGCCCAGCAGGCGCTGCGCTCGTCGGGGGTGCGCGCGAAGGCGCAAAAGGGTGTGGTCGATCAGGCTGCCGCAGTCGCGATCCTGCAAGGATGGTTGGATCTACAGACACATCGCCACGATCTGGAGTCGGGCCGTCAGGAAGGTCTCGGGTGAACGACGATCGATCCGAGGGACGGCCTGACGATCCCGGTCACGGTGACCGCCGGGAACAGCAGGAGCGGGCCGCTCATCGCCGGCGGCGTTCCGATGGTCACCCTGATCCCGAGCGGCTGAGGTACTTCACGCACGGCGATGGCGCGCCTCGCTCCGGTGGTCGCCACGGTCCCCGGGCCATCCCGCCGCAAGATCCGGGTGCCGCACGCCGGAACCCGCCGGGCCGGCGCGGCAACCCACCGGCGGCCGGCTCACCGTGGTCTCCTCCTGGGGCCGACGATGGCCGCCGCCCTTCGCCCCCGCCGGCGACCCCACCACCTCGCTCCGCTCCGCCCGCACCCCCCGCCCAGGGCCGCGGCCCGGTCGATTCCGGGCCCGTCCAGCAATCGGCGACCCCCCACGAACCTCGGCCGGAGCAACGCGTTCGGCCCCCACATGCTTACGACCCTGCACCGTCGCACGACCCTCCAGGGCTGTTCTCTGATTCCGGTCGCGACGAATACGACCGTAGGCAGACCGACGCCCGCGAGCGGAGTGCGCAGGCGGAGGCACCTGTCGGCGCGTCGACCGGACGCGACCGAGGACCGTTGCCGGCCCGCGACCGCTCGCCGAAACGCAGCGCCGCCGCGGAACGCAGACGCCGGCGGCGCCGAGTCGTCATCTCGATCGCCGTCGTGTTCATGGTGGTGCTGATCGGAGGCATCGGTTACGCGGGACTGCGTGTGGTCGGGTTCTTCGGCGCCGACGACAAGGACTTCACCAATACCGCAGGTACGGCCGACGTCATCGTGCAGATCCCGCAGGACGCAACTCTGACGAAGTTCGGTGAGATCCTCACGGAGAACGACGTGGTGGCCAGCGTCAACGCTTTCACAACCGCGGCGGGCGGCGAGCCGATCTCGGCCGGTTTCTACAAGCTGCGCACCGAGATCCCCGCCAGCACCGCGGTGGCGATGATGACGAACACCGAGAACAGGGTGGGCAGGGTGGTCATCCCCGAGGGGTTGCAGCTCGACACCAAGGAAGGAATCGACGGTAAGACGACACCGGGCATATTTGCGCGGGTCGCCGAGGCGACCACCGTCGACCTCAACGGTGAGGAAAGCGGCGTCACCGTCGAAGAGCTCGCCCAGGCCGCTGCCACGGCGACACCGCAGGAGCTGGGTGTGCCGTCCTGGGCAACGGATGCGGTCACGGCCCTGACCGGTGATCACCGACGGATCGAAGGATTGATCGCGCCGACGTCCTGGGAGGCCATCGACCCGTCCCAGACGCCGGTGCAGATGCTCAACTACCTGATCTCTCGGAGCGCATCGTTGTTCGCGCAGTGGGGGTTGCCGGAATCGGGCACCTCCGCCAGCAACCTCACGCCCTACCAGACGCTGGTGACCGCCTCGGTCGTCGAACGTGAGGTGAACCGGGCGGAGGACTATCCGAAGGTCGCCCGGGTGATCGTGAACCGGCTCGGTGACGACCAGGCGCTGCAGATGGACTCGACGGTGAACTACACATCCGCCATTCAGAACATCGACGTCGCGGGCGATGATTTCACCGCGGCGACCAAGTGGAACACGTACCAGCAGAAGGGACTGCCTCCGACGCCGATCGGCGCGGTGGGGCAACCCGCACTGCAGGCCTCGCTCGATCCGCCTGCGGGCAACTGGCTGTACTTCGTCTCCGTCGACCAGCAGGGGACCACGCTGTTCACCGAGGACTTCGAGCAACACAAGCGCAACCGTCAGCAGGCGTGCGACAACGGTGTGCTGAAGACCAACTGTGGATGAGTGACATTCGGGATGAGTGGTGTCGAGGATGAGTGACACGGGGATCGGCGTCGTGACCGGTCCGCGCGCGGCAGCGATCCTGGGCGCGCCGGTATCGCATTCGCGTTCACCCGCATTGCACCTCGCGGCCTACGAGGCACTCGGCCTCACCGGCTGGACCTACGAGCGTATGGAGTGCACAGCCGAACAGCTGCCCGCGCTCGTAGCGGGTCTCGATGAGCGATACGTGGGTCTTTCGGTCACGATGCCGGGCAAGCGCGCGGCCCTGGCGTTCGCGGATCATCGCACCGAGCGGGCGGTGGCCGTGGGTTCGGCCAACACGCTCGTACGTCGCGAGGACGGCTGGCACGCGGACTGCACCGACGTCGACGGTGCCTCGGCCGGCCTGGCCGACCTCGGGATCACCGACGGAGCCGGTTCCCGTGCCGTCCTGGTGGGGGCGGGTGGTACCGCAGCACCGGTCGTGGCCGCTCTGGCCGCCGTGGGGTTTCGGGAGTTGAGCGTGGTCGCGCGCAGCGCTGACCGCGCGAGCGAGGTGCTCACAGTCGCGGACGCGTATGGCATCGCGGCCGAGGTGCTCACGTTCGAGCCGAACTCGACGTTGCGCGAGCGCTCACGTGACTGCGCGGTCCTGGTCAACACGGTGCCGGCCGCCGCCGCAGCTTCCTTGGTCCCGGCGCTGTCGTCCGCGCCGCGCCTGTTCGACGTGATCTATGACCCGTGGCCGACACCGCTGGCGGCAGCGGTCGAGTCCGCCGGCGGCATGGTGGTCGGTGGCCTGGTGATGTTGCTGAACCAGGCGTTCGGGCAGGTCGAGCAGTTCACCGGGATGCCTGCACCGCGCGTGGCGATGGCCGCGGCACTCGTCTGATCTCAGAGTTCTCCACAGATCTGGCCGCCATCCCCAGAGCGGTGCTCTGTCGGAGTGTCTCGGCACGGCGATGGTCGATGGTGGACCGATGCAGCTGGTGTTCCCGATACTCGCGATCTGGCTGATCGCCCTCTCGGTTTCGGACATACGGGAGCGCAGACTCCCCAACACCCTGACCCTGCCCGCGCTGTTCGGGGCTGTGGTCGGAGCCGCCACCCACCCCGCCGCGACACCGGGTCTGCTGCTGGCGGCAGGGGCGTACGGGGTGGCTCACGCGCTGGGTGGCTGCGGAGGTGGCGATCTCAAACTCGCACCGACACTGGGCGCGATGTCCGGCTCGTTGATGGCCGGGGCCGTGCTGATCCTGCTCGCCCAGCTGCTCACCCTTGCGGGTGCGGCGAGGTCTCGCCGCAACCCACAGGCGCACGGTCCGCCGATGTGCGTCGCTGCGGCCCTGTCGTGCGGCGTCTGGTGAGTGTTGCGGCATCTGGTGACGGCGCACCAGCCGAGGCGTGGAACAATTGAGAACTGTGTTGCGCTGGAGTACTGCCGGAGAATCCCATGGTCCCGCTCTGGTCGCTGTCCTGGAAGGGATGGTGGCCGGTGTCGAGGTGACCTCGTCACAGATCGCCGAGCAATTGGCGCGCCGCCGATTGGGCTACGGCCGCGGGGCGAGGATGAAGTTCGAGGCCGATCAGGTGACGGTCGTGGGCGGAGTACGCCACGGCCTCACCATGGGTGGCCCGGTGGCCATCGAGGTCGGCAACACCGAGTGGCCGAAGTGGGAAACCGTGATGTCCGCGGACCCCGTTCCGCAGGACGAGCTCGACGGAATCGCTCGCAACGCCCCGCTCACGCGGCCCCGTCCGGGCCATGCCGACTACTCGGGAATGCTCAAGTACGGCTTCGACGATGCCCGCCCGGTGCTGGAGCGGGCCAGTGCACGCGAGACCGCCGCGCGGGTCGCAGTGGGTACCGTCGCCAGGAACTTCCTGCGTCAGGTCCTCGGCATCGACGTGCTCTCGCACGTGATCTCCATCGGTGATTCAGCGCCCTACGTCGGCGCCGCACCCACCTACCTGGATCTCGAACAGATCGATGCGAGCCCGGTGCGTGCCTACTCGACCGACGCGGAAGCCGCGATGATCGCCGAGATCGAGGCCGCCAAGAGGGACGGGGACACCCTCGGCGGCGTCGTCGAGGTCGTCGCGACGGGTGTACCGGTCGGACTCGGATCCCACGTCAGCGGAGACCGCAGGCTCGACTCCCGGTTGGCGGGTGCGCTGATGGGCATCCAGGCCATCAAAGGGGTCGAGGTGGGTGACGGCTTCGAGACCGCACGCCGTCGCGGCAGCGCCGCCCATGACGAGATGGTCCCCGGTCCCGACGGTGCGGTTCGGTCCACCAATCGGGCGGGCGGGCTCGAAGGCGGGATGAGCAACGGTGAGTTCATCCGGGTACGCGCTGCGATGAAACCGATCTCGACGGTCCCACGCGCGCTGTCGACGATGGACATGACCACCGGCGAGCAGGCCACCGCGATTCATCAGCGTTCGGACGTGTGTGCGGTTCCGGCTGCCGGCGTCGTCGCCGAGTCGATGGTCGCGCTGGTGCTGGCTCAGGCGGCCCTCGAGAAGTTCGGTGGCGATTCCGCACTCGAGACCGGCGACAATGTCGCCGGCTATCTCAAACGCGTGGCCGCGCGACTGCCGCAACCGTGACGGCAAGCTTCGGGCCGCGCGCCGTACTCGTCGGGTTCATGGGATCTGGCAAAACCACCGTGGGACAGCAACTTGCGCGGGCCCTCGGAGTCGCGTGGATCGACAGTGACGGCGAGATCGAACGCCGCGCGGGCCGCACCATCCCACGGATCTTCACAGCGGACGGAGAGTCGGCATTCCGCGACCTCGAAGAGCAGGTCGTCGCTGACCTGTTGGCCGAACACACCGGTGTACTCTCACTCGGCGGCGGGGCGGTGCTGAGCACCAGGACGCGGGAACGCCTGGCAGGCCATCCGGTGGTCTATCTCAAAATGTCTGCGGAACAAGGTTTTTCACGGGTGTCCAATTCGGACAGGCCGCTGCTGCGGGCCGAGGATCCAGCCGCTGTGTATCGCGACCTGCTGGCCGAGCGCGACCCCATCTATCAAACGGTCGCGACGATCGTCGTCGACGCCCACCCGCACCAGCGGCGCGTGGCGGATGACATCATCGCCGCGCTGAGCACTCAGGAGGCGACACAGTGACAGGCAACAGCGCACCGATCCGGGTACCGGTGAACAGTGAGAGTCCGTACGACGTCATCATCGGCCGGGGCTTGCTCACCGAATTGGTCGAGGCCGTCGCGGGCGCCGACTCGGTCGCGATCCTGTACCAGCCGACGCTGGCCGAGACCGCCGAAGTGATCCGCAAGACGTTGGACGAGAACAACTTCAACGCACACAGGGTCGAGATCCCCGACGCGGAGTCCGGCAAGGAACTCTCCGTAGCGGCGTTTTGCTGGGAGGTCTTCGGCCGGATCGGCATGAAACGCAACGACGTCGTGATCAGTCTCGGCGGGGGAGCGGCCACCGACCTCACCGGGTTCGTTGCCGCGACCTGGATGCGCGGCATACCGGTGGTGCATGTGCCGACGACACTGCTGGCGATGGTCGACGCCGCGGTCGGCGGTAAGACGGGGATCAACACCGAAGCAGGCAAGAACCTCGTCGGCTCGTTCCACGAACCGCGCGCCGTGCTCATCGACATCGCGACCCTGGAAACAGTGCCGCGCAACGAGATCATCGCCGGGATGGCCGAGGTCATCAAGACCGGCTTCATCGCCGACCCCGTCATCCTGGATCTGATCGAGGCCGACCCCGAGGCCGCACTCGACCCCACCGGTCCGGTCTTGCCCGAACTCATCGAACGTTCTGTGCGGGTCAAGGCAGGTGTTGTCGCCGCTGATCTGCGGGAGTCGTCGCTGCGCGAGATCCTCAACTACGGGCACACCCTCGGCCACGCCATCGAACGTCGCGAGAAGTACCGCTGGCGGCACGGCGCGGCCGTCGCAGTGGGTCTGGTGTACGCCGCGGAGCTCGGGCGGCTCGCGGGTCGGCTCGACGACGAGACCGCCGATCGTCACAAGGCGATCCTGGAGAGTGTCGGGCTGCCGGTCGGCTACGACCCCGACGCGTTCGGTGATCTGCTCAAGGGCATGGCAGGCGACAAGAAGAACCGGTCGGGGATGTTGCGGTTCGTCGTCCTCGACGGGCTGGGTACACCGGGACGTCTGGAAGCCCCGGATCCAGCACTCCTCGTCGCCGCGTACTCGGCGGTGGCCAAGGAACAACCTTCCGGCGGCGCGATCCTGCTCTGACGGCCCGAACAGCCGTCGCCCGCCCGAACTGGCGAGGCCCACCCGAAACGTCGGGTGGGCCTCGCGAGTTCGGATGGGTCGGTCGACTACTTGGTCAGACCGACCGGCTGCGTCTGCTGGTAGGAGAAGTCGTCGTCGGCCTCGGCATCGCGGGCTGCCTGGTTCTTGCGGTGCTGGCGGCGGGTCAGGAACCTGCCGAGTGCGGCTCCGACCAGAGAGGGTACGAAGATCAGCAACGTGGTGAACGAACCGCCTGCGAAGATCTCGATCGCGAGCGAGTTCTGACCGATGCCCGCCATCACCCAGTTGCCCAGGATCCAGCAGACGATGGCGCTGATGAGACCGGCGAGGAGGCCGGCCTTGAGCCAGACCATGGTGAGGTCGCGGTAGTCGTCGGGGTCCTCGTGCTCGCGGCCGTCGATGAGTCCGTCGACACCACCCCAGATGAGTGCGACCAGCACCACCGCCGCGATGGCGACCGTCTTCCACATCGTCGATTCCAGTGGCCAGGCCACGATGGCCAGACCCAACAGGACCCGGGCACCGATGTGCACCGCCGACATGACCAACCCACGCAACAACCACGCAACCATGCGAGCAGACTACCGATGCCCGGTCGCTTTGTGTGGCAGGGCCCACAAATGGACCCCGTGTCCGGCGATATCGCGACGTTCTGGCGAGTAGACGCCAACGGCGACTCCGCCCGAACAGCACACATTCGGGTACGCCGCGGACCGCCGCGGCCGGCCCGCTCCACTAGCCTTGACACATGAGCGCCACCTCACAGACCTCGCAACAGCCGGCCGGCGTCGCTCGCGTGGCGCCCGACCTCGGTCCGACCGCGCAGAGCGCGAGGCGGGATCTGTTGCGCGCCCAGCTCGATGCCGCGGGGGTGGACGCGGTACTGATCACCGATCTGATCAATCTGCGGTATCTGACCGGGTTCACCGGGTCGAACGGCGCTCTCGTGGTGACCGCGGCCGGGGCCGACCGCATAAGCACCGACGGCCGCTACCTCACGCAGGTGTCGGAGCAGGCGCCGGATCTGAGCGCGATCATCGCTCGCGATTGCCCGAAGGCTCTGATCGAAGACCTGTCCGGCTCCGGGGCCAGGATCGGCTTCGAGAAGCACATCGTGACGGTGGCGACCCATCAACGACTGGTCCCGCTTCTCACCGGCGGGGAGACCCTCGTCGGGGTGACGCCTCTCGTCGAGGAGCTGCGGATCGTCAAAGACGAGTACGAGGTGGAACAGATTCGGACCGCGTGTCAGGCGGCCGACCTCGCGTTGGCCGACATCATCGCCGACGGACTGCTCGTCCCGGGACGGACCGAGCGGCAGGTGGCACGTGCGCTGGAATGGGCGATGTTCGAGCGGGGCGCCGAAGCGATCTCCTTCGAGACGATCGTCGCCACCGGGGCCAACTCGGCCATCCCGCATCACCGTCCGACGGACGCCGAACTCAGCTCCGGCGACTTGCTGAAGATCGACTTCGGGGCGGTCGTCGAGGGTTACCACTCGGACATGACCCGCACGTACGTGCTCGAGACGGTGCAGCCGTGGCAACGCGACATATACGAAGTGGTCGCGGCCGCGCAGCAGGCTGGACGCGAAGCGCTCGAACCGGGCGTCGAAGCGGTCGGGGTCGATGCCGCAGCGCGTTCGATCATCGACGAGGCAGGGTTCGGCGAGTACTACGTCCACGGCCTGGGCCACGGCGTCGGCCTGCAGATCCATGAAGCGCCGTCAATCGGGGCTCTCAGCACGGGTACACTGCCATGCGGTGCAGCTGTAACCGTCGAGCCCGGCGTCTACCTGCCGGGCAGGGGCGGTGTCAGGATCGAGGACACCCTCGTGGTCCGTGACGGCGAACCCGAACTGCTCACCACCACCGACAAGACATTCACCGTCATCTGATCGCGCGCCCCGGCGCGAGCAGCAGATGGGCGCAGCAACAACATGCCCGGGGCGGGTGAGAGGAAGAACAGAGAAGTGGCAAACACCTCGGATTTCAAAAACGGCCTGGTGCTCAACATGGAGGGCAACCTCTGGCAGATCCTTGAGTTCCAGCATGTGAAGCCCGGCAAGGGGCCGGCCTTCGTCCGGACCAAGCTGAAGAACATCCTGTCGGGCAAGACCGTCGACAAGACCTTCAACGCGGGTGTCAAGGTCGAGACCGCAACGGTCGACCGGCGCGACATGACCTACCTGTACAACGACGGCACCGACTACGTCTTCATGGATGGCGAGACGTTCGAGCAGCTCAACGTCAGCCCGGAAATCGTCGGGGACAGCGCGAACTTCATGCTCGAGAACATCAAGGTCCAGGTCGCGACCCACGAAGGCGTGCCGCTATACGTCGAGTTGCCCGTAACCGTGGAGCTGCTGGTCTCGCAGACCGATCCCGGCGTCCAGGGCGACCGCTCGACCGGCGGTACCAAGCCTGCAACCCTCGAGACCGGTGCAGAGATCGCCGTTCCGCTCTTCATCAACACCGGTGACAAGCTCAAGGTCGATTCGCGGGACGGCGGCTACCTCGGCCGCGTCAACTCCTGACGCTGGTGAAAAAACCAGGTACCCGCCACAAGGCACGCAAGCGTGCTGTGGATCTGCTGTTCGAGGCCGAGGTCAAGAACTGCTCGCCGGTCGACCTGATCGTCCAGCGCCGCGAACTCGCGGTCGACGACGACACCGTCGGCAAGATCAATGACTACACCGCCCAGATCATCGAGGGCATCGCCGGCGACACCGCGGGCGTGGACGCGGTCATCTCCTCGCACCTCAAGGAATGGACGCTGCCGCGGCTACCCGCAGTCGACCGGGCGATCCTGCGGCTGGCGACGTGGGAGCTGTTCAACACCGTCGACGTACCGACGATGGTGGTCGTCGACGAGGCCGTGGAGTTGGCCAAGGAGTTGTCCACCGACGACTCGCCGGCATTCATCAACGGTGTCCTCGGCCGGATCGTGCTGCTCGCACCGCAGGTTCGGGCCGCGCTCACCGCCGAACAGTCGAGCGGGTCGAGCACGGACCATCGATCGCAGGGGTCGTAACCACGCCTGATAACGTATGGCGAAGAAATTGTGATGGCGACCGATACATCTACGGATGGGTGGCCATGACAATGGCCGACATCCTTTAACGATCCGTCCAGAGAGGCGGAGAAGGAGGTCCCGATCACCGTGCCAACACCCGAGGGCGACGGCACCGACACGGGTCGCGAATTACTCGACGACGCCGATGTCGGGCGGACCATAGCGCGGATAGCGCATCAGATCATCGAGAAGACCGCGCTGGACAATTCCGATGCGCCTCGCGTGGTCATCATCGGAATTCCCACCCGCGGAATTTTTCTCGCCCGCAGACTCGCCGAGAACATCGCCGAGTTCGCCGGGGTCGACGTGCCCGTCGGTTACCTCGACATCACGTTGTACCGCGACGACCTGCGTGCGAAACCACACCGCGCCCTCGAGCCCACGGTGGTGCCTGCCGGAGGTGTCGACGGTGCCCTGGTGGTGCTCGTCGACGACGTCCTCTACTCCGGGCGCACTGTTCGTGCGGCTCTCGACGCCCTGCGTGATCTCGGCAGGCCGGCGGCGGTGCAACTCGCGGTACTGGTCGATCGGGGCCATCGTGAGCTGCCGTTGCGCGCCGACTACGTGGGCAAGAACATCCCGACCTCGCGGAGCGAGGACGTGCAGGTCCACCTTCGCGAACACGACGGCGCCGACCGCGTGGTGTTACGGGCGGGGGAGAGCTGATGCGACACCTACTGTCCGTGGACGACCTGAACATCGATACCGCCACCGAACTCCTCGACGAGGCGCAGCGATTCGAGCAGGCGCTGGTCGGGCGTGAGGTCCGTAAGCTGCCGACCCTCCGGGGCCGCACGATCATGACGGTGTTCTACGAGAACTCAACGCGCACAAGGGTTTCCTTTGAAGTCGCCGGCAAGTGGATGAGTGCTGACGTGATCAACGTCAGCGCGTCCAGCTCGTCGACGAGCAAGGGGGAGTCGCTGCGTGACACCGCGAAGACCTTGCGGGCGGCAGGCGCCGATGCCCTGATCGTCCGGCACCCGGCTTCTGGCGCCGCACACCAGATCGCCGAGTGGACGTGGGAGGACGGTACCGGTCCGTCGGTCATCAACGCCGGCGACGGCACCCATGAACATCCGACCCAGGCCCTGCTCGACGCCCTGACCCTCCGTCAGCGCCTCGGGTCGCTCGCCGGCCGCCGGATCGCCATCGTCGGGGACGTCCTACATTCGCGTGTCGCGCGCTCGAATGCGCACCTGCTCGCGAAACTGGGTGCGCAGGTGGTGCTCGTCGCGCCACCCACGCTGTTGCCTGTTGGTGTCGAGACGTGGCCGGTCGAGATCTCCCACAGTCTCGATGCCGAACTCGCCGCGGTTGACGCAGTCATGCTGCTGCGGGTGCAGGCCGAGCGAATGAACGGCGGATTCTTCCCGTCGGCTCGCGAGTACTCGATCCGCTACGGGTTGTCCGATCGGCGGTCGGCTCTGTTGGCCGATCATGCGGTGGTGCTTCACCCCGGCCCCATGCTGCGCGGCATGGAGATCGGTTTCTCGGTTGCGGATTCGTCGAAGGCGACTGTGCTGCAACAGGTATCCAACGGAGTGCATATGCGGATGGCGGTGTTGTTCACCTTGCTGGTCGGAACCGAGAGTGGGGGTCCGGCGTGAGCGGTGAACTCCTGATCAGAAATGTCCGGCCGTACGCGGACGAACTCGTGGACATCGTGGTCCGAGACGGCGAGATTGCCGAGATCGGCCGGGACCTCACCGCTGCCCCCGAGATCGAGGTGCTCGATGGAGCCGGGGCGATCGTGTTGCCGGGCTTCGTCGACATGCACACCCACCTGCGCGAACCCGGCCGCGAGGACACCGAGACCATCGAAACAGGTTCGGCCGCCGCGGCTCTGGGCGGGTACACGGCGGTGTTCGCGATGGCGAACACCGATCCCGTCGCCGACACCGCGGTGATCACCGACTACGTGTGGCGCCGCGGACAGGAAGTCGGCCTCGTCGATGTGCATCCCGTCGGTGCGGTGACCGTCGGACTGGCCGGAAGACAGCTGGCCGAGATGGGCGCGATGGCCGCCGGTGCGGGCAAGGTGCGCGTGTTCAGCGATGACGGCAAGTGTGTCGACGATCCGCTGCTCATGCGCCGCGCGCTCGAGTACGCCAAGGGTCTCGACGTGCTGATCGCCCAGCACGCCGAAGAACCGCGACTGACCGTCGGCGCCATCGCCCACGAAGGTGCGGTGGCGTCTCGGCTCGGCCTCGCAGGCTGGCCGCGGGCGGCAGAGGAGTCGATCGTCGCGCGGGATGCGCTGCTCGCCCGGGATGCCGGTGCCCGCGTGCACATCTGTCACGCCTCGACCGAAGGCACGGTCGAACTGCTCGAGTGGGCGCGCGGACAGGGGATCTCGATCACCGCGGAGGTGACTCCCCACCACCTGCTGCTCGACGACACCCGGCTGGGCACCTACGACCCGGTGAACAAGGTCAATCCGCCGCTACGTGAGGACCGCGATCGGCAGGCCCTACGCCGCGCTCTGGCCGACGGCATCGTCGACTGCGTCGCCACCGACCATGCTCCCCACGCCGCACAGGAAAAATGCTGCGAGTTCGCCAATGCCCGCCCCGGCATGCTCGGACTGCAGACCGCACTCTCGATCGTGGTGGAGACGATGGTGCGACCGGGACTGATCGATTGGCGCGGCGTCGCCAGAGTGATGAGCGAACGCCCGGCCCAGATCACCGGGCTGCCCGATCAGGGACGGCCGATCGCGGTGGGTGAACCCGCCAACCTCGCCCTGATCGATCCGGACACCGAGTGGACCGTCGAGTCCAGCGCTCTGGCGAGCCTGTCCGAGAACTCGCCGTTCGACGGGCTGACGCTGCCCGGGGTCGTGGTGGCCACGGTCTTGCGCGGTGAGGTGACCAACAACGGCGGAAAGGTCCGGGCGCCGCGATGACCGGCGTCGTGGTCGTACTGATCGTGGTGGCGGCGTGGGGCGGCATCGTCGGATTGATGCTGCTCGGCTGGCGCGGGAGGGGCAGACGACAAGAACAGCTGCTCGGCGCCTTTCCCGAGGTCCCGGCCACGCTCGGCACCCGCCGCCTCGGACCGCACACCGGGCTCTACGTCGGCTCGACGATTGCGCCGAGCTGGCAGGACCGCGTTGCGGTCGGCGACTACGGCGACCGGGCGATCGCCGAGATCAGCCGATTCGACACCGGAATCCTGATCGAACGCACCGGCGCAAATCCGATCTGGATCCCCGACGACCAGATCACCGCGATCCGCACCGAACGCGGCCTGGCGGGAAAGGTCATGACGGCCGACGGCGTCCTCGTGATCCGCTGGCTGCTCCCGTCGGGAACCGAGATCGACTCGGGTGTGCGCGCCGACGACAAAAGCATCTACCCACATTGGGTGAAACCTCTAGAGCAGGACGGAAAGAAATCGTGACATCAGGTAATCCGGGAGATCAGGCCGTCTTGGTCCTGGAGAACGGCGAGCGCTACCTCGGCACCAGCTTCGGAGCCCGGGGCGAGACCCTGGGGGAAGCCGTCTTCTGCACGGCGATGACCGGGTATCAGGAGACGCTGACGGATCCGAGTTATCACCGCCAGATAGTGGTCGCCACCGCTCCGCAGATCGGCAACACGGGCTGGAACAAGGAGGACGGCGAGAGCCGTGCAGGGTCGGATGACTCGGGAAAGATCTGGGTCCGCGGCTACGCGGTCCGTAACCCGACCCGGCGAGTGTCGAGTTGGCGCGCCACCGGCTCGCTCGAAGACGAGTTGATCGAACAGGGGATCGTCGGGATCGCGGGCATCGACACCCGCACGGTCGTACGAACCCTGCGCGATCACGGGTCCATGCGGGCAGGCATCTTTTCCGGTGATGCGTTGGCCGGAGCCGACGAGTTGCTGCGCCGCGTCGTCGAAGCCCCGCAGATGGCAGGTGCGAACCTGGCCGGCGAGGTCTCGACCACAGACGGATACGTGGTCGAGCCCGAGGGTGAGGTGCGGTTCACCGTCGCCGCGATCGACCTCGGGATCAAGACGAACACGCCGCGTATGTTCGCGCAGCGCGGGTTCCGGGTGCACGTACTGCCGGCCGGCACCGCATTCGACGCCATCGCCGATCTGAAGCCCGACGGCGTCTTCCTCTCGAATGGGCCCGGCGACCCGGCGACCGCGAACCAGGTCGTCGACTTCACCCGTGAGGTCCTCGGCGCCGACATCCCGCTCTTCGGCATCTGCTTCGGCAACCAGATCCTCGGCCGCGCACTCGGCCGCAACACCTTCAAGATGAAGTTCGGTCACCGCGGCATCAACATCCCCGTGATCGAGCACTCCACCGGTGCTGTCTCCATCACCGCGCAGAACCACGGGTTCGCACTCGAAGGAGAAGCGGGCGAGGAGTTCGCCTCGGACTTCGGGACTGCGCGAGTGAGCCACATCTGCGCCAACGACGGCGTCGTGGAGGGCGTCGAATTGGTCAGCGGTAGAGCGTTCTCCGTGCAATACCACCCGGAGGCCGCGGCAGGCCCGCACGATGCGGCCTACCTCTTCGACAAGTTCACCACTCTGCTGCAAGGAGCACGTGCCTGATGCCCCGCCGTACCGACCTCTCGCATGTTCTGGTCATCGGCTCCGGTCCGATCGTCATCGGTCAGGCCTGCGAGTTCGACTATTCCGGCACCCAGGCGTGCCGGGTGCTCCGCGCCGAGGGCCTACGCGTGAGCCTGGTGAACTCCAACCCGGCCACGATCATGACCGACCCGGAGTTCGCCGACGCCACCTACATCGAACCGATCACCGCCGCCTACGTGGAGAAGGTGATCATCGCCGAACGTGACGCCGGGCATCCGATCGACGCCGTGCTGGCCACCCTCGGCGGACAGACCGCGCTGAACTGCGCGGTCGCGCTCCATGACGAGGGCATTCTCGAGCGGTACGACATCGAGCTGATCGGTGCCGACTTCGAGGCCATCCAGCGCGGTGAGGACCGTCAGAAGTTCAAGGACATCGTGGCCAAGGTCGGTGGCGAAAGCGCCAAGTCGGCCGTCTGTTACACGATGGAGCAGGTCCACGAGACCGTGGCCGAACTCGGCTATCCCGTCGTCGTACGGCCGTCGTTCACCATGGGTGGACTCGGATCCGGCATGGCCTATGACGCAAACGATCTGGACAGGATCGCCGGTGGAGGGCTCGCGGCCTCGCCGACCGCCAACGTTCTCATCGAGGAGTCGATCCTCGGCTGGAAAGAGTACGAACTCGAGTTGATGCGCGACAACCGTGACAACGTCGTGGTGGTCTGCTCGATCGAGAACGTCGACCCCGTCGGAGTGCACACCGGTGACTCGGTGACCGTAGCGCCGGCCATGACGCTGACCGACCGTGAATATCAGGACATGCGCGACCTCTCCATCGCGATCTTGCGCGAGGTCGGCGTCGACACCGGTGGCTGCAACATCCAGTTCGCGATGGATCCCGCCGACGGCCGCCTCGTCGTCATCGAGATGAATCCCCGGGTGTCTCGCTCATCGGCGCTGGCATCGAAGGCGACGGGATTCCCGATCGCCAAGATCGCCGCCAAGCTCGCTGTCGGCTACAGCCTCGACGAGATCGTCAACGACATCACCGGGGAGACGCCGGCCTGCTTCGAGCCGACGCTCGATTATGTCGTCGTCAAGGCCCCACGCTTCGCCTTCGAGAAGTTCCCCGGTGCCGACGACACCCTCACCACCACCATGAAATCGGTGGGCGAGGCGATGTCTCTGGGCCGCTCGTTCGCCGAAGCGCTCGGCAAGGTGATGCGGTCGCTGGAGACCAAGGCTGCGGGCTTCTGGACCGAAGCCGTCGATCCCGATGCCGTCCCCGAGTTGCTGCCCGAACTCCTCGAGCGGCTCCAGACGCCGAAAGACGGCAGGCTCTACGGGATCATGCAGGCGTTCGCCCTCGGTGCCACCGTCGAGCAGCTCTTCGACTCGACCAAGGTCGATCCGTGGTTCCTCGCCGAGATCGAGGGCATCCACGAACTGGGCAACCGCATCAGGTCCGCGGACACCATCGACGAGTTCTTGCTCCGCGAGGCCAAGAGTTCAGGCATCTCTGATCGCCAGATCGCGGCCCTGCGAGACGATTTCGCCGACGAGGCGGCCGTGCGCAATCTGCGACACACGCTCGGTGTGCGTCCGGTGTACAAGACGGTCGACACCTGTGCGGCGGAGTTCGAGGCCGCGACGCCGTACCACTACTCGACCTACGAACTCGACCCCGCGGCCGAGACCGAGGTCGCGCCGCAACGCGAACGTCCCAAGGTCCTGATCCTGGGGTCGGGCCCGAACCGCATCGGCCAGGGCATCGAGTTCGACTACTCGTGCGTGCATGCCGCGACGACGTTGTCGGAGGTGGGCTATGAGACCGTCATGGTCAACTGCAATCCCGAGACCGTGTCCACCGACTACGACACCGCCGATCGTCTGTACTTCGAGCCCCTGACGTTCGAGGACGTCCTCGAGGTGTTCCATTCCGAATCGGCATCGGGCACCGTGGCCGGAGTCATCGTCCAGCTGGGCGGCCAGACACCACTCGGTCTCGCGCATCGACTGCAGTCGGCGGGCGTCCCGATCGTCGGTACCAGCCCCGAGGCCATCGATCTCGCCGAGGATCGCGGCGAGTTCGGCAAGGTCCTGGCCACCGCGGGTCTGCCGGCCGCCAAGTACGGCATGGCCACGACCTTCGAGCAGGCCAAGACGATCGCAGGCGACATCGGTTACCCGGTGCTCGTGCGTCCGTCCTACGTTCTCGGCGGCCGAGGGATGGAGATCGTCTACGACGAACCGTCGCTCGAGGGTTACATCTCCCGGGCCACCGAGATCACCCTGCAGCACCCGGTCCTCGTCGACCGCTTCCTCGAAGATGCCATCGAGATCGACGTCGACGCCCTCTACGACGGCACGGACTGCTACATCGGTGGGGTGATGGAGCACATCGAAGAGGCGGGTATCCACTCCGGCGACTCCGCGTGCGCATTGCCACCGATCACGCTCGGGCGCTCCGACCTCGAGAACGTGCGTCGTTCCACCGAGGCTCTCGCAAAGGGGATCGGCGTTCGCGGGCTGCTCAACGTCCAGTACGCGCTCAAGGACGACATCCTCTATGTCCTCGAGGCGAACCCGCGAGCGAGTCGGACGGTACCTTTCGTGTCCAAGGCGACCGCGGTGCCATTGGCGAAAGCTTGTGCCCGGGTGATGCTCGGGGCGACGATCGCCGAGTTGCGCGCCGACGGGATCTTGCCCGCCGAGGGGGACGGCTCGGCACTGTCGCCGTCGTCGCCGATCGCAGTCAAGGAAGCGGTGCTGCCATTCAATCGCTTCCGGAAAGCCGACGGCAGCGGCGTGGATTCGCTGCTGAGCCCGGAGATGAAGTCGACCGGCGAGGTGATGGGAATCGATGCGGACTTCGGTCGCGCATTCGCCAAGTCGCAGACGGCCGCCTACGGCTCGCTGCCGACCACGGGGAAGATCTTCGTGTCGGTCGCCAACAAGGACAAGCGTGCCCTGCTGTTCCCGGTCAAACGGCTCGCGGACCTCGGATTCGAGATCCTCGCCACCGAGGGGACCGCGGATGTGCTGCGGCGCAACGGTATAGATGCCACCCAGGTGTTCAAGCACTCTGACACCGACCTGCCCGAGGGTGAGGTGACGATCGTCGAACGGATCCGCTCGGGTGAGATCGCCATGGTCATCAACACGCCGTACGGCAATTCGGGTCCTCGCATCGACGGCTACGAGATCCGCAGCGCAGCGGTCTCGGTGAACATCCCCTGCATCACGACCGTGCAGGGTGCGAGTGCGGCGATCCAGGGCATCGAAGCTGCCATCAACGGGGCGATGGGTGTGCAATCGTTGCAGTCACGACATCTGTCGATGCTGGGTGGCTAGATGAGTGTGGATCTGAGTGTGGCGCGGACGTTCCGGTCTCGCTACCGCGAGGTGGTGGCAGACCGGGGCCGGTTGTGCGCTGGAATCGATCCGCATCCCGAACTGCTGGAGCAATGGGGGCTTCCCGTCAGCGGAGCCGGCGTCCACGCGTTCGGTGAGATCTGCGTCGAGGCGCTCGGTCCGGTCGCCTCGGTGATCAAACCGCAGGTTGCGTTCTTCGAAGCCTTCGGATCAGCCGGGTTTGCGGCTCTCGAATCAGTGATCGCCGGCTGCCGCGCCGAGGGGGCGCTCGTGATCGCCGACGCCAAACGCGGTGACATCGGCTCGACGATGGCAGCCTACGGACGTGCTTGGCTCGATCCTGCGTCAACGCTGTCCTCGGACGCGGTCACCGCGTCGCCCTACCTCGGATTCGGCTCGCTGGAACCAGCGATCGACCTGGCGCGCAAAGCGGGACGGTGCGTGTTCGCGCTGGCCCGCACCTCGAATCCCGAAGGCGCGCCGGTGCAACTTGCCCATCGCGACGGCGTCAGCGTGGCGCAGCGGATCATCGATGCCGCTGCGTCGGCCAACACCGACGGCTCGTCGACGCTGGGCGTGGTCGTCGGGGCAACCCGGGAGCACGGACTGGACCTGGGCGGCCTGAACGGCCCCGTCCTGGCGCCAGGTCTGGGGGCACAGGGGGCGAGCGCCGACGATCTGCGCGGTGTGTTCGCCGGTTCCGATCTGTCGTGGTTGCTGCCCGCCAGTTCACGCGCGGTCTTGCAGGCCGGACCCGACCCGCAACAGTTGCGTATCGCGTATCAGCAGGCCCGCGACGAGGTCGAGACCTCGCTGGGACGATCGATCAGCTGAGTGCCGCAACCGGCAGCGCGTCGAGGAATCCGTCGATGCGCGGCCAGGTGTCGCGGACCGCGTCCGGTCCCGCTATCAGGCCGAGGTGACTTGTCTCGACTGTCGTGAAATGCACCTGCGGTGACGACCCGAACAGTTCCACGCCGTGGTGGGCCGCCCGCCATGGCACGATCGCGTCGCGGTGACTGCCGAACAGCTGGATCGGGACGGCGATCGATGTCAGGTCGATGCTCCGGTCTCCCAGCGTCACCACTCCGCGGGCGAGCTCGTCGTGATAGATCAGCCGCTCCCACATCTGCTCGACCAGGCGCCCCGGATAGCCGGGGAATGTCCGCTGGAACCGGTTCACGATCTCCATCCGGGCCAGGGTCTCCGTCTCACCGAGGTTGTTGAGGATGAACCACGGCTTCTTCAGTTCGCGCTCCCAGGCGGTCGCCCGGTAGGCGAGCTGGACCAGCGGCGCCGGGATCCCGCCAAGCGCCTTGAGCACTGCCGTGATCGCCCGGCCTCCGGTCGGTGCGGTCACGGTGCGAACGACGGGGTAGGGCGGCACCAGCGCGTAGTTGAGCGGGGTCCCGACCGCGGTGATCGACCGCACGGGCAATTCGGGATGCGCCGCCAGGCTCAGAAGGCTGACGGTGCCGCCCAGACTCCAGGCGATCACGTCGACCTCGGTTCCCGCGGGACCGTCGAAATCGGCGAGCACCCGGTCGATCGCCTGCGGGACGATGTCGTCGACGAAGTCCTCGAATCCGATGTTCCGGTCTGCCCGTGTCATCTCGCCGTAGTCGACGACGTAGGGGATCCGACCGGTCTCGAGGAGGTGGCCCACCAGCGAGTGTGCCGGTCCGAGGTCGTAGCACGTCGCGGGAGCGGCCAGCGGCGGCACCAGCAACACCGGACCACGCCCGTTGCCGCGGGCGCGCAGGAGGCTGCTCAGGTCACCGTAACGGCGCAGCTCACGATGTGGCTCGGAGTGCAGGACGACGTGTTCGGTCCGGAACTCCGGGCGGATCCCGTCACCCACGGTCAGGGCGCGCAAATTGCTCAGCTGCGCTCGCAACCGATCGAAAAGGGGGCTTGAGTCGCTGTCGATCCCCGAATCGGCCGGCTCGTCCGCTTCGATCGTCGTGCCCGTCATCAACCCCGCCCTCGTTGTGTGAATGTCTGCGTCGCCATCTAACACCAGTCACATTCGTCATCGGTCTGCTGGCCCGCCGGCCCGTGTTCCAGGGAGCCGGCGACGCCTCCGCGCAGGTCACACGCGGCGCCGACACGCGCGTGCGACCAAAAATCTCAGAAAAATCCCGCTGCGGAACTCCCGTCACAGGCGTATCGACGATGTGACCTACGTCATGTCTGTGTACCTTTGGGGTCGACCTTACGAAACACTTTGTATCGCAACATGTTTGAGAATATCGAAGCATCCAAACCCCAAAATTCCCGATCCGCATACCCGACCTCACGTCAGCTCGTTCGAAAGGCTTACAACACCGGTTTTCGTGGGGGAATGCCGGGGTGGGGGTCGCAAATCCCTGCTCACGTGGGTACGGTCGCATTCGCTGCCCCCACACAGGAGCAGCCGCCCCGGCACCACCGGTGACGGGGCAAAGAACACACAGACGAATCGGAGGAACCGTGGCCCTTCCCCAGTTGACGGATGAGCAGCGTGCAGCTGCCTTGGAGAAGGCAGCTGCCGCTCGCCGGGCCCGGGCGGAGCTCAAAGAGCGCCTGAAGCGAGGCGGCACCGATCTGCAGCAAGTGCTCAAGGATGCCGAGAACGATGAGATCCTGGGCAAGATGAAGGTGTCGGCTCTGCTCGAGGCTCTGCCCAAGGTCGGCAAGGTCAAGGCGCAGGAAATCATGACCGAACTCGAGATCGCCCCGACCCGCCGCTTGCGTGGCCTGGGTGATCGCCAGAAGAAAGCTCTCCTGGCCAAGTTCGACTTTGCCTGATCGCTCGCATACGTGAGCCAAGATCAACGACAGAGGGGCCGGCTGCTGGTTTTGGCCGGCCCCTCTGCTGTCGGCAAGTCGAGTGTTGTCCGACGGCTTCGTGAACTGTTACCCGACCTGATGTTCAGCGTGTCCGCGACGACCCGGGATCCACGGGCCGGAGAGGTCGATGGGCGTGACTATCTCTTCGTCGGACCTGAGGAGTTCGATCGGCTGATAGAGGCCGGCGAACTGCTCGAGTGGGCAGAGATCCACGGTGGACTGCAGCGATCGGGAACTCCGGCCAAGCCGGTCTTCGACGCCATGGAGCAGGGGAGACCCACTCTCGTGGAAGTCGATCTGGCCGGTGCTCGCAATATCCGCGAAGCCGTGCCGGAGGCCGTGACAGTCTTTCTGGCGCCTCCGAGCTGGGATGTTCTGGTCTCGCGGCTGCGCGGGCGAGGCACCGAAAGCGACGAGATCATCAAGCGCCGATTGGAGACCGCACGCGCCGAACTGGACAGCGCGCACGAGTTCGATCACCTCGTCGTAAACGACGAAGTCGACTCGGTCGCCCAAGAGTTGCTATCCTTGCTGGTTGAATCCCATTTGAATAATTTGTAGGAGAACTGTGAGCAGCTTGACCCAACAGGACGAGTTCATCGGCGAGGTCGACGCGACTGCGTACGACACACCGCTGGGCATCACGAACCCGCCGATCGATGAGCTGCTGGAACGCGCTTCTTCGAAGTACGCACTGGTCATCTTCGCGGCCAAGCGTGCGCGTCAGATCAACGATTACTACAACCAGCTCGGCGACGGGATCCTCGAGTACGTCGGACCCCTGGTCGAGCCCGGCCTGCAGGAAAAGCCGTTGTCGATCGCCATGCGCGAAATCCACTCCGACCTGCTCGAGCACACCGAAGGCGAGTAATTCCACCACGGTTCCGAAAGGCGAGAGTTCGTGGGCGAGAACGTCGGTACTACGCGTAAGAACATCGTCATCGGAGTAGGTGGCGGGATAGCCGCGTACAAGGTGGCATCGGTGATCAGGCATTTCACCGAGGCAGGCCACCATGTCCGTGTGATCCCGACCGAGGCGGCGCTGAAGTTCGTCGGCGCCGCCACGTTCGAGGCCCTGAGCGGGAACCCGGTGAGTACAGCGGTATTCGATGATGTGCCCCTGGTTCCGCATGTGCGCCTCGGACAGGAGGCGGATCTCGTCCTGATCGCGCCCGCGACTGCTGATCTGATGGCTCGCGCGGCCGGCGGTCGAGCCGACGACCTGTTGACCTCCACGCTCCTGACCGCTCGATGTCCGGTGGTGTACGTACCGGCCATGCACACCGAGATGTGGGAGCACCCTGCCACCCAGGCGAACGTGGCAGCCCTGCGCGAGCACGGTGCGACGGTGCTGACCCCGGCCTCGGGCCGGCTGACCGGCGCGGACACCGGAGCCGGCAGGCTTCCCGAACCGCAGGAGATAGCGCTGCTCGGTGACCTGCTGCTGGAACGCCCGGAGGCACTCCCGTACGACCTGGCAGGCCTCAAGTTCCTGATCAGTGCAGGCGGAACCCGAGAACCGCTCGACCCCGTCCGCTACCTGGGCAACCGCAGTTCCGGCAAGCAGGGTTACGCGCTCGCCCGAGCAGCGGCTCAGCGCGGCGCCCAGGTGACACTCGTCGCCGGTGCCACCGCCGATCTGGCCGACCCGGCTGGCGTCGAGGTGATAAAGATCGCCACCGCCGCGCAGTTGTCGGAAGAGATCGGAAAGCGCGCACCCGAGACCGACGTGGTGATCATGGCCGCCGCTGTCGCGGACTTCCGCCCGGTGCACCTGTCCGGTGCGAAGATCAAGAAGACCGACAAGGGACCTGCCCCCATCGAGCTGACCACCAACCCGGACATCCTGGCCGGTCTGGTCGCAGCGCGCCGCGCCGGCGAGATACCCGACACGACCTCGATCGTCGGTTTTGCCGCCGAGACCGGGGACGAGCATCACGGCGTGCTCGACCACGGGCGGGCAAAACTTGCCCGCAAGGGCTGTGACCTGCTGGTGGTCAACGCTGTCGGCGAGGGCAAGGCCTTCGGGATGGACCACAACACGGGATGGATACTCGCTGCCGGCGGTGACGAGACGGCCCTGCCGCTCGGTTCCAAAACACTCATGGCGACTCGAATACTTGACGCGGTCACTGTTCTGCGCCCAGATGGTGGGGGCACAGATGGTCGATGTAACTGACAACACCCCCCCCTGTGTAATTTGAGGTCCGCGGGTTTTCGCGCACCGTGCCGCCAGGACAACCGTTCCGAGAGGAAATCCATGACCGATTCCCGTTTGTTCACCAGCGAGTCCGTCACAGAAGGCCACCCCGACAAGATCTGTGATGCGATCAGCGATTCCATCCTGGATGCGCTGCTCACCGATGACCCCCGTGCCCGGGTCGCCGTAGAGACCTTGGTGACCACCGGTCAGGTCCACGTCGCGGGCGAGGTGAACACCACCGCTTGGGCCGACATACCCAAGATCGTGCGGGACAAGGTTCTCGAGATCGGCTACGACTCGTCGGCCAAGGGTTTCGACGGCAACTCGTGCGGCGTCAACATCGCGATCGGTGCGCAGTCGCCGGAGATCGCCCAGGGTGTCGACAACGCCTACGAGTCCCGCGTCGAGGGCATCACCGAGGACGAGATCGCCCGCCAGGGTGCCGGTGATCAGGGCCTGATGTTCGGCTACGCCACCAACGAGACCCCCGAGTACATGCCGGTGCCGATCGCGCTGGCCCACCGGCTCGCCCGGCGCCTGACCGAGGTTCGCAAGACCGGTGTCCTGCCGTACCTGCGCCCGGACGGCAAGACCCAGGTCACCATCGAATACGTCGATGACAAGCCAGTGCGCCTCGACACGGTCGTCGTGTCGACCCAGCATGCTGCCGACATCGATCTGGAGAATCTCCTCACCCCGGACATTCGCAACCAGGTCCTCGAGTCGGTGTTCAACGACCTGAACCTGCCCACGCTGGACACCAACGACGTGCGACTGCTGGTCAACCCGACCGGCAAGTTCGTCCTCGGAGGTCCGATGGGTGACGCCGGCTTGACCGGCCGCAAGATCATCGTCGACACCTACGGCGGCATGGCTCGTCACGGCGGCGGCGCCTTCTCCGGCAAAGATCCGTCGAAGGTCGACCGCAGCGCCGCCTACGCGATGCGCTGGGTTGCCAAGAACGCCATCGCCGCAGGCCTCGCCGACCGCATCGAGGTGCAGGTCGCGTACGCCATCGGCAAGGCTGCTCCCGTGGGTCTGTTCGTCGAGACCTTCGGCACCGAGCACGTCGATCGCGCCAAGATCCAGTCGGCGATCACCGAGGTGTTCGACCTGCGTCCGGGCGCGATCATCCGCGACCTGGATCTGCTGCGGCCGATCTATGCCCCGACCGCGGCCTATGGTCACTTCGGGCGTACCGACATCGATCTCCCGTGGGAGCACACCGACCGCGCCGAGAAGCTGAAGGCCGCTGCCGGCGTGTGAGCGCCGTGGCGTGCACGCCGCGGCATGAGCACAGCTAAAAAGGGCCGGGAACTCGCGCCTGAGTTGCCGATCGCCCGGGTTCTTCCTGCGCTCGGGCTTGCACACCTGGATCGTCCGTTCGACTACCAGGTGCAGACCGATCAGCACGAGGACGCCCAGCCGGGTGTCCGGGTGCGGGTGCGATTCTCGGGGCGACTCGTCGACGGGTTCATCCTCGACCGCGTCGCTGCCAGTGAGCACCCGGGCAAACTCGGCTGGCTCGAGCGGGTGATCTCGGCCGAACCGGTGCTGACCCCTGAACTGGCCGTGCTCGCACGCGCGGTTGCCGATCGCTACGCGGGCACCATGACGGACGTCCTACGACTGGCGATACCGGCACGCCACGCCCGGACCGAGCAGGCAGTGGGCCTGCCGCCGGGAACACCGAAGCCTCCGACGGTCGATCTGGAGGGCTGGAAGCCGTATCAGCACTCTGACTCCTTTCTCACCGCGATCGCAGAGGGAAAGGCGGCGAGGGCGGCCTGGCAGGTGCTGCCGGGGGAGCCCTGGCCGGCCCGCCTCGCCGAACTCGCGTGCCACACCGTCGTCCACGGGCGCTCCGCGATCATCGTCGTCCCGGACCAGCGAGATCTGGTCCGGTTGGAGACCGCGTGTGAGCCGTTGCTCGGTGATCGGGTGGTGTCGTTGTCCGCGGGACTGGGTCCGTCGGCGCGATATCGACGCTGGCTGCGGGCGTTGCGAGGCCAGGCGTCGGTGGTGATCGGTACGCGTAGCGCCGCGTTCGCACCGGTCCCGGATCTCGGTCTGATCGTCGTCTGGGATGACGGCGACGACAGCCTCTGCGAACCGCGTGCACCCTATCCGCACACGCGTGAGGTGGCGGTGTTGCGTTCGCACTCCGAGACCTGCGCCCTCGTCCTGGGCGGTGCGGCGCGGACAGCCGAGACGCAGGCATTGGTCAACGCGGGGTGGGCACACGATCTCACCGGCGCACGCGCGACCGTCCGGCAGCGCACGCCCAGAGTTCATGCCCTGTCCGATGAGGACAATCGAATCACCCGCGACCCGCTCGCCCGCTCCGCGAGGATCCCGGCCGTGGCCTTCGATGCGGCGCGAGCAGCGATCGCCGCCGACGCCCCGGTGCTGTTCAGTGTTCCCCGGCGTGGTTACCTGCCGTCACTGGCGTGTGAGCGTTGTCGCGCCCAGGTCCGGTGCCGACGCTGTCACGGGCCGATGCAGGCGGATGGTCCAGGTGCGGGCGGCCCCGGTGCGGGCGGCGCCCATGCGGGTTCCGTCGGCTCACTGAGCTGCCGTTGGTGTGGGCACCCGGAGACCGATTTCCGTTGTGCCGAGTGTGGATTCACCAAAGTGCGGGCGCTGACGACCGGGGCTCGGCGCACCGCGGAAGAGTTGGGGCGTGCTTTCCCCGGAGTCCCGGTGCTCACCTCTGGCGGGGACAAGATCGTCGACTCGGTCGATGCCGGGGCGCGAGTTGTCGTCTCCACGCCAGGCGCAGAACCGGTCGCCGACGGCGGGTACGGCGCCGTCGTGTTGCTCGACACGTGGGCTCAACTCGACCGACCGGAACTCCGGGCCGGGGAAGAAGCCGTCCGCCGGTGGCTCTCGGCCGGTCTGCTGGTCCGCCCTCATGGTGAGGGTGGTGCGCTCGTCATCGTCGCCGATGCAGGTCTGGCGCCCGTTCAGGCCGTGATTCGATGGGACCCGGTCGGATTCGCCGATCAGGAACTGTCCCAGCGCACCGAATTGGCCTTTCCGCCCGCGGTGACGATGGCGTCCATCGATGGCGAGGGTCCGGCGATCCTCGCGTTCGCAGAGACCGTTGAACTCCCTGATGGCGGGGAGGTGCTGGGTCCCGTCGAACTGCCACCCGGTGTCCGGCTTCCTTCCGGGCTGAGCCGCGACGAGGTGTCCGACCCGCAGCGGATCTTGCTGCGATGCACCCGCGCTCAGGGGCGAGAACTAGCCGCGGCTCTGCACGCTGCCCAGGTCGCGCGCAATGCCCAGCACGAATCCGCCCCGATCAGAGTTCAGATGGATCCGCCGACCATCGGATAGTAGATCCGCCCACACGCGGGTGGTAGGCGCCGACATGTTTTTGTAACCGCACCACCGCGGCGGACGGCCGCGTGTTCTGGACGAGGGAGCGAGGGAGCGCAGCGACTGAGTCGACTGAGGAAGAACACGCGATAAAGGCCGTTCGCCACGCGAGCGCCAGCGAGCCAACAAGCACCGTGGTGAGACGACGACGCGAATGGGCCCGAGCGAACCAGCCAACTACGCTGTTGGCTGGCCGCGGACGAATGTTCGGCAGGCGCAGACTTTGGAGGTACTACATGCGGGTGGTGTTCGCGGGCACACCTGAGCCCGCAGTCGGTCCGCTGCAAGCATTGATCGATTCACCGCGTCACGACGTGATCGGCGTGATCAGTCGTCCTGATGCCGCTGCCGGACGGGGCCGCAAGGTCACGCGATCACCGGTGGCGCAGCTTGCGGACGACAACGGCATCCCCGTCATGACCCCGCGCAAACTGGCTGATCCGGATTCGGTGGCGCAACTCGAGGAGTGGGCGCCCGAGTGCATTCCGGTCGTCGCCTACGGCGGACTGGTGCCTGCGTCGCTGCTCGACGTGCCGACCCACGGGTGGATCAACCTGCACTTCTCGTTGCTGCCTGCTTGGCGAGGCGCCGCACCCGTCCAGGCAGCGATCGCCGCCGGCGACGAGATGACCGGGGCGAGCACGTTCCGCATCGAGGCCGGCCTCGATACCGGGCCGGTGTTCGGAGTGGTCACCGAGCGCATCCGCCCTGACGACACGGCCGGAACGCTGCTCGCCAGATTGTCCGAGTTCGGTGCGGGGCTGCTCACCGCCACCCTGGACGGGCTCGAAGACGGTGAGCTGATCGCCGTCCCGCAGCAGTCAGAAGGCATCAGCACCGCTCCGAAGATCTCCATCGAGAACGCCAGGATCCGGTGGGACCTGCCGGCTCACCTGATCGACCGGCACATCAGGGCGATGACTCCTGCCCCCGGCGCATGGACCACCCTTGACGGACTCCGGGTCAAGGTGCTCGCCACATCGGTGGCGCCCGCCGGCGAAGGACCCGCCCCGGCGGCGGGCGAGCTGGAGGTCACCAAGAGAGCGCTGCTCGTCGGCACCAAGACCGATCCGATCAGGCTGGACACCGTCCAGCCACAAGGCAAAAAAGCGATGGCGGGCGCCGATTGGGCGCGCGGTGCCAGATTGACCGACGGACAGGCATTGACATGAACCAACCGACCGACCAGCGCGAGCACACACCTATCGACCCGGCACGCGTCGCAGCCGTCGATGTTCTGGCAGCCGTGCGCGAACGCGATGCCTACGCCAACCTTGTGCTGCCGAAGATGTTGCGAGACAGAAAGATCACCGGTCGCGATGCTGCCCTTGCAACCGAGCTGACCTACGGTACGTCGCGGGCGGTCGGGATGCTCGACGCCATTATCGCCGAGGTGGCCAAGCGTCCGGTCGCAGAGATCGACGGTGCCGTGCTCGACGTCCTGCGGCTCGGCACCTATCAATTGCTGCGGACCCGGATCGGAGCGCACGCAGCCGTTTCCACGTCCGTGGATCTCGTCCGTTCGCGCTCGGGCCACGGTCCGGTGGGTTTCGCCAACGCGGTGTTGCGCAAGATCTCTCAGCGCGACGAAGACCTGTGGGTGCAGGCGCTGGCTCCGTCTGTCGCCGAGGACCTCATCGGCCATCTGGCCTTCCAGTACGCACATCCGCGCTGGATCGCAGCCGTGTTCGACGACTCGCTCGGTGGTTCGGCCGGCGCCTTGCAGGCTGCACTGGCCGCTGACGACGAACGTCCACTGACCCATCTCGTCGCCCGCCCGGGGATGATCACCGCCGAGGAATTGGCGCTGATCACCGGCGGCGAGGTCAGTCGGTACTCGCCGTATTGCGTCTATCTCGACGGCGGCGATCCCGGCGACCTCGAGCCGATCCGTGAGGGTCTGGCCGGGGTGCAGGACGAGGGCAGCCAATTGGTGGCCCGCGCGCTGGCGCAGGCACCGCTCGAGGGCCCCGACTCGGGTCGTTGGCTCGACCTCTGCGCAGGTCCCGGTGGGAAGGCCGCGCTGCTCGGCGCACTGGCCGAGATAGAAGGCGCCAGGGTCGATGCCGTTGAGAAGGCGCCGCATCGGGCCGAACTGATCAGCAAATCCACCCGCGACCTACCGGTCGACGTACATGTCGCCGACGGCCGTGACCCGGGCCTGGAACCGGGATTCGATCGAGTACTCGTCGATGCTCCCTGCACCGGTTTGGGAGCGCTGCGGCGCAGGCCTGAGGCCCGCTGGCGGCGCAGTCCGAATGATGTCGCCGAACTCGTTGTGCTGCAGCATCAACTGCTCACCTCGGCGGTCGAACTGGTGCGTCCCGGCGGCGTGGTGGTCTACTCGACGTGTTCCCCCCACCCGGCAGAGACCGCGGGAGTTGTCGAGCGGGTTGTCGCCGAACAGCCGGTGACCCCACTCGACACCCGAGAGCTCGTTCCGGGCGGCATCGAGGGACTCGGGGACGGACCTTTCGTACAGTTGTGGCCGCACCTACACGGCACCGATGCCATGTTTTTCGCCGCGCTGCGCAAGGACTGAGTCCACTAGTCCGTTCGTGCTCTTACGCGTCGGCCGGGCGACACGTTCAATTGTCATGTGACATATCCCGGTCCGCCTCAGGGTGGTTGGCCCGCGCCGCAGTTCGGGCCGCCGCCTCAGTTCGGACCTCCGCCGCGACGCGGAATGCCCCGATGGATCTTGCCGCTCGTCGCGATGATCTGCGTCCTCGCGGTAGCGACGGCCACAGTGGTGGTGTGGCAGAGCGTCTCCGGCGGCGGGTCGGAGCCGACGAAGCAGCCGCCGCTGGCCGGTCAGTTGACCTCGGAGTACCCCTCGGCGCCCATCGCGACCTCTGAGGTCTCCGCAACGCAACTAGGAGCCGACCAGTTCGTATCGGTGTTGTCGGCCGAGAACCAGTACTTGCGTCCGGGGTTCGTGCATGACGACTCGACCGTCGTGACGATGACGGCGAACCAGGGATCGTCGGATCACTCCTTGGTCGGCGTCGTCGTCGAGGCCGGCGAACAGTGGGTGTCCCCGGTGCGGCCGCGCGCCTGCGCCGATCGGATCGTCGACCACCAGATGGTCTGCAACGACGCCGGATCGGTGTACTTCATCGACACGCTCACCGGTCGGGCGACGCACACCGTGCCGCTGGACGGGGGGATGGGTTACGGACTCGCCTACGACGGTGACAACGCGTACGTCGTCAGCGCCACGACGGGCGACAAGACCATCACGCAGGTCACGCCAACCGGTAGGGGGTGGTCGCAGACGTACCCGTCGGCCGGGGCGTTGCCCAGCGGTGACTCCACCACGACACTCGCCACCGATTCGCTGGTGGCGACCGCGTCAGGATCGGTGACAGTGGCGTCGACCGTCGATGGTCGAGTGCTGGTGAACCGGCCGGGCGGTGCCTCGATCTCGACGCTCGCCGACGGGTCGATCCTGGTGGTCGCGGGCTCGTTCAGCAACGGCCAGGTCAGCCGGGGCCCGGTGCTCGTGGTTCGCCCAGACGGTTCCGTCGACGAGGTCGACGGCGATTCGGTGGCCACCCCTGCCGTCTCGAATCCGGGGGAATCAGAGTGGGCCCTGATCGGCGGACGGCTGGTCGATTCTCGTTCCGGAGTTCCGCGATGGCAGGTCCCCGTCGCGAGCGGGACTTTAACTCCGAATCTGTCCTTGCTGACCGCGCAGCAGGCCGTGGTCGTCGATGGCGACGGTGCCCGGGTCCACAGCATCGACACCACGACCGGCGTCGAGCGCTGGAGTGCAGGCACCATCCGTCAGTTCGGCGAGAACGTCGGCGTGACCGACGGGCAGCGGTACATCTATGTAGGCCCGGACAACGGGATCGTTGCCGCCGACCTCGCGACCGGTGCGCCGCAGTGGTCGCTTCCGACGTCGCCGGGAGGTTCGGTGTCGGTCTACGCCGGCCCGCAGATTCTGGCTGTCGGGGATCACCTGGTCGTCGCGACTCCCGGCGCGATCACGGTGTACAACCCGACCGGCGGGGCCGCGTCCGCGCCGGGTGAGCCCGGCACCACCGACCAGGCGGCGGGAAACGGCGATGATGAGTATGTGACCCGGTGCGGGAGCGCGCCGGTGTTCGAGCCGCAGCGCTTCGCGACGTCCGCGGGCGGCCTCGTGGTCACGATGAAGGTGACCGCCACCTGCCCGACCGGTGACGTGTTGTCGAGCGGATCAACCCGGATCACCATCACCCAAGGCGCGGCGCTGGTGGCGTCCGGGTTGTTCGATTTCTCGCGTTCGGTGCTGGCGCTGCCCCCTGGCCGCGGCGCCGACCGGCCTCGCTCGATAGACCTCGACATGACCTTCTCGCCGGGGAGCTTCTTGCGCCTACCCGACACGCTGCCCTCGGGTTCCGGTGCCGCAGGGACCACCTACCTGGTCGAATGTGAGCAGGTGGGAGGTCCTGGGACCCTCACGGAGGCACCGGCACCCGCGGGTGGGGCATCAGCGGCAGCGGTCTCCGCTTCGAGCCCGTTCATCCCGCAGGACGTCGATGTCGAGGCTGTTTGTCGAAGATGCCCTTCGGCGGCAAGCCAATTCGGACCGCAACTTCATCCTCGCGAATCTGAACAACCGGTGGGTCGCTCAACTCAGCTCGAAGCAGCCGGGTCTCGTCGCTGACGGACGGGTGTGGTCGAGGCAGGCGATTCTCGACGAGTTTCTCGCGCTTCGGTTGCGCTTCAACGACGTTCGTCTCTTGTGGACTGGTGAGTGGACGGTGTTCGATGATCCGGGATGGTGGGTGACGGTGGCAGCGGCCACCTTCGCCGGACCCGACCAGGCAAACGCCTGGTGTGCAGCGAATGGCCTCGACCGGGACCACTGTTTCGCCAAGCTGGTCAGCACCACTGTGCCCCCGGAGGGTACGACGCTCTATCAGCGCTGAGGGTACGACGCTCTATCAGCGCTGAGGGTACGACGCGTATCAACGCCGACGGGTCGGATGTGCTGCCAACGGTTCGCCCTAGGATGATTCTCATGCAGACGCCTCCGATGATCGCGCCGTCCATCCTGTCCGCCGACTTCGCGAAGCTCGGTGCCGAAGCCGACGCGGTCGCCGGCGCGGATTGGTTGCACGTAGATGTGATGGACGGCCACTTCGTGCCGAACCTGACGCTGGGATTGCCGGTGGTGCAGAGCTTGCTCAAGAGCACCGACATCCCGATCGACTGTCACCTGATGATCGACGATCCGGGGCGCTGGGCGCCGGGGTACGCCGAGGCCGGAGCCTACAATGTGACGTTTCACGCGGAGGCCACCAATGATCCGATCGCGGTGGGCCGCGACATCCGGGCCGCAGGAGCGAAGGCGGGGTTGAGCATCAAACCCGGCACCGACCTCGACCCGTATCTGGAGATCCTGAAGAGCTTCGACACGTTGCTGGTCATGAGCGTGGAACCCGGCTTCGGAGGCCAGTCGTTCATCCCCGAGGTCCTCGACAAGGTGCGCCGGGTTCGGTCCCTGGTGGACTCGGGTGAACTACGGGTGCTCGTCGAGATCGACGGCGGCATCAACGTCGACACGATCGAACAGGCCGCCGAGGCAGGCGTCGACTGCTTTGTCGCCGGATCCGCGGTCTACAACGCCACCGATCCTGCTGCTGCTGTGGAATCGCTGCGCGCCCAGGCGATCAGCGCACGATGACTTCGTGACCGACGTCGACGGGGCGATGGGCCGGGCGATGACCGCGTCGCTCGGTGCGCGGGGGATCAGTTCGCCGAACCCACCGGTCGGAGCGGTGATCCTCGATGCCGACGGTGCCGTGGCCGGGGTCGGTCACACCAGTGCGCCAGGCGGTGCCCACGCGGAGGTGAACGCGCTGGCGCAGGCCGGCGTGAGGGCCGCCGGTGGCACCGCGGTGGTCACCCTCGAACCGTGCAATCACACCGGCCGGACCGGCCCTTGCACCGAGGCATTGATCGCCGCAGGTGTTCGCGAAGTGGTGTACGCCGTCGCCGATCCCAATCCGCTCGCCACCGGAGGTCATCGGCGGCTCGAGGATGCCGGTCTGCTGGTGCAGGGTGGTGTCCGGGCCGGTGAGGTGAGTTCCGGCCCGCTCCGGGAGTGGCTGTTCCGGCAGAAACACGGGCGACCGATGGTCACCGCGAAGTTCGCAGCCTCGATCGACGGTCGGATCGCCGCCCCCGACGGGACGAGTCAGTGGATCACCGGTGATGTCGCCCGCGGCCGCGTGCACGACGAACGTGCTCAGCTCGACGCAATCATCGTGGGCACCGGAACGGTGCTCACCGATGACCCGACGTTGACCGCGCGTCACCCCGACGGCTCCCTGCGTCGACACCAGCCGCTGCGAGTCGTGGTGGGGTTGTCCGAGATCTCGCCGCAGGCTCGCATATTCAATGCCGACGCCCGCACGCTCCAGGTGCACGACCGCGATCCGAACCGCGTACTCGCGGCGCTCGGTGACCTGGCGAATGTGCAGATCGAGGGGGGCTCCCGCCTGCTCGGCGCCTTTTTTGCGGCGGGCCTGGTCGATCGCGTCCAGGCGTACATCGCGCCGCTGGTGATCGGTGGGGGAGCCGCCGCCGTGGTCGACGAGACCGTGCAGACCCTGACCCAAGGCCACCGGTTTGTGACCCAGAGTGCCGAAACCCTGGGTGACGACGTTCTGCTCACCCTGACCGCAACCCGCTGACCGGCGTCGTCACCGCGTTACGCCTGCTCAGCTGCCCTGGTGGTTGTGCTAGCGTCGTTGGTGGAAGTTCTCGGGGCGGGGTGTGATTCCCCACCGGCGGTAAAGGCGAAGATCCGATTTTCTCCTAGCCCGCGAGCGCCTTCACCTCGGTGAAGGGTCCAGCAGATTCCGGTGAGATCCCGGAGCCGACGGTTACAGTCCGGACGTGAGAGAACACCACTGGTAGGTCGCCCAGGCCTGTCATGTGCCGCCCTGAGATCGCGCAGCGATTGAAGGAGAAGGCGATGTTCACCGGGATCGTCGAAGAACGCGGCAGCATTGTCGCAAGGGAAGACCTGACGGATGCGGCACGGTTCACCGTCCGCGGCCCACTCGTCACCAGCGACGCCGGACACGGCGATTCGATCTCCGTCAACGGAGTCTGCCTCACGGTCGTCGACGTCCTCGCCGGCGGCGATTTCACGGTCGACGTGATGGGTGAGACCCTGCGCCGCAGCTCGCTGGAGGCCGTCGGACCGGGCAGCCCGGTGAACCTGGAGCGCGCGATGCCTGCGAGCGGCCGGTTCGGTGGCCACATCGTGCAAGGCCATGTTGATGGCGTCGGCACCGTCAGTTCGGTGAACGCGGGCGAGAACTGGACTGTCGTTCGCATCGCGATCGCAGGGTCGCTTGCCCGTTACATCGTCGAGAAGGGTTCGATCACCGTCGACGGGGTGTCACTCACCGTTTCGGCGGTCGGTCCGGACTGGTTTGAGATCTCACTCATCCCAACCACTCTCACCTTGACCACCTTGGGTGCTGCCGCGCCGGGCGTGGTGGTTAACCTTGAAGTCGACGTGATCGCAAAGTACGTCGAACGGCTGGCTTCGATCGGAGTGGAGCGATGAACAACACCGCAGACAAGCCACAGGGGCTGTCCCAGAACACCAGGTTCGACACGGTCGAGCGGGCGATAGCCGATATTGCTGCAGGTAAGGCCGTTGTCGTGGTCGACGATGAAGACCGTGAGAACGAAGGTGACCTCATCTTCGCTGCGGAGAAGGCGACGCCGGAACTCGTCGCGTTCATGGTCCGGTACACCTCGGGCTACCTCTGCGTGCCGCTGGACGGCGCCGACTGTGACCGGCTCGGACTGCCGCCGATGTACTCGATGAATCAGGACAAGCACGGCACGGCCTACACCGTCACCGTCGATGCCCGCGAAGGCATCGGCACCGGTATCAGTGCCTCGGACCGGGCGGCGACCATGCGGCTGCTCGCCAATCCGGAGAGCACGGCGGGCGACTTCACCCGTCCCGGTCACGTCGTGCCACTGCGTGCCAAAGAAGGCGGCGTTCTGCGCCGCCCCGGCCACACCGAGGCCGCCGTCGACCTCGCCCGGATGGCGGGTCTGACGCCCGCCGGAGTCATCTGCGAGATCGTGAGCCAGAAGGACGAGGGCGACATGGCCCAGACTCCCGAGTTGCGTGTCTTCGCCGACGAACACGATCTCGCGCTGATCTCCATTGCAGACCTGATCGCGTGGCGTCGTCGTCACGAGAAGCACGTCGTGCGGGTGGCCGATGCACGGATCCCTACCGCACACGGCACGTTCCGCGCGGTCGGCTACACCAGCATCTACGACGAGGTCGAGCATGTGGCCCTCGTGCTCGGTGACATCCCCGGCGCAGACGGCGAAGGCAACGATGTTCTGGTCCGGGTCCACTCGGAGTGCCTGACCGGCGACGTCTTCGGTTCGTTGCGTTGCGACTGCGGCCCTCAACTCGATGCAGCGCTCGAGATGGTCGCGCAGGAGGGGCGCGGAATCGTGCTGTACATGCGTGGTCACGAAGGCAGGGGCATCGGACTGCTGCACAAGTTGCAGGCGTACCAACTGCAGGACGCCGGTTCGGACACGGTAGATGCGAACCTCGAGCTCGGACTGCCCGCCGATTCACGTGACTACGGTCTCGGCGCACAGATCCTGGTCGATCTCGGCGTCGCCTCGATGCGGTTGCTCACCAACAACCCCGCCAAGCGTGTCGGCCTCGACGGCTATGGCCTGCACATCACCGAGCGCGTGGCGATGCCGGTGCGTCCGAACGCCGAGAATCTTCGGTATCTGCGTACCAAGCGGGACCGGATGGGCCACGACCTCACCGGGCTCGACGACCCGCACGGAACGGACACCGGCGGCGTGCAACCGATCAACATCACCGGAGGAAACCCCGCATGAGCGGCGCAGGCGAACCAGAGCTCGAACTCGGAGATGCCAGCAAGTTGCAGGTGGCGATCGTTGCCTCGCAATGGCATTCGACGATCTGTGAGTCGCTGCTCAGTGGCGCCACGACAGCAGCGGCCAAGGTCGGTGTCGACCAGCCGACGATCGTTCGGGTCGCGGGCGCAATCGAACTGCCGGTCATCGTGCAGGCCCTTGCCCGCAACCACGACGCCGTCGTCGCGCTGGGCGTGGTGATACGCGGTGAGACGCCCCACTTCGAGTACGTGTGTGACGCAGTCACCAGCGGCCTGACCCGGGTCTCCCTCGACGAGTCGACCCCGGTCGGCAACGGTGTGCTCACCACCAACAACGAACAGCAGGCGCTGGACCGGGCTGGGCTGCCCGATTCTTCGGAGGACAAGGGCGCACAGGCGGCCACGGCGGCCATCGCCTCTGCGTTGACCCTGCGGGCGCTCTCCCGTGGCGAGTACCACGCCGGCGTCTGATGAGCGCGAATGCCGACAGGACCGCAGAGGCGTCTGCGACCGGATCATCCGTGAGCGCGAGTGGTGAGGCCATGGAGTCGAATGGTGAGCCACGCTGGTTGATGGTCTACCGGCCGCGCCGGTCACCGTTGTACGCGACCATTGCTGCGGTGGTGGTGGTCATCGTCCACGTCGTCATCGGTTCGCTGTTGACGATCTCGGACACGGGCGCGCACTTCCAGACCTCGGACCAGATAGCCATGGGCTTGATCGGAGTGGTGATCGGCGGTTCGATGATGCTGCTGTGCCGGGCCCGACTACGGGTCGGGGCCGAAGGCGTCGGGATACGAAATCTGCTCGGCGAGCGGGTCTTCGACTGGAGCATCGTCCGAGGCGTCTGGTACCCGGACAGCGGCAACTGGGCGCGACTGGAATTGCCGGAGGACGAGTTCAGCCCGATTCTGGCGATCCAGGCGAACGACGGTGACCGCGCGGTGGCCGCGATGGCGGAGTTCCGGGAACTGCAGGAGCGGTTCGCTCCCCGCTGACGTCGGTATTTAACTCCTGTCGTTGCGGGGTACTAGCCTGGAAAATGTGGCTGACCCGTCGACGTACCGCCCGGCTCCGGGGAGCATTCCCACCGAGCCCGGCGTCTACAAGTTCAGGGACGTCCATCGGCGGGTGATCTACGTCGGGAAGGCGAAGAGTCTGCGATCGCGGCTGACGTCGTATTTCGCCGATCTGACGTCGCTGCATCCGCGGACGCGGCAGATGGTGACGACGGCGGCGTCGGTCGAGTGGACGGTGGTCTCGACCGAGGTCGAGGCGTTGCAGCTCGAGTACAACTGGATCAAGGAGTTCGATCCACGTTTCAATGTCCGGTATCGCGACGACAAGAGTTACCCGATGCTCGCGGTCACGATGGCCGAGGAGTATCCCCGGTTGTTCGTCTATCGCGGTCCACGGCGCAAGGGTGTCCGGTATTTCGGTCCGTACGCGCATGCCTGGGCCATCCGGGAGACGCTCGATCTGTTGACCAGGGTATTCCCGGCCCGCACATGTTCCAACGGTGTTTTTAAGCGGCACAGGCAAATTGACCGGCCATGTCTGCTCGGGTACATCGACAAGTGCGCGGCGCCGTGTATCGGCCGCGTCAGCGCCGAGGAACACCGGGTCATCGTCGAAGACTTCTGTGATTTCCTCGCCGGGCGCACCGACCGGATGATCAACAATCTGCAGTCTCAGATGGAGAAGGCATCCACTGCCCTCGACTTCGAGCGCGCGGCTCGTCTCCGCGACGACATCGGGGCGCTACGAAGGGCGCTGGAGCGGCAATCGGTGGTGCTCGGCGACGGGACCGACGCCGACCTCGTCGCAATGGATGGGGACGATCTCGAGGTCTCTGTCCAGGTCTTCCACGTGCGCGGTGGTCGCGTTCTGGGTCAACGGGGCTGGATCGTCGAGAAGTCGGGCGATGACGACATGGCCGATCAGGTGGGGCAGTTCCTGACCCAGTTCTACGGCGAGCAGGTGGAGCAGGCCGCGTCCGTGTCGATGGAGGACGGTCACGCGTCGTCGGACCCGGTTCCGCGTGAGGTTCTCGTCCAGGCGTTACCCCCGAACGTCGGCGAAGTGCGCGAATGGCTTTCGGGTCTGCGCGGGAGCAATGTCGATCTACGGATCCCGCAACGCGGCGACAAGAAGTCGCTGATGGAGACGGTTGCACGGAATGCGTCCGGCGCGCTCGCGCAACACAAGCTCAAGCGGGCCGGAGATCTCACGACCCGGTCGGCGGCCTTGACCGAGATCCAGGACACCCTCGGCCTCGACACCGCACCGTTGCGTATCGAGTGCATCGACATCTCCCATGTACAGGGCACCGATGTCGTCGCCTCGCTGGTCGTGTTCGAGGACGGGTTGCCCCGCAAGTCCGACTACCGGCACTACGCGATCCGGGAGGCCGCCGGTGACGGCCACTCTGACGACGTCGCGTCCATCGCCGAGGTCACCCGTCGCCGGTTCCTACGGCACCGCGCGGACCTCGCAGAAAGCTCGGCCGTGGTGATCCCGCCGCCCCTCGCCGACGCGAGCGGGGGAGACCTCGCGCCCGAAGCGGCGATCGACCCGAAAACGGGTAGGCCGCGGAAGTTCGCCTATCCGCCGAACCTGTTCGTGGTCGACGGCGGCGCCCCGCAGGTGCACGCTGCTGCAGCGGTCCTCGACGAGCTCAACATCACCGATGTCGCGGTCGTCGGGCTGGCGAAGCGGCTAGAAGAAGTCTGGGTACCCGGCGACGATGACCCGGTCATCTTTCCTCGCACCAGCGAGGCGTTGTTCCTGCTGCAGCGTGTGCGGGACGAAGCGCATCGTTTCGCGATCAGTTTTCACCGCAGCAAGCGCAGTAAGCGGATGACCGCCTCGGCGCTCGACGGGGTCCCGGGACTGGGCAGTACCCGCAGGTCCGCGCTTGTCGCGCATTTCGGTTCGGTCGCGAACTTGCGGCAGGCGACCATCGAGCAGATCGCGGAGGTGCCGGGAATCGGGCAAATGACCGCAAAAGCGGTACAGGAGGCACTTGTCGAACATAATCAGGACAGCGAGAAGACGGGACCCACCAGGTGAGCGAAACCCAGGCCGGCGCGGAGCGCGCGGGCGCCGGACGGCCAGAGGTGTTGTTGGTCACCGGACTTTCCGGGGCGGGCAGCAGCACCGTGGCGAACCTGCTCGAGGACGCCGGGTGGTATGTGGCCGACAACGTCCCGCATACCCTCATCGGTTCGATGGTCGATGTGGCCCGCAAGGAGAATTCGACGATCTCCCGGTTGGCTCTGGTGATGCGCATCCAGGGGGACTCCTACGCCGCCGCCCTCGATGTGCTGCGCACAGAACTCGACGCGGCCGGCATTCACCCCAAGGTGGTGTTCATCGAGGCCTCGGAACAGGTTCTGGTGCAGCGCTTCGAGCAGGTGCGCCGGCGTCACCCGTTGCAGGGCAACGGGACTCTGATCTCGGCGATAGCCGCCGAGAGGACGATGCTCGCGGCGGTCAAGGAACGCGCCGACCTCGTCGTCGACACCTCCGGGCTCTCGGTTCAGCGGCTCCGGGTGATCATCGAGGGCGCCTATGCCAGTGCCTCCGTTGCCGACGTGAGTGTCGTGGTGGAGTCGTTCGGTTTCAAGTACGGACTCCCGATCGATGCGGACATGGTGGCCGACGTCCGGTTCCTGCCCAATCCCTACTGGATCCCGGAACTGCGGGACCACGACGGTCTCGAGGAACCGGTCCGGGACTACGTGCTCGGGCAAGAGGGGGCAGGGGAGTTCCTCGACAAGTACGAGCAGATTCTCCGACTGGTCGGTGCCGGGTACCGCCGGGAGGGCAAGCGCTACATGACGGTGGCCATCGGCTGTACCGGCGGAAAGCACCGCAGTGTCGCGATGAGTGAAGAACTGGCGGCCCGGCTCTCGCGCACCGGTCCCGACTCAGACGCCTTCTCTGTGCGCGTGGCCCATCGCGATCTGGGGCGCGAATGAGTGGCACCGATCCGGCGATCGTCGCCCTCGGAGGTGGACACGGTCTCTACGCGACGCTGACCGCGATGCGCCGGCTGAGCGATGACGTCACAGCCATCGTCACCGTCGCCGATGACGGGGGCTCGTCCGGGCGACTGCGAGCGGAGTTGGGCATCCTCCCACCCGGTGATCTGCGGATGGCGATCGCGGCTCTGCTGTCGGCCACCGATCCCGATCCGGAGAGGTCCGCGACCGGCCCGGGTTCGCGTCCCCCGCGGGAGTGGGCGACCTTGCTGCAACACCGTTTCGGCGGTCAGGGTGCGCTCGCGGGGCATCCTGTGGGCAACCTGTTGCTGGCGGGGCTGACCGAGGTCACCGGCGACGCTGTCGAAGCGCTCGAGATGATCACCGCGCTGTTCGGGGTGCGGGGGCGAGTCCTGCCCATGTCCGCGACGGCTCTGACGATCGAGGCGGACGTCTCGGGGCTCGAGGCGGATCCGCGGATCAGCAGACCGATCCGTGGGCAGGTCGCGGTTGCGACGACCCCGGGAAAGGTGCGTCGTGTCCGCTTGTCACCGGACGATCCGCCCGCGTGCGCGCAGGCCGTCGACGCGATCGACAACGCCGACGTGGTGGTGCTCGGCCCGGGCTCGTGGTTCTCGAGTGTGATCCCACATGTGCTCGTCCCGGCGCAGTTGGCGGCCCTCAAACGTACCAGGGCCCGCAAGATCCTCATCGTCAATCTTGCTCCCGAACCTGGTGAGACAGCAGGGTTTTCGGTGGAGCGCCATCTTCATGTGCTCTTTGCCCACGCTGACGATTTCCGGGTGGACCACGTCGTCGTCGACTCGGGTTCGGTTCCCGTCGGACGTGAGCGCGAGCACGTCGAACGGGCCGCTGCGCAGTTCGGGGCCACCCTGCACGATGGTGAGCTCGCCGTTCCCGGGACGCACACCCACGACCCGGGAAGGGTCGCCGCCCTGATCGGAAGGCTGTGCGATAGTAAAGCCTCAAGTTACCGATCGACAGTCGGGCAATCTGCATCTGAAACATCCAATGAAGGGGACGACGTCGAGTGGCGATGACATCCGCGGTCAAAGACGAACTGAGTCGTCTGGCGGTGACCCAGGTGAGCAGCCGCAAGGCAGAGGTGTCGGCGTTGCTCCGGTTCGCGGGTGGGCTGCACATCGTCGCAGGCCGGGTCGTGGTCGAAGCCGAGGTCGACCTCGGCAACGTCGCCCGCCGGCTGCGTCGGGAGATCTTCGAGTTGTACGGCTACAACTCCGAGGTACACGTGCTCAGTGCGGGCGGCATCCGCAAGAGCGCGCGGTACATCGTCCGCGTCACCAAGGACGGCGAAGCGCTGGCGCGGCAGACGGGTCTGCTCGACATGCGTGGTCGTCCCGTGCGCGGGTTGCCCGCGCAGGTCGTCGGCGGCAGCGTCGGTGACGCCGAAGCTGCCTGGCGGGGCGCGTTTCTCGCACACGGGTCGCTGACAGAGCCCGGACGGTCCTCGGCGCTGGAGGTCAGCTGCCCCGGTCCGGAGGCCGCGTTGGCCCTGGTCGGCGCAGCCCGCCGGCTGGGCGTCACGGCCAAAGCTCGTGAGGTCCGCGGGGCGGACCGCGTGGTCATCCGCGACGGTGAGGCCATCGGCGCCTTGCTCACCCGGATGGGCGCTCAGGACACCAGGCTCACCTGGGAAGAGCGACGCATGCGCCGTGAGGTCCGGGCGACGGCGAATCGGCTGGCCAACTTCGACGACGCAAACCTGCGCAGGTCGGCCCGAGCCGCGGTCGCGGCCGCCGCACGAGTCGAGCGCGCGCTGGAGATCCTGGGCGACCAGGTCCCGGACCACCTGATCACGGCAGGCCAGTTGCGGATCACACACAGGCAGGCCTCTCTGGAGGAACTCGGCCAGCTCGCTGACCCGCCGATGACCAAAGACGCTGTCGCCGGGCGAATCCGCCGGCTGCTCTCGATGGCCGACAAGAAGGCGCGAACCGACGGGATCCCCGACACGGAATCGGCGGTCACCGCCGATCTGCTCGACGACGACTGACGTTCGAGGGCGATGTCGCTCCCCGGCTTGTCGCAACATCGACGGGTGGGGTCAGGCCACGGAGTCGGACCGGGCGTGCCTGGTCCGAGGCCGACGACTAGGCTGATCACTGCCGCAGACGGGCCACACGATGGCCCAGCACATCCACAGCTAAGGAGCTCATAGTGACCGTTCGTGTAGGCGTAAACGGATTCGGCCGGATCGGCCGTAACTTCTTCCGTGCCATCGAAGCGCAGAAGGCGCTCGGCACCACTGACATCGAGATCGTCGCGGTCAACGACCTCACGGACAACGCGAGCCTGGCACATCTGCTCAAGTACGACTCCATCCTCGGTCGGCTGCCGCAGGATGTCTCGCTCGAAGGTGACGACACGATCGTCGTCGGAGACCGCAAGATCAAGGCTCTCGCACATCGCGGCCCGCTCTCCGAGCTGCCCTGGGGCGACCTGGGAGTCGACATCGTCGTCGAGTCGACCGGTATCTTCACCGATGCCGCCAAGGCCAAGGGCCACCTCGACGCCGGCGCCAAGAAGGTCATCATCTCCGCGCCCGCCAAGGGTGAGGACATCACCATCGTGCTCGGCGTCAACGACGACAAGTACGACGGCAGCCAGAACATCATCTCCAACGCGTCATGCACCACGAACTGCCTCGGACCGGTCGCCAAGGTCCTCGATGACGAGTTCGGCATCGTCTCGGGTCTGATGACCACGATCCACGCCTACACCCAGGATCAGAACCTGCAGGACGGACCGCACAGTGACCTGCGTCGCGCCCGCGCCGCCGCCCTCAACGTGGTGCCCACCGGAACCGGTGCCGCGAAGGCCATCGGCCTGGTGCTCCCGCAGCTTCTCGGCAAGCTCGACGGTTACGCGCTGCGCGTGCCCATCCCGACCGGCTCGGTCACCGACCTCACCGCCATCCTGAAGAAGAAGGCGACCGTCGACGAGATCAACGACGCCATGAAGGCCGCAGCCGAGGGACCCCTCAAGGGCATCCTGAAGTACAGCACCGCACCGATCGTGTCCTCGGACATCGTCACCGACCCCCACTCCTCGATCTTCGATGCGCCGCTGACCAAGGTCATCGACGAGCAGGTCAAGATCGTGTCCTGGTACGACAACGAATGGGGCTACTCCAACCGCCTCGTCGACCTCACCGGTCTCGTTGGAAAGTCGCTGTAACACAACCAGTTCGAGTAGACCCTGACCCTTCGAGCGCCGGGAGACGACGCGCCTGATGACCACCTCGGTACCCACCCTCGCTGATCTGCTCGCGACCGGAGTGGAAGGACGGACCGTTCTGGTCCGATCCGACCTCAACGTTCCGCTGGACGGCTCCACCATCACCGACGCAGGCCGCATCCTGGCCTCGGTGCCCACCATCAAGACGCTGTCCGATGCAGGCGCGAAGGTCATCGTGACCGCGCATCTGGGACGTCCGAAAGGCGCTCCGGATCCGGCCTTCTCACTGGCCCCGGTCGCTGAGCGGCTCGGTGCCGAGCTGGGCCGCAACGTCCAGCTGGCCACCGACGTGGTGGGCGGCGACGCCCTTGCGCGCTCGGAGGGTCTGACCGACGGTGACGTGATGATGGTGGAGAACGTGCGGTTCGATCCGCGCGAGACCTCCAAGGACGCGGCCGAGCGGGAGAAGCTGGCCAAGGCGCTGGTGGAACTGACCGGTGACGAAGGCGCGTTCGTCTCGGATGGGTTCGGGGTGGTCCACCGCGAGCAGGCGTCGGTGTACGACGTGGCAAAGCTTTTGCCGCACTACGCCGGTGGCCTGGTCGCGGCCGAGGTCGAGGTTCTCGCGAAGCTCACCACGGATACGGCACGCCCATACGCAGTGGTGCTCGGTGGTTCCAAGGTCTCCGACAAGATCGGTGTCATCGAGGCGCTGGCGCCGAAGGTCGACACCCTGGTCATCGGCGGCGGGATGGCGTTCACGTTCCTGGCGGCCAACGGCTTGTCGGTGGGTTCGTCGCTGCTGCAGGAAGATCAGATCGAGACCTGCAAATCTCTGCTCGAGCGGTTCGGCGACGTCATCCACCTGCCGATCGATGTTGTGGTGGCCGACAAGTTCGCCGCTGATGCCGAGGCGAAGGTGGTGTCGTCCGCGGAGATCCCTGACGGTTGGATGGGTCTCGACATCGGGCCGGAAGCGGTGAAGCGATTCGCGGCCGTGCTCGGTGAGGCGAAGACCGTGTTCTGGAACGGTCCGGCCGGCGTCTTCGAGTTCGAGAAGTTCGCTGCCGGTACGAAGGGCTTGGCCGAAGCGATCATCGGCGCCACCGAGGGTGGCGCTTTCTCGGTGGTCGGCGGCGGCGACAGTGCCGCGGCCGTGCGCACACTCGGTCTGCCCGAGGATGGTTTCTCTCACATCTCCACCGGTGGCGGAGCCTCCCTCGAGTACCTCGAGGGCAAAGAACTTCCCGGACTGAAGGTATTGGAGAGCTGAGATGGCCACCCGTAAACCGCTGATCGCGGGCAACTGGAAGATGAACCTGAACCACCTCGAGGCCATCGGTCTGGTGCAGAAGATCGCATTTGCGTTGCCCACCAAATACTTCGACAAGGTCGACGTCACGGTGATCCCACCGTTCACGGACATCCGCAGCGTGCAGACCGTCGTGGACGGTGACAAGCTGCTGCTCACCTACGGCGCACAGGATCTTTCGGCGCACGATTCCGGTGCGTACACCGGGGAGATCAGCGGGGCGTTCCTCGCGAAGCTCGGCTGCACGTTCGTCGTCGTAGGGCATTCCGAGCGTCGCACCCTGCACGCCGAGACCGACGACGTGGTGCTGGCCAAGACCAAGGCCGCACTGAAGTACGAGTTGACGCCGATCGTATGTGTCGGTGAGGGGCTGGAGATCCGTGAGGCGGGCGATCACGTCGCCTACAACATCGCGCAACTCAAGGGGTCCCTCGCCGGATTGAGCGCTGACGAGATCTCCAAGGTCGTCATCGCCTACGAGCCGGTCTGGGCCATCGGCACCGGCCGCGTCGCCAGTGCCTCCGATGCGCAGGAGGTGTGTGCAGCTCTGCGTACGACACTCGCCGAACTCGCCGATCAGAAGATCGCCGATTCGGTGCGCGTGCTCTATGGCGGTTCGGTCAACGCCAAGAACGTGGGCGAGATCGTCGGCCAGACCGACGTCGACGGCGCGCTCGTCGGCGGTGCCTCACTCAAGTCGGACGAGTTCGCCACCCTGTCGGCCATCGCCGCCGGCGGACCGCTGCCCTGATCTCCCGATTTTGGTGGCTTTTGGCGAGCAAAACCGCAGGTCACGCTCACCAAAAGCCACCATTTCGGAGACAAAGCGAAGCGAAGCTCGACCATATTTCCGGGTTTCCGGTGCGGCCGGTACAGTGGTAGATCGGCCGTTCGAACAAAACTTATGATAGGAAACGACACGTGAAGCTTGCCCTGGACATCGGACTCGTGGTCACCAGCGTGTTGCTGATCGTCTTGGTGCTGCTTCACCGCGGCAAGGGCGGCGGCCTGTCGTCGCTGTTCGGCGGCGGCGTGCAGTCCAGTCTGTCCGGTTCGAGTGTCGTCGAGCGCAACCTCGACCGACTGACAGTCTTCGTCGGCGTGATCTGGACCATCTTCATCCTCGGTATCGGCCTGGACATCAAGCTCTCGTAACACCTTCGACCAACGTCGATTGTCGAGATGCGCCGGCACCGGGCTGGCATAGATACTGAGCGGGTGACTGACAAGCGCCCCGCTGTGCCCCGTCCGGAAGCCGGCAGCACCGACAGACAACTGACCGAACCGCTACGCGAGGACATTCGTCTGCTGGGCGGCATCCTCGGACAGATCGTCCGCAAACACGCCGGCGAGGACACCTTCGAACTCGTCGAGAAGGCCAGGGTCGAATCCTTCCGGATCCGTCGTTCTGAGATCGATCGCACCGAACTCGAGAGCCTGTTCCGCGACATCGACATCTCCGAGGCCATCTCGGTGATCCGGGCATTCAGCCATTTCGCTCTGCTCGCGAACCTCGCCGAAGACATCCACAGAGAACGGCGCCGCGCGATCCACGTCCGCGCGGGCGACCCGCCGCAGGACTCCACGCTCGCGGCCACATACGCCAAACTTGCAGCTGCGGGTCTGCGCGACGAGCAGGTCGGCGCGGCTCTCTCCGACGCCACTGTGGTCCCGGTGATCACCGCACATCCCACCGAGACCCGGCGCCGAACGGTGTTCGAGGTGCAGCGTCGGATCACCGACCTGATGCGGTTCGCCGGGCGCACGGAATTGACGCCCGCCGAACGAAACGAGGTCGACAAAGCGCTGAACCGGCAGGTGCTCACGCTCTGGGAGACCGCGCTGATCCGTCTCGAGCGCCTCCAGATCCAAGACGAGATCGAGGTGGGACTCCGCTACTACGACGCCGGGTTCTTCGAGGTGATCCCACGCGTCAACGCCGAGCTCCGGGCCTGGCTCCAGGAGCACTACCCGGCTGCCGGCATCGCCGACGATCCCATGCTGCGGATGGGCTCGTGGATCGGCGGGGACCGGGACGGCAATCCGTTTGTGACCGGTGAGATAGTCGGCATGGCAACCAGGCGGGCGGCGGAAACCGCGGTCTCACACCATCTCTCCGAACTGGCGACACTGGCGCAAGAACTCAGCCTGACGTCGCGACTGACCGAGGTCGGCGACGAAGTGTTCGCGCTCGGCGGTGTGCAACGCGGTGAGACCGAGGGTGACGAGCCGTACCGGCAGGCGCTGCGCGCCATCCGGGCGCGACTGGCGGCGACCGCAGGCGAATTGTTCGGGGACAGATTTGTCGCGGTCAACGACGGGGGATACCCGAAAGATGGCGCGGCGACCTACACCGACGCCACCGAGTTCCTCGCAGATCTCGATGTGATCGACGAGTCCCTGCGCTCGAACGGCGACGACGAACTCGCCGACGATCGGCTGCTGACCCTCCGAGAGGCCGTGCGGGCATTCGGGTTCCACCTTTCCGGTCTGGACATGCGCCAGAACTCCGAGACCCACGAAGAAGTGGTTGCGGAGTTGCTGGCCTGGGCCGGTGTGCACTCGGACTACCTCTCGCTGGGGGAGGCCGAGCGAGTGGAGTTGCTCACCGCCGAATTGAGCAACAGACGCCCGCTGACCGGGCCGGGGGCCGACCTCTCCGACCTCGCGCACAAGGAACTCGACATCGTTCGCGCCGCGGCGGCGGCGGTCGCGGCGTACGGACCGCAGGCGGTCCCCAACTACATCATCAGTATGTGCACATCCGTGAGCGACCTCTTCGAGGCGATGGTGCTGCTGAAGGAGGCGGGCCTGTTCGATCCTGGGTCGTCGGACACCGCACCGAGTTCGTCGGTGAGAGTGGTGCCGTTGTTCGAGACCATCGAGGATCTGCAGCAGGGCGCTGCGACACTGCTCGCCGCCCTCGACATCCCCCTCTACCGTTCGCTCATCGACGCGCAGGAGGGGATCCAGGAGGTCATGCTCGGGTATTCCGATTCCAACAAGGACGGCGGGTACCTGGCGGCGAACTGGGCGCTGTACAGGGCTGAGCTGGATCTCGTCGACGCCGCCAAGAAAGCCGGCATCCGGTTGCGACTGTTCCATGGTCGCGGCGGAACGGTCGGTCGCGGTGGCGGCCCGAGTTACGACGCGATCCTGGCGCAGCCTCCGGGCGCCGTTCAGGGTTCGCTGCGGATCACCGAGCAGGGCGAGGTCATCGCAGCCAAGTATGCAGAACCGGTGGTCGCACGGCGGAACCTGGAAACCCTTCTCGCGGCGACCATCGAGTCGTCGTTGCTGGACACGGAGGGCCTCGGTGCCGAGGCCGAGGCGGCCTACACCGTGCTCGACGAACTCGCCGCACTGGCGCGTGCGGCTTACAGCGAACTGGTGCATGAGACGCCGGGATTCGTCGAGTACTTCGTGAACTCCACTCCGTTGTCGGAGATCGGGTCGCTCAACATCGGCAGCCGCCCCGCCTCGCGTAAGCAAACAGAGAAGATCTCGGATCTGCGGGCGATCCCCTGGGTCTTGTCCTGGTCGCAGGCCCGGGTCATGTTGCCGGGCTGGTACGGCACCGGCGCGGCTTTCGAGCAATGGGTCGACGGCGACGACGACCGGCTCGCGACCTTGACCGACTATTACAACAGGTGGCCGTTCTTCCGCACCGTCATGTCCAACATGGCGCAGGTGATGGCGAAGTCCGACCTCGGCCTCGCTGAGCGCTATTCGCGTCTCGTTCCCGACGAGGCGTTGCGCGAGAAGGTTTTCGGGATGATCACCGCCGAGCACGATCGCACGACCTCGATGTACTTCAAGATCACGGGAACCGATGATCTCCTTGCCGACAACGCGGCGCTCAAGCGCTCGGTCTTCAACCGCTTCCCGTATCTCGAGCCGTTGAATCACCTGCAGGTCGAGTTGCTACGCCGCTACCGCGGTGGGGACGATTCGGATCTGGTGCGTCGCGGTATCCAGCTCACCATGAACGGACTCGCAACGGCACTACGCAACAGCGGGTAGTCGACACAGAAGCACACCGTTCGGTCACATGCACCTGTTGCAACGGGTGCATGTGACCGAACGGTGTGTTTTTGTGCGGGGATGGCAACCGGGCCGTGATGAGGTATGTTCGAGTTCTGCGAGACGGTTCTCCATTTTCGTCTCACTGGAACCGAACAGGAGTCTGGGTGTCCACACCAACGCCGATTCGTCGGCAGCTCGAACCGCAGTTCCCCGAGGCCGTCCGGTACGCAGACGCGGTGAACAGCAAGGCGGTGATGCGCGCACGTCGGGTGGCACAGCGACTGACGGGCAAGGACCTCTTTCCGGCGGAGAAGCACATCCGCACCTTTGCCGCGGAGATGTTCACCACGGACCCCGTTGCAGAACGATTCGTGGACGAGGTCTACGGCGAACTCGGCGGCGAGGCGGCCCGCGCACTACTCGACAAGGCGTTGACCGAAGGGCTCGACTCGATCGAGAATCCGCCGCCCGCAATGGTGGCGCTCTTCGAGGAGTTCGAGACCGTTCCCGACTGGGTCGACCCGGTACAGATAGCCGAAGGTGAGGCCATCTGGAGGCGCTGGGGGACATCGTTGTTCAGCGTGGCGGGCGGAATCACCCTCGAGATGTACACCGAGGCAGCGGTCGCCACCCCGCTGTCGCTCGCAGGTGGTTACGCCGGTGACAACGCCCTGCGGCGGTTCCTGGAGACCGCCCGCTTCTGGATCGACGTGTCCGAGCCCGATGCCCTCCTGACACCCGGGTCAGCCGGTCGGGCCACCGCCATGCGGGTTCGGGTCATGCACGTCTGGGTCCGCCGCACGGTCGCCGAACATCCCGAATGGGACTCCGCGCGTTGGGGTCTGCCGATCAGTCAGTCATACCAGTTGCTCACCCTGCTCGGCGGCAGTGTGGTGCCTGCGATGGCGCTGTGGATGGTCGGGGTCCAGACCTCGCCACGGGAGATCCGGGTCCTACTGCATTACCAGCGCTACCTCGGACATCTGCTCGGGGTCCGCACGCAGTGGTACCCGGACTCGATCGCCGATTCGTTGCGACTGCTGGCACTGGTCAACACCACCCGAAGCTACGATTCGGGACCGCACGGCGCAGAACTGATCGAGTCGTTCCCCGCGGCCTTCGCCCCCAGGGACGGTCACACCGGTCTACGCCGGATCCGTGAACTCTACAATTCACGGATCTGTGCGGCGTATTCGGCGCTGTTCATGATGCCGTGGACGAGACGCAAGTACGACATGCCCAGCCCTTTTCCCGCCATCGTGTGGATCGTGCTGAGGCTGCCACTGATGACGATCGTCGAGACCGCACGTCGGGTGTGCCCACCGATCGCACGTGTTCACGAACGACTCATGCGAAGGCATCGCGAGAACTGGCATGCCGCCCAGATGGAAGGACGTGAGGCGACTTTCGAGACAGGTCGCGGACTACGCCGCTGACGCAGCCGGTCAGGGCAGATTCGACGCGGCCGCCGGATCGACAAACCACACCGTGGCCTCGGTACCGTGCGCACCGGCACACGGCCAGTCCATGAAGTCGGCACCGGCCACGCCTGCTGCGACGGCTTCTGCCTTTTCCGCACCCGATACCAAGAACCAGACCTCGCGTGAACGCGCGATGGCAGGCAGGGTGAGGGTGATCCGCTTCGGTGGCGGTTTCGGCGAGTTCGTCACGGCCACCACGGAAGCCCGACTCTCGCCGGTCGCGTCCGAGTGCGGGAACAGCGAGTTGATGTGGCCTTCGCCGCCCATGCCGAGCAGGTGCAGGTCGAATTGCGGAACTGTCTCGCCGTCGCCTGCCCGGGCAGCCAGGCGTTCGGCGTAGTCGGCGGCGGCCGCCTCGATGTCGTCACCGAACTCGCCGTCCGACGATGCCATCACGAAGACCCGATCAGCTTTCACCGGAACGTGATCGAGCAGCGCGGCCTGTGCCTGACCCGCGTTGCGTTCGGAATCATCCGCCGCGACGAAACGCTCGTCCCCCCAGAAGATGTCAACGGCTGACCAATCGATGTCGCCGGAGTTCTTTGCCAGGGCCTCGAGCAGTGTAATGCCATTGCTTCCGCCCGTCAGCACCACCGATGCGGAGCCGCGGGCTGCCTGAGCCGCCGTGATCGTGTCGATGAACCGTTCGGTCACCGCGTCGACCAGCGAATCCTTGTCGGCGGACCTGAAAATTTCCGGTGTTGTCATGCGTGAACCCTGTCTTCTGCGCGAATGATGCCGGCCACCCCCTGGAGGGCGAGATGGTAGATCTCGTCGGGGTCCAGCCGGCGAAGTTCTTCTGCGAGTAGGTTACTCAGCTCGCGGCCCGGAAGTGCAACCCGCCCATCGGGTTTGCCCGGGATAGAGATGATCGCCTGGTTGCTCATGCCGACGCACAGCACGAGCGGACCGGCCTCACGGTCCACGGTCACCTTGAAGCTGCCGACAGAACGCGTCACCGGGACATCGAGGACCGAATGCAGCCAGCCCGCGAGCAGGTCGACTGCGGGGGAGTCGGCCGGACCTTCGATCTCGGCTGCGGTGACCGGACTGTGTGGCGGTTGATCGAGTGCCGATGCCAGCAGTGCTCGCCATGCGGTGATCCGCGACCAGGCGATGTCGGAGTCGCCCGGGGCATAGGTGGCCAGGCGTTGCTGCAACTCCGCGGGGACATCGGTTGCGCGGCGGGCGTCGGTGATGCGTCGGGTCCCGAGTTGCCCGATCGGATCCGCGGCCGGATTGTCTGGTCCACGCCCTGGCCACCAGGTCACCACCGGCGTGTCGGGCAGCATGAACGGGATGACGACGCTCTCACCGTGATTGGCGAGCTCGCCGTAGAGGTGCAGGACCACGACCTCGGAGGCGCCGGCATCGCCACCGACCCGGATCTGGGCGTCGAGCCGCGACTGTGTGTTGCGGTCGCCGCGCGCGACGACGATCACCCGGCAGGGGTGCTCGCGGCTGGCCTCGTTGGCGGCTTCGATGGCGCCCTCTGTCGGCTCGCCCTCGTCGGTGCAGACAAGAAGGGTCAGCACCCGACCGGAGGTGAACGCGCCACCGGAGTCACGAATCTTGATGAGCTGCTTGCTGATTGCAGTGGTACTCGTATCGGGAAGTTCGACGATCATTGCTTGCTCCTTCGCCAAGAGGCACGACTACCGGGAAATCAAGGACGACGCCAGGCCCGCCCGTTGCGGGTCATCATCTCGTCGGCGGACTTCGGGCCCCAGGTGCCCGATTCGTAGCCGTCCGGTGTGCCCGTCGCAGCCCAGTGTTCGAGGACGGGATCGAGGATCTTCCACGACAACTCGACCTCGGCATTGACCGGGAACAGTGACGGTTCGCCCAGCAGGACATCGAGGATCAACCGCTCGTAGGCCTCGGGGGAGGACTCGGTGAACGCCTGGCCATAGGAGAAGTCCATGTTGACATCCCGCACTTCCATGGACGATCCAGGAACCTTCGAGCCGAAGCGGAGCGTGATGCCCTCGTCGGGCTGCACACGGATCACCAGCGCATTCTGGCTCAGCTCTTCGGTCATCGTCTGATCGAAGGGCAGATGTGGGGCCCGTTTGAACACGAGTGCGATCTCGGTGACCCGACGCCCCAAGCGTTTTCCGGTACGCAGGTAGAAGGGAACCCCGGCCCATCGGCGGCTGTCGACCTCGACCGCGATCGCGGCGAAGGTCTCGGTCGTCGAATCCGCGGCGAACCCTTTTTCGTCTTTGAGACCCGGGACCGGCTCGCTGCCCTGCCATCCGGCCTCGTACTGACCCCGGGCGGTGTTCTCGTCCAGCGGCAAGATGTTGCGGGTGGCCGAGAGCACCTTGATCTTCTCGGTCTGCAGCTCGTGCGGTTCGAACGAGATCGGCTCTTCCATCGCGATCAGAGCCATCAGCTGGATCAGATGGTTCTGGATCACATCACGTGCGGCGCCGATGCCGTCGTAGTAACCGGCGCGACCACCGAGGCCGATGTCCTCGGCCATGGTGATCTGGACGTGGTCGACGTAGTGCGAACTCCACACGGGGTCGAACAGTTGATTCGCGAAGCGCAGCGCGAGAATGTTCTGGACGGTTTCCTTGCCGAGGTAGTGATCGATCCGGAAGACCGAATGCTCCGGGAACACCGTGTTGACCACGTTGTTGAGCTCTTTCGCACTTTCCAGATCATGGCCGAACGGCTTCTCGATGACCACCCGTCGCCACTTGTCCTCGGACTGGTCCGCGAGCCCCGACCGCGAGAGTTGCTCACACACCACCGGGAACGCCGCCGGCGGAATCGACAGATAGAACGCGTGGTTGCCGTCGGTACCGCGTTTTTCGTCCAACTCACCGAGCGTGTCACGGAGTTTGTCGAAGGCCTCGGGATCGTCGAACGTGCCCTGAACGAACCGGAATCCCTCACTCAGCCGTTCCCAGACGTCTTCGCGGAACGGGGTCCGGGCATTGGCCCGGACCGCGTCGTGCACGACTTGGCCGAAGTCCTCGTGATCCCAATCGCGGCGGGCGAAACCGACCAGCGCGAACCCCGGCGGCAGCAGCCCCCGGTTCGCGAGATCGTAGACCGCGGGCATCAGCTTCCTGCGGGCCAGATCCCCGGTGACGCCGAAGATGACCAGACTGCATGGTCCGGCGATCCGGGGAAGCCGCTTGTCCCGTTCATCTCGGAGTGGGTTGACCCAATCAGAGTTGCGGTCGGGCAATGTCTTTCAGCCCTTCGACTTCTCGGCCAACTGCTCAGCTGTGGCGTCGAGCAGTTCCTTCCACGACGCCTCGAACTTCTCGACGCCCTCGTTCTCGAGGACGACGAACACGTCAGTGATGTCGATGCCGATGGCGGAGAGCTTGTCGAAGATCTCTTGCGATGCCGGGCCCTGGCCGATGATCGAATCCGGGTTCACCTCACCGTGATCGGCGAAGGCGTCCATCGTCTTCTCCGGCATGGTGTTGACGGTTCCGGGCGCGACCAGCTCGCCGACGTAGAGGGTGTCCGGGTATGCCGGATCCTTTACGCCGGTCGATGCCCACAACGGCCGCTGGGCGTTGGCACCCTTGGCGGCCAGCGCAGCGAAACGGTCATCCTTCTCGAACACCTGCTGGTAGGCGGCGTACGCAAGGCGAGCATTCGCGAGCGCAGCCTTGCCCTTGAGCGCCGTGGCCTCGTCCGAACCGATGGCGTCGAGCCGCTTGTCGATCTCGGTGTCGACGCGCGAGACGAAGAACGACGCGACCGAGTGGATCTTGGAGATGTCGTGGCCGGCGGCCGCCGCCTGCTCGAGACCGTCGAGGAAGGCACCCATGACGAGTTCGTAGCGCTCGACGGAGAAGATGAGGGTCACGTTGACGCTGATGCCCTCGGCGATCGTCTTCGCGATCGCCGGAATGCCCGCCTCGGTGGCCGGGATCTTGATGAGTACGTTGGGCCGGTCGACGATCTTCCACAGTTCCACTGCCTGCGCGGCGGTCTTGTCCGAGTCGTGTGCCAGTCGGGGATCGACCTCGATCGACACCCGTCCGTCGACGCCCTTCGACGACTCGTACTGCGGAGCCAGGATGTCGCACGCATTGCGGACGTCGTCGGTGGTGACCGTCCGGATGGTCGCGTCGACGTCGGCGCCGCGGGCGGCGAGTTCGTTCACCTGCTCGTCGTAGGCGTCGCCCTTGGAGAGGGCGGCCTGGAAGATCGACGGGTTGGTGGTGACGCCGACGACGGATTTCGTGGCGATCAGCTCGGCGAGGTTGCCGGACTTGATCCGGGTCCGCGAGAGATCGTCGAGCCAGACCGATACGCCGGCCTGGGACAGTGCAGCAAGATTGGCGTTCTGTTCACTCATCGTGCGCTCCAATTCTTGGTGGGGGAGTCGTTACTTGGCGAGTGCGCGCTCGGCGGCGGCGGTGACGGCCTCGGCGGTGATACCGAACTTCTCGTACAGGATCTTGTAGTCGGCCGAAGCGCCGTAATGCTCGATCGACACGATCTCGCCGCCGTCCCCTACGAGCCGGTACCACGGCATGGCGATTCCGGCTTCGACGGAAACCCTGGCCTTGATGCTCGGGGGGATGACCGAGTCGCGGTAGGCCTGATCTTGCTCGTCGAACCATTCCACGCAGGGCATCGAGACAACCCGAGCTGCGATTCCCTTGTCCTTCAGTGCCTTCTGCGCGTCGACTGCGAGGTAGACCTCGGAACCGGTACCGATCAGGACAACCTGGGGGTCACCGTCGGCTTCGGAGAGGATGTACCCGCCCTTGGCCACACCTTCCGCGGATGTGCCCTCGAGGATCGGCAGGTTCTGGCGGGTCAGGGCGAGCCCGGCCGGGTTGTGGCGACGCTGCAGGATCTGCTGCCAGGCGTAGGCGGTCTCGTTCGCGTCACCGGGGCGGACCACATCCAGATCCGGGATGGCCCGCAGGGCTGCGAGGTGCTCGATCGGCTGGTGGGTCGGACCGTCTTCACCCAGCCCGATGGAGTCGTGGGTCCAGACGTAGATGGGGTCGGTCTTCATCAGGGAAGCCAGCCGCACCGCGGGTCGCATGTAGTCGGCGAACTGCAGGAAGGTGCCGCCGTAAGCGCGCGTCGGACCGTGACGGACGATGCCCGAGAGGATCGCACCCATGGCGTGCTCGCGGATACCGAAGTGCAGCGTCCTGCCGTAAGGATTGGCACTCCACTGTTTGGTGCTGATCGACGTGGGACCGAACGATGCGGCGCCGTCGATGGTCGTGTTGTTGCTGCCGGCGAGATCGGCTGAGCCGCCCCATAATTCGGGCAGGATCGGACCGAGTGCGGACAGCACCTTGCCCGAGGCGGAACGGGTCGCCACGTCCTTGTCGCCGACCTCCCACTTCGGAAGGGCGTCGGTCCAGCCGTCGGGCAGCCCGTTGACGTTGAGCCGGTCGAGCAATGCCTTGCGGTCGGGATTTGCTTCGGCCCACTCGTCGAAGGACTTCTCCCAGGCCTTACGCTGCTCGGCGCCGCGTTCGACCAGCGCACGGGTGTGGCCGATGACCTCGTCGGACACGTCGAAGGTCTTGTCCGGATCGAAACCGAGGAGCTTCTTCGTCGCCGCGACCTCGTCGTCACCGAGCGCTGACCCGTGTGCGCTACCGGTGTTCTGCTTGTTCGGGGCGGGGAAGCCGATGATCGTCCGCAGGACGATGATCGACGGCTTGTCGATCACTGCCTTGGCCTTCTCGATGGCCTCTTCGATGGCCGTCACGTTTTCGCCGCCGTCGACGTGCTGCACGTGCCAGCCGTACGCCGCGTAACGCGCCGCGACGTCCTCGGACAGCGCGATGTCGGTGTCGTCCTCGATGGAGATGTGGTTCTTGTCGTAGAAGACGATCAGATTGCCGAGCTGCTGGGTACCGGCCAGCGAGCTGGCTTCGGATGTGACGCCCTCTTCGATGTCACCGTCCGAGGCGATGACATAGATGTAGTGGTCGAAGGCGCTGCCGCCGACCGGAGCATCCGGGTCGAACAGACCGCGCTCGTAGCGGGCGGCCATCGCCATGCCGACGGAGGAAGCGAGTCCTTGGCCGAGAGGGCCGGTGGTCATCTCGACGCCGCGGGTGTGTCGGTATTCGGGGTGACCCGGCGTCTTCGAATCCCACGTGCGCAGCGCCTCGATGTCCTCGAGCTCGAGTCCGAAACCACCGAGGTAGAGCTGGATGTACAGCGTCAGGCTCGAATGCCCGCACGAGAGGATGAACCGGTCGCGGCCCATCCAATCGGTGTCGGTGGGGTCGTGGCGCATCACACGCTGAAACAGCGTGTACGCGAGTGGGGCCAGACTCATGGCCGTGCCGGGGTGGCCGCTACCGCATTTCTGAACGGCGTCGGCAGCCAGAACCCGTACTGTGTCAACCGCTTTCGTGTCCACCTCGCTCCAGTCAGCTGGATGAGAGGCCTGGGTTAGCGCGCGAATTTCGTCTGATGCTGACACGATCGTGTGAACTCCTACAAGCTCGACTCCGGTACAGGGCGGGGCTACGCAGAGCCCGACACCAGCCTAGTCGTCTCGGCTCGATGTCGTGGCATACGGGACGCGAATTGTCGCTGCGCTGCCGACTGTGGTGGGTGACAGGCCGCTGTGGTGGGGTTTCGACCTCGATTCTGGTTATGGAACCCCGGCCGTCTACCATTCTCTGTAGTAGATGGACGAGTCAGGAGATCTAGTGCGGATTGGGGAACGTGTGAGCGGACACGGTTTCGCCTCCTCCCCGGCGACAGGTGGCGGTGAGGCGCCGCCGGTGTCGACCTCGACAACTCTTCGCCGGCGGATTCAGAGTGCGGCGCTGGCTTATCTCGCGCTCACCAAGCCCCGGGTCATCGAGCTGCTGCTCGTCGCGACCATCCCGGTGATGCTGTTGGCAGATCGCGGCAACATCGATCTCGCCCTGATGGCGTGGACGTTGCTGGGCGGCTGGTTGGGTGCGGCGAGCGCGAACACCTTGAACATGGTGGTCGACGCGGACATCGATCAGAAGATGAAACGCACCGAACGTCGGCCTCTGGCCCGGCACGCGGTGTCCACCCGAAGCGCCCTGATCTTCGGCATCCTGCTCGGTGCGGGGTCGTTCGCCGTTCTGTCGACGATGGCGAACCTTCTCAGCGCTCTGCTGGTGATGGCCACCATCGCGTTCTACGTCTTCGTGTACACGATGGTGCTCAAGCGCCGGACCTGGCAGAACGTCGTCTGGGGCGGAGCCGCGGGATGCATGCCCACGCTGGTCGGCTGGGCCGCGGTGACCGGAAGCCTGGGCTGGCAACCACTGGTGCTGTTCATGGTGATCTTCTTCTGGACCCCTCCGCACACCTGGGCGCTCGCCATGCGTTACAAGGAGGACTACCGCGCTGCCGGAGTCCCGATGCTCCCGGTGATCGCCACCGAGATCCAGGTCACGCGGCAGATGCTCTTCTATACGTGGGCCACGGTGCTGAGCACTCTGATCCTGTGCCTGGCGACCAGCTGGATCTATGCCGCCGTCGCCCTGGCAGCCGGCGGATGGTTCATCTTCGTCGTCCACAAGCTCTACCGTTCGACGCTCAGGGGTGAAGAGGTCACACCTCTGAAGGTCTTCCTGCAGTCGAATGAATATCTCGCGATCGTGTTCTGTGGTCTGGCAATCGACTCGGTGATCGGCTTTCCGACACTCGCCAGCCTGTTCTGACGTCATCCGTTCGGTACATCGTCGGCCCATTTCCGGGGTCGGTTGGGCGTGCCGGACGCGATGAGCGTTAACGTCTGTTGATTCGGGCTTCTCGCTGGGCCTGTTGCCGAACTTCCTTGGGGGGAATCGTGTCGTATCCACATGGACCTGGGTCCGGGCCTGCCGGTGGTGGACCCGAATGGCAGCCGTATTCAGAACCGACGGTGGCCGGTCAGCCTCACTTCGGGCAGCCACAGCCGGGTAATCCGCAGTATGGGCATCCGGCACCGGGCGAGGCCTACCAGCCCTACCAGCCCTATCCGCCACAACCGGGTCAGTGGCCTGCGGGGCAGAGTGGCTTCGGACCGGGTGGCGGGCCACCTCCGCCGCGATCACGCAAACCCCTGATCATCGGTCTGGTCGCCGGCGCCGCGCTCCTCGTCGTGGTGTTGGTCGTGACGCTCGTGGTGACCCTCGCCGGAGGCGGTGGCGCGGCCAGCAATCCCGACGCCGCGGTGAAGACCTACCTACAGGCCCTGTCCGATGGCACTGCGCAGAAGGCTCTGGAAGTCATGAAGGCGCCGCCGTCGGATCTGCTGCTCAACGACGACATCTTGAAGAAGCAGCAGGAGATCGCCAAGATCACCGACATCAAGATCGTCGACACCACCAAGGCCGGAGACATGGCCACTGTGCAGGCGACCTACAAGTACGGCGACCGCAACGCCGACGAGACGTTCATCCTCCACAAGACGGGTGATTCGTGGCGCTTGGATGAGGGTGCAGTCGGCCTGGAGCTCTCGCCGTCCATGGACATACCCGAACTCACCGCATTCGGTGTGGCCGTCGACAAGGAAGCCAAGATCTACTATTTCCCCGGCCCGATGGAGTGGGGGAGCGCGGACAAGAACTTCACCGTCGTCGACACCAAGGCCAAAGACTTCCCGATGTCGGCTCAGGCCTATTTCGGTGTCTCGCAGCTGACCACCGAGCTCAGCGGTACCGGCCGCAACGCTGTGCAGTCGGCGATCACGGCTTACCTCGACAACTGTGCTCTCTCCAAACAGGCGGACGCATCGGCGGACAAACCTGGTTGCGGACAGAATGTGTATGCCTACAACGCAGAGCCGGGGTCGGCCACCTGGACCGCACCGACCGACTTGTCGAAACTCGAGTACCGCATCGGCTACGACAATCCCGAAGAAGTGTCAGTCAGCGGCCAGCTGCCCTGGTCGGTGACGTACCGCACCACCGCGACGAGCTATCGCCCCGCAGAGAACAAGACCGAACAGGACAACGAGTTCCTGTACGGCAAGGTCGACCTCTCGGCCGACCCGCCGACGTTCACCTCGGACTGAGCCGAGCTACGGCGCCGATGGAGGTCAGGGCCGACCCGGGAGCAGAACGACCGAACCGGTGGTGGCGCGAGCGGCGAGGTCGCGGTGCGCCTGTGCGGCGTCGGCCAATGGGTACGTGTGGCCGACAAGGACTTTCACGGTGCCGTCCGCGATTCCGCTGATCACGTCGCCGGCGCGCCAGGTGAACTCGTCATCGTCGGCGGTGAAATCCCCGAGCTTGGGGCGGGTGACCGATAGCGAACCCGCCGCGTTGAGCCGCTGGAGATCGAAGGGCGGGACCGGGCCGCTCGCCGCCCCGAACAGCACGACGAAGCCGCGGACGGCGGTCGCGGCCAGACTCTGTTCGAAGGTGTCGGCGCCGACCCCGTCGTAGGTGACCGCGACTCCGCGTCCGTTCGTCAGTGCGCGCACCCTGTCAGCGAGGTCGTCACCGTAACGCAGGACCTCGTCTGCGCCCGCCTCGCGCGACAGGGTCTCTTTGGCGTCAGAGGACACGGTTGTGATGACCCGTAGCCCTTTCGCTTTCGCCATCTGGGTGAGCACCAGCCCGACACCGCCGGCACCTGCGTGCACGAGGATGGTCTGACCCGGTTGTGGATGGGCCGACCCGTCCAGCAGGTAGTGCGCGGTCAGTCCTTGGAGCAGGGCCGATGCGGCGACCTGATCGTCCACGTCGTCCGGGACCGGGATCGCCCGCGCGGCGCGCACGACGACGAGCTCCGCGTAGCTGCCCGGTGCGTCGCACCAGGCAACCCGCTGGCCCACGGTGAGCGACGTGACCTCGGGTCCGACTGCGATCACCTCGCCGGCGCCCTCACTGCCGGGGACGTAGGGCAGCGTCATCGCGTACGCACCTGAGCGTTGATAGGTGTCGATGAAATTGACCCCGGTGGCGGAGACGCGGACCAGGATCTCACCGGCGCCGGGTTCCGGATCGGGCACGCTCACGTGCTGGAGCTCGTCGGGACCACCGTGCTGACTGACCTGTATCGCATGCATGTTTCTGTTGTACGCGGGCCGGATGAACGGACCTCTCACCGGGCCCGCCGCACCCCGGCTCTATGCTGTTTTCCATGAGTGAGCACCAGGGCGTCATCTCCGCGATCACCAAGTACGTGGCCCGTGAGGGCGGTTCGGCCACCGCTGTCCTCCAGCCCATCGGCGCAGCGGGCGTTCGCATCACCCTCGTCGGTGGTCAGGGCGGCATCCTCGGTGACCAGGTCGTCGCAGACCTCGAGACCGCGAAGGCGATCGTCGACAGGGTCGAAGGCCTGGAGATCGGAGAATGGGACCGGGAGTTGACATCCTCGGTGGACGTTCGGCCCGGTCACTACCGCAAGATGGCGGGCTGGGTCGCCAACACCTGAGCCCCCCGGCTCAGCTCAGAGCGGCGGGTGACCGCTCCGGACTCGTGTGGTCGACAGCGACCGGCGACAGGCGCGGCCGCATCGCTAGCCACAGCGCAGCGGTTGCGGCGACACACGCGCCGGCCCCCGCCACGTGCACGACCACCAGCGCTGCCGGAATGTCGGTGATGTACTGCGTCACCCCGACCAGAGCCTGCGCGGCCACCACCGCGACGACGACATAGAGCCGTTTCTTGAGCCTGCGCGAAGCACCGACCGCGAACAGCGCAAAGCCGATCGCGACGAGGACCGACAGGTAAGCGATCAGTAGGTCGGCGTGAAGATGCACCAGCGTGGTGATCTCGACCGCGAGCCGGGGAACGGGCTTGTCGATGCTCTTGTCGCCTGCGTGGGGGCCTGCACCCGTCACCATCGTCCCCGCGACGAGCACTGCACCCATGAGAGTGGCAGACAGCACGGTGAGCCAACGCAACGCAGCAGGCACCTCGGCGATCGCCACGGCGTCGTCCGGTTCACGAACCTTCTCCAACAACAGCACCGACAGCCAGACCATGGCCATCGACAGCAACAGATGGATCGCCACGGTCCACCAGAGCAGGCCCGTCAGTACCGTGATACCGCCCATCACAGCCTGTACGACAGTGGACACGGGCATCAGCCATGCATAGACCCGGACCTCGTACCTGCGTCGCGCCCGGGTCACGGCGATGACGATCAATGCGGCGGTGAGCACAACCAGGAACGTGAGCATCCGGTTGCCGAACTCGACCGCTTGGTGGATCGCAGCCACCTCGCCGTGCTGGACGGGCGTGAAGCTACCCGGGAAGCACTGCGGCCAAGTCGGGCACCCCAACCCCGACGCCGTCACCCGGACGACGGCCCCGGTGACGGCAATGCCCGCCTGGGACAGCACCACCGCGATGGCGATGCCGATCTGGACGCGGAGCGAGGGGAGCGGGAGCCGGTCGACGAGCCGGACAAACAGGCGATACACGCTACCGATCGTAGGCTGCGGTCCGATGCGCACCGGCCTCAGGTGAACCTCATCGACGTCGGCGGGGTGACCTCACCGGCGATTCTCAGGTGAACTTGAAATACCTCACGGCGGCGACCCCGGACACGATGCCCCAGACGGCGAGAACTGCCAGGCCGAAGAGATCGACCGACCCGGCAGTCGCCTGGTGCAGGGCTTCGCTCAGTGCGCCCGATGGCGTACAGCGGGCCACCCACTGCGCTGCGTCCGGCACGCGGTCACCGAGCACCACGATCGAACCGATGCCCAGAAATGCGAACCACAGGAGATTGGCCAATGCGAGTACCACCTCGGCCTTCAGGGTGCCTCCGAGAAGCAGTCCCATCGCCGAGAACGTCAGGGTGCCGACCGCGATGGCGATGATGCCCAGCAGAAGTCCGGCAATTGATGGCCGCCAGCCCAAGGCCACACCGATACCGCCGAGGATGACCGCCTGGATGCTGACCACGACCGCGACGGCGATCGACTTGCCGGCGATGACGCCCCATCGCGGCAGGGGAGTCGCCCCCAGCCGTTTGAGCGCTCCATAGCGGCGGTCGAACCCGACGGCTATTGCCTGACCGGTGAACGCCGTCGACATCACTGCGACGGTCATGATGGCCGGCACGAACAGATCGGTGCGGGACTCGTCGAAGTCACCGATCGGGAGCAGGCAGAGACCGATCAGAAGCGTGATCGGTATGAAAATCGTGAGCAGTTGTTGCTCACCGTTGCGCAGCAGCAGCATCAACTCGATACGCGACTGCGCGGCGATCATCGTCCTGATGGGTGCGGGGCTCGGGCGGGGGGTGAAGGTGCCGGCGGCGAACCGGTTGGGAACGGTCATCCGCGCATACCTCGTCCGGTCAGTTCCAGGAAAACGTCTTCGAGGCTTCGGGTCTCGACCCTCAAGTCGGTGGCGAGCACGTTGATCTTGGCGCACCAGCCTGTCACCGTGGCCAGCACCTGAGGTGTCACCTGACCCCGTACCAGATACCCACCCGGGGAGAACTCGCTGCACGAATAGCCCTCGGGAAGAACGGTTTCCAACAGCGTGAGGTCGAGGCCCCGAGGGGCGTGGAAACGCAACTCGTTCTCGGCGCCGCGCCGGGTCAGTTCGGCAGGCGTGCCCTTTGCGACCTCGACGCCGTGGTCGATGATGATCAGCTGATCCGCAAGTTCCTCGGCCTCGTCCATGAGGTGGGTGGTCAGCAGGACCGAGACCCCGTCCGCCCGAAGACGTTCGATCAGTTCCCACACCATGATCCGGGCGTGGGCGTCCATGCCGGCTGTCGGTTCGTCGAGGAACACGACCTCGGGCCGTCCGACCAGGGCGCATCCCAGGGCGAGGCGTTGTTGCTGCCCGCCGGACAGGCGCCGGTACGACGTACGTTGCGCTTCGACGAGACCGAGGTTGTGCAGGAGCCAGTCCGGATCGATCGGGTCGGCGGAGTACGACGCGCACAGGCGCAGCATCTCGCCTGCGCGGGCACCGGGGTAGGCGCCGCCGCCCTGCAACATGACACCGATCCGGCTGCGTACCTTCTCGTTGTCTGCGATGGGGTCCAGCCCCAGCAGGGTGACTTCCCCCTCGTCGGGAGACTGGAATCCCTCGCAGATCTCCACCGTGGTGGTCTTGCCGGCGCCGTTGGGGCCGAGTATCGCGAGGATCTCCCCGGTCTGGAGTTCGAGATCGAGCCCACCCACCGCGGTGGTGTCCCCGTAACGCTTCACGAGTCCCTTGACCGACAGGGCCGGACCGGCCGCCGCAGCGCCGGTGACACCGGCGGCGGACGAGGGGCTACTCACAACGTCCAAGGGTAAGCGTCGATTGATGCGGTGCGGAACACGGGTGACCGCCGCGCCTGGCGACGGTTCTCAGCGGACCGACCCGACAGGCTCGGCGACGTCGGCCTTTGCCCGGCGTCTGCGCTGCCAGGGCATTTCCTCGAAGAACAGGGCTGTGAGTATCGCCACAAGCAGAACCGCCGCGACGATCGCCTCGGCGAGCTGGAACCCACGCGTCCCCGCCCCCGTCGGCAGCACGACCACGGAGATGATCGCGGAGACGGTGATCGCGATGATCCGGAACCAGCGACCGGTTGCCCAGGCTGCGAGCGGGATGATCGCCCACAGGAGGTACCACGGCTGGACGAAGGGGAACAGCAGGACGAAGGTGCCCATCGCGATCCCGAGCGCCCCGACCGGGTGCAGCCGTCCTGCGAGAGCCGCGAGCAACCAGCGGACGACGAGGATCGCGGCGATGACCTGGGCAACCGGTCTGGCGACGTCGAGCATTGCCTGGGTGTGATCACCGAGTCCGAGCTGCACGCCGATCCGGCCGGTGGTCACAGACAAGAAGGTCGGCATCGACATCCAGGAACGGACCACATCTCCGGTCGAGAGTGTCGTTGTCCAACCGAACCCGAGGCCGGTTCCGAGTGAGATGGCGGCGGTGACGCCCCCCAGGATCACGCCGAGCAGCCCCGCGGATCCGAGTAACGCAGCGACGCTCCGTTTGGACCGTTGCCAGTATTCGCGAGGTGGCGCGTGCCGCAGGGCGGGCAGGGTGGCGCCCCATCGTCTGGCCAGCGCGATGCCGACGAATCCGAACGCGAGCACCGAGGCGATCTTGATCATCGCCGACGCGGCGAGCAGCACAGCGCCGGCCAGCAGCAACCAACCTGCCGCAGAAGGCAGCCACGACCCGGGTCTTCGCAGCCGCTGTGGCGAATCGATGCCCCGGAAGCAGATCTCGATGCCGGCCAGCATCATCCCGAGCATGAGGGCCTCGTTGTGGATGCCTCCGACCAGATGCAGGATCAACAGCGGATTCATCGCGCCGAGCCACAGGGCGGCAACCGGGGAGACCCCGCACCTCTTGGCCAGGCGCGGCAGTGCCCAGACGATCAGCGCGACCCCGAAGAGCGCGAGGGCCCGGTGTGCGACGAGTGCGGCCGGGATGTATTCACCCGTGATGTGGGTGATCCCGTCGCCGAGCCAGAGGAAGAGCGGACCATACGGAGCGGGTGTTTCTCGCCACAGATTGGGCACGGACCGGGTGAACACGTGATCTATCCCGAGTCCTGCTGCAGGGCTGACCGTATATGGGTCGAGCCCGCGGGCTGCGATCTCGCTCTGTGCGAGGTAGGAGTAGACGTCTTTGCTGAGCATCGGCGGCGCGACGATGAACGGCAACAACCACACCAGCAGAGTCCGGTCGGCCTGCCGCCGCGTCATCCGGCGTTTCGGGGTGCGGCCTTTCATCACGTCGACCCCGAGTCGGCCGACCGCGAAGCGCCCGAGCAGCAGCCACGCGAGGACCAGGATGACGGTGCCCGCGAGGGAGAACGTCAAGGCGGTCGGCCACATCCGCGAGGGCAGAGACAAGACGCGAGTGCCCGCGATGGGGTTTTGGAGTACCGGGAGGGCGCCGGTACCGAGAGCGCCGACCAGCACCAATACTGCGCCGGTGGCCCCGAACAACCGGATTTTCAGGAGCCTCCGCGACTCCTCGCGATTGAGCGGGCCCACCTCACCTTCGTCGCCATGGAGCTTGGCGACTGCCAGTCCGTAGTCACCGGTGGAGTCGCGGCCCGGTGGGCTCGCCCCGACACGGCGAAGGCCCAGATAGTCGGCGGAACGACCCAGCGCCGTCCGTACCGGGTGTCGTTGATCCATCGCCGGAGCACTCGCGTCGAGTTCGGTGGCTGTGGGTTCCGGCACAGGTGCGACTGTAATCGCACGGACTTCGTCCACCGGTGAGGCCACCGTGGGGGGAGGCAACGCGTGGGGTGACGCAACCGACAGTGCCAAGCAAGGTGACCCTTCCTAGCATTCGATTCCTATTTCGGTAACACTTGTGTTGTGAAAACGGCACAGGAACGCTCGCATGCCCTCGAGGTGGCATCGATCTCCGATGCGCCGAGCACATACGGAACCGATGAGCTGCACAGTCCGGTGACCGTCAGTCATGACGGTCACACCCGTGCAGCGGTCGTCACGCTGATCCTGGAACAGGGGCCGGTGACCGCCGGCCACATCGGCGAGGAACTCGGAATCACGCCCACCGCGGTCCGGCGCCATCTCGACGCGATGATCGCATCGGGCGACGTCGTCGCCACTGCGGCGCCTCGTTACGCCCAGCGTGGCCGAGGCAGGCCGGCCAAACACTTTCAGCTCACTGCGGCAGGTCGCGGTCGTCTCAAACACGCCTACGACGATCTTGCGGGCGCCGTCATGCGGCGACTCCGCCGTATCGGAGGCGAAGAAGCCGTTCAGGAGTTCGCTCGTGACCGTGCTCAAGAAATCGTCTCCGAGGTGCAGGTATCCGGCAGTTCGGCGGAGGAGCTCGAACGCACGGCGGAAGAAATTGCCGAAGCACTGACCAGTGCGGGATTTTCTGCGACCACCCGACGCGTTGGTAATGGTGTGCAGATCTGCCAGCACCACTGCCCCGTGGCGCATGTGGCCTCGGAGTTCCCGGAACTCTGTGAAGCCGAGACGGCAGTGTTCACGGAGAAACTCGGCACCCACGTGCAGCGCCTGGCAACGATCGCCAACGGCGACTGCGCATGTACCACCCACGTGCCGCTTGCAAATCTGCAGGTGGCAAATCAGGTCGACGCCCAGCCCGCGTCGGCACCGGCAGCCTCCGGAAGGAGTCACACATGACGGTCACAGACCCGACACCCACACAGACAGCTGCTGCGGGCGTACTGACGCAGGAAGAGACGATCGACTCTTTCGGCGCCTATGGATACGGCTGGGCGGATTCGGACGTCGCGGGAGCAAGCGCGAAGCGCGGTATCTCCGAGGCGGTCGTCGCCGACATCTCGGCCAAGAAGAGCGAGCCCGAGTGGATGCTCGCCGCGCGCCTCAAGGCGCTGTCGATCTTCGAGCGCAAGCCGATGCCGAGCTGGGGCTCGAATCTCGACGGCATCGACTTCGAGAACATCAAGTACTTCGTGCGTTCCAGCGAGAAGCAGGCCGCAACCTGGGATGACCTGCCCGAAGACATCAAGAACACCTACGACAAGCTCGGAATCCCCGAGGCTGAGAAGCAGCGCCTGGTGTCCGGTGTCGCGGCGCAGTACGAGTCCGAGGTCGTCTACCACTCGATCCGTGAGGATCTCGAGGAGCAGGGCGTTCTCTTCCTGGACACCGACACGGCTCTGCGCGAGCAGCCCGAGCTGTTCCAGGAGTACTTCGGCACCGTGATCCCGGCCGGAGACAACAAGTTCTCCGCGCTCAACACCGCCGTGTGGTCGGGTGGCTCGTTCATCTACGTGCCGCCGGGCGTCCACGTCGACATCCCGCTGCAGGCCTACTTCCGGATCAACACCGAGAACATGGGCCAGTTCGAGCGGACCCTGATCATCGTCGACGAGGGTGCCTACGTGCACTACGTCGAGGGTTGCACCGCGCCCATCTACAAGACCGACTCGTTGCACTCGGCCGTAGTCGAGATCATCGTGAAAAAAGGTGGCCGCTGCCGGTACACCACCATCCAGAACTGGTCGAACAACGTCTACAACCTGGTGACCAAGCGGGCGAAGGCCGAAGCCGGCGCCACCATGGAGTGGGTCGACGGCAACATCGGTTCCAAGGTCACGATGAAGTACCCGGCTGTGTGGATGACCGGTGAAGGCGCCAAGGGCGAGGTGCTCTCGGTGGCGTTCGCCGGCCCCGGACAGCACCAGGACACCGGCTCGAAGATGGTGCACCTCGCTCCCAACACCTCCTCGAACATCGTCAGCAAATCGGTGGCGCGTGGTGGTGGCCGAGCGTCGTACCGCGGCCTGGTCCAGGTGAACAAGGGCGCGCACGGCAGCCGGTCGACGGTCAAATGTGATGCGCTGCTGGTCGATCAGATCAGTCGCAGCGACACCTACCCGTACGTCGACATCCGTGAGGACGACGTGACCATGGGTCACGAGGCCACCGTCTCCAAGGTCAGCGACGATCAGATCTTCTACCTGATGAGCCGTGGCCTGACCGAGGACGAGGCGATGGCCATGGTGGTTCGTGGCTTTGTCGAGCCGATCGCCAAGGAACTCCCGATGGAGTACGCGCTCGAGCTCAACCGGCTGATCGAACTGCAGATGGAAGGGTCGGTGGGATGAGTTCTCCTTCCGGAGTAGTTGGACCGGCCGGGGTGGTCGGAGCAGTACAGGGTGAGAACGTTCGCCCTGTCGCCAACAAGGGTGAGCAGTTCACCTCGTTCGACGTCGACGCGTTCGAGATCCCCCGGTCCAAGGACGAGGCGTGGCGGTTCACCCCGTTCCGTCGCCTACGCGGCCTCCACGACGGATCGGCGAAGGCCACCGCGCAAGCGGTGACCACGGTCGAGGGTCTCGTCGAGGGGACGAGCGTCGAGACCGTCGGCCGCGACGACAAGCGCCTCGGGCAGGGTGGTGTGCCCTTCGATCGAATCGCAGCACAGGCTTACTCGGCGTTTTCCGAGGCGACCGTCATCACGGTCGGCAAAGAGGTCACCCCGGCAGACCCGATCACGGTTGTGATCGAGGGTCCCGGCGAGGGCGAGTTCGCATTCGGGCATCTGCAGGTTCGTCTCGAGGCCTTCGCCAAAGCGGTCGTGGTCATCGACCAAAAAGGCAGCGGTACGTACGCCGAGAACATCGAGTTCATCGTCGGGGACAGCGCCCACCTGACGGTCGTCAACGTCCACGACTGGGCCGACGATGCTGTCCATGTCGCGGCGCATCACAATCGGATCGGTCGCGACGCGGTGCTGCGGCACTTCGCCATCAGCCTCGGCGGCGACCTCGTACGCATCTCCCCGATCGTGCATTACGACGGACCCGGCGGCGACGCCGAATTGCTCGGGCTCTACTTCGCCGACGCCGGTCAGCACCTCGAGCAGCACCTGTTCGTGGACCACTCGCAGCCGCACTGCCGTTCCAACGTCGTCTACAAAGGCGCCCTGCAGGGCGTGGCGAACGATCGAACGCGTGAGGCTCACACGGTGTGGGTCGGTGACGTGCTGATCCGTGCCGAGGCCGAAGGCACCGATACGTTCGAGCTCAACCGGAATCTGATCCTGACCGATGGCGCCCGCGCCGACTCGGTGCCGAACCTTGAGATCGAGACGGGTGAGATCGTCGGAGCCGGACACGCCAGTGCCACCGGACGTTTCGACGATGAGCAGCTGTTCTACTTGCAGGCTCGCGGCATTCCCGAGGACCAGGCCCGCCGGCTGGTGGTGCGCGGCTTCTTCGGTGAGGTGATCGCCAAGATCGGTGTGCCGGAGTTGCGTGAGCGGCTCGAGGCAGCAGTCGAAGCCGAACTAGAGGTCGCCGGCGCCTGAGGCGCAGCCGACACCGACAAATCTCTCAAGCACAGATACAGGCAAGGACTGAAATACAGTGGCTATTCTGGAAATCCGCGATCTGCACGTCAATGTGAAGCAAAGCGACACCGACGCCGAACCCATCCGGATCCTCAAAGGCGTCGACCTGACCATCGAGTCGGGCACGACGCACGCGATCATGGGACCGAACGGCTCCGGCAAGTCGACGCTGTCGTACGCCATCGCAGGTCACCCCAAGTACGAGGTGACACAGGGGACCATCACCCTCGACGGTGAAGATGTCCTCGAGATGTCTGTCGACGAGCGCGCGCGGGCCGGTCTGTTCCTGGCGATGCAGTACCCCGTCGAGGTGCCGGGCGTATCCATGTCGAACTTCCTGCGCACCGCGGCCACCGCCGTGCGCGGTGAGGCACCCAAGCTGCGGCACTGGGTGAAAGAGACCAAGGAAGCGATGACCGAGCTCGACATCGATCCGTCGTTCAGCGAACGCAGCGTCAACGAAGGATTCTCCGGTGGCGAGAAGAAGCGCCACGAGATCCTTCAGCTCGGACTGCTGAAGCCGAAGATCGCCATCCTCGACGAGACCGACTCCGGCCTCGACGTCGACGCACTGCGTGTCGTGTCCGAGGGTGTCAACCGATACAAGGAGAACGAGAACGGTGGCGTGCTGCTGATCACGCACTACACCCGGATTCTTCGCTACATCAAGCCGGACTTCGTCCACGTCTTCGTCGCCGGCAGGATCGTCCAATCCGGCGGATCAGAGCTCGCAGACGAGCTCGAGGACAACGGTTACATCCGATTCACCCAGGCCGCGAGCGTCTGAGGTCAGAACATCCTGGAGGGCAGACGTGACGACCACCGATCAGAGCTCCTCGGTCGAAGCAGGGGCATTGGACGTGACTGCTGTCCGCGCCGACTTCCCGATCCTCGGCCGGACCGTCCGCGACGACAAGCCGTTGGTGTACCTCGATTCAGGGGCCACCAGCCAGCGGCCGTTGCAGGTCCTCGATGCAGAACGTGATTTCCTGCTCAGCTGTAACGCTGCCGTCCATCGCGGTGCGCATCAGCTGGCCGAGGAGGCAACCGACGCCTACGAAGACGCGCGGGCGATCATCGCGGAGTTCGTCGGTGCCGACTTCGACGAACTCGCCTTCACCAAGAACGCGACAGAGTCCCTGAACCTCGTGACCTACACGCTCGGCGACGATCGCAGCGCGGGTGTCCTGGGGGGCAAGCCACTCGGTCCAGGTGACACGGTCGTGATCACCGAGCTCGAACACCATGCGAATCTCGTTCCCTGGCAAGAACTCTGCCGCCGAACGGGTGCCACTTTGAAGTGGTACGGCGTGACCGGCGACGGCCGGATCGATCTCGATTCGCTGGATTTGGACGCCAGCGTGAAGGTGGTGGCGTTCACCCATCAGTCGAACGTGACCGGTGCCATCACAGATGTTCCGGAGATCGTCTCGCGGGCTCGGGCGGTCGGTGCCCTGGTCGTACTCGACGCCTGCCAGTCGGTTCCACATATGCCGGTCGATTTCCACGAGCTGGACGTCGATTTTGCAGCCTTTTCGGGCCACAAGATGTTCGGCCCCTCGGGCGTTGGTGTGCTGTACGGCAAACGCGATCTACTCGCGCAGTTGCCGCCGTTCATCACCGGTGGATCGATGATCGAGACCGTGTCCATGGATGTGTCGACGTATGCGCCTGCGCCGCAGCGTTTCGAGGCCGGTGTTCCGATGACCTCGCAGGTGATCGGACTGGGCGCGGCGGTGCGGTACCTCCAAGTCCTCGGCATGGACGCCATTGCAGCGCACGAACATTCGCTTGTCGCGGCCACCCTCGACGCGCTCGGTCAGATCGACGGTGTCCGGATCATCGGGCCGGCGACCACGGATCGGCGAGGCGGTGCCGTGTCGTTTGTGGTGGATGGCATTCATGCACACGACCTCGGGCAGATCCTCGACGACGAGGGCGTCGCGATCCGTGTAGGCCATCACTGCGCTTGGCCGCTGCACAAACGTTTCGGCGTCGCGGCCACGGCGCGGGCGTCGTTTGCGGCATACAACACCCTCGACGAGGTCGATGCGCTGGCGAAGGCGATCGTCACCGCCCAGAAGTTCTTCGGCGTGAGCGAAGCGAACGGCGACAATGCGCAGAGTGGGGTGGTTGCCTGATGCGTATGGAGCAGATGTACCAGGAAGTGATCCTTGATCACTACAAACATCCGCAAGGTCGCGGATTGCGTGACCCCTTCGGCGCCGAAGTCCACCACGTGAACCCGACCTGCGGCGACGAGGTCACGTTGCGGGTCCAGCTGTCCGAGGACGGCAACAAGGTCACCGACGTGTCCTACGACGGCCAGGGTTGTTCGATCTCACAGGCGTCCACATCGGTGATGTTCGAGCAGTTGGTGGGCCACTCGGTCGAAGAGGCGCTCGCCACGGTCGACTCGTTCAATTCGATGATGACGTCCCGCGGCAAGGTCGACGGCGACGAAGAAGTCATCGGAGACGGAGTTGCTTTCGCCGGAGTCAGCAAGTACCCGGCCCGCGTCAAGTGCGCGCTGCTGGGATGGATGGCATTCAAAGACGCGTTGGCTCAGACTGTGGTCAACAAAGAGAACTCTGCCAAGGAGTCAGCATGACAGAAGAAGTTCAGACCTCGTTGCCGAAGATCGAGGACATCGAGGAGGCCATGCGTGACGTGGTCGACCCCGAACTCGGCATCAACGTCGTCGATCTCGGACTGGTCTACGGTCTCGACGTCAACAGCGACGCGGTGGCAAAGATCGACATGACCCTCACGTCCGCGGCCTGCCCGCTGACCGACGTCATCGAGGATCAGATCCGGTCGGTGTTGATCACCTCTTCCGGTCTGTGCACCGACATCGAACTGAACTGGGTGTGGCTGCCGCCCTGGGGCCCGGACAAGATCACCGACGACGGCCGCGACCAGTTACGCGCCCTCGGTTTCACCGTCTGACCCAGCTGGGCGATGGCGGAAACGTTCGAAACCCGGATCGATCGACTGATCCGGGAGGCGCAGGAATGCGGCGAGTTCGACAACCTGCCCGGCGCCGGGAAGCCTCTCGATCTGAGTGACGCAGACGATCCCGAGTGGTGGGCCAAGCGCAAGATCAAAGAAGAGAACCTCGGTGCGTCCGCCTTGTTGCCTCCGACGCTTCAATTGCGGCGAGAGGCCGCGAGTTACCCCGAGTCGTTGAGGGACCTGCGTAACGAGTCTGCGGTTCGTGCCGTTCTGGAGGACTTCAACCGTCGGGTCCGTCGCGATCGGCTGGCACCGAGTCTGGGGCCCGCATCGTATGTCATCGCCCGAACCGTGGACGTCGACGAGATGATCGAGCGCTGGCGCAGCTTTCGTCGCTGACGCGCAGTCACTGCGCAGGCGACTCGAGGTCGGTCCAACGGATCTCGACGGCCGTCTGTGCGCTGGTCTGGGCGCCGAGCAGGCGGGCGAGTCCGGCTCGCGCAGTGCCGCGGACCTGATCTCCGAGCACCCCGAGGTCGTCGTCGTAGCGGCCGATCAGATCGATTCGGACACGTTCGACGACCTTACCGTCGGTGTCGATATGCAGCGCAGCGATCTCTCGTTCACACACATCGTGGACGATGCGCGCGAGCGAGAACCGCAGCGCCCGCGTGTTGACCTCGATTCCGGTGCTATCGGTGGCGACCGGGACGCCACGACGCACTGCGGCCCGCAATTTGGGCTGAAGCCTGTTGTAGACGTCGGTGTCGTCAGTGTGGTCGCCGAGTTCGGCAGCGGCGTCAGCAATCCACAAATCGTCATCGTTTGCGGGCTGTGCCATCACAGATCATCCCTTCCGTCACTCGATCGATCCCTGCTTCGCTGCGTCTCGCTTCGATCGTGACTGTCCGGATTCCACGGCGCAAGTTGTTGCGCCAGATGCGCCCTCGCTCGCTGGAGATGCCCACGTACGGAACCGCGCGTGATTGCCAGGGCCGTCGCGATCTCATCATGGGACAAACCCTCGACCTCACGTAGCCACCAGCAGGCTCTGGCGTGGTAACTCAGTCGCTCCAGCTCGACCTGTAACGCCTGGAGGAGGGTCTGGCCGACGTATCGGTCATACGGATCGGAGTTCCGGCGGTCGGGGCCGTCGAGTCGGTCGTCCTCGGTCGGTATCGCCGAGCGGCGTCGACGCAGGTCGATCGCCTTGCGGGACGCGATCGTGAACAACCAGGTGCGGAACGAGGAACGCTGCTCGAGGTCCGGGAGATTGCGCCACGCCGCAATGAAGGTCTCCTGTGTGACGTCCTCTGCTGTCGTCGGGTCCGACACCAGGCGTGTGGCGTAACTCAGCAGTGGTCGGAGGTGCCGCCGAACGAGTTCGTCGAAGGCAAGTCTGTCTCCGATGGCTGCGGCACGAATCAGCGAATCTTCGCCCTCTTCGTTCACTTGTTAAGCATGCCACAGGCGGTAGTGGTGGAGGTCACTTGTGGCGCCGCGTGCACTTTGCATGCGGGCCATCGTCTAAGTAGGTGGATCGGAAAGTTCGGGTCCACCGAGATCGTGACCATCAAACTCAAGGAGCCATTCATGACAACCGCAGCAACAAAGACTGTCGGCGCAACGGGTTCGGCGTCGGATCGAGATATCGTCGCATCGTCCATCGGTGGGGACGTGGTAGCGGGCGATCACGGCAAGACGTCGATCGCCGACGTGGTCATCGCCAAGATCGCCGGCATCGCGACGCGCGAAGTCGACGGTGTCTACGATCTCGGCGGCGGGGCAGCACGCGCAGTCGGAAAGCTCCGCGAGACGATCCCCGGCGCATCAGCGAACGTCACCCAGGGCGTGTCGGTCGAGGTCGGCGAGCGGCAGGCCGCCGTCGACATCGGGCTGGTCGCCGACTACGGCGTCGCCATCCATCAACTCTCCCAGTCGGTACGGTCGAACGTGATCGATGCGATCGAGAAGATGACCGGTCTCGAAGTAGCCGAGGTCAACGTGACCGTGCACGACGTGCATCTGGACGGCGATGAGATCGGGTCCGAGGGTCAGTCCAGCCCGCGAGTCCAGTGAGCGGTGTACCCACAGGTGGTGTGTCACCCGCCCAGCAGGTCGCGACCGCTGTGACGGACCTGGACGGCGTCGCGGAGCTCCACGGCGGCGTCCTCGGGGAGGTGGCGACCTACCTTCCCGGCGGTCGGGTCAACGGTGTCCGGCTGGACAAATCCGGTGTCGAGGTCCATGTCGTCCTCTTCCTAGACGACGACATCAGGGCGGTGGCCGCGGAAGTCCAGCGGGTGGCGTCCGGTGTTGTCGGGGTACCGGCAACCGTGGTGGTCGAGGATGTCGTCGCCAGGGTCTGACCCGGCCCGCTCGTCGGATCCGGATTACCGATTGCGGCGCAGACAGATCATCCGCGAGAACCATCCGGACCACGGCGGTCGGTCCGAGACCATGAATGCGGCGCTGGCCCGTCTCGACGCTGAATTCGGGATGGCCGCAAGGCGGGACCAGCCGACCGCGTTCGTGCGGACTCGGTCCACGCGACGGCGCTGGCGCCGGGTCCTACCCCGGTGGTTTCCGGGAAGTGTTCGTTACATCGATATCTGAGTGAGTGATTCGAGAAATGAGTTTTCCATGAGCAATACAGTCCTAGGGCTGATCGTGGGCCTGATGTTGGCGCTGGCGGTCACCACGGGCGGGTTCTTCGGCCTGCTGATCGCGCTCGTCTTCGGCGCTGTCGGCCTCGCGGTCGGGGCGCACCGTGATGGCCGTATCGATCTCGGTGTGCTGCTGCGGAGCAAGGGCCGTGGCTGACACCGCGGTGGCCCAGAGGTCGGTACCGCACGACCTGGAGGTACAGCCCCCGGCGCCGCCTGCCGATCGGGGAGACCTTCACGTCGAGGCCCGGGTGTACTCCCAGATTGCACGTCAGGCCGCAATGGAGGTGCCGGGTGTCGTAGCCCATTCGGTTACGTTCGGATCGCTGACGGGCCGCAATCTGCCAAGGGCGTTGGCTGATTCCGATTCGCGACATCCCGCCATCGCGGTCGAGATCGCCATCGGCTGGCCCTCGTCGGCCGCCGAGGTGTCGGCCGGCGTGCAGCATCACGTCGCAGAGGTGTTGACGCGATTGACCGGTCGCCGTCCCTCGCGGGTCGATGTGGACGTCGCCGCAGTGAGTCAATCGGAGTTGTTGCTCACCGAAGAGGTGGCTGAGTTCGTCACTGCTCAGCAGGATTCGCCTGACGCCGTACTGACTCAGCACGACCGGATTCCGCGCAGCTATCCGGCCGCAGGACTCCTTGCCGCTCTGATCGGCCTGCTCATGGTGCTCTCCGCAGTGGTCTTCGGCCGCGAATACGCGGTGGCGCAAGGTCATTACGATTCCGAGCCCTGGCTGGCAGACGCCGCAGGGTGGTTGTCGAGCACCGCATGGCAGACCTGGATGGTCGCTGCGGCAATCGGCGCCATAGTGGTGGGACTGTGGCTGCTCTACAACGCCATCAGGCCTCGCGCGCGCACACATCGGGCCATCACGGCCGCACCAGGCGTGTGGACCCGCGACACCGACATCGCCCGACGGCTCAGTGCGATCGCGCTCGACGATGACACCACGGTCTCCGCCGGCACGACAGTTGTGCGAGGACGGGCGAAGGTGACAGTTCTGGGGCAACCCGGCTCTGACGGCGGAGCGCTACAGGAGCAGCTCGAGGACGCGGTGAGCTGGCTCGATTCGCCACCGAAGGTTGTGCTGGATCACAGTGCACCTCCGCTCTCACCCGGTATCGCGGAAGGACCTTCCACATGAGGCGCACCGTACACACGATTGATCGACTGGTGGTCGCTGTGACCGCGCTGGCGCTGATCGCCGGCGGGGTGGTGGCATTGCTGTGGTGGCAGAGTGTCGTGGTGGTCGTGGACGCGGTCGCTCGGGTGGACAACACCAAGATCGACACGGCTGCAGACCAGACGTGGTGGCCGTGGGCTCTGCTCGCCGCGACCGTCATCCTTGCGCTGCTGGGTGTGTGGTTGCTGGTCGGCAACCTTCGCCCGAACCGCGTACGCACGGCGTCGGTCGGAGCTGATTCCGACGTTGTCGGTGGAACCTGCGCGGTCTCGGTCACCGATGTGGGCAAGGCGGCGGCGAAATCGCTGGAGCGGCACCGCCGGATCCAGTCGACACGAACCCGCAGCTACGTCGAGGGCACCACAAAGATTCTCGAGCTCACGGTCACCGCCGATCCGACCGCCGACGGCCGCGACCTCATCGAAGTGCTCCGGGCAGTCCGGCACCAACTACAACTGTCGTTCGCAGGCTCGGACGTCGAGGTCCAGATGTTGCTCCATCGCGGCGCAACAACTGACCGTCACCCGATCCTCGAGCGTGTCGCCGACCGGATTATGTTGCCGGCCAGCTTCGCATCCGCATGCAGGGCGGTCCCGGCCATCGCGCAGAGAGTTCCACCTATCCGATCGCGGCCGCTGAGGTAGGCGCGTCGGTGACGTGCCGGTGCAGCGAAGAACGCCTCGAAGAATCCCACGAGGTCTTTCTGGGGCAGGTTGAGCAGAGCCGTCAGTCCGCGGACACGAAGGCGATACACCGCCCGCGCCTGCCAGGGCCACAACGCGCTGGCCGGGTCGTCGCCGGTCGCCACGGCGGCGATCAGGTCATCGGCTGCGCTCAGCGATTCGGCGACGCTGTAACCCGTTGCCGGGTGCAACATCCCACCTCCGGCGCCGAACCTGAGTGGCCTGCCGGGTTCCCAGGGACGACGCGCGGTGTCGAGGAGCGCGAAGTGCACCTTCTCCGTGCCCAGGACGTCGAGGTCGTTGACATCTAGTCCGAGGTGTCCGAGTCGGGCGGTGAGACGTCCGCGCAGTTCTCCGATGGACATCGGCGGTGCGGCCGCGAGGCAGGTTTCCTCCAGCAGCACGCGCTGCTCGTCCAGCGGGATCACGTACAGGAACGTCGGAGCCGAATCATTGCGCGTGCCACGCCAATCCATGAGGATGGCCGCGGCGCCGTCGAGTATCGGCTCGGCGACCGAGCGCTGCACGACGATCCCATACGCGGTCTGTGCGGGTGCGCCGCGATCGCGTAGTCCGCGCGCGTCCACCACGTTTCGCGCGCGCACCACGGTGCCGTTGTCGAGCTCCACCGATCTCTCTCCGAGGGCGGCCGCGCGATGTGGGTGCACGGTGACGCCGTCGAGCCCCAGCGATTGCTGCAGTTCCGCCGTTCCCAGGGTGACGTACGGCCGGTCGAGCACCTTGCGCGCTGGTGTGTAGACCGCGATCTGCTGACTCCTGGCGACGATCGCCGATGGGTCCAGCCAGTCCGGGAGGTCGTCGGCCCACGCCGCGTAGGTGGGCTTCCACCGGGCGTCCACGTCTGGGTCGATCAGTGCGATCTGCAGTCCCACGCTCGCGCCGCGGTGGGCGAGTGCGCGGCCCGCGGGCCCGGCTCCGACCACGGCGAGGTCGACGAGATGGTTCGTCATATGGGAACCGTATCGTTTTGGCGTACACTGCGCGTCGTGATTACGGCAACTGACCTCGAAGTACGCGCAGGCGTACGCACCCTGCTGAGCGCCCCTGGTCCGGCGCTACGGGTGCAGCCCGGCGATCGCATCGGGTTGGTCGGCCGCAACGGTGCCGGCAAGACCACGACGATGCGCATATTGGCCGGTGAAGGCGAACCTTACGCGGGCGCGGTCACCAACAGTGGTGAGATCGGATATCTGCCTCAGGATCCACGAGAAGGCGATCTGGAGGTCCTTGCGAAGGACCGGGTGTTGTCGGCGCGCGGACTCGACTCCCTGTTGCGGGATCTGGAGAAGCAACAGGCGCTGATGGCCGAGGTCGTCGACGAGAAGGCGCGCGACAAGGCTGTCGATCGCTACGGAGTACTCGAGGATCGGTTCTCGTCGCTCGGCGGCTACGTCGCCGAATCCGAGGCCGCCCGGATCTGCAACAGTCTCGGGCTGCCGGACCGGGTGCTCGCGCAGCCGCTGCGGACACTCTCGGGCGGACAGCGCCGTCGCATCGAGCTCGCCCGCATCCTGTTCGCCGCCTCCGACGGTAGCGGCGGTAAGTCGGGTACCACCTTGCTGCTCGATGAGCCCACCAACCACCTCGACGCCGACTCCATCACCTGGCTGCGGTCGTTCCTGCTCAACCACGACGGCGGCTTGGTGGTGATCAGTCACGATGTCGAGTTGCTCGGCGACGTGGTGAACCGCGTGTGGTTCCTCGACGCCGTTCGGGGCGAGGCCGACATCTACAACATGAGCTGGCAGAAGTACCTGGACGCGCGCGCGACCGACGAACAGCGGCGTAAACGCGAACGTGCCAATGCCGAGAAGAAGGCGGGCGCGCTCCGCGTCCAGGCAGCGAAGATGGGGGCGAAGGCCACCAAAGCCGTTGCTGCTCAGAACATGCTGAAACGCGCCGAGCGGATGATCGACAACCTTGACGATGAGCGGGTGGCCGATCGCACCGCCAAGATCAGATTCCCGGATCCGGCGTCGTGCGGTAAGACCCCGCTGATGGCGTCGGGGCTGACGAAGATGTACGGATCGCTCGAGATCTTCGCCGGCGTCGACCTCGCCATCGACAGGGGGAGCCGCGTGGTCGTCCTAGGTCTGAACGGCGCGGGCAAGACCACGCTGCTCCGACTGCTGGCAGGTGTCGAAACCGCCGAGCGGGGCACGCTGGAACCCGGATACGGTTTGAAGATCGGCTATTTCGCGCAAGAGCACGAAACGCTCGACGATCAGGCCAGCGTCTGGGACAACATCCGCCACGCTGCGCCCGACGCGGGTGAGCAGGACCTGCGAGGGCTTCTCGGCGCGTTCATGTTCACCGGTCCGCAGCTCGATCAGCCCGCAGGCACGCTTTCGGGTGGTGAGAAGACCCGTCTGGCGCTGGCGGGGTTGGTCTCGTCGGCGGCCAATGTGCTGTTGCTGGACGAGCCCACCAACAACCTCGATCCGATCTCGCGCGAGCAGGTCCTCGACGCGCTCCGCAGTTACAAGGGTGCCGTGGTCCTCGTGACCCACGATCCGGGTGCGGCGGCGGCGCTCGATCCGCAACGCGTGATCTTGCTGCCCGACGGCACCGAGGACCACTGGTCGGCGGACTACCAGGAGATCATCGAACTGGCCTAGTCCGATCTTGGTGGGTTTTGGTGAGCGCGACCTGCGGAAACGCTCACCAGAACCCACCAAAACCGGGAGTTCGGGTCAGGTGTAGCGCGCCTGGAGCTCGCGTTTGACGAGTTTCCCGGTCGGTGTGCGCGGCAGAGAATCCACGAAGTCGATACTCTTCGGCACCTTGTAGTGCGCCAGCCGTGACCGCGCGAAATCGGTCAGTTCTGTCGCCAACTCATCGGTCGCCTCGATCCCCGGCTCGAGCTGGACGCACGCCTTGGCGACCTCACCCAGGTCCGGATCGGGTATCCCGATGATGCCGATGTCGAACACCGCGGGGTGCCCGATCAAGATGTTCTCGGCTTCCTGCGGATAGATGTTGACGCCACCGGAGATGATCATGAACGACTTGCGGTCGGTCAGATAGAGAAAGCCCTCGGCGTCCACGTACCCGACGTCCCCACTCGTGGTCCAGGCGGGATGCACGGGATGCTGTGCTTCCTTTGTCTTCTGGGGATCGTTGTAGTACTCGAAAGGCAACTCGTCGCGCTCGAAGTACACCGTGCCGATCTCGCCGACCGGCAATTCGGTGCCGTCATCGGCGCAGATGCGGATGACGCCCAGCAGCGGCTGACCCACCGAACCGGGATGGGCGAGCGCCTGCTCGCTGTTGATGAAGGTGGCTCCCGAACCCTCGGTCGACGCGTAGTACTCGTGAATGACCGGGCCCCACCAGGCGATCATCGCCTGTTTGACCTCCGGCGGGCACGGAGCGGCCGCGTGGATGGCGATCTTGAGGCTGCTGACGTCGTACTTGGTGCGGACCTCTTCCGGAAGTTTGAGCATCCGGATGAACATTGTCGGCACCCACTGGCTATGGGTCACCTTGTACTCGTCGATCAACTCCAGGGCCGTTTCGGCGTCGAAGCGGTCCATCATGACGACGGTCCCGCCCACGGAGTTGACCATCCCGCAATAACGCAGTGGTGCAGCGTGATACAGCGGCGCCGGGCAGAGGTAGACGCACTCCTGGTCGAAGCCGTAGATGAGGGAGAAGACCGCGGTGTAGGGATCGGAGATCTCGTTGACCTGGCCGTCCTGCAACGGCACCTTGATGCCCTTGGGACGTCCCGTCGTCCCGGACGAATACAGCATGTCCTGGCCGCGCGGTTGATCGTCGAGCGGCGCATCCGAGGCGGCGGCGAGGATCTCGTCGTACGACTCGAAGCCCGCGAGGTCGCCGGCCCACGCGATGCGATGGGTGACCGTGGGTACCTGGTCGACGGCGGAGACCGCGTCGGCGACCTCGGCGGAGGCGAACAGCGCGACGGCCCCGCAGTCGCCGAGGATGTAGTTGGTCTCGTCCGGGGTCAGATGGTTGTTGATGGCGGTCACGTACATGCCTGAACGTACTGCCGCCCAATAGATCACGAGCATCCGGATGTCGTTGGTCGACACCATGGCCACGCTGTCGCCGCGACCGAGACCGAGATCGCGAAGGTATCGGGCGACCTTGGTCGAGTCCCGATCGAGTTCGGCGTACGTGATCGACTCGCCCGTCGCGGGTCGCACGACCGCGACCTTGTCAGGTGTGGTTGCGACAAAATTGCCCGGGAACATTCTTGACCTCCGGCTCTGGGAGCGCGATCGACCTGACCGCATATGTTAACCAGAACTATCACATGGCCAGGCGCCCGCGAGGGCTTATTGAGGTCGGCGAACCGACGCTTCGACGAGGTCGAGTACCGCGTGTAGATCGTCTGTCGCCGCGCCCGTGGCCAAACGAGTGGTCAGGCCGTCGAGGATCAGATCGAGATAGGCGACCAGCACCGTCGTGGGGATGTCGTCGCGCAATCGGCCGGCCGTGCGCTGGCGTTCCAGTCGCGCCAGTGTCGCCGACTCGAGCTCTGCGGACCTGGCCTTCCACTCAGTACGAAAACCGGGGTCCGTCCGCAACTTTCGTGCGATTTCCAGCCGGGTACCCAGCCAGTCGAAATCTTCCGGCCGGTTGAGCATGTCGCGCATGACCTGAACAAGACCCTGATTGGCCGCGACGTCAGCCATCCTCTCGGCGTCTTCGTGCGCCAGCGCGAGGAACAACGCCTCTTTGTCCCGGAAGTGATGGAAAATCGCACCCCGGGACAGGGACGTTGCCTCCTCGAGCCGGCGCACGGTGGCGCCGTCGTAGCCGAACTCGGCAAAACAACGGCGCGCACCGTCGAGGATCTGATGTCGCCGGGCTTCCAGGTGGTCTTGGCTTACCTTCGGCAACGCCCCTGGTCCTCGGTCAGCTCTTGAGCATGTTGCGCAGGACGTACTGCAGGATGCCGCCGTTGCGGTAATACTCGGCCTCACCGGGGGTGTCGATGCGAACCACTGCGTCGAACTCGATCTTCTCGCCGCTGTCCTTGGTCGCAGTGACCTTGACGGTCTTCGGTGTCTTGCCCTCGTTGAGTTCGGTGATGCCCGCGATGTCGAACACCTCGGTGCCGTCGATCCCCAGCGACTTGTAGCTCTCGCCTTCCGGGAACTGCAGAGGCACGACGCCCATGCCGATCAAATTGGACCGGTGGATGCGTTCGAACGATTCGACGATGACTGCCCGCACACCGAGGAGCATGGTGCCCTTGGCCGCCCAGTCACGCGACGACCCGGACCCGTACTCCTTGCCGCCGAGGACGACCAGCGGGGTGCCCGCGTCCTGGTAGTTCTTGGAGGCATCGAAGATGAAGGACTGCGGTCCACCCTCTTGGGTGAAGTCGCGGGTATATCCGCCACTGACGTCGTCGAGCAGCTGGTTCTTCAGGCGGATGTTCGCGAAGGTTCCGCGAATCATCACCTCATGGTTGCCACGCCGCGACCCCAACGAGTTGTAGTCCTTGCGCTCGACACCGTGCTCGTCGAGGTACTGGGCTGCCGGGGTACCGGGCTTGATGGCACCGGCGGGGGAGATGTGGTCGGTGGTCACCGAATCGCCCAGTGCGGCAAGAACCCGAGCGCCGGTGATGTCGGTGACCGGCTCGGGATCCTTCGACATGCCGTCGAAGTACGGCGCCTTACGGACGTAGGTGGAGTTCTCGTCCCACTCGAAGATGTCACCCTCGGGCGTGGGCAGATTGCGCCAGCGCTCGTCACCCTTGAAGACGTCGGCGTAGGACTTGGTGAACATCTCCTGGCTGATCGCCTGGGCGATGGTGTCCTCGATCTCCTTGGTCGAGGGCCAGATGTCCTTGAGGTAGACGTCCTTGCCGTCGGTGCTCGTCCCGAGGGAATCGTTCTCGAAATCGAAGTCCATCGTGCCCGCGATGCCGTAGGCGATGACCAGCGGCGGCGACGCGAGGTAGTTCATCTTCACGTCGGGGGAGATACGTCCCTCGAAGTTGCGGTTACCCGACAGCACCGCGGTGGCCGTGAGGTCATTGTCGTTGATCGCCTTCGACACCTCTTCCGGCAGCGGGCCGGTGTTGCCGATGCAGGTGGTGCAGCCGTAGCCGCCGAGGTAGTAACCGAGCTTCTCGAGATACGGCCACAGACCGGCCTTCTCGTAGTAGTCCGTGACGACCTGCGAACCCGGCGCCATGTTGGTCTTCACCCACGGCTTGGTGGTCAGACCCAGGTCGACGGCCTTCTTGGCCAGTAGCGCGGCACCGATCATGACGGTCGGGTTGGAGGTGTTGGTGCACGAGGTGATACCTGCGACCACCACCGCGCCGTGGTCGAGTACGAACTCGCCGCGTTCATCGGAGACACACTTGACCGGCTTGCTCGGACGGCCCTCGGCGCCATTGGCTGCCGACTGCACGTTGACCGCGCCGTCATCGGCGAACGAGAGCGTCGCAGGATCGCTGGCAGGGAACGACTCCTCGATTGCCTCGTCGAGCTGGGTGTGGTCGGTCGGGTGGTTCTCGCCGACGTACTGATGGATGTCCTTGCGGAAGGCGGTTTTGGCCTCCGACAACAGGATCCGGTCCTGTGGGCGCTTCGGGCCCGCGATGGACGGGACGACGGTGCCGAGATCGAGTTCGAGGTACTCGGAGAACACCGGCTCCTTGGACGGGTCGTGCCACATGCCCTGTTCCTTGGCGTAGGCCTCGACGAGTGCGAGCTGCTCCTCGTCTCGACCGGTCAGGCGCAGGTAGTCGACCGTGACCTCGTCGATGGGGAACATCGCAGCGGTGGAGCCGAACTCGGGGCTCATGTTGCCCAGGGTCGCTCGGTTGGCCAGTGGGACCTCGGCGACGCCGTCGCCGTAGAACTCGACGAACTTGCCGACCACTCCGTGATTTCGCAGCATCTCGGTGACCGTCAGCACGACATCGGTGGCGGTGACGCCCGGCTTGATCGCGCCGGAGAGCTTGAAGCCGACGACGCGGGGGATCAGCATCGAGATCGGCTGTCCGAGCATCGCGGCCTCGGCCTCGATTCCACCGACGCCCCAGCCCAGGACACCCAACCCGTTTTCCATGGTGGTGTGCGAGTCGGTGCCGACGCAGGTGTCCGGGTAGGCCTGACCGTTACGCACCATGATCGACCGGGCGAGGTGCTCGATGTTGACCTGGTGCACGATTCCGGTGCCCGGGGGGACGACCTTGAAGTCGTCGAACGCGCCCTGGCCCCAGCGCAAGAACTGGTAGCGCTCGCCGTTGCGCTGGTACTCGAGGTCGACGTTGCGCTCGAAGGCGTCGGCGCGGCCGAAGACGTCGATGATCACGGAGTGATCGATCACCATCTCGGCGGGGGCCAACGGGTTCACCTTGGTGGGGTCGCCACCGAGCGCGGTGACCGCCTCGCGCATTGTCGACAGGTCGACGATGCAGGGCACACCGGTGAAGTCCTGCATGAGGACGCGGGCAGGGGTGAACTGGATCTCGATGCTCGGATCGGCTGAAGGATCCCACTGCGCGATCGCCTTGATGTGATCCTCGGTGATGTTCGCGCCGTCTTCGGTGCGCAGCAGGTTCTCTGCGAGCACCTTGAGGGAGTAGGGGAGTTTTTCTGTTCCCTCGACCGCGTTGAGTCGGAAGATCTCATATGAGTTGTCTCCAACGGTCAACGTGCCGCGGGCGCCAAAGGAATCAATACTCATCGCTTGCGTCAGCTCCACTCTTCGTGTTGTCGGCCGGCGGGGCTGCGCCGGTCATTGTTTTCGGCGTTGTCACCGGCTGTGTCGCCGGTGTCGTCGCCTTGTCGCATCGACGGGCTGCCTCGATGCGTACTGCTGTCGATTCTAGCAGTACAAGCGTACTGGTAAAAACTCAGGCCTCCCCGGCATGTCCCGGTTGTGGTGGACAGGCGAGGCGGTACGTCGAGCCACTTCGATTCTGTCGTATTGTGCTGCCATAGGTTGGCTACGCGATCAAAAAGTTGGAACGGAGATCTGACGGACCCATGGCACCGACGCCTCTCATGACGATCGTTCCGCCGGACGTGAACATCCCCGATCTCCAGGCCGGCCTCGCGGACGACGGCGTGGTGGCACCGCCCGAGATGACGCCGAAGATCCTGCAGGTCGTTGCCGAGGGCCGCGACAAGGGCTATGACCTGCACTTCGTGGTAACCGACAAGGTTTATCCGCGCATCACGTACTACCGGGATATCGCCACCGAGCTCCAGCAGGAAACGGGCGGCACCGTCATTGTTCTGGGCGGCAATTACATCGGGTCCGCGAGCGATGAGTTCAGTCGCGTCCAATTGGAACAGACGACTGACAACCTGGCCATTTCCAATCCGCCGTTGGCGGCTGAGCAGATGCTCGACCGGATGACCGAACAAACGCAGGTCCCGTGGACCGTGGTGACCCTGGTTCTCATCCTCGTGGTCGCGGTGGGAGCCGCAGTCGCTCGCAAGCTGCAGCTGCGCAAGGGAACTGCCCCACGCCCGGTGGTTTCACCCGCCGCCGACACCGTCGCGGCGACCGCCACGCCAGGGCGCGCAGGAGTCGAATCCTCCGAGGACGACATTCACGACTGAACTACAATTGTGTAGTTCGCCAATATCCAATTTGTGACCTTCGTCATTTGTCGAGTTCACAGCGTTTCCGCAGGGTAATGACCTCAATGTAATTTGTGACTCATGTTTCTTTCGGGGTTGTAGTGACGTACGGTTCGTATGTCATCGGTGGTGCTTATGGGGAAGTTGATCACTGTCGTGGCGATGGCCGAAGGAGCGACCGAAAGGTTGCCGTCGGCGCAATGCCAGATCTGCGAGGGAGTCATTTGTGAGTCGAGGAATGGCATTCATGCCGCGTCGACGTGGCGTTCGGTTGTCCTCCGCCGTTGCTCTGCTGGCCGCCCTGGCGGTGGCCGGTGCGCAACTCTCTGCGGGTATGGCAGTCGCGGAACCTCCGAGCAGCGCTGACAAGATCGCCACGCTGATCAATCAGATCGCCGATACAAACCAGAACATGGCCAACCTCGACGGCGACGTCGCAGTGAAGCGAGAGGCCGTCAACCGCGCCCTCGTGGATCTGCAGAACGCCAGGGAATCGGAGCGGCTCGCCGCTGTCGCCGTACGAGGCGCTCAGGAGTCCCTCAAGCTGGCCACGGGCGCAATTGCGCTGGCCGAGAAGGATTTCGACGGCTTCATCCGCAGTCTGTACACGCAGGGCAACAGCCAGGACTCGATGGGGAGCTATCTCTCGGGCGAGCCCGGGGCGGTGTTGGATCGGGCTTCGGTGATCGATCAGCTCAGCAAGGATCAGCAGGCGACGATCACCCGTTTGCAGCAGGCCCGCAATGAAGAGGCCAACCGCGCCTCCACGACGCAGGCCACGCAACAGCAGGCCGCCTTCGCCACTGCGACCGCGGAAACGCGGCAGGCCGACGCGCAGACGGCCATCGCCGAGGCGACAGCGGCAGTGAAAGCGGAGCAGTCCCGCCGGGCGATGCTCGAGAAGGACCGCGCCGCCGCGCAAGAGGAGCTGAACAAGCTGCGTGGCCAGCCGGCGCCCGCTCCGCCCACCGAAGGGGGTGGGCAGGTTCCCATCCTGCCCGAGCAGCAAGCTGCCATCGAGCAGCAGGCGCACCAGGACGCGCTGCGCGCCGCCGGCGACGCGGCCGGAAAGCTCGCACTGAACACCGCCCAGCAGACTCTCGCGGCCATCGTCGGTTCACTGACTGCGCCGCATACCGACATCGACGGCGCCACGCCTCCGCCGACCACGACGCCGACCGATCCGAATGCGCCGCTCGACCCGACCCTGCCCGCCGATCCGGACGAGCCGTTCGACCCGACCCTGCCCACCGAGCCCACCACGCCGGCGCCGGGAACGGTCGATCCGGGGCTTTCCGGTTCCGCCGCGGTCGAGGTCGTCGTGAATCGCGCACTCTCTCAACTCGGGGTCACGTATTCGTGGGGCGGCGGCGACGCCAACGGTCCGACGCTGGGTATCAGGGACGGTGGGGTCGCAGACTCCTACGGTGACTACAACAAGGTCGGTTTCGACTGTTCCGGCCTGATGATCTACGCCTTCGCCGGTATCGGCGTCTCGCTGCCGCACTACACCGGATATCAGTACACGTCCGGGCCGCAGGTCCCGTTGTCCCAGATGCAGCGTGGCGACATGATCTTCTACGGCCCGAATGCCAGCGAGCACGTTGCCCTGTATCTCGGCGACAACACGATGGTGGAGGCACCGCAGTCCGGCGACGTCGTCAAGATCTCGCCGCTGCGTACCAGCGGCGCGATGCCGTACGTGGTCCGACTGACCTGACGCCGGCCCCGGTATGGCACCGCGGGAATGTCGATTCATCGGCGGTTTACCGACGCGGCCGTCGTCGTCCCCCTCCAGGGGCCAGTACCCTCGGTGCAGTCAGTACAACGATCGAACAGACCCCGGAGGGTATCGGTGACCTCAGCGACCGACGACAGCAAGGCCTCAGCAGAGGTATTCAAGCTCACCCAGGCCGATGTCGCCTTGCTCGAGAAGGCAATGTTCGAGGTCAAACGAGTGATCGTTGGACAGGACCGGCTCGTCGAGCGGATTCTGGTCGGCCTCCTCGCTCGCGGGCACATCCTCCTCGAGGGCGTACCCGGTGTTGCCAAGACCCTCGCGGTGGAGACCTACGCCACGGTGATCGGCGGTAGCTTCTCGCGCGTCCAGTTCACCCCGGATCTCGTGCCGACCGATCTCATCGGTACCCGTATCTACCGCCAGGGCCAGGAGGCGTTCGACACCGAGCTCGGTCCGGTGGTCGCCAACTTCCTGCTCGCGGACGAGATCAACCGCGCGCCCGCAAAGGTGCAGTCGGCGTTGCTGGAGGTGATGGCCGAGCGGCAGGTGTCGATCGGCGGCACCACCTATCCGATGCCGGATCCGTTCCTGGTGATGGCCACGCAGAACCCCATCGAGAACGAGGGTGTCTACCCACTGCCCGAAGCGCAGCGCGACCGGTTCCTGTTCAAGGTTCTCGTCGACTACCCCGCTGTCGAAGAGGAGCGGGAGATCGTCTACCGCATGGGCAACAAGCCGCCCAAGGCGTCGCCGATCCTGGACCCGGTGACGATGGTCCGTCTGCAGGACACCGCCGCGAACGTCTTCGTACATCACGCACTCGTGGACTATGTCGTCCGGGTCATCAACGCGACCCGTCGTCCTGCCGAACTCGGTATGCATGACGTCGCGGGCTGGTTGTCCTATGGTGCATCGCCGCGTGCGACCCTCGGCATCATCGCGGCCTCACGTGCTCTCGCCCTGGTCCGAGGCCGTGATTACGTGATCCCGCAGGACGTGGTCGAGATCATCCCCGACGTCCTGCGCCACCGTCTGGTCCTGAGTTACGACGCGTTGGCGGACGAGGTCGACGCCGACGCCGTCATCACCCGGGTCCTGCAGACGGTCGGACTGCCGCAGGTCAGCGCGCAACCGCTGGCCACCCCTCCGGCTCCGCAGCCTCAGGGCGGATTCCCGCAGCAGCCGAATGGTCTGACCAAACCTCCTGCGCCGCAGCATAATCCAGCTCCGTCACAGGGGTATCAGGCTGCTTCGCAGGCGAATCCGGCGCAGGGCAACCAGTCGCACTATGGCGGATAACGGCGCACTGCCGTCGTTCGGCGCGGGCACCCTGGAAGACCCCAAGCTGACCGCGGCCCTCAAGACGCTCGAGATCGTGGTGCGGCGCAAGCTCGACGGTGTCCTGCAGGGTGATCATCTCGGTCTGATCCCCGGCCCCGGCAGCGAGCCGGGGGAGGCACGCGAGTATCAGCCGGGCGACGACGTACGGCGGATGGACTGGTCGGTGACCGCGCGGACCACCCATCCCCATGTGCGACAGATGGTCGCCGATCGCGAACTGGAGACCTGGCTGGTCGTCGACATGTCGGCGAGTCTGGACTTCGGCACGGTCAACACGACCAAACGTGATCTGGCCGTCGCCGCCTGTGCCGCCATCGCGCATCTGACGCTCGGCGGCGGCAACCGGATGGGCGCCGTCGTCTGCACGGGAGATCAGGTTGTCCGCATACCCGCCCGTAGCGGGCGTGCGCACGCGCTCAACACGCTCAAGACGATCGCGACCACCACCCGCGCCACCGATGGTGTCCGCGGCGATCTCTTCGCGGGTATCGACGCATTGCGCAGGCCTGAGCGCCGCCGCGGCCTCGCGGTCGTGGTCAGCGATTTCCTGGGCCCGATCGATTGGGACCGGCCGCTGCGGGCGGTCGGCGGGCACCACGATGTGCTCGGTGTCGAGGTGCTCGACCCCCGCGACATGGAGCTGCCCGATGTCGGCGACGTCATGCTGCGGGATGCGGAATCGGGCCAGGTGCGCGAGCTGACCATCACCGACAAGGTGCGGGCCGACTTCGCGCGCGCCGCAGAGGCTCACCGGATGGAGGTGCAGCGGACCCTGCGCAAGTGCGGCGCTCCGACCCTCGCGTTACGCACGGATCGAGACTGGATCGCCGACGTGGTCCGCTTCATCGCCCAGCGCCGCCGCGGCATGAATGCGGGGGCCACCCGATGAGCTTCTTCGACCTCGCCTCCCCATGGTGGCTGCTGGTACTGCTCGGTGTCGCCGGACTGGTCGGCGGCTACATATACATGCAGCGCCGGCGCAAGGAACGGGCGCTCAAGTTCGCCAATCTCGATCTGCTCAACACGGTCGCTCCCAAGACCCGGAACCGCAGTCAGCACGTTCCGATCGCGTTGATGATCATCGCGTTGATCGTGTTGACCGTGGCCATGGCGGGACCGCAGGCCGATCGCAAGGTGCCGCGCAACAAGGCGACCGTGATGCTGGTGATCGATGTGTCTCGATCGATGGATGCCACGGACGTCGCGCCCTCGCGCCTGAAGGCCGCGCAGGAGGCCGGCAAGAAGTTCGCCGACGAACTCACCGAGGGGATCAACCTCGGGCTGATCTCGTACGCGGGCACCGCGACCACACTGGTCTCGCCCACCCCCGACCGGGCGGCCACCAAGGCGGCGATCGACAAGCTCCAGCTCGACGACAAGACCGCCACCGGCGAGGGAATCCTGGCGGCGGTGTCGCAGATCAAGACGCTCAATGCCGTGCTCGGTGGGGACGCCGGTGCCCCGCCCGCCCAGGTGGTACTGCTCTCGGACGGCAAGGAAACGGTGCCCGACGATCCCGACGATCCGCGCGGCGCCTTCACCTCCGCCCGGAAGGCGAAGGAAGAGCAGATACCGGTCAACACGATCTCGTTCGGGACCCGCGGCGGCACCGTGGACCTCGAGGGCGACCGCATCCCGGTCCCCGTCGATGACGATTCCTTGCGCCGGATCGCGCAGTTGTCCGGCGGCAAGTTCTTCACGGCGTCGAGTCTGGACGAGCTCAATCAGGTCTACGAGAACCTGCAGAATCAGATCGGCTACGAGACCAGGCGTGGGGACGCGTCACGGCCCTGGCTGATCGCCGGAACTCTGCTGGTGCTGCTCGCCGTCATCAGTGCGGTGGCCATCAACAGGCGCCTGCCCTGATGGGACCGGGTACACGCCCGCCGACCGGAAAGCGATAGGTTGTCCGTCATGGCTGACAGCATCCAAAAGGCATCTCGCTCGGTCCTGGTCACCGGTGGTAACCGCGGAATCGGGCTCGCTATCGCGCAGCGACTCGCCGCCGACGGACACAAGGTGGCGGTCACACACCGTGGGTCGGGAGTTCCAGAGGGCCTGTTCGGTGTCGTGTGTGACGTGACGGACAACGACTCGATCGTCCGTGCCTTCAAGGAGATCGAAGAGCACCAGGGTCCGGTCGAGGTCTTGGTCTCCAATGCGGGCATCACGGACGACACCCTGCTGATGCGGATGACCGAGGAGCAGTTCGAGAAGGTCATCGACGCCAATCTCACGGGCTCGTTCCGGGTGGCGAAGGCCGCGTGCCGGTCGATGTTGCGGAAGCGCTTCGGCCGCTTCATCTTCCTCGGTTCCGCGGTGGCGATGATGGGTACCCCGGGCCAGATCAACTATGCGTCATCGAAGGCCGGCGTGATCGGTATGGCCCGGTCGCTCACCCGTGAACTCGGTTCGCGCTCGATCACCGCGAACGTGGTGGCACCCGGCCTCATCGAGACCGACATGACCGCCGAACTGCCCGAAGAGTACCGAGACCAAGCAGTCAAGCTCATCCCCGCCGCCCGGGTGGGCAGGCCGGACGAGGTTGCCGCTGTGGTCAGCTGGCTGGCCTCCGACGACTCGTCCTACGTCTCCGGGGCCGTGATCCCCGTCGACGGCGGGCTCGGGATGGGTCACTGACGTCGGCGTTCTCGCCGGCTCCGCACGCACCAACGATTCGACCGACTGCGAGGAGCAGACATTGAGCGGGATTCTCGACGGTAAGACGGTTCTGGTCACCGGGATCATCACCGATTCTTCCATCGCTTTCCATGCCGCCGCGATGGCGCAGGAGCAGGGCGCCCGGGTGATCATCACCGGCTTTGATCGGCTGCGGCTGATCGACCGGATCGCCCAGCGTCTGCCCAAGGAGGTGCCACCCGCGTTGGAGCTCGACATCACCAACGAGGAGCACCTGGGCACTCTTGCTGACCGTCTCAAAGAGGTTGCGCCCGAGGGCATCGATGGCGTGTTGCATTCCATCGCTTTCGCGCCCCGCACCCTGATGGGCCCCGATGCCAAGCCGTTCCTGGAAGGCCCGGGTCCGGATGCCGCGCAGTCCTTCCAGGTGTCGGCATGGAGCTACGCCGCGCTCGCGCGCGCGGTGCTCCCCGCCATGAACGAGGGCGGATCGATCGTCGGTATGGACTTCGATCCCCGGACGTCCATGCCGTTCTACAACTGGATGGGTGTGGCGAAGGCCGCGCTCGAATCGGTGAACCGCTATGTTGCCCGCGAGGTCGGCGCCGCCAAGAGGATCCGGTCGAACCTCGTTGCGGCAGGACCGATCAAGACGTTGGCGGCCAAGGCGATCGCGGGAACCGCGACCGGTGATGCGAAGAAGCTGAATCAGCTCAACGAGTACTGGGATGGTGCCTCGCCCATCGGCTGGAACGTCGACGACCCCACCGTGGTCGCGAAGTCGATCTGCGCGTTGCTCTCGGACTGGCTGCCCGGCACCACTGGTTCGATCGTCTACGTCGACGGCGGCGCAAGCCACAACACCTGGTTCCCGGAAGAGTTCTGACCGCGGTGACGTCGGTGGGAGACGGATTCGACGCCGTCATGGTGCTGTCGTTCGGTGGGCCGGACAAGCCCGCCGATGTCCGGCCGTTCCTCGAGAACGTGACCCGTGGACGCGGTGTGCCGCCCGAACGTCTCGACGAGGTGGCGAAGCACTATCACCACTTCGGTGGGGTGTCGCCGATCAATGCACTCAACAAGCAGATCATCGGTGCCCTCGAGTCGGAGCTCGACCGGACGGGCATCGAGTTGCCGGTGTACTTCGGCAACCGTAATTGGCACCCGATGATCGAGGAGACGCTCGCGCGGATCCATGCTGACGGTCACCGCCGTGTCCTGGTGTTCCCGACTTCGGCGTGGGGCGGTTACTCGGGTTGCAGGCAGTACGACGAAGACATCCGCCGTGGGCTGCAAGCCATTGGCGACAAGGCTGATTCGATGGTGGTGCGCAAGCTGCCGCAGTACTGGGACCATCCGGCGATGACCGCTTCGTGGGCTGATTCGATCAGGGCGGCGAGCGCGGAACTCCCGCCGCAACTACGAGACGATGCCCGACTGATCTTCACGGCCCACTCGATCCCGGATTCGGCCGACAGGGCCGCTGGGCCGCCGCAGGAGGGTGGACGGCTCTACAGCCGTCAGGTGGCGGACGCGTCCCGGCTGGCAGCGGAGGCGGCCGGCTTCTCGTCTTTCGATCAGGTGTGGCAGTCCCGTTCGGGACCTGCCCGGATTCCCTGGCTCGACCCTGACATCTGCGACCACCTCGACGATGTTGCAGCGCAAGGTGTTCGTGCGGTGATCGTCTGCCCGATCGGGTTCGTCTCCGACCACCTCGAGGTGGTCTGGGATCTCGACAACGAAGGTCTGGAGAAGGCGCAGGAGCTGGGCCTCGGTTACGCACGGGCCAAGACGGTGGGGACCGATCCACGGTTCATCGCGATGATCGCGGAGTTGATCGCCGAGCAGCTCGCGGGAACAGTCCCGTTCCGGCAGGGCATGACCGACAACGGCGCGCCGTGCGCCCTCGGATGTTGCGAACCGGTCCGCAGGCCGGCCTGAGGGTCCACCAGCGGCTGTACTCAGACCTTGTTGCCGTGCAACAGTTCTGAGATCACCGCGTTCGTCGCACTCATCCGCGCCACCCGCACGGTCCTGCCCAGTTCACGCAGGGCCCCGTCGCCGGTGTGCTGCCCGGCGGCGTTGATACCGAAGTCCGGTGCGGCGGCGGCGGCGACCGCCAGGATTGCCGCGACGTGGGCTGCCTGTTCGAGGATTCGTTCGGCGCGTGTGTTGACATTCGGGGGCAATTGCGTGGCGGCGAGGGCGGTGAGTTCGGCAACTTTCGCGCGGGGATCGGGAAACGGCGCCGACCGCGGCAGTCGCAGATCGCCGAGAATGTCTGCTGCCGAGCGAATGCTCTCGCGCAGTTCGTATTCCACCTCGCCGAGGGGCAGGGTGATGGGGACCGTGGGCGCCTCGATGGTGTGGGCACCCCACCCCACCGTGTACCGATCCAGTCGGCGGGGGACCAGCGCGTGACGGCCCGGTACGACGAGGAGCTCGCCGGCGTCGAGGGCTGCGGTGGTGACCGGACTTCGCGGCGGGAGGCCGAGCATATCGCCGGGAGCCACGAGCAGGATGGCCAGGCCACGTGGTGATCCCTCACGGACCAGCCGCAGCAGGGCGTCGCTCTCCTCGCCGTCCGCCTCGAGCGAGAGCGCCTGTGCAGCAGCTCTGTCCGCAGGAATCACGCGGTGTCTCGGACTCCACCGACTCAGCACGTCGAGTACGTCGTCCGGCGAGCAACGGCCCGACTGCCACGCAGCACCCCACGCACCCAGGGCGCCACTGAGGCCCTGGGCGTCGCTCGGATACTCGAAGTCCGTGTCAGTCATCCATTCCCTTTGTTCCGTTTTCTCCGGGCCACTCTAGCGCCGAAACCCGATCCACGGCGTGGCAAGTCCCGGGCCCGTTGACTGAGCCCTAACGTGGTTGCGGTGAACAGCAATGGCTCCGATCGCTATGGCAGAGATGTGCTTTCCGGGCCTCGTCGCAGCGCCCGACCGGCGACGCCCGAGGTCGTCGCCGAACGCGACCTGGTCGTAGAAGACGCAGCATCCGGTTTCTGCGGCGCGGTGGTCGGCTTCGAGCGCAGTTACGACGGTGAGTTCGTCCGGCTGGAAGACCGCCGTGGTCTGACCAGGATCTTCGCGCTGCGTCCCGCGGCGTTCCTGATCGACGGTGCGCCGGTGACCCTGACAAAGCCGGTCTCGAAGCCGCCCGCGGCGCCGGCCCGAACTGCCTCTGGATCGCGGACCGTGGCGGGACAGCGGGCCCGTGTCGCACGAGCCAGCCGACTCTTCGTGGAGGGCGTGCACGACGCCTCGCTGATGGAGCGGATCTGGGGTGACGACCTCCGGGTGGAGGGCGTGGTGGTCGCCAGTCTCGACGGACTCGACAATCTCGACGAGGCTCTTGCCGAATTCGAGCCGGGCCCCACCCGTCGCGCAGGCATCCTCGTCGATCACCTGGTCGCCGGATCCAAGGAGTCCCGGCTCACGGAACGGGTCGGGGAGCACGTGCTCGTCTGCGGGCATCCGTACATCGATGTCTGGGAGGCGGTGAAGCCTGCCGCAGTGGGGATCAAGGCCTGGCCGAAGATCCCTCGCGGCACCGACTGGAAGACGGGCGTCTGCGCGGAGTTGGGTTGGGGGACACCGCGGGAGGGTTGGCGCAGGGTCAACAATTCGGTCTCCAGCTTCCGTGACATCGAGGTCCCACTGATCAGGGCGGTGGAAGAGCTCATCGACTTCGTCGCGGCGGCCGAATGAACAAACGTGGCAGACTCGAAGTATGGGAGCACTGTTATGGCTCGTAGCCGGGTTGATCCTGATCGGTGCTGAAGCACTCAGCGGCGATCTGATCCTTCTCATGCTGGCCGGCGGTGCACTGTCGGCAGCCGGCGTCAGCGCCATATTCGATCCACCGTTGTGGGTCGATGGTGTCGTGTTCGCCGTCGTGTCGTTGCTGTTGTTGTTCACTGTTCGGCCGGTCGCAAAACGCCACATGTTCAGTAGGCCCCGTCTTGCGACCAACACAGAGGCTTTGGTGGGTCAGCATGGTGTGGTGGTCGCGGCGATCACCGAAGACGGTGGTCAGGTCAAGTTCAGCGGTGGGATCTGGTCGGCCCGGGCCGCGCATCCCGGTGATCGATTCGACGAAGGTGAAGCAGTGACGGTATTGGAAATCGACGGCGCCACCGCTGTCGTGTGGAAAGGATGAGCAGCGCAATGTTGGTCGGTCTGATTGTCGTCATCGTGCTGGTTCTTCTGGTGGCGGTGATCCTGGCCAAGTCAGTGGCCCTGATCCCGCAGGCCGAGGCGGCGGTGATCGAGAGGCTCGGCCGGTACACCAAGACGGTGTCCGGTCAGCTGACGTTGCTCGTTCCGTTCGTCGATCGCATTCGGGCGCGCATCGACCTGCGAGAGCGCGTTGTCTCGTTCGCTCCGCAGCCGGTGATCACCGAGGACAACCTCACCGTGCTCATCGACACCGTCGTGTACTTCCAGGTGACCACCCCGCACTTCGCGGTCTACGAGATCAACGATTACATCGTCGGTGTCGAGCAGTTGGCCACGACCACACTGCGAAACGTTGTCGGCGGCATGACCCTCGAAGAGACGCTGACCTCGCGTGATTCGATCAATGCTCAGCTTCGCGGGGTGCTCGACGAGGCGACCGGTCGCTGGGGTCTGCGCGTCGCGCGGGTCGAGTTGAAGAGCATCCTGCCGCCACCGTCCATCCAGGAATCGATGGAAAAGCAGATGAAGGCCGACCGCGAGAAGCGGGCCACCATCCTGACCGCCGAAGGCCAGCGGGAGTCGGCGATCAAGACGGCCGAGGGCAACAAGCAGAGCCAGATCCTCTACGCCGAAGGCGCCAAACAGGCGGCCATCCTGACCGCCGAGGGCGATCGGCAGTCCCGCATCCTGCAGGCGCAGGGTGACCGGGCCGCGCAGTACCTGCGGGCGCAGGGTGAGGCGAAGTCGATCCAGAAGGTCTTCGCCGCGATCAAGTCAGCGAAACCGACGCCGGAACTGCTGGCGTATCAGTATCTGCAGCAGCTGCCAGAGATGGCCAAGGGTGAGGCGAGCAAGGTGTGGGTCGTGCCCAGCGACTTCGGTTCTGCCCTACAGGGTTTCGCGAAGTCGTTCGGAGTGCAGTCCGACGACGGCGTCTTCCGGTACGAGGCGCCTGCCGATGACGGCACAACTGAGGTGGACGAGTCCGACATCGAGGATTGGTTCACCACCGCGACCGATCCGAAGGTGGCACAGGCGGTCGCCGAAGCGGAAGCGGTTGCCAGGACACCCGTGTCGGAGCAGCCGCCGCTGTCTGCTCGGCGCGCCGATACCGCATTGGACAAAGGGCCGTACAACTCGCCCGCGACACCGGGATGGCAGGCGCCGGATTCCGAGCCGGATTCACTGCAACAGTAGGTACCCGGTGCCCGCTGCTGCCGCGGCCCACAGCACCGATGCCAGGGTTCCGATGATGAACTGCTCGGCCGCGCCCGACTCCCGTAATTCGGGATAGCGTCCGAGTCCCTTGACCGCCAGCACGATGGCGATCGCCTCCGGCCAGCGAAGTCCCAGTGCGGCGACCACCGCAATCCTCTCGAGGTAGCCGATGACGCGGCCGCCACGGAGTGGTGTCGGATCCGGTGGCGCGTTGTCTGCTCCGCCCGGCGCGGGTGGCGGGGAGTCGAGCTGCCAGGGTTCGATCCCGCCGAGCAGCAGGGCGCCGCGGACCAGCAGAGTGCCGCCGGTGACCGCGGTGACGACCGTCAGGACATGGACAAACACCTCGAGTCTTCCGGTGGCCGGGTCGGCAGCCAACGCAAGTAGCGCGACCACTCCGAGCAGGACGGGTGTGGCTGCCGCGGCGGCGATGTTCGCCCTCATCCCGTGGCCGACCGGTACCCGACCGAGGATCAGCGGAAGGACTGCGGTCGCGCAGAAGGCGATCAGTGCCGCGACGATCATCGGGCGTCCGCCAGCAAGCGGGTGACGAGCATTCGGGTGTCCTCCTCGAGATACCAGTTGGCGGCGCGAAGCCGTTGTGACATCGCCTGGGGTGTGACACCGAGTGTGGCAGCCGCCTCTGACTGTGTGCGTTCTCGCCGCATCTCCCGGACAGCCGCCCGTCCGGCCTCCGACCGTTCCCCGACCAGGAGGACGAGCAGCCGTGCTGCGGTCTGGGCGGACGACGCTGTCTCCGGATCTGCACCGACCACGGCCACGGGGTGAGGGGCGCGTTTGGCGTCGGTGACCGCGATGCGAGCTCGTTCGAAGGCGGCGCCGCGGCCCGCCCGGGTCTGCGTGGGGAGCGGTCGCTCGACGTCGCCGATCCCGATTCCGATGCTCCAGGGGCCGAGTTCGGCGAGGATGACTATGGCGTCGGTGAGGGCGCCCGGTGAGTCGAAGACCGCCTGGAACTCATCTCCGGCGGTGCGATCGAACGACCGTATGGTCGGGATGGCCGAGAGTGCGGCGACTGCCTCGGGAACCCGATCGACGTCGCGGCGGCTCTGACGCTGGTCTGTCGTCATCACGAACATGCGGGACTCCCTGCTCTCGGGTCAATCTCTCAACCTGGATCTGACAGTATCAAGTCATATGGCTTTATATCAACCAATCAAGCTAAGTGACTTGATCGACCCGAAGATCCGTCGGCTGAAAGAGCTCGTCGCCCTATTCCTGGGAGAATCACGCTGCATCTATCCCTGTCGCCGACGTCTCCGGCTTCGTACGCTCGCCCGCGGGCGGCACGGTGAACCGTGGCCCGACGTTCGGGTGAGATGAGAGGCGTGGAGAAGTGGCTGACGAGATCAGGGTTGAACGGTGGGGTTCGGGAGACCGTGATGCGGTCCTGATCCACGGTCTCGGCAATTCGTCCGAATCGTGGTGGGAGGTCGGCCCCGCGCTCGCCGACCGTGGTTACTCGGTGCATGCGGTCGACTTGCCTGGCCACGGACGCAGCGCAGCACTGGTCGACTACTCGGTCGAGTCGCTCGTCGACGCCGTCGTCGGGGCGGTACCCACAAAGCCGGAGCTGGCGATCGGCCACTCGCTCGGCGGACTGGTACTGGCGCACGCGCTGGACCGCCTGGCACCCCGACTCGCGGTGTTCGAAGATCCGGCGTGGACGGTGGCCATCGCCCCCGAGGTCGTGGAAGCATTTCGCGCGCAGAAGAAGTGGACGATCGACGACGTCAATCGCACATACCCCCGGTGGAGTGATTGAGAGCCGCCGCCGCAAACTCGAAGCCCTGGCCGAGTGGGATGAGTCGATTCTCGACGACCTGTCGCACTTCACGCCGGCCACGATCACGACTCCGCAGGTGCCGACGGCGGTGATCCTTGCCGATCCGAGCGCACTCGTATCCGCCGAACGCGCCGATTCCCTGCGGCAGAGCGGCTTTCATGTGCTCACGGTTCCGGGCGCCGGGCACGTGGTCCATTTCGACGACATCGACGGGTATCTGCGCGCGCTCGACGAGGCGATCGCCCGATGACCGGGCGACGCCGGCCACTCAAGACGGTCACCGGGGTCAGTGGGGGTACGGACGTCTACGACGCCGCGATCAATCCGGCCCGATCGACGCTCGCGTCGGCCGTCGAGGTCGCGCAGATCGCCGAGACCCACAAGATCGACGCACTTTTCGCTGCCGACCTCCTCGCGTTCGGGGCCCAGGGTGCGATCGGCGCCCAAGAGCCCCTCATGTACCTCGCTGCGCTCAGCGCGGTCACATCCGATGTCGGGCTGATAGCGACCGTGACCACGACGTTCCATCACCCGTACAACCTCGCGCGGCTCTTCGGGACCCTTGACCACATCAGCAACGGCCGGGCGGCCTGGAACGCGGTGACCTCGTCTCTCGGTGAGGAGAACTACAGCGATCTGGAACTGCCGAGCCCTGAGGAGCGATACGCGCGGGCGACCGAGTCGCTCGAGGTGGTCGCCGCGCTGTTCGACAGCTGGCGGCCCGGAGCGTTGAGTCCGGGAACCGACGGCGCCGTGCTCGATCCGGATCTGGTCCGGCCCATCGACCATCGCGGCACCTACTTCACGGTGCGCGGTCCCCTCAACATCCCGTCGCTGCCCCAAGGCCGCCCCGTCCAGTTCCAGGCCGGGCAATCGGCCGGCGGCGTAGAACTCGGAGCCCGATTCGCCGAAGTCGTCTTCACATCCCTCGCGACCATCGAGGATGCCACCACCTACGCGAAGACGATCCGGTCACGCGCTGCCGAGCTGGGACGGGACCCGCAGCTGCCCCTCATCTTCAGCTCGCTCCACGCGACGTACGGCTCCACCGAGGCCGAGGTCCGGGCGCTGGTCAAGGAGAGGGAGGAGTCGATCGACCTGACAGCGGCACGGGCCGGTCTCGAAGACATGCTCGGCGGTGGGGTCGACTTGTCGGAGTTGCCGCTGGACAAGCCGATTCCGGAGTCGGTGCTGCCTGACCCGCGCACGGTGAACCGGCGTCGCGGTCGGGTCGAGATCTTCAGCGCCCTGGCACGTCAGGGTAAGACGTTACGAGAGTTGATCGTCGCCGCGCAGGACACCGGGCACTGGGCGGAGTCCGGTACTCCGGAACAGATCGCCGACGCGATCGTCGAACGATATGACGCCGGGGTGCTCGACGTCGTCAGCCTCGGCGGGCTCGCCGATCCGATCAGCCGGGACTTCGTCGTCAACGGGCTACTGCCCGAACTGCGCCGTCGGGGAGTCGTCGGAAACGATTACGTCGGCGGCACGTTCCGCGAAAACCTCGAACTCCCGCCCCTACCCCGATAATGGGTCGTTCTGGCGAACAAACATGCAGGTGACGACCGCCAAAGCAGCACATCATCGGGGATGCCGGGGGAGTCAGGTGGCGCGGGGGGAAAGTTCATCGGTCGGCTTGTCGGAGTTCGCAGCCTCGTCATCGACTGTTTCCACGTCGTCGGCGGCCGACGGCACCCCGAGCCGGGCATCGAGGATCAATCCGATCACCCCGAGACTGAAGAGGGAGGCCGAGAGAGCGAGCGCGCCGACGCTGCCTTCGCCGGCGAGTGCGTTGCCCAGGATGACGATCGCCGCCGTGCCGGGCATGACACCGATGACGGTGGCCACCGCGTAGGGGACGAACTTGATCGACGAGAGCGCCGCGACGTAGTTGGTGACGGAGAACGGGAACGCCGCGATCAGACGTAGTGAGCCCACCGCCAACCACCCGCGGTGTTCCATCCGCAGTTCGACCGCCCGCGCCGCCGGATGGCGCAGGTACGGCCTCGCGATCCTCCGGCCGTAGCGCCGGACCAGCACAAACGCCATGATCGCAGCAAAAGTGGTCGCAAGCATCGCACCGATGAAACCGACCAGGGGACCGAAGAGCACACCGGAGGCGACGGTGAAGGCCGACCGGGGAACCGGGAAGATGGCGATGATGGCGTAACCGATGAAGAAGATCCACACGAAACCCGGCCCGAAAGAGTCGGCCCAGTCACGTAACCGGGCCACCGAGGGCACCGGTATGAGGTACGCGCAGAGCAACACGACGAGTACGACGACCAGTCCCGCGAGCGCCCGGATCACGGCCTTACGCCGGGTCAGTCGGCCACTGGTTTTCACGTCCACAACCATACGGCTGATATCTGCATGCCGATGTGCTCGATACCACTGCGGCAGTACCCACCTCCTTGCTCGGCCCGAGCGTTTGATCGGCTACTGTCGATCCACGTCCAGATGCGACAGACATCACGACGTCACCAGCTGATCGAAGGGCTCACGACGAATGCCGGATACCGGACCAGACTTCCAAGACCTGGAGGCGAACTACGAGCAGTGGTCCGCCGCCGCTGCGCAGGTACTTGCGAAGTCCAAGCGTGTTGACGTCTCGGATCTTCACGACACCCCTGAGGCGTTGCTTTCGACGATCACGCCTGACGAACTCGTCATCAAACCGCTGTATACGCGGCGCGACGAACTCGACGAGCCCGGACTGCCGGGTACCTATCCGTTCGTCCGGGGTAGCGATCCGACGCGCGATGTGAACATGGGTTGGCGGGTCACCGAGCGTTTCGGTGATCCGACCGGCGAACCCCAGGATCCGGCCGCACTCAACTCGGCGATCCTCGACGCGTTGAACAACGGTGCCAGCGGCCTGTGGCTGGCGGTAGGGCCTGATTCCATCGCCCCAGAACAGCTCACCCAAGTCCTGGACGGTGTGCTGCTGGACCTCGTCCCGGTCACACTCGATGCCGGCGCGGACGGCGTCGCTGCTGCCGACGCAGTCACCCCTCTTCTGCCGGACACGGCTTCGGTCGGCACGGTGTCGTCCTTCGGACTCTCGCCGCTGACTGCGGGGTACTCCGGTCGTCCGACTGTCGATCTCGATGCCGCGGTGAAGGTTGCGGTGGCGGCCGGGTCCGGAGTGCGTGCGATCCGGGTGGACGGCACCGACTTCGCGCTCGGCGGTGCGACCGATGTGCAGGAGTTGGCACTGGTCACCGCGGCGGGCGTCGAGTATCTGCGCGCTCTGACCGAGGCCGGGCTCGATGCCGACAAGGCGTTGGCGCAGTTGACCTTTGCGTTGTCGGCCACAGATGACCAGTTCGGCACGATGGCCAAGTTCCGGGCGATCCGGCGTTTGTGGGGCAGGGTCGCCGACGTCACCGGCGCACCGGAGGCCGGCGCTGCCGTGACCCACGGCATCACCGCGCTGGGCATGATGAGTCAGCGCGATCCCTGGGTGAACATGCTCCGGGTGACCACGGCGACGTTCGGCGCGGGCGTCGGCGGTGCCGATCAGATCACAGTGCTGCCGTTCGACGCCGCCTTGGCGCCGTCGGACCGCACCACCAATCCGAGTTTCTCGCGACGGATGGCCCGCAACACCCAGTTGTTGCTGCTCGAGGAGTCCAACGTCGCCAAGGTCATCGACCCGGCGGGCGGCGCGTGGTTCGTCGAATCGCTGACCGACGATCTGGCCGTGTCCGCGTGGGCACTCTTCCAGGAGATCGAAGCCAAGGGCGGTTACCGCCGGGCTCTCGCCGACGGCTGGATCGGTGAGCAGATCGCTACCGCGTTGGCCGCCCGCGACAAGGCCGTCGCGCATCGCGCCACGGCGCTCACCGGGATCAACGAGTTCCCGAACCTGGCCGAGAAGCCACTGGGTACCGAAGGGTCCGCCGACTTCGCGGATCTGCCCTCGGCAGCTCCCAACCTGGCGCGGATCGCCCGCCCCTTCGAGCGTCTGCGCGATCGATCCGATGCCTATCTCGCAGCCCACGGTCGGCGCCCCCTGGCGATCATGCTTCCGCTGGGTTCGGTGGCCGAACACAACGGCCGGACGACCTTCGTTGCGAACCTGTTGGCGGCCGGCGGCATCGAGACCGTCAATCCCGGTCCGCTGGATGGAGCGTCGGTTCCCGCCGCCGTCGACGCTGCCGGAGGGCTTGCCGTCGCCGTGTTGTGCGCCGCCAATCCCCGGTATGAAACCGATGGCGGCGCCGCGCTCGCCGCCGCCCGTGCCGCCGGTGTGGGAACTGTACTGCTGGCCGGACCGCCGAAGGCGTGGACCGACTCGGCGGATACCCCGGACGGATTCCTGCAGATCGGGATCGACGCCATCTCCACGCTGACCGAACTACTCGACACCATCGAGGCGAAGAGCTGACATGACCAGTACACAGAAGAAGATCTCGAGCTTTGCCGATGTCCCGCTGGAGAGTCCCGCTGTCGCTCCGGCAGCGGGTGACAGCGACCGGCTCATCTCTGATCTGGCCGGCGCCCATGGGTATTCGACCGATCAGGTCACCTGGAAAACACCTGAGCTGATCGATGTGAAGCCGATCTACACCCGCGCAGATCGGGACGCGGTGACAACCGGCGGTGAGAATCCGTACCCGCTCGACACCGTTCCCGGCGCGGTGCCGTATCTGCGTGGTCCGTACCCGACGATGTATGTGAACCAGCCGTGGACCATTCGTCAGTACGCCGGTTTCTCCACGGCCGCTGAGTCGAACGCGTTCTATCGCCGTAACCTCGCGGCCGGTCAGAAGGGGCTGTCGGTCGCCTTCGACCTCGCGACCCACCGCGGCTACGATTCCGATCACCCCCGCGTCGCCGGAGACGTCGGAATGGCCGGTGTGGCCATCGATTCCATCCTCGACATGCGCCAGCTCTTCGACCGTATCGACCTGGGTTCGGTGTCGGTGTCGATGACGATGAACGGCGCCGTCCTGCCGATCCTGGCGCTCTACGTCGTGGCCGCAGAGGAGCAGGGTGTGCCGCCGGAGAAGTTGGCGGGGACCATCCAGAACGACATCCTCAAAGAGTTCATGGTCCGCAACACCTACATCTATCCGCCGAAGCCGTCGATGCGGATCATCTCCAACATTTTCGAGTACACCAGCCTCAAGATGCCGAAGTTCAACTCGATCTCGATCTCGGGCTACCACATCCAAGAAGCCGGGGCGACGGCCGATCTGGAGCTGGCGTACACCCTTGCCGACGGCATCGAGTACCTACGCGCGGGTGTCGACGTCGGACTCGACATCGACAAGTTCGCACCGAGGCTCTCGTTCTTCTGGGCGATCGGCATGAACTTCTTCATGGAGGTCGCCAAACTGCGTGCGGCCCGGTTGATCTGGAGTGAACTGGTCGCGAAGTTCGACGCGAAGAACCCCAAATCGCGGTCGCTGCGTACCCATTCGCAGACGTCGGGATGGTCGCTGACCGCGCAGGATCCGTTCAACAACGTGGCGCGTACCTGTATCGAGGCGATGGCCGCGACCCAGGGCCACACCCAGTCGCTGCACACCAACGCCCTCGACGAGGCGCTCGCGTTGCCGACCGACTTCTCCGCCCGGATCGCGCGCAACACCCAGCTGCTCCTCCAGCAGGAGTCGGGCACCACCCGCCCGATCGACCCGTGGGCCGGGTCGAACTACGTCGAATGGCTCACCCACGAGCTGGCGACGAAGGCACGCGCCCACATCGCCGAGGTCGAAGAGGCCGGCGGTATGGCCCAGGCGATCAACGAGGGCATCCCGAAGCTGAGGATCGAGGAGGCGGCGGCCCGCACCCAGGCCCGCATCGACTCGGGCCAGCAGCCGGTGCTCGGCATCAACAAATATCAGGTCGACGAGGACCAGGAGATCGAGGTTCTCAAGGTCGAGAACTCCAAGGTTCGCGTCGAACAGCTCGAAAAGCTGGAGCGGCTTCGTGCGAACCGGGATTCCGATGCCGTGGAAGCTGCGCTGGCCAACCTCACCCGCGCCGCTGCCGACGAGAAGGGCGGCATGGACAACAACCTGATGGCGCTGGCCATCGAGGCTGCCCGGCATCAGGCCACGGTCGGTGAGATCTCTGAGGCGCTGGAGAAGGTCTACGGTCGCCATCAGGCAGAGATCCGCACGATCAGTGGGGTGTACCGACATGAGGCCGGTCAGGTGAAGAACATCGACGCAGCGATCGACATCGTCAACAAGTTTGCCGACGCAGAAGGTCGTCGCCCGCGTGTGCTGGTGGCCAAGATGGGCCAGGACGGGCATGACCGAGGCCAAAAGGTGATTGCCACGGCCTTCGCCGATCTCGGATTCGATGTCGACGTGGGCCCGCTGTTCCAGACCCCCGACGAGGTGGCGCTGCAGGCCGCGGACAACGACGTGCACGTGGTCGGTGTCTCGTCGCTGGCGGCCGGCCACCTCACGCTGGTGCCCGCGCTGCGTGACGCACTGGCCAAGGTCGGGCGCGGCGACATCATGATCGTCGTCGGCGGCGTCATCCCTCCCGGCGACTTCGACGAACTGTACGAGGCCGGAGCCGCCGCGATCTTCCCGCCCGGCACCGTCATAGCCGACTCGGCAGTGGAGCTGATCAACAAGTTGGCCACCGAACTGGGGCACGAGCTCGCATCGTGACCGTATTCGCACATGCCTAGGCCCCCACTGGATCTGGCCGCGATGGCCGATGCCATACGTGCTGACAAACGTGCCGATCTGGCGCGTGCGATCACGTTGGTCGAATCGACGCGGGCCGATCATCGAGCCCAGGCACAGGAATTGCTCCTGTCGCTGGGTGCCGACGCCGGCGATTCCTACCGCGTAGGGATCACCGGTGTGCCCGGGGTCGGCAAGTCGACGACCATCGAGGCGCTTGGGATGTACCTAATCGAGCAAGGTCACAAGGTCGCAGTCCTGGCCGTCGATCCGTCCTCGACTCGCACCGGCGGCTCGATCCTGGGGGACAAGACCCGGATGGGTCAGCTCTCTGTGCACCCCCGCGCGTACATCCGCCCGTCACCCACGTCGGGCACGCTCGGCGGTGTCGCGAAGGCGACCCGCGAGACCATGGTGTTACTCGAGGCGGCGGGTTTCGACGTCGTCCTCGTCGAGACCGTGGGTGTCGGGCAGTCAGAGGTCACCGTTGCGAACATGGTCGACGTCTTCTGCTTCCTGACCCTGGCCCGCACCGGGGATTCGTTGCAGGGCATCAAGAAGGGCGTCCTCGAACTCGCCGACATCGTCGTCGTCAACAAGGCCGACGGCAAATATCAGCGGGAAGCCCAGAACGCGGCGCGCGAACTGCAGGGCGCGCTCAAGCTCCTCACGCCTCACGAGGCGATCTGGCGGCCTCCGGTGCTGACGATGAGCGCCATCGAGAACACCGGGGTCAAGGAATTCTGGGAGACGGTTCTCAGGCACAAAGAAGTTCTCCGTGAGGCGGGGGAGTTCGAGGCCCGCCGCAATCGTCAGCAGGTCAACTGGATGTGGGCGATGGTCACCGACCAATTACTCCGCCGGCTCGATGCCAACCCGGAAGTCCGCGGGATCCGTGACCGAGTCGAAGACGACGTCCGGGCCGGCACCCTCACACCGGCCTTGGCCGCGGCCGAGATCGTGAAGGCCTTCGACGAGTAATCCCGATGATGGGTTGTTTTGGCGACGCTCACCTGCGGGTTTGTTCGCCAAAAGGGCCCATTATCGGGCGGTGGTGTGGGCACGGGCAAACGCAGCAACGCGCTCGATCAGGTCGTCGAAGAAGAGTTCGGGGTCGGTGCTGGTGGCGATCTCGGCGTTGACCGGGCGACCCCAGAATTCACGTTCGTCGGCGACCGTGGTCCCTCGTGTCAACGAGCCGACGGTCTCCACGTCGACGCAGGCTGAGCGCGTCACCGCGATCGAGGGGTCGATGGCGACAGCCGCGGCGAACGGATCGTGCATGTGGGCGATGTAGCCCTCGGACTGGGATTCGTGGAATTCGAAGTAGAAACGCACCGCGTCGACGAGGTGTCGGATGATGACGTTGCTCGTGGTCGAACGAGTTCCGGGTTCGTCGTCGGGGCCGGGTTGTTCGACCGGGCTCGATTCGGCCTGTGCTGCAAGACGTCCGACGTGGTCCGGCGTCATCCGGATGGTCTCGGTGAGGTCGAGGGGGCAGACGATGGGGCGTGGGGCACCGTCGACTCCGAACGCGGCGAACACTTCTTTGGCGGCCTCGGGATCGACGGCGATGTTCCACTCGCTGGTGGGTGTGGTGTTGCCGCCGTGGTGGAACACCCCGCCCATGATGATGAGTCGGCGAAGCCGGGACGGCAGTAAGGGATCACGGCGGATCGCAAGCGCCAGGTTCGTCAGCGGGCCGGTGACGAGGCCCACGATCTCTCCGGGTTTCTCGGCAGTGATCTCGATCCAGGCATCCGCGGCGTCGCGGGACGACTTGGTAGAGATCGGTGTCGGGAGTTGTGCATAGCCGATACCGAGTGGGCCGTGCGTGTCCTCGGTGGTCATCAAAGGCGACTCGAGTGGTCCGTCGGCACCCAGGCACACCTCGATATCGTCTCGGCCGCACAGCTGCAGCCACGCGAGGTTGTTGCCGCAGACCACATCGGTGGGTACGTTCCCGCCGGTCGAGAGCACGGCGCGAACATCGGCGCCGGGATGGGCGAGGAGGTAGACGAGGGCGAGGGAGTCGTCGATACCGGTGTCACAGTCGAAGATCAGGGGCACGGAGAGCATTTGTTGACCGTAGTGGATCCGTGAATTGGAGTGATCGGCCAGTGAAATTGCTACACGTTCTCATCAAGATCTGCTAATCTGACCACATACGTTTCCTGATGGAGGGTTGCAGACATGACCATTGCTGAGTCGGCTCCGCTACAACGAGCGACCACGCCCGGCGAGGGTGAGGACTCCCTTTTCAACAATTCCGACGCCGAGATCGAGTTGGTTCCACCGGACTCGATCACCGCCGAACAGACCGGTCGTTTCACATTTCTTCCGGTCAATGGAGCCGCCTTTGTGATGCAGGTGATGCATCCGGTCATCGGGGATGTCGTCGGTAAGTACTCGGTTTTCCGGACCGACCCGGGCGGGCGCGCGATCCGCTCGATCGACTCGGTACTGCGCTGGGTCTACGGTGGCGAGGAAGCGCTCGCCGAGGGCAAGCGTCTTCGCAAGATGCATCAGCCACTCCAGATGAAGAACGCAGCGGGCAAGCACATCAGCGCACTCAATCCCGAGGCCTATCAATGGGTCATCGCGACCGCGTTCCCCACCACACTGTCCGCGGGACCGCTCCTGATCGGGCGCGACTTCACCGCCGATGAGCAACAAGAGATCTTCCGTGACAACCGCCGGATCGCGAAGATCGTCCAGGTGCCCATGAAGGGGTATCCCGAGTCGATCGGTGAATTCCACGAGTACTTCGACGATTTCATCAACAACAAGTTGGTGGCCCACCCCGTTGCGCTCGAGCTCATCGGCCAGATGCGGCAGGCTCCGCCGATTCCCGACGCGGTGCCCGCACGGCTGCGGCCGGCGGCGATCAAGGCTGCGGAGATCGCCACCGCCCCTCTCCAGAACCTGAACTATCTGACGACGGTGGGCGTGATGGATCCGCGGGTCCGCGAGATCCTGGGCCTGAGCTGGAGCGACAGGGAACAGCGAGATCTGGAGCGGATGCACAAGGTCATCCGCGGTTCCTACAAGGTGTTGCCCGACCGACTGACCTACTTTCCGCTGGCCTATCACGCCCGGCGCCACCATGCCGCCATCCAGGCGATGAAGAAACGCGAAAACGCGGGCGCCGCTTACCACGTGCGGGAGCGTCAGGCCTGAGTCAGTAGATCCCGCGTCAGTTCGAGTTGGCCCAGATGCTGGGCCAACTCGCGCTGAATGTGTACCAACACCCACTCGGGGGTCGCGGTGGCCGCATCCGATCGGGTCGAGCCGCGGGCGGATCGATCCCTGATCCCTTCGCGGACAGCGACATCCACCCACTCGACCAAACTCGTCCGCACTTGCTCGACCTTGCCGATCAGGCCGTCGACCGGTCCGGATGCCGTGAACTCGGCATCGCGATCCCGGGGGATGGCGAGCCCGGCGATGACCGATCCCGCCCAATGCTCGAGCATCCCGACACAGTGGAAGACGATCGCGTACGGACTGTTCGCGCCCGGCAGAGACGGCCGTCGATTGGCGAGGTCGTCGCCCAGCTCGGCAAGAATCCGGGTCATCGCGTCGAGGCACTCACCGCCGATGGCGAGGACCGCGTCTGCCAAACGCGGGGATGCGGTCTCTTCAGCAGCCATGGCACGTCACCACGGGTACGGCTCGAAATCCTTGAGGAAACATCCGTAGAGGTCGACTCCTGCTTCCCCCTGGACCACCGGGTCGTAAACCCTGGCCGCGCCGTCGACGAGGTCGAGCGGGGCTCGAAAACCCTCTTCGGCGAGACGCACCTTGCTGGTGTGCGGCCGTTCGTCGGTGATCCAACCGGTGTCGACTGCCGTCACCAGGATCCCGTCGTTGAACAGCTCGCCGGCACTGGTCCGGGTCAGCATGTTCAGGGCAGCTTTGGCCATGTTGGTGTGCGGGTGTCCCGGCCCCTTGTACCCACGGGAGAAGACCCCTTCCATCGCCGAGACGTTGACCACGTACTTGCGCCGGGCCGGCGAGGCCCGGAGTGCAGGCGTCAGCCGCGACAAGAGGATGAACGGCGCCACACTGTTGCAGAGCTGTACCTCGAGGAGCTCCAACGGATCGACCTGGTCGACCGTCTCGACCCAGCTGTTGCTGTCCACGAGGTCGGGCAGGAGTCCGCCGGCGTCGATGGCGGTGCCGTCGGCGATCCGGTCGACGGTTGCGGAGCCAGCGGTCATCGCCAGCGCGGCGAGCGCTTTTGCGGCGGAATCGGAATCGCCGCCGGACGCGAGGGCCTGCGGATGGAGTTCGCTGCTGTCGCCCATCGTCAGCACCGGCACGGTCGCGGCGGCGCCGGTCAACGGAGCCAGTTCGGCATCGGCCAGAGAACTGTAGGCGCCGGGGGAGCGCCGCACGGTTTGCGCCGCGTTGTTGATGAGGATGTCCAGCGGGCCCTCGGAGGCAACCGCATCGGCCAGATCGGTGACCTGGGCGGGATCGCGAAGGTCGATTCCGACGATGTGCAGGCGGTGGAGCCAGACGTCCGAATCGGGTTGCCGGGCGAACCGCCGGGCGGCGTCGCGCGGAAACCGCGTGGTGATCGTGAGATCTACGCCATCACGCAGCAGCATCAACGCGATGTACATGCCGATCTTGGCGCGGCCGCCGGTCAAGAGCGCCCGACGGCCGGTCAGGTCCGCGTGCTGGTTGCGCTTCTCGCGGTTCTCGGCGGCGCACGCCGGACAGAGCTGGTGATGGAAGGCGTCGACCCGGGTGTACTCCTGCTTGCAGATGTAGCAGCTCTGCGGCCGGATGAGGGTTCCCGCGCTGGAACCCGGCGCTCCGGTGAGGGGCAGCCCCGCCGTCTCGTCGTCGATTCGGTCCGGAGATCCGGTTGCCGTGGCGGCCAAGACCTTTCGGTCGGCGTCGAGGCGTAATTGGTGCTTCTGCCTCCGCCGGTTGCGCTTCGCCTTTTTGAACATATGGGCGACGGCGCGCTGGACCTCGATCGAGTCGGAGTGCCCGGCGTCGAGTTCGCTCGCCTGATCGAGGACACGGCGGAAGATCGCCATGTCGGCAGGATCGATCGACTCGCTGGGCACATTTCGCACGCTTGGCAGTGTAATGGCCTCCGGACCCCACTCGGTTCGGCCACGGTCTGCGGCGGACATCAGGTCGTGGGCGCCCCGGCTGCAGGTTCCTCGGTCGGTGGGATCTCGCGCCGCGGTGTCATCGCCACGAACCAGGCTTCCTGGGCTCCGAGGATCACGATGATCGTCAGCAGCAGGCCCTCGACCTCGATCGGTTTCAGCGTCAGGCCGTCGACGACCGCCGGAAAGAGCGCCACCACAAAGACCAGGATGTACAGGGGCACGCCGGCACCGGCCAGTATCCACGGCATGATCCGGCTGTCGGTGTTCGCTCGAAACGCAGCTGCCAGGAGTACGACGCCGGTCGCCCCGATCAATCCTGCCAAGGCGAAACCGGTCCGCCAGATCGCGGCGATATCCGGCGCAACCTGCGCGAACAGCGACACCGCCGCGGCCACCAGGAACTGCAGGGACACCAGATAGGCCATCTGCCCGCCGCGTCCGTCCTTACCCGTCAGGTCGTCGCGGTCCTTGATCGCGACCCACCACAGGCCGAGCAACGTGAAGTTCGTTGCCGCGACGACGCCGTAGAACGCGGATTGGTCCATGACAGAACGATAATCCCAGGTCGGGGCCGGTGCAGGGTGCTTTCCGAAGACAACGAAAAAACCGTAGCCGACATGTTCGTCGACTACGGTTTCTGTGTGTCCGAGGGGGGACTTGAACCCCCACGTCCGTTAATAGGACACTAGCACCTCAAGCTAGCGCGTCTGCCATTCCGCCACTCGGACCCGAGACACTGTCAGGATCGAACCTGCCAGCGCCGGATAACATTAACCGACCACGTGCCCGCAACCCAAATCGCCAGGCAGCCCCATCGGCCGGGATCATTTGCTACGAATTCCTGATGGACTCTGCGGTCGTCATCTGCCGAACCTGCGCCGTCGAACACGCGGGCCCTCTACCCGTGCAGTGTCGGATCTGTTCTGACGAGCGGCAGTACCTTCCGCCGGACGGCCAAATGTGGGCGTCGCTGGATCAGCTGGCGTCCGAAGGGCAGACGGTCGTCGTCGACGAACTCGAACCCGGTCTGCTCGAGCTGTACGCGTCTCCGGGAGTGGGGATCAATCAGCGCAGCAAACTGGTCTGCACCGAAGCGGGCAACCTCCTGTGGGATCCGATCGGACTCATCGACGAGGCGGCGATTGCCGACATACGCCGACAAGGTGAGGTCGTCGCGATAGCCGCGAGCCATCCGCACATGTTCGGCGTCCAGGTCGAGTGGAGTCACGCTCTGGGACGGGTGCCGGTATTGGTCGCCGAAGCCGACATGACCTGGGTGGCGCGGCCCGACCCGGTCATCGAACCGTGGGCGGGTGACCTCGCGGTGCTACCCGAGGTGACCCTGACGCAGCCCGGCGGGCACTTTCCCGGGAGCGCGGTCGCCCACTGGAGTGCCGGCGCCGAAGGTCGGGGAGTTCTGCTGGCCGGCGACACTGTGTTGCCCAACCCCGACCGGGCGAGCGTGAGCTTCATGCGCAGCTATCCGAATCGGATACCCCTCTCGGCCGCAGTCGTCGAGCGCGTCGCAGCGCACCTGGAGCGGTTCGATTTCGATCGCCTGTACGGCAACTTCGCCGACTACCTCGACGCCGATGCGAAGGGGATCGTCCGTCGCTCGGCGGATCGCCACAAGGGTTGGGTGCAAGGTGATTTCGACCATCTGACCTGATCGGATCAGCTTCATGCCAGTGTCTTCGGCCCCGTTTGACCCCTGTCGGGTGGTAGGAATGACCAGTGAATGAGAAAGCAACGACATGTGGTGCGAGCTCCGGCCCGGCTGCGGTCGACGAGGTGGTCGGCCTGGTCAGCAGGCTCATCCAATTCGACACCAGCAACACCGGCGAACTGGAGACCACCAAAGGCGAGGCCGAGTGCGCGCGCTGGGTACAGCAGCAGCTCGAAGAGGTCGGTTTCGAGACCGAATATCTGGAATCGGGTCAGCCGGGGCGCGGCAATGTGTTCGCGACGCTGCCCGGAGCCGATCGCGGTCGCGGCAAACTGTTGCTCCACACCCACCTCGACGTGGTCCCGGCGGAGCCCGCCGACTGGAGCGTGCACCCGTTCTCGGGCTCGGTGAAGGACGGCTACATCTGGGGCCGTGGGGCCATCGACATGAAAGACATGGTCGGTATGGCGCTCGCGCTCGCTCGCCAGTTCAAGCAGCAGGGCACCGTGCCGCCTCGCGACATCGTGTTCGCGTTTCTGGCGGACGAAGAGGCCGGGGGCAAATGGGGGTCGCACTGGCTGGTCGCCAACCGCCCCGATCTCTTCGAAGGTGTCACCGAGGCCGTCGGAGAGGTGGGCGGGTTCTCGCTGACGGTCGACCGCCCCGACGGCACCCAGAAGCGGCTCTATCTCGTCGAGACGGCCGAGAAGGGCATCGCGTGGATGAAGCTGACCGCGACGGCCACCGCGGGCCACGGTTCGTTCCTGCACGACGACAACGCCGTGACGATCCTGTCCGAAGCGGTGGCGAAACTCGGCAGGCACCGCTTTCCCCTCGTCATGACCGAATCGGTGTCTCAGTTCCTTGCGGCGGTGTCCGAGGAAACCGGTCTGGAACTCGATCCCGACACCCCAGATCTGGAGACCGTGCTGTTCAAGATCGGCAGCATCGCGCGGATCATCGGCGCGACGTTGCGCGATACTGCCAACCCGACGATGCTGCAGGCCGGTTACAAGGCCAACGTCATCCCGCAGACCGCCACGGCTGTCGTCGACTGCCGGGTGCTGCCGGGCCGCCAAGCGGCGTTCGAAGCCGAGGTCGATGAACTCATCGGACCGGCGGTCACCCGGGAATGGGTGACAAAGCTGGACTCGTACGAGACGACGTTCGACGGCGACCTCGTCGACGCGATGAACAATGCGATTCTGGCCCACGATCCGCAGGGCCGGACCGTGCCTTACATGCTGTCGGGTGGCACCGACGCCAAAGCCTTTGCCCGTCTTGGTATTCGGTGCTTCGGGTTCGCCCCCCTGAAGTTGCCGACCGACCTCGACTTCGCCGCACTGTTTCATGGCGTCGACGAACGGGTACCGGTCGAGTCGTTGTTGTTCGGGACAGAGGTTCTCGAACATTTTCTGCTACACAGCTGAACCGGTGCATCAGCGCGGCCACCTGACGCATGATGAAGTGGCCACCTACGGAAAGGACGCGAACAACGATGTCGAGGTACAACCCGTACGACGCACTACCTTCTCTGCCCACGTTCACCCTCACCTCCGAGAGCATCACCGACAACTCCTCGCTCACCACCCCCCAGGTGTCGGGGATCATGGGCGCAGGCGGCGAAGACGTGTCGCCCCAGTTGAGCTGGTCCGGATTCCCCGAGGAGACCAAGAGTTTCGCGGTGACGGTCTATGACCCCGAAGCGCCGACCGCCTCGGGCTTCTGGCATTGGGCCGTCGCAGACATCCCGGCCTCGGTGACCTCCCTGGCCCCAGGTGTCGGAGACGGGTCCGAGGGCGCGTTGCCCTCCGGTGCGGTGGCGCTCAACAATGACGCATCCCTGCCGCGGTTCATCGGGGCCGCGCCCCCGCCCGGTCACGGCGTTCATTACTACTACACGGTCGTGCACGCGGTCGACGTCGAAAGTCTCGGTCTGCCGGACGGTGCGACACCGGCGTATCTGGGGTTCAACCTGTTCTCCCACGCAATCGCGCGGGCCATCATCACCAACACCTACGAGCGTCCCGACGGCGACTAGTCCGGACTGAACCACAAACCCAGCCCGTTCAGGCAGAACCAGGTGTTGTGAGACCTGGTGGTGCCTGGACGGGCTGGGTTTGTGAGACTACCGTTTCGCTGCTGCACTACCCACGGCGTCGGAGATCGAACCGTAACCGGCTTCTCGCACCCGCTGGGCGAGTCCTCGGTGTATCTGCTTGGTCCACAACGGACCTCCGTAGATGAAGCCGGTGTAGCCCTGGATCAGGGAGGCGCCTGCGCAGATGCGCTCCCAAGCCTGCTCTGGCGTCTCGATCCCGCCGACGCTGATCAATGTCATGCGGGTACCGACTCGGGCGTACAAGCGACGCAGCACCTCGAGTGAGCGGTCCGCAAGGGGCGCACCGGACAACCCGCCTGCTCCATGACGTTGCACGTCCGAGGGCGCTGTTGCGAGTCCGTCGCGGCTGATCGTCGTGTTCGTGCAGACGATGCCGGCGAGGCCCAACTCAAGTGCGAGATCGGCGATTTCGTCGATGTCCTCGTCGACCAGGTCCGGTGCGATCTTGACCAGTACGGGGATGTCGACCGCGTCCAGTACCGCTGCGAGCAGCGGTCTCAACGATTCGACCGCCTGCAGGTCGCGAAGTCCGGGAGTGTTCGGTGAGCTGACGTTCACCACCAGAAACTCGGCGAGTGGCGCGAGCAGACGCGCACTGATCAGGTAGTCGGCGATCGCGTCGCTCGCCGGGACTGCCTTGGTCTTCCCGATGTTGGCGCCGATCGGCACCATCGTTGTGCTCGCCTTCCGCTGCTTGAGCAGATTGGCCGCGGCACCGGCTCCGTGGTTGTTGAAACCCATCCGGTTGACGAGAGCCCTGTCCTGCGGCAGCCGGAACAGACGCGGTGCCGGATTTCCTGGCTGTGCCTCGCCGGTGACCGTGCCCACCTCGGCGAAACCGAAGCCGAGCGCGCCCCACGCGTCGACGGCCTCGGCGTTCTTGTCGAACCCGGCGGCGAGCCCGAGCGGGGCGGGGAAGTCGATGCCGAAGACGCGGGTACGCAACACGGGATCGTCGACGACGAGCACACGAGCGACGAGTGTGCGCAGCAGGTTGATCCGGCCCACCAAGCTGATCAGCCGCGCCATCGCCCGGTGGATCCGTTCGGGTGGAATCCGGAACATCAGAGCCAGTAGCGCGCCGTAGAGCCGCCGGTACAGCGGATCCATCATGCGCTCATCTCCGTGTTCGGCTGGTCGGTCGACGCCAGGCGCGGACGTCGTCTAAGGAGCAGTACTTTTCGGCTGCCATCGGCGTACAGGCGTACGCGGGACAGCTCCCAGCCACCGAATTCCGCCTGGATCGACAGCCGCATCGATGCCGAGACGCGGGTGACGTCCGGGGGGAGGCGCAGCGGGATGTACTCGTAGTCATCCGCTGACATATCCCATTCCCGTGGAAAACCTCGGGTTCGCTTACCTGCCACCATGACCACCCTTCACTGCCGCGAATGCCGCCTCACTGCTGGTCGGCGTCGATGACCTGCAGGCCCTCACCCCGGGCCGAGAGCAGGTAAACCGTGCCTCTGTCTGGATCCACCACCATGGAGTCGGCTTGACCGACCGTCGTGAACTGTCGCGTCTGGACCGGGGTCCCGGAGGCCAGTTCGTAGGCTGTCACCTTGTTGTCGCCGGTGGTCGCGACCCACGCCAGGTTGTGTGTGTCGTCATAGCCTACGGCGTAGGGGCCGAAGGCCACCGGATAGCGGAACTTGTTGACGAGCGGGTCGCCGCTGAACGCGAGGAACTCGCCTCCCTTGGTGTCTGTGCTCAGGAAACGCCCGAAGTGGTCGACTGTGAGGTTTGTCGCACCGTCGCCGGATCGCAGGGCCACACCCAGATCGCCGTCGGCGATGTCGACCTGTGTGACCGACGACTGCGCCCGGTCGAGCGCGACGACCTGGCCGGCGTGTTCGGCGAGGGCATCGACGCGAACGAGGCCGGAGATCGTCTTCTCAATGCCCCCCTCGGCGTTGATGACGGCGATCTGGCCGAGGTCGTTGCCCACCAACGTCTGGCCCTGGGAGGTCAGCACCGCCGACAGCGGTGTTCCCGGCAGATCGGTTCTGACCACGTCGCCGGTGGCCGAGTTCACCGTGAGCAGGGCATGGGGAATGAGGACCTGCAGCACGCCGTTTGCGAATGTTCCGAACCCGGATGCCTTGTCGCTCAACCCGACTGTGCGCGTCGGCGTCGAGAGGGCCGCCGTCGGGCGGAACTGCACCGACCGGCCGTCTGCCGACAGGACGGCCACTTGCTCGGTGCTCGAGCAGTACGCCAGGGCGCCGCCGGCGTCGGGCATGGAGACGACCTGGCCGGCGGGTGCACCGGCCTCGACGGCGGGTGCCGCGATCGGCGTCTGAGGCGCGATCGTCGGGACGTCGGGAGTGTCCCCAGAATCGGAACATCCCGCCAGCAGAGCCACCACCGCAGCTGCCGCCACCGTCACCACACCAGCTCTTCCGCGCACATTCATGAGACCCATCTTGCTGGTTGCCGCGCGCTGCGCCGAAATCCGGTGCGTCAGAGGTGTCAGAGGGGGAGTGGACGGCGGATTCCAGTAGCATCTGCGCGGTGACGGACACGATGAGTTGGGCCCAGTCGATCGTCTTGGGGGCCGTTCAGGGACTGACCGAATTCTTGCCCGTGTCGTCGTCCGGACATCTGCGGATCGTTTCCGAGATCTGGTTCGGGGAAGATGCCGGTGCATCGTTCACGGCGGTGACCCAGCTCGGAACCGAAGCAGCAGTCCTGGTGTTCTTCGCGAAGGACATCATCCGAATCATCGCGGCGTGGTTCCGTGGCCTGTTCGACGCCGGCAAACGCGACCTCGATTATCGAATGGGCTGGTACGTGATCATCGCCACCATTCCGATCGGCATCCTGGGATTCCTATTCAAAGATCAGATCCGCACCGGTGCTCGGAATCTCTGGCTGGTCGCGGCGATGCTCATCTTCTTCTCGATCGTCATCGCCGCGGCCGAGCACTTCGGGCGCAAGGAGCGTCCGATCGAGAAGCTGACCACACGGGACGGTCTCGTGATGGGCTTCGCGCAGTGTCTCGCGCTGATCCCCGGGGTCTCGCGTTCCGGCGCCACCGCCAGCGCAGGTCTGTTCATGGGCCTCAAACGCGAAGCGGCGGTTCGTTTCTCGTTTCTCCTGGCGATCCCAGCGGTGACCGCGTCCGGCTTGTTCAGCCTGCCCGATGCGTTCAATCCCAGCGGTGACGGCATGGAGGCGCCCGGACCCCAACTGCTGGTCGCCACGGCGATCGCGTTCGTGGTCGGTTACGCAGCCATCGCCTGGTTGCTGAAGTTCGTCGCGAACCACTCCTTGTACTGGTTCGTGGGGTATCGCGTGATCCTTGGCATCGTGGTCATGGGGCTGCTCGCCGGTGGAGTCATCAGCGCGACCTGACGGTCCCGGCCGTCGTGCCCTGAGCACTCCTGCTGCCCTTCTGACCTGCGCCACCCCAGGCCGGTGCGCACTTCCGCATAAGGTGAAATACGTGACGGTCATATTGCTACGCCACGGACGCTCGACAGCGAACACCTCAGGTGTGCTGGCCGGCCGGACCCCAGGGATCGATCTCGACGATCACGGTCGTTCGCAAGCGGCTGCGCTGATCGAGCGGATCGCGGCTTCGGGTCCCTTGGCAGCCGTCGTCAGGTCTCCGCTTCAACGCTGCGAGCAGACTGTGCTTCCGCTGGTCCAGCACCTGGGTGTCGAGGAGATCGTCGACGAGCGGCTCATCGAGGTCGACTACGGGCAGTGGTCCGGTCGCCCCATCAAGGAATTGCTTTCCGAACCGCTGTGGCGGGTCGTGCAACAGCAGCCGTCTGCCGCGATCTTCCCCGGCGGTGAAGGCCTCGCGCAGGTGCAGGCGCGGGCGGTTGCCGCGGTCCGTGAGCTCGACGCCCGGTTCTCGGGCGAAGACGGTGCAGGTGTCTGGGTGGCGTGCTCCCACGGCGACGTCATCAAGGCGGTACTCGCCGACGCGATGGGGATGCACCTCGACTCGTTCCAGCGGATAGTCGTGGAGCCCGCATCCATGAGTGTCGTCCGCTACAGCGTCGCGCGGCCCTATGTGCACGCGGTGAACTGCACGTCCACATTGCAGAAGTTGGGGTCGGCACCGAAGCACGAAGCCAAGACCGAAGACAAACAAGCCGACGAAGCCGTCGTCGGCGGTTCGACCGGGACCTGAACGACAAGCAGGATCTGCTCCGGCGCGCCGGTCGCGGAACGTCCATGGTGTGGGCGAACCCGCCCCGAATGGGGATAATCAATTTCGAAGAACGGAGGTGCCATGGCCAGAGCGATACACGTCTTCCGCAGTCCGGACCGTTTCATCGCCGGAACGGTCGGCCAACCCGGTGACCGGACCTTCTACCTGCAGGCCATCCACGAGACCCGCGTGATCAGCGTGATGCTCGAGAAGCAGCAGGTGCAGATACTCGCCGATCGAATCGGAGCGCTGCTGGAGGAGGTGCACCGCCGGTTCGGTACACCGCTGCCCGCGGAGCTCGCGCGGGTCGAAGATCTCAGTCCGCTGGTGATGCCCGTGGACGCCGAGTTCCGGGTCGGGACGATGGGTCTCGGGTGGGATTCGGAGTCCGAGGCGGTGGTGGTCGAACTGCTCGCCATCACCGAGGGTGAGTTCGATGAGAGCGTCGTCCTCGACGACACCGAGGACGGGCCAGATGCGGTCCGGGTGTTCTTGAGCACGGGCGCCGCCCGCGAGTTTGCGACGAGATCCTCCAGCGTCATCTCTGCGGGTCGTGAACCGTGCCCTCTGTGCGGTGACCCGCTTGATTCGGCCGGCCACATCTGTGTCCGCACGAACGGCTATCGGCGCGACGCCGAGTTCGGGCCATCGCTCGAGTTCGTCGATCCCGACCTCTTCGACGACCCGAGCCTCGAAGGCGACGATGACACCGACGAGGATCCGACCGCAGGGCCGGACAGGTAGCGATCACGTGAGTGCAACAGCGCCCGAGCGTGAACCGCTCGACGTGGCGCAGATTCTCGCCGATGGCGACCTCGAACTCATCGGACAGATCCGCTCGGCGAGCAACGCCACCCTGGTGTGCGACGCCGTCCTCGGGGACGACCGCGTTCGATGCGTGTACAAACCCGTCCGGGGTGAGCAACCGCTGTGGGACTTCCCGGACGGCACCCTGGCCGGCCGTGAGGTCGCCTCGTTCCTCATCTCCGACGCGCTCGGATGGTCGGTGGTGCCGGTGACGCTGTTGCGAGACGGTCAGTTCGGGCCCGGCATGGTGCAGCGGTGGATCGACACGCCCGAACCCACCGACGCGTTGCCTGCGCGCCTGGATCTGGTCGACCTGTGTTCGCCGGACCTGATCCCCGAAGGATGGAAGCTGATCCTGTCCGCGATAGACGGTCGCGGCGAGGACGTGGCGTTGGTCCACGCAGACGACCCGCGGTTGCAGCGGATGGCCGTCCTGGACGTCCTCATCAACAACGCGGACCGCAAAGGTGGCCACGTCCTCGAAGGACTCGATGGCCAGGTCTACGGCGTCGACCACGGAATCTGCCTGCATACCGAGGACAAGTTGCGAACCGTGCTGTGGGGCTGGGCGAACCAACCGGTGCCTGCACACCTCATCGACGATGTCGAAGGCTTGGTGCGGTCGCTCGAGCAGGCGTCGTCGCCACTTCGCGACCGGTTGACCGAGCTCATCACACCCGCCGAGATCGATGCCCTGACCGAGCGGGCGATGGTGATGGTGGCTGATCCGGTGATGCCCGACGCGAACCGGTCCCGGCCGATTCCCTGGCCCGCATTCTGATACGACGGGGATTCCGGCAGCCCTGACAGCAGTCGCTGCCGGCGTCGCCTTAAGGTGGTGTTCATGCAGTCGTGGTCTGACACCGTCGTTCCGCCCGTGCCCGGTCGGGGCCCGGCATTGAGGCTTTTCGACACCTCTGATCGGCAGGTACGCCCCGTCGTCCCCGGCCCCACCGCAACGATGTATGTGTGCGGCATCACCCCCTACGACGCAACACATCTCGGCCACGCTGCGACGTATCTCGCGTTCGACCTCGTGAACCGGATCTGGCGTGACCTGGGTCACGATGTCCATTACGTCCAGAACATCACCGATGTCGACGACCCGTTGTTCGAGCGCGCCGAGCGGGACGGGATCGATTGGGTAGACCTGGGGCAGCGGGAGATACAACTCTTCCGCGAGGACATGGCCGCATTGCGGGTGTTGCCGCCTCGCGACTACATCGGCGCGGTCGAATCGGTGGACGAGGTCGTCGAGGTGGTCGGCAAACTGGTTGCCTCCGGCGCCGCATACATCGTCGACGATGCCGACCACCCCGACATCTACTTCCGGACCGACGCAACCGAACAATTCGGCTACGAGTCGGGATACGACTTGCCGCAGATGCAGAAGTTCTTCGCCGAGCGCGGCGGCGACCCGGACCGACCGGGTAAGCGAGACCCGCTCGACGCCCTGGTCTGGCGAGCAGCTCGCGACGGGGAACCATCGTGGGACTCGCCTCATGGCCCCGGCCGCCCTGGATGGCACATCGAATGTGCGGCAATAGCTTTGAACCGGATCGGTACCGGTTTCGACGTGCAGGGTGGGGGCAGCGACCTGATCTTCCCGCATCACGAGTTCTCTGCAGCACACGCCGAGGCGCTGACCGGTGACCGCCGGTTCGCCAAGCACTACGTGCACACCGGGATGATCGGACTCGACGGCGAGAAGATGTCGAAGTCGCGAGGAAACCTGGTCTTCGTCTCCAAACTGCGTGCGGCACAGATCGATCCGGCCGCGATCCGGCTCGGTCTGTTCGCCGGGCACTACCGGCAGGACAGAGCATGGACAGATGACGTCCTCGACGACGCCGTCAGCCGCCTCGACCGGTGGCGTCGTGCCGCGGCCCGGAACTCCGGACCGGCGTCGGCGGCGACGATCGAGCGTCTGCGTCAGCACCTGGCCGACGATCTCGACACTCCCAAAGCGATTGCCGCCATTGACGCCTGGGCCGGTGACGCGCTCGACGGGTTGGGCTCGGACACCGATGCCCCCGGCGAGATCGCCGCGGCGGTCGACGCGTTGCTGGGCGTCCCGTTGACCGGGTCCCGGTAAGGTCTCTCACCGTGGCGAACGTTGAGGAGATCGACCCCGGTACGGCACAGGGCGTGTGGACAGTGTTGACGCGCACCTCGACCTATCTGCTCGACTTCGGTGAGATGACGCTACTGCGCGCGCCCGGAGTCGGTGGTACGGACGACGAGTCCTGGTCGGTGAGTCGGCTCCGGCGGGACTCGGAGGATATTCCGCTGCTCGGTGTGAAGTCGTGCCGCGTAGGTGAGTCCGCCCAGTTCTGGGTGCGCGCCGCGGACGACCCCGATGTCCGGACCTGGCGAATCACCACCCCGGTCGTGTCGATCGAGCGGATCTCCTAGCCGACGACTGCCACCGTAGGGGCCCACTCGAGGTCGAGGAAGGCCCGGTCAGCGTCATCTCATCAGACCCAGAGGTGGATCCGGCCGTCGTGTAACTCGGCCTTGAAGACCGGTAGCGGCTCGATGTCGCCGTTGGTACAGGCACCGTCCGTGAACGAGAAGGTGTACTGGTGCAGCGGACACATCACCTTCGTCGCGTCGGTCTGCCCATCTGCGATGGGACCGCCCCGATGCGGGCACCGGGCACCGAGGGCGCGCAACGTCCCGTCGCCCAGCAGGAACACCGCGACCTGCTGGCCGTTCACCACGTAGGTACGGCCCTCGCCAACGGTGAGGTCCGTGACCGACCCCACGACACTCGACGTCGGCGCGCTCATCGGACCGGAACCAATGGCAGCTTGATGAGCGGCAACGACGGGCTGAACTGCGCCGGAGACTTCGGTTCGAGCCGTTCTTTCCAGGGGTCGGTGTAGGCGGCGGCCGAAGCGTTGATGCGCTCGGTCAACCCGTCCACCAACCCGTCGCGGTCGTCGATCAGGATCGCCTTCAGCTCGTCGATGCCCACCCGGGGAACCCACGCATACGTGCGTTCGAGCCACTTGGCCTGCTCGCGGTAGTACTGGATGAACACGCCGCAGATTCGGATGACCTCTTCGGCGCCCTGAGCGGTCGCGAGCAGGTCGCCCTTGCGAATGTGGGCCCCGGCCGCGCCGCCGACGTAGATTTCCCACTTCCCATCGCCCACGGCGACAACGCCGAAGTCCTTGCACAGCGCTTCGGCGCAATTTCGCGGACACCCGGTGACCGCCAGCTTCAGCTTTGCGGGCGACTCCAGACCCTGGTACTTCTCCTCGATGGCGATCCCGAGAGCAGTGGAGTCGTCGAGACCGAAACGGCAGAAGTCGAGTCCGACGCAGGTCTTGACCGTGCGGAAGCTTTTCCCGTACGCGTAACCCGACGGCATGTCGAGATCGGCCCACACCTTCGGCAGATCTTCCTTCTTGATCCCCAGCAGGTCGATCCGCTGTCCGCCGGTGACCTTCACCATCGGAATGTCGTACTTTTCCGCGACGTCGGCGATGCGTCGCAGTTGAGCCGGGTTCGTCACGCCGCCCTTCATCTGCGGTACGACAGAGAACGTGCCGTCGCGCTGGATGTTCGCGTGTACGCGGTCGTTGATGAACAGAGCCCCGCGTTCGTCCTCCCAGTCGGCGCCCCAGATGATGCGGAGCAGCGACGCGATCGGCATCTTGGCCGTCACGTCATCGCCCTCGGGCGCGAGTTCGCCCAGGACCGCCGATACCGACCGCAAATTGCGTTCCTTGATCTGGGCCATCAGTTCGGGCTTGTCCATCGGGATCGCTGGGACATACCAGTCGGCCGACGGGTCGAGGGCGAGGTCGCCGCCGGCCGCGCACGCCACGATGTCACCCACGAGACCTTTGCAAGAGCCGCAACCCTTACCGGCCCTGGTCTGTGCAACCACGTCGCCGACGGTCTTCGCACCCGCGTGCACGCAGGCCACGATGTCGCCTTTCGTGACGCCGTTGCAGTTGCAGACCTGCACGTCGTCGGCCAGCTCTGCGGCGCCGGTTTCCGCGCTGGGTGTACCCATGTCGAACAACATGCTGATGCGTTCATCAGGCAGCGGCACCTTGTCATCGAATGCCTGGGTCAAGAAGTTGACCTTGCTGATGTCGCCGAGCAACATCGCACCGATCAGCTTGTTGTCGCGCACCACGACCGATTTGTATGTACCGCTGCGGGGTTCGTAGAACTGGACGAACTCATCGGTGTCGCGTTCTGGTCCCTTGACGCCCATCGCCGCGACGTCGACCCCGGCGACCTTCAGTTTCGTCGTCAAACGCGAACCGTGATACGCGGCGGTGGGATCGGCGCCGGTGAGCACGTCGGCGAGTACGACGGCCTGCTCCCAGAGCGGCGCGACGAGTCCGTAGACCTCGCCGCGGTGCTGGCAGCATTCGCCGACCGCGTAGATGGAACCCTCGTCTTCGCAACGCATCTGGTCATCGACGACGATGCCGCGTTCGATCACCAGTCCGCCGGCTCTGGCCAGTTCGACGTTGGGTCGGATACCGGCGGTGACCACGATCATGTCCGCGGGCAGTGAGGTGTCGTCGTTGAACCCGACGCCCTCGACATTGCCTGCGTCGTTCCGCAGCACCGTGGTGGTGCGTTTGGACGTGTACACCCCGACACCGAGTTCTTCGATCTTGTTGCGCAGCACCCGTCCGCCGCGTTCGTCGAGTTGCTGGTTCATCAGGTGTCCGGGGGAGTGGACCACGTCGACGTCGATGCCCTGGGTGCGCAGTCCATAGGCTGCCTCCAGACCCAGTAGACCGCCGCCGATGACGACCGCGCGCATGTCGTCACGCGACAGCGCCATCTGGAGCATGCCGTTGGTGTCTTCGATGGTCCGGAAACCGAACACCCCGCGTGCCAGGCGTCCGTCGGGCTCGCGGAGCCCGTCCATGTTGGGGAAGAAGGTGTTGCTACCGGTGGCGATGATCAAGGTGTCGTAGTCGATGACGCGGCCGCTTTCGCAGGTGACCGACTTCGCGAATCGGTCGATCTGCATCGCTCGATCACCTGAGAACAGCCTCACATCGTTCTCGCGGTACCACGCCATCGGATTGAGCATGAGGTCGTCGTCGTCGATCGAGTTCTCGCCTGCCAGGACGTGCGAGAGCATGATGCGGTTGTAGTTGCCGTACGGTTCGTCACCGATCATCGTGATCTCGAACCGGGAGCCGCCGCCGCGCGACAGGATCTCCTCGACCGTGCGGGCACCGGCCATACCGTTGCCTATGACGACGAGGCGGTCTAGTTGCGTCTGGTCCGTCATCAGAACTCCGCGAATCCGAAGTCGACGACTATGTCGCCTGTGCATCCCTCGGGCGCCGCGAAAACCAATTCGAGCAGGGTGTCGGAATCGACGTCTTCGACAACGCGCAAGGGGACGTTCACCGAGGACTTCGCTCCCATGGGGAACCAGCGCATCGGCTGTTGGTCGCGGAGCAGTGTCACGTACACCAACTCGTCACTGCTGTTGCCGCCACGGAAGTAAAGCGGCTGAACGGTCATGCCGGCCGGGACCTGGTAGGCCAGCGAGGGGTCCAAGGGGGCTGCCTTGGTCAATCCGGTGCCGGTGAAGGAGAAGACACCCTGCAAGAACTTCGGGGTACTGGACATGGGAGTCAGTGAACGGCAGCCGGATGAACCGCTACTTGCAGCCGCGTTACGAACCGATTGTCAGGTACTCACCGTGCACCTGAACCCGGGGTGATCACGCCCCGAAGCTGCCCCCGGGACCGCGGCGGCGTAGATAGCGTTCGAACTCCGCTGCCAGGGCGTCGCCGTCGATTTTCGACAGGGTCTCGTCCACACTCACCTCGGCGTCGCCGCGTTCTTCGAGGCCGCGGACGTAGTCGGCGATCTCTTCGTCGTCTTCCGTCATCTCGGTCACGGCCCGTTCCCACTCCTCGGCCTGTTCCGGCAGCTCTCCGAGGGGGACCTCGACATCGAGGACCTCCTCGAGATGACTGAGCAACGCGGCAGACGCCTTGGGGTTCGGTGGTGTGGACACGTAGTGGGGGACCGCGGCCCAGAAGGAGATCGCCGGGATCCCGGCTCTGACGCATTCGTCTTGCAGAACCCCGGTGATGCCGGTGGGGCCCTCGTACCGGCTCTCCTCGAGTTTGAACTGTTTGGCCGACTCGCCGCTGTATGCGGCGCCGGTGACCGGGACCGGTCGAGTGTGTGGGGTGTCGGCCAGCAGCGCGGCAAGGATGACAACGGTCTCAACCTGCAGCTCACGGGCAATCTCGAGGATTTCGTTGCAAAATCCTCGCCACCGCATATTCGGTTCGATTCCCCGGAGGAGGACGATGTCTCGGTCCGCACCGGGCGGCGTACAGTACGAGATCGAGGTGGTCGGCCAATCGATCCTTCGGGTGACGCCATCGATCTGCTTGATCATGGGCCTGTTCACCTGGAAGTCGTAGTAGTCGTCGGAATCGATTTCGGCAAGAGGTACGGCGTCCCAGACGAGCTCGAGATGTTCTACAGCTCCGCTGGCCGCATCGCCGGCGTCATTCCACCCCTCGAAGGCAGCAACAAGCGTGGGGCGGCGCAAGCGTGGAAGGTTTGCGCTCTGCTCAGCGTTCACTGAACCAGCCTACGACCGAACACCGAGTGAGAGCGAACTACCCTGATAACCATGTCGTCAGCCACTTCACCAACATTCGATTCGGGATTGCTCACCGCCATGAGTAAACGCGTGTTGATCGGTGACGGGGCCATGGGCACCATGTTGCAGGCGGCAGACCTCACCCTCGACGATTTCATCGGTCTCGAGGGTTGCAACGAGATCCTCAACGACACCCGACCCGATGTGCTCAAGGAAATCCACCGCGCGTATTTCGCGGCGGGCGCCGACGCGGTCGAGACCAATACATTCGGCTGCAACCTGTCGAACCTCGGCGACTACGACATCGCGGATCGCATCCGGGAGCTGGTCTATAAGGGCACCAATTTGGCGCGTGAGGTCGCCGACGAGTTCGGCCCCAGTGCTGACGGGACCCCGCGGTTCGTCCTCGGCTCGATCGGCCCGGGCACCAAACTCCCGACCCTCGGTCATACGACGTTCGGCGTGATCCGGGATGCGTACAAGGAATGTGCTCTCGGAATGGTGGACGGCGGTGCCGACGCGATCCTGATCGAGACCTCGCAGGACCTGCTCCAGGTGAAGGCCGCGATCCTGGGCTCACAGCAGGCGTTCGAGGAATTGGGTCGCCGCATCCCGATCATCGCCCACGTGACGGTGGAGACCACCGGCACGATGCTGCTCGGTTCGGAGATCGGAGCCGCTCTCGCCGCGCTGGAGCCGCTCGGTATCGACATGATCGGCCTGAACTGCGCCACGGGTCCCGCGGAGATGAGCGAGCATCTGCGCTATCTGACCAAGCACGCCCGGATCCCGGTCTCGGTGATGCCGAATGCCGGCCTGCCGCAACTCGGGCCGAATGGCGCCGAGTACCCGTTGACGCCCGAGGAACTGGCCACAGCCCTGAGCGGGTTCGTGTCCGAGTTCGGCCTCTCCTTCGTCGGAGGCTGCTGTGGCACGACCCCCGAGCACATCCGGCAGGTCGCCGAAGCGGTACGCGATGCCTCCAAGGCCCAGCGCACGCCCGAGCACGAGGCCGAGGTCTCGTCGCTCTACAGTTCCGTCCCGTTCGCGCAGGACGCCAGCATCTTGATGATCGGTGAGCGCACCAACTCGAACGGTTCCAAGGCCTTCCGCGATGCGATGCTGGCGGAGGACTACCAGAAGTGCCTCGACATCGCGAAGGATCAGACTCGCGACGGTGCGCACATGCTCGATCTCAACATCGACTACGTGGGGCGCGACGGTGCCGCGGACATGTCCGCACTGGCCAGCCGCCTGGCGACGTCCTCGACCTTGCCGATCATGCTCGACTCCACCGAACCCGAGGTGATCGAAGCCGGTCTCGAGCACCTCGGTGGTCGCTGTGCGGTGAACTCGGTGAACTACGAGGACGGTGACGGTCCCGATTCCCGCTTCACGAAGATCATGAAGCTGGCGAAGAAACATGGCGCCGCCGTGGTGGCCCTCACCATCGACGAGGAAGGCCAGGCCCGGACCGCGGAATGGAAAGTTCGTGTCGCCGAGCGGCTCATCACCGACATCGTCGACAACTGGGGCATGGAAGAAGAGGACATCATCATCGATGCCCTCACCTTCCCGATCTCGACCGGTCAGGAAGAGGTGCGGCGGGACGCGATCGAGACGATCGAGGCGATCCGCACCCTCAAGGAGCGTCACCCCGACCTGCACTTCACGCTGGGTATCTCGAACGTCTCGTTCGGACTGAATCCGGCCGCACGCCAGGTACTGAACTCGGTGTTCCTCAACGAGTGTGTGCAGGCCGGTCTCGACACCGCCATCGTGCACGCGTCCAAGATCTTGCCGATGGCGCGGATCCCCGACGAGCACCGCGAGATCGCGCTCGACCTGGTCTATGACCGCAGGCGTGAGGGCTACGATCCCCTGCAGAAGCTGATGCAGCTGTTCGAGGGTGTCTCCGCCGCATCGGCGCGCGAGTCGCGAGCGCAAGAACTGGCCAAGCTACCTCTGTTCGACCGGCTGGAACGGCGCATCGTCGACGGCGAGCGGGCGGGACTCGAGGACGATCTCGACGAGGCCATGACCCAGGTTCCTCCGCTGGACATCATCAACAAGACATTGCTGTCCGGGATGAAGACCGTTGGTGAGTTGTTCGGGTCCGGCCAGATGCAGCTTCCCTTCGTGCTGCAGTCGGCCGAGGTCATGAAGACAGCGGTCGCGCATCTCGAACCGCACATGGAGGCCACCGGCGAAGACGGCAAGGGCCGAATCGTGCTCGCGACGGTCAAGGGCGACGTTCACGACATCGGCAAGAACCTGGTCGACATCATCCTGTCGAACAACGGCTACGAAGTCGTCAACATCGGTATCAAGCAACCGATCGCGACCATCATCGAGGTTGCACAGGACAAGAACGCCGACGTGATCGGTATGTCCGGGTTGCTCGTGAAATCGACCGTCGTGATGAAGGACAACCTCAAAGAGCTCAACACGCGGGGACTCGCCGAGAACTACCCGGTGCTGCTCGGTGGTGCAGCGCTGACCCGGTCGTATGTCGAGAATGATCTGAGCGAGACCTACGAGGGTGACGTGCACTACGCGCGTGATGCCTTCGAAGGTCTGCGACTGATGGACGACATCATGCAGACCAAGCGCGGCGGCGGACCGGACCCGGACAGCCCCGAGGCGATTGCCGCCGCCGAGAAGACCGCCGAGCGCAAGAAACGTCACGAGCGGTCGAAGCGGATCGCCGAGAAGCGGAAGGCCGAAGCCGAACCGGTCGTGGTACCGGAGCGGTCGGATGTCGCGGCGGGACTACCTGTTCCGACGCCTCCGTTCTGGGGCTCGCGGATCATCAAAGGTGTCCCGATCGCGGAATACCTCACCCTGCTCGACGAACGCGCCTTGTTCCTGGGGCAGTGGGGACTTCGCGGAGCACGGGCCGGCGAAGGACCGAGCTACGAGGACCTCGTCGAGACCGACGGCAAACCGCGGTTGCGGTATTGGATCGACCGGCTCACGTCCGAGAACATCCTGCAGCACGCCGCCGTCGTCTATGGCTACTACCCGGCGGTCAGCGAGGGTGACACGGTCCACGTGCTCACCGAACCGCGCCCCGACGCCCCGATCAGGCACAGCTTCGAGTTCCCGCGGCAGCAGCGGAGTCGATTCCTGTGCATCGCGGACTTCATCAGACCACGATCCGAGGCGATCGAGACCGGGGTGGTCGACGTCCTGCCGTTCCAGCTCGTGACGATGGGGCAGCCGATCGCCGACTTCGCAAACGTGCTCTTCGCAGAAGACGCCTACCGCGATTATCTCGAGGTGCACGGCATCGGGGTTCAGCTCACCGAGGCGCTCGCCGAGTTCTGGCATCAGCGGGTTCGCGAGGAACTGCGGTTCGGCGACACGGCGATGGCTGCCGAAGACCCCGACAACGCGCAGGACTTCTTCGACCTCAAGTATCGCGGCGCGCGATTCTCGTTCGGCTACGGCGCCTGCCCGAATCTCGAGGACCGGGCCAAGATGATGGACCTGCTCGAGCCCGAGCGTATCGGTGTGGAGCTGTCGGAAGAGCTGCAGCTTCATCCGGAGCAGTCGACGGATGCCTTTGTGCTGCACCATCCCGAGGCCAAGTACTTCAACACCTGATATCAGCGCAGTTGGATTCACCATGAATGGAACTGGTGCCTTCGACGTGAGGGTGACCAACACTCGTGCCATGACAATCACAACTGCTGCCACCACCGGTTCGGTCACCGACGCGGAACTCGACGCACGCTTCCGTCCGGTCTTCGACGCCATCGCCGGCGATGCGACCCAACGGGAAGTCGACCGTCGGCTCGCGCACGACGAGGTACACAAACTCCGGGAGGCCGGACTGGGAGCCCTGCGGGTGCCCGTGGAGTTCGGTGGGCTGGGAGCCTCTGTGCGTCAACAGTTTCGGCTGCTGATCGACCTCGCCGCCGCCGAATCGAACCTGCCGCAGGCGCTTCGCGTGCATTTCAGCTTCGCCGAGGACCAGCGGCTCGCCGAACCGAGTGCCGAGCGCGACACCTGGCTGCGGGCGGTGGCCGGGGGAGTTCTCGTCGGCAACGCCATCACCGAGCCCGGGGTCGGAGCTGTCGACCGCTATCAGACGCGTCTCACCCCCAAGGGCGACGGTTGGGTGCTGAGCGGGACCAAGTACTACAGCACGGGATCCCTGTATTCGAACTACATCCTCGTCGCCGCAGACAAGGACGGGGAGCGCGTGTCCGTCCTTGTCGACGCGGACGCCGACGGCATCACGCAGCACGATGACTGGGACGGATTCGGACAGCGGCTCACGGCCAGTGGCACAACAGAATTCAATGACGTCGCCGTCACCGCCGACCGGATCCTCGGCCCGGGGTACGGGGGAGCGGGCAAGACCTATGCCACCTCATATCTTCAACTCGTCCAGCTGGCCGTGCTCGCGGGTATCGCTCAGCGAGCGACCGACGACACGGCACAGTGGGTGCGCGACCGTACCCGCTCCTACACCCACGCGGCAGCTGACCTGCCGCGAGAGGATCCACTGGTCCAGCAGGTGATCGGGAAACTGTCTGCGGCAGCGTTCACCGCGCGGACCGCGGTTCTCGCCGTCGCCGACATCCTCGATGAGGTGCTGGTAGACGCGACCACCGCTGTCGACCCGGAGTTGCTCGACCGCGCAGAACTGGCCGCCGCCCAGGCCCAGCTCACCGTGATCGATCTGGTACTGCGCGCCACGAACGATCTCTTCGAGGTCGGTGGCGCATCGATCACCTCGGAGAGCTTGCGGCTCGACCGCCACTGGCGCAACGCGCGGACGATCTCCGTGCACAACCCGACGATATTCAAGAGCCAGGCCATCGGCGCGAACGTACTCAACGGCACCGAGCTTCCCTTTGCCTGGAGCGCCGGCAACCGCTAGCTCGACGTCTGTGCACCACCGATTTCGGTTGGCGGTCCCCGGTCGGCAAGTATGTGGGGGTGACCGATCTACCGAAAGCCGCGTTGTTCGACATGGACGGAACCCTTCTGGACTCCGAAAAGCTCTGGGACATCGCGATGGGCGATCTCGCCGCCGACCTGGGCATCGTGATGACCCACGAACTCCGGGAATCCACGCTCGGCAACTCGATGAACGACGCGCTGACGAAAGTGTTCACGGCAGCCGGGGTGCCTGCCGACGACAGGGATTATCCCGGCCGCGGGGCTTGGTTGCGCGACCGGGTGTCGACGTTGTTCGCAGCCGGGATCCCGTGGATGCCGGGCGCTCGAGATGCCCTGGACATGATTGCCGCCGAGGGCATTCCACTCGCGCTGGTGACCAACACCGAACGTGTGTTGACCGAGCAGGCGCTCGACACCATCGGTCGGGACCGGTTCGCGGCGACGGTCTGCGGCGACGAGGTAGCGGCGGGCAAACCCGCGCCGGACCCGTATCTGCGGGCAGCGGGTCTGTTGGGGGTCGCAGCCGCCGACTGCTTGGCGTTCGAGGATTCACCGACGGGCACCGAGGCTGCGACCACAGCCGGATGTGCCGCGATCGTCGTACCGTCCGCGGCTCCGGTCCCGGACGGCCCGCGACGCACGACTCGTCGAAGTCTCGTCGGGCTGACCCTCGCTGAGGTCGCGGCTGCCTTCAATGGGAGAATTGGGCACCGTGAAGACCTTCGATGAGCTGTTCGCCGAACTGACCGACAAGGCCGCTACCCGACCCGAGGGCAGTGGCACGGTCGCGGCCCTGGACAAGGGCGTGCACACCCTCGGCAAAAAGATCATCGAGGAAGCCGGCGAAGTGTGGCTCGCAGCCGAGCACGAATCGTCCGAGGCGCTGGGTGAGGAGATATCTCAGTTGCTCTACTGGCTTCAGGTGATGATGATCAAACGCGGTCTGACGACCGACGATGTCTACAAGCATCTGTGATCGCGATCCACCCCAGCACCTGACTCAACCCCTGCCGATAGGACCCACCCATGCTGCGCGTTGCCGTTCCCAACAAGGGGGCGCTCTCCGAGTCGGCCGCCGAGATCCTCAGTGAGGCCGGCTATCGTCGCCGTTCGGACTCGAAGGATCTGACCGTTCTGGATCCGGCCAACGAGGTCGAGTTCTTCTTCCTCCGCCCGAAAGACATCGCGATCTACGTCGGTTCCGGTGAGCTCGACCTCGGTTTGACCGGTCGCGACCTCGCGCTCGATTCCGGCGCCGACGTCGAGGAATGCCTCGCCCTCGGGATCGGGACCTCGACCTTCCGGTACGCGGGACCGAACGAGCGGGAATGGACGGTGGCAGATCTCGCGGGCAAGCGCATCGCCACCTCCTACCCGAATCTGGTCCGTGCCGATCTTGCCGATCGCGGCATCGAGGCGACGATCATCCGGTTGGACGGCGCCGTAGAGATTTCCATCCAGCTCGGCGTGGCAGATGCCATCGCCGATGTCGTGGGTTCGGGTCGGACCCTGAAGCAGCACCAGCTGTCGGCGTTCGGCGAATCGCTCTGCGATTCGGAAGGTGTTCTGGTGCAGCGTGCGGGCGCTGACCGAACGAAGGCCGCGCAGCGCTTCATCGCCCGCGTCCAGGGTGTCGTCTACGGGCAGCGTTACGTCATGCTCGACTACGACTGCCCCAAGTCGCTTCTCGAAGCGGCGATGAAGATCACTCCCGGTCTCGAATCACCCACCGTCGCACCGATGGCGGATGACAATTGGGTGGCCGTCCGGTCACTGGTACCGCGTAAGCAACACCAGAATCTGATGGACGAGCTGTCCGAGCTCGGCGCCAAGGCGATCTTGGCCTCCGACATCCGCTCCTGTCGCTTCTGACCGGAGTTGGTGGGCTTTGGCGAGCGTTTCCGCAGGTCGGGGCCGCCAGAACCCACCATTATCGGGGCTGGATCGGGCGGATGAGCAACGTCTGCGCCGAGCGCGCCACAGCACCTGATTCATCGAACAGGTCCGCGCCGGTCATCCCGTAACCGCCGGGTCCGACGGCCATCCGGGCATCGATTCCGGTCCAATCGCCGACGGGCTGGCGGTACAGGTGGACGGTGGTGTCGGTGTTCATGAACGACCATTTGCCGAACTCGAGCCGCGATCCCACCCCATTGGCGACGTCGAGCACGGTGAAGAACTTTTCGGCGTCGGTGGTCTGCTCACCTGCGACCAGCGGTAACAGTGGACGGACCCACACCTGGCGCCCGTCGCCGCCGTTGTCCGGCAGAGTCCGGCTTTCGAGCGTCCCGACGAAACCCTTCGTACCCCAGTCGCCGGTCAACGGGCCCAGCCCGGAGAAGCCGATGGTGCCCTCGAGATCCTGCGGCCCGGGGGCCAGGCCCCCGGTCGGGTAGTGCTCGACCACCGAGATGTCGTCGGTGGCCAGCCGCCAGCCCTGTGCCCGCGCCACCGGCCGGAACGATCCGTCGGATCTGCGTACCGACAGTTCGCTCTGCAACAAGCTGATCTGGCGGCCGGGCCGGAGCACGGTCGTCTCGACCCGGTTCTCGCCGAGGCCGATCGCGCCGAGGATGTCGACGGTGATCCGCGAGAACTCGTGGGCGGGGTCCGGGTTGTGCCGAAACAGGGCGCGGGCCAACAACCCGATCGGGGGGCCGCCGTGCTGTAGTTCGTCGCCCCACACGCTTACGGTGTTCTCGGTCGGTGTGAAGTGTTCGTGAGCCCCGTCGCGACCCAACGGAAGGTAATAGGCACGTTCGTCAGACATTTGCCTGACTCTAACGACCTACTCCGCGACCGCTTCCGCGTGGCTTGTCTCGCCGGGCGCACTGGGCCATCCGGGATAGGGGAGCAGGGTGCCCCCGAACTCGGGGCAGTGGGCCTTGTGGTCGCACCACTGGCACATCCGGCTCTTCTTGGGCGGGAACTCGCCTGTGGCACCGGCCTGCTGGATTGCTTTCCAGATCGCTTTCAGGGTCTTCGCGAAACGATTGAGTTCGGCCTCGTCCGGGGTGTAGATGAGTGACTGACCGTCAGCGAGATACAGCAATTGCAGCCGTGCCGGGACAACACCGCGCAGGCGGTAGATCGCCAGGGCGTAGAACTTCATCTGGAACAGGGCCCGGGACTCGAAGCTCTCGCCGGGTGAGCGACCGGTCTTGTAGTCGACCACGCGAACCCTGCCGTCGGGAGCGACATCGATGCGGTCGACGAACCCGCGGAGCAGGACCCCGTTGTCCGTCTCGTCGTCCGCGAGGAGATCCACCTCGACCCGGAGTTCGCACGATTCCGGGGTGAACGCCGTCGGGTTCTCCAGCGTGTAATACGTCGAGATCAGCTTGTGGGCGTCGGACAGGAACTTGTCGACCTGATCGTCGGGCACGAGATCACGTAGTTCTGGCGACTCCTCGCACAAGGCGCCCCAGGCCCCGTCGACCAGAAACTCCGCGGACTCCGGCACCCGCAGGCCGGCAGGCATGTCGAAGAGGTTCTCGAGTGCGGCATGCACCACGGTGCCCTTGACCTGTGCCTGTGTGGGCACCTCGGGCAGCCGGTCGATCGCCCGGTACCGATAGAGCAGCGGACACTGCTTGTAGTCACCTGCCCGGCTGGGTGAGAGCGCGGGCACCCGCCGCGGAGAGTGCGCGGAAGGGCGCACAGGCGGGTCTGCATCGGGGCGGGATTCGGTACTCACACTCACACCTGGCAGGGTATGCCTGACCAAGGACATCACCGCTCATTTGCCATCAAAGTCATATGACCGAATGTTCGACCGTGAACCAAGAGAGGCCCGCCGCCGCAATGTCTACAACAGGTCCGTTTGCCGTCGGCGACCGTGTCCAGCTCTCCGATGCCAAGGGCCGCAAGTTCACCGTGCGACTCGAGGCGGGCAAGAGTTTTCACACCCACAAGGGCGGGATCGCCCACGACGACCTGATCGGGGCCGACGAGGGGATCGTCGTCACGTCGACGTCGAACACCCCCTATCTCGCGTTGCGGCCTCTGCTCATCGACTACGTCCTCTCGATGCCGCGCGGAGCCCAGGTCATCTATCCCAAGGACGCGGCCCAGATCGTGATGGAGGGCGACATCCATCCAGGCTGCACGGTGCTCGAAGCAGGGGCCGGGTCCGGCGCCCTCACGTGTTCGCTTCTGCGCGCGGTCGGGGACCACGGCAAAGTGCTCTCGTACGAGGTCCGCGACGATCACGCGGAGCACGCCGTCCGTAATGTCGAGGAGTTCTTCGGCGGCCCTCCGCCCAACTGGGATCTGACCGTCGCCGACCTCGCCGACTACCCCGGCACGGGGGACGTGGACAGGGTGGTTCTCGACATGCTGGCACCGTGGGAACCGTTGGACACGATCAAGCGGGCACTCAAACCCGGCGGGGTTCTGACCATTTATGTGGCTACTGTCACCCAGTTGTCGCGGGTCGTCGAGGCGATCCGAGAGCAGCAGTGCTGGACAGAGCCGAGAGCCTGGGAATCGCTGGTCCGCGACTGGCACGTCGTCGGGCTTGCCGTGCGGCCGGGTCATAAAATGCAAGGTCACACCGCCTTTTTGATCACCACACGCAGGCTTGCGGAAGGTACGGCCCCGCCGCGCCCACACCGCCGACCCAGCAAGGGTGGACCCGCCGTGGTGTAGCGTCGGAAAACCTTGTGGCGACGCACATTTAACATGGCTACAACAACGTGGTCCGCGAGGTGCAGGGCGAGGCTGCCGATTCGCCGGTAACCTCGGGAGACGGGTTCGACCGTACGAACACCACAAGGTGGTGGCGACGAGTCGACTCGGGGAGAGGAGTCAGAAATGACGGAATCCAGCAGTGACGAGCCTCGGAACCGTAGCGGTCAAGAAGACACCGCTGCGGTAGCCGAATGGGGTTCGGCCTCGACCCGGTCTGCCAAGGCGGGCCCTACCTCTGACACCGGCTCGCTCGGCAAGTCAGTGGACCCTGACCTCCAGGCCCGCCTGGACACCCTGACCACACGTAACGCGAAGTTGCTCGAGACCCTCAAAGAGGCTCGCCAGCAACTCATCGCCCTGCGCGAAGAGGTCGACCGTCTCGGTCAGCCGCCCAGTGGCTACGGCGTCTTGCTCGGCATCTTCGAGGACTCCACGGTCGACGTGTTCACGTCCGGTCGCAAAATGCGGTTGACGTGCTCGCCCAACATCGACCTCGACACCCTCAAAAGAGGTCAGTCGGTCCGCCTGAACGAGGCTCTGACGATCGTCGAGGCCGGTGATTTCGACTCTGTAGGGGAGATCAGTACCCTGCGCGAGGTGCTCGACGACGGGCACCGTGCGCTGGTGGTCGGACACGCCGACGAAGAACGCGTCGTCTGGCTGGCCGAACCGCTCAGCGAGGCGTTTCTCGCCGAGATCGAGGGCAACCGCAAGCTTCGTCCGGGTGACTCGCTCCTCATCGACACCAAGGCCGGGTTCGCCTTCGAGCGCGTGCCCAAGGCCGAAGTCGAGGATCTGGTGCTCGAAGAGGTGCCCGATGTCAACTACGAGGACATCGGTGGTCTCGGTCGCCAGATCGAGCAGATCCGCGATGCCGTGGAGTTGCCGTTCTTGCACAAGGACCTTTTCCGGGAGTACGACCTGCGTCCCCCCAAGGGTGTGCTGCTGTACGGCCCTCCCGGTTGCGGTAAGACGCTGATCGCAAAGGCGGTGGCCAACTCGCTGGCCAAGAAGATCGCCGAAGTTCGCGGGGACGATGCCCGCGAGGCCAAATCGTTCTTCTTGAACATCAAGGGTCCAGAACTGCTCAACAAGTTCGTCGGTGAGACCGAGCGACACATTCGGTTGATCTTTCAGCGCGCCCGAGAAAAGGCCTCTGAAGGCACCCCGGTGATCGTGTTCTTCGATGAGATGGACTCGATCTTCCGGACCCGTGGGTCAGGAGTGTCCTCCGACGTGGAGACCACGGTCGTGCCTCAGCTGCTCAGTGAGATCGACGGTGTCGAGGGGCTCGAGAACGTGATCGTGATCGGCGCCTCCAACCGTGAGGACATGATCGATCCGGCCATCCTCCGGCCGGGCCGTCTCGATGTGAAGATCAAGATCGAGCGACCGGATGCCGAGTCGGCGATGGACATCTTCTCCAAGTACCTCGTCCCGACGCTTCCGATCCATCCCGACGACATCGACGAGTTCGGCGGTGATCGTGGTGCGTGCGTCAAGGCGATGATCGAGCGCGTGGTGGAGCGGATGTACGACGAGACCGATGACAACCGTTTCCTGGAGGTCACCTATGCCAATGGTGACAAAGAGATCATGTACTTCAAGGATTTCAACTCCGGTGCGATGATCCAGAACGTCGTCGACCGGTCGAAGAAGTACGCGATCAAGTCTCAGTTGGAGACCGGCCAGTCCGGCCTGCGGATTCAGCATCTCTTCGATTCGATCCTCGACGAGTTCGCTGAGAACGAGGATCTGCCGAACACCACCAACCCAGACGACTGGGCTCGTATCTCGGGCAAGAAGGGCGAGCGGATCGTGTACATCCGCACGCTCGTCACCGGCAAGAGCGCCGGCGCAAGCCGCGCGATCGACACCGAGACGAACACCGGCCAGTACCTGTAAGGACGCATCGTCGGCGGCGGCGCCGGAGCACATTGCTCCGGCGCCGCCGCTGTCGTTTGTGTCGTCCGCGGCCGATGCCCGGGTTCCCGATGTCCTCCGACCGGTTGATCATCGCGCCTGCAATGGGGGTCGTCCGATCATGGGCAGACTAAAGTGATGCGTTAATGAATGCATCCCCAACGCCGCTGCGGATCTGGGTGGACGGCACCGAGCAGAGGTTGCGTCCGGCCGGACGGTTCACCATCGGCCGAACGCCGGACAACAACATCGTCATCATCCATCCACTGGTGTCCCGGCAACATCTGGCGATCGAGTGGCATGGATCGTTCTGGAGCGCTGTCGATCTGGGCAGCACCAACGGCTTGTACCTCGATGGCGTCCGGATGCGTGGTCTGGAACTCCGCAGCAACCAGCGCATCCGGCTGGGGGACGCGACCACCGGCCCGCTGATCGATATCGCGGTCACCGCACCGGTCGCGCCCGGTGGCCGGCCGATGGCCGGTGTCCCGTCGGGTCCGATGAACTTCTCGGGTCCGATGAGCCGACCCGCGCAGTCACCTCCGCCATCGCCCCGGCAACCGTATCCGGCGTTCAGCGGCGCCGCGGGCGCACCTCATCTGCAGGCGCTGCACCAGAACATGTCCGCGGTGTACCAGGTCAGCCCCGACGGGCAGATCCACCCGCAAGCCGTACCGCATCGCCAGGCGATCGACATGGGGGGCTCCGCGCGCCTGAGTATCGGACGCACGCCCGACAACGACATCGTCGTCAACGACGTGCTGGCATCCCGGCGTCACGCCCGGTTGCTCTCCACCCCACAGGGTCTCGCGATCGAAGATCTGCAATCGGTGAACGGCACCTACGTCAACGGGCAGCGGATCAGCCGACAGATGCTGGCCGAGGGTGCGGTGGTCACCATCGGCAACAGCGACTTCGTGGTGTCGGGCGGCACCCTCATCCGCGGGCAGGCCCAGGCAGCGGTCGCCGACGGGCTGCACGTCCATACGATCGGGCTGAACATCGACGGCAAACAGCTGCTCCACGATGTGGAGTTCGCGGCCGGCCCCGGAACACTGACGGCTGTGATCGGGCCATCCGGGGCCGGAAAGTCGACCGTCTCGAAGATCGTGGCGGGCGCGGCCAATCCATCGACCGGCAGTGTCACCTTCGAGGGTCGCAGCGTGCACGCCGAGTACGAGGCGTTGCGTACCCGAATCGGCATGGTGCCTCAAGACGACGTCTTGCACCGCCGGCTCACCCTGCGCCAGGCCCTGCGGTACGCCGCGGAACTGCGTCTGCCGCCGGACATGAGCAGGTCCGACCGCGACAATGTCATCACCGGAGTGCTGGCCGAACTTCAGCTCACCGAACACCTCGACACCCGCGTCGACAAACTCTCAGGCGGCCAACGCAAGCGTGCGTCGGTTGCCATGGAGCTCTTGACAGGTCCGTCGCTGCTCATCCTCGACGAGCCCACCTCCGGTCTCGACCCCGCGTTGGACCGTCAGGTGATGTCGACGCTCCGGCGCCTTGCCGACGCCGGTCGTGTGGTGATCGTCGTGACCCACTCGCTGACCTACCTGTCGATGTGCGACCAGGTGCTGTTGCTCGCGCCGGGCGGTAAGACAGCGTTCTGCGGTCCTCCGGCGGCAGTCGGTGCGGCGATGGGGACCGAGGACTGGGCGGAGATCTTCGCGTTCGTCGCAGATCAGCCCGACGCTGCCCACCACCGCTACCGCTCGCGCAACCAACGTCCGCCGAACCGACCACCCAGCCTGCGCACCGGTTCACCGGTTCGGCCGCCCCAGACGAGCTTCGGCCGGCAGACCTCCACCGTGTCCAGGCGGCAGGTTCGGCTGATACTCGCCGACACCGGCTATCTGGCGTTCCTGGTGCTGCTGCCGATCGTTCTGGGTGCGTTGTCGCTGGTGATACCGGGTAAGGCCGGGTTCGGTCTCAACAACGACGACAGCCTCGGCGAGACCGTCCAGATCCTCGTCGTGCTGGTGGTCGGGGCAAGTTTCATGGGCGCCGCGCTCACCGTGCGGGACCTGGTGGGCGAACGGGCGATCTTCGTGCGTGAACGCGCCGTCGGCCTGCGCCCCGGGGCGTACCTGCTGGCGAAGATGGTGGTGTTCTTCGTCGTTTCGGTTCTGCAGTGTGCGGTGATGATCGCCATCACTTACTCCGGCAAGGGGACACCGGGTCCTGGATTGTTGACCTCGGGCGCGATCGAACTCTTTGTCGCCGTTGCCTTCCTGGCCTGCGTGAGCACATTGATAGGTCTGGCGATCTCGGCGGCGGTCAATTCGAGCGAACAGACGATGCCGCCACTCGTGGTGGTCGTCATGGTGCAGCTCGTCTTCTGTGGGGGCTTGTTCCCGTTGGCGGGGCGACCGGGGCTGGAACAATTGTCCTGGATCTTTCCGGCCCGCTGGGGATACGCCGCGGCCGCGGCCGCAGTAGATCTACGTCAGGTGTCACCGGGCTCACCATCGACGCAAAAGGAAACCATCTGGGACCAGACCGCGGCAAACGTGGCCCTGGCCTATGGCGCGATGACCGTCATAGGTCTACTGCTGGTCTGGTTCACCTATCGCCGGTTGGTTCTCAAGAAGAAGACACTCTAGAGCCAGCGCCGGTGGTCGGTCACTGATGCGCAAAGGTGACGACACCCAGTTCGGCGTTGCTGGTGAGGAATCGGTGTCGTGGCATGACCCGCACGGTGTATCCGATCGGTCCGGTCATCGGTAGCGGGATCGCGACTTCGAAGATGGGCTCGCCCGCCGGGCCGACCCGGTCGTCGACCAGAGGCATCGTCGTCGTTGCGATCTGTGTCAGGTTCTCTTCGTCGTCGACCCGTCCGATCACCGCCTGCACCAGCACCTGATCTGGATGGAGCCCGGCCAGATCGATGTGCGCGGTGAGTGTCATCGTGGACCCGAGCAACGGGGTGTCCTCGAGGCCCGCGCTGTCGACGTCGAGTACCTTCACCCCGGGCCAGGCCGTCTCGACCTGCCGGCGGAACAGTGCGAGTTCCCTTGCGCCGGCGTAGTTGTCGGCGGTGACCTGTCGTCCGGAGAGCGCGGCAGGCGCGTAGTAACCCTCGGTGTAGTCGCGCACCATCCGCGAGGCCAGCACTTGCGGACCAAGGGTGTGCAGTGTGTGGCGGACCATCTCCACCCATCGGGTCGGAATGCCGTCCGAACCGGCGTCGTAGAACTTCGGCACCACGACGTTCTCGAGCAACTCGTACAGCGCAGCCGCCTCGAGGTCGTCGCGCCGAGCATCGTCGGTCACGCCGTCGGCGGTGGGGATCGCCCATCCGTTCTCGGTGTCCGACATCTCATCCCACCAACCGTCGAGGATCGACAGGTTCAGGCCGCCGTTGAGGGCCGACTTCATGCCGGACGTTCCGCAGGCCTCCATCGGCCGCAGGGGGTTGTTCAGCCACACATCGCAGCCGCCGTAGAGGAAGCGCGCCATCGACATGTCATAGTCCGGCAGGAACACGATTCGGTGCCGGACGTCGTTGGCGTCGGCGAACCGGACGATCTTCTGGATGAGCGCCTTGCCGCCGTCGTCTGCCGGGTGTGCCTTACCGGCGACGACGAGTTGCACGGGACGTTCTTTGTCGAGCAACAGGGCCTTCAGTCGCTCGGTGTCGCGCAGCATCAAGGTCAGACGTTTGTAGGTCGCGGCGCGGCGGGCGAATCCGATCGTCAACACCCGCGAGCTGAACACCCCGGCGGTCCACCCCAATTCGGCAGCCGAGAAACCGCGCTCGAGGCCGGACCGGCGTAGTCGGCGCCGGACCTCGGCGATCAATTCGGTACGAAGCAGATTTCGGGTCGCCCAGAGCTGTTGCGCCGGAACATTTTTCATTGCTGCCAGCGTGTCCGCTTCGTCCGGCGTCCCGGCGTGACCCACGGCGGCCAGTTCGGTCCAGCGGCGCGACGACCACGTCGGGGCGTGCACCCCATTGGTGACGGAGCCGATGGGCACCTGTGCGGCATCGAAACCCGGCCACAGCGGGCCGAACATCTCGCGACTGACCGCGCCGTGCAGTTTGGACACGCCATTGGTTCGCTGCCCGAGGCGAAGTCCCATGTGCGCCATGTTGAATACACCGGGATCGCTCTCGCTGCCCAGTTCCAGGATTCGGGACAACGCGAGCCCGGGCAGCAACGTCGATTGCCCCTGCTCGTCTCCGAAATAATGGCGCACCATGTCGAGCGGAAAGCGATCGATACCCGCAGGGACAGGTGTGTGCGTCGTGAACACGGTCGAAGCACGCACTGCGGCGAGCGCGGTGTCGAAGTCGAGACCGGCTCCGGCCGGAGATACGAACTCACGAATACGTTCCGCACCGAGGAAGCCGGCGTGACCTTCGTTCATGTGGAAAACGTCGGGATCGGGTAGGCCCTGGATCCGGGTGTATTCGCGTACCGCGCGCACGCCGCCGACCCCGGCCAGGATCTCCTGTTTGATGCGATGGTCTTGGTCGCCGCCATAGAGCCGGTCGGTGACGCCACGCAGATCGGTGTCATTGTCTGGAATGTCGGAGTCGAGGAGCAGCAACGGGATTCGTCCCACATCGGCCACCCACAGGCGGGCCCGCAAAACCCGGTTGTCGGGCATCGGGACCCGAACGGTGACCGGGTTGCCGTCCGCGTCGTTGACCGTACGAACCGACAACCCCTGCGGATCCAGGTTGGGGTACCGCTCGGTCTGCCAACCATCGGCGGTGAGCGATTGCCGGAAGTAGCCACTGCGATAGAGCAGGCCGACGCCGATCAGCGGCAGTCCGAGGTCGGACGCGGCCTTGAGGTGGTCACCGGCAAGTATCCCGAGGCCACCCGAATAGATGGGTAATACCTCCGAGACGCCGAACTCCATCGAGAAGTACGCGATACCGGTAGGGAAGCGGTGTCCGGAAGCCACCTGCTGTTGGAACCATCTGGGCTCCTCCAGGTAGGCGTCGAGGTCCGCGGCAAGTTCATCGAGCCTGCTCAAGAAGCCGTCATCATCGGCAAGTTCTTGCAGGCGAGCGGGCCCGATGTCACCCAGCAGTCGCAGTGGATCCCTCGATCCGGCCCACAGGTCCGGGTCGATGGAGGCGAAGAGATCTTGGGTCGGCGGGTGCCAGGACCAACGCAGATTGGTCGACAGATCCGCCAGGGCTTGGAGGGGCTCGGGGAGGTGGGCGCGGACGGTGAAGCGGCGCAGTGCTTTCACGGCGCAAACCCTACCGACGAGCGGGCTACCGCGCGAGCGCGACGGTCAGATGTACATCTGGCTGTAATCAGCCGAGTCCTGCGGCGAGGAGCGCGCGACATGGCCGTGCGGTCGCACAGCTAGGCTCGGGGCATGCAACGCATAATCGGAACCGAAGTCGAGTACGGGATCTCGGCACCGAACGATCCAGGTGCCAACCCGATCATGACCTCGACCCAGGCTGTTCTCGCCTACGCGGCGGCCGCCGGCGTTCCCCGTGCGAAGCGGACACGCTGGGACTATGAGGTCGAGTCGCCGTTGCGCGATGCCCGCGGGTTCGATCTGGGCCGCAGCTCCGGCCCGGCTCCCATCATCGATGCCGACGAGGTCGGCGCCGCCAACATGATCCTCACCAACGGTGCTCGGCTGTATGTCGACCACGCCCACCCGGAGTATTCCGCTCCGGAAGTCACCGATCCGCTCGACGCCGTCATCTGGGACAAAGCCGGGGAACGGGTCATGGAGGCGGCGGCGCGGCATGTCGCGAGCGTGCCGGGCGCCCCGAAACTGCAGCTGTACAAGAACAACATCGACAACAAAGGCGCCTCGTACGGCACCCACGAGAACTACCTCATGGCGCGCTCGACCCCCTTCACGTCGGTGATCACCGGCCTCACCCCGTTCTTTGCATCGCGTCAGGTGTTCACCGGGTCGGGTCGGGTCGGTATCGGTCAATCCGGCGACGAAACCGGCTTTCAACTGAGCCAGCGCGCCGATTACATCGAGGTAGAGGTCGGGCTGGAGACCACGCTCAAGCGCGGCATCATCAACACCCGCGACGAGCCGCACGCTGACCCCGAGCGCTACCGCCGTCTGCACGTGATCATCGGCGACGCCAATCTGGCGGAGACTGCCACGTATCTGAAGGTGGGCACGGCCTGCCTGGTGCTCGACCTCATCGAGGCGGGGGTGGAGCTCAGCGACCTCGAACTCGCCAGGCCGGTGCACGCCGTCCATGTGATCAGCCACGATCCGACGCTGCAGGCAACGGTCGCGCTCGCCGATGGGCGGGAGATGACGGCGCTTGCGCTGCAACGGATCTACCACGAGCGCGTGTCGGCTTTCCACGATGCCAACCACAGTGACGACCTGCGGGCCAAGGACGTGATCGACACCTGGGCGGACGTACTCGACAAACTCGAGCGCGATCCGATGGAGTGCGCAGACCTCCTCGACTGGCCCGCGAAACTCCGATTGCTCGAGGGTTTCCGCCAGCGCGAGAACCTGGCCTGGTCGGCGCCCCGGCTGCACCTGGTGGACTTGCAGTACTCCGATGTCCGGCTCGACAAGGGGCTGTACAACCGTTTGGTCGCCCGTGGCTCCATGAAGCGCCTCACCACCGAGCAGCAGGTCATGGATGCGATCGGGTCGCCTCCCGAGAACACCCGGGCGTACTTCCGCGGCGAATGTCTGCGCAGGTTCGGTGCCGACATCGCGGCGGCTAGTTGGGATTCGGTGATCTTTGACCTCGGCGGTGAGTCGCTGGTCCGCATTCCGACGCTCGAACCACTCCGGGGGAGTCGGGCCCACGTCGGTGAACTGCTCGATTCGGTGAATTCGGCGGCGGAACTGGTTAATCAGCTGACCAATCCGTAGTGCGGCCCGCGTCGGCATATACCAGGCGAGATCCCCTTGGCCCGGTAGGGTGAACAGTACGAGCGGTCCCTGCGGGACCGTGGTCTGAAGGAGGCAGCGATGGCGCAGGAACAAACCAAGCGCACGGGCGGTAATGACGACGACAATGAATCGGGTCCCGATTCGGGTGCCGGTCAGGAACGCCGTGAAAAGCTGGCCGACGACACCGACGACCTGCTCGACGAGATCGATGATGTACTCGAAGAAAATGCCGAGGACTTCGTCCGTGCCTATGTCCAGAAGGGCGGCCAGTGACCGATCGAATCCGGTCTCTCGGCCAGGACATCTCATCGTTTTCCGACTACCTGCGTAATTACGCTCCAGACTTGTTGCCCAAGAACAGGTTTCCGGAGGGGGCTACCGCGAACATTCCGCACGGCACCACCATCGTCGCGATCACCTACCCCGGTGGGGTGGTGATCGCGGGCGATCGTCGTGCCACTGCAGGTCACCTGATCGCCAGCCGCGACATGCGGAAGGTGTTCATCACCGACGAGTACTCAGCGGCGGGTATCGCGGGCACAGCCGGCGTGGCCATCGAGATGATCCGGCTGTTCGCCGTGGAGCTCGAGCACTACGAGAAGATCGAAGGCGTATCGCTCACGCTCGATGGCAAGGTCAACCGCCTCGCGTCGATGGTCCGTTCGAACTTGGAGGCCGCGATGGCCGGTCTGGCAGCGATTCCGCTGCTCGTCGGTTACGACTCGGATGCGATCGATCCGCAGCGTCCAGGCCGCATCTTCTCCTTCGACGTCGCCGGTGATCGACACGAGGAACACGGCGGCTACCAGGCAATCGGCTCGGGTTCGGTGTTCGCGAAGTCTGCCATCAAAAAGCTGTATCGCCACGACATGACCGCGGCGCAGGCGCTCGAGATCGCTGTCGAGTCGCTGTACGACGCGGCCGACGACGACTCCGCGACCGGCGGACCGGACATGGTGCGTGGTCTCTATCCGACCGCGGCGACAGTCGGTCCCGACGGTGCGACGGTCGTCCCGGCCGAAGACATCGAAGAAGCAGCGCGCTCCGTCATCTCCCGTCGTTCCGCAGCGGGAGACGAAGCGAACCGGAGCTCGACCCGGACTGCCAATGGTGGCGTCAGTGCAGGTGGTGAAGCATGACCTTCCCGTATTACGCGAGTGCCGAACAGATCATGCGCGACCGTTCGGAGCTGGCCCGCAAGGGCATCGCACGCGGGCGCAGCGTCGTAGCGCTCACCTACGCCGACGGAGTGCTGTTCGTTGCCGAGAACCCGTCGAACACCCTGCGCAAGGTCAGCGAGATCTACGACCGCATCGGTTTCGCGGCGGTCGGCAAGTACAACGAGTTCGAGAGTCTGCGTAAGGCGGGCATCCAGCACGCCGACATGCGCGGATATCAGTACGACAGGCTCGATGTCAGTGGTTTGTCGTTGGCAAATGCGTACGCCAGCACGCTGGGTTCGGTGTTCACCGAGCAGCCGAAGCCTTACGAGGTCGAGTTGTGTGTTGCCGAGGTGAGCCGTCCCGGCAAGCCCGGTCCGTCGCAGCTCTACCGGATCACCTATGACGGATCGATCGTCGACGAGACCAAGTTTCTCGTCATGGGCGGCACCACCGAGGCGATCTCGGCGTCGATGAAGGAGTCGTACGACTCCGAGGCTGATCTGCGAAGTGCTCTGGCGTCCGCGATCAGCGCGTTGCAGACCCCGGCTGCATCGAATGGCTCGGGTTCTTCCTCGTCGTCATCATCGTCGACCCCGGCGCCTGCTCCGGAGCCACGCAAGCTCGAGCCAAGCGACCTCGAGGTCGCGATTCTCGATCACGGTCGGCCCCGGCGCGCATTCCGGCGACTGACAGGTTCGACCTTGGTCGATCTTCTCCCGGAAGGCTCGACCGAAAGCTGAAGCACTACCCACCAGGACACTCGACGGTAGGTTGAAATCGTGGAACGACGAATAATGGGTATCGAAACCGAATTCGGTGTGACGTGTACTTTTCACGGGCATCGTCGGCTCAGTCCCGACGAAGTTGCGCGGTATCTCTTCCGCCGGGTGGTCTCGTGGGGGCGTTCGTCGAACGTGTTCCTGCAGAACGGGGCGCGGCTCTATCTGGACGTCGGGTCGCATCCCGAGTACGCGACTGCCGAATGCGACAACCTCCAGCAACTGATCGAGCACGATCGGGCCGGCGAGCTGGTGCTGGAAGACCTTCTGGTGGACGCCGAGCGGCGTCTCGCCGATGAGGGGATCGGCGGTGACATCTACCTGTTCAAGAACAACACCGACTCAGCAGGTAATTCGTATGGTTGCCACGAGAATTACCTGGTGGTTCGCGCCGGAGAGTTCTCGCGGATCTCCGACGTGCTGCTCCCGTTCCTGGTCACCCGCCAGCTGATCTGCGGCGCAGGCAAAGTCCTGCAGACGCCGAAGGCCGCGACCTTCTGTCTGTCCCAGCGTGCCGAACACATCTGGGAGGGCGTCTCGTCGGCGACCACCCGCAGCCGGCCGATCATCAACACCCGAGACGAGCCGCACGCGGACGCCGAGAAGTACCGGCGACTACATGTAATCGTCGGCGACTCAAACATGGCCGAGACCACGACGATGCTCAAGGTCGGATCAGCCGCTCTGGTGCTTGAGATGATCGAATCGGGCGTCTCGTTCCGGGACTTCGCCCTCGACAACCCGATCCGGGCGATTCGGGAGGTCTCGCATGATCTCACCGGACGTCGTCCGGTTCGGCTGGCCGGCGGCCGACAGGCGAGCGCGCTCGACATCCAGCGCGAGTACCACGTGCGCGCCGTCGAGCACCTGCGCACCCGCAAGCCGGATCAGAACATGACCCAGGTCGTCGACCTCTGGGGCCGGATGCTCGACGCGGTCGAGCAGCAGGACTACGCGAAGGTCGACACCGAGATCGACTGGGTCATCAAGCGCAAGCTGTTCCAGCGCTACCAGGACCGTTACTCGATGGAGCTGTCCGATCCGAAGATCTCTCAACTCGACCTTGCGTACCACGACATAAAGCGTGGTCGCGGTGTCTTCGACCTGCTGCAACGCAAGGGTCTGGCCGCCCGGGTCACCACAGACGAGGCGATCGCCGCCGCCGTCGACACACCGCCGCAGACCACGAGGGCGAAACTGCGCGGGGACTTCATCGCCGCGGCACAGAAGGCGGGGCGTGACTTCACGGTCGATTGGGTTCACCTCAAACTCAACGACCAGGCCCAGCGCACAGTCCTGTGCAAGGACCCCTTCCGCAATGTCGATGAGCGCGTCGAACGGCTGATCGCCTCCATGTAGACCGCGCGGCACTAGTCTGGGCGGGTGGCAGAGTCAGGAATCAAGCCCGGGGGAAGTGGGATCGGCGGAGCCCCAAAGCCCAAGGCGAAGGTGGAGCGACAGATGAACCTGGTCATCTGCCTGCTCTCGACGCGGCAGTTCTTGTCCGCCGAACAGATTCGCAAGATCGTGGGCGGTTACGAGACGTCCAAGTCCGACGAGGCGTTCAACCGCATGTTCGAGCGGGACAAGAACGAACTCCGGGATCTGGGTATCCCGCTGGAGACCGGACGTAGCTCAGGACTGTCGCCGGTCGACGGCTACCGCATCGACCGCGATGCCTACGAGCTCAGTGACGTCGACCTGACCGAGGAAGAGGCCGCGGCAGTCGCGCTGGCTGCGGCCTTGTGGGATTCGCCCGGGCTCGCCGCCAACACCCACAGTGCGCTGATGAAGTTGCGCGCCGCGGGGGTGCAGGTCGACGCAGACGCCGTCTTCGAGGAATCGGCTCCCTCCATCCATTCTTCGGCGCCTCGCGGGATCGGTTCCCAGGAGGTCCTGACGACCCTCCTGGCGGCGGTCGATGCCCGTCGGCAGGTCCGTTTCGAGCATCGCTCGGCCAAGAACCAGCCGTATCAGACACGAACGATGAAGCCGTGGGGCGTTGTCACCCACCAGCGGCGTTGGTACCTGGTCGGCCACGATGTAGATCGAGGCGAGCCCCGGACCTTTCGGCTGTCCCGGATCGCCTCGGTGGAACCGTTCGGCAAATCAGGCGTGGTCGTACAACCCGACGACGTGGATCTACGGGCAATCGTGGCCGATGCGGTGACCGTGTCGGGACCGCCCCGTATCGCCAAGATCTGGGTGGCGGACAATCGCGCCGCCGGTCTGCGGCGGATTGCGGCGGCGTCGTCGCCCGGTGTTTTCGCCGGCCGCGACGGTACGGTCCTGGACGTCGCGATGAACTCGATCGATGGACTGTCCCGGCAGGTGCTCGGCGCCGGAGCGGATGCGGTCGTCGTGGAACCCGCCGAACTCCGGGACCACGTCGTCAACGAACTGCGGGCACTGGTCGGGGGAGGGCGATGAGTTCTCCGACAACGACGTCTCACCTCACCCGGCTGCTGGTCATGGTTCCGTACCTACAGGCTCATCCCGGTGTCAGCGCCGCGACGGCGGCGCGGGATCTGGGCACCACCAGCAAACAGGTGATGAGTGACCTCAACCAACTGTGGATGTGCGGGTTACCGGGGTATTCACCCGGAGACCTGATCGATCTGTCGTTCACCGAGGAAAGCATCGAGGTCACCTTTTCGGCGGGCATCGATCATCCACTTCGCTTGACCGCGGCCGAGGCCGCGCCGTTGCTCATCGCGCTGCGCGCGCTGATCGACACAGCGGGAGTAGTCGATACAGGTTCTGCGCGCACGGCCATCGCGAAGATCGAAGCGGCGATGGGCCCGTCGTCGGGTTCGGGTATCACGGCACCCACTGACGCCGGACCTGCCGAATCCAAAGCGGTTGTGGCCGTCCGCGTCGCAGTTCGAGACAAGCGCGCCCTTCGCCTGCGGTACTACTCCGCGTCCCGCGACGCGATCACGGACCGAATCGTGGATCCGGTACGACTGCAGGCGGTGGAGGGCAACGGTTATCTGGAAGCCTGGTGCCGCGACAGCGATGGGATCCGGCTGTTCCGATTCGACCGTATCGACGAAGCCGTGGTGCTCGATGAACCGGCCACGCCGCCTCACGGCACCGACGACTCGGCCGCACTGGGCCTGTTCGAATCCGACCCGGCGCTACCGTCCGCCTTGATCGAGATCGATTCCGATGTGATCTGGGTGATGGAGTACTACCTGATCGAGCCCGCCGACCCCGACGCGATTCCGGATTCGACGAAGCCGCTGCTGGCGACCATGACGTACGGTTCCGCGGAGTGGCTGACCCGGTTCATCGCCAGTTTCGGTGGCAAGATCCGTGTTCTCGACAACCCGGCTGTCAGCGCTGCTGTCACTGATCGGGCCACGGCTGCGCTGGCAATGTATTTGCAGAACACATCGGATTCGGTGTGAACGTTCGGCAAACCCGGTCCGGGACGCCAGTCCGGGACACCAACTCCGGTAGCATCGACCCATAGTCGATTATGCCCTTATCGATTTTGTCAGAAAGGTAGTTCAATGACTGGAGCACTCAGCTGGTGGCACATCGTCATTGTCGTCGCCGTCTTCATACTTTTGTTCGGTTCGAAAAAGCTGCCTGACGCGGCACGCGGCCTCGGCCGCTCCATGCGCATCTTCAAGAGCGAGATCAAAGAGATGCAGAACGATGGCAAGCCCGAGGGCGAGGCGCCGTCCGCTGATGCCGCGCCACAGATCACCTCCGGCCTCGATGGTTCTACGCCGTCGCAGACGAACCCCGACACCGAGCGTCGATCCGCGTAACGATCACGGTCCTGTTGGCAGCAAGGCAGTTCACCGTTCATGAGAGTTCGGTGATCGATCCGGCTTGGTGCCAATCCACCAGCAACTGATCTGAAAACAGTCCACCAGTGCGCATTCCTCTCGACCCTCGGCGCCGTAAGCGCAAGGTCAATCCCGATGGCACCATGTCGTTGGTCGACCACCTTCGCGAGTTGCGGACCCGGCTGCTGATTTCAGTGGCCGCCATCGCGTTCACCACGATCCTCGGCTTCCTGTGGTACTCCCACGGCGTACTCGGCATGGATTCCCTCGGTGACCTGCTGCGTCAGCCCTATTGCGACCTGCCGGCGTCCTCACGGGCGAACCTCACAACCGACGATGCCTGTCGGCTTCTCGCGACCGGTCCGTTCGATCAGTTCATGCTTCGCCTCAAGGTGGCGTTGACCGCAGGTTTCGTGATGGCCTGCCCGGTCTGGTTCTACCAACTCTGGTCGTTCATCACACCCGGTATGCACTCGAAAGAGCGCAAGTACGCGGTCTCCTTTGTCACTGCCGCGGCCATCCTGTTCATCGGTGGCGCCATTCTCGCGTACATGGTGGTCAGCAAGGCGTTCGAGTTCCTGCTCACCGTCGGTGACAACGTCCAGATCACGGCGCTCGCCGGCGACCAGTACTTCAACTTCCTGCTGCACCTGCTGTTGATCTTCGGCGTGAGCTTCGAGATACCCCTGCTGATCGTCTCGCTGAACTTGATCGGGGTGTTGCCCTACGCGAAGCTGAAGGCCTGGCGCCGCGGCCTGAACTTCGGGATGTTCGTGTTCGCAGCCGTGGCGACCCCCGGTAACGACCCGTTCACGATGCTGGCGCTGGCGGTTGCCCTGTGCATCCTGCTCGAGTTCGCGATCCAGATCGCCCGCATCCACGACAAGCGCAAGGCCAAGCGGGAAGCGTTGGAGTGGGGCAACGTCAGCGACGACGAGGCCTCGCCGATCGCCCCCGCGTCACCTGCCGAACCGGCGACGGCACCCGTCCGATCGTCGGCGCCGGTGTCGGCCACCTCCTCGGCGAGCGGAGTCGATCACTACGATGACACTCTCTGACACCGGCGTAGAACTGGAAAAGTTCTCCGCGCGCCAGGCTTTCGCACTCGACCCGTTCCAGCTCGACGCGTGCGCCGCGCTGGCCGATGGTCACGGTGTGCTGGTGTGCGCTCCGACCGGCGCAGGCAAGACGATCGTCGGTGAGTTCGCGGTGCATCTCGCCCTCGCCGCCGGAAGCAAGTGTTTCTACACCACGCCCATCAAGGCGTTGAGCAACCAGAAGTATGCCGACCTCGTCCGGGCACACGGAGCGGACTCGATCGGACTGCTGACGGGCGACTCGTCGGTGAACTCGAATGCACCGGTCGTGGTCATGACGACCGAAGTCCTGCGGAACATGATCTACGCGAATTCTCCTGCCTTGGAGCATTTGTCGCACGTGGTGATGGACGAGGTCCACTTCCTGGCCGACCGCTTCCGCGGTGCGGTCTGGGAAGAGGTGATCCTTCATCTGGCGCCGTCCGTGCGAGTGGTCAGCCTGTCGGCGACCGTCAGCAACGCGGAGGAGTTCGGATCCTGGATTCAAACAGTCCGCGGCGACACGACCGTGATCGTCGACGACCATCGCCCGATTCCTCTCAGCCAGCACATGATCGTCGGGAACCGACTCTTCGACCTGTTCGACCGCAAGGATCCGACTGCGCCGAACAAGAAGCCGGCGGTGAACCCCGAACTGACCCGTTACATCAGGCACCGCGAGCTGGCTGCCCGTCGGGACGATGACTACTCGCCGCGTGGATCACGGGGGCGCCGCGGCGGATCGCAGCGGAGCGATGGGCGACGGGACGGCACCCGCCCGATTTCTCGACCTGATCTGATCGCCAGGCTCGACCGCGACGGGTTGTTGCCTGCCATCGGATTCATCTTCTCTCGCGCCGGGTGTGAGGGCGCATTGAGTCAATGCCTTCGGTCGGGGCTACGTCTGCTGGAGCCGCACCAGGCCGACGAAGTCAATCGCATCGTCGACAAGTACGTGTCCGAACTGTCGGCGTCCGATCAAGACATTCTCGGGGTGCCCACTTGGCGGGAAGGCCTGACCCGGGGGTTCGCCGCGCATCATGCCGGATTGCTCCCTGCGTTCCGGCATGCCGTCGAGGAGCTCTTCGTGAAGGGGCTGGTGAAGGCCGTATTCGCAACGGAAACACTGGCTCTGGGCATCAACATGCCGGCGCGGTCAGTGGTGCTCGAGCGCCTGATCAAGTTCAACGGAGAGGCCCACGTCGACCTGACACCGGGGGAGTACACGCAGCTGACCGGCCGCGCGGGCCGCCGCGGTATCGACGTCGAAGGACATGCGGTTGTCGTCTGGACCGACGATCTCGAGCCCACCCGGGTGGCGGGGCTCGCCGGGGCGAGAACGTTTCCACTGCGGAGCTCGTTCGCGCCCGAATACAACATGGCGGTGAACCTGATCGGCAGGCTCGGACTCGCCGGCTCCCGCAATCTCCTCGACCGATCCTTCGCGCAGTTCCAGGCCGACAAGTCGGTGGTGGGTCAGGCGCGGCAGATCGACACTGCGCGGCGACAGCTCCGCAAGATCGAGATCGAACTCGAGAATCGGGCCGAAGGCCGGGGCCTCGACGGGGGAATCGACGGCTTCCTGGGCTATACGCGACTGCGCGAAGAAATCCGCTCACGCGAGCGTTCCTTGAAGTTCGAAAACCGCATGGCCACCCAGCAGAGCACGGTCGAGGATCTCTCCGCTCTCAAACGCGGGCAGGTGATCGGGCTGCACGGGGGCAGACATCGTGGATTGGCTGTGGTCCTCGAGGCCGCGACCGACATTCGCGACCCGAAGCCACTGGTGATTTGTGAAGACGCCTGGTGTGGCCGCGTCGGACCCCGTGATTTCCTCAACCCGCCGCAGGTCCTCGGAAACATGCGGCTGGCCAAGCAGATCGACCGGCGAACCGGCCGCGGTCGACGAGATCTCGCGTCCGCGTTGAGGTCTGCGGGGATAGACATGCCGAAGGGCAAGCAGAGCAAACGTACGCAGGCAGCCGACGACACCGGACTCGCGCGGCTGCGTTCCGAGTTGCGCGAGCACCCGGCACACCAGATACCGCAACACGACGAGCTCTTTCGACTCGCGGAACGACGCAATCGCGTCGCGCGAGAGATCGCGTCGCTGGAGGAGTCGGTCGCACAACGCACGTCCACCCTGTCGATCAACTTCGACCGGATCGTCGGAGTTCTGAAAGAACTCGGTTATCTCGAACAGAACGCAGGTAAGTCCAACGGCGACCTGATGGTGACCACAGCAGGGGACACCCTGAGCCGCGTGTACAGCGAAAGCGACCTGCTGATCTGCGAATGCATCCGGTCCGGGCTGTGGGATCAGCTCGGCGCCGCCGAACTCGCGGCCGTCGCGTCGTCGGTCGTATACGAATCGCGCCGCGATTCTTACGGCGGCGCGGAACTCGTCACCGGTGTCGCCAGCGTCCGTGAGGCACTGAGCCGCACCCACGCGGCGTGGCAGGCGCTGACGCGGATCGAGATGAGCCATCTGATCGAACCCACCCGGGAGCCCGACGCCGGATTCGCCACAGCCATCTACCTCTGGGCGTCCGGCCGGAGCCTGACCGAGGTACTCGCCGCAGCGGGCGAACGCGGTACCTCGCTGCCTGCAGGTGATTTCGTGCGGTGGAGCCGGCAGGTCATCGATCTGCTGGAACAGATACGCACTGCGGCAAGCCTGGAATCGTCCGGAGAATCCCGGTTGACGAAGTCGGCCACAGCCGCGATCGCCGGTATCCGCCGTGGTGTGGTGGCCGTCGAGCTCGGTTGAGCCTGATTGCTGGTGCCACAACATCGGCCCTGGCGCGGATTGTGCCTTCCGAAGCAGGCCCGGCATGTGCGGTATGTTCGGGGTCGGTGATCCCCGTAACTTCGGTGCGGTGAGGACAAGCGGAGGGACAACATGAGCGGGCCACACGACCCCAACAATCCGGGCAGCACGGGGGCGCCTGATGCGTGGCAGCCGGGCGGTCAGCCTGATCAGTGGAGCCAGACGCAGTACCAGCCTCCCGGACCAGGCGAACAACAACCTCAGGGACAGGCGCCACAAGGTCAACCGCCGCAACAGGGTTGGGGCGGGCAGGCACCGCAGGAGTACGGGGCGCCCCCCGCCGGGTACCCGCAGCAGCCTCCCGGCGGCAGCTACGGTCAGCCGGGGCAATACGGTCACCAGCCGGGACAGCCTGGGCAATATGGTCAGCAGCCCGGACAGTATGGTCAGCCTGCGGGTCAGCAATTCGGTGCACCGCAGAACGCGGGCCAGTACGGGCAGCCCGGTCAGTACGGCCAGCCGGGTCAAGCCGGCCAGTACGGACAACCCGGCCAATTCGGTCAGGGCGGTCAGGGCGGTCCGGACCAGTTCGCGAACATGGCGCCGCCGAAGGCGAAGAAGAACCTGCCGCTGTTCGTGGGAGCGGGCGTGGTCGCGTTGATCGCGGTCGTACTCCTCGTCACCGCGTTTCTGGCGCCGGGGTTCGCGGTCACCAAGGTTTTGAGTCAGGATGCCGCACAAGAAGGTGTGAAGACGGTCCTCGAGACCGACTATCAGGCGAAAGATGTGCAGAACGTGCAGTGCCCGAAAGACAAAGAAATCAAGAAGGGCGACACCTTCACCTGCACCGCCACCGTTGCAGGGGCCAATCAGCAGGTGAAGATCACGTTCCTCGACGATGACGGCAAGTACGAGGTAGGGCAACCCACCGCAGCATGATCGAGCACGCGGACCGGAGTGCTGTTGCGCTGGTCAGCCGACCTGCCAGCCGAGCGCTTTGCTGAGCCGGCCCACCGAGGAGCCGATTCCGAGTTCTTCGATGAGGTCGGCGAGCCCGGCGGGATCCGCCGGTTCGGATGGTAGATGATCGTCGCCCAGTCCTACGATGTCGGCATCGGTCCGCACGAAGACGACCGTGCGTGCCGCGCTGAGATAGTCCGCGCCCTCAGCAAGTGACTTGCGTTGCCGGGTCGATACTCGTTTGTCGGCGGTGGAAGCGGCACGCTGCAGCTCATCGAGGTTGCCGAACTCGTGCAACAGTTTTGACGCGGTCTTCTCTCCGATACCGGCAACTCCGGGTAGGCCATCGGAGGGATCACCGCGCAGTATCGCCATCTCGGCGTACGCGGATCCGGGGTTGTCTGTGGGGAGGTCGTATCGTTCGGCGACCTCGGCCGGGCCATACATCTCGGCCTTGGCGAGTCCGCGTCCCACGTACAACACCCGCACCGGAACGGGATCGTCGGCGACCACCTGCAGCAGATCTCGATCTCCACTGACCACGATGACCGGGTCGGTACCTTCGCTGTCGGCAAGCGTGCCGAGGACATCGTCCGCCTCGCAACCCTCCGCTCCGGCGGTCGCAATACCGGCGGCAGCAAGGACTCTCATGATCATGTCGACCTGAGGCGTCAGGGTGTCCGGAACTTCCTCTGACCCGTCCGTGGCCTCTTCGGCCACTCGGTGCGCCTTGTAGGACGGGATGAGGTCGGTGCGGAACGCCGGCCGCCAGTCGAGATCGAGGCACACCACGAGTCGGTGCGGATGCTCGCGGGTCACCAGTGACGCGATCATGTCGATGAAGCCTCGCACCGCGTTGACCGGGCGGCCGTCCGGCGCCGTCATCTTCTCGGGAAGGGCATGAAAGGCCCGAAACCACAGACTCGCACCGTCGAGCAACATCACCGGGGGGCTCATGCCTCAACCATGCCAGATCGGCCGACGCCCGACGGGACCGAGTTAAGTCGCGCTTCGCTCGTCGTTTCCCAACGCATCGAGTACCGCAAGTCGTGTTCCGCTGTCACCGGTCAGCGGTTTCTCGGAAGGACCCTGCCGGAGCTTGGCTTTCACGTCATTTCGTGAGATGACCGCGGGGTTGGTGGCGGCCACGAACGTGAAGAACAGTTCGAGGAATCGGTCCGGATCATCACGGAATGGAAAGTGTCCCGCGCCGTCGAACACTTCCAGTTGAGATCCTGGCATCGCGCTGTGCAGCATGTGGGCGTGGGCCACAGGTATCACCTGATCGTCCGAACCCCACACGATCAATGTCGGAATGCCCGCGCTGAGGTAGCAGCGGTCCAGCATGGTCACGACCTGCCCGCGCCAGTCCACCGCTGAGCGCAGTGTGCGGGCAAAGACTTCAGCCGAGCCTTTCTCGGGCATGCGTTCGAGGACCCGCACGATCTCGTTGTTGTCGGTGAACAGGGCGGCAGGGATCAAGTTCTGCAAAGACTTGGCGGCGGTGGAGAACGTCGAGAAGACTGCAGGAATCGACATGAGGCCGAGAACGTATTCGGAGAACGGAAGTGACAACGCGCGCAGTGCGGGGTTGACGTCCTTGGTGACACCGCCGGTTCCCACCAGCACGAGACGTTCGACGAGTTCGGGGTACTGATAGGCGAACTGTCCGGCAACTCCTCCGCCGAGCGAGTGCCCCACGACGGTCACTCGCTCGATGTCGAGGTAGGTGAGGAGGTCGCGCATCCCGTTGGCAAAGGCCGACACCGAGTAGTCCGCGCGCGGACGATCCGAGAAGCCGTGACCCAGAAAGTCTGGTGCGATCACGGTGAACTTCTCGGTGAGCTGATCGAACAGCGGCTCCCACGCCAGCGAGTTGTCGCCGATGCCGTGCAGGAGCAGGACGGCGGGCCCGCTGCCTGCCATGCGATATGCGCGCTTGTATCCGTGCAGCGTGGCGAATTGCACGGGTGTGGCGTCACTCGGAACCGCGCGAAGACGGCGCGGCGTGCCTTCACGGTCCACGGTGACCTCCTCGTTGTGTTGTTCCGTCTATCTTGGGGCCAAGCGGCGAACTTCGCCTGTTCAGTGGCCAGGGAATGGTCTGGCCGCCGAGTACGGGGTGCGACACTGCGCTACTGCGCGTTCGATGCTTCATCGGTTCTTCACGATGCCACATTCGGTTCAGCCGTTAGCCTTGGGTACATGGTGGAGCAGAGATTTTCGGCATCGGTGTACAGGTCACGGCTCGAGCGGGCGCAGAAGTTGACCGCAGAAGCGGGGCTGACCGCGCTATTCATCACACCTGGGCCCGATCTTCGCTACCTGACGGGTTCCCGCGCGGCGACCTTCGAGCGGCTGACGGCTCTCGTGATCAGCCCTGACCGCGAGGCCCAGGTAGTGGTGCCGCGACTCGAGCTCGCGGCGCTCCGCGAGTCGGCTGTCGGCGAGCTCGGACTGCCGATTCACGATTGGGTCGATGGCCAGGATCCGTACGCTCTGGCCACAGCGGCCCTCGGCGATGAGATCGGCCGATATGCGGTGTCGGATGTTGCGCCCGCCCTGCACACTGTCCCCTTGGCGGCCCGAATCGGGTTCGGCCCGGAACTGGCCACCGCGGTGCTCCGAGAGCTGCGGATGGTCAAAGACCAGGCCGAGATCGACTCGCTGCGTGAGGCGGGTGCGGCCATCGACCGCGTGCACGCCCGGGTGGGTGAATGGCTCAAGGCCGGCCGTACCGAGAGTGAGGTTGCCGCGGACATCGAGGCAGCGATCATCGCCGAAGGGCACACCGGGGCCGAGTTCATCATCGTGGGTTCTGGTCCCAACGGCGCCGATCCCCACCACGAGGTGTCCGATCGTGTGATCGAGGACGGCGACGTGGTCGTGGTCGACATCGGCGGACCGGTCGAGCCGGGCTACAACTCCGACTGCACTCGAACCTATTGTGTGGGAACAGCTTCGAGTACCGTCACCGAGCAGTACGCGATCTTGCAGCAAGCGCAGGCCGCGGCTGTCGCCGCAGTGCGGCCCGGGGTTCGTGCCGAGCAGATCGACGCTGCCGCCCGCGACATCCTCATCGATGCAGGACTCGGGGAGCAGTTCGTGCACCGAACCGGACACGGCATCGGATTGTCGGTGCACGAGGAGCCGTACATCGTCTCCGGCAATGACACCCCACTGGCCCCGGGCATGGCGTTCAGCATCGAGCCAGGGATCTATTTTCCGGGGAGCTGGGGTGCGCGCATCGAAGACATCGTCATCGTGACCGAGGACGGTTGTGAACCGCTCAATCGGCAACCGCACGAGCTGAAAGTCGTCTGACACCAGCGCACGCTCCCGCTCGCAAAACTTGGTCCCGCTCGCTCTGTCGACCGAGCGGGACCGAGTTCTGCGAGCGGAGTCGCAGCCAGGACGTGCTCAGCGGTCTAGTCAGATGCGGTGAGCAAGCTCTGTGAGCCGAGGATGCGTGCGACCTTGATCTCGATGACCACTCGCCGTGGGTTGATCTTGGGCTGCCGGTACCGCAGCGCATAGCGCCTGACGCCCTCGGCAATCGAGTCGGCGTCGCGCTTTACGGCTGCCGCGCCCTCCAACGTGAGCCACCGCGGTCCGTCCACCTGGAAAACCGCCGCGTATCCGGCACGTCCGACGTTCTTCACCTTTTGGCTGCCCTCGAACGTGATCACCCGGACGATCTGCGCCTCGGAGTCGTAGGTGAACCCAACAGCAACGACGTGTGGCGTTCCGGCGGCTCGGACCGTGCTGAGGCTGCCGAGATGGCGGTCGGTGAGGAACTCGAGGGCCGCTGGGGTGAGGTCGTCTGCAGATTTGGCCATGTCATCGAGACTAGTTGCCGTCCTCTGGTGCTCCACCTCCGAGTGCCGTGTCATCTCTTCATACCAACGAAGCCTTTGTTGCCTGCGCAAACGGGTGCCTACGTGCGATAGTCGGCGCGTGATGGACCAGACCGTGGAAGCACTCGAACTCGTTCGTGGGCAGAATCTTTCCCTCGAATCGATCAGTGGTGGTGACGAGCAGATCGTCGTCGGCGTCGTCAGTGAGTTTCCCTCAGAGAGTTCGGCTCGGCCCGACGTGAGCATCTTGCTCCTCGACAACGCCGGGAAGGTACGCACCAACGCTGATTTCGTCTTTTACAACCAGCGCGAGGCCGCCGGCGGTGCAGTACGTCTTGTGGAGCGAGCCCCGTCGCCGAACGATGCAACAGGGTCGCCAGGTGAGGTACTCGTCGTCGATTTCGCCTCGTTGCCTGCAGATGTCGACCGAATCGTCGTCGGTGCGAGTCTCGATTCCGATGCCGAGCTGACGTTCGCGAACGCCGACCAGCTGGAGATCAGCCTGCTGGTTGCAGAATCGTTGTCGCCGAGTGTCGTCTTCAAGGTCGCGGTGCAGGAACCGGTTTTGGCCCTGCTGTTCGGAGAGTTCTACCGGCGTGGCGACGAGTGGAAGTTTCGTGCACTTGGCCAGGGGTATGAGGGCGGGCTTTCTGCGCTGGCACAGGAGTTCGGGGTCGACATAGACGATGAACAAACAACCACCGACAGTTCCGGGGTAGTCGCAGAGATCGGTCCAATAGCGGAAGAGATCGACGAACCGGCGGCATCTTCGGACCTCGACGGCCTCCAGTCTGTCGACATGGAACCGATCGCTGATCCAGCTCCCATGACCATCAAGAAGGTCGTGCGGCCACCCAGGCTGCCTGAGTGGTCTTTGCGAAACGATCTGAACGACGAGGCCGAATGGGATCGGGCGCGGTTGTTCTCGGTGTCCGCGATCGGGAGTGGTGACGAGCGCGAGCGGCGCGCCGTGTCGGCACTGCTGTCGGTGATGAACGGGGTGCGGGAGTTCGGCCGAGAACTTGTCCGGCGAAGCAGTGGGCCGGCCGGCACGATCGAGACCTTCATCGAGCCCGAGTTCGAATGGAACGAGAAGAAGTATCGACCCGACGGCCTGATCCGAGTCACCCGTGGCGTGAAGCAATGGACTGCGCTCGTCGAAGCAAAATCGTCAACGGCGAAGCTCGAGGACAGTCAGGTGGAGGTCTACGTCGACATCGCGCGGAAGCTCGGTTTCGACGCTGTGATCACGGTGAGCAACCAGCTGTTGGGTGCTCACGATCAACATCCGGTCACCATTGACAAGCGCAAATTGAAGAAGGTCTCACTACATCACCTGTCCTGGGATGAGATCCGTTCTGTTGCGATACAGATGTCGATGCACCGACAGGTCCAGGATTCGACACAGAGTTGGGTGCTGCGGGAGTTCGTCCGATACCTGCAGCATCCAAAGTCCGGGCTGCACGGCTTCACCGACATGGGACCGCAATGGGTCCAGGTCCGAGAAGCTGTGAAGACCCGGACACTGAATGTCGACAACAAGGGGGCCATCGAGGTCTGCAACCTGTTCGACCAGCTCGTTCGCCACATCGGCCATGACTTGTCTTGTCTGTTGAGTACCGATGTCCGCCCGATCTTCCCGCGTAATCGGCCTGACAGCACAAGCCGCATCCAGCAACTCGCCGACTCCGGGATGATGTTCGGATCCCTCCGCGTACCCGGCGCGACCGGGCCGCTGACTCTCGCCGTGGATCTGCGATCTGACACAGTCGAATGCTCGACTCTCGTCGACGCGCCTCGTGAGGGTCGGCCCGTGACGCGAGTGAACTGGATCGTCAAACAGATGCCTGACGCCCACGTCGATACCCTCGTCGAGGCGGTGCTTCCGGGTCGGGCTTCCGCAAACGTCGGAGCACTGCTGGGCCAGCTACGTGAGTCGCCGGATGCGCTGGTCCCGGCCGATGGCAAATTGCCCAAGCAGTTCAAGATCACTCGCGGCCACACGCTTTCTCGCAACCGCGGAAACGTCGTCATCTCGGCCAACAAACTGGTCGAGGAGTTCTACCGAAACGTCGTGCAGGTTCTGCGGTCACCGAAGCCGGCGAAGCCCGCCAAGGGCTGACCGGAGACCGCCGGTTGCCCGTTTGGGATACTCACCAGGTGAGCAATGGTCAGGTAGTGGTCCTGTTCGGTGGACGCAGCGAGATCGGGATCGAGGTCGCTGCGCGGATCGCCGCTGGTGCCACGGTTGTGCTGGCGGCTCGGCGCCCTGATGACCTCGAGGAACAGCGCGAGCGCCTGACGAGCGAAAATGCCGCGGCGGTCCACACGGTGGAGTTCGATGCGAACAACACTGAGCAGCACGGCGCGCTGATCGAACAGATCATCGCCGAGCACGGCCGCATCGACGTCGCGATCGTCGCCTTCGGGATTCTGGGCGATCAGGCGCGCGCCGAGACCGATGTGACGCACGCACTGCAGATAGCCCACACGGATTACCTCGCGCAGATCAGCGTGCTGACCCCACTCGCCGCGACGATGCGTAGTGCCGCTCACGGCGACATCATCGTCTTTTCGTCGGTTGCAGGCGTGCGAGTCCGCCGCGCGAACTATGTCTACGGATCGACCAAGGCTGGCCTCGACGGGTTCGCGAGTGGACTGTCGGATGCCCTCCACGGCAGCGGAGTTCGCCTGCTACTCGTCAGGTCAGGTTTCGTGATCGGGAACATGACCAAGGATTTGATGGCTTCAGGAGTCAAACCGGCCCCGATGTCCAGAACTGTGCCGGAGGTGGCCGACGCGGTCGTAGCCGCCTTGCATCGCGGAAAGAGCGTGGTCTGGGTACCAGGCAAGCTCCGACCTGTCTTCTTCGTCATGCGACTACTCCCGCAGGCTATCTGGCGCCGGTTGCCGCGATGAGCAATCACCGCTACATCGTTGTCGGTATCGGTGCAGATGGTTGGGACGGGCTGACGCCGGCCTCCCAGCGCGAGTTGCAAGGCGCCAAAGTCGTGTACGGATCGCCGCGACAACTCGGTCTTCTCGATCCGATCGATGCAGAGCTGCGACCCTGGACCTCGCCGATGTCGGAGCACCTTGCGTCTGTTCTCGCAGACCCGCAGTCGTGCCCGGTCCACATCCTCGCGTCGGGGGATCCGATGTTTCACGGCGTGGGTGCCAGCATTGTCAAAGCAGTTGGTGCGGAGAATGTTCGGGTTCTACCAGCCGTGTCCAGCGTGAGTCACGCTGCGTCCAGGCTCGGGTGGGATCTGGCGACCACACGCATCTGTAGCGTCGTCGATCGGCCGTTGAGTTCGATTCTCACCAGTGTCAGCGACAACGTGCAGCTCCTGGTACTCAGCCGCGATGAGACAACCCCCGAAGCACTCGCGAAGCTGCTGACCGCCCACGGTTTCGGCTGGTCGCACCTGACCGTGCTCGAACAACTCGGCGGCCCTGCTGAACGCACGTACGGCGGGATCGCTCGAACGTGGCGGTACGCCGCCGGCGACCGGCTCAATCTCGTCGCGGTCCAGTGCGTCGGCCCCGCGGTCAGCGCGCAGGCAGGTCTTCCCGACACCGATTTCAGCAACGACGGGCAGATGACGAAGCAGGCAATTCGCGCCCTGACGGTCACCGCGCTGCGTCCCGCTGCGCGTCAACTGTTGTGGGATGTCGGAGCAGGCGCGGGAAGCATCGCGATCGAGTGGTTGCGCACCGATCCCTCGTGTAGCGCAATAGCCTTCGAGTCCGACGGCGCTCGGCGCGATCGGATCGGCCACAACGCGTCGGAACTCGGTGTAGCGCAGGGGTTGACGATTTTCGAGTCCGCTCCGGAGCACTTCGGACACGCACCCGACCCCGATGCGATCTTCATCGGTGGCGGCGTGACCACGGCGGGGATCTTGGAGGGTTGCTGGGACGCGCTGCTCGAGGGTGGCCGCATTGTCGTCAACGCTGTGACCATCGAATCCGAAGCGCTGCTGGTCACGTGGCACTCGGCGGTCGGTGGCACGCTTCGTCGTTTTCAGGTTGATCACGCCGAACCACTCGGGTCTATGACCGCCTGGCGACCAACTCTTCCGGTCACGCAGTGGATAGCCGACAAGCCGGTGGCAACACCATGACGGTCTACTTCCTGGGGGCCGGACCCGGTGCAGCAGACCTGATCACCCTGCGCGGTGCCCGCGTTCTGTCGCAGTGCGACACCTGTCTTTACGCCGGATCGCTGGTGCCGGAGGAGATGCTCGAGCACTGCCCAACCGGAGCGAACCTCATCAACACCGCAAAGATGCCGTTGACGACGATCATCGAACACATCAGCGACGCGCATCGGGCGGGCCATGACGTCGCCAGGCTGCACTCCGGCGACCCTGCCTTGTATTCGGCTGTTGCGGAGCAGATCCGGCACCTTCGGAAACTCGGCATCGACTACGAGATCGTCCCCGGTGTACCCGCTTTCGCGGCGGCGGCCGCGGCACTCAAGCAGGAGCTGACGGTCCCAGGGGTGGGGCAGTCCCTGCTGATCACGCGGGTATCCACCCTGTCGACGGATATGCCCGCCGGTGAACAACTCGAGGAGCTCGCGCGCTCAGGGGTCACGATGGCGCTCCACCTGGCCGCCCATCGGGCTGAGCAGATCGTCGAGGCGCTCGTACCTCACTACGGCGCGCAGTGCCCTGTCGCGGTGGTGGCCTTCGCCAGCCGCGAGAACGAACAGGTCTTGCGCTGTCGGCTGGAGGAACTGCCGGAACGTCTGGCTGCCGACAACATCGTGCGCACCGCGGTCATCTTCGTCGGCGAAGTGCTGGCGGCTGACCAGTTTCCTGACAGCTACCTGTACTCGACCGCTCGGATGACGAAACTCCGCGACGACGCTCGGCGCCCGTGAACGGCCATCGGGTTCTGATCCTCGGAGGTACGGCCGAGGCCAGGTCTCTCGCGGCTCTGCTCCACGACGCCGGCATCGACGCTGTCTCCTCGCTGGCAGGCCGGGTGAAGAATCCCGCGCTGCCGGTGGGAGAGGTGCGGGTCGGTGGCTTCGGCGGCGTCGACGGGCTGGTCTCGTGGCTTCGAGCAAATGAGTGCACCGCCGTAGTCGACGCCACCCATCCGTTCGCCCGAGTGATCTCGGCGAACGCCGCGCAAGCGGCAGCTGTCGTTGAACTACCGCTGCTGACGTTGCGCAGAGCTGCGTGGGAAGCTCGACCCGGTGACACCTGGATAGAGGTCGACGACATGGGTGGCGCTGCGCGGGCCGTCGCCGAGATGGCAGCCGTGCGGGACGATCTGCGGGTCTTCCTGACCACAGGAAGGCAGGACGTCGACGCCTTCAAGGCCGTTGATGATGCATGGTTCCTGATTCGGCTCGTGGACCCACCCGAGCGCGAGGGGCCCCGACACAGCACCACGATCCGAAGCCGGGGGCCCTACACACTCGACGGTGAACTCGCCCTGATGCGCGAACACGGTATAGACGTCATCGTGACAAAGAACAGCGGCGGCCAGTTGGTGAGGGCCAAACTCGATGCGGCGCAGGAATTGTCACTCCCGGTGATCATGGTCCGTAGGCCATCCACTGTCGGCGGACCGCGCGTTCATACCGCGGCCGAGGCCGCTCACTGGGTGGCGGGGCTTGCCGAGTAGCGACGATTCGTGAACACTGCCTGACCGCCCACGCGGTCGACGACGGTGGTGGTGGTGGACCCGATGATCAGCAGTGTCCGCATGTCGACGGTTGCCGGATCCAAGTCGGCCACCGTGGTGATCACGAGAGACTGTTCGGGTCCGCCGACATCGCGGCCGAGGATCACCGGGGTTGTGCCCGCAATCTGCTGCAGCAGAATGTCTTTCAACTCGGCGACCTGCCAGGTTCGGCTGGCCGACCCCGGGTTGTAGATGGCCAGCACGAGGTCGGCGCGCAGTGCGGCGCGGACCCGGTCGGCCACGACGTCCCAGCTCTTGAGGCGATCCGACAGAGAGATCACCGCGTAATCGTGGCCGAGGGGAGCGCCGGCCAGACTCGCGACGGCGTTGGCGGCTGTCACTCCGGGCACCACGCGGACGGGCACCTCACGCCATTGTTCGTCAGCGGCTTCTTCGATGACGGCGGCTGCCATCGCGAAGACGCCGGGATCGCCCGAGGACACCACCACGACCCGCGCGCCGCCTTTGGCGAGATCGAGTGCCATGCAGGCTCGTTCGGACTCGACCTTGTTGTCGCTGGCGTGCAGTCGCTGACCGGCGCGCGGCGTGATCCGGTTGAGATAGGTCTTGTAGCCGACCAAGTCTGTGGCCTGGGCCAGTTCGGCACGCACCTCAGGGGTCGTCCATCGATCTGCACCCGGCCCGAGGCCGACCACCACGACCTGGCCGACGTTGTGACCCGACCCGGAGATCAGTGGGTTGTTCAGCTCGCCCGGAATGACGATCATCGAGAAGTAGGGAACCGTCGAGGCGTCCACGTCGACGACGGGGACCACCCGTTGCGTTGGCGTCGAAGCCCGCTCGACGTACCAGGCCTGCTCGAGGCGGCCCGACTCCATCAGCGCAGCAACAACATCGGGGAAGGTCCGGCCGAGCTTCATGATGGCCACGGCGTCGCTGTCGCGCAGTCGGCGGACCAGTTCGTCCTTGGGAAGGGTGCCGGGCAGGACTGTGAGCGTTTCGTCCGCCTCGACCAGAGGTAGTCCGGTGGCGGCCGCCGACGCACTCACCGAGGTCACTCCGGGGATGATTTCGGTGTCGAAATCTTCGACCAGGCGTTTGTGCATGTGCATGTAGGAGCTGTAGAAGAGTGGATCGCCCTCGGCGAGCAGTGCGACACTCCGTCCTGCCGAAAGATGCTGTGCCAGAGTCTGTGCCGCGGAGGTATAGAAATCCGCGAGTGCGCCTCGATAGCCGCCGGGGTGGTCGGTGCTTTCCGTGGTGACCGGATACATCAACTTTTCTTCGATCTGACCGCTGCGCAGGTACGGTGCCGCGACGGACCGGGCGATGGATCTGCCGTGCCTGGCGCAGTGATACGCGACGACGTCGACCTCGCCGATCACTCTGGCGGCCTTGACGGTCACGAGTTCGCTGTCCCCGGGGCCCAGGCCCACACCCCATAGTTTGCCGGTCATGATCTCTCTATTCCGCTGTCGAAGCGAGCGCGTTGATGGCTGCCGCAGTGATGGCCGAACCCCCGCGCCGGCCGAGCACGGTGAGATACTCGAGGTCGGTGCGATCCGCAAGGGCCTGGCACGATTCGGCTGCTCCGATGAAGCCCACTGGTGCGCCGATGACCGCCGCAGGACGTGGCCCGCCCGCGTCGATGAGCTCGAGGAGAGCGAACAGCGCGGTCGGTGCATTGCCTATCGCGACCACTGCTCCTTCCAGGACGGGGCGCCAAAGCTCTATGGCCGCAGCCGTTCTCGTGGTGTCCAACTCGGCCGCGAGTTCGGGGGTCCGAGGATCTCGGAGCATACACAGGACGTCGTTGTCGGCAGGCAATCGCTTCCGGGTGACTCCGGAGGCCACCATGTTGGCGTCGCACAGAATCGGGGCGCCGGCCTCGAGGGCTCCGCGAGCTGCAGTCACCACGCGGTCACTGGCCCGGACATCGGCGGTCAGGTCAACCTGACCGCAGGCATGGATCATCCGGACGACAACGCGCGACAGGTCATCGTCGAAACCGCCGAGGTCTGCCTCGGCGCGGATCGTGGCGAAGGACTGGCGGTAGATCTCAGCGCCGTCTCGAATATGGGAGTACATGGTGTTTGCCACGATAGAGGTCGCTCAGATCTGCTGACGTACGTACCCGTCGTCGGTGGCCTCGACGCGGGTGTGGCCTCCGTGGGGTGAACCACACCCACGTTCGCAGCCCACCCAGTGCTCACGAGTGGTGAGCTCGACGTCGGGTGCACTCAGCAGCAACTCCAGGTCCCCGCGGACGTCAGCGCGAGACTTGTCGCATCCGGGGGAGCCGGCACACGCGCTGACCCGGGTCCACGGCGAGTTCGCATCGAAGATGAGTCCCATGGGAGCGAGCACCCGCAAGACGGTGTCGGCCATCCCCTCCGAGAGGTCGACGATGACGATCTCTTTGCGCGGGGTGAAGTAGATGTCCCGTTCGATCGCCGCGAGGAACTCGGCGATGCGCGACGACATGCGGCCGTGTGCCACGACCGCACCGAGGGCGACGAGTCCATCGTCCTGGTCGAGCCAGCCGACCAGGGGTTCAGCGGGCGGAAACGGCAGTTGGTGCGGGGGCGCGAGGGCGAGCGATTCGAGTAATCCACTGATCGCAGGATGGCCGGCCAGGTCTTCGATCCGCCATTCGTCTGTGCGGTCGACCAGGAACGCATGTGCCACTGCCAACAGTGTCTGCGCTGCCTCGACGACGGTGGTCACTCGACCGGTGGGAACTCCGCCCACCACGACTTCCAGGATGTCCCGGTCGATGGCCAGCAACCCGGCGTCGGGTGCTTCGCCCACGATGTCGCCGCGGCCGTCGTCGACGCCGAACAGGAAACGGGCGGGCAGGTGGGCGAGCCCGGCATCGGCGCGTAGGCCGACGTCCAGGCCGTCGAGAATCGGCCGCGCGTCGAGGAGTCCGCCGCGGCGCCCGGTGAGCGCCGACAGTTGCAGGTTGCGCACCCGCTCGTGGCTCGGGGTCGGGATCAAGCCGGCGTCGGCGATCAGCTCGGCGGCACCGTCCAGGTCCGAGATGCCTCTGAGCTGTAGATTGCCGCGGGACGTGAGTTCCAGATGAGCATCCCCGAACTCGTCGGCGACTACGACGAGCGCCTGCAGTTGAGTTGGAGAGATGAGTCCGCCGGGTAGCCGGATCCGCGCGAGATGACCATCTGCGGCGGGGTGTGCAGAAAACACCCCTGGGCAGCGGTCAGCGGGTCGGCTCATGGGTCCAACGGTACTGCTTCCGCCCGCCCTCATCCTCCGATGGTGTGTCCTTGTGGCGAACGAAAGCCCAGGTGGGGTTCGCCAAAGGGCCCCATCATCGGGGACGATAGTCTGATACCTGACCTGCAATAGGGAAGCCGGTGCGATTCCGGCGCGGTCGCGCCACTGTGTCGGGGAGACCCGAAGTCAGACCCCTGTCGCTCCATCGCTGTACTACCCGTCGGGCGCGAATCCCCGGCAAGGAGGTTCCACCCCGTGATCTTGCTGCTGTCCACCTCGGACACCGATCTGCTGACGGCCAAGGCGTGTGGTGCGGGCTACCGGCTCGCCAACCCGTCTCGATTGCTGATCGACGAAGACCTCCCGGTGCTCCTCGCCGATATCGACCTGGTCGTCGTCAGAATCCTGGGCGGCCGACAGATCTGGGAAAAAGGCCTCGAGGCCGTGCTGGCCGCAGGACTGCCGACGGTGGTGCTCTCCGGTGAACAGCTTCCGGACCCCGACCTGATGTCGATGTCGACCGTCGCGCCCGGTGTCGCCGCGGATGCGCACAACTACCTGGCGCAGGGTGGCCCGGAGAATCTCACGAACCTGCACGCGTTCCTCTCCGACACCGTCCTGCTCACCGGTCATGGTTTCGGCGGGCCGGTCGCGACCGCGCAGTGGGGATTGCTCGAACGGCCGCACACGACCCCGGCGTCGGGCCCGACCATCGCCGTTCTCTACTACCGGGCGCAGCACCTGGCCGGGAACACCGCGTACATCCACGCACTGTCCGACGCGATCGAACGGAAAGGCGGCCGGGCCCTGCCCATCTTCTGCGCGTCACTGCGCACCGCACCCGACGATCTGCTCGAACAACTCGGCGCGGCAGATGCGTTGGTTGTCACCGTGCTCGCGGCCGGAGGCGCGACGCCCGCGACCGCCTCGGCCGGTGGCGACGACGACAGCTGGAACATCGAGCAGCTCGCCCGCCTGGACATACCGATCTTGCAGGGTCTGTGCCTGACGTCGTCGCGAGAGAACTGGGCTTCGAACGACGACGGGATGTCCCCGCTCGACGTTGCCACCCAGGTTGCCGTGCCCGAGTTCGACGGCCGGATCATCACGGTGCCGTTCTCGTTCAAGGAGATCGGCGACGACGGGCTGCCCTGGTACCGGCCTGATCACGAGCGCTGCGACCGCGTCGCCGGTATCGCCGTCCGCCATGGCAAACTGCGGCACATCGCTCCATCTGAGCGCCGAATCGCGATCATGCTCTCGGCCTACCCGACAAAGCATTCGCGGATCGGGAACGCCGTGGGTCTCGACACCCCACAGAGTCTGCTCCGACTTCTCGACGCCATGCGTGCGGCCGGTTACGACATCGGGCCGGAATCGGGCGACGGTGCGGTCCCGGGACTGTCGGAGAACGACTCGGACAAGCTGTTCCACACCCTGATCGCCGCCGGCGGCCAGGACCCGGACTGGTTGACCGAGGAATCCTTGGCAGCCAACCCGATTCGCCTGTCTGCGGCCGATTACCGCGAGTGGTTCGCCACCCTCCCCGACGATTTGCGGGAAGGGATGACCACGCACTGGGGTGAGGCACCTGGCGAGCTGTTCGTTGATCGTTCCGTCAACCCCGAGGGCGATATCGTCATCGCCGCAATGCAATTCGGCAACACCCTGTTGATGGTGCAGCCGCCCCGTGGCTTCGGCGAGAACCCGGTCGCGATCTACCACGATCCGGATCTGCCGCCGAGTCACCATTATCTGGCGTGTTACCGCTGGGTCGCTGCTCAGAACGGCTTCGACGCCGACGCCGTCGTCCACGTGGGCAAACACGGCAACCTCGAGTGGCTGCCCGGCAAGACACTCGGGATGTCCGCCTCGTGCGGTACCGACGCAGCCCTTGGCGATCTGCCCATGATCTACCCGTTCCTCGTCAACGACCCGGGTGAGGGCACCCAGGCCAAGCGGCGCGCACACGCCACCCTGGTCGACCACCTGATCCCACCGATGGCTCGCGCCGAGAGCTACGGCGACATCGCCCGACTCGAGCAGTTGCTCGACGAGCACGCGAACATCTCGGCGCTCGACCCGAGCAAACTGCCCGCCATCCGCCAGCAGATCTGGACGCTGCTGCAGGCCGCCAAGATGGATCACGACCTCGGACTCTCGGAACGGCCGGAGGAAGACGTCTTCGACGACATGTTGCTGCACGTCGACGGCTGGCTGTGCGAGATCAAAGACGTGCAGATACGCGACGGTCTGCACATCCTCGGACAACCGCCGGCGGACGACGTCGAGGTCGACCTCGTCCTCGCGATGCTCCGGGCCCGACAGTTGTGGGGCGGCAAGCAGAGTCTGCCGGGGCTCCGGGAAGCTCTCGGTCTCGTCGAAGACGGCAACGCGGGGCGTACCGCGACCGATGACATCGAAACCGTTGCGCGCGAACTTGTCGCCGCCTGCGCAAAGGGCAACTGGGATACCGACACGATCACCCGGGTCGCGGCCGACCATCCCGAGGACGTTCACCGGATCCTCGAATTCGCTGGCACGGAGATCGTGCCCCGTCTCCGGCAGACGGATCAGGAAATTCCTCGGATCCTGCACGCGCTGAACGGTGGTTTCATCCCGGCGGGGCCGAGCGGTTCACCGCTGCGTGGCCTCATCAACGTGCTGCCGACGGGACGCAACTTCTACTCTGTCGACCCCAAGGCCGTGCCGTCGAAACTCGCGTGGGAGACCGGCCGTGCGATGGCCGACTCCTTGCTGGCGCGATATCTGACCGACCACGGGGAGTACCCGCGATCGGTGGGTCTGTCGGTGTGGGGGACCAGTGCGATGCGGACCTCTGGCGACGACATCGCCGAAGTCCTTGCGTTGCTGGGCGTCATGCCGATCTGGGATGAGGCCTCTCGCCGCGTGACGAAGCTCGACCTGATCGATCTCGCAGAACTGGGGCGACCGCGTGTCGATGTCACGGTTCGTATCTCGGGCTTCTTCCGCGACGCGTTCCCTCACGTGGTCACCATCCTCGACGACGCCGTACGGATGGTCGCGGCCCTCGATGAGCCCGACGAATCCAATTATGTTGCCGCCCACGCCCGTGCCGACATCGCCGAACACGGTGACACCGATCGCGCGACCACCCGGATCTTCGGTTCCAAGCCCGGAACCTACGGCGCCGGCCTGCTGCAACTGATCGACTCCAAGGACTGGCGCAGCGACGCCGACCTCGCGGAGGTGTACACCGCATGGGGTGGTTATGCCTACGGTCGGGGTCGAGACGGAGTCGCGGCGGTCGAGGACATGCGGTCGGCCTATCGTCGGATTGCGGTGGCAGCCAAGAACACCGACACCCGTGAGCACGACATCGCCGATTCCGACGACTACTTCCAGTACCACGGCGGTATGGTCGCCACGGTTCGCGCGCTGACCGGTCAGGACCCCGAGGCCTACATCGGGGACAGCACCAGCCCCGACAACGTCCGCACCCGGACGCTGTCGGAGGAGACCACCCGCGTCTTCCGCGCGCGCGTGGTCAACCCGAGGTGGATCTCGGCGATGCAGCGACACGGATACAAGGGCGCGTTCGAGATGGCGGCGACCGTCGACTACCTGTTCGGCTACGACGCGACCACGAATGTCATGGCTGACTGGATGTACGAGCAGCTGACCGAGTCCTACGTGCTCGATCAGGAGAACAACGACTTCATGACGAAGTCGAACCCCTGGGCGCTCCATGGAATTGCCGAACGGCTCCTCGAGGCCGCGCAGCGAGAGATGTGGGCTGCTCCGCCTCCGGAGATGCTCGACGAACTCCGCCGCGTCTTCTTGGAGACCGAAGGCGATATCGAAGGCGCCTGACCCGATCTTGGTGGGTTCTGGCGAGCGTGACCTGGGAAAACGCTCGCCGAAACCCACCATTTTCGGGGAGTGGGAGAAAATCGGACGTCCCGTGCGTTGACCGTGTGTACGCACAGCCGATAGTCGGGATGGTTTCTCATGAAGTTCGCGCTCTTCCTCCTCTACGTGGCAATCGAGATCGCCGCCTTCGTCGGGCTCTGCTACGCCATCGGCTTCGGATGGACCCTGCTGCTCGGCCTGGCAACGGTGATCGGCGGATTCTGGCTCTTGCGCCGACAGGGCGCCAAGGTGTTTCGCAATCTGCGGGAAGCGGGCGAGAAGGCCGCAGGCGGTCAGCCGGCCGGGCCCGCAGAATCCGCGGCGCCCGTTGCCGACACGGCATTGCTCGCCGCAGCGACCATTGCCATGATCATCCCCGGCCTGGTCAGCACTGCGGTTGGAATCCTGTTGTTGCTCAAACCGATTCGAATTCTCTTGCGCCCTGTTGTCATCGCGCTCGGCACGCGCAAGGTGGTCGGGGCGATGGAGACCTACTCGCGGTACGGCCGGGGGATGGCAGGCGTGACCGTCGTCGAGGGACAGGTTGTCGACACCACGGAGTACGGCCCGACCGGATACGACCCCACCCGTCCGCAGTTGCGTAAGCCACAGACCGAGCGCTGACGCCATCGGTTCGCGGCCCTGGCCACACCGAGTCGGCGCCTGACAGGCAGACTGGACCGTCGTGGACAGTCAACTGCTGATCGGCGGGCACATCTATTCGCCGGTGGCCCCCGATGCAACCGCCATGGCGATCGAGAACGGTGTGGTGGTCTGGGTCGGATCGGACCAGGTCGGCCGCACGCTGCATCCGAAAGCCCAGATCATCGACCTCGGTGGTGCGCTGGTCGCGCCTGCTTTCGTCGACTCTCACGTACACCTCACGTCGACCGGCCTCGCGATCCGCGGTCTCGATCTCAGCGATGCGGTCAGTCGTGAAGACTGCCTCGAGCAGATCCGCCGATACGTCGCCGAGAACACCGACACCGACCTCATCTGGGGTCTGGGTTGGGATGAGTCGAACTGGCCCGACCTGACCTGCCCGACGACTGCGGAGATCGACGCGGTGGTCGGCTACCGGCCGGTCTATCTGGCCCGGATCGACGAACACAGCGCAGTTGCCTCGACCGCTCTGCGTTCGCGTGCCGACGGTCTGATCGGCGCTCAGGGTTATGACGAACAAGGTCCTTTGACAGCCGACGCACATCACCGCGTGCGCGGCGCCGCCCGCCTGCTGTTGTCCCAGACCGGCCGGTACCGAGCCCAGCATTCGGCCCTCGACGACGCTGCCTCGCATGGGATCGTCGCCGTCCACGAAAACGGTGGACCCGACATCAGTGGGCTCGACGACTTCCTCTCACTCGCGGATCTCGACCATGCGGTCCAGATCCGGCGATATTGGGGTGCGCCGGTCGCCGACGCAGAGCAGGCGGTCTCGCTGCTCGCCGCGACCCGCGCCCATGCTCTCGGCGGGGACCTGTTCATCGATGGAGCGATCGGCTCTCACACTGCGTTGCTGCGCGAGCCCTACACCGACGCCGACACCAGGGGGGTCTGCTATCTCGACGGCCACACCGTCACCCGACACATCCGGGCGTGCACTGAGGCCGGTATCCAGTGCGGCTTCCACGTCATCGGAGATGGTGCCACCGATCTTCTGGTCGAGGGTTTCAGCACCGTGGCCGCCGAACTCGGCGCGCCCGCGCTCGCGCGTATGGGTCACCGGATCGAACACGCAGAGATGATCACTGCCGAGCAGGCAGCCATTCTGGCGTCGTGCGGCGTCATCGCGAGCATGCAGCCACTGTTCGACGCGCTGTGGGGTGGACCCGAGCAGCTCTATGAACAGCGACTCGGGCTACCGCGGGGACGCTCGCTCAACAATTTCGCGCAACTCGCGAGGGCTGGGGTCGGATTGGCCTTCAGTTCGGATGCCCCGGTGACGGCGATGCGCCCGTGGGAGGCGATTGCCGCTGCTGCACACCACAACAACCCGACGAGCGCGATCTCGGTGCGGGCGGCTTTCGCGGCAGCCACGCGCGGAGCCTGGCGCGCAGGGGGAGAGCGGGATGGTGTCGCCGGAACGCTGGTCCCAGGTGCTCCCGCCGACTACGCCGTGTGGGAGGTCGACGAGCTCGTGGTCGCGGGGTCGGCTGATCCTGCGGTCGCACGGTGGTCCACCGATCCACGTTCTCGGGTACCCGCGTTACCGGATCTGCGACCGGGTAGCCGGCTACCCGAGTGTGTCCGGACGGTGCGAGCCGGTACGCCGATCTACGATCGGGCAGGTTTGTGACGGCCGTGACCACCGCGGCGGACAACCCCGGATTCCGCAACAGGGTCGGGTTCTTCGGGACCCGTGAGTTCCTCTTCCGGACCGCGGGCAGTGTGTCAGGCGGCCTACTGATGTGGGCTGCGTTCCCGCCTCGGAACCTCTGGTTCCTGGGCATCGTGTCCCTGGCGTTCCTCGCCGGCTCGCTCGGCGGCGTCGTCCGCTTCCGTGAAGGTTTCTGGTACGGCTTCGTCTACGGGCTGGCGTTCTTCCTGCCACTGCTCCCGTGGATCGGCGTCTACGTGGGACCTTTGCCGTGGGTGGCGCTCGCCATCGTGCTGTCGCTGTACACCGGACTGTTCGGGGTCCTGGCGGTGCGGACGACCACCTTGCCTCTGGGTCCGCTTTGGTTCGCGATCACCTGGGTTGCAGTCGAATGGGCGCGGTCGTCGTTTCCTTTCGGGGGTTTCCCGTGGGGAAGGGTGGCATTCGGGCAGATCGGGGGCCCGATGCTCTCGCTGGCCTCCATCGGTGGAGCGCCTCTGGTGTCGTTCGGGGTCGTGCTGTCCGGCGCCGCGCTCGCGGCGCTCGCAGGTGCGCTCGCCCGTACGCCGCGCCGCTGGCAGGCGTTGATCCCGGCGACCGCGCTGGTGCTGCTCGCACCACTGGTCGCCGCGGCGCTCTGGCCCTCGGTCGATGGCCGCAACACCTCGGACGACACCATCACGGTTGCCGCGATCCAGGGCAATGTGCCCCGGCTCGGGCTCGACTTCAACTCACAGCGCCGTGCCGTACTCGACAATCACGTCCGAGAGACGCTGCGGCTCGCCGAAGCCGTCAAGGCAGGAGACTCGCCACAACCCGACATCGTGTTGTGGCCCGAGAACGCCTCCGACATCGATCCGACTGCGAACTCCGATGCTGCGGCCGAGATCACCGCCGCATCGATCGCCATCGACGCCCCGATCATGGTCGGCACTCTTGTGCGAAATCCAGATGGACGACCGACCAACACCGTGCTCGTCTGGGACGGGCGGCTGGCGGCAGACGGACAGCAGATCCGCGGTCGATACGACAAGCACATCATCCAGCCGTTCGGTGAATACCTGCCGTGGCGAAGCTTTTTCACGCACTTTTCTTCCTACGCCGAACAGGCGGGGAACTTCAAGGCGGGCACGGGCCCCGGGGTGGTCGACGTCGACATCGCGAACGGGCGACAGGTGACGGTCGGGGTGTCGACCTGCTGGGAGATCGCGTTCGACCGCTCGGCCCGTGGGGCCGTGAAATCAGGCGCCGAGTTCTTGTCCGTACCCACGAACAACGCCACCTTCGGCCGCACCCAGATGACCTATCAGCAGCTCGCCATGTCGCAGCTCCGTGCGGTCGAGCACGGTCGCGCCGTGGTGGTCTCCGCAACGAGTGGTGTCAGTTCGATCATTGCGCCGGACGGCCACAGCATGTCGCGGAGCGGGTTCTTCGAACCCGCAGCACTGGTGAACACCATCCCATTGCATACCGAACAGACGGTCGCAACGACAATGGGTCCGTGGCCTGAGCGATTGGCCGTACTCTTGGGAATCTGCGCTTTTTTGTACCTGTTGGCGCCAGGCGTTAGGTTCAGGGGATGGTCAAAGGAGGAGCATGGTGACGGGGCCTGAGGACAACTCGCGTGGTACGCGAGCCGTGGTGGGGGCTGACGGGGCCGGTACTTTGGTGATCATCCCGACGTTCAACGAGATCGAGAACCTGCCGTTGATCGTCAAGCGGGTGCACGCGGCGCAGCCCGCCGTTCACATTCTCGTGGTCGACGACAGCAGTCCGGACGGCACCGGCGAACTCGCCGATCAACTGGCCGAGACCGATGGTGCAGGCCGCATCCATGTGCTGCATCGGACCGTCAAGAACGGGCTCGGCGCTGCGTACATCGAAGGTTTCCAGTGGGGTCTGGCACGTGACTACGCCGTGCTCGTCGAGATGGACGCCGACGGCAGTCACGCACCCGAGGAGCTACATCGTCTGCTCGACCGCCTCAACGAGGGCGCTGACCTGGTGATCGGCTCCCGCTATGTACCCGGGGGCACAGTGGTGAACTGGCCCCGCCGCCGCGAAATCCTCTCACGAGGCGGGAACATCTACTCACGGCTTGCGCTCGGAGTATCGGTGAAGGACATCACCGGCGGTTTCCGGGCCTACCGTCGTGAGGTGCTCGAGACTCTCGACCTGAGTGCCATCGAATCGCACGGATACTGCTTTCAGGTCGACCTCGGCTGGCGTGTGATCCAAGCCGGATTCGACGTAGCCGAAGTGCCTATCACCTTCACCGAGCGTGAACTCGGCGAATCGAAGATGAGCGGCAGTATCGTCCGTGAGGCCGCATTCAAGGTTCCACGCTGGGGTTTGACCCACCGCCTCGGCAAGTTGCGGAAGGCGAAGCGCGCCTGAAGGCTCGTCGATGACGCAAGCAGACGTCAGCGTGATCCCGGCAGCCGACCGGGAACATTGGCGCAGCGAATGGCTCTACTCACGCCAGTCGTTCCTGGCCACAGGGAACTTCGACCTTGCGGCAGGCGCCCACGGGATGTTGATGGTCCACAACGATGACATCGTCGACGCAGGCGAGGGTTTCGACACCCATCAGCATCACAGTGTCGAGATAGTCACCTGGGTCCTCGAGGGCACTCTGGTCCACCAGGATTCGCTGGGACACTCGGGAATGATCTACCCGGGACTTGCGCAACGGATGAGCGCGGGGAGTCGGATCATGCATTCGGAGAAAAACGGCGCACTGCGACGCGACGGCACACCGCTTCGCGTCGTGCAGATGTGGCTTCCACCCGACACCGCCGGTGGCCAGTCGAGCTACGAGGAACTCGACGTGGCGACGGAGCTGCGCGACGGCTCATTGGTCACGGTCGCCTCCGGTATGAAGAGAGACCGGAACACCGCCGCGATCGGCATCGGGAACAGTCATGCCGCGCTCCATGTCGCCCGCCTACAGCCCGGTCAGTCCGTGACGATCCCGGACGCCCCTTACGGCCACGTCTTCGTTGCCCGGGGAGAAGTTGTCCTCGAAGACACCGGTGACCTGGGCGAAGGTGACGCGGTTCGCATGACGGCGACCGGCGGGCATCGCGTCACTGCCACAACGCGGTCTGAACTGCTGATCTGGGAGATGCAGCGCGGGTTCGGAGCACACAACAAAACGCCGTAGCACCGTCTGGTGCTACGGCGACTGTCGCCTGTATGTCGACCCTCGGCGGGTCGTAGAGACCTAGCTGGAAGTGCCGCGGCGACGTGCCTTGAGCAGGTCGAGACGCTCGGTCAGCAATACCTCGAGCTCATCTTCGCTTCGCCGTTCGAGCAGCATGTCCCAGTGCGTCCGCGGTGGCTTGACCTTCTTCTCCTCAGGCTCTGCGCCTTCGAGAATCGTGCCTTCCATACCGTTCTTGCAGGGCCACGTGGACGGGATCTCGGCGTCGTCGGCAAACGGGACGTCGAAGATCTCACCGTTGTCGGTGCGGTACTGCACGATCCGGCGCGGTGCGAGGTCATGATCGCGATCGGTCTCGTAGCTCACCGCTCCGAGGCGGCTGCCGCGTAGAACTCGATCTGCCATAACTTCTATCCTCTCGTTGGATTACCTATCCATCTTACGCGCGTCTGGAGACTACTGGCCGCGGGCGGCGGCACCGCCGCCGACTTTCCTGCGGTTACCGGCGAATCAGGGCGCCGAGGGGCGGTGAACGACCGGTGTTCGGCCCGGTTGTCGCCGATGCCCGCAGACGCCGAGTACCGTCATCGGATATGGAGCAGGAGGCCGCCCCTCGCCGCAACAGGGCGCGTAACTCGTGTGCGTGGTGCGGCCGCGAGATCGTGGAGTCCGAGATCGGACGTCGCCGCAAGTACTGCAAACAGTCATGCCGTCAACGAGCTTACGAACAGCGGAGCCTGGTTGCCGGATCGTCTATCCCGGCCGACGCCGTGGTGCTGAGCGCTGGTGAGGCCGACGACCTCATCGAACGGTTGTTCCGCCTGAGATGTGCTGCGGAGGACATCGCCACGGCAGTCGACGAAAACGCGGGCAAGAGTGAACTGGCAAGTCTGGGCGCGGAACTCGTCGCCCTGGCCAAGGAGGCCGAACGGTGGCGTTAGCGCGTCAGGCGTTCGGGTTGGCACCCGACCGAGGCTGATCACTGCTCAAAGTGGCAACGATCCGTCTGGCCTGTGCGCCGGCCGGATCGATGTGCTCGGCCGCCACCGACCACGGTAGACCGACCCACGGGTCATGGGCGCGGGCCTTCTCGGTCACCGGAATCATCATCGTTCGATCCGCGATGGTGCTCACCAGGGGATCGCTGTCGTTGTCGTCGAGGGATCCGGCGAACACAAACGCCCAGCCGAGTTCGCTTCCGCGATCTGCAATTCGGAGCAGCCTCGCCATCGCCCCGACGTCCCACCCGAACGGCAGATCTGCGATGACCACCACGCGGGTGTCGATGTCATCGACCTCGCCGGCCTGCAGCGCCATCTGCGTGAGGTCTATCGACGACTCCAGCACCGACAGTCGGTCGGCAACGGACTCCGGCGCAGTGACCGCGGGCGCGGTGAGCACCGGCGACAGCATTTCGGTCATCGGTGCCAATGAGCCCGTCAGATCGAACACGTCGATCAGCACCGTTCCACCGTTGGAGGTCCTCCGCGTTCCGGGGAAGGGCACCCGGGCGGCGACCACGAGTCGCAACACCAACGACGTCACAACGGATAGCACCGGGTCGCCGGTGTCGAGCACCCACAGCGGTCGAGCGATCGGTGTCGGCACGCAGAACGGAAGCCGCAGATCGCCGCGCTCGGGGGCGAACAACTCACCGATGCGGAGGCCACCTGCAGAAGGCGAACCGGCGTGGTTCCAGGCAGGCGACTTCCACGACGCCATCGCAGGCGGCAACTGCGGATCCAATGCAGCCAACTCCGCCATCAACACTGCCGAGTCGGCGTCGAAACGACTTCTGGCCGACGTCACGAGGTCGTCGCACCGCTGCTGCGCGGCGGCTCGGGCGCGGTCGGCGGCAGGCGAGTTGCGTTGCGCAGGATCCGCCAGCAGGTCGCCGAGTTCTCTGTCGAGTCGGTCCATCGCAAAACCCTCGGCCTGGACGTACCCGGCGGCCGACCTGGCCGCATCCTCGAACACGACGTGGGCACGCGCGACGGCGGCGCCGTAGTCGGATCCCAAGGTGACCAGAGCCGGCGGCAGGGAATCGTCGCCGCACTGTGGCCCAACGGGTTGCGGGTCGGCGGGCGCCCGAGGCGGTACCTCCGGCGCATCATCGACCTCGACCTCGACGCCGTGCGCGGTCAGCAGCGCTGCGAGTCCGCCTTGATAGCCCTGTCCGAGTGCGCGCACTCGCCACCGTCCCGACCGCTGATAGAGCTCGAAGCACAACAGCGCCGTCTCGCCGTGGAGCGGGCGCAACGGAAACGAGTACTCGGAGTTGTCCGGCGCGCCGTCGAGTTCAGCCGTGAGGCCGGGCGCCAGGCCTACATCGGCATCACCGCTCACCGCACACAGCACGATCGCGTCAGGGGGCAGCGACCCCAGATCCACCACAATGCGGTGACCCTCGAGCCGTACCCCGGCCGTCTGTGGCTGGTTGTAGAAGACGACGCTGTCCGAATCGCTCGTCCGCAGATCCGGACCGACCACCAATCCGACCAGATCCGCTTCACCGATGCCACCGTTCACCGAGAACACCAACGTCGATGCCGCCACCGGCACGTTCTGACCGGGAACCAACTCGTTCATGACGCGAATGTATTCATCGGGGCTACTTCATGAAGTCGTTCGACAAGAACCGTTGCAGCTGCGGGACCGCCTCACCGGGATGCTTTGCAGTGATGCCCTCACCGATCGCCTGCAGCTTCCAGGTGCCGTCCTCGCGGAACACCTTCGCCATGACCACGCCGGTGTAGGCCATTCCGCCCGCGAGGGTGTACCGCGCGAGCTCCACATTCGTCGTCTGGTCGACCAATCGGCAGAACGCGTTCTGCACCTGCTCGAACGTCTGGCCCTGGTAGGAGGTGACGATGAAGATGATCGCGTTGACGTGCATCGGGACGCGAGTGAGGTCGACCGTGACCACCTCGTCGTCGCCCTCGCCCTCCCCGGTCAGGTTGTCACCGAGATGCCGTATCGATCCGTCCTTGGACGTGAGTTGCCCGTAGTAGGCGACATCGGCGAGTTGGGTGTCGGCATACATGACCGCTGAGGCGTCGAGGTCGATGTCGGCGCCACGGCTTCCGAACATCTTCTTGACCACGACGGGATCCCAACCGAGCCCCATCTGGATGTTGGTGAGTGCGACCCCACCGTCCTTCTTCAGCGAAACACGTTGTCCCTTGGACAGACTGACGGGTCGATTCTTGGTGAGACTGACCTCGGGCGGACTTGTCGGTGCCGGGGCGGCATAACCGGGCTGCTGGTTATAGGCCGGTTGCTGGTTGGGAGCGGGCTGCTGCGGAGGCGGGTACGCACCGGGCTGCGGTTGCTGCGGCGGGTAGTTCGGGGCCGGCGGTTGCTGCGGCGGATAGTTCGGGGCCGGCGGCTGTTGCGGCGGGTAGTTCTGCTGTGGCGGATGGTTCTGGGCTGGTGGCTGCGGGGCGACGGGCGCCGAGGGTTGCCGGGAGTAGCTCGGCGGAGGGCTGTTCCGCACCGAGGGAGGCGACGGCGCGGCCGCTGGGGCGGGTGCGTCGTCGACCGAGACGCCGTGGTCGGTCACCAGTGCGGCGAAACCGCCCGCATAACCCTGCCCGACTGCGCGGACCTTCCAGTCGCCACCGCGGCGGTACACCTCGAGTGCGATCACGATCGACTCACTCGACAGACCGTCGATCCGGTATTCGTACAGCGATTGTCCGCCACCGCTGACGCGGGCGACCGGCGGCGCCACCGCGCCGAAGGTGCCGTTGTCGAGCGTGATCACCGCTCGCACCTGGCTGATGTCAGCAGGGACGGCGCCCAGCGAGATGGACAGAGTTCCGATCCCGGCGCCGGCTTGCAGCGACACCCCCGGCCCGTTGGGTTGGTTGAAGAAGACGAAATCGGCGTCGGTTCGGACTTTGCCGTTGTCGGTCACCAGCAACGCGGACAGATCGCCCGCGGTGGCGAGGTCGACGGTGATCTCGACCGTCGCCGCGTTCAGCGGGCCGTTTTGCCCTTTGACCAGAGTTGTTGTCATCACCTGAGCCCTTCGTTGGGTGTGGAATTGTCGATGATCGAGCTCCGCTGTGCTTCGTCTACGCCTACCGCACCGGCGACCTGTGGAGCCAAGGCCGATTTGCCCGGTTCGTCGACGTTCACCATTGTGCCTGCCCGCATCAGCAGCCATGTCAGCATCTCCTCGGACGCCGCGAGGCCTCGCCCTTCGGTCACCGCCACATTCGAGTGGTTCCACCCGAGTTCTTCGAGTTCACCGTGCCGCGGACGGATGGCCTCGTCGGCGCCGACGAGCATCGGCTGGTCGAGCACACCGTCGCCCGCAGCGTAGGTGGATGACGGCACGTCGGCCAGCCGCACGCGCACCTCGTCGACCGCGAGTTGTTTGGTCACCGGATCCGGCATCACATAGATCTTTCGCCCCTGGCGGGAGACATTCCAGCCCCGTTCGGCGGCCCAGCTCGCCCACGCCGGAACCACCTGCGGGGGAAGCAATTCGAGTTCGACGACGACGTAGCAGAAGAGTCCGTCGGCAATCCGCATCGTGCGCAGCCACGGCGCGCCGGCGGCGTCGGCACCGAGCCGCTCGTACACAGCGTCGACCCCGACGCCCAGCGTGCCGAGCAGGTCCGAGACCCGTCGGGACCACGCTTCGTCGCGGACCCCGTTCACCAGTATGTTGCCGCCGTTGCTGGTGATCGCGAAGCGCGGGGTGCCGATCGGCAGCGTGATCCGCCGGTACTGCTCGATGGTGCGGGTGGTCGTCGGCACCACCTCGGCGATCGCGGCCAACTCGATCAGCATCGACATCGCCGAGGGCGACATGAACGACTGCGGCCGGTCTTGATAGATCTCCACACAGTGCGCCGTGGCGGACAGCGCCGCGGCGGCGGCAGCGTCCGTAGCTCCCTCGGCGATTGCGGCAGCCGAGTAGATCAGGGTGCGATCGAGGTCGATCGTGGCGAGTGCACGTCCCGTGGACGGTGTCGCCACGGTGTCGAGTGTGTTCACGAGACCTCTTTCACCAAACCCATACAGCTGTAGGCGAGGTCCGGGACGACCTCGACGGGAACGCCTCGGGCAGTCGCCAGAGCGCGGATGTGCTCGTGTTCCGGATCATCCGCCGTTCGTACCAGGATCATCCAGGGGACCCTGCGCAACAGCACGCGGGTGGTCTCACCGACCCCTGGCTTCACGAAGTTGACCGACGAGATGCCGTGACTGCTACGGACCTCCTCGACCGAACGCCATCCGGACCAGGTCGGCGTGCGGTCAGAACGCTGGATCTCGTCCCGGCGGGTCGACGCCTCCGCTGTCGCCGAATCGAACTCGGCGGTCACCGCGTCGAGCAGAACGGCCGACATGTCCTGCCCGGACAGCTCCGCGTAGAACTTGGCGCCATGGAAATCGTCAGCACCGATGAAGTCGACATTGAGGACTGTTCGCGAGATCAGACCGGAAACGGTCGAGTTCAGGCACGCCGACGCGATGAGGAAATCGTCGCGGGTACCGAATGTGCGAACGCACGACCCCGGGTCCGCGAGCACCGCCAGGTCCGGATTGAACACCGGGCCACCGTCGGCGGACAAGGCATCGAGGGCTTCGGCGAGTTCTTTGGTGATCGCGCCCTTGCCGGTCCATCCGTCGACGAACACGACGTTCCCCGGATCGTGGTGGGCGGCCAGGTATTTCATCGCGTTCTCATCGATGCCCCGGTCGCGGACGATCGACACCGCATAGTGGGGGAGGTCCAGACCGTGCTGGTGCTGGGCCCAGCGACGCATCAACACACCGACCGGTGTTCCGGCTCTGGCCAGGGAGGTCAGCACCACGTCGGTACCGCGTTCCGCGAGAACCAGTTCGGTGACCGCGCCCACCGCGACAGCCAGCCGGTGCGCACTGTTTGCCAACACTCGCCCGAACAACTCCTGATAGGCGGCATCGGGCTGGAACTCGACGGGCAGCGACTCTGCGTAGTGGGCAAGGCCCGCCTGGATCCGCTGCTCCCGCGCGGCCACGTCGCCTTCGAGCGCCACCGAGGAGAGGTCCTTGAGGAGCCACTTCACCTCGTCGGGGCCATAGCTGCCGAACTCGGGTCCGGTGAGTGGGCCCGGGGACACCCGGATGTCGCCACCAGGACTCACGGCGTCTCCCTCGCTGCGCGGAGGGCAAGGTAATCGGTCCCCGGCACAACAACCAGTAAGACATCGATTCCCGCACCGCTGATGGTGTCGAGTAGTCCACCCGATGCCGTCAGCGCTTCGGTATCGGCGGGTGAATCGATGATCATCACCAATCTCGCTCCGGGATCGTCATGAGTTGCGTTGTACAGGTATCGATCTCGTGCCTCATCTGGTTCGGGAGCGATGAAATGGTACCCACGCCGCAGCGGATAACCCTCGTGATCGATCACGTGTGCGGGTGAACGCGTGGTGGTCTGACTCAAGATCGGGGCCTCGATGAACTGGGCAAGACTCCCGGCCACGCGCTGGGGCAGATACATGAGTTCCTCGTGTCCGACCACGACGACCGACCTGGCCGGATCCAGGTGCCGGGCCACGACGCGGGCCACCTCGGAGATGGCCCCGTCGAACTGTGGCCAATCGGCCCGCCGGAAACCGTGGCGACCGCCGTCGGGAACCGACGCCGGCCACGGGACCTCCAGTCGTTCCACCGATCCTGGGTGCAGGGTCGTCGGCGAAGGTGTGGCAGCCGGCAATCCCACGACCCTCGCGGGCAGGCCTTCGGGGATATGGGTGCGACCCCGGGCCAGACTGACGAACTCGACCTCGGTGCCCAGTTCGTCCGCGCGCAGACGGCACCGGGTGATGTCTTCGTCGGTACGCATGTCGACCAGCGATGACACCAGGTACAGCGATCGGCTGTGGATGCGCTGCATCGACGAGATCGCGTCCAGGGCCGTCGCGCCCGTGGAGATCTCGTCGTCGACGAGCACTACGGGCAGATCGGTGCATAAGCTGTCCGGGTCCGTGGGCACGATCAGGTGGTCGGTGGCGTGGGAGTGACCCTCTTCGAATCGAGCGACCACCGGAACCGCGGAGTTCCCGCGCCGGGTCGACTGCAAGTAGTGCCCGGCATCCATCTGGTGCGCGACCGCATGTCCCAGGCCTGTGGCGGTCTCGGCGAACCCGAAGACCAGCGAGTCGGTGAGACCATGTGCGCGCAGGGCGGCGGTGGACAGCACGCCGAGATCGGCGGCGGCTGCGAAGATCACAGCAGGGGGGACCGGTATGTGTTTACCGAGCACGGTGGACACCCAGAGGTGAGCCCGTTTCGGGTTGCGCCGAAGACCCGGGCGTACCAGGTCTTCGACACGCCAGCCATTGACACCGGACACATGTTCGGCGCCGAGCCCGAAGTGCTCGCGTGCATACGACTCGGTCCCCGGTGCCGCACCGTTGCCGGCGATCATCGAAGCACCACCGCCGTCAGCAGGTCGACCACACCGATCTCAGGTTGCAGCACTCCGAATGCCTGGGATCGGATGAGCGTCTTGACGGCCCAATTCCGATGCGGGCGCCGCTCGTTCATCTTGTTCCGGTAGGCCGACGCCAGTACACCACCCGTGTCGTCGACCCCCAGCACCGCAACAGCGTCGTCGTACTCCTCGTGTGGCACAGCGCTCATCGCGTGCACGACGTTCACGTGCGACGGGTGGATGACGGTCTTGCCCTGCAATCCGTTCGCGCGGTCGAGAACCAGTTCGCGCAGCAGACCATCGAGATCGCGACTGACCAGATGTGTCCGGAATCGAACGGCATCGATCTCCTCGAAAGGCGTGTGGCGCAGCAACGGCCGGAACATCCGGTCGTGGGTGTTGTAGTACTCCCACACCGGCCCCGTGATCGTATGGCCGGTACCGTCGGCCCTGCCGAGCACGTTGACGATGGCACTGATGACCTCGGCAACAGGGTGGACGTCATAGATGGTCAGGTCGGGATCGCGCCGGATACCGAGCGCACCACACATGTCGGTGCCGCCGATCCGGACGGCCAGGATCTTGCCCCGATGTTTGTCGAGCACCTGCCTGATCGACTCCAGCGCAGCAGCCCGGGTCTCGAGATGGAGCACGGATGTCGACTCGATGATCGGCATCGCGTACAGCACTCGGCCGACCTGGGCCTGTGCGGCCTCGATCCGATTCAGATAATCGTCGCCGTCCACCCCTGTGAACTTCGGGAGCACGAACCCGGCGAGGCTGTCGACGCCGTCGCCGAGCCGTCCGAGCAATTCGTCGATTTGCTGTGGACGCCGGACCCGGACGAAGAGCAGCGGCGCTGCCTGGCGACCTGCCGCCAGCTCACGGAGTGTGTTGGTGAGGTTGGTGATCGCCGCGTCGACGTCACCGTCGGCGATTGCGTCCTCGAGGTCGATGACCATCGACGTCGAACCGCTCCGGCGCTGCCGCAGGATCAATTCGGCAAGTCGTTCGCGGCTGGCAGGAATGTACAACGTGGCGCCCAGGGCGACGCTCAGCAGTTCCGGAGGCGCGTCTATCCCGATCGGTTCGGGAACGCGGAAGAACAGTCGTTCGCGTTCTGCGTCGTCGAGTGCGGTGAAGTGCTGCAGTTGCTTCGTCCCCGCGGTACCGGCAGCGCTCGAGTCTGTTGTCACCGCCTGGCCTCGTCCTTCATCTTGCTCACTACTCCGGACACGAAGTCGGAGATGGCGCGCAGGTCCACCAGATACCCCCAATAGTCAGGATGCCGACCGGTCAGAGCCGCCACGGCTCGATCGACTCTCAAAACCTGTGCGTCCAGAACCGATCCCCATTGTTTGACCAAGCCGAGGTTGACGGCGAGCAATTGAGCATCCCGGATCTGAAACCGAACCCTACCGGCAGCTGCCGGCGGATCCCGCTGAACAACCCGAAGTTCATTCAAACGATCAGTGACCCCGTCGACCAATTCCTCGGCCTCGGACAAGTGCTTGCGAGCCCGGGTGATGGCCGCTGACGCCGATTCCGGGTCGGATCTGAGTACGGTTGCGGCCGAATCGATTTCATTGGATGCGCGGTCGAGTTCCTGCGCGCTGAGATGATCATGACCCACCAGGTCACGAGAGCACTGTGCGCTGAATTCACGGAGCAGGGCCGAATACGCTTCCGGCATCCTGGCGCTGCGATTCCGGACCGCCGACAGCCGGGTACGGACAGATGCAAGCGCCGCACGGGCATCCTCGGCCTTGCCCGGAGCTGCGGCAATGGCCTGTTCCAGCTTCTTGACGGCCTCGCCGAGCGCGGCGGTCCTGGCCCGCAGTTCGGCCCGGTCGCCGCCCCCCTGGGATACCGAAAGCTGGGCCGCCTCGAGCTCCCTGAGGCATCGATCATGTTGCTGTACAGCAGTTGTCACAGAGGTGTACGCAAGCTGATCGGGAGGTAGACGAGCCAGCCGATCGGCGAGGCTTTTCGAATCGGCGCGCACCCGCGCCGCCTCCTCCGGTACGGCCGCATAAGAGATCCTGGCGTGTTCGAGCTGGGTCGAATGACGTTCGTAGAACTGATCGAGCGTTCGAATCGAATCGGTGATCTGAGACATCGTGCGCTGATAGTCGTTCAGAGGAGCAAGTGGTCCGTCGGTCCCGCTGAGGGTCAGATACTGATTGATCGTCTCGTAGCAGGCGTCTCGGATGGGTACGAAGGCGCGCACCAATTCACCACCTGTGCCCAGGACCTCGGCGGCTGCGACGGAATCGCTGATGATCGACAAGCGCTGGTCGAGTTGGAGAAAGGCATTGACCATGTCGTTTCGGGCATGCTCGACGGCGCCAGTGGATCCGCCACCGGCACTACGGTCATCTCGTTGAAACCAGCCCCTGGCCACACCGCGCATCCTACTGGGATGAGACGAACCGGCTCCGCCGGCGGATGAGGGGACCGGTCGTACTGCGGCCGGGGGAAACGGGAGTCATTCAATCGGTTCAGCGTTCGGCTTTGTCGCCCCCGTCGATGTCCACTTTCACGTACGGTTACTTCCAAGGACTGGTTCTGAGCAGAAGTTGCTCCGACCTCTGGGCCTCATCTACTCACGAAGACAAACTCAGGAAGGGTACTGACATGGGCGTCAGCTTGAGCAAGGGCGGAAACGTTTCGTTGACCAAGGAGGCTCCGAACCTGACCGCAGTGGCGGTCGGTCTCGGCTGGGACGTGCGTTCCACCACGGGCACGGACTTCGACCTGGACGCGAGCGCGATCGGCGCCGGAGCCGACAAGAAGGTTGTTTCCGACCAGCACTTCATCTTCTTCAACAACCTGCGGTCCCCGGATGGCTCCATCGAGCACACCGGTGACAACACCACGGGCGAAGGCGAAGGCGACGACGAGGTCATCAACGTCGATCTGGCTGCGGTGCCGCCGAACATCGAGTCGGTCGTCTTCCCCGTGTCGATCTACGACGCCGATGCGCGTTCGCAGTCATTCGGTCAGGTCCGTAACGCATACATCCGGGTCACCGACCGTTCCAACGGCAACGAACTCGCCCGCTACGACCTGTCGGAAGATGCCTCCACCGAGACCGCGATGGTCTTCGGCGAGCTGTACCGCAACGGCGCCGAGTGGAAGTTCCGGGCGATCGGTCAGGGTTACGCCTCGGGTCTCGCGGGCATCGCTCGTGACTTCGGCGTGAACGTCTAGCCTTCCGGCGGCGGATGGCAACCACATAGAAGTACACTTGCGCACTATCGCGGAACCACCCCCGGTTCCGCGATAGTGCTGTCACTGGCAAAACTAAGGAGCACGTGTGGTCATCCGCGTATTCGGCATTTCGATCGCTGTCACGATCGTCTCGCTGGGCGTTGCGTACCTATATGGCGGGTGGACTGCGCTTGCTCTGTGCGCAATCCTCGGAGTCCTCGAGGTGTCCCTCTCCTTCGACAACGCGGTCATCAACGCGACCGTGCTGGAGAAGATGAGTGAGTTCTGGCAGAAGATCTTCCTCACCATCGGCATTCTCATCGCCGTCTTCGGCATGCGTCTGCTGTTCCCGCTGCTCATCGTGTGGGTCACGGCCGGACTGAATCCGGTCGAGGCCTTCGACCTCGCGATGAACGTCCCTGAGGAGGGTTCGGGTCAGCAGTCCTACGAAGAGATCTTGACTGCGGCACACCCGCAGATCGCGGCCTTCGGCGGCATGTTCCTGTTCATGCTCTTCCTCAACTTCATCCTCGAAGACAACGAGATCAAGTGGTTGACGTGGCTGGAGCGGCCGCTTGCCGTCATCGGCAAGCTCGACCAGCTGGCCGTCGTCATCGCCGGCGGCAGCCTGGTCCTGATCGCAGAGTTCCTGGCTGAAGACGACCAGATCTCGACGGTCATGGTCGCCGGAGTGCTCGGCATCATCACCTACATCACGGTCAACAGCCTGGGCCAGTTGTTCCACACCGAGGAGCTCGCAGCAGAGCACGACGAGGCGGTCAAATCGGGGGGACCGTCCCAGCTGGCGAAGGCCACGGGCAAAGCCGGGTTCTTCCTCTTCCTCTACCTCGAGGTCCTCGACGCGTCGTTCTCGTTCGACGGTGTCATCGGTGCCTTCGCGATCACGGCGGACCCGATCATCATCGCCCTGGGTCTGGGCTTCATCGGCGCGATGTTCGTTCGGTCGATCACCGTGTACCTCGTGCGGGCGGGAACGCTCAACGAGTACCGGTACCTCGAGCACGGAGCGCACTGGGCCATCGGAGCTCTCGCGGCCATCTTGTTCTTCTCGATCAAGTGGCACATCAACGAGATCATCACGGGCCTCGTCGGCGTGGCGTTCATCGGCGCGGCCGCGCTGTCGAGCATCGTGGCCAATCGTAGGGAAGCAGCAGAGTCCGGCAGCGATACGTCCGAGAAGGATTCGCTCACCGCCAAGTAGCTCGTGCGCCGCGATCCCACTCTGCGCACACCACCAAACGCTGCGGTGTACATGTGTACACTCGAATGCACACGCACGGCCGTGGTGACGCTCTTCTGGGCGTCACCACAGCGGTGATGACGGAGCGGAGTGTTTGTGGACTTGCTGAAGTGGAGTAAGCGCCCCGCCGCCGGGGTGGAGGCGACCAAACCCCAGATCAATGTGCTCAGGGGGCTGGTGGCGCGGGCTACCACGCCGCTGCTGCCCGACGATTATCTGCACCTCCTGAACCCCCTGTGGTCCGCGCGTGAGCTGCGGGGACGGATAGTGGCGGTGCGCAAGGAAACCGACGACACGGCCACCGTGGACATCGAGACAGGCTGGGGCTTCAGTCATCGTTATCGACCGGGCCAGTACGTCGGAATTGGTTTGCAGGTCGAAGGCCGCTGGCACTGGCGGTCCTACTCACTCACGTCGATCGCAGGAGACGACAAGGTCATCTCGGTGACCGTGAAGGCGAATCCGGACGGTTTCTTGTCCAGCCACCTCGTCGACGGTGTCCTGCCGGGAACAGTCATCCGGCTCGCGGCGCCCAAGGGCGACTTCTCGCTGCCCAGTCCGCCGCCGGAAAAGGTGCTGTTCGTGACCGCCGGTTCGGGTGTCACGCCCGTGATGGCGATGTTGCGCGGTCTGAGTTCTCGGGGCGACATGCCGGACGTGGTCCATCTGCACTCCGCACCGAATCGCGAATCCGTGATCTTCCACGACGAACTGGTCGCGCTGCAAGAGCAGTCGCCGTCATACCACCTCGAGATGCAGTTCACCCGGGAAGACGGCAAGATCGATCTGCACGATCTCGGGTCGGTTGTACCGGACTGGCAGGATCGGGAGTGTTGGGCGTGCGGGCCCGTGCAGATGCTCGACGTCGCCGAACAGGTCTGGGAAAAAGCCGGCCTACACGAGAACTTGCACATCGAACGGTTCGCGATCGCCCGCACTGACAAGGGCGGCGAAGGCGGCACCGTGACGTTCAGCAAGACGGGCAAGTCTGCGGAAATCGACGGTGCCACAACGCTATTGGAAGCCGGCGAAGAACTGGGTATCCAGATGCCGTTCGGTTGTCGGATGGGTATCTGCCAATCGTGCGTCGTACCGTTGTCCGGGGGCTACGTTCGAGACCTGCGTTCGGGAGACGAGCGCCGAGAAGGAGATCGAATCCAGACGTGCATCAGCACCGTGTCTGGCGAATGCACACTCGACCTCTAGGAGGGGCACATAGTGGCGATCACTGATATCGACCTATACGCACACCTGACCGAAGCCGACGTCGAAGCACTCGGCAAAGAGTTCGATGCGATCAGGCGTGACATCGAAGAATCGCGGGGCGAGCAGGATGCCCGCTACATTCGGCGCGCGATCACGATCCAACGCAGTTTGGCGGCGGGTGGTCGTGCGGTGCTGTTCGCCAGTCACAAGAAGCCCGCGTGGATTGCGGGCACGGTGATGCTCGGTCTTGCGAAGATCATCGAGAACATGGAGCTCGGGCACAACGTGATGCACGGGCAGTGGGATTGGATGAATGATCCCGAGATCCACTCGTCGTCGTGGGAGTGGGACACCACCTGCCCGAGCAGTCAGTGGAAACACTCGCACAACTTCATCCACCACAAGTACACGAACATCGTCGGAATGGACGACGATGTGGGCTACGGAATTCTCCGGGTGACGCGCGACCAGCCATGGGAATGGTGGAATCTCGGCAATCCGATCTACAACCTCACCCTCGGAACGTTTTTCGAGTACGGCGTCGCGCTACACCACGTCGAGACAGAGAAGGTCCGCAAGGGAGAGAAGAGTCTGGGCGAGGTCGGCAAAGACCTCCGCATCATCGGTCGCAAGGTGGGCAAGCAGGCGGCCAAGGACTATCTGATCTTCCCCGCGCTGACCGGTCCCAACTGGAAACACACCCTGACTGCCAACGTCACGGCAAACTTCATCCGCAACTACTGGACGTACGCGGTGATTTTCTGCGGTCACTTCCCGGATGGGGCCGAGAAGTTCACCAAAGAGGAGTACGAGAACGAGGATCAGGCTCGCTGGTATCTGCGGCAGATGCTGGGTTCGGCAAACTTCCGCGCCGGCAAGCTGATGCGGTTCATGTCGGGCAACCTCAGTCATCAGATCGAACACCACCTGTTCCCGGATCTGCCGAGCAACCGCTACGAGGAAATCGGTGTCCGCGTCCGTGAGCTGTGTGAGAAGTACGACCTTCCGTACACCACCGGCACGATCTGGCACCAGTACCTGCTCACGTTCCGGACGATCGCGAAATTGGCGCTGCCGAACGCGCTTCTCTCGGCGAGCAGCGACGATGCGCCGGAAACTGCATCCGAACTGCGGTTCAACATTCGGGAGGGCGTGCAATCGAGCTTCAGCGCGGATCCGGAGTCCGGAAGAAGGCGAGGTCTGCGCACAGCGCTGAAGGAGCTGCGCGATTCGAAGGTGAAGGCAGCCTGACCGCGTCACGTGCGCGTGTCATCGCTCCGGCGCCGCCGGTCCACATAGACTTTCTCCGATGAGCAAGGCGAGCGACGGCGGCGATATCGCCAGTGGATCAGCGCAGGTTCGTCGAGGCGCCGGTCGGCTCGGAGATTTTCTGGTGCGCGCCGATGGCAGTGAGGGGCTCGTGCGGGCCGCGCGCGCAGCCCGCAGAGTGGCGCCGGGGGCGCGCCCCGACATCGATCCTGAGCGTTTGCGGCACTCCGAACGCATCGCGGGGTTGATCGCGCAGGCTCGCGGCGAGAGGCCAAGTGCCGTGCGGGAACTGGCGTTGGCTGCCGTCGAGTCGTGGCAGGCATTGGTGACGCGCAGACGCCCTGATGTTCCCGATGTCAGCGGCCCGGTGACCATACTGTTCACCGATCTTGTCGGCTTCTCTACCTGGGCGTTGGGAGCAGGGGACGACGCGGTGCTCGAACTCCTTCATCAGGTCAACGAGTCGAGTACCGAGATCATCAACAGGCGTGGTGGCTCGGTGACCAAACACCTGGGTGATGGCCTGATGGCGGTCTTCCGAGACGGCGCGGTCGCCATCGAGGCCGCTCACGAGGCAGGCGTGGCGGTGTCGGCGATCACCATCGACGGTTATCGTCCGGCCCTGCGCGCAGGGCTGCACACGGGAGAGCCGCGACACGTCGGCGACGACTACCTCGGGGTCGATGTGAACATCGCCGCCAGAGTCGCCGATGCGGCATCAGCAGGGGAGGTCCTGGTGACCGAGGCGACCCTGGCTGCCACGGACGAGACCAAGTACATCAAGCGACGCCGACGGTTTCGGGCGAAAGGAACGCCCAAGGATCTTGTCGTCTATGCGGTCCTCCCGCGCTACGACGGCGAACCCGACGAGCTCGACTGAACCGAGTGCACGAGTGTCCTCAAGCCTGTTTCAATGCTGAGTACAGGACCTTGAGCTGCGCAGCGGCGACATCCAGCGACTCGACGTTCCGTTGGCTTCGACACTGGATTATCGCGCCTTCGATCGCGTTCACCACGAACAGCGCGAAGCTCTCCGCGTCATCGATCGACAGCCCGCCGCGGAGTGCGGAGTCGGCGACCAGGCGTCGCCAGGCATCAAATGCCACGTTGGCCGTGGCTGCGACCTCCGGTTCGTCTGGCGCGGCCATGGCAGCGGCCGCCACCGGACACCCGAGTGCGTAGTCGCTGCCCTCGAGTTCGCGCTTCCACCACTTCACCAGGGCATCGACGGCCTCCTGCGGTGTCCGGGTGGTGGTGAGGTGGTCGATGAAAGCTGTCATCTGCTCGCCGGATTCTGCGGTGGCGGTCGCGATCAGCCCGGACTTCCCGTTCGGGAAGTGTTGATAGATGGAATTCCTGGCCGCACCGCTGTGACCTAGAAGGTCGGCGACACTCGTCGCGAAGACACCGCGCCGCCGGACCAGGTCTATAGCAGTGGAGATCAGCCGTTCGCGCGGTCCTGCAGATGCGTCGAACTCCTGTATCGGGTTGTCAGCCACCCTGGTCTCTCCTCGCCTACTCCATAGACCAATTGGTCCATCCGCGGTGTTACGCTTCACGGTATGGACCATTTGGTCCACCACGCTACCAGGAGGGAGTCCCATGACCGGGCGAATGACCGAGCAGGCCGCAGCCGGTACCTCGGATCAGATCTCGATCGGCGAGATGACGGGGTTGGAAGTGTTGCGGTACATGACCGGACTGCCGGAGCGACCGCCGAACATCGCGCAATTGGTGGGTATGGAAGTCGAGTCGCTGGAAGAGGGCCACGTCAGATTCAGCTTGAATGCCCGGCCAGACATGACCAATCCGATTGGATCACTACATGGCGGCATCTGCGCAACTCTGCTCGACTCGGTGATGGGGTGCGCGGTGCACACGACCCTCGGTGCGGGTGTCGGCTACGGAACACTGGAACTCAAGGTCAACTACATTCGGTCTGTTCCCACCGATGGACGCCGAATCATCGGCTATGGCAAGACCATTCACGTCGGACGTCGGACCGCTACCGCAGAGGGCGAGATCCGGGACGAACGAGACAAGTTGATCGCCCACGGCACCACCACCTGCATCATCCATCAGCCGGACTGATGCGAGCCCGGTGGAGGGGCGCCTCGATCAGGAGACCCTAGACTTCGTGGGGTGCAGTCTCCCGAGATACCGCGTCCTGTTCCAGGTGGCCGAGGTTGGCCCGATCCGTTGATGCGCAATCTGACGCTGTCGGCCAACCACGGCAAACTGTGGTTTGCGGTCGCAGGCGTCCTGGCTCTGGTGGGTAAACGGCAGCGCCGCGCGGCCGCGCGCGGTTTGGGATCGCTGGCCGGTGCGAGCCTGTTGTCCAACACCGTGATCAAACCGCTGGTGGGCCGCAGTCGCCCTCCAGCAGATCTGCTGCATCCGCATCGGCAGTTGCCGAGAATGCCCTGGACATCGTCCTTTCCCAGCGGTCACAGCGCCTCGGCCGCAGCATTCGCGGTCGGCGCGGCGCTGGAACGGCCGCGCACCGCGATAGTCCTGGCGCCGCTCGCTGCCGCGGTCGCCTATTCCCGGGTCTACGTCGGTGTGCATTATCGAACAGACGTGGTCGCCGGGGCAGCGGTCGGCACCGGCGTGGCACTCGCCGGCCACTTCCTGTGGCCGGCCACTCCGCTCCGAGCGGCCGAAACCGCCCCCGGGTCGGCACCGGCACTACCGGCTGGTGAAGGTTTGGCCGTCGTCGTCAACCCCCGGTCAGGGTCGGCAGCCGATGCCCCGGCTGAGGTCGCAGCCGCACTGCCGGGGGCGACCATCGTGCAGTGGGACGTGGACAGGCCACTAGACGACCAGATTCCCGACGGAATTCGAGCGCTGGGCGTTGCGGGGGGCGACGGCACCGCCGCGACGGTTGCGCAACTCGCGCTAGATCGGGGACTGCCGTTGGCCGTGTTCCCGGCCGGCACCCTCAACCATTTCGCCCGATCGCTTGACCTGGAGACCTACGCCGACACCGCGCGCGCAGTGACGATGGGAACAGCCGGAACTGTCGACGTCGGACGGATCGATGGCCGCGTTTTCCTCAATACTGCAGGCCTCGGCGGATACCCGGAGATGGTCCGGCTACGCGATCGCCTCGAACATCGCATCGGAAAGTGGCCCGCAGCAGCGTTCGCGCTCTACCGGGCGGTGAAGGGACGTAAACCCGTCGACCTGGTCATCAACGGACAACATCATCTGGTCTGGGCGGTATTCGTCGGCAACGGCGTGTACCGACCTCGCGGTCTGAGCCCGGCACGACGTTCCGACCTGGCCGACGGTGTGCTGGACCTCCAGTACCTCCGCGCAGACCGGAAGCTCGGTCGCACCACGGCAATTGTTGCGTCGCTGTTCGGTACGGTCGAGCGATCCAGGGTCCTCGGGTCCGTGCAAGCTTCTCGATTGGAGATCACCAGCGCGTCCGGCCCCCTGCTCACCGCTCACGATGGCGAAGTGACCGGGCCTGTCGAGAACGTGCTCCTCGAGCTCGATGAGCAGCGGCTGACGGTTTACCGCTGAGCATTCAGATGATCGTCGGCCCGGGGCTCGGCTCCGGGGGCGATGGCGCGGGAAACGCCGGATCGGGTGCGGGATGTTCGGGACCCGGCGGGGTGGTGGGCTCCGGCTGAGGCGTCGGAACGGGTTCCGGCTCAGGCACGGACGGGATGGTGGGCTCGGTTCCCGGTGGGTCCGGACGATCTGGAGTCGGAATAGGTTGTCCCATGGTCGATCTCCTCACCTATGGGGTGACTGCGCGGAGCGCGGACGGCGGTTTGCATCGTGCGCTTCACCTTCATGCTTACCAGGGCGGGAGATCGGGTGAGGGCGATCAGGCACGGATGTCCCGATTCGTTCTGGTAACCACCTCATCCACGACGTCCGCGCTGGTATCAAGAATGAGCCGCGGGTGCAGATGCGTCCGCGACATCGGCGCGGTATGTCCGTTCTTGGCCGATGCGTCGGGTAGACAAGACCCATGGAGGTTCTCAGTGGCCGAATCATTCTCCGCCCGTCAGACCCGCGGACGACGATCCGGTTCTATCGCGATCAACTCGGATTGGCCGTCGCCCGTGAGTACCCCGGCGGAATTGTCTTCTTCGCCGGGGCCGCGCTGATCGAGGTGGCTGCGCACATGGACGCGAGTGGCGCACCACCGGGTACGAGCGTCCTGTGGTTGCAGGTGCGTGACATCGCCGTCGCAGAACGTGAGCTCCGCGTATCAGGCGTCGCCATCACCCGGGATGCGAAAACTGAACCCTGGGGGCTCATCGAGATGCATGCGGTGGATCCCGACGGCACCGAGATCATCTTTGTAGAGGTTCCCGAGGACCACCCTCTTCGCCGCGATGGACGGGCGCCTGCCTGAACTCTTGTTTGCCGCTGCGGCCGACTGGGTAATTCCGGACCATGGATGACCAGCCCTCATCACGTTCTGTCGCTGTGCGCTCTGGCCCGGTTCGAACGATCGGACTACATGTCAACGGCGAACACCGTGATATCGAATGTGACCCCCGGACAACGCTTTTGGATGCTCTCAGAGATCACATCGGCTTGACGGGCTCGAAAAAGGGATGTGACCGCGGCCAGTGCGGTGCCTGCACCGTTCTGGTCGACGACCGCCGTGTGGTGAGCTGCCTGATGCTCGCGGTGTCCGCACAAAACCATCGGATCACGACGATCGAGGGAATCGATCAAGTCCCTTCCGGGTCGACGCTGCAAAAGGCGTTCATCGATCACGATGGATTTCAATGCGGGTTCTGTACTCCCGGCCAGATCTGCTCAGCGGTGGGCATGCTCGATGAGGCCAAGCATGGATGGCCGAGCGCAGCGACCGCGGACGTGGCGGAGCCTCACGACGTCGTGCTCGACGACGAAGAGATACGAGAACGATTGAGCGGCAACATCTGTCGATGTGGCGCATACGTGAACATCGTGGCTGCGGTCCGTAGCGCCACGGATGAGGGCGCGGCGGGCGAGGTGTCGTCATGAAGACCTTCGACTACCTCGCGCCGGATAGCGTGGACATCGCCGTCGAGCGCCTCGGGGCAGACCCGGACTCCAAGCTCCTGGCCGGCGGCACCAACCTCGTCGACCTGATGAAGCTCGGTGTGTGCAATCCCGACACCCTCATCGACATCAGTGCTCTGCCGCTCGATCAGGTCGATCTGACCGAGTCGGGCGAACTACAGATCGGCGCCAACGTCCGGAACAGCGATCTCGCCGCGCATCCAGTCGTACGAACGCGTTATCCGGTGCTGTCGGAGGCCCTGCTCGCGGGGGCCTCGGGGCAGTTGAGGAACATGGCGACGACCGGAGGCAACCTGTTCCAGCGAACCCGGTGCCCGTATTTCATGGACACCGCAAAGGCCTGCAACAAGCGCGAGCCCGGTTCCGGGTGTTCTGCGGTGGGCGGAGTCAACCGAGACATGGCGATCCTGGGCGCGTCGTCGCAGTGTGTCGCCACCCACCCGTCGGACATGGCAGTGGCGCTGGCTGTCCTCGAGCCGCATCTGGAGATTCTCGGACCAGCAGGTCGGCGCGTCGTCCCCTTCGATGCGCTCTACCGACTCCCGGGAGACCACCCCGAACTCGACACCACACTGGAACGTGACGATCTCGTCGTCTCGTTGGCCATCCCTGCCCTGCAGGCGGCCCGGACCTCGACCTATCGGAAGGTCCGCGACCGGGCATCGTTCGCTTTCGCTCTGGTGTCGGTTGCCGCGGTCCTGGAGGTCCAGGACGGCGTGGTCTCGGCAGTTCGGATCGCGCTCGGCGGTGTGGCCCACAAGCCATGGCGCGCGCGTGCGGCCGAGCAGCAGCTGATCGGTCGATCGCCTACCCGTGCGGAGTTCGCTGCTGCCATCGAACTCGAACTAGAAGCTGCACAGGCACTCTCGGACAACGAGTTCAAGATTCCGATGGTGCGATCGCTTGTTACCCAGACGCTGGTCCAGCTCGCGGGTGGTCAGGTGGCGCAGCGATGAGCGCGCTCGGGGTGCCGCACCGCCGCATCGAGAGCGACGACAAGGTGAGGGGAACGGCCCGTTACACCGCAGATCAACGGCCCGACGGAGACGGTGTCGTCCACTGTCGCCACGTCGGCTCGCAGGTCAACCGCGGTCGGGTCATCGCAGTCGACGTCGAGTCGGCGCTGTCGCACCCGGGCGTCCTTGCTGTGCTGTGGCATCAAAACGCGCCCGCGCTGGACGAAGTCGACGACACCGAATTGATGATCATGCAGTCCGACGAGGTCAACTACCGAGGACAGATCGTTGCGGCGGTCATCGCCACCTCCCCGGAGACTGCGCAGGCGGCCGCCGACTCTCTGGACATCACCTACGAGAGCTCATCCGATTTCGACAACGTACTGGAGAGGGACCACCCGGATCATTACGCACCGGAGGAAGTCAACGCCGGTTTTCCGACCGACGCCCGCCGTGGCGATCCCGAGCAGGCGCTGTCCGACGCGGCACACGTCGTCGACCACTGGTACTTCACGCCTGCCATGCACAACAACCCGATGGAGCCACACGCTTCCGTCGCTCGATGGCGGCACGGCGACGGAGGAGGTGCCGAGGTCACGGTGTGGGACTCCACCCAAGCTCCGTCGGGGGTGCAGGGGGATCTCGCGACGATGTTCGGTCTCGAACCGGAGCGCATTCGGGTGATCGCCGAGCACGTCGGCGGCGGTTTCGGCGGAAAAGGGAGTACTCGTCCGAACGTGGTGCTGGCGGTCATGGCGGCCAGGCACCTGAAAAGCACGGTCCGCGTCGTCCTCCCGCGGTCGGCGACATTCACGTTCGTCGGGTACCGAACCCCGACCTATTCGCGACTGGCTCTGGGCGCCGATCCGCAGGGGCGATTGTCGGTCGTGTGCCACGACACCATGCAGCAGACATCGAAGATCGTCGAGTTCGTCGAACAGACCGCCGAGGGTACTCGGCACATCTATCGATCGGACCACAGCAGGACCACGCATCGTGTTGCTGCCCTAGATGTTTCGACGCCGCGGTGGATGCGTGCACCGGGGGAGGCGCCGGGTATCCACGCTCTCGAGTGCGCCATCGATGAACTCTCGTACGAGCTCGGGATGGACCCGATCGAACTCCGCATCGTGAACGAGCCCGATGCGGACCCGGCAACGGGAACCCCGTTCAGTTCACGCAACGTGGTCCGAGCGCTTCGGGTCGGGGCGGACAAGTTCGGCTGGGAACAGCGTAATCCTGAGCCTGCAGCCACACTCGTGGGACGAAAGCTGTGGGGCACCGGGGTCGCCCTCGCCTCGTACCCCGCACTCACCTCGCCCAGCACCGCCCGGGCCCGAGCGAACAGTGATGGAACCTTCGACGTCTCCATTGCCGCCTCCGATATCGGCACCGGCGCGCGCACCGTGCTCGCACAGATAGCCGCCGACGCCCTCGACGCACCCTACTCGGCGGTTCGCCTGCACCTCGGCGACAGTTCCCTACCGAAAGCACCCGGAGCCGGTGGCTCAGCCGGTACGTCGTCGTGGGGTTTTGCCGTGGACAAAGCATGCCGCGATCTGCATTATCAGCTCAGGCAGGTCGGCGTACCGACTACGGCCCTCGAGGTCACTGCCGACACCGCAGACGATGTGGCGGCTCGGGCGCAGATGCCACGCGAAGCCTTCGGTGCCCAGTTCGCGCAGGTGAGCGTCGACGTCGATACCGGTGAGGTGGCCGTCGAGCGGATGCTTGGTGTGTTCGCGGTGGGGCGGGTGCTCAATCCGCGATTGGCGCGGTCACAGCTCATCGGCGGCATGACCTTCGGCCTCGGGATGGCGCTGCTCGAGGAGGGGATTCCCGACCACGATTACGGCGGCTTCACGAACGAGAACATGGCCGACTATCACGTGCCCGCTCATGCCGACGTCAGAAACATCGACGCGATCTGGATCGACGAAGAGGACAACGACCTCAACCCGATGGGCAGCAAGGGAATCGGAGAGATCGGTAATGTCGGTTCCTCAGCCGCGATCGTCAACGCGGTGTACCACGCCTGCGGGGTGAGGGTCAGAGATCTGCCGGTGCGACCCGACAAGCTGCAATCCCTGATAGATCCCGCACTGCGCGAGTGACGCCGAGTAGTAGCCGGGGCGAGCGCAACGCCGGCAAACCTGGCAGCATCGCAGAGGTGTGGTACACCGAGCAGCTGAGAATCCTTGCCGATCGATGTGGTGTCGCCACTTCGTACGAGGGCTGGGACAAGCAGCGCAAGCAGGTGTCCGACAGCAGTTTGCAACACATCCTCGGGGCGCTGGGTGTCAACTGCGATACTTCCGACACCATCGCGCAATCCCTTCACGAGATCGACGAAAAACCGTGGCGCAGGACACTGCCTCCGGTCCTCGTCATCACCGAGGGATCGGACAGCCACATTCCGGTCCACATTCCTCATGGGACGCAAGTCCGCGTGTGGGTGACCACCGAGCAGGGTGCCCGCGTCGCAGTGGACCAGGTGAACGTCTGGACGGAGCCACGCGAAGTCGACGGCGTACTGATCGGGCGAGCGACCTTCGCTGTGCCGGCCACGTTGCCCACCGGGTGGCATTCGGTGCATGCCGAGCCCGACGACGGAGCGCCTGCGGTGTGCTCCCTCGTCGTGACTCCGAAACGACTGACGACCGCCGACAGGTTCGCTGCTGATCAACGGTGGGGATTGGCTGCTCAGCTGTACTCGATCCGTTCGCGCCGGTCGTGGGGAATCGGGGACCTGGCCGACCTGTCGGACATCGCACACATCGCCGGATCGGTGCACGGCGCCGACTTCGTGCTGGTCAACCCCCTTCACGCTGCTCAGCCGCAGCCACCGCTGGAGCGATCTCCGTACCTACCGACCACCAGAAGGTTCGTCAATCCGCTCTACATCCGGGTCGAGGACATCCCTGAGGCGGCGTTGCTGCCGGAGACCGCCCACCGGCAGATGCACGATTACGCGGCCAAATACGCGAAGAGCAACGCCGACCCGAACCGCATCCGCCGGAACTCGGTGTATCGCGCGAAGCTTCAGGTTCTCGAAACCATCTTTCGCGTTCCGCTGAGCCCGCACCGACGCGGCAGCCTGGATCGATACCTCAACGCTGAAGGCGAAGGTCTGCTGGAGTTCGCGACCTGGTGTGCCCTGATCGAAAAGTACGGCGCAGCAAGCCCGAAATGGAGGAAGTCTCTACGAGATCCCAGCGGCGTCGCCGAATCGAGAATCAAGCTGGCCGATCGAATTGGCTTCTACAGTTGGTTGCAGTGGATCTGCGACGAGCAGCTTGCGTCCGCTCAGGAGGCCGCCACCGACGCGGGTATGAGCATCGGGATCATTCACGATCTCGCGGTCGGGGTGCAGCAGGGTGGCGCCGATGCATGGGTGCTCGGCGACGCGCTGACGACAGGTGTTTCAGTTGGCGCTCCTCCCGATGCGTTCAATCAACAGGGGCAGGTGTGGAACCAGCCACCTTGGCACCCATGGCGTTTGGCCGAGCATGGTTACGTCCCGTTCCGGGACATGCTCCGCACGGTCCTGCGCCGCGCGGGGGGACTCCGCATCGATCACATTCTCGGTTTCTTCAGGCTGTGGTGGATTCCGGAGGGCGAATCGGCGGCCGCGGGTACCTACGTCACTTTCGACCACGAAGCCTTGATCGGCATCCTGGTGCTGGAGGCACAACGCGCCGACGCCGTGGTCATCGGCGAGGATCTCGGTGTCTTCGAACCGATCGTTCAGGACTACCTCAGCGCACGTGGGGTCCTGGGGACGTCAATCCTGTGGTTCGAACATGGCGAGTTCGCCCCGATTCCGCCGGAGAACTACCGCACCCTGTGCCTGACCTCCGTCAACACCCACGACCTGCCGCCGACCGCCGGTTACCTGGCCGGGGAACACATTCGATTGCGAGCTGAACTCGGGTTGCTCGAGCAGGACGAGGCCACCGAACGCGCGGACGACGCCCGCGACCGCGAGGCGATCCTGCAATTGGCACGCGACCGCGGGCTGCTGGCAGCCGACGCCGACGAGGTGCAGACTGTGGATGCACTCCACGCGCTGATCGCGCGCAGTCCGTCCATCTTGTTGTCAGTGGCGCTGGCCGATGCGGTGGGGGAGCGGCGGATCCAGAATCAGCCGGGAACAGACGAAACCCAGTATTCGAACTGGTCCATCCCACTCGCCGACGGCGAAGGGAACGTGGTCGGCGTCGAAGATCTCATCGACAACGCGCGATTCACGAGGTTGGTGCGAGCGCTCCGGCCGAATCCGGGTGGGGATCGACCGGAGACGCACCCCGGTCAGCAGTGACGCCTCAGGACGCGTTCGACCGCGGCATCCTTGCAGTGTCCGCGTGTTCCAGCGCCCAATTCAGGGCGTAGTCGGCGACGGCCTCCCAGCCCGGCTCGGCGCAGGTCCAGTGTGAGCGTCCCTCGAACTCGTGAAAGTCGGTCAGCGCCTTCGATTTGTGATAGTGCTTGGCATTCGACTTGTTGACCGATGGCGGCATGATGTGGTCTTCGCTGCCGGCTATGAACAATAGCGGCGCGCGATCGTCGAGACTGTAGTCGACCCACGTTTCCTGGTGTCCCGGTTTGAAGTTCGCGATCAGCCCGTACGCCCAGACCCAATTGCCCGGTGCCCCGATGTGGTACCGGTCGTAGACCCTCTTCGAGTCTTCGGCGCTGAGGGTGTTCGTGAATGCGTAGTGAAACTCTTCTGGAGTGAACCCGGCGGCCTTGTGTCGGTTGGCCGGGTTCTTCAGTACCGGGAACAGCGATTTGACCTGTGAGAGCGGGTTGACCCGTACGCCTTCGGTGGGCGCCGAGTCGATCACCACCGCTGCCGATCCGAGACCGCGGGCGACCAACAGCTGAGTCAGTGTGCCGCCGAAGGAATGACCCATAAGGATCGGGGGCGTCTGCACACTCTCGATGACCTGGGCCAGGTGCTCTACTGTTTCGGGGACTGTGAGACCGGCGATGACGTCCGGGTTCTCTCGCAAGGCCTCGACCTCGATCTCGAACCCGGGGTAGGCCGGCGTCAGGACGCGGTACCCCTTCGCCTCGTAGTAACTCACCCAGCCTTCCCAACTCCGCGGAGTCATCCAAAGGCCATGGATCAGAACGATTGTGTCGGGCGCTGCGGCGGAATTGGTCACGTGAGGTCCTTTCGTCGGTCACTGAGGCTACGTCGGCGTGATCGCCCGGAACTGGCTGAAACTGCACAGTTCTGTGCTGACGGCGCACCGCGTGTGTCCGCGCGGTCCGTCGGTGTCTTCTCGAGCCGATGAGTCAGCGCAAGCGCATCCGCCAACGCACGCGCGTGGGTGGCCTCGGGATCGACTACCTGCTACCGGGATTGCGGGCCTGACGTATGTCTCTCAGGGCCGATCTCAGCCCGTGCCGACGATCTCCACCGGCGTCGGTCGGAAGGTGTGAACCCGTGAACGAGAAACGGCGTTCCGAGCTGGTTTCCGGCGCGTCATCCGACGTGCGATTGAGAAAGCTGTCGGGGAGCGCGAGCTTGTGTATTGTCCGCAACGCCAACCAGTACTGCCGGCCCAGCGATCCCGTCGTGTACGGCAGGTCGTACTTGTCGCACAACGCCTCGACTCGCTGCGCGATCTCGACGTAGCGATTGCTCGGTAGATCGGGGAACAGGTGGTGCTCGATCTGGTAGCACAGGTTTCCACTCATGAAGGCCATCACCGGTCCAGCCCGAAAGTTGGCGCTGCCTAGCATCTGTCGCAGGTACCACTCCGGCTTAGTCTCATTCTCGTACTGCTCGACGGTGAACTTTTCCGCCCCGTCGGGAAAGTGGCCGCAGAAGATCACCAGGTATGCCCAGAGATTCCGGATCAGGTTCGCAGTGGCATTGGCGGTCACGGTGGTCCTCCACGACCGTCCGGCGAGCGCGGGGAAGAGTACGAAATCCTTCCCGAGTTGCCTGCCGATCTTCCGGTAGAAGACCGCACTGGCCTGCGAACCCCGCTCGTGCGGTCCGACGCCGTCCAACTTCTTCTGCGCGTCCAGGTCATGCCGCGCGATGCCCCATTCGAATGTCACTGCGAGAATGACGTTCGCGAAGGGTTGAACGAGATTCGCAGGTCGCCAGGGCACGTCGCGCGTCATTCGCAGGATTCCGAAGCCGATGTCGTCGTCCATGCCGACGATGTTCGTGTAGATGTGGTGGGTGTAGTTGTGGGCTCGTTTCCATTGGGACGACGGCCCCACCTGATCCCATTCCCATGTGATGCTGTGAATCTCCGGGTCGTTCATCCAGTCCCATTGCCCATGCGAGATGTTGTGGGCGAGTTCCATGTTCTCGATGATCTTCGACGAGGAGAGAAGGGCAGTACCCAACAACCACAGAGGACGGCGGCGAGAACCCGTGAGAGTCGCGCGAGCACACACCTCGAGGCCGCGTTGAAGCGCGATCGTGCGTCTGATGTACCGGGCGTCGCGCACTCCGCGATCATCCTCGACGTCTGATCGAATCGAATCCAGTTCGTCGCCAAGTGCTTTGACGTCCACATCAGTCAGATGGGCGAACTGGGCAATGTCGGTGATGGCCAACGTCAACTCCGATTGGCGTCGGCCGGTGTCACCGGACCGATGCGTGAGAAACGTCCGACCGTTTACCGCGGTGCGGGCGAACGAAAACAATGTTCCGGGCGGCGACACTTACGGCGGCACGACCCACGGGCGGCACCACCGGTCCCAGGCCGGCTGTGTTGTCAGCACGTACAACGAAACCCGCGTTCTGGCCAGGTGTCAAGACGTGCAGGTCGACACCGGTTGGTAGTTGTCTCATGCGCCCGAAGCGAACGCGTTCTGTCGGCTGCGATGTCAGGGCTTCGCTTCGTGATGGCGCCGGCCGCCGGTCCGTCGACGTTCCTTCATCTCGGCCTCGAACACATGCCGAACGCCGCCCTGGAGCTTGTCCCGTGTTCGTCGCTCGTGCTCGCGGAAAGCCGCCCAGTAATTGTCGTCGAAGTCTTCGACGATCTGGAAAGTCCAACGTCCTTCGATGACGTTTCGGCCGATCAGCTCCTCGTCGAGTTCTTCAGCGATGTCGCCGTGTCCGGCTTCCCGCAGTTGGTCGACGGCATCGCCGAGAAGTAGATCGGTGTGGCCCATCATCTGGTGGAACGAGTAGAGGTGCCCGCGGGCGCGCTCGAGAGATTCCAGCGCTTCGGACAGTTTCCCGACCGCAGCGACTGTGTCGTCGGAGACACCTTCGGGACGTCGTTCGCCGAGAGCTGCGGATTCGAGGTCGTGGGCTTTGCGAGAGTAGGACACAGGGCGGGGATACCCAGAGGATCGCAGTTGTATTCACCTGCCGAGAGCCCCGTGAGTCACCGACGACATGCGTAGCCTGAAGTGGTGTCTCGTAGTCCAGCGCCGTTGTGGCTCTTTGCCGATCAGCTTGGTCCACACATCCACTCCTCCCAGGAGAACGCCGAGCGAGATGTCGTTCTCATCGAGTCTTCGGCGGCCCTTCGCCGCCGAGCCGGCCATCGACAGAAGGCTCATCTCCTTCTGTCCGGCATGCGCCATCTGGCGGCTGAGCTCGGAGATCGCGCCCAGTACATCCGGGGCGTCGGCTACCGGGACGTGCTCGCCGAACTTCCGGGTCCGGTCGCCGTCCATGAGCCGACGTCGCGGGCGGCCCATGAGTTCGTCCATCGCCTCGCCGAGGAAGGGTTGGTCAGCGAGATCCTTCCCAATCCGTCGTTTGCATTGCCTCGCGAGGATTTCGAGCAGTGGGCCTCTGGACACAGGTCATTCCGCATGGAGGCGTTCTACCGGGAGCAACGGACTCGCTTTGACGTGCTCATGGATGGGGACCAGCCCGCCGGTGGTACCTGGAATTACGACCACGACAATCGGAAGCCGCCGCCCAAACGACGCACACTGGGGGTCGACGAGCCGTGGTGGCCGACCGAGGACGCCATCGACGACGAGGTGCGGGCGGACCTCGACGCACTGAACGTTTCCTGGACGGGTGTCGATGGCCCGCGGTTGTTCGCGGTGACAGCGGATGAGGCGCAGGCGGCGCTGCGGACTTTCATCGACCACCGCCTCGAGACGTTCGGTCCGTATGAGGACGCGATCATGGGCGACGACTGGACGATGTCGCATTCACTTCTGTCCGTCCCATTGAACCTCTCCCTCCTCGACCCCCTCGACGTTGTTCACGCGGCGGAGCGAGCAGCGAGGGAGGACGGGGTGCCTCTGGCCAGCGCCGAGGGGTTCATCCGGCAGATCCTCGGCTGGCGCGAGTTCATCTGGCACCTCTATTGGCATTTCGGCGCCGATTACACCGCCAACAACGAACTCGACGCGACCGCACCTCTCCCGGACTGGTTTCGACACCTGGACGCGGAAGCGGTCACCGCTCGTTGCCTTTCCGACGCACTGTCCGGTGTTCGGGACCGAGGCTGGGTTCACCACATCCCGCGCCTGATGGTCCTGGGAAGCCATGCGCTGCAACGCGGTTATGATCCAGCCGAGCTCACAGCCTGGTTCACCGCCAACTTCGTCGACGGCTACGAATGGGTGATGCCGGTGAACGTCGTCGGGATGAGCCAGCACGCTGACGGCGGGTTGATGGCGACGAAACCCTACACATCTGGCGGCGCCTACATCAACAAGATGTCCGATCACTGCCGTGACTGCGAATTCGATCCCAAGAAACGTCTCGGAGATGATGCGTGCCCGTTCACCGCCGGATACTGGTTCTTCACCCACAAACATCAGAAGCTGTTGGGGGACAACGTTCGGACTCGGCGTCAGGTATCCAAAATGAACAGGCTCAGCGACCTCGATGCGGTGATCGAACAAGAGCATGCGCGTGACCAGTTCTGATTTCGCTCAGCGCCTCGACGGTCAGGATGGCCTTCGCTGCGCCGACTGATTCTCGCCCGGCGTCACCAGATCAGGGTTCTACTCAGGGACATCCTGGATGTGCACGACCGCGGTCGGTTCATACCGTGAGAACATGCAGAAACAGACGGTGGGTCGGGGGAGTCGGGTTGCGACGCTTGCGTTCACCACAGCAGCCGTAGCAGGGCTACTCCACGGAGCTGCCAGCCTCTACTGGGCGATCGGTGGCGGTGGCAACTCGAGTCTGTAGGTAGATGGGCCGTCGAATTGGCCGACGAGCATCCGATTGGTTCGGGGATCGGGCTTGGTCTGCTCGCTGTTCTCAAAGCACTCGCCGCGGTTGTCCCGGCCTTCAACGAGAGGTGGCGGGGCCATTTCTACCGCGCTGTTCGCTCATGCAGCTGGGTCGGTGGCGTGCTCCTGGTCGGCTGGGGCGGGCTGTCCACGTTGTCTGCCTGGGCTGTTCTGGCGGGGCTGATCAGGCCCAGTGGAGGGTATGACAGCGCAACGATGATCGGTCACGCCGCCGTGTGGGACCCCCTGTTCCTGATATGGGGCGGTGCTTTGCTGACCGCGCTGTGGGTGAGCGGCAGGCGCACACGAGATCTGGAGAATGACCCGGAGACCTCACCGATTACCGATCCGCTCCAAGCAGCGAACTGCCACTTCGGTCAGCGCTGACCGTTACTGTGGCCGCATGCATTGTGTAGTCGTAGGTGGGGGACTGGCCGGCTTGGCGTCGGCGGTGTGGCTGGCGGAAGCCGGCCATCAGGTGACGCTGCTGGAACGGCGGGGGTCGTTGGGCGGCCGGACCATCGCCATGCCGGTCCCCGCCGTCGACGATGTCCCGGACAACGGCCAGCACGTATTCGCGAGCGGGTACCAACACCTGATGCGCTATCTGGACAGCGTCGGTACCCGAGAACATGTCGAGTTCCCCGGGCACATGACGATTCGGCTGCCGGGTGGGGGTACCCGAGTGTCGGCGTTTGGTGGAATGGCGGGTCTGAGGGTGGCGTTCGGTGACCTTCCCGGCGTCACCGGTCTCGACCGACTCCGAACAGCACGAGCACAGGCCACGCTGATCCGGCAGGCTCTCCGTCAGCCCGCCTGGTTGGACGACATCACCGCTGACGAGTGGTTCCGCCGTATAAATATGCCTCAGTCTGCGCGCGACGCGCTGTGGGATGGAATCGTGATCGGATTGACCGGCGACAAACCCGAGATCTCGTCAGCGAAGGTGCCCGCAGACCTCTTGGTCACCGGTATGCGGCGGGCGCGCGAGACCAAGACCCCGATCTCGATCGGGTATCCGACCGTCGACCTCGACACCCTGTTCATCGACGGTGCGGAGAAGGTTTTCGCCGATGCCGGTGTAGATGTGCGCCACCGGGCAGTCGTCGCCGCGGTCGACGTGGCCGACGGAGTCGTCGTCGGCGTCACACTCGCCGACGGCGAACGGGTCTCGGCCGACGCGGTCATCTGCGCCGTGCCGGTCTGGAGCGTGAAAGGACTGCTCGACCAGGTGCCCGAGCACGAACGAATCTATGAAGCAGTCGAGCATCTGACGCCCGTCCCCATCGTGAGTGTCAACCTGTACCTGGACCGCTCGATCGGAATGGTCGACTGGGGAGAGGTCCTCCTCGGTGGTGAAGGGGTACTCGAGCAGGTCTGGGATCGTCAGCGAATGCACGGCCGGGACGCATCTCGGCATCATCTCTACAGCACCACGGTGTCGGCGTCGTACGAACTGACCAAGAAATCGAACACCGAGATCACCGAGATCCAAATGGACATGCTGCGCAAGTATTACCCTGACGCCGCTGGTGCCGAAGTGGTCCACAGCCACGTCGTGCGGATGCCGAAATCGACTTTTGCTCAACGGCCGGGAACCGCAGGCATTCGTCCGGATCAGCGAACCTCGGTCCCAGGGCTCGCACTGGCAGGCGATTGGACCCGCACCGACTGGACCACGACGATGGAAGGCGCGTGTCAGAGCGCAGCGCGGGCCGTCGACGTGATTTTGGAATATGCGAAGGGGCCCGACTCTCGGGTTTGACGCCTGTCAAACGAGTGTTTCCGGCGCCTCGCTCACCCGAGCCCGAGCTGGTTAGCCGCGATGAGGATTCTCGGCTCGCCAGAATGTGCGTGCACGCCGACGTTGCCGGCCGGATCGACCCCATCATCGACGATGACGACGTAGGGGATTCCGGGCGGAAGGTCCGCCGCGACACCTGCAGCGTCGGTGGGAATATCGGTGAGCAGGATCGCCCTCTTTCGGGCCAACCCGGTCTGACCGGCGTGGACAGGCTCGGGCACAGGCGATCCCGCCCACGGCATCCTGTCGGTTACGTACGTGCCGCTGCGGCACCTGTCGGCGAAAAAGATCGCGTCTTGGGGGTCGGCGACGAGTGCTTCATATGTCTGTTTGTCGAGGCCGAAGTACTCCCGGAACTCCTGGCCTCGTTGCGGCATCGTGACGGCGAGATAGCGCCGCCCGGTATGTCTTTCGATGCCGAGCTCAGCGTCGCGGTTCTTCTCCTGAAAGTAGTGTCTCCGGTCGTAGGTCAGGACTCTCGGCTCGCGCGTGGTGGCTGTCGAAGCTTCCGCCGGCGCCGTCGAGGCGTTCCTTTCGTGTATCCGCTGACCCATCGCGATGAGTCCCACGCTGACGACCATCACGAGCACTGCGGCGACAACCATCACCCCGAACGCGACAATGGGGTAATAGAACGTGAGGCCATCGGACTGCCATGCCAACAGAACGGCAGCCACGTACACGATCACAGCAGTGACCGGTACCCCGAAGATGGCGAGAAACACTCCACCGACCGCGATTCCGGGTGCACCCGAGTCGCTCAGCATGGTCGACATCCCACCCAGGTACACCGAGAACAACACGGCAGAGATGAGCAGGACAAACAGCGAGATCGTCACGAAAGTGTCGAAGGCACGCACGGGTGAATGGTATCGGGGGGTCGACCCAGACTATTTTCCACCAGCGACGCTGGCACCCTGAGCCGTGATTGACCGAGGCGTCAGACGCTTCTGATCCGAACCGTCGGGATTCATCGATGCGAGCTCGGCATGGGTCGAGGTGGCCACATCGGTCACCAACTCGCCAGACTCCGTCGTCGCCCTGGTGTACAGAATCCGTGAACCGTCCGCTGTGAACTCAGGACTCACTGCGTAGGTGTCGGTGAGCGGGGTGATCTCGCCGCCCGCGACAGGCATCGAATAGATCTCCGAGCCGTTGTTACCTCCGCGGTTGCTCGAGAACAGCAGCCTGGAACCGTCAGGTGAGAATGCGGGGTCTGCGTTCCAGAATTGGTCCCGCAGAACGACTCTTGATTCTCCTCCCGCGACAGGGACCTCGACGAGGTATCCGGCCACGTTGAAGATCAACCGGGAACCGTCAGGTGAGAACGTCACCTGTGATGCGGACTCCTCGCGAGCAACGATGCGCACATCGGACCCGTCGGCATCCATGATCTTGACGTTGCCTGAGCCCGAGCTGACGAAGGCGATCGATGACCCGTCCGGCGAGTAGACGGGTTGATACCCGCCGTCGTGGACTGTTGTCGTTGCGCCGGATGGGAGGTCGACGACCTCGATGAACTTGCCGCCCCGCGTGTACGCCAACCGGGTGCCGTCTGGTGACAGGGCAGCGAAGTTTGCGTAGCGCGTGTCCGTCGTATCGTCGCCCAGGGTTGGTGTGACCTGACGCAGACCGGTGCCGTCGACGTTCATCACGAACACCTGACCCCATCCATCGTCGAAGGCGGCCAGCACCGGCCTCGCCCTGTCTGAGGTGTCGTCGGAGCATCCGGTCGTCACAACGAAGACCGTGACCAGAGCGGCGAACGTTCGGCTGCTTAGGACGCGCATCGACTGATCGTCGCAGACCCATGCCACCAAGACTCGCCTTTGGTGGCCCTGAACGAAGGTGAGTCGAGGCGGGGGTCTGCCACACGTACCGTCGGACCGACACACTCGCTAGGGAATGCGCGATTGCCGGGTCGCGTTGTGAGCAGTCATGAAACTCGACGACTCTGCTCGCGCGCTCATCGGTTCCGGCGCGGACGCAACCCTGGTCACGCTCAATCCGGATGGCAGCCCGCAAGTGTCGGTTGTGTGGGTCGCGCTGCGTACGGCGCCTGAGGGCGACGAGCTGCTGACCGCTCATCTCGGGGTCTACAAGAAGGTACGCAATGTTCGCCGCGACCCTCGTGTCGCACTGACAATTCTGGGATCCGATTCCGATGCGTTGATGACGCCCTATCTCGCCATCAATGGCACCGCTGACATCCTCAAGGGCGGTGCGCCGGAGCTGCTCGCCGAACTCGCAGCGACGCTTGCACCTCCCGGTTCGGGCTTTCCGCCCGAGGACGCGCCACCCGGATACATCACACGCATCCGGATCGAAAAGGTCGGCGGCATCGGTCCCTGGAACAGCTGAGATCGCCGGCCCCTACCGTCCCGCACCTAGTGCGGTCGGTGTCTCCCACAAACGACTCGGTCGCCGGCGCAGACTGGCTGCGGCAGCGACCGAGATCGGTGTCAATGCAAATCAGGAAGTTGCGGCGGCAGCAAGCTTTCCGAGGGTGTCGGTCAGCTGGTCCTCGGTGACGAGCGGAAACTTCAACTGTTCGAGCAGTTTCTTGTCGGTGACCTTTGACCAGTCGTAGGTGTGGCGAACCAGGGTTTCGTTCGGCCCCTGGGACTCCAACTCCCACAACCATTCCCATCCGGGAGGTTCGGTGCCCGCGGGTGCGGTCTTCCAGGCCAGAAGCTTGTCCTTGACGTACCCGGTCACATGGTTGTCGGTCTTGTATTCGCCGCCTACGTGGTCGCCCTCCATGTTCATGGTGAACACCTCGCCGACTTTCTGGATTCGGTCTGCGTGGTCCACGCTCCGGATAAACCCGGAGCCGTCCAGTTCCAAGTGCCGTTCAGGGTTGGAGAGGACGTCGAAAACTGCGTCGACGGGCGCCTCGATGGTGCGTTCCACAGTGACTTTCGTGTTGTCGCTCATGGCTCCACACTGCCTAAAGATCCTCGACTCGGCAACAACCCCTGGGAGATGACAATGTCGCCGGCGCCGTGATATCGACGCCGCAGCTCGGGTAAGTTTCGTCACGACACAGCTCATCGGAATCCGATGCCTCGATGAGCGCGGAGACAAGCGGGTTACAGAAAGCAGTGGGGCCGCCGGTCCGCGGGTGTCGAGCGTCGATATGTGGTCGAGGTCTGCGCTCCCACAGATTGAGCGGTCGCGACACGAGGCCCGGCCAATCGCGAGTTTGTTCGCACGCATGTGCGAATATGGTCAGCGTGAACTCGCGCAGACGGACCGGATTGACGACCGACGAACTGGAATCGATGGCCACGGCACTCGCCGCAGGCAAGCGGGTCACCGTCTACCTCCGCGATCCGATGCCGTCGCTCGACCTCGCCGCCGGTGCATCGGCACGAGTGGTGTCCATCGACGGGTCAACGGTCATGGTGAGCCCGAAGGGTGTCGACGATCAATTGCCGTTCGAGGCCGACGAACTGCAGAAGACCCGGACGCCCGCAACTCTCACGAGTCCGGCGCGTCAGCGCCCGGCCAAGGCGACGTCCGGACCATCAGGCGTAAGAAGATCTCCAAGCGCGGTCGTGGAGCCATCGAATCCGGAGCCAGAACCCGTGTTGCCGGCTCCGACGGACGAGAAGGTTGCGCCGCCGAAAACGCAGCGACGCACCAAGAACACGGCTCCTGCTGCAGTCAGTGTCACCATCACGTCGATGGGCGAGAGCACCTGGTCGGTGTCGGTGTCGCACGGTAGCAAGCGCCAGGGCAAGCCCGCCGAGGTCACCTCCGACCGGGTGACGCGAGCGATGCACGCGCTCGGCGACGACACTGCGATCACGGCAGTCGACGCGGTGATCGAGTCCGCACGAGCAGCGACCCAGAAGAGAATCGACGAGCTGAGCAGTGAGCTCGAGGCCGCACGAGCGGTGTTGGCACATCTCGATGAACAGGCCGGGGACAGCTGACGGGACGCTCTTCTACGATGACGCAAGAGGGTTACGACGCCATGGCCGATCTGTATGCCACTACGCTCCCGACCACCTATCAGTTTCCCATCGAAGCGCACGCGGTGGCCGCCTTCGTCGAACTGGCCATGGAATGCGATGGCGTGACGGTAGACGTCGGCTGCGGCCTTGGGCACGTGACAGCAGATCTGGTCGCTCGCGGGCTGGATGCGACCGGCTGCGACCCCAGCGCCGGAATGCTGGATCATGCGCGGCGGAATTACCCAAAACTGCGCTTCATCGAGGGCGACGCCACCTTGACGATGTGGCCCGAGGACATCGGCATCGCCGCGATCATCGCCCGGTTCAGTTTGATTCATGTCGAGCCGGCTCAAGTGGCCGACATCCTCGAACTCTGGTCTGACCGGTTGACCAAGGGCACGCCCGTCCTGGTCTGCTTCCAAGCCAGCGACGAGCCCGGGACTCCGATTCCGTTCGACCACGCGGTGGCTCCCGCGTGGCGATGGCACCCTGACGAGTTCAGCCGAATACTCGGGGACCACGGGTTCGCCGAAGATTGGCGAATTGTGTACCGCGATAGCAGTTATAGATTCCCGATGGCCAACTTACTTGCTCGTCGCACCTAGCCGGCCGGTGCAATCGAGCCCCAACCGGATCTGAGGCTATGTCGCCGGCACGAATCGATCCCTTCGCAGTACAGGGACATGGGTGCTGGTGTTCAGTTCCGCAGCGATCGCGACATCCTGGGAGTAGCCGGCGTCGATGAGTTCGCGCCCGCTGGCGCACGCTTGGAGGTGGCTCGTCATGACCGGTTCGACGCTGGTCCAGGCGGCGCTGGCAGCGGCGGCCTCTGGCGAAAAGTGTTCTTGCCAACCGCGTGTGGCCATCACACTGAGGACGGCGCCGGCGCCCCACATGTCCTCGAAGGCCGGCCTCAGCGACCCGTCCGGCCACTGTTCGCCCGCGGCGATGACCGCCACATTGGTGTCGGCGGAGAATGAGTCGCAGATCCACGATGCGACGGAGCGGGCATTGCGCAGGCTTGCACCGACCACCGTCGGCGCCGACGTTGCGAGTTCGTAGCTGATCGTGGAGCCGTTGGGGGACGGGAGCACCAGTCGCTCGGGCGGGACGGACCGGTTGCGAATCGTCGGCGCTGACAGGCTGATCTGGTCTCCTCGAGCTACAGATCGTCCGACCGCGAGAGTTGCGTCGACTTCGGCGGCAAACGCCGCGGCTTCAGTCCCCCTTGTTCGGTAAGGCAAGACCGTGATGCCGGCGTCGAGAGCGACGCTCAGGGTGGTGGTGAACGACAGCACGTCCACGACAACGGCCAGTTCGCAGTGCTGCGCGATTGCTCGCGCCCCCGAGAGCCCCCAATCGAAACGAACACCGAATCTGTCTTGCTGGTGAGCCGGATTCACGGGATGGAGATTACCCGCGGACACCACGAGCCGGATTTCGGTCCCGTTCGCTCAGCATCCGAGTTGCGTTGCCAGTTCGTCCATCCCTGCGACGTGGTGGTCATCGAGTGGATTGACGAACTCATCTTTGACTTCGGGTCCCCATTCGCGAGGTCGTGCGACATACGCGGTGCGCAGCCCGCAGGCCCTCGCCGCCTCGAGATCAGCGGCGTGAGTGGCGACCATCATCACCTGGTGGGGTTCGACCCGCATGAGCTCAGCGAGCCCGAGATACACCTCGGGTGCCGGTTTGTAGTGCCGCCATAGATCTGCGCCTCCGATGACATCCCAGCCGAAATCGTTGCGCTTGGCCATCTCGGTGAGCAATGCGACGTTCCCGTTGCTGAGCGCGCAGACGGTGTATCTGGTCTTGAGTCGGCGCAGGCTTTCCGCGGCCTCAGGCCAACCCGGGATGGTGTGCCACGAGTGCACGGCTGCATCAATCTGTTGTGCGGTCGCATCGGCGACACCTCTGTCGCGGAGCAGACGCTCCAGTGTTTCGCGGTGCAGGTCGTCGAGAAGCGTCCACGGCCGTGTCCCGGCCTCCACTTCGGCGAGCGCCGGGCTGTAGGTTCGTCGCCAGTCACGCGCGAGTTCAGAGCCGTCGATGCCGGGGAACTGATCGCGCAGCACCGCACTCACACCGCTGTGCCAGTCCGTGACGGTGCCGAACGTGTCGAACGCCAGAACCTTCAGCATGCGCACCCTCCGTTGAACGTCGCGTCACATCTGCTCCACTTTCGCGGAACTGCTCCGGTTCCAGGGCCCTGGAACCGGAGCAGAATACTGAAAGTGGAGCACATCCGAGCGCTCCGCGGTTCTACATCCCCATTCCGCCGTCGACCGGGAGGCCGGCGCCGGTGATGAACTTGGCCGCGTCAGAGGCGAGGAACACCACGGCATCGGCCATGTCATCGACCTGACCGAGTCGTCCGAGAGGGGTGAGCCCCGCGACCGCTCCGGCCGCGGCCTCGGGCGATTCGAACAAACCCAGGGCTGCGGTCTCGACCGCGAGCTTGTTGCCCATTGCGGTCGGCGTGAGCCCCGGGTAGATGCAGTTGACCCGCACCCCGTAACCGAGCTTGCCCGACTCCGCAGCGGCGACACGCGTCAGTCGGTCAATTCCGGACTTCGAGGCTGAATACAGGGCGATCCCGGGAAACGCGATGGTCGCAGCCACAGAAGCGATGTTGATCACCGCGCCGCCCGATCCTGCTGTGCCACCGGGTCGCATCGCCCTGAATGCGTGCTTGATTCCCAGTGCGGTGCCCAGGACGTTGATCTCGAGCATGTTTGATGCAGCGGCGGCGTCGAGGTCGATCAGCAGGTCGGTCACCTCGATTCCCGCGTTGTTCACGACGATGTCGAGGCCACCCAATGCATCAATCGTCGATGAGACTGCCGCCTCCCACGCAGCGTCATCACGGACATCGAGGAGCACGAACTCTGCCTTCGCGCCCTTGGCCCGTAGCGCGTCGACAGTCTGCCGACCCGTGTCGGCGTCGATGTCGGCCACGGCCACGGCTGCCCCCGCCGCGGCGATGGCCTCGGCCATCCCGGCGCCCAGTCCCTGCGCGCCGCCGGTGACCAGTGCTGTACGTCCTGTCAGGTCGTAGCTCGTCATTGAATCGTCTCCCTTGACCCTGCGAATATTTACCGAATCCGTACACAGGCATGCAATGTCGTCACCTACATGATGCGACGTGGGTCACATTACGAACAAATCTTGACGGGTGTCAAGAGTAATTGTGACAATTGTCAAAGAAATTGGTCGCTGAGCACTGTTTCGGCTGGACACGCACGTGGGGGCGCGCCGTAAACTGTTCCGATGACCACCGTCGCCGATAACACCCCGCGAGCCGGGTTGCGCGGCCCCGACAAGTTCGAGGCGCGTCGTATCGAGCTGGCGACTGCCACCCTGCTGACGCTGGCCGAATTGGGTTACGCGCGCACCAGTTTGCGGGAGATTGCGCAGAACTCGGCGTTCTCACACGGGGTTCTGCACTACTACTTCTCCGACAAGCTCGACCTGATCGCGCAAGCAGTCCGGATCTACGAGGACGTGTGCGTCACCCGTTACGACGAGGTCGTCACGTCGGCCTCTACCGCGCAAGAACTGAGAGATGAGTTCGCGGCGATGTTCTTCGCGACGCTCGAGTCGGACTCTGCGCTGCATCGGCTGTGGTACGACCTCCGCAATCAGACCCTGTTCGAGTCGTCGTTCAGAGAAGACGTGCGCGAGATCGAATCTCGGCGTGAGGAAATGACGTGGCGAGTGGTGACCCGGTTCTACGAATTGTCGGGTGTAACGCCCCGCGTCTCGTCGAACATGGCCTACGTCGTCATCGACGGCATCTTCCAGCGTGCGTTGATGAGCCTGTTGAGCGATGACCACGACCAGCTGACGTCTTCTCGAGATCAGCTGGCCGAGGCCTTCGACCTGTTCTTGCGGTGATCTGCGCAGACACCTGCGCGTTGTGTAGCCGCTTCTACATCGCCTCGATTTTCGGCAGGATGTCGTTCTTCAGGCGCTTCATGTCGTCCATTGTCTTGGGGGTGGGGACGTCGGCGAACGGCGGCCACAGAAGCAGCTTGGTGAGTCCAGCCTCTCGATAGCGCTTGAGCATGTCGGTGACCTGGGCCTCGGATCCGACCAGCAGATTACTGGCCTTGCCTGCCGGCGTCTGGTCCATGTCCACGTCGGTGATGACGGTCCAGATCATGCTGGCGATGTCGAGGTCGTCGATGGTGCGAGAGGTGTCGAGGGCTTCGAGTTCATTCTGAATTCCTTTGCGCCACTCCGCGATCTCCTCCGGTGAGTCCTGAATCCCAATCCAGCCGTCCAGGCCGTACTTGGCTACTCGTTTCGCGGCGCGTTTGGCGTCCTTGAGTCCACTGAAGTAGATAGGCGGATGTGGTTGCTGGAGGGGTTTTGCTCCGAAACCGCTGGGCCCGAAGTCAGCGAATTCACCGTGGTACTCGAAGACGTCGTTGGTCCAGATACCCTGCATGATCTCGATCGTCTCGCGCAGGTGTTGGTGGCGGCGCGGGAAGATATGCGTGGCACTCGCGGCCGCGAACTCCTCTGGCATCCATCCTGAGCCCACGGCGACGTTGAGCCGTCCGTTGCTGAGGTGATCGATGGTGGCCAGTTCAGCGGCGAGCACCCCCGGGGATCGGTACGGCGTGTCGATGATGCTCATACCGATGCGGACCTTACTGGTCTTGGCGGCGAGCCAGGGGATGAGCGGAAAGCCCTGGAGGAACTCACCCCGAGAGGAGACGGGCAGCTGCTTGGGCAACTCATGCATCATGCCGAACGCGAACTCCATCTCGGCCCGGTCGGAGGACTCCGGAACGATGATGCGATCAAGCGTCCACACGGATTCGAAGTCGAGATCCTCGGCCAGCTGGGTGAGGTCCTCGAGCTCGGTGACGGTGACCTTTTCGCGAAAGTTGGGAAGGTATAGGGCTAGTTCCATCGTCGTAGACCTCGTTACTTTGTTGGGGTGTCGATCATTTCGCGGTAAGAGTGGAGCGGATGTCGGTCTTGAGGATCTTTCCGACGGTCGAGCGGGGCAGGTCGGTCCAGACTTCGACCTGCTTGGGTGCTTTGACGCTGCCGACACGCGCTTTCACGAACGTGATCAGATCGTCGGCGTCGAACTCGACGTCGGGTCGCAGCGAGACGATGGCGGTAACTCTCTCGCCCCACTTCTCATCGGGTAACCCGATGACGGCGCAGTCTCGGACAGCAGGGTGGGCCATCAGAGCCTGCTCCACCTCGGCGGAGTAGACGTTGAAGCCGCCGGTGATGATCATGTCTTTCGCGCGGTCGACGATGTAGAGGAAGCCGTCGTCGTCGAGGTAGCCGATGTCGCCGGTGTGATGCCATCCGTGGGTCGAGGCCTCCGCGGTCGCTTCGGGATTGCGGTAATAGCCCGCCATCACCAGAGACCCGCGGACACAAACCTCGCCTCGAGCCCCCGTTGGGACCGCCATCCCGTCTTCGTCGAGAATCGCCACGGTCACCAGCGGTGATGGTCGGCCTGCCGACGACAATCGGTCGATGTCGACGCTTCCGTCCTTCCGGCGGTGCTCAGCCGGTGACAGCGTGGAGATCATCATCGGTGCCTCGGACTGCCCGAACAGCTGGGCCATCGGTCCAAGGCGTTCGAGGGCCTCGGCGAGGCGAGTGGTCGAGATGGGGGCGGCTCCGTACCAAAAGCACTGCAGCGAGGAAAGATCGGTGGAGTCGAGTGATTCGTGATCCAGCGTCATGTAAATCAACGTGGGCGGCAGAAAGGTGTGGGTGATGCGGTGCCGCTCGATCAGTTCGAGAAAGTCTCCGACGTCGGGATGATCCATCACGACGACCTCGCCGCCCAGCGCGAGAATGGGAAAACAAAGCACGCCAGCGGCATGAGTGAGCGGCGCGAGCGCGAGGTACCGTGGCCGACCCTCGAACGGATAGCGCATCAGCACAATCGCTGTCATTGTTTCCAGGTTGCGGCCGGTGAGCATGACGCCCTTGGGACGGCCGGTGGTGCCGCCGGTACCGACGAGCGCAACGAAATCATCAGGAGCACTGCCATTGTCGGCTGGCAGTCCCGCCTCGGCCTTGGCCAACCAGGAGTCGAAGCCGATGGCTGTGTCATCACTGTCGCCCAGTCTCACAAGGTTCGAGAGCTTCGGCAGCTTCGGCGCGATCTCGGAGGTCAGCGCGTCGAACGCAGGTTGGTAGATCAGTGTGGTGCAATCGAACAGGTCGAGCAGCTCGGCGTTCTCACTGCCCGCATTGCGGGGATTGATCGGGCACCAGACTGCGCCCGCGCGCGAGATGCCGAAGACGCACGCAAATGATGTCGGGTGGTTTGCCGACAGGATGCCAACCTTGTCACCCGGCCGCACCCCGGAACTCTTGAGCGCCTTGGCAACCGAGTGCGAGAGGGTCACGACGTCCCCGTAGCTGAGCGACACTCCGTTGAATGTCAGACACGGAGCGTCCGCGCCCAGCGACGCACCTTTGTCGAGATAGAAGGTCAACGACACTGTTGTTCTCCGCTTCGTCATGTGGTGCAAATGAGTCTCCCGTCAATCTATGGCAACTGTCAAGATTTTTCCGGACAGTTGTCAAGATTCGTGCTTGTGAGTTCGTGGCCGAACCATGCTCGTCTGCCCGATCCCACTGATTCACAGAACGCTTCCGCCCCGCCCGCAATCGAAATTGCCGCCAGTGCGCCGCGAGAAGCCCTATCGTGATCGTGATGGGTCAGATCATCGCCGCCGGGCGGCGGCATTCGGTATGCGTGAGGGCAGACGGTTCGGCAGTGGCCGCCGGTAGCCCGAAGGCGCCGGAAACCCTTATCGAGCAGTGGATTTCGATCGAGGCGGTGGGAGCCGGGAACGTGCACACGGCATCCAATACAGGACGCGCGCACACTGTCGGGCTGCATGTCGACGGTACCGTCACCGCCGCCGGCTGGAACGCCGACGGCCAGTGCGAGGTCGGCGATTGGACAAGCGTTGTGGACATCGCGGCGGGCTGGCGACGAACGGTCGTTGTCTTTCCCGACGGATCGGCAGGCGCACGCGGGCGTCGACTCGAGGGGGCCTGCGACGTCGAAGGATGGCGAGAGGTAATTGCTGTGACTGCAGGGGACTGGCACACCGTCGGCGTTCATGCGGACGGCACTGTGACGGCAGTAGGCAACACAAGCAGGGGACAGTGCGCAGTCGCCGGTTGGCGGGATGTGAAGGCCGCCGCGGCCGGCTACCTCCACACGGCTGCGGTGACCGGCCAGGGCCAGGTTTTGGCCACCGGTAATCGTGACGCGGGAACTGATGAGATGCGTACGTGGCGAAACATTGTCGCCATCTCAGCGGGCACCTATCACACAGTGGGCCTCGAATCCGGAGGGCGAGTTCGAGCTGCAGGCAACAACGCCCGAGGACAGTGTGACGTTGACACCTGGCGAGATGTTGTAGCAATCGCTGCGGGGTCCACACATACTCTCGGCCTGCGCGGGGATGGCAGTGTTCTCGCGGCCGGAAACAACGACGACGGCCAATGCGATGTGGAAAATTGGCACCTGGCCCGTCCCTAGGGCTTATCGTCACATGTGACGAAAGGACGTTCGACCGGACGCAATTGTCCACTAGGAGGTTGGGTGGGTAGTCCTTCGTTCAACTAGGCGGGTCGACGTGGAGGCTATTTACCCACCGCGATTGGAGAGCACCAGCGGCGGGTTTGCAATCAGCGCCTGCAGTGAGCGCTCCGTGGGTACTGGCGCAGAGATTCCGGCCATCGCCGATCCGGCGTTACTCACTCAGGTGCAGCCACCTAGGCGGTTTCGTCACATGTGACGATTTGAGGGTAATCACCTTGCCGCACTGTGCGTTTGAAGTCCACCAAGATTGGCGTTCAGAGAGCGGTCGCCGTGGAGTAGCTGTCGCCGGCCCGATGAGACGGCGACGAGCGAACGCCACAAGGCGGATGCGCACCGACGGCTCCGGACGCACAGGCCTGTCGACTGCCGAACGTCGAAACGTGCCGACAGAGTTCAGATGACGGCCGTGCCGGCACGTTCAGATGTTCACGGCAGTGTTCACCTGAACTCCAGATACCCACAGCAACCTTCGATCGACCCCTCCCAACCTCAACGCCGATAAGAAACATTATGTCAAGTAGAGTTGGCATTGTTGCTCCTCAAGAGCATCGGCGTGGCGCTTCCCCGAATCATCCTGGCAGGTTGGTGCTACGAGGTGGTGCGCCTCAGGGTCTCAGGGTCGCCCCCGGCGACGGGATCGGCCTCGGTCTGCCACCAATCGCCAACCGCTGTTGAGCGCCAGTGCGGCCCCTACGTACCCGATCAGAGTTGGTGAGAAGATCTCGGGCTCACCTGCGTGACTTATGCCCCAGTACAAACCAAACGCGATGCCACCGACGCCGATCACGACCGCCGCTATGTGAGCTGACTTGGTATACGGGTGGGTGGTGGTTTGCATGGCTCCAGACTCGCACGCCACCCGGCCGTACGTAACATGAGGTTCCCCCCGGATAGTGGAGGGTGGTTACGCGGCCTGAAGGTCCGCGGTCAATGACATCTCGTAGTCGATGGGACTGAGCATCCCGATCGTTGAGTGCCTCCGTCGAGTGTTGTAGTAGTCGAACCAATTGTCAACCGCAGCAACCAGTTCGCTCTTGTAGACGTAGCTGTGGCGGTAGTAGTGCTCGTGCTTGAACGTCGACCACAGGCTCTCGGCACCGGCGTTGTCCCAGCACACCCCGGTCCGACCCATCGACCGAAGCAGACCGTACTTCCCGCAGGCATTCGTCATCAAGGACGATGTGTACTGAGATCCCCTGTCCGAGTGCATGATGATGCCCTTGGTTCGACCGCGACGGGTACGAGCAGCCATATCGACCGCATCGGTCACCAAGTCAGCGCGCATGTGATCGGCCACAGCCCACCCCAACGCCCGCTTCGAATGCTCATCCTTGATCACGCACAGATACATGTCTTCGCCACCGCAAGTCAGATATGTGATGTCCGACGTCCACACGGCGTCGGTGCGGCCCTGATCGAAGACGCGGTCGACCAGATCCGGCGGGAACGTCGCGAACGGATCGACGATCGTCGTCGGCGGCGAGAAGGTGCGCGGACTGATACCAGCTAGGCCCCGCTCGGCCATGATTTTGGCGACGGTCTTCTCGGTGACGAACTCGCCCCGCGCGCGTAGCTCAGCGGTGATCCGCGGCGATCCGTAGACACCGTGGGAGTCTTCGTGGATCGAAGCGATTCGCACAGCCAACTCTTCCCGACGCTGCCTCTGTATCCCTAATTCTGTTGCCCTGGTTGACTTTAGATGCCGATAGTAACCCGAGGCTGACACACCCAGCAGGGTGGCCATTCGACTGATTGCTGTGGTGGCGCACTCCGTGGCCATCAACGCGTACTTCTCTACCGTTGATGGTTCGCCGCGAAGTACGCCGACGCTTTTTTCAAGAATGCGATGTCCTTCTCCTGATCGGCGACCTGCCGGCGTAGCCGGGCAAGCTCGTCGCGCTCGACTGCGGTCAGTGGCTCATCGCCCTCTCGCCGCGCTGCGTCCAGGCGCCGGCGCTCATCAGCGACCCACCGCCCCAGCAGGCCTTCGTTGAGGCCGAGGTCTCGTGCGACCTCGGCGATGGATCGACCAGAATCGATCACTCGATGCGCAGCATCGACCTTGTACTCGGTCGTGAACGACCGACGCTTCCGCGACATGTGAACATCCTCCCAGCGGAACCGCTGATCCCGCTAGCTCGGTGTCCACTACCTGGGGGGAACCTCA